>CALOBR010000016.1:0-302111 GCA_942491665.1 Jiangellales bacterium
CGTGAAGCTGGCGATCGAGGGCGGCTGCAACGCCGTCGCGTCGACGCTGGGCGTGCTCGGCATGGTCGCGCGCAAGTACGCGCACAAGATTCCGTTCCTCCTGAAGTTCAACCACAACGAGTTCTTATCGTATCCGAACACCTACGACCAGATTCGCTTCGCGAGCGTCAAGCAGGCGTTCGACATGGGCGCGGCGGGCGTCGGCGCGACGATCTATTTCGGATCGGAAGAGTCGAAGCGGCAGATGCAGGAAGTCGCCGAGATGTTCCAGCAGGCGCACGAGCTCGGCATGTTCACCGTGCTGTGGTGCTACCTGCGCAACCCGGCGTTCAAGGTCGACGGCCAGGACTACCACGTCTCCGCCGACCTGACCGGTCAGGCGAACCACCTCGGCGTGACGATCGAGGCCGACATCATCAAGCAGAAGCTGCCCGAGAACAACGGCGGCTACAACGCGGTGAACTTCGGCAAGACGCAGCAAGCTGGTGTACTCGCAGCTCACCACGGATCACCCGATCGATCTGACGCGCTACCAGCTCGCCAACTGCTACATGGGCCGCGCCGGCCTGATCAATTCGGGCGGCGCGTCGACTGGCGATAGCGATCTGAAGGAAGCGGTGAAGACCGCGGTGATCAACAAGCGCGCCGGCGGCATGGGGACGAACCCGAAGGTCGCCGGGCTGGTCAGCACCATGGTCACGTTGAGCGGCGAATACCAGGCCACCGCCAAGGTAGCCCAGCGCATAGGCCAGCGAGGAGACTGCTCGTAGTCGTCCGGGCGCGCGACGTCGGTGATCAGGACGACGTTGAAGATGTTGCCGCCGAAGAACCCCGAGCAGACCGAGCACATAGATGACGAGAGCGCCCTCCAGTGCCCCGCCACGAGCTAGTAGAGGCCACCGGTGGCGAGCACGCCGAGGACAGCGAACAGCAGCAGAAACCGCTTCTTAGCCCCGAGCTGATCCGCGAACGCCCCGAGCACGGGCGCGATGCAGACCAGGATCAGACTCGCCGGCTGCTCGCATAGCCGAGCCAGAGGGTGCTCTCCCACCGCCGGCGAAGTCCGCGGCCCAGAACTGCTTGAAGAAGACCGGGAAGAAGCCGGCGATCACCACCGTGGCGAAGGCGGAGTTGGCCCAGTCGTAGAAGGCCCAGGCGAGGCTCACCCGCTCGTGGCGCCGACCCGGCTCACCGGGTTCGTCACCGCGGGCGGCGGCGTCACTCGCCGCCCTCTCCCGGTCGCGATCAAGGCCATACGCACCAGCTCGGCCAGGGAGTCGGCACGCATCTTCTCCATCACCCGCGCACGGTGCGCCTCCACCGTCTTGGCGCTGACACCGAGCGCGGACGCGATCTCCTTGTTGGATCGGCCATCTGTCACCATCGCCATGACCTCATGCTCGCGCGGGGTCAGCTCGGCGAGCCGCATGGCGATCTCGGCGCGCGTCGAGCGGCTCGCCCGGGTCTTCTGGTCGTACTCCAGGGCATGACGGATGCGCGCAGCAGGTCTTCGTCGTGGAAGGGCTTCTCGATGAAATCCACAGCACCGGCCTTCATCGCCTTCACGGCCATGGCACGTCGCCGTGTCCGGTGATGAGGATGACCGGCAGGCGGTAGCCCTCGCGGGCCAGATGCGGCTGGCGCTCCAGCCCGCTCATCCCGGGCATGCGCACGTCCAGCAGCAGACAGCCCGCCCGGCCTGGATAGTAATTGGCTAGAAAAGCGTCGGCGGACTCATAGGTTTGCACCGACATCCCGGTGGTCTCGATTAGCCACTGCAGCGAAGTCCGCATGGCATGATCATCGTCAACGACGAATACCATCGGTTCCGTCACAGAAGTCATCCGAAGGTTTCCAGCGATTCGGGCACGTCGATCTCGGTATCTGCGGCGATCTCCGAGAGCGGCAAGGTCAGGTGGAAGGCCGAGCCTTGGCCCAGCTCGGACTTCGGCCCAAATACGTCCTCGTCGTGAGGTATCGCGATGGTCTGCTGATCGGCAGCCCCATCCCCATCCGCCCGTCCTGGGTGGTCACGGGGGAACGGGTTTTCGACGATGGTCTGGCTGATCGCCAGCCCCATCCCCATCCCCTTCCTTGGTGGTCACGAAGGGGTCGAAGAGCCCCTGGAGATGCGCTCGCGGTTCGATGCCGACCAGGTGTCCTCGACCGTGACCTGGGCAGCACCGGTCCGAGCGGTGCGGATGCGCAGCCCGCTCGCCCTCGGGCACGTCCTCCAGGGCGTCGAGCGCATTGCCGACCAGATTGAGCAGCACCTGCTCGACCTGGACCAGATCGACACGGATCGGAATCGCTCAGCGGCAGCGAGGTCCAGCTCGATCTGCATCCCGAGCTTGGCTGGTCTCGAACTCCAGGAAGGAGCACACCTCGCGGACCAGATGATTCAGAGTCGACGTGGGAGCGCGTCGGCGGCTGCTTGCCGACCAGGGCGCGCAGGTGCCGGATGATCTCGCTCGCCCGCTTGGCCTGGGCGGTGATCTGGTTCATGGCCCCGACCAGCTCGCCTCTGGGCTCGCCGACGCCGCTCTGAAGACGCCGGGTGCAGCCGTTGGCATAGTTGACAATGGCGGACAGGGGCTGGTTCAGCTCATGCGCCATCCCGGTCGCCACCTCGCCCATGGTGCTGAGCCGGCAGACATGGACCAGTTCGGCCTGATGCTGACGCGACTCCTGCTCGGCGCGGCGCACGGCGGTGATGTCGCGCGCATAGATGTTGACATAGCCGAGATCGCGAATGGGCGCGAGGAGCAGTGAGTAGACCTGTCCCGCGATATCCAGCTCGCGCTCCAGCGGCGCGCCGCGCTCCATGGCCGCGATCGCGACCTCCGCGGCCCACTCCGCGGGCAGGCGCTCGCCCGGATCGGCACCCCAGGCGCGCAGCAGGGGCCGGCTGGCACTGTTGGCGTAGACGATGAAGGCCCGCAGCCGTGACGCGCAGGATCGGTCGGGCTCTCGCTGGCGAAACGCGCGAGGCTCTTGATCTCCTGCTCGGCCTGTTTGCGGCTGCTGATGTCGTGGATGTAGAGGGTGTAGAAGCGCTCGTCGACCAGTTCGATGGGCGCGATGGAGATCTCGACCGGCACCTCGGTGCCATCGGCGCGCAGCGCGATCAGCTCGCCTCGACCCGGCTCGCGGTGCAGATGGCGCGAGCGATCCAGCACGGCTGAAGGCGGCCCGCGTCACGTCAGGCAGGAAGCGGTCGGTGAAGACGGCGCCGATGGCGAAGCGCCGGCCGACCCCGAAGAGGCGCTCGGCCGCCGGGTTGTACTCGATGACCCGCCCCTCGTGGTCCAGGGTCACGATGGCGTCCAGCGAGGCCTCCATCATGGCCGCCTTGAGCGCCTCGCTCTCGCGCATCTCGGCCTGGTGGCTTGCGGCTCATCTCCTCGCGTGCCGTCAGCACCAGCTGGGTGAAATGCTGGATCCAATCCTCCAGCAGAACCAGCTGATTGCCGCCGCGATTGAAGCCAGGCTCGGCAATACCGAGCGCGCGCTGCGAGAAGCGGGTCATGCGCTTGAGCACCTTGTTGAGACGCGAGGAGACCAGGTAGATGACGGCGGTGAAGACACTCACGAACACGCCCGCCGCGATGAACCGCTGACGACGCTCCAGAATGCGCACATGGCGCGACATCTTCTCCACGCTGGTGCGGCACAAAGGTCGCGAAGAGCAGGTTGGAGTCGGCGCCCTCGTAGCCGGCAAGGACTGGGAGGTGATCACATAGGTGTCGCTCCAGTCGCCAGAGGTGCCGGGGATCAGCAGGCTCCGAATCCAGACTCGCGACGATCCGCTGATCATCGCTGTCCACCAGGGCCACTGCCGCGCGGCCGAGATCGAGCCCGCGCTGCGAGGCGGCCAGGAAGGCATCGTCGACCGGGACCAGCACCACCAGATAGCCCATGTCATAGCCGCCAGCGTCCTCCACCGCATCGCTGATCAGCAGATAGAGCTGCTCGCCGAGACGCTCGATGACCACGTGCGCACCTCGTGCGCGTCGAGGAACTGGGTCGGCACCTGTCGCGACATCTCCGCCGGCAGGGCTCGTGGGTCCGGGCTGGAAGATCTCGCGCACCCGCCCCTGTGGATCGGTCAGCAGGACATGGCTCGGCGGGGCGCAAGCGCATCGCGGCTCGAAGAAATCCGGCAGCCAGAGTGGCCGAAAATCCTTGTAGACGACCGGATCGATACGTCTCGTCGGCCGACCAGAACAGCGGCTCCAGATACTCGGAGAGCTTGCGGTGATTGGCGAGCAAGCCGCGTGGTCGCGGCATAGCTGTCGAGATAGCGATCGAAACGGATCAGACTCTCGCGCGCGCGCAGGTCGAGCTGGACCTCAAGCTCCTGCCCGAAGATCTTGTCCACCTGCGCGGCTCTGGACCTGATCCAGGACGTCCAGATCACGAGTGCCGGCGGCCAAGACCCATGACGATTGCGATCCAGGGCATCGGAACCCGTCGCAAAAGCCTGAACAGAAGTGGTTTAATAGGCATCCGAATCACAATGGGGCTTCATGGCGGCAGGAGCTATTTCCCGGAAATCCGTCCGACGACTGAAGAAAATGCAATCCGACTTGTCAGCCGTTCGACCAGCCGATTCTGGAGACGACTCGGTGCACTGCTGTACGACCTCGTTCTGCTGCTCGGCGTGCTCATGTTGGCGAACGCCATCATCGTCATCCCCTACGAGGTCATCACGAGCCACCCCCTCTACGAGAGCTTCCTCCCGCTGACCCTGATGCGGCTGTACCTGCTCGCCGTCATTGCCGGCTTCTATATCTACTTCTGGACCCACGGCGGTCAGACGCTCGGCATGCGCGCCTGGCGGATCCGCGTGATCGGCGATGACGGCGGCTATCTGATCGGCGTGGACGGCGCTTCTAGCGTCTTCCTCTGGACCCACGGCGGTCAGACGCTGGGCATGCGGCCTGGCGCATCCGGGTGATGGCTGAGCCTCTTCAACCGCGAAGGCAGCGCTTCGTCTGGACGACCTCGGGCCTGATTCCGGCGGGTCTGGGACTCTGGTGGTGCCTGTTCGACCGCGACGCGGTCTGGCCTGGCCGACCGCCAGTCGGGACCCGCCACGTGCGTCCGGACGCGCTGCCAAAGACCCGCGAGTTCCGCAGCCGAACCCACGCGGCGGGACCCTGCTCACCCCAGGCCGCCGCATCAGCAAGAGCGCGGCCGTACGAAGAGCACCGGCGGGGCGATGGCTGCCAAGCAGGGGACTCATCCCGAAGAGCAGCGCCATGTAGGCGAAGGTCCGGCTCACCAGGTAGTAGAGGATGCCGACCAGCATCCCGGCGAAGCATCCGCCGTCCCCATCAGCGTGCTGCGCGAGGAGCCGAGCAGCAGCGGGAATGGCGACCAGGATCATCGACAGGGTCAGCACCGGATGCAGCACCTTGCCCCAGAAGGCGACCTCGTAGGCCCCGGCGTCCTGCTCGTTGATCGTCATGAAGCGGATGTATTTGTAGAGCCCCACACCGGCAGCGCTTGCGGATCCACCACCACCACCTTGAGCAACCCCGGATCGAGCATCGAATCCCAGACCGGCCTGCTCGATGCGCTCGACCTGCACCCCCGCGACACCGACCCGACTGCGCGCAATGTCCTCCAGCACCCAGTGACCATCCACGATAGCGCGCCCCTCGGCATGGGTCGCCACCAGCGTGCCGGCGGCGTGTCCACCCGATAGATGTAGATGTCGCTCAGGCTGGTTCCGGAGCGGATCTCGCGGATGTTCACATAAGAGCCATGATCGATCGCCCAGAATCCGAACGGCGTCTGCTGCGCCACATTGCCCGACAAGGCCTGACGACGCAGCTCGACGCCCCGCTGTTCGGCGCGGGCGGCGACAGCACCTCGCCCAGCAGCACGGCCAGCATCGCCAGCAGCAGCCCGCCGAGCAGACGCCGCGCGGACGATCTGCGCCACCGAGATTCCGGCGGCGCGCATGGCGACCAGCTCCGAGCGGCTGGCCAGAGTGCCCCAGCCCGATCAGCGCCCCGATCAGGGTCGCGATCGGAAACACCTGGTAGAGATAACGCGGCAGGCTCAACAGCATGAACAAGCAAGGCATCCAGGACCCATAGCGCTCGACGCCGATGGAGTCGACCTCATCGGCCAGGATGAAGACGCCCATCAGCGGCAGCAGCACGCCCAGCGTCAGCAGGGTGCCGCCGATCACCGACCAGGCGAGATAGCGGTCAAGGATTCTCACTTCGGCCCGAGCCCATCATTCTGTAAACTTTAGTGCCAGCATCCTAACACCAGTTACAGCGGGCCAGCCCAGGCTGACCCGCGCTCTCAAGTACCGCCAGGAGCCACACGATGGAATTCAAGATCAAGACCGGCGATCTCGCCAACCCACAAGACCCCCTGCCTGGTCCTGGGGGTCTTCGAGCAACGCAAGCTCACCGGGCCCGCCGAAGCGCATCGACAAGGCCAGCGGCGGGCGCATAACGGCGACCTGCTCAAGAAGGGCGATCTCGACGGCGAGGCCGGTCAGACCCTGATGCTCTACGACCTCCCCGGGGTGGCCGCCGAGCGCGTCCTGCTGGTCGGGCTGCGGCAAGAAGAAGGAACTTCACCCGCGCCAGCTATCGCAAGGCGCTGGCCGCCGCGATCGTGGCTGCAGCGCCCGCAGCGGCGAGGCGAGGCCGTGCTGGCGTGCCCGACCGCTTGCCAAGCGACGCCGATCTCTACGCGAGCCTGCGCGACTGCGGTGGTCACTCGCGGAGGATCGCGGTCTATCGCTACAGCCGCAGACCAAAGAGGACAAGAAGGCGCCCAAGACGCCGCTCAAGCGCCTGACGCTCTGGGTCGTCCAAGAAGCAGGACTGGCCAACGCCGAGCGCTGCCCGTGCAGCATGGCGGCGCCATGGCCGCCGGGATCGCCCTGGGCGCAAGAACTGGGCAACCTGCCGGCAACATCTGCACGCCGAGCTATCTGGCCGAGCAGGCGCGCAAGCGCTCGGCAAGGACTTCGACAAGCTCGAAGGTCGAGGTGCTTGAGATGAGGCCAAGATGGCCGAGCTCGGCATGGGCGCACTGCTCTCGGTCTCGCGCGGCAGCCGCCAGCCGGCGAAGCTGATCGTCATGCACTACCAGGGCGGCAAGGCCGGACGCCAAGCCCGTGGTCCTGGTCGGCAAGGGGCTCACCTTCGACGCCGGGGGCATCTCCATAAAGCCCGCCGCGGAGATGGATGAGATGAAGTACGACATGTGCGGCGGCGCCAGCGTCTTCGGCACCGTCCAGGCCGCCTGCCAGCTTGAGCTGCCCATCAACCTGGTCGGTGTGGTGCCGGCCTCAGAAAACCTCCCGGACGGCGACGCCAACAAGCCCGGCGACATCGTCACCAGCATGTCCGGCCAGACCATCGAGATCCTCAACACGGACGCCGAGGGCCGCCTGATCCTCTGCGACGCCCTGACCTACTGCGAGCGCTTCGACCCCGCCGTGGTCATCGACATGGCCACCCTGACCGGCGCCTGCGTGGTCGCGCTCGGCAAGCACCCGGCCGGGCTGTTCACCCCGCGACGACCGGCTCGCCGCACGAGCTCCTGGCCGCGGGCGAGGCCGCCGGTGATCGCACCTGGCGCCTGCCGCTGTGGGACGACTATCAGTCCCAGCTCGACAGCAACTTCGCCGACATCGCCAACATCGGCGTACCAGGCCGCCCTGTCGGTGGCCTACGGTGCCGGTCTGCGTGCCAGCGAGGTGGTCATCTCAAGGTCCAGCGACATCGACAGCGAGCGCATGGTCATTCGCGTCGAACAGGGCAAGGGCAAACGGGATCGCTACGCGATGCTCTCACCGACATTGCTCGAGTTGTTACGCGCCTGGTGGCGACATGCCCACCTTCACCGGCAGCTACTATCGGGTGGCTGGCTGTTCCCGGGACAAAACCCCGTGAATCCCCTATCGACACGGCAGCTCAACCGGGCCTTCCACTTTGCATGCAAGGCTGCCGAGATCGACAAGGCGGTGTCCTTGCATTCCCTGCGCCACGCCTTTGCCACGCATCTGCTGGAGCAGAAGGTGGATATCCGCGTGATCCAGGTCCTGCTCGGGCACAAGAAGCTCGAGACTACCGCGCTGTATGCTCAGGTGGCGACCGAGGTCCTGCGCGAGGTGATCAGTCCGCTTGAGGGGTTACCATCGTCATAGGCGACATCGGTGACCTATCCCCTGGAGGTCGCGGATATCTTCCGTGCCCACGGGCCGGCTTGGCGGCAGACCCAGCGCGGGCATCTCAGCCTGGGCCAGCTCAAGGTCATGTCGGCGATCGAGCAGTGCCGCAGCGCGGCGCTGGGTGGCCATGTGCTGCATTGTCCCGCCTGTGAGCATGCCCAGATCGCCTACAACTCCTGCCGTAACCGCCATTGCCCGAAGTGTCAGGCCAGTGCCGCCCGGCGCTGGCTCGAGGCCCGTCAGGTCGATCTGCTGCCGGTCGAGTACTACCACGTCGTCTTTACCCTGCCGGCGCCGATCAGTGCGATCGCCTATCACAACAAGGCGGTGATCTACGGCCTGCTGTTTCAGGTCGCGGCCGAGACCCTGCGCACCATCGCCGCCGATCCCAGGCATCTGGGTGCCCGCATCGGGCTGACCCTGGTCCTGCACACCTGGGGCTCGGCGCTGACCCATCATCCGCATGTGCATGGCATCGTCCCCGGTGGTGGCCTGTCGCCCGACGGGCAACGCTGGGTCGCCTGCAAACCGGGTTTCTTCCTGCCGGTACGCGTGCTCTCGCGGCTGTTTCGGCGGCGTTTCCTCGAGGCACTCGCCCAGGCCCATGCGGCCGGTCAGCTGCAGTTTTTCGGTGAGTATGCCGGCTTGGTCGAAGCCACTGCCTTTGCCGACTGGCTCAGACCGTTACGCCGGATCGACTGGGTGGTCTATGCCAAGCGCCCGTTTGCCGGCCCGGCCGCCGTGCTGGCCTATCTGGCCCGCTATACCCACCGGGTGGCGATCGCCAACAGCCGGCTCATCGCCCTGGATGAGCGCGGCGTCACCTTCAAGTGGAAGGACTACCGCGCCAAGGGCAAGACCAAGCACAAGACCATGACGCTCAGCACCGGGGAATTCATGCGCCGCTTCCTGCTGCATGTCCTGCCCAGCGGCTTTCACCGCATCCGTCACTACGGCCTGATCGCCAATGCCGGGCGGGTCGAGAACCTCGGGCGCGGGCGCTGCTCGCCGCCCCCCCAGCTCCGCTCATTGCCCTGCCCACCGCTTGGGACGAGGACCATCCGTACCAGGCAGCAGACGCCAACATCCGCCCCTGTCCCTGCTGCGGGGCGCCCATGGTGATCATCGAGATCTTCGAGCGCGGCCACGCCCCGCGGGCACCGCCGTCGGCTCTGGGCAGAGCAGCATGAGCGCCACCATCCGCTTTGCTTCAGCGTCCGTGGACCATCGGCTCGACGTCGGTGACGGGCAGACCATGCTCATGGACGCGAAAACCGGGCTCGGCTCACTCCAGTTGCAGCGCTGTGCTCGCGCCTATTCGCGCCCCATCGGTGCCATTCCCGTGGCGCGCCGTGCGCCCGACCCAATCCGCGCCGTCGCCATCACCCAGACCAACAACGGGCTCAATTCAAATCCCCATAGCGCCACGCCCGCGCTACCGGCGTGCCAAACCGCCCGCGGTTTCCTCCCTCGAGGCTTATCCGACGCCTACCGCCGCCCCCGCTAACCTGCCGGTCCCCGTCACAGTCATCGACGTCCGGCGGCTTCGATCGAGCACGCCACACGGCGGTAGGCATCGGATAACCCTTAACCAACAAGGGCGATTAGGGCATGCCGCCGGGTGTCCGCTCCGCGCCCCTCGAACTGCCACTCAACCTTGGCATGTTTAATGACGGCTCGCGCATAGCGGACCCCCAGGCTGCTTAAGCCAGCGGTCACTTCACGTTGGAAGCCGTCGCTTTGGGATTCTGATGCCGTGGGAATGATGCGCGATCCACCGCTGACGTCGACCGCAAATGCAAGGGGTTGTAGTCGTTACACGCATTGATACTTTCTACCACCGAGGCCAGAACGAGCTAGCAGATTTCCTCCCATATCTGCCGTCGGCCCACGCGCACACCTGTCCGTCTGGTACCGATCTATCGCAAGACGGACTCCGGTCGCTCCCCGTTTTGCAGGATGATGGCGTATCCCAAATAAAGGAGATGTTCGACCAGCAGGCTTGATGGGCACCACCTCCTGCCGCGGACCCTCGGCACCAGTCTCGTGAGGCCCGTCCGCTCGAAGTGCCTTTCCGTCCCAAAAATCCCCGTCCAGCGACCGGCGACCCGAGCTCCGGTCCACGTGCCCGTTTGCATTTGCCCGGCATTTCGTGCTGGTATTTCCGCAGGGCGGATTTAGTGCCGAAACAGGATGCCGCTGCGATCTCCTAGCCCCCGGCTTTTCCGGCGCAAGGCGAGGCATAGGCAGCTTGAACGCGCGGAGAGCGACTTAGTTGCAAACCTCCGACACCAAATGCTTTTCTCGTTCCAGACGATAACCTGGACCTGCTGAGGGCGACGCATCAAGGGCGGATCAGCCTCGGGGGATTCAATTACCTAAGCGAGCTTCGCCATTGCGCGCATGGCCGCGATGGCCGTGCGCCGGGAGGGGCTGAGCCTGCTCGGTGTGCCGACGCAGCTGAGATACGACTGGGGCGAGGATCTCGACGAGCGGTGGAGCGACTCGACCGTTTGCTTCACGCAATGCAAGAAGGTTAAAGACATCGGGCAACCCGCTCCCTTGGCGGGCATCCTACTCGGTTTCGCACCCAAGCTGCTCTGGGTCCGGCCGGAGGACAGAGCGCAAATACGCCTTCGCCTGGTTTGCACGGATCCCAGGTTCTCTCCCGGAGGGGCTTTGTCTGCGCGCATTTCCGACTCGCGCGATGCCGTAAAGACGACATTTCTCGACGACGCTGTTTGCGCTCGGCCAAGGCGCGGTGTCGATCGACGACGGGGCAGGACGCCGCTGACGCTTTTGGTCAACGAGGCGCTCTTCGATCTCTTGTAAGGGAGACCGGACGGAAGCGGGTCTATCTGTCGGGGGATGTCCATCAGGATCATCCAGCGGGGCCGATCCTGCATGCCGAACGCGAGGCCCTGGAGGCTGCTTCGGAAGAGCACCTGTCGGGATTGAAGCGCAGCACCAACGCGAGGCTATTGCGCGGTTGGGCGAGGCCTGTTGCACGAGAACCTCATCGCGTTCGACCCCGCGAGCGATGAAGCCCGATTCCCAGCGGACGCACGCCTCGACTCCACATCCGCCGCGAAGACGTCGCCACTGCGCTCTTCGAGTATCGGCGCCACGAGGGAAGAAGGCTCCCGTTCCAGGTTGTCGGCCGGGAATTTCTTCGCGATCAGCAGGCCAAGCCCAAGAGTGAGTTCGTCGCTCGGCCACCGGAATGGACCGACGTCGCCCACGGGACCGATGCTGCCATCAAGTTTCTCGAGCGCGATCAGACAGAGGCGCTGGAGCAGACCGTTGTCGAGGATCTCATCGAGCCCTTGCGCCGCGGAACCAACCAGCGGCTGGCCGTGAAATTCGTTCTTGGCCCGCCGGGTTCCGGCAAGAGCACCCTTGTAAGACGGGTGGCGGCAAAACTGGTTCAAGAAGGCCGAGTCGCAGTAGCCGATCCGGGCGTGTACCTGGACAATGTCGATGATCCCGACCGCTTCTGCGAGAAGCTCGATGAGCTTGCTCGTCAAGGCGTGCCGGTTCTCCTGGTCCTCGACGATCCGCTATATGCCGAATCCACCTGGCCGGACTGATCTCTTGCGCCAAGCTCGCCGTGCCCGGTGCAGGCCAAGTGGCAGTGCTCGCTGCTTCCCCGACTTTCCTCTATGACAGATACAAGTCTCTGCTGCGGGGGAGAATTCAGAAAACCGAGTTTCGAATCGCGCCCCGCAAGCGCTCAGGAACGTCGCGGGCTGGACCAGCTCTATGGATACGAATCGGCCGAAACCGGGGAATCGGAGGACGATTTTTTGGTTCTCGCGATGCAGCGTGCTGCCGGCGTTTCGTTCGACGAGATCATCCGGCGCCTGTGGGAGACGTTGAACGGCGGACAGCCGATTGCCGCGGATGGCGCGTTCGAAGACTATCCGTGGGAGGTCCGTGCCTTTCTGGTGACCTGCTTCTTTCACCGCGTCTATCTGCCTTGCCCGGGGCCCGATCCTCCGAGCCGTCTTGAACAGGCCGGCGGAATTGCCACCGGACGGTCCATCACCGATGCGCTTGGGCAGCTGACCCATCAGGAAGGGTTGGGCCATCTTCCGAACAAGGGCTCCGGACGTCCATCGCCATTTTCTCCTTCATCGGAGACCAGATCTCCGCTGCCCACCAACGAATTGCGGAACATGCCTGGACACTTCGTCCGGCCGAGTGGCGCCCCCTGAACGACCTGATCGTACAGGCATCGCTTGCCGTGCCGGAATCAATCATGGCGGTGGGCATTTTGGCCGCCGCGCTCGACGGCAAGGGTGAGTACCGGTTTCGCCAACGACCTTGCCGCAGCCTGGAAGCGCGTCCAGAGACAAAAACAGTACCTCTATGTAGCTTATTCACGGTCCTGGATCGAAGCGGCTGCACTCACCTTGCGAGAAAGCTCGCCGCTAGTCTGAATGCACATGCAACGGCGGTTCCGGACGGCTGGCTGGCGGCTTTGGCGCTCTGGTTTGATTCCGGGCCTTCCGAAAAAGAGCGAGCTTTTCCGCCGACCCTGGACTTGCGGGCCTTAATCGACGCGGCTGATTTTTCCATCGCCCAGCGCAGAGCCGTCATGTTTGCTAACAAACTCCAGGCCGCGGAGATGGCTGCTTTCAGAAAGCGGCTCTTTGAGAGTCTGAACGGAAAGCTCGACTGGGCGCTCGGCCCGCCACTGTTGACCTGGCTGGTTGCGGGCTCACCGATCAAAGAGGGCGTCCTCTTTGATATCGCAGGTTACCGCATGGCTTGACGAACATCTCGGCGACACGACCGTCCGAACCCAGTACCTGGCGTACCTGATGAAGCTCCCGGATACAGAGTTCGAGAAACAGCGGCGGCAGGCGGCCGAGGACACGGCGCGATGGCTCGAAACGCATCTCGAGGACACGAACGTCCGAACCCAGTACCTGGCGTACCTGATGAAGCTGCCGGATAAAGAGTTCGAAGAAGAGCGGCGGCAGGCGGCCAAGGACACGGCGGGATGGCTTGAAGCGCATCCGCAGGCAACTGATGTGCGAACGCAGTACTTGGCGTACCTGATGAAGCTGCCGGATAAAGAGTTCGAGGAGAAGAGCGGCGGCAGGCGGCCGAGGACACGGCACGATGGCTCGAAACGCATCTCGAGGACACGAACGTCCGAACCCAGTACCTGGCGTACCTGATGAAGCTGCCGGATAAAGAGTTCAAGAAAAAAGAGCGGCGGCAGGCGACCAAGGATACGGCGCGATGGTTCGAAACGCATCCCGAGGACACGAGCGTCCGAACCCAGTACCTGACGTACCTGATGAAGCTGCCGGATAAAGAGTTCAAAGAAGAGCGGCGGCAGGCGACCAAGGATACGGCGCGATGGCTCGGCAAGAGCATCCGCAGGCAACATGCAGGCGCAGTACTTTGCGTACTTAACTGAAGCTCCCGGACGGGAGATTCGAGGACGAGCGGCTGCAGGCGTTGGAGAGCACGCATGCGCAATCGGCTCGATAGCAATGCCGCACCAGATGATCTCAGGATGGGTTATGCAGCATTTGCTACCAAGGTGGCAGTCGACTCCGCAATCTGTTAGGAGTTGAGGACCTTCTCCGCGCACTTGCAAAAGACTTACCTCGCTCATTCAACGTGTGCCATATCTACGGGAACTACTTACTGAAATCCGAGCGGTTCGAGGAGGCTGCGCACCAATTCCAAGAATCCGTTCGAATTCACCAGGGACATGTGGCCTCCCGGTTGGGTTTAGCAACGGCGCTAAAGGAAATGAAAGAGTTTCCAAGCGCAGAATCGGAGCTCCGACATGCGCTTTGGTGGGCCAAAAAAACTAAGGGAGCAACCGCACCGGTCCAGTCGGCGCTCGGCTGGCTCTACGTCGAACTGCAAAACTGGAAAGACGCACGTGCTGCGTTTCAGGCCGCAGCCGCCGAGATGCCCGATTACTTCGGAAATTCTTGGGGGATCGGCCGAGCCGAACTCGAGCTCGGGAACTACGCCGCGGCCGCACAGTCCTTGCGCCGCGTCCTTGCCGCTCCTGACCTCAAGCCTCCTGCAAGCGACGAGGTCGAAGCCCTTCTGGAGCGATGTTTGCCCCATCTGGAGGAGTAATCCGAAGAGGTTGCCTGTCAGGATCGGGTTGCGCTGAAGCGTCTCCGAGATCGCTTAACCGCCCCGAGTCAAACGCGCGGCTATACGCGCGTGCCGCTCGATGGCCGTCTTATCTCGGCCGCGCACCGCTTGTGTTCCAGCGCCTCGACAAGACTGTCCAGTGCCGGATCGTGCGGACAGGATAGTTGCGCCTCGGCCTTGGTGCTCGATATCCGCCATTCTCGCGCCTACGCGGCAATGGCCCGATCCTCTTCGAAGCCGAATGCCCGCGACGCTGCAACCGCGTCGCCCTCGAAGTTGCGGGTGATCTCGATCGAAATCAGACTGTCGCCGGGGAACGCGGGGCTGAGCTCGAGTGTGAGATAGTCGAACAACGCGCGCTCGTGAACGGCGACGATCAGTTGCCGATCCAATCCCTTGGACAGCGTGCGGAGCAGCGCTGCGAACTGAGCGATATGTACGTCGTCCATCGACTGGACCGGGTCGTCGAGCACGAGCCAGGGCATACGCATCGGCACCGACAGATGAAGCGCCAGAAAGAGGGTGAGTGCCGCGGTATTGAGATTGCCATGGCTCAGCATCGCGCCAGGCGAGCCTGACGACTTGCCCGATCGGTGCAGCGTCTCGAGCACCGCTTCGACTGTGCCGCCGTCACCAGTTGGCAACTTGAACGCGGGTACGAACTGTTCTGACGGCGCGAGCCGAACGAATAGGTCCCGCCAAATCTTGTTGAGTGAAGTGTTGAACACCCTTTTGACGATGCTCGACCGCACCTTGTCGGCGGCATCGGCAATGTTCTTCGCTCTCCCCCGACATTGCTTGACCTGTTCTATCGCCTGCTCGACCGTCCTCAAGTGATCGGCCGCCCTCTCCTTTTCAGCAGTCAATGCGGTGATCTCATTAAGATCCTTTGCCAGCAGTTCGAGCTGCGAAAGGGCGCGAACTCGCAGCGAGACGATACTCTCCGCCTTCTCGATGCGCTCGACCAAGATTCGGTCGCCTTCCTTCAGCGCATCATCGATCCCGACGAAGCTGCTTGCCGGTCGATTGATCACGTTTTGAATAAGCGTTTCGATCTCCGGCAGCAAGGACGTCGAGAGCTCGTCGCGCCGTCGCGCCCGCATCAATGCGTCGCGCGCATCCATGGCCTCGGCCATCAAGCGCGTTCCGGTCTCCGCGGCGTCGGCAAGGGCTTTCAATCGCTGGGCCGCACTCGCCATCTGTGCCGCGCGAGCCCTCAGCTCCCCCTGTTCCTCGGCAGACAGAACATCGCTAGGTGCACTCAGCAGGTCCCGCCGCGCAGCTGTCAGACGGTTACTCTCCTCGGCGCGCTCATTGGCCATAGCCTGGAGGCGTCCCGCCTCGCTGGTAAGCGATGCAATCTTGGTGGCGATATGCGCTGCCAACGGCCCTGCATCGAGCTCAGCGAAATTACGATTGCACACAGGGCAGACTTCATCCCGAACATGGGATGCTACCCCCGCCAGCGCGCTCGCCAACGACTTGGCATCTTGGGCGCTGCTCGCCAGCGCTTTGTCGAGCTCATCAATCCGGGTCGTCGCGCGCTGGATGGTCGCATTCAACGCCGTGACTCGCTCGGCGGCGGACGCGCTCCTGTTAAGCAAGGTGGTGCAGCGGGTTGCCTCGACGTTCGCGCGGCGCTCTGCAGTAGCGCGGCTCGTCTCCGGACCGTCGTCCACCGCCTGAACATCCGAAAAGATCGATCGCACGATATCGACGGCGGTTTCCAACTCCTTACCCGGTCCGGTCCGCCAGGCATTCAGGGCGTCGATAGCGGTCTGCTGTCGTCGCTCCTTGCCTGCGACGTCGTGGCTTGCTTCCTCGGTTGGCAGCGAACGCCAGCGTTCGCTGAGCCCCTTCAGCTCGGACCGCGTGCGTGTGAGATCGGTAAGCAGGCGTTCCTCGTCGCGCTGCGCCTCTAGCTGCGCGCGAAGTGCGGCGAGGTCTGTATCAGCGCCTACGACCCTGCGCGACTCCGGCGACAGCTGGCCCAGCGTGCTGTTCAGTTCGGCGAGTCGCTCCGCCGATGACTGCTTCACAGTCGTGATCGACTGACCGATGTGGGTTACTTCGTCCTCAAGTGAACCGAGCAGCGCCTCGAGGCGGCGATACTGCGGGACCAGATTGCGAATGCGGGCTACGTGGCGCGCGGGCTGGAGCCCGTCGACCAGAGCATCGAGCGGGTCGAGCCCGAGCAACTCCTTGACGAACTGCGTTAGCGGAGAGGTGGTGGTCGTCTTTTGGTCGTCATAGATTTCGAGAAGGCGCCCGAGCGTGGCCTGGGGGAGATAGCAGCGCTCCGAGAAGAAATGGGCGTCGCCCGGGTCGAGCAACGGCGTGGACTCGAAGCGCGTATCGCTAAATGCGAGCGAGCCACCAGTACGTGCTCCAGCGTGCTGAGGAGCCGTTGTCGTAAGCTCGATCGAGCCGCCGCCAGTGCCGAGCGTTGTGAGGTACGGCCGATAGCCGTTCCCTTCGGCTGCGAGGTGCGCGATCCTGCCCGTGAGTCCAAGCTCGAGCGCCGAAAGCGTGCTCGTCTTCCCCATGCCATTGGTGCCATGGATGAGCACGACCTGCGCATCCAGCGGAATCACAACCTTGCCGCGAAGGCTGCGGAAGTTCTCGATGACGAGTGTCTTCAGGCGAGGCGTCGTCATTCGTCCTCACCTTCTTGCAGCGCTGGCTCGACCAAGCTGCCGATCGAGCGGGCGAGCACCTGCTCGACGTCGACGTTGCCATGGGGCGCAGCTAGCACCAACTCTTCCAACAACGCACCCTCGGCCTTACTGGGGACTTGGCGGCGTAAGTCACCTTCCCAGTCGAGCATGGTATCGACCACCGCCGGTTCCTTGAGCGGCAAAAGCACGGAGAGCCACTCGCGTACCTCTTCGAGCGCGTCAGGACCGACAGGGGCTCCCACGGCAAGCACGCGGCATACTTTGCTGATCGATCGCACCATCTCCGGCCGCGGTTGCCCGGATGTCAGCACGGCGGTAACCGGCCGCTTGGAACGCATCACATCGAGGGCGCGCGTTAGAGCGAGGACCTTCCTGGTTACGGCATCGTCGGCCGTGTCACCCGTGATCTCAATGACGATAACAACATCATTGGCCTTCTCGCTGGCAATCAACGCATGGGTGAACTCGAACAACAGCGAGCCGACCTTGAACGGCCTGGGCAGCTCGCGATAGCCGCCTTCGTCGACAAGGATTTTGACGACGTTTTCAGTTGTAGTCACAGCGCCACCTCGCCGCGAAAGCGCTCTCGTAGATCGTCGAGATCGTTAGCTTCGGCGAGCATAGGTCCGAACCCTATGTAGCGTGGCCCAATCGTGCCGTTGCGCCAATTCGAGCTTGGATTCCGTTGCTGGCGATCGACGACCCCTCCTGAGCAGATCACCACGACGTCGTCATCGTCGTCGTCGAACGCGCCGCAGTTCATCAGACTGGTGATGGTGTAGTCGTTAGCAGCAAGAAAAACGCGCGCATTGCCATTCGGTGACGCGAGCCGCAGTGCGCCCGCCCGGGCGTCGGTCGGATCATCGACTGACGTTGCCCAAGCAGACGCCTGCTCGTCAAGTCCGATCAAACCGAGTGCCGCCGCCGCTTCCCGCTGGCCAGAACTCTGAAGCGCAAGCTTGCCCTTGATGCGATGGGCCGGGCCATCGTCGATCGGGAAGTAAGCTGGAACGCCAGACGGAATGGTGCCGTTCTGCAGTTGGTGCCGGGCGCGGGCAACGCCGCGCGCGATGCCCCTCGCAAACGCCACGCGGTCGCCGTTGTCTGCTTCAGCGACGCGATTGCGCAGGTGTCGGAGCCCGTCCGCGATCGCGCTATGTGCAGTGTCATCGAGATTGGGAGCGCCAACGTCGCTGGCGAGTACCTCCAGCTTTGTCGTCAATACCTGCAGCAGCAAAGCGAGCAAGAGGGGTTTGGCATAGGCTTGGAGGCGCGCGGACTCACAGATTGTCTCGCGGTTGTTCTCATATTCCGCTTCACCATAGCTGACGATTAATAGGTTCTTTTGATCGTCGCCGAGTTCCTGAGCCGAGAAAACAATCGGTCTTGGCGTATCGGTCCACTTCCAGCCTTGGTGAGCGTTCACGGTGCTGAACAGATCTTTGATGTCCTCGTCCTGCGCCGACATACCTATCATCAGCGTGCGACTGCGCTGGATTAGCGCGTGCAGTTGGTCGCGGACGATCTTGAACCTTTCGTTGTTCTTCCAGCCAGTGATCTGGGCGGATCGGGCGACCAGGAGAGGACGGTACTCGTCCTCGTTGGCGATTGCGCGCAGGGCGCAACCGTGAAATTTGTATAGCTTCGCTGCAGCGGGCGGTCCGCGCAAATCCTCGCCGGTGACGGTGATCTGGTAAACGCTCTCCGGATCCGCATAGCCGAGTTCGTTCATCGCCGCCTCGAGCAGGCCGTCCCAGTTCGCCGAGGCGAGATCGGTCACAGTGCCCTCAAGCACGAGCATGCCAATGGCAAGATGCTCGGCATCGGCCGGCTGGCTGGAGAAGGTGTTGGCGAAATCGAGACCAACCCAAAGCAAATGATCGAGTGTTTCGCCAGGAAGCTCAACCGATAGGACGGCGGAATATTGATTCCACAAGCGCTTGAGTAGGCTACGCAAACAGGGCCATGTGTCGGCTGGCTGACTCAGGTCGATCTCGTCGCGCTCCTCCGGCGAGGGCGCGGCCATGTCGATGATTTTGTCCAAGGCATCTCTGTGGTCACCGGTGGGATCAGCGTTCACCCGACTGCGAAGAAACTCGATCAGCTTGGAGAGCACGCCGTCAAGACCTATGACGCGATCGCGCGAAATGCCTGACCCCAGCCAAAAGGCATAACGTCCCTGAGTTATACCCTCGACGACATCGGCGAAGCGGGCGTCGAGCAGATTGAGCGTCTCCTTGACCGTGATTGTTGCTGCGTTTGGCAAGCCCGCTTTCTCCTTCGCATAGTCCGAAAATTCTAGCGCGCAGTCCTGCTCCTGGCCATTCAAATTGGCAGTGGTATCGAGCGACTCACGCTCTTGAGTGTCGGCGGGTGGCCGCGTCCGACCGAGATAGCTCCTCCCCTCCGGAGCATCGGACTCCCGATCACTACCGCGGGTGGAACGTCCCGCTCCTGCGGCGCTGGATTATACGCCTTGGCGCACAATCGGTAACCAACATGGCAGCAAAGACCGGGTGCTCGAACCCACCTCTTCCGAGGGACAGACATTGGGACAGTGTTTCCGCCGGCAGCCGCAAGTTGAGAGTCCGCTTCCTGTACGTCGCCTGCCCGCCTTTTCTCACAGACCTCGGTGACCGCCGGCGTTCGCCAGCCGGCCCCTGAGGGTCCGGCGAGCGTCAGCAGCTGTTTGGCGTTAAGCAACGCCTACCGCCGCCGGTGATGACCGGCTCGCCTCGTCGTTGCCCCACCCCGCCTGCCACTACCGCCGCTACCGCGGCGGCAGGCATCTGATAACCCTAAACAGCTGCTGCCCGTTGACAAACTGAGGAGCCGAAAGACAGCCTACACGGGCAGAAACCGCCCACAGCGGTGGGCGAGTCCCGGAAACCTGGTGTGGATGAATCCCCAGAGACTCCGGCGGGATAACCTGAGCGACAACACCCGGGAGCGCCTAAGGACCGGCCGGTTTCCTGTGGCCCGCAAGGGCCAGGGCACCGGTCACGACCAGGGCCACCCCGAGCAGGGTCACCCCGACCAGGGGGCTCGAGAGCAGCTCCAGGCGCACCAGCAGTACCAGACCGAGCCCGAGCATCATGTCCCGAGAGAGGAGCTTGAGCACCCGCCACTAGGACTCACTCAGCTTGCGCGCGCCTAGGGAACGAAGGTGAAGACCAGGACGATCGCGAGCAGGGGAAGCACATAGACCAGGTTGCTGAGCGCGAGATAGCCGTAGTAGACGGCGGGCGGCAGGTCGTTCAGGGTCAGGGCGCGGGTGTAGACCATGGGAAAGCCCGCGGTGCACAGGAGCTCGTAGCTGTTCGCGGCGAGGGCCAGGGCGACGGTCCCGAGGAGCATGGCGCCGAGATGGTCGGCCGATACCAGCCCCGCGCATCCGCCGAAGAGCCCGGCTGCGGCGTCCGGGATCGCGAGGCTCGGCCCCTGATGGAACAGGAAGTAATCCTTCACGTTGGTGCACTAACAGCACCGCGATCGCCCCCGCCACCAGGGTGACCAGGGCGCCCCGCCGACCACCAGGGAACAGGTTCAGCCAGGCGGCCATGAAGAAGGAAATAGACCAGGCCCGAGAAAGAGCACGAAGGTGCCCCTGAATAAACAGCATCCGGGTGCGACTGCGCGCATGGACCCGGAGACTCAGCAGGAAGAGCAGCACGAAGAAGGCGAGGATTGAAGGCATCGAGACCCGCGATCACCAGGGTCAGGACGAGCAGCGACAGCTCGCCCACGGCGACGCTTCCGAGCAGAGGGGCAGCTCGATGCGGGCCGGGGCCTCGGCCGGCGCCTCACCCAGGTCCAGGGGGCGCTCCCCGGCGACGGCCTCCCTGGCCGACGGACATCCCGGCCGCCCTGGCGACAGAAGCGAGCGAGACCCAGGACGCGCTCGCCCATCCCCTCGGGCCGGTCGAAGCCGGTGAGCATCTGGCCGCAGACGAAGAAGGCCGGGACCGAGCGGGCCTCCTGACCCAGGGACCGGGCCAGCTCCACATAGCGCGCGACGTTCGCGCGGTCGCTGGTCAGCTCGAAGTCCTGGATCTCGAGCCAGGGCTCGCGCTCGCGCAGCCCCTCCCAGAACGTCTTGGCCTCCAGGCAGTGGGGACACTGGCGTGACCAGAAGACATAGAGCTGCACGCGCTCCTCACCCGCGGGCGTTCGCACCAGCCATTCGGTGCCTTCCGAGGCGCCCGCGGTCGAGAACGCAGGGGGGCTGCCGGTCGCGAGCAAAAGCAGCAAGGGCAGGATCAGTCGGTACGGCGGGATGATCGCGCGCATGGGGTTCACTGGGGATCAAGAGGTCACGCTTATTGAGACCCCAATAACCCAATCCGAAGCAGCGGCGCCGGCACGATCCGGCGCGCGCCCCGGACGGGCTCACGGTCGTTTGGGATGGCCCGCACTCGACTATCGCTTCCCGTGTACGCCAGCCGACACCCAGGGTGGATCACGCCCTTACCCAGACAACAGGGGCGGATCTGCCCCCGACCCCCGCCAACCGATGACCAGACCAGAACGTGCGACCCTATCAATACCTTGGCCCCAGCGAGCGCCCCGGCAAGCCCCAGGGTGCCCCCGCGAGGACTTGCCCGACCACCTGCCACCTGACCTGCCGCGTCGCCGGTCACGGTCACTCCGCCTCCTGTGGCTCGGCCTCCTGTGGCCCGGCCTGTTTTGGATGGTCTCCGTGGCCAGCGGGTCGGAGCCGGACATGACCGCCCAGCGCCAGGACCTGGTCTCGGAGATCGAGGCCGATGTGCGGCTCACCGCCCGTGAGCTGGGTTTCTCCCGGCTCGACCCGCGGGTGCGCGAGGCCATGCTCGCGGTACCGCGCGAACGGTTCGTGCCGGCGGCGGAGCGCGGGCTCGCCTATCGCAACCACCCATTGCCCATCGGTCAGGGTCAGACCATCTCCCAGCCCTACATCGTCGCCATCATGACCCAGCTGCTAGGCGTGGGACCCGGCGACCGGGTCTTCGAGCTCGGCACCGGCTCTGGGTATCAGGCCGCCGTGCTCGCCGCCCTGGGGGTCGAGGTCTACACGGTGGAGATCGTCCCCGAGCTCGCCCAGCGCGCCCGCACCACCCTGTCCGAGCTGGGTTACGACCGGGTGCAGGTGCGCGCCGGGGACGGCTGGGCGGGCTGGCCCCAGGCCGCCCCCTTCGACGGGATCATCGTCACCGCGGCCGCGCCCCGGCTCCCCCGAGCCCCTGATCGCACCAGCTCAGGCCCGGGGCCGGCTGGTGATCCCGGTGAGCGAGCCCGGCGGGTTCCAGGTGCTCGCGGTCTATCGCAAAGAGGCCGGCGAGCTGGTCCGGGAGGCGCAGCTACCGGTGCGTTTCGTCCCCGTCACCGGACCCGGCGTCGAGGACGCCAGAGCCACTGAGTCCATCCCCCGAGCGTCACCACTAGCCGGCGCCGCGCGCCTGCGCCCCGCGCGCCGATCCCCTGTCCATCCCTGCCTCAGACATCCACAGAGGACCACGATCCATGCGTTCCAAGACCCTTGCCCGTGCCGGCCTCGCCGCTTTGCTGGTTCGTGTCGATCGGCCTGCCCATCCACGCGGAGTCCCCGCCCGCGGCGACGGGATCGGACCTGGAGAAGGAGGCCCGGTGGCGCGCGCAGATCGTCGATGCGCTGATGGATGGTGAGGCCGTGGACCTGGTCGCCGGGGGCCAGACCTTCCTCGGCCTCTACACGGAGGCGGAGACCGCCGACGGCGCGCCGAGCCAGCGGGCGGCCCTCGTCGTCCACGGGATCGGCGTGCACCCGGACTGGCCGCAGGTGATCCACCCCATCCGGGTCGGGCTCCCGGCGCAGGGCTGGAGCACCCTCTCGATCCAGATGCCTGTCCTGGGCAACGCAAGGCCGAATCGAGCGACTACTTGCCCTTGATGGACGCTGTCGCACCTCGCATGGACGCCGCCCTGGCCTTCCTGAAGGAGCGCGGGGTCGGGCAGATCGTCCCGATCGCCTACTGGCCTGAGTTGCCGCCGCGAGCGGCCGTTGCTCTGGCTGGCCATGATGGAGGCCGCGGATGCCTATGTGGCCATCGGCATGTCCGGCTTGCGCGCCCGACGCACGTCCGGGTTGGTTTTCGTCCGGACCGTCGGGCGCATCCGGCTCCCTATGCTCGATCACCCGTGGCGGTGATCTTGCCGCCGACGATCCGGACACCGCCGCGAGGCAGGTCGAGCGCCGCCCAGGCGGCGGGCAATGCCCACGGCCTGCACCGAAGACCTGGGTCCTGGACGCGGACACCATTTCTTCGAAGGCCAGGACGAGGCCCTGATCGAGGTCATCCGGCCAGTGGCTGGACCAGACCCTTCCGGCAGGACAGTACGCGGGGTTGATCCGGGCCGCCTCCCACGCATCCCCATCGAGTCGACACGCGACACTGGAGGCCCATGGATCCTTCATTGGCCGCCGACCGGGAGACTCGATGCCTGGGATACGGCCATCCCGAGCAAAGGCGCATCTCGAAAGCAGCACCAGCAGCCGGGCGATGGCACGGATGCGGTTGATTTGCGCTGGGCCTGCGAGCTAAGACGCCACCACACACCAAGATCGCGACCAAGCTGGATCTGCTCAGCGGGACCTGCCCCCGCCAAAGATCTAGGTCGACGTCATGGGCAAACCACGCAGAGACCTGGTGGCGCAGGGGTTCGCGCCCGGGGCGCTCGTGCCCCGCCTGGATCCGCGCGGACTCGTCGAGGTGTGTGACCTTGCCGGTTCAACTGGTCTTCCACCGGCCTTTGCGACCTGCAGAACAGGAGCCGGAGCGCACCTATCCCCGAGTACATCCTTCGTGACCTCCGGAGAGGATCGCCGCGGGCGACCGCAGACACCGCCGGCTGACCGGGTGCGGCGGCTCGCGCGATAGGTGTCGATCCTGGCCATCCAGTCTCCGAGCGCACCCTGGACCTCCTGGTCACTACATCGAGGCCATCCGTTCCCCCTGGCGAGATGCGCGGGGGCGCTACCCGGCTGGTCGCCGACCTGGTAGTGACGCCAGATGGAACCGGGATGCAGACCCGTTGGCTTGCCACCCCCACCGACTTCCGGTCTACGACCAACCCTTCGCACGCCAGGACGCCGGGCCAGTTGGCCTGTTCTACAGCCAGCTTTACCTGGTGGATCACATCGACCTGCCCCTGCATCGCCGAGATCCGCGCCCTCACCGGTCGCCTGATCCCGGCGGGCGACCGGATCCTCGACCTGATGTCGAGCTGGCGTCGCAGCTGCCGGAGGAACTGGCAGCAGGCCAGGCGGCCGGCCAATGGATGGAGGCCGCGAAGAAGCTCGATCTCCTTGGCGGTGATCGCCGCCGACCAGCGGGTGGTCCACAACCTCATAAACGACCCGCGACTCCCCTTCGGCGATGGCAGCTTCGAAGCGATCGATTGCGCAATCTCCGTGGAATTCCTTTCCGACCCCTTTGCAGGAGCAACTGCTGGGGCTGCACGGGTATCGCCCCCGGCGGGCGCCAAGTGGTGACCTTCTCCAACCAACGCGCGCTGGTTCCCTCCCAAGGTGGTCCTGCTCTGGGAGGTGGATCCACGCGTTTGAGCGCCCTGGGCTGGTGCTCGAGCCTACTTCCCCCTCGAATCCGGTCAGTTCCGGGATCTCAGCACCTGGTCACTGCGCGGCCTGCCGCAGCCGGCCGACGGCAAATATGCCGATCCCTGGCGACCTCCGACCCCGTCTATGCGGTCTGGGGAGAGCGCGCTTGCCGTCCTGGGCGGCAGCAGCCATCCTTCGTGGAGCAGACCGCTGGGGCGCCTGGGCAAGACCACGGAGCAGGGCGAGTTGATCCGCAGGCTCGGTGGCCAGCGAGCGCCGACCGCCGCCCGGGACCTCGGGGCGCCGATCCGCGAGCGCCTCGCGGCCCAGGCTGATCCGGTCAGGGCCCCCGCACCCACCCCCTCCGGCCTAGAGCCGGCATCGCCCTTTTCCGGAGCCACCCATGCAGCAGCCGAAGACGTACTCGAGCCCCTCGGGCCCCTGCTCATCGACCCGCGCACGGTTTCACGCGCAGCGGCAGTTGCGAGACCGGACCCGGGACCTGGGGTCCTGCATGTCGCCGGGTGACCCGCAGGATCTCGCGTTCAGCCAGGACCAGGGGCGGCGACCTCCGCCGACCCCGGTCCCGGAGTTCGACAACCCGGGCTGCGCAACACTGGCGACCGCTGGTGTCTGTGCGCGGCACGCGGGCGGGAGGCTGGCGCTGGCGAGGCGGCGCCGCCGGTGGCGCTAGGGGCAACCATTGAGCACGCCCTAGGGTCGCCTCGCTCGCGGACCTCAAGGCCCACGCCATCGATCTCTCTTGACCGACGCCCAAGTCCGGCGGTGACGGTGCTGCGCGGCCGGGCTAAAATCCGGGCTGCCGGCGCCGGCCTGGAAAAACCGGCGGCCCGTGCTGCTCTCGTGCTTCCCTCGACTCGCGGCTTCAAGTCGTCGCCCGTCGTCACGGCCTGTTCGCCCTCCCTCCCCGCCCTCGTCTTGGTGCGCCCCTGGCCTCCCCGATGGATGCCCGGGCGTTCGACGACCTCTGGTTCACGGCCAAATCGACACCCAAGGAGACCAGCCTCAAGGAGACCTCGGCACCTGGAGCGGATCGCCGAGGGCGGGACGGTGTCGGTCAACATCGGCTCGGTCTTAGTGGCCGAACGTTTTTTCTACCTCGCTGCGCGGTGATGAAGGGCCTTTCGCACCTATCGCGTCGCCCTGGGCTGTTCCGCCCACTGGGCGCCGGCGCCGGCTGGGGGACGGCGGGACCCCGGGGGCGCGTCGCGCAAGCCGGCGGCCCGCAATGCCCGCAGCCCAACTATCGCAAGGCCCTGAGCATCTCCTATCTGATCACGCGCGCTCGCCAGCATGCCATGCCGCAGGCGGAGGAAACAATCCGGGCGGGATGATCTTGATCCACGGTCAACCGAATCGTGGGGTGAGCTTCGAGGAACCGGGCGACCTGGACCTTCGGATGCGTCGCCGTGGCCGAACCGGGCGATCGACGAGATCTGGGCATTTCCCAGCCAACGGCAAGACCCCGATCGAGATCCTGCCCTGACCCTCCCGTACGCAACCCAAACCAGCGCCGAAGGTGATCGAAAAAAGCCAAGGGCAGAGGATGGAGGATCGGCGGGCTCGACGCAGCCGCGTCCGGCAGAACTGAGCCGGAGCCGCCCGCATGTCCCTCTAAACCCCATGGTCATGAAGGCATCCCATGTAGCCCAGCAAGGCCAAGAGCATTACGACAGCCCAGGAGCGCCTGGCGCATGACCCAAGGGCGAATGGCCAGTGGCCATCCAGTTCGTCATCTTCACTTCGCCTTCATCCTCGCGCCGTCCTGGAACCCCTGGATCTCGCGCACCTAGCGCGACTCGAGCGGAACGATTCCGGGGCGGTGCTGCTCGGCACCTTCGGGCTGGCGGTCTGGACTGGGCCTCTTCGGCGCCCTGCACATTCGCCGCTACCTCACCCCCGCTTCTACCGGTGGACCACAGCCGTTGGTGCCCACGGGGTCTATGGTCTGGGCCACGGCATCCCGCTCCATGGCCAACTCTTCGCTGCACTGGCTGGGTCTGCCTGGGCTCTGAGCCTCAGCCATCCTGGCCCTGCTCATGTGGGTTCGTCTTCTTCGGCCCCGAGCAGGAGGAGGCTGGCTCGCGACCACCACCCGGACTACCCGGCGTACCGCCCACCGCAGGGTGCGCAAGCTCATCCCGGGAGTCTACTGACGCGCCCGCGCCCCGGTGCGCGCCTTCAACCTGGACGGACTACTGATTCGCGGACGCCTCGGCCACGCCGAGCGGACGCGTCGCCTCCCTGACCGATGGGACCCTCGGGATCGAGGTCATGAGCCGTCCAGGACTCCTGCGCCGCCGACGGGTCGCCGGCCTGGAAGTTGACGAAGCCGGGGCGAGCAGGAACGCTGCGAACTCCAGGGCCTGGAGCGTAGCGGCGCGCAGGACCTCGATCATGAGCGTATCGCCGCTCAGATGGGTGGCGAGACCGAGGTCATCCAGGTCTCCCAATCCAGGGCTCGCCGCCAGGACCTGACGGTAGGGGATGGCCTCGGCGTAGCGGCCCTCGCCGAACAGGCGTCTGCGCGCTGCAGGACCTGACCGGGGCGTGGCGACGCCCTGGGTGGGCGCGGGCTGGGCGGCGCCGGCCGACGCTGACCGGATATGCTGATCGGCGTCAGGCTCGTGCCTGTGGCGGCTGGCCACGCTGCTCCCACCATTCATCCTCGGGCTGCTCGTGCTGCTTCAGTGGCAGCGGCACGAGGGACGCGGCATCGACTGGCGGCAGACCGTGTCAGACCCGGTGTGGTCCTGGCCTCAACCACCGACCCGTTGCATTGTTGGCCTACCGGGTCGCGCCATGGGGCTGTTCGCCTGGGCTTCCCTCGCCACGCCGCTTGCCGGCCCCCAGCTCCGGATACACACCGCGTCGCAGGCGCTTGGCGAGGTTCGGTGCGGGTGGACTGCGCGTCGTCGGACAGCACCCCCGACCTTGACCTGGCCGCGTGATTGTGCCGCGGCTGAGGTCGCGCAAGCCGGTGAGGCGATTCCCGTGGTCGGGAAGGATCCACCAGTCCCTCCCGCACCGGCATCGGCTTGTGGTCGGCGTTCCTGGCTGTGGTGTCAGTTGGTGGCATGGGAATGACGGATGACCTGCAGGGCCTTGCCGTCGTTGTGGTGGCCGGCGTGTACTGGGCCAGATGGTGTACTGGTCCAGGCCGCCGGCGTGGAAGTCCTCGACTGCGGCCGGTGGTGTTGTCTTGTCGTAGTACCTCGGGTTTTTGTGAAGGTCCAGGGCCTGGAAGGCGGCCGTGGCCTCGGTGCTGGGGGTGGTGGTCTGCTGGTAGGTGCCGGCGGGTCCGGTGAAGGTACCGACGTGCAGGCGATGCAGGGCCGGGCGCAGGTGGTGCCACGTCTGCCCGGTGCGGGTCTCGGTGATGCGGATGAGGATGAGGGCGAGCCAGCGAGAACAGGACGTGATAGCGGATGCCAGTTCTCCAGGACGATGGAAGAGCGGGCTGGAAGTCGATGACGTACTTCATGTCGCGCCAGGCGTTCTCGATGGCGGCGAAGCTGCTGGGTTTCCAGCGCCGCGGTACTCCGCACTCCAGGTGAGGAGTCGGAGGTGCGCAGCGGGTGCTTGAGTGCGGGACCGCCTGCCCGATGAGAAATGTGCAGCGGCGTCGAGGCGCAACGGGCTGCCAGGGGTGACCTTGCGGGTACCAGTTCGATTCCGGGCTTGGTGGAGATCACCCCCCACTGACTCGACCTTGCGCTCGCTGAGGGCGTCCGAGCTCGTCGATGAGTTCTTTCAGCTTGTCGACCGTATCCGCGCGGATGGTGGCGTCCAGGCTCGGCTTGATTCAGGTTGTGGCAGACGGCGAACCGCTCGTGCTCGCTGGGGTGGACTTCCTTGACGCGCAGGTTGTCCGCGACGGCGGCGTAGCGGCCCGGCCGGGACAACGCCGCAGTGGCTTCGGCGGATCCGGAGCGCAGCTTCTCGCCGAGGATGTAGCCGCGGCGCCCGGCGTCGAGGCCCGCTGGTTCGCCGCGGGTGAACCACCCGGTCTTCGCGGATCGCCTTGCCCGAGTCGGTCCGCCAGACGGTCTGCTTGAGCCACCAGCAGGATCGGGATGGTGTCGGTGGTGTTCCAGGCCAGGACCACCCGCACCGGGATCCATCCCGGGTCACGGCATCGATGACGACCTGCGGCAGGTCGTCGCGGTGGTCGCCGGACTTCCCCACGTCCAGGTTGACCTCCGTCGCGGCGGTCGCCGCGTCGTCAGTGTCCTCGCCGCTCAGCGGCTGGCCGAAGATGCACGTCCGCGCGTTTCCGGATCGTGGCCTGCTCGACCTGGAAGTGGGTGCTGGTGGTGTCGAACAGCAGGTCGACCTCGGGGTTGAGCAGGTCGGCCGCGCTGTCGTGACGTTCTTCGCTGGCGATCGGTTCGACCTCGAAGCCATCCGGTCATCGCCCCGAGCAGCAGGTTGCCCTCGGACACCTCCGGTGGGCCGGGCACGTGCGTCTCGTTGGTGACCCAGCTGGCGGCGGCCAGCTTCGAGCTCGGCGCCAGCGCCCGGTTCGCCACCAGCGCGAACAGCACCCGCTCGGTGGACTCCGGGCGCCGCGTGCCGGCCAGCAGCCGCCTCATGCTCATGTCGATGCCTAGGCGGTGCCACAGCTGGTCCAGCAGCCAGGTCCCGCCCAACGGCCGGGACTCGGCGAACTCCAGCCCCGGCAGCCCCGCCACCTGGTCGCCCGCTGCCGGGCTGCCATTGTGGCTTCACCAGCGCCCCGATCAGCCGTAGTGCCGGCCCGGTCCAGCTCCTCCAGCCCGACCACGAAGTTGTAGACGCCGGTGCAGGGAGCCTTGCAGGCCGGGTCCCACCGCCTCGGTCGCTGCGCATGGCTGCAGGTACGCACCGGGCTGCCGTCCTTGTTCCGCCGCGCTCGACGTACGCGAACGCGCCGACCAACCAGCGCCGTACCTACCAGATCAAGGCCCAGGACGCACCACGAATCGTGTCCCTGGGCAGTTTCGCGCTGCGCACCCTCAACCGCCCTGGCTGGCAATGCCCGCGACCATGCCACCCAGACCCCGATTAGCTGCGGAGCGCTGGACGGGACGGCGCTCGCCACGGGACTCGCGACCGGCGGCGCCGAGATCGCCGCCTCAGTCTCGATGCGCGATGGCGAGGACGCCGAAGAGGGCGGGTACCTGCAGGTCCCCTGCAGGACCCGGTGGTGGAGAACTCGCCGGTGCCGAGGAAGCCCTGGAACAGCTCGGCTTCGACGCTGACCCACAGGGCGGCCAGCAGGATGAACAGCCACAGCACATGGAGACCGAACAGGCCGACTGGGAGCAGGTCCAGGTTTCGGCGCAGCGCCATCGCGAGCAACACGGTGCTGACCGACATGACGGCGAACACCGTACTCTGCTCCACGAGCACCTGACCATCGCCGAGGCCCAGCGCGAAGGGCAGTGTGTCCGACGAGCGCCTGAACAACCCCGAAGGCCACCCACCGGGGGGTAGTCGTGCGGTTGAGGAAGCCGGGATGCACCGGGTCGCACGGACGCTGGCTCGCGGGCCACGACTCGGTGTAGTCGGTCAGGGTGGCCGATGCCGGAAAGATGCCGATGAGGAACGTGACGAACAGCAGCTGCATCGGGGAGAGCGCCTCGCCGCCGTTGATGTTGAAGGTGGTGGCCAGCAGCATCAGGCCGCAGTGCGCCGAACAGGCCGATCTTGAGGTGCAGCTTGTAGGACGTGATCTTGGTGTAGATGTCCCGCCCCTGAGGTCGATCGCGTGCACCAGGGTCGCGAAGTTGTCGTCGGTGAGCACCCTCTTGGCGGCCTGCTTCGTCACCTCCGAGCCCGTTCCCTTGGCCACCCCGATGTCCGCCTTCCCCAGGGCAGCCGCGTGGTTCACCGCGTCACCCGGTCATCGCGACCGCTGGTTCCCCGCTCCTGCATCACCGGTGCCAGTCTCGCCTTGCTCCTGCGGGTGCGACGCGCCCGAACACGTGCAGGTCGGGGTGGCTTGGAGAGCGAGTTCCTCATCCCTGAGCTTGGCTGGAACTGTGGTCCGGTGATCACCGCCTAGGTCCAGGCCGAGATCGTCCCCAATCGCCCTCGCCGTGACCGTGTGGTCGCCCAGCTCGATCTGCGCACGTCGATCCCGGCGTCCAGCACGCTCAGCTTCCTCGTGGCCGTCGAACATGTAGCGGATCGGTGATCCCAACCAGCCCGGCGATCATCAGGGTCGTTCACTGGCTCAGCCATGGGGTCGGCTTGCGTGGACCTCGTAGCGTCGCTCGATGCGCGCGGTACGCGAAGGCCAGCTTGCCACGCGAGCCCCTGCTCGGCCAGCTACCATGGTGCCGTGCGGATCCGCTCCCGATCCGTCCATGAGTACCTCTTGGTCCTCCACGCCGCGCTAGCGCTGAGCCTTCCGTCGGGGGCGCCCTTGACCGCTCACGAAGTGCAGCTCGTGCAGTACCCCTGCCGTGAGCCAGTCCGCCCGGTCGTGGAGCGTGGCCATGAACTTGTACTCGGAGGTCGAAGGGCACTTCGGCCCGTCGCGGGAAGGCGCTGCCGGGTCTGCTCGGCGTCGACGCCGGTCTTGCGCGGCGAGCACGACGAGCGCTGCCTCGGTCGGGTCGCCGATGACCCACTCGTCGTCGGCCACGGTGGCGTCCGTGCACAGGCACGTCAGGCCGTAGGGCCAGGCGTCGGAAGTCCGGCTCGTTGCCAGCCCGACGCCGAGGATCGCCCCGGTCTTCTGGTAGCCGCCGCCCTCGATCGTGTACCAGTCACCGCCTGTGAGCATGGACGTCGCGGTCATGGCGTTCATCGTGAGCGTCCCGGTCTTGTCGCTGTTGATGACGGTCGTCCCACCCAGGGTCTCGACGTCGGTCAGGGTCTTGACGACGGCCTTCGACTCGGCCAAGCGCCGGGCGCCGTAGGACAGCATGGCCTGCACGAAGGTGGGCAGGCCGACCGGGATGGAGGCGATAGCCGTCGAGATGCAGCCCAGCAGGAGGGGTCTCGGTTCCTGCCCTCGTGCGATGCCGATTATGGCGATGTCGGCCACCGCCGACCATGCCAGGATGCCGAAGACCTTGGTCAGGCCGTCCAGCTCCAGCTGTTGCTGCGAGCGGTTTCGCTTGCTCGCCCTCGACCATGTCCGCGATGCGGCCCATCTGCGTCGACTGACCGGTCGCCGTGACGATGGTGGAACCGGAGCCGCGGGTGACCTGCGTGTTCTGGAACACCATGTTCGTGCGGTCCCCGAGGGCCACGTCGTCGCCCGCGATCGCCGCGGTGTCCTTGCCTACCGGCGCCGACTCCCCGGTGAGGGCGGCCTCCTGCACCTCGAGCGTGGCCGACGTGATGATCCGTCCGTCGGCCGGCACCGATATCGCCGGCCTCGAGCACCACCACGTCGCCCGGTACCAGATCGGTGGTCGATCTCCTCGACCCTGCCCGACGCGCCGGACGCGGGCGTGCGGGACCTGAAGCTGCGAGAGCGCCTCTACGCTTGCCCGGGCCTTCAGCTCCTGGCTCGAGCCCATGACCACGTTGAACGTGACCAGCCCGATCACCACCAGCCCGGTCGCCACCTGGCCGATCAGGAAGCTCGCCACCCCGACGATCAGCAGCATGATGTTCATCGGGTTCGACAGCTGGCCCCGGGCGACCGACCACAGGCTGGGCGGCGGCTCCCTTCGCCAGCTCGTTCGGTCCGTATCTGCTGAGCCGCTTCTCGACCTCGCCGGCGTCGAGGCCCCGATCGGACTCCACTCGCGTCGTGCCGAGCTGCCGACTTCTCCAGCCGACGGGCTATACCAGGCGGACCTCTGTCCGGTGGTGGTCTGGTGCGTGACATGTGCCATGTCGCGTCTACACCTCCCCCTGTCGCTGAAGATGAATTGCTGGCACCACCTGCGTGCCGGCCGGTCCCCTGGTGGGCGGCCTCGATCTGGGCGAGGCCGCCGATGGCGGCCCGCTTACCGGTCCCTTCCCCGAACCTGGCGGCGGCGTCGACCTTGGGACCCATGGATCCGGCCGCCAACCGCGTGGCTCGCGGACCTCGTCCTGCGGTGGTACTGCGCGGTCGAGCCGAGCGGGCGCTGTTCTCGGCGTTCCCAGTCAAACCATCGTACGATCGCCGCGTTTCGAGGTCCGGTCACCATGACGAACAGGTTCGCGTCCACCTCGCAGGCCAGGAGCTCGCTCGCCAGGCTACGTCTCGATCAAGGCCTCGACCCACCCCCGCCCATCAACCCCGGCAGCGTACTGGCGGAAGTGCTTCCCACAGCCCATCGCCAGCTCGGACGATATGCGCGCCGCTACCCACCACCTCGACCGCGACTCGTCCCGATCAGATCCTCGAACAGATCCAGCTAGTGGCTGCACGGCCTATGACAACGCGCCGCGACCCATCTTCTGATGGTCCATCCTCTCTCAGCGGCCATCAGCCGCCGCTCCCTGATCGGTAGAGGGGTCCGACTCTGGTCGGGTTCCTGTCCTTCGTCGTCCGGGTCGACCTCGACCATGGTGCACCAGGGTGGCCCGCAGGGCACCGTCGAGACGTGGGCTAGGTTTCCCAGCTCCTGCTCGAGCCCGTCACCCGATCCTGCCCTCGGTCGTGCGCACTTGAGGACGTCGAGCGGAGCTAGGGGCGACCTCGGTCGCGCGCTCGCCTGGATGGTCTTGCAGCCCCACCTAGGGCCCGTAGTCATGGCCAAGTGGCGAGAGCCGTGGTGGTCGTGCTCCACGGCGGGCGTGGCGGGGCTCGCCTCCTCCCGGCGAGCCACCACCTTCCAGCTGGGAGGCCTCGCGGCGGCTCGCGCCGGTGAGCAGGGCGTTCTCCGTGGGCGATTCCGGCTGCGACCCACAGGTGTGCTTCCGGCGGTAGGGGTCCGGCCAGCTCGCTCTCGCCCGCCTGTTTCACGTGTCCTGCTTCGGGCGGTCCAGCCCGATGCTCCGTCGAAGCTGTGTGACCAGCGTCACCATCGATGCAGGTTCGTGATTGAGGGTCAGATGAACATCAGGCAGCGTGTTGCCCCAGGCAGGGTGCGCATCTGCGACATCAGCCCACGATTCACCCCCGCCTCCTCCGCACATGTGCGCTTGGCCGTGCTCGAAGGTCCGCGTGACAGATCACTCCAGGCGACTGCTCTGCCCGATCAGGTTGTTTGCGCTGAGATGGAAGAGCGGCTGGGTCAAGGTGTCGACGGAGTTCTCCGAGCCAATGGGCTGCGTTCAGCGTCATGCCGCCTCGTCCTCCGCGCGGGTGACGGGCAGCGCCTGGCCCTCTTCCAGCGTTGACGTCCGATCCCGGCACCATAGCCTCCAAGTCTCTCTGTTGGTGCCGCAGTTCCCGACTGTGTGTCGGACAGTGGCCTTGCATCGCTCATCACCAGGCCGCCACCACGACTCCGCGGCAGCCGATGTCGGTCAGGTCCCCCGACTCGACCAGCCCCTTGGTCTCCTGAGCAGGTCCCGAACACGCCAGGCGCCATGGCGACGAACCAGGCGATGCCGAGCGCGAGGATTGACGCGCGCTTGCTTGTACTGCCCGTCGGATCTCGCGCATCGTGAGCAGGCTGGTCACGAAGCCAGCGTGGCCCAGATGATCCAGGAGCACGGCACGCCCCGGCGGTGCCTCGCCACCGCCAGGGACGAGCGCCGTCCAACCCTGAAGAAAGTCCACCTCGACGACACTGTCTACGGCAAGAATTAGCTCGAGGGCCACCAGGCTCAGCGCAGCGACGAGAACGAAGAAGGCAGCCAGCAGGTTGACCGTCGCTACAGCTTCCACGCCCTTCAGCGCCAGCGTCTGCAGAGCGATGAAGAGCAGCAGAAGCGCGTAGCCAATCGCGGCGGAGGCGGCTGTCGAAGCGCTCAGCAGCAAGTGCCTCGTCGGCAGAATCGCGGCGTGTACGACGCTCGAGCGGCCAACACCGCGCAGGCGTAGGCGAAGGCGAAGGCGGCGAAGAGCAGGCTGATGTCGCGCGGCCGCGAAACGCAAATGCATGCGAAGGCGAGCAACGCGGTCATCGCGAGGCAGGCTCCAGCCACGACAAGGAGGGTGGTGGCGTTAAGCTATATGTCACCGCCTCAGCTCGGGGACCGGCTTGCGGCCCTGGTCCGCTCAAACTAGATCGACCGCCCCCATTGACAGTCCTCTGTGTTGCAGGTTCGCGGTGCCATCGGCTTCACGAGCCGTCGAGGGCAGAGACACCACCTCTGCTGCAACGCCGTGCAAAGTACGCCACCACACCCGCCACAAGTGCAGGGCTAGCATCGACCGGTCCAAGGCCAGTCCCGGAACGACCGTGATCGCCGACCATCTGTCCGGATGCCAGCAATCAAGCAGGACGATCGTCGAACAGCCAGGTGTGGTCAGGTGGTTCGCCGACGTTCGCATCCACGCCCAGCACGATCCCTAGCCGAGGAAGCAACCTCGCCGCGGAGCCCCTCGACGATCTGACGCTCGGCTCCCAGCATGGTGTCGCTGGGCAGCGACAGCCCCGGTCGCTAGCTGGTGCGGGGCGGCGGGGTCTGGCCCAGCTCGAAGACCTGTTCGCGGTGGCTGACGTTGGCCGCGTCGTCGGGGTCGGCGGTCTTGCCGGGCAGCATCGAGGCGAACAGCCCGAGACCGGCGGTCAGCAGGTATGCCGTGAGGACCGCGACGAGCAGGCAGGACAGGGTGAGCGCGATTGGGAGGTCGAGACGAGGACGTGGGTCGCGACGCCGGCGGCGCCACCGATGCCGGTCGCCCCGTTCGGCTCGGTCGGCACCCGCAGCGCCTTGCGGAGCAGACCGACGAGCAGACCTGCGGCCATGGTCACCGGGAGCCACCAGAGATCGCCGCCAAGAAGCCCGTTGTCGACCTCGTCGGGCCACTACCAGTTCGTCGCCCTCCAGACAGCCCACGTGAACAACAGCGCGGCACCGCCGGCCATCAGCCCGACGGCACCGCGTACAGCACCGGTAGCCAGAAGGACCGGTCCCGAGCGAAGTGGACCGACGTCGTCCCGGCCTCACCTGACCGACTCGCCGGTCAGCTGCTCGTAGCCGTCGATCGGCTCGGCGCCCGCATCGGCCGTCATGAACGCGGTCGACAGATCCCAAGAGTCGTTGACGGCGGAAACGACCCCGTCTTTCGGCTTTCTACCTGGCGAGGTACGCCTCGGCCTTGCCGGGGGTGGGGATTGCCCGGCCCGTCGCAGCGTCATCCGAGCGATGCCTCACCTGGAGTGCAGTTCGCGGGTACGTCATTGCCGCTGATCTTGAAGTCGCTGCAGGTGAGGGAAGTAGGGGTGCAGCAGCCCGAGGAAGAACGACAGGGCTGCGACAGTGAGGACGGCGAGCGCCGCGACGGCCCACGTTCGTCTCTCGACGCCCTCGGTGACATCCGGACGTGACACTTGGAGGATGACCCACACCATGAAGGGCAGACCGATGACGGTGATGCCTACAGCGAACACCGGAGGAGGTCGCTCAGCAGGGTGTCATCCGGCACAGGCAGGAAGGACAAACCGATCCACAGCGACGGCAAGAGCAGAGTGGCGACGACACCCCTTGGCATCCGGCGAGATCCCCCTTTGAACAACACTATGACGAAGGCAGCGGTCGCAGCGGCCCACAGAGTCAGTATTTGCTCAAAGAAGACGCCTCCCCACGCACCCAGCGTGAAGGCAGGCCACCATGCGACGAGGGATGCCGCGACAGCGATAGCGCCGATCGTCCTGCGAGCCACTCTCGCTGGTCGGAGACTGCCATCAGCGGGACCCTAGTGGTCGCAGTCACGCGAACGGCTGCCTGGCGCCGGGAGTGGTCCGCGGTGCCAACGGCCTCCGCGGCCGCGCACCGGTGATGCGCCACACAGGATCGATCGACGAACTCGATCGAGTCCGAGGAGGGCTCCTCCGGCCTGCTCGAAACCACTGTCGCCTTGACTGCGCTGCGCGGGGGCCTCGCCGAGGCGGGTGCGGCCCCGTTCGGGATCCGGCCCCACGACCGGCTGGCCCTGTCGGAGCGGCGGCGCCGCGCCAACGCCTACGCCTGCGCCTGCTCCTGCATCCGGGCCGTCCGCTCGGTGCGCTCACCCAGATCGGCCGGCACCCGGTCGGAACGCTCCTCACCGGGCTCCGTATCGGACGCGGTGTCTCCTGCCTGGTCGATCCGCTGTGCCTCGGCGACCAGCCCGGTGACTCCGCACACTTCCCGAGAAGCCTTGTAGCTGGAGAAGACCTGCACCAGCACGAACGCCAGCAGCAGCACCGTCTGGGAGGTGAGCAGCGGGGAGATCAGCAGCTCGAGCTGGACCCGCTGCACCTCAGTCTTGGCGAACGGGCGCACCCACCGGTTGACCATGAGACCCGGCCAGCACCATCACGGCCAGCACGTCGATCACCGCCAGCACCGTGGCCACAGCACCTCCCCTGATCGAAGTGCGGGGATCCTATCCAGGAACGCCCAGGCAAGGACCGTAGGCCGCCACCACACTGGCCAACCGTGCGCCAGCACTCCCACCGACAGGCTGTTGCCATCCACTCGAGCAGCATCACGATCAGCGACAAACACGGGCCACCCGGTACAGCGCCGCGTGTGGACGCATGACAGACGAGGGCGCGGTCGTGGCCGCACCAGCGTCGCTATCGCCGAGTTTGACGCTGGGATCTGCTCGGTGGAGCTCCGGTGCGCGGCCGTGCCAGCGAGCGAGAGTGGATCTTGTAGTCGGGCGCCGTTCGGGGCGGGCTCGGCTGGGGTCGCTAGTGTCGGGTCGATGTCCGACCCGTTCCCGGTGGTGTTCGACCCCGCTTGGTGGCATGCGTGCTGAGTTCGGCGAGCTGGCACTCCAGTCCGGACGCATGCTAAACGCACGTCACCATGCCCAGATCACCGGGGCGAGGACCTGCTCACCATAGGCTACCCGGGCCCTCGGATCTGGGGATGCGGAGCGGGCGGAGCAGCCTGATGCAGCGTGCAGCACAGATGCTCTACGACGAGCGCGAAGAGGAGTCCCCAGTAGGTCGGCGCGGCCTCGATGTTGGTCTACCACCTCGTCAGCGAGCAGCTCGGAGGCCAGCGAGCACGACGACACGACCTGGCTCGATGTGGTCCTCAAGGTGCATCCAGGTCTTGACGCGTTGGGTCGGGCCCAGGTGGCGTCGCTTGTGCACGGCTTCGTTCTGCAGGAGGCGTTCTTCACCGTTTCTGCTGCCGAGAAGCGGCGCATCCGACAGGCCTTCGGTGATGCGCTGCTCGAGGCTGAGCTGGGCGACGGGCCGAACTCGACGGTCGAGCAACGGCAGGACAGTAGTCCGCTCCCTGATCCTGGCCGCGGTGGCGCTGGGAAACGGCTACGCCATTGTGCAGCAACCGAGACACGCTCGGAGCTGAACGCTGCCCGATGCCAGGCGTGACTCCTGGACCGCGGGCGTCGACCACGCTCCCGCTGATCCTGCTCGAGTCGTGGCTCCCTGGCCCGCTTCCGAATCCGAGGCGCCTCCTTCCGCCCCTCGTCGCCCGGCCACGGTCGACCGTCCCCACGGCATGGCCTCGCCAGCCGGGTGGTCACATGGTGGCGTCTGTGTTGCCAGGCCGCGCTCGGCGGGGAGCGTGATGGACAACTACCTCTGCCTGCCGCCAGGCGATCCCCCGGAATCGAACGGAGCGGCGCGAGAGGGTCCGCGGCGTGCTGCCATGCGACCGCGAGGCTGCCTCGAATCAGTTCTGCCTTGTCCGGATGCGCCCGGTGAATAGCGATGCGCCTCAGCTCGGCGACGTCGGTGAGCTTGACCGTGACCGTCCAGGACAGCGTGCACGCCTCGTCCAACTCGGGCGTCACCTCAGTGGCTACCTTGAGGATCCGCAACGCGTCTGCCTCCAGAAGCTCCTCCAGCCCGTCGGTGGGCCAGACCATCCAGGCAAGGATGTCGAACGGGTCTGCGGTGGCCTCCACATCCGGGTCCCCGACGGTGGGGTCAGCACTGAGCCCGATCGCCACGGCGCACTCCTCGGCCCGCTCAGCGGCCTCGCGGAGAGCCTCAGCGTCGATGATGGCGACCTCTGCCGTCACCGTCCATGCCCAGGTCTCCCGGTTCTTCCCGGGCGATGGCCGATCGAAGGAAGCATCGGCCGATCCCATGCTGGGCAGATCGAACAGGCCAGGCTCGTCTTCGTTCATCGCGCCGAGCCTATGCTCCATCGGCGAGACCCTGACGATGGACGACGAACAGCGCTATGTCTCGCCGACATCCATCTGTCCGCAGACAGCTACCCCGCGACGGCGCCGGAGCCGCGCGGCGACCATGTGCGGGCTCGCCATGCAGCGTTGAGCAGCGGTCATCGCTTGTCGGCGTCCGCGCTGGACACCCCGGCAGGGGCATCCGGCCAGCACCACCTGATCACTCTCGCCACGGTATCGCCGCGTCACTTCGGCACCACCTCTGATGTCAAGGGGTGAGTTGAGGGGTCCTTCGGGTCGTGAGATGTTCCGCGGCCGCGGGACGGGTTGTAGCGTCGTCTTCGCGGGTCCGGGAAGTGGCTGATCCGAAGTGTCGGTGGGCGGGTGTGAGCCGACCGCGCTGGATTGATGAGACGCCCCGCGGTGCCCTCCCGGGCCCGCTCTGGCCTGACCGCCGCCTTGCGGTTCGGCCGTCTCTGCGGCGGCCTGGGCGTCGGCGACGAGCTGGCGGTAGATGGCTTCGGTGATGCGGCGCTTGAGACACCTGATTGCTTCGAGGGGCTTCTTGCCTTCGGCTCGTTTGCGTCGGTAGTAGACGCGCCCTGGAGTGTCGACCCGGATCTGGCTGATGGCGGCGATGTGGATCATGTGGTTCATCCGCCGGTTCCCGGCCCGCGAGAGCCGGTGGCGGTTCTGCTCCCCGGAGGAGTCGCGTCGAGGGGCGCGGTCCCGGTCCAGGAGGCGAAGCGGTTGCGGTCGGCGAAGCGGGCCACGTCCCCGACGATCGGCCAGTGGCATCGAGCGGCCACGACGGGTCCGACACCACGAAGGTCCATCAGCCGTGAGCCGCGGGCCAGCACCATCGCCTTCAGTTCAGCGTCGGCCTTCCTGGATCTTGGCCTCGACCGCGACCAGCTCGGCCAGCTCGTCGGCGGCGATGCGGCGGCGGGTCTTCCCGGCGATGTCACGCGGACGCACGCTGGCGAGCATGGCCTTGGCCTGACCTGTGGGGATGTCCTTCTTCGCCTGCCCCGGCAGCAGCTCGGCCAGCAGCGCCTGCAACCGGGCCACGGTCTGGATGCGCCGGCGGGTGAGCGCCTCACGCCGGTCGGTGAGCATCCGCAGCGCCTCCAGCTCGGCGTCGACCTTCAGTACCCGCAGCCCCTCGAGGCGCACCGCCACGACCGCGATCGAGTGCGCGTCGTGGGCGTCGGTCTTGCGGTTGTGGCCGGTGTCGAACAGGCGCACCCGAGCGGCCAGCTTCCTTGGCCGGCACATCCACGACGTTCTCCCGGGCCTCCAACAGCCGCTGAGCCAGCGAGCGCCCGACCCCATTCGCGCCCTCGACCGCCCACACCCGCTCCGGCCAGATCTTGGCGAAGCGGCGCATCGCCGCGTACCCGGCCTGATCGGTGGCGAACTTCTTCTCCGGCCCGACCCGAGCATCCTCTCCTGGGCATCGACCACCTCGATCGTCGCCGACAACTTGTGGGGATCCACCCCGATGACCACCTGCTGCGAACTCGCTGCATCTGCTGCACCCACCTTCACTCGAACCAGCAAAGGACGGCGAGGTGGGCGGTGCTACTACGAGCAGGGCAGTCCCCTCTTGAGCCACGCCTCGTCAGCGGTGCCCGACGGGCTGCAGACCGAAGGTGAGCCACACCCAACAACCCGGGTGGGCAGCCGCATGGAGAGCATCCCGCCGGGCACCTCGACCGAGTCTGGCCGGACGTCGGTCGTATGGGAATCGTCTAGTAGCCGCGTAGCGTGCGACCCGCGTACGTGTCCCTCGCCGAGTAGCGTCCTGTTCGCGGCACGACCGTGAACGCTCTACATGCGGGATGTTGTGGTGTCTGGGGCCTGCACCGGGGGTGATCGGCGTCCGCGTGGCGTACGTGAGATGCCTGACGACCCTTGCTCTCGCCGCTTGGACGTCTCACCGTTGTTCGCAGGTTGTGACTACGCCACCACGCGGTCAGTCAACGCAACAGTGCCCCCGCGTCCACGCTCCGGTGGGCGTGGCTCTCCATACTGCGCGTCAATCCTAGGCGAGGGCCGTCTTGGGGATGATGTCGACGCGAGCCAGGAGGGACGGTGCGGCTGAACGCAGGAACTCGTCGAGGCGTCGGGGGTCGGCGGCGACGCGGGTGGCGTGTTCAAGGACCTCTGCCCCATCGTTGTTGAGGTGTCTGAGTAGAACCAGGCCGACACCCAGGTCGGCCGCTTCGTGGCGAACCCGGGGGAGCCGAGGGCGAGCGCACCGGCCACTACGGCGCGATCGTCGGGGGAGAAAACCATGGTGTCGTCTGGCAGGTAGAGCACCACCCAGGCATGGGTACACAGGCTCAGAGCGCGTTGGGCGACAGCCTCGTAGACGCTCACCCGGTCAGCACTCCAGTAGGGCTTGACCTCACACCCGTGCACCTCGAGGGCGTCGAAGGACGTGAGTCGGCGGCGAACGGCCGCGACTAGGTCGGGGCGGGAGTACCGGCCGCCGGTCATGGCGCCGCCGCGGTCGGCGACGACGTCGACGGCCACGTCATTGCGCTCGGAGTCGTCCTGGGGTCCCTCGAACTGAAGGATGTCGTGCAGCAGCCCAGTCAGACCCGTGTAGAGGCCACGCTCGGTGGCGACGCTCGAATGGAGTCTAGGTCAGGCAGGACCGTGGTTTCGCCATCCGCCAGCGTGAGGCGGCCACCGCGTCCACCCGGAGCCGAATCGCACCGGCCGCGATCAGAGTGTCACGGGCGCGCTCGAACCTGCCGCGTTGCGCCCAGCCGATCGTCATGCGCAGCTTCTTGTTGCCCACGGTGGCGCCGTCGCGAGCAATGATCAGAACCTGTGGATGGGCCTCGGCGAGGTGACGTGAAAGGGGCGTACCTCCCGAGCAAGATCGAAGCCCATGCTCAAGTTCGGATCAGGGTCGGCGTTGGCGCGCCGGCTCGGGAAGGTACGCCCATGCTCAAGGTAGTCCACGAGGAGAGCCAGAACGTGGCTCAGCGGCACGTTCTGGCGGCCGTCGGTGGGTCGTTGCTCGACGAGCTCGCCCGCGACGGCGCACGGCAGATGCTCGCCGCGGCGCTGCTGGCCGAGGTCGCCGCCTATGTCGACGCCCACGCCGGCGAGGTCGACGAGAACGGGCATCGGCTGGTGGTCCGCAACGGGTTCCATGACTCGCGGGAGGTCGCCACCGCCGCGGGGGCGGTGCCGGTGCGTCAGCCGCGGGTCAACGATAAGCGCATCGACGAGGCCACCGGGGAGCGCAAGCGGTTCTCCTCGGCGATCCTGCCGGCGTGGGCGCGCAAGTCGCCGGGTGTGGCCGAGGTGCTGCCGCTGCTGTACCTGCACGGCCTGTCGAGCGGTGACTTCGTGCCGGCGTTGGCGCGGTTCCTCGGGCTCGACCGCGGGCTATCCGCGGCGACCGATCACCAGGCTCACGACGCAATGGCAGGCGGACGCGAAGGCGTTCGCCGAGACGCGGTCACTGTCGGAGTGCGACTACGTGTACGTGTGGGTCGACGGGGTCCACTACGAAGGTCCGCCTCGACCAGGACACGGCTGTGCCTGCTGGTCATGGTCGGTGTCCGCATCGGACGGCACCAAGGAGCTCGTTGGGAGGGTTGGAGTGGAGTGGGGGTGGGATGAAGGGGGGGGCGAGTGGTGGGGGGGGGGACTGGAGGCGCTGCGCGAGGTGTTCCCCGACACCAAGGAGCAGCGCTGCTGGTGGCACAAGGTCGGGAACGTTCTCGCCGCCCTGCCGAAGTCCGCGCACCCGGGTGCGAAGGCCGCGCTTGCGGAGATCTACAACGCCGAAGACAAGGACCACGCCATCGCCGCCGCGAAGGCCTTCGCCGCCGACTACGGCGCCAAGTGGCCCAAGGCCGTCGCCAAGGTCATCGACGACCTCGATGTGCTGCTGGCGTTCTACGACTACCCAGCCGAGCACTGGATCCACCTGCGGACCACGAACCCGATCGTTATCTGGAGCCGTCCCGGGGAGGTCGTTGACGTGCGTGACGGGGCCTGGGGGTCCGGGGATGTGCCTGCTGGACGTGGTTATCTGCAGGCGTCCAGCACGGGGATCCCTGGGAGGTCTGATGTTCGTTCAGCGGGTGCGGGGGCCGGGTCGCGGCCTGAGTCGTGGGCGGTGATCGCTGATGACGGTGCTGCTGTCGAACCGGTCGACCGGTATCTGGGGTATCTCAGTGACATCGAGCGCTCACCGAACACGGTCAAGGCGTATGCGCATGATCTGAAGGACTGGTTCACCTTCCTCGCCGATCGTGGGCTGGACTGGCGGGCGGTGCGGCTGGAGGATGTCGCCGAGTTCGTCGCCTGGCTGCGGCTGCCGCTGCAGGCCCGCGACGGGCGGGTCGCGGTGTTGCCGTCGGTGGCGCATCACTGCACGGAGTCGACGGTGAACCGGAAGCTGTCGGCGGTCGGCGCGTTCTATACCCACGCCGGTCGAGACGGCGTCGAGGTGGGCGAGTTGTTGACGTCGTGGCAGGTCGGCGGTGCGCGTGGCGGCTGGCGGCCGTTCCTGCATCACATCAGCAAGAGCACGCCGAGGCGGCGGCGGGTGATGGCGTTGAAGGCGCCGAAGAAGCTGCCGCGGGTGCTCACTCCGGTCGAGGTGCAGGCGGTTTTGGACGGCTGTGACCGGCTGCGGGACCGGTTGCTGTTCGCCGTGCTCTATGACACCGGGATGCGGATCGGTGAGGCACTCGGGTTGCGGCACAACGACATCGCCGCTGCCGAGTGCGAGGTGGTGGTACGGTGCCGCGACAACGCTAACGGCGCGCGCGCCAAGTCGCCGCACCATGCGCACGATCCCGGTCAGCGCCGAGCTGATCCGGTTGTATGCCGACTACCTGCACGCCGAGTACGGCGACCTGGACAGCGACTACGTGTTCGTCAACCTGTGGGGCCACCCGCGTGGGTATCCGCTGACCTACGCCGCGGTCTACGACCTGGTGCGGCGGCTGCGCCGGCGGATCGGGATCGACTTCGACCCGCACTGGCTGCGGCACACCGCCGCGACGCGGATGCTGCGCGACGGCATCGGCATCGAGGTGGTGGCACGACTGCTCGGCCACTCGTCGGTTGCCACCACGAGCTCGATCTACGGGCACCTGACCGTCGAGGACGCCCGCCGGGTGATGGAGCAGGCGGGCTGGTTCACCGACAAGCGGGTGAGGGTGTGACCGCCCCAGCTCCCGGCGGCGCCTCGTCTGGGCTGCTGGGCAAGCTGATGGCGGCGGTGCGCAGCGAATTCCGCAGCGACGTCCTGGAATTCGCACCCGAGGACCCGGTGTTTGGCGGGGCCGTATGCCGGGTGGCGGGTTGCGCGCGCACGGCCCGTGGCCAGGGGCTGTGTCAGGGGCATCTGCTGCGGTGGGCCAACGCGGGCCGCCCGGACCTGGAGCAGTTCATCGGCTCGACCGATCCGCGGTGGCAGCGGCAACGCCCAACCAGCGGTGCCGCGTGCCCGGCTGCGGTTACGGCTCCGCCGCCGCAAGGGATGTGCGAGCTGCATGCCAGCGCTGGGCAACGTGCGGGCCGGCCCGGACCTGGACGCGTGGCTGGCTGATCCACCGGCGGTCAAGCAACCAGCGCCCGAGGCGACCTGCCGTATCCCGCACTGCCAGCTGTGGCCGAAGGCGACTTCACCGTTCTGCCAGACCCACACCAACACCTGGAAAGTCAACGGGCACGACCCGACATCGACGAGTTCGGCGAGCGGTTCGCCGCCAGGCCCCCCGCCGACGAGATCATCCGGCTCGACCGGCTGGCCCCGCAGCTGAAGCTGGAGATGCAGTACGTGCTGCAACGCCGCCACGACGAACGCGACAAAGCAAGCTCACCCCGGCGGTCGTCATGCGGGTGGTGCGGTTCCTGGCCACCAGCGTCGGTGACCTCGCTGCTCGACCACGACGAGGACACCTGGAATGAGCGATCGGGCGGCCGGCGCCGATCAACGATCCTCATCCGGCGCAACGCCTGCTCGGCTACGCCTACCGCGCGATCGCCGACCTGGCCGAGGCCGGCGGCTGGGAAGCCGAATACCCGCGCGATGTCTGGCGGCTGCGCCGCCTCGGCTACGACGGCGACCGCACCCTGCGCTTCGACGGCATACCCCAGCCGTGGCTGCGAGACCTGGCCAAACGCTGGATCCGTTGGCGACTGTCCAGCGGGCTGGGGCTGGAAGCCGGCGGCGGCAGACCGGTCGTCGTGATCACCCGCTTCGCCCGGTTCCTCGCCAACATTGGCATCACCGAGATCGATCGGATCGACCGGTCGCTGCTCGAACGCTACCTGGCCGACCTGCGCGGTGAGCGGATCTGCTCCCAACGTCGCGCCAGCCACATCGGCCTGCTCAACCAGTTCTTCACCGCTGTCCGCCAACATCGTTGGGACACCGCGCTTCCCGCCGACGCGATGTTCTACCCCGAGGACTACCCGAAACGCGAACAACGGATGCCGCGGGCGCTGGCCGAACACGTCATGGCCCAGCTCGAGCACCCAGACAACCTCGCTCGCTTCGCCGACCCCGCCCATCGGCTGGTCACGATCATCCTGATGCGCTGTGGGCTGCGCATCACCGACGCGTTGCGGCTGCGCGCCGACTGCGTCGTCGCCGACGCCGAGGACGCCCCGTATCTGCGCTACTACAACCACAAGATGAAACGCGAGGCGCTCGTGCCGATCGACGAGCAACTGCGCGAGCTGATCGCCAACACCGCGCACCGCATCGCCGAACGCTGGCCGGCCGGGACACCCGGCCTGTTCCCGCGGCCGACGAAGAACATCGACGGCACCCACCCGATCGGCAGCCCGACCTACCGGATGGCGCTGCTGCGCTGGCTGGCCGCCTGCGACATCCGCGACGAACACGGCCGGCCCGGTGCACCTGACCCCGCACCAGTGGCGCCACACCCTGGGCACCCGGCTGATCAACCGCGACGTCCCGCAAGAGGTCGTGCGCCGCATCCTCGACCACGACTCCGCCGCAGATGACCGGGCACTACGCCCAACTGCACGACACCACCGTGCGCCGCCACTGGGAAGCCGCCCGCAAGGTCGACATCCACGGCCGCACAGTCACTTTGGACCCAGCCGGTCCGCTGGCCGAAGCCGCCTGGGCCAAGCAGCGGCTCGGCCGCGCCACCCAGGCCCTGCCCAACGGCTACTGCGGGCTGCCGGTCGTGCAGCAAGACCTGTCCGCACGCCAACGCCTGTCTGACCTGCCCGATGTTCGTCACGACGAATCAGGAGGTGACGCCCACGCCGCATGACACGCCGATCCACAGGTCTTGACTATTCCTCCGCCGTCGCCTAGGCCTACCAGTGCCGAGAACAGGATTTCGACATCCCGTAGCGGGGCGGTCGTCTCACTCATTGTCGTTTCTCGTCCTCCGTCGTTCCGCCTGACTGTCTATCAAGGGGTGCCCGGGTCACGCCCGGGCCCACGAGGGTCGACCCGGTCGTTCCGGGACTCATACAGATGGCCATGGCAGAAGAAGGTGTCGATGAACTTGCATCGCCAGAGAGAGCCCCGAAGTGAATTGCGGCCAAGCGCAACGTCCGCTCTTGCAGTCCGTTCGACCTCCGGGTGCGTCTATCCGCCGCCTGCGGACGCAGTTCACAGGCGGCGGATCGTGACTGGCGTCGGCAGGTCCGGGTGCCTGGCTGCGTGAGGTGAGATCGTGTCCGCTTCGACGGCCTGGCGGGTCTCCGGGATCGAGCAGGAGTGCCTTGGTCAGCCGTCACCGCGGGTGCCGACAGCACACGGGGCCGGACTCAGTCCTGGCCTGGCGTCGAGTCCGGTCACCGGCTACTGCACCGGATGTGTCCCAGCCGGCACCGGGGGCTCGATCCGGGGTACCGGTCTCTGCCGCGACGCGACCGTCAGATGCGCGATGCCGCCCCCGTTCGGCTCTTGCGCCCAGCGTGGGCTAGCGGGATAAGGGACGCGGAATGGGCTGGAGGGGTGGGTTCCTTGGAGCAGGCCGGGATCGATGGGGGCGTTTTCGACGTTGTGGTGATCGGTGCCGGGATGGCTGGCTTGTCGGCCGCGGCATTCCTGGGCGACGCTGGTCGGCGGGTGCTGGTGGTGGACTCGCTGGACCGGCCAGGGGGGCTGCTCGCCGAGCTGCCGCTGCCGGGCTTCCACATGAGTGCCGGCGTTCACAATCTTGCCGGGGCCTTCCCGGATGGGCCGGCCGGGCGGGGGACGCTGGCAGCGGTCACCGAGCACCTCGAGCTCAACGGCTTCGAACTGCTTCCCCTGGACACGACCTACGAGATGCGCTACCCCCAAGCGACCTACCGGATCCCGGTTGGTCGAGAGGCTTGGATCGAGATGTTCGCCCGGCAGCACCCGGCACGGGAGAACGCGCTGATCGACCTCCTCGACGTGTGCGAGCGGATGGCCCAGGAGCTCGCGAGGCTCCCGATCTCGCCGGACGCGGCGAGTCTGGCGCAACTGCCCGTCGAGGCGCCTCTGCTGCTGGCGTACAGCACGGTCAACACACTCGACGTGCTTGGCCACCGGCTGGACGACCAGCGGCTGGTGCGGGCGGTGAGCAGCTTGTGCGAGCCGTACCTGGCTGCCTACCCCCGGCGCGGGCGCCGTTCGCCGTCTGGGCGATGACGGCCAACAGTTACCTGACTGGGACGTACCAGTGCCGGGGCGGCTTCCAGCGCTTCGCCGACTCCTTTGCCGCTGCGGTGCGCGATAGTGTAGCCCCCCTCTCGCTGGGCAGCACCGTGACCGAGATCCGGACTGCAGGACGGGCAGGTCAGCGGGGTGGCCGGGCGCGACTGGCAGGTGAGCGCCCCAGTGGTCGTGGCGGCCATGGACGCCCGGCAGTTGTTGCGCATGCTCGCCGCTGACGTGCTCCCTCGCTCCTACCGGCACCGCCTGGAGAGTACGGAGGTCAGCTCGCCGCTCCTGTCGGTCTACCTGGCGACCGATCTGCCGATCGATCCCGAGGCAACGGCCTACGAGGCGTTCCACGTCGGCACGGAGTCCCTCACTCTGGAGCGAGGCGACTTCCTGGGCATCCATGTCCCGACCCTGAACGACCCGAGCCAGGCTCCGCCCGGGCAGCACCTGGTGGAGCTCATCTGTGCGGTCGGACACGACGCAGAAGACCCGTTCGCCCAGGCTGCCGGCATGATCACCCGTGCCGACGCCAGTCTGCCCGGCCTGGCCGACCACCTCGTCCCGCTGGACCCTCACGCCCCGACTCCGTATGCGATCCGCCGCTTCTCCGCCCCCTACGGTTGGGCCTGCACACCGCGCCGCGTGGGCCTCGGCGGGCGCCTGCGTCTCGGCCACGCCACGCCCATCGGTCACCTCTACCTCGCCGGGCAATGGACCCAGCCCGCGCACGGCATCCCGCAGGTCGTGGCATCGGGTGCTGAAGTGGCTCGCCTCATCACCAGCGACCGGCCGCACCACCCCCTGCTTCCCCTGGCCTGGCCCTCGATCAGTAGAGCCAGGAACGCGGCACTGGCCGGAGCAGCACTACAGGGCCGGGGTGCTCACCCTGGCGGTGTGCACGGCGGCGAGCAGGCCGCGCAGGAACAACGACCGCAGCGGTTCCACGAGCCCCTGAGCCCGCTCCGACGGCAGAGACTCCAGTACCTGCAGGACTCTCGCAAGTGCGTGCGGGCCGGCCCCGTCGAGGGTGTCGAGGTGCAGGTCGCCCTGCGTGCCTCGCTCCTCTGCCATGGCGTCCATGCGGTCGAACGTGGTCTCGGGAGTGAACACCCTCTGGTCCCTGGGCGCCATGGAGTGTGCGCCGAAACGACACAGGTCATCGCAGACCCCGCACCCCAGACACGCGTCGGGATCGACGATGGCCCAGTACTTGCGCAGGCCCTTTCCCTCGTTGTCCACCATGGTGACGGCCTGGGCGGGGCAGGCGCGCGCGCACTTCTTGCAGCCTCGGCACTTGTCCAGGTCGACGTGGGCGATCCAGTTGGACGACCCGACCGCCCCGGTGATGCCGTAGTGGCGAATCGACTGCATCATCCCGCAGCAGTCGCCGCAGCAGTTGCACATGTAGGTGATGCCCTGCTGGACGTTGTCGCCGGTCTGGGCCAGACCCGCGGACTTGGCCTCGGTCAGGATCTCCAGGCCCTCCTCGTTGGAGATCGCATCGGCCAGCCCGGCCCGGACCAACGCATCAGCAGCCGAACCGAAGCTCAGGCACGTGCGCAGCGGTGCTCCGCAGCCATGTCCCATGAGCTCGGCGTGCTGACGGCACAGGCAGTTGCCCCCACCACCACGCTGGGCGCCTCAGCGACGATGTGCGTCGACAGCTCCCAGTCCAGCACCTCCACGGCCGGCTCGTCGGGCAGGCTCTCCTCGCGCACCAAAGATCGACCGATCTGCGTGCTCCCCCGAAAGACCGCATGCACGCCCGGCCGGCCGTCCTTGAACGGTACTCATCGAACAGCTCGGCCAGCTCGTCGCTGGGAACGTCTTCGCGCACGCGCATGAAGGTGAACTCGAAGAAGCCGATAACCACCGGGGCCAGCGACACCCACCTCGTGCCCTCATGCTCCAGGTCGAACACCAGGCCCTTGCGAGCCATGTCGTCGACGACCGGCCCGAGTTGCTCGACGCTGCGACCCGTCCGGTCAGCAAGCTGCGCCATCGTGCACATCGTCAGCATGCGCGCGGCAAGCTCGGCCTGCTCCTCGGTGAACACGAGCCGAAGCATGCGTCGGAAGACCGCGGAGTCCGGTGCGCCGGTAGGCATCCGGTCCAGGCGCTGCTGAAGACGGCGGTAGGCGACATCCGGATCGACGGGGAGTGTGTGCCCCATGGAGACCTCCATCCACTGACACGACCAAGATCGCAACCCAGCCTGGCATTTCCAGGGCCGATGGCCCCTTGCACTGGCCCCCTCGCGCTGGGAACCTCCGCTGGCCCTGGTACCACAGCCGCCCTCAAGGCTCGATGCCGTCGACTGGGCACATCCCAGACGGCGCCGGCTGGCGCGGGCCCGGGCGAGCAAGTGGCCCTGCGTCTGGCCAGTCCCAAGGTCACACCGTCGGGTCGGACACCGACGATACTCGGACCGTCAGTCCCCCCGACCGGCATCCATAGTTCTTCGTCCGGCAGGCACGCACCGGTGCCTACCGGTCAAGAACCGATGTGAGTCCCTCTCGCCGCGAGTCAGGCGCCTTGGCTGCTCTCCCGCGGACGGCCATGTGACAGGCGCCTGGTGCCTCATGTCATGTCGCCCGCAAAGTCGCGGTGTAGACGAATCTGTCTACACACAGTACCGTTGTGGTGTGCCTGAGACAGCGACGATCCGCATCAGCAGGGACACTCATGCCCGGGTGACCCGACTGGCGGCGCAGCGACGAGACGATCGATGAGACGGTGAGCCGGGCCATCCCGCGCTCCGCCAGGACGCCATGGCGCGGGACCCTCGCAGCAGAGCTCAGCGAGGGATGAGACGGCGTGGCTCGATGCTGACGCCGGGTGACGTCGTAGCACTCGACCTCGGCATGCCCGCCGGTAGCGAGGCCGGCCTACGTCGGCCGGCGATCGTGGTGACAGCTGCCCGGATCCTCAGGGGTGGACCCAACGTCGTTCGGGTCGTCCCATTGACCCGACCCATCCGCACGAGCAGCACCGAGGTTCTGATCGATCCCGATGACGACAACGGACTCGCGGCCCGCTCCTCGGCGCAGTGCCAGCACGTGCGATCCGTGGCCACGACTCGAATCCACGAGCGCACCGGCACCGTTGGGCCGGTGGTCCTGACCGAGGTCCGCGAGACACTGGCGCTGCTGCTGGACCTGTAACGTCGCGCGAGCACGCCGGACTAGACCCAAGGCCGTGAAGTTAGGGGCTGGCTGTTGGTGTCACGGCGGTGCGCCGGTGAGGATGTCGATGGTGAGGGTGGCTGGGTAGCTGGTCCGGTCGGGGTTGGGTCCTCGGGCCTGGTATTTGGAGATCGCTCGTTTGACGATGCGTGGGCAGACGCGTGTGCGTCGGGCGGGTAGTGGGTGGGCCAGGATGCTCGCGCCGATCGCGCCGACGAGGTCGATGACGGTCTCGGCGATGATGTTGGCGGCCTTGATCACCTGGTCGCGGGCGGTCTGCCAGGCGATGGTGAAGCTGGCGCGGTCGGGGTCGAAGTCGGGGCGGGCCGCGGTGGCGTCGGCGATCGCGGTGCGTATCAGCTGGTAGGTGACCAGGAGTGCGTAGACCTCCTGCTCGATCCCGGCCGGTGTGCGGGCGCGCAGGACCCGGCCGTTGAGCATGCTGGACTTCAGCTCCAGGTAGGCGGTCTCGATCTCCCAGCGCTCGTGGTAGAGCCGGACCAGTTCAGCCGCCGGGTACCGCTGCTCGTCGAGCAGGGTGGTGACCAGCCGGTAGTGCCCGCCGCGGCGGCCCGCGGCGGTGGAGATGGTGATCTCGGCGTCGATGACCCGCACCCGCAGCGTGCCCATCACCGAGAGGTGAGAGCCGTCCCGGTAGCGCGCCAGGACAGGGAACCTGCGGCCGTTCTTGCACCGCACCAGCACGTGCGCCCCGGTCCCGGCGATCTGGGCGAGGAGGTCCTGGGCGGCGAAGTTGCGGTCGGCCAGCACGATCATTCCCGGTCGCAGACTGCCCAGCAGCCGCGACGCATACCTCGTCTCCCCGCTGCTGGTCGGCCCGAAGACCGCGTCGATCAGGGCCCGGGTGCCGCAGGAGACCAACGCCAGCACCCGCACCTGGGGATAGCCGGTGCCGCCGTGGTTCCCGGCCTGCTTGGCGTACCTGGCCCGGACCGACTCGCTGTCGGGCACCGTCACGATGGTCCCGTCGATCGCGCACACCAACAGCCCACGCCACCAGGTCCCCCGCTGAGCGGGCCGGGCGAGCGGGCCGCGCAGCAAGTCGAACAACCACCGCATCGGCGCCGCCCCGACCCGGCGGCGTGCCTGAGCTCATCGCACTGGCCGACGGTGCAGCGCACTCACTGCCCGCATCCAGGCCCGCAGTCAGCTTGCGCCACACTCCGCTGTAGCCGACCTCGGGGAACAAGCAGCCCGCCAGCAGCAGGTAGACCACCACCCGCGACGGCAGATCCCGCAGCCGCCGCTGGCACGCACCAGTCGCCGCCAACGCCGCATCGACCATCTCGAACGGCACGATCTGGGTCAGCTCACCCACATGCCCCGGCGCGAACCTGGCATCCACACCACTGAACGGACCCGACACCACAGACATGACACGATGAGCACGCAACGGAGCCTCCGGGGAAGGAGAAGCTTCTTGGTCGTTGCCTCTCTTACCCGGACTCCGTTGCCCCACCAGCCCCGACACGCCAGCCAGCAGTCCTTGACCGCACCCTCAGAGCCCTAACTTCACGGCATTGGGACTAGACCTGAGCGCGACCCGGTTTAGAGGTCGCGCCAATAGGTGGGGCGTGTCGGTGAGCGGGTGCAGGCACAAGCCCTGGTAGATCGCGGGTTGTCTACGCCAGCCATCTTCCCCGAGGTGCTTGTGCCTGCGCTGCCATCTTCTGTCATGGACCCGTTGTGGAGCCAGTTCGCCGCGCTGCTCCCCGAACGTGAGGTGTCCCATCCGCTGGGGTGTCACCGGCCACGGATCCCGGATCGGGTGGTGTTCGACAAGCTGATCCAGGTTTTGGTGCTCGGCGCGGCCTACGAGCGGATCGCGGACTCCGGGTGCTCGGCGAGCACGGTGCGGCGCCGGCGCGATGAGTGGATCGACGCCGGTGTGTTCGCCGCGCTCGAGGACCTGGCGTTGGAGGCCTACGACCGCATCGTCGGCCTCGAGTTGGGCACTCTGATCGTCGATGGGTGCCTGGTCAAGGCACCCTGCGGGGGTGAGGCGGCGGGGAAGTCCCCGGTCGACCGCGCCAAGCTCGGCACGAAACGTTCCCTGCTGACCGACGCGACCGGTGTCCCGCTGGGCTGTGTCGTGGCACCGGCGAACCGGCATGACTCCCCGCTGCTGCGCCCCCGCTGGAGAACCTCGCCCGCTTCGACACCGGACACGGCATCGGCGGCGGGCTGCCCGAGCAGATCACCGTGCACCTCGACGCCGGCTACGACAGCACCAAGACCCGCGACCTGCTGGCCGAGCTGGGCTGCCAGGCGGTGATCAGCCAGAAGGGCTTCCCGCTGCAGGCCGGCGCCCGCTGGGTGGTGGAGCGCACCAACTCCTGGCACAACCGCGGCTTCGCCAAGCTGCTGGTCTGCACCGAACGACGCACCCGCGTCATCGAAGCGTTCATCGCCCTAGCCAACGCCGTCATCGTCATCCGACGACTCATCCGCACCGCCTGGACCACCCACCGATGGGACACCCGACCCAGCCGACGACCATGACCTATTGGCGCAACCCCTTATGCAGAACGGCCTATGCAGATGCGTCACACCGCCGCCTGAGGACGCCCCGCACCTGCCTGATTGACCGACCCCCAGACTGTGGGGGCTGCCCGCGGTAGGGCCTGTCGAGCAGCATCGCAGGCAGCAGCGCGACGGTGACAGGGTGATCCGTCGAGGCGCGGACGTGGCCAGTTACTCTGCTCATGGCTCTGACGCCGTCCGGGGCCTCGGTTCCGCCGGCCCGTGTCTGGGCTAATTAGCGTCCATCCATGCCCAGGCCTCGTCCCCGGTGCTGAAGAAGCGAGCCTCCCGCGCGTAGAACGGCTGCGCCATACGGGCCAGGTACTTCTCCCACGCGTGGTCGCCCACGATCGCCATCCGCTCGATGGCGTCGTGGAACTCGTGGCCGAAGTGCAGGTCGGCGCCCCAGGCATCCACCTTCTCCCACCGGAAGTCGGTCAGATCCAGCAGCAACCGGACAGACCCGTTCTGCGCGGCTGTCGCCACGGCCGGCGTGAGGACGTCGTAGTCCTCCTTCGTGATGTCGCCGGAGACCCGAAACCCCAGCACGTGGTCGTGGCTCGCGGAGAGCTCCTCAATCATCGCCTGTCCTCCTCGTGACGCTGTCGCCGCACCGTCATCGGTGCGGGCACCGAGCCAAGCATGCCCGGGCAGCGACGTCTGACGAACAGCATCGCAGACAACACCGCGACAGGAACCCGGTGACCCGTCGAGGCGCGTCATAGCGCCGCATGCGGACGCACTTCACGGGCTGCGGATCGGGGCTAGCGTCGGCTGGTCCGGGTGCCTGGCCGTGTCGGCGGCGGGCGAGGTCTGGCCGGTTGCGAGGTCGCCACGTGAGGTGACTCATGGCCGTGTCGTCGGCTGTGCTGCCGTTTCAGCCGTCGCGGACGTCCCCTGCCCAGGTGGCGGGGCAGCCAGCGTTCGTTCGATCCTGCCGAGGTAGACGCCGTCTCGCACCGGGCACGTCCCCACCGGGCCGAGTAAAGCGGATGGCACCCTAGGCTGGTGCCGACCAGCAGCTGAACCGCTGCCAAGATCCGCCTGGGGAGGGCTGAGAATGACCCGGACCGCTCGAAGCACAAGGACCGCGGCGGCGGGATTGGCGTCATCGCCCTCCTCATGCTGTCCGGCTGCTCCACCGAGCCGGACTACTGCAGCCAGCTCGCCAGCAGCGAGGCCGCCTACGACAACCTTGCCAACACCGACGTCCTGACCGAAGGAACCGACACCCTCAGCGAGCGCTACGACACGTTCGCTGATGAGATCGACCAGCTCCTCGGGTCAGCGCAGGCCGAGTTCGCTGATGAGTCCGACGCCGTGCGCGCCGCAGTCGACCAGCTCGGCGGAGTCGTCGAGTCGGCGGCCGACCTCAACCTCGGCGAGGCTGCCCAGCAGCTCGAACCGGCATTGTCGAGCCTGCAGAGCTCGACCACCGCGCTGTTCACCGCGGTGACCGACGCCTGCCAATAGGACAACCCTTCCGTCCACACCCGCCTCGGCGCCGAACACACGGCAACTGGGGGCTGGCGAGCGTCGCCGCGCAACATGAGCGACAACTGCGGGCCACCTGCGTCACACCGGCTCCCCTCTGTTGTCAAGTGGTCATCTGGGGCATCTTTCGCGGTGAGGTCTGTCGAGTCCGCTGAGCGGGTTGTAGCGTCGGTGTGGCGGGTCCGGGAAGTGGCTGATCCGAAGTGTCGATGTGCGGGGAGCAGGTCGACCGCGCTGGATTGATGAGACGCCCCGCAGTGCCCTCCCGGGCCCGCGCTGACCACTCTGCCGACGTCGCTGCCCGTCTCCGCGGCGGCGCGTGCGTCAGCGACGAGCTGGCGGTAGATGGCATCGGAGATCCTGCGCTTGAGGCACCTGATCGCTTCGAGGGGCTTCTTGCCTTCGGCTCGTTTGCGCCGGTAGTAGGCGCGCCCGTCGGTGTCCAGGCGGATCTGGCTGATCGCGGCGATGTGGATCATGTGGTTCATCCGCCGGTTCCCGGCCCGCGAGAGCCGGTGGCGGTTCTGCTCCCCGGAGGAGGCGTCCAACGGGGCGGTGCCGGTCCAGGACGCGAAGCGGTTGCGGTCAGCGAAGCGGGCCACGTCACCGACGTCGGCGAGGACCCGAGCGGCCACCACCGGGCCGACACCGGGCAGGTCCATCAGGTGGGAGTCGCGGGCCAGGACCATGGCCTTGAGCTCGGCGGTGGCCGTCTTGATCTTGGCCTCGACCGCGACCAGCTCGGCCAGCTCCTCGGCGGCGATGCGTCGGCGGGTCTTTCCCGCGATGTCGCGTGGGCGGACGCCGGCCAGCATCGCCTTGGCCTGACCTGTGGTGATGTCCTTCTTGGCCTGCCCCGGCAAGAGTTCGCCGAGCAGTGCCTGGAGGCGGTTGACGGTCTGCACGCGGCGTCGCGGCGGCGGGTGAGGGCCTCGCGGCGGTCGGTGAGCATCCGCAGCGCCTCCAGCTCGGCGTCGACGTGCAGCACCCGAAGCCCCTCGGTACGCACCGCCACGACCGCGATCGAGTGCGCGTCGTGGGCGTCGGTCTTGCGGTTGTGCCCGGTGTCGAACAGCCGCACCCGCGCAGCCAGCTTCGCCGGAATGTCGACCACCTGCTCGCCGGCCTCCAGCAGCCGCTGAGCCAGCGGGCGCCCGACACCGTTGGCGCCCTCGACCGCCCAGACCCGCTCCGGCCACGTCTTCGCATACCGGCGCATCGCCGTGTAGCCGGCCTGGTCGGTGGCGAACCGGCCACCGCCGAGCAGCCTCTCCTGGGCGTCGACCACCTCGATCGTGGCCGACAACTTGTGGGGATCCACCCCAATGACCACCCGCTGCATCTGCTGCATCCCGCGTCCTCCTGCCTTCACTCGCACCGATAGGGAACGGCGAGGCGGGCAGTGCTACTACGAGCAGGGCAGTCCCCTCTGGAGCCACACCTCGTCAACGGTGCCCGGCGGGCAGCAGACCGATAGTGAGCCACACCCAACAACCCGGGTGGGCAGCCGCATGGAGAGCGTCCCGCCGAGCACCTCGACCGAGTCTGGCCGGACACCGGTCGTAGGGGAATCCTCTAGTAGCCGCCTGTGGACGCACCTCGATGACAGCGAGCCGTGCCTCAGCGGCGTCGCTACGCCCAGTGGGACGCGGGTCCGTCCCGTCCCCGAGGCAGGCCGATCCCGCCTCCCAGCAGGTCGGCCCGCCGATCCGGCAGCGGCTGGCGCCGGGCCTGCGCCGACCCGATGAGAGACTCACCACCATGAGGGCTACGAGCACCCGCGCTGGTGGCTGGGCGATCCCGCGGCCGACGCTGAAGGTCGCGGTTCTGCTGACCGTGGTCATGCTGATACCCACGGCGGTGGCCTACTGGGCCTTCGGCGAGCCCGCCGGGCTGGCCGTCGCACTCGGCTTCGTCATCAGCCTGACCCCGGCGACCAAGCTTCGGCCGGCATACGCGCTCGCGGCGGCCGTACCGGTCGCGATGACCGGTGCCGTGGCCGTGGCGGTGTCCGGGCAGGCTTTCGTTGCGGCGTGCTTCGTGGCGCTCGCCTGCCTGCTCGTTGCGCCTGCCAACGTGCTGCAGAACGGCCTGCTCGCTGGGATCCCCACCATCGCCGCGGTCTATTCGACCCTGCCGTTGCAGCAGTCACCGGCCACCGTTGCCGCCGGGATGCTCGCCGGAGGGGCCATCGCGGTGGCGGTGGTGTCGCGCGCAGCCCGCCCGAGCGAGCTCGTCGGGGTGGATGTCCGGACATCCTGGCGGCACGCGTCGGCCATGGCCGCGTCGGTGGGGCTCGTGGTGTTCGCCATCACCGCCCTGGATGAGCCGCACGCCTACTGGATACCCATGACCATGACCTTGGTGTTGCGCCCCTACGGCCGCGAGACGCTCTCCATCGCCCGGGACCGGATCTCGGGGACACTGGCCGGTGCCGTGCTGGCGCTGATCCTGGTCCTGGTCCTGCCCGACTGGGCCGCGCTGCTGGTCGGCGGCGCACTGCTGATCCTCGTCGTCGCCTACGCGGCCCTCGGGCGCTACGCCCAGGAGATCGTGTTCCTCACCCCGTTCATCGTCCTGCTCGGCAGCACCGGGGCAGCCACCGACACGGCCGAGCTAGCACTCCAGCGGATCGTGGCCACGCTCCTCGGCGCCATCCTGGCCGGGCTCATCGCCCTAGCCCTGGCCCGCGCCGACCGTCAGGACGACGACACGGCCGCCGAGCCCTCGGGAGCGTCCGGCGGCCCAACCGGAGGTTGACCGGCACGCGCAGGTGTGGAGGTCTCCGTGACCCGGGCCCCCTCGATCCCGACCCGCCCGAGGGCCCACCGCCCGGGGGATTCACAGGCATCACATGCATGTGCCAGCGTTGCGGCGCGACTCGAGCAACCACTTCTGGTCACCCGCGTCACTCCGGCACCCCTCTGATGTCAAGGGGTGAGTTGAGGGGTCCTTCGTCGTGAGATGTTCCGCGGCCGCGGGACGGGTTGTAGCGTCGTCTTCGCGGGTCCGGGAAGTGGCTGATCCGAAGTGTCGATGGGCGGGGGCAGGTCGACCGCGCTGGATTCTTGAGACGCCCCGCAGTGCCCTCCCGGGCCCGCACTCACCTCACCACCGACCGGGCCTTCGGCCGCTGCGGCGGCGTGGGCGTCGGCGACGAGCTGGCGGTAGATGGCATCGGAGATGCGTCGCTTGAGGCACCTGATTGCTTCGAGGGGCTTCTTGCCTTCGGCTCGTTTGCGTCGGTAGTAGGCCCGTCCGTCGGTGTCCAGGCGCAGTTGGCTGATCGCGGCGATGTGGATCATGTGGTTCATCCGCCGGTTCCCCGCCCGCGACAGGCGGTGGCGGTTCTGCTCCCCGGAGGACGCGTCGAGGGGCGCGGTCCCGGTCCAGGAGGCGAAGCGGTTGCGGTCGGCGAAGCGGGCCACGTCCCCGACGTCGGCCAGTACCCGGGCGGCCACGACGGGTCCGACACCACGAAGGTCCATCAGCCGTGAGCCGCGGGCCAGCACCATCGCCTTCAGTTCAGCGTCGGCCTTCCTGATCTTGGCCTCGACCGCGACCAGCTCGGCCAGCTCGTCGGCGGCGATACGGCGGCGGGTCTTCCCGGCGATGTCACGCGGACGCACCCTGGCGAGCATGGCCTTGGCCTGACCTGTGGTGATGTCCTTCTTCGCCTGCCCCGGCAGCAGCTCGCCGAGCAGCGCCCGCAGCCGGTTGACGGTCTGGATGCGGCGCCGAGTGAGCGCCTCGCGCCGGTCGGTGAGCATCCGCAGCGCCTCCAGCTCGGCGTCGACCTTCAGTACCCGCAGCCCCTCGGTGCGCACCGCCACGACCGCGATCGAGTGCGCGTCGTGGGCGTCGGTCTTGCGGTTGTGGCCGGTGTCGAACAGGCGCACCCGAGCGGCCAGCTTCGCCGGCACATCCACGACGTTCTCCCCGGCCTCCAACAGCCGCTGAGCCAGCGGGCGCCCGACCCCATTCGCGCCCTCGACCGCCCACACCCGCTCCGGCCAGATCTTGGCGTAGCGGCGCATCGCCGCGTACCCGGCCTGATCGGTGGCGAACCGGCCCGACCCGAGCATCCTCTCCTGGGCATCGACCACCTCGATCGTCGCCGACAACTTGTGGGGATCCACCCCGATGACCACCTGCTGCACCTGCTGCATCTGCTGCACCCACCTTCACTCGAACCAACAAAGGACGGCGAGGTGGGCAGTGCTACTACGAGCAGGGCAGTCCCCTCTGGAGCCACACCTCGTCAACGGTGCCCGACGGGCAGCAGACCGAAGGAGAGCCACACCCGAACTCCTGGTGGGCAGCCGCATGGAGAGCGTCCCGCCGGGCACCTCGACCGAGTCTGGCCGGACGTCGGTCGTATGGGAATCGTCTAGTAGCCGCAAGTGGGGCACCCGTCCGACCGCCGGCTGGTCATCGGTAGAGCTGGTCGAGCCGGGCGGCGGTGTCGGCGTCGTGCAACGGGAGGGCGTGGCTGTAGATCCGCAGCGTCGTCGAGGGGTCGCGGTGACCTAGCCGCGCTTGGGCGGCAAGGATCTCACCCCGTCCGACCAGAACGGTGGCCACGGTGTGCCGGAGGCGGTGTAGACACACGTCCGGATGCCCCGCGTCGTTGGCGAGCCGGGAGAACCGGCGCCCCAGCGCTGATGCTGATAGTCGGGTCTGGTGCATCGGGTCGGTGGAGAACAGCCACGGCCCAACCCGTTCGGTGCCGGCGCGGTCCTGCCACATCGCGACGGTCTCTCGCCAGAGGCCTGCCGTAGTGGCACCGAGGGTGAGGCGACGGATCCGGCCGGACTTGGTCGACCCGACCACCTCAGCGGACACCGCCCTGGCGATGGTCAGCACGTCTGCGTCCAGGTCCTGAAACTGCAGGGCGGCGAGCTCTCCTCGTCGGGCTCCGGTGTCGGCGGCCAACCTGACCATGAGCAGCTCCTGCTCGGCCTTGTGTCGGCGCTGCTCGCTCGGGGCAGCGGCGACGTTGTGCTCGGCCAGCACGATGAGGTCACGGACTGCCTCGACCGGGGCGTGCAGGCGCACCTTCGGCTGCGGTGGGCTGCGCATCCCGGCCAGGGGTTCGGTGTCGATGATCCGTTCGGCATGGGCCCAGCGCAGGCACGAGCGCAGGCCCCGGATCCGCGCGAACACCGTCGGTTCCGTGCCCCCGGCGGCGCGCCACCTCGCCGTGGCTGCGCGCAGAACTCGCGGGGTGACATCGACCGCCCGACGCCGACCTAGCGAATCACGCGCGAGTTGGTTGACGATCGAGCGGTAGCCGGTCTTGGTCGACGGCTTCCACCCGTGATCGGCAGCCAGCCACACCGCCAGCAGGTCCGCCAGACGTGATCTCGGCGCGGGCCAGACGCTGCGCACGCACCTGTTCTACCTCGGCCGGCGGCGCCCCGCGGGGGGCCGGGGGGGGGCCCCCCGAACAAAACCATGTAAAGAGACCGGAGATCGGGTCCGGGCCGAGGCTGACGCGGACCTCGCCACACCCCCCGCGGGGCCGACCCGACCACCCCACCTGAACCGGTCATCACTCACCGTAGAACCGGGTCGCAGCAACCGGCTGGTTTGTCAAGGCATCCCAACAGCTGTTGGGCTGTTGTTGGGATCGTTGTTGGGATGACTCCCTGACCCAGTGGGGAAACGAAAAGGACCTGGACCAAAAGTGGAGGTCAACGCTTGTTTGGGGGGCGCCGGGAGGTAGACCTCCCCTTCTGATCCGGCGGTGAGATGGCTCTCTGTGGGGTACGGGCGCTCGGCCGTACAGCCGCGGGAAGAGTGTACGGGCTCCCAGCCGCGCACTCCTAACCGATGCCGACCCGCCGCCGTTGCCCGTGCCCACCCTTCCGCCCGCTACGGCGTACGCGAACGCCCACAAACGGTCCCCGCCCGCCGACGCGACCTGCGGCGATGCCGGCCTGGCGATCCCGTGAACTGGCCTTTGTGGGGTTTCGCGTACCTGGCCACCACCCAGACCATGATCGCTACCCTCACGACGGTGGCCAATGCGGCAGCCGAGTCGACCCGCCAGCTCTCCCAGCCCACCCCGGGCGCTCTCGACCACGCGCTGCGGCAGCACGCCGATCCCCATCGGGCGGTCAAGGAGAAGCAGTACCTCAAGAGCGACCTCACCCACTACGGCGTCAGCGTGCCGCTGATGCACCGCCTCGCCGCCAGCTCGGCGAACAAGCTCGATCGGCCGTCGCTGCTCGACGTGACGGCCAGGCTGTGGGACGAGCCCGCCCAGGCGCCGGTCTTCGAGCGCCGGTTTCTGGCCGCGGACCTGCTGTCGAACCGAACCGAGCTGCTCACCCCTGCCGACCTGCCACTGATCGAGCGGTTGTGCAGGCAGGCGCGCACGTGGGCCATCATCGACACGCTCGCCCCACGCGTGGTTGGGCCGCTGGCCACGCGCTACCCGGACGAGTTCACCCCGGTGCTTGACGCGTGGGCCGGAGACGCCGACCACTGGATCCGCCGCACCGCGCTCCTGGCCCACCTCATCCCGCTGCGCGACGGCCGCGGCGACTGGCAACGTTTCACGCGCTACGCCGACACCCTGCTCGACGACCGAGAGTTCTTCGTCGCCAAGGCGATTGGGTGGGTGCTGCGCGACACCGGACGTCGGCGTCCCGACATGGTGCTGGAATGGGTCGAGCCGCGATTCACCCGAATGACACCGGTAACGGCGCGGGAGGCGATCAAGCCCTTCTCGCCCGATGTGCAGGAACGGCTCCGCCAGTCACGTGCCGCCACCACCTGATCGTGCGCTGATCTGCAGGAACAAGGCGCTAGCGTCCCCCTCACCATGAGCGAGACCACCACCGTCCAGCGCCCCGAGCGGCGCAGCGTCCAGCAGACCGCCAAGGACGTCACGAACCCGGCCACGATCAAGGGCGTCGTCGCGCTGACCGTCGGGATCGCCATCGTGGCGCTTCCTGGAGTGACGCTGACGGTCGCTGGGGTCGCCATCGGGATCGGGCTCGTCGCCGTCGGTGTCTACGACGTGTGGTTCGGGCTCACCGGCCGCGCTGACGCCCCCCGCTCGCGCCCGACAGCCGTGGCCAGGGGGCTGCTGAGCCTCGCGGCCGGCCTGATCGTTCTGCTCGACCGGTACGACTCACTGCGCGCCCTCGTGGTGCTGCTCGGCTTGTACCTGATCGGACGCGGCCTTGTCAGCCTGGTCGCAGCCTTCGTCGGCCATCGGTCCCAGCGTGGCGCTCGCCTCACGATCGGCTTCGGAGGCTTGGCGTTCGGGGTCTTGGCGATCGCCGTCCCCGAGCCGCTCACCGAGGGCATCGTGATCGCCGGTGCTGCGGCAGCCATCGTGATGGGCGGCATCCTGCTCGCGTACGGTCTTCGCGTCGGCGCCCCCGCAAGCGCCGCCATCGACGTGTCCACGGCGGCCACCAGCGAGATCCTGTGGGACTGGGTGAGCGCCACCGACATCGGGGCCGAGCGGCGCGAGACCCAGGCGGAGTCTCTGTACTTCGAGGAGCCCGGCCGAGCCGGCAAGCTGACGGCCTGGTGGGTGATGCTGGCGCTCAGCGTCTCGATCGCCACGTTCGCGGTGCTTCAGGACTCCACCGCCGTCGTCATCGGCGCCATGCTCATCGCCCCGCTGATGACCCCGATCCTGGGGCTCGCCGGTGCCGTGGTGAACGGGTGGCGTCACCGGGCGGCGTCGTCGGCCTTCTTGGTGGCCGGCGGTGTCGTGGCCGCGATCGCGCTGGCCTACCTCATCGCTGCCTGGGTGCCCGAGCTGGTGTCGTTCGAGGCCAACTCGCAGATCGTCAGCCGCGTGAGCCCGACGTTCGTCGACATGCTGATCGCGTTGGCAGCGGGGGCGGCCGGTGCGTTCGCCACCGTCAACAGGCGGGTGTCGTCCTCCATCGCCGGTGTGGCGATCGCCGTCGCGCTGGTGCCGCCGCTGGGCGTGGTCGGCGTCTCGCTGGAGAACCAGCGGTGGGACGACGCCTTCGGCTCCTTCTTGCTGTTCATGACCAACTTCGTCTCCATCGTGCTCGCCGCGGCGGCTGTCTTCGTACTCGCCGGGTTCGCCGAGAGCGCTCGGCTGCGCAAGAACCGGCGCCAGGTGGTGTCCACCCTCGCTCCGTTCGTGGCCCTGGCCCTCGTCATCCTCGTGCCCTTGGTGTTCACGGCCGAGGGCATCCTCGCCACGGCCAACCAGCAGAACACGGCGCAGCGCGTCGTGGCGGACTGGATCGGAGAGGAGAGCGAGGTTCGGGTGCAGGCGGTCGGCGTCGACGGCGACGTCGTGAGCGTGTCGCTGGCCGGTTCGGACGCGATCCCGCCGGTGCGCGACCTTCAGGCGCAGCTCAGCGACGAGCTCGACCAACCGGTGAGCGTCGTGGTCGACTACACGCCGTCGGCCGAGATCACGGTGGACGAGACCGGAGACGTCACCCGCGACGACCGCGCCGACCCCACCAGCGCGTTCGCGGAGTCGAGCCCGACGTGACGCGCTGCCGGCAGATGGCCGGCACAGGGGTGACGCGCGGAGGCGGAGGGATTTGAACCCTCGAGGGGCTTTGAGACCCCAACCCGCTTAGCAGGCGGGCGCCATCGACCGGACTAGGCGACGCCTCCGAACGCCCAACCGGGGTTGAGCGCGCCGCAAGCGTACCCGCGCTCGGGCGTTCGCCGGAACCGACCACCAGCGTTCTCGGGTGATACTGGATGCACCATGGGCCTCATCCCTCCCGGCACGTACCCGGACGGCGCATCCGCGTCGCCCGGCGACGACGGGACGCCCGGGACGCTCGACGCGGGCCGCGACCAGGCCGAGCGGGCTCAGCGCGACGAGCAGAACTACCGCTTTCGCACCTACCTGCGCCGCGCGTCGATCGGGTCGCTGGTACCCGGGCTCGGGCTGATCCTCGGCGGCCAGCGCAAGGCCGGCGTCCCGATGCTGCTCGCCTTCGTCGCCCTGGTCGGCGGCGCCGTCGCGCTTCTCGCGACCCGCAGCCGTACCGAGCTCGTCGGGCTGGCCGTCGACCCCCTCTTCCTCGTGCTCGCCGCCGCGACGCTCGGGCTGCTGGCGCTCGCGCTGCTGGCCTCGGCCGCGTACTCCCACCACCGGCTGCAGCCCGCGGGCATCCGTGGCAGCCAGCGCTTCGGCGGTGCCCTCGTCCTCGTGCTCGTCACCAGCATGGTCGTCGCTCCGGTGGCCATGGCGTCGCGCTACGCCCTCGTGCAGCACGAGCTGGTCACCAACGTCTTCACCGCCGTCGACCTCGACGACGACGTGCCCACCGACGCGGTGACCGGCGAACCCGCCCCCGCACCGGTCGACCCGTGGGCAGACGTCGACCGGGTCAACGTTCTGCTGATCGGCTCGGACGCCGGTCCGGGCCGCGAGGGGACACGTCCGGACACGAACATCGTCGCCTCGATCGACCCGGAGACCGGCGACACCGTGCTCTTCTCGCTGCCGCGCAACCTCGAGAACGTGCCCTTCCCGCCCGGCTCCCTTCTCTCCGCCTACTACCCGTTCGGGTGGCAGGGCGAGCCGGGTGACCCGGGATCAGAGCTGCTCAACGCGATCTACCGCTACGTGCCCGCGGCTCACCCCGAGCTGTTCACCGATGTCGACGACCCCGGCGCCGCGGCCATGAAGCTGGCCGCCGAAGGCGTCACCGGGCTGCCCATCGACTACTACGTGATGGTCGACCTGGACGGCTTCGAGCAGGTCGTGGACGCGCTCGGCGGCATCGACGTCAACGTGTCCCAGCGGGTGCCGATGGAGTCGTCGATGTTGCCGGCGGGCTACTGCTCCGAGCCGACCTACTACCTGGAACCCGGCCTGCAGCGCCTCAACGGGTACGAGGCCCTCTGGTACGCCCGCGTGCGCTGCGGCGGGGAAGGCCTGTCCGACGACTACGACCGCATGCGCCGTCAGCGCTGCGTGATCGGCGCGATGATCGACCGCACCGACCCCCTCACGGTGCTGCGGCGCTACGAGTCCCTGGCCGGCACTGCCCAGCAGATCGTGTCGACCGACATACCCACGTCGATGGTGCCCGCGTTCGCCGAGCTCGCGCTGCGGGTGCAGGGCGGCACGACGCGCAGCCTGCCGTTCACCGACCGGGTGATCAACACCGGCAACCCCGACTTCTCCGGCATCCAGACCCAGGTGCGCGACGCGATCGACCCACCCCCGCCGCCGACGCCCACTCCGGGTGCACCGACCACGGCACCCGCGAGCCCGGGCGCCACCCCGCTACCGACCGTGGCACCGGACGCGACGCCCGGCGTCACACCTCAACCGCCGGACGAGTCCGACGGCGTGCTCGACCTCGACGCAGTCTGCTGAGCGCGGTCGGCCCCCTGCTCAGCCGCCCTGCTCAGCCGCCCTGCTCAGCCGAACGGCTTGCCCACGTAGGGGCGCAGCTCTTCGCCGAGGTCGGCCGGGGCGCGGCCCAGCACGCGGCAGTCGATGAGGCTCCGCTTGTCGCCCAGCTCGATCATCAGCACGTCGGAGACCTCGCGCAGCCCGGTCACCTCGGTCCAGGCCGCCGAGCGACGACCCACGCCGAACAGGCTCGTGTGGTTCTCGAACCCCTTCGGGGAGTGCACGAACCGCGCCCCCCAGCCGAGCAGGCGAAACACCTGGGTCAGCACCGCCCCGATCAGCGGGACACCGACGACGGTGAGCAGCACCAGCACGAACGTCCGCGCCGAGCCCTCCAGCACAGCGGCCACGACAAGCGCCGCGACGAGCACCACGCCCAACAACATCGAAGCGATCCCGAGTCCGCGCAGCGCGAGCGGCGCCGACGCCGGGACGACCACCCGGCCGGAGGTGTCGGCGGCCACTAGTGGGTGTAGGTGGGGACGAGCAGGCCCCGGGCGATGGTGTGCGCGGTGAGATTGAAGCCGGCGACCTCTTGGGAGACCGACGCGTCGATGCCGAGCGTGGCTACGTCGAGGGCGTGCACCGCGAAGAAGTACTTGTGCGGGTGGTCGTTCGGCGGCGGCGCCGCACCGCCGTAGGCGGGCGTCCCGTAGGAGTTGGTGAGCTGCCAGGCGCCGTCCGGAAGACCGGAACCGTCCGGGCCACCGGCGCCGCGGCTCAACGACGTGACGGTGACGGGGACGTCCAGCAGCACCCAGTGCCACCAGCCCGAGCCGGTCGGCGCGTCGGGGTCGAAGCAGGTCACGGCAAACCCGGCCGTCTCGTCGGGGAACCCTGACCACGACAGCTGCGGGCTCAGGTCGTCCCCGCCGGCGCTGCTGTGCGCGAACGTCAGCGGCATCTGCTCGCCGTCGACCACGTCGTCGCTCGACACGGCGAACGAGGGCACCACCGGCAGAAAGTCGTACGGGCTCGGTGCAGGAGTGCGCTGCAGGTTCATGCGGGCAAGGGTAGCTACTGGCACTCGTCGCGCAGGCAGGTCACGAACGCATCGGCCCACCAGGCCACGTCGTGGTCCTTCACCTCCGCACGCATCGCCCTCATGCGTCGCTCCTGCTCCCTCTCGGGCATGTGCAGGGCTTCCAGCAGAGCAGCCTTCAGCCCGTCGATGTCGTGCGGGTTGACGAGCACGGCATCAGGAAGATGGTCGGCAGCGCCGGCGAACTCCGAGAGCACGACGGTGCCGCGGTTGTCGACGCGTGCGGCGACGTACTCCTTGGCGACGAGGTTCATGCCGTCGCGCAGCGGGGTCACGACGGCGACGTCAGCCGCCATGAACATGGCGACGAGCTCTCGGCGGTCGTAGGTGGAGTGCAGGTAGTGGATGGGTGGTGAGCCGATCGTGCCGTACTCGCCGTTGATGTGGCCGACCTCGAGCTCGATCTCGTGGCGCAGGGCCGCGTAGGCGTCCACCCGCTCCCGGCTGGGGGTGGCCACCTGGACGAACACGGCGTCCTGCGGGGTCACGTCCCCGTCGGCGAGCAGCTCCGACCACGCCTTCAGCCGGTGCCGGATGCCCTTGGTGTAGTCGAGCCGGTCCACGCCGAGCAGCACGTGGGTGGGCGAGCCGAGCTCTTCGCGGATGGCCTGCGCCCGCGCCTGCACGGACTCGTCGGCGACGAGCTTCTCGATCTCCTCGACCTCGAGCGAGATCGGGAACGCCCCGGCGCTGACGCGTCGACCGTCGACGGCCACCTGGTTGGAGGAGATGGGGCGCGCCGACGTGTACTTCGCGGCGATGTCGAGGAAGTTGGCCACCGCCCCCTCGCGCTGGAAGCCGACGAGGTCGGCGCCGAGCAGGCCCTCGATGATCTGACGGCGCCACGGCAGCTGGGCGAACAGCTCCTTCGGCGGGAACGGGATGTGCAGGAAGAACCCGATCCGCAGGTCGGGGCGCATCTCGCGCAGCTGCATGGGCACGAGCTGAAGCTGGTAGTCCTGCACCCAGACGACTGCGCCCTCCGCGGCGACCTCGGCGGCGGCAGCGGCGAAGCGCCGGTTGACCTGCACGTAGGTGTCCCACCACTCCCGGTGGAACTCCGCCGGCACGATGACGTCGTGGTAGAGCGGCCACAGCGTCGCGTTGGAGAAGCCCTCGTAGAAGTCCTCGATCTCCTGGGCGCTCAGGGCGACGGCGACCAGGTCCATGCCGTCGGAGTGGAACGGCTCAGGCGCCTCGTCGGGCGAGCCGACCCAGCCGACCCACGACCCGTCCTGCTTGCGCATCACCGGTGCCAGGGCACTGACCAGGCCCCCGGGACTGCGCGTCCACCCTTCTGACCCGTCCGGGTTGGTCACGCGGTCGACCGGCAGGCGGTTCGCCACGACGACGAACTGGCTCCCCCCGGACGTCGCGGCCGAGGCCTCTGCGCTACTGCTCACGGCGGCACCCCTCTCGTGCGCCACCCACCGTAACGCGCTCGGCACTACCGTGGTGGGGTGCCGAAGGACCCGAGTACCGCGCTGACCACTCCCGCCGCCCGCGACGCATGGGCTGCCCTGGTAGCCAGACCCGACGCGGGCCTCGTCGCCCTGGACTACGACGGCACCCTCGCGCCGATCGTCGCGCGGCCCGAGGACGCCGTCGCCCAGCCCGGCATCGTGGACGCGCTGAGCGCCCTCGCCGGGCGCGGGGTGCGCGTCGCGATCATCACCGGCCGTCCGGTCGAGGCCGCCCTGTCCCTGGGCGGGCTGGCGGCCGTCCCCGGCATCACCATCCTCGGTCACTACGGGTTGCAGCGGTGGGCGGACGGCGTGGTCAGCTCGCCGGACGTGAGCCCCGGCGTGGTGACGGCCCGGGCACGGCTCACCGACTACGTGGCCGCCCACGACCGCGGCATGACCGTCGAGGACAAGCACCACGCCGTCGCCCTGCACACGCGCAACGCTGCCGACCCCACCGCGGCGTTCGAGGCGGCCAAGCCCATGGCCCAGGCGCTGGCCGACGAGTGCGGGCTCGAGCTGGTTCCCGGACGGTACGTGCTCGAGATCCGTCCGGCGGGGATCGACAAGGGCGGTGCCCTGCGCACCGTCGTCGCCGAGCTCGACCGGCGGGCCGTGCTGTTCGGCGGGGACGACCTGGGCGACCTGCCGGCCGTCGCGGCCATCGCCGAGCTGCGCGAGCAGGGCGTGGCCGGGATGGTCGTGTGCAGCGACTCCCCGGAGACACCGGCGGGTCTGCGCGACGCAGCCGACCTGCTCGTGGACGGTCCGCCCGGCGTGCTGGAGACGCTGCGGGCCCTCGACCAGGCCATCGCCGCTGCCGCCGGCTAAGACATGAGCCGGCGGGACGGCACCGGCCACTCGCGCTGGGTCGTCGCCTGGGTGCTTGCGGCGTTGCTCGTCGTGCTCACGCCGCTGGCCGTCGCCGGCGCGTGGGTGCGTGTCGTCGTTCTCGACACCGACGCCTACGTCGCCACCGTTGCTCCACTCGTGGACGACCCCGCCGTGCAGGCCGCGCTGGCCGACCAGATCAGCGAGCAGGTGACCGACGCCGTCGACGTCTCGGCCCTGCGCGACCTGGCTGTCGGTCCCCTCGAGGGGCTGCTCGACGACGTCCTGGAGCGGCTCGACACCCTGGTGCGCGAGCAGGTGGGGCGGGTCGTGGTCAGTGACAGGTTCGCCAAGGCGTGGGAGAGCGCCAACCGCAGCTCGCACGAGCTCGTCGTGGCGGCGCTCCTGGGCGAGGGGGCGATCTCGTGACGGTCGGCGACTCCGACGTGAGCGTGCGCGGTGAGGCGTTCGTCCAGGCGGCCAAGGATGCGCTCACCGAGGCGGGCCTCGGCACTGTGGCCGGCCTCGTCCCTGACGTCGAGGCCACCTTCGTCGTGTTCTCCAGCGACGCCCTGCCCCTCGTCCAGGCGGGCTTGCGGCTGCTCGACGCGGTCGGCGGCTGGATGTGGGCGGTCGCGCTGGCTCTCGGCATCGCAGTCGTGCTGGTGGCACCACGACGGACGTCCGGGCTCGCGATCGCGGCCGGCGCGGTGGCGCTCGGCTCCCTGCTGCTCGGTGGATGTCTGGCGCTGGTACGCGCCTTCTACCTGACCGACCCGGGCGCCGTGCTGCCGCTCGACGCCCGCGCCGCCGTGTTCGACCAAGTGACGGCGCTGCTGCGCTCGGCGTACCTGACGACGCTGCTCGTCGCCGTCGTCGTGATGGGGCTCGTCTGGGTCGTCCGCCGACTCATGGGCACCCCGGCACCGTCGACTGACGACCAAAGTCCCTGACCCACGACGTCTCAACTCGTGCCAGAGTGTCCTGGTGACGCAACTCACCAGCCCCCTGTTGGCCGCCCCCGTCCCCGTTGCGACCGTCGTGTTCGACATGGATGGGGTGATCACCGACACCGCCACGGTGCACAGAGTGGCGTGGAAGCAGCTCTTCGACGACTACCTCACGCGCCGGTCGCAGGAGTCCGGGGAGGAGTTCGTCGAGTTCACCGAGACCGACTACCTCGCCTACGTCGACGGCAAGCGCCGCGAGGACGGTGTCGCCGCGTTTCTTGCCTCGCGGGGCATCGACCCGGTGCCTGACCTGGTGAACGAGCTGGCGCAGGCCAAGAACAGCTACTTTCTCGCGATCCTGGAGAGCGACGGCGTCACCGCGTTCGACGACACGATCGACTTCATCCGGGCCCTGACCGACGCGGGCGTGCACACGGCACTCATCACCGCGTCACGCAATGCCGTCCCCGTGCTCGGCGGGGCCGGCCTGCTCGACCTGTTCGAGGTGCGCGTCGACGGCATCGTCGCCGCCGAGATGAAGCTGCCGGGCAAGCCCGCGCCCGACGTGTTCATCGAAGCCATGAAACGGGTCGGCGGCGAGCTGGCCACGACAGCCATCGTCGAGGACGCCGTCTCCGGCGTGGCGGCCGGAGCCGCCGGCGGGTTCGCGCTGACGATCGGCGTGAACCGGGTCGACGCCGAGCACGGCGAGCGCCTAGCTGCGGGCGGGGCCGACATCGTGGTCAGTCGCCTGGACGAGCTGACGGTCCAGACCGAGACGTCGACATGACCGGGTGGCTTCTGCGCTACGACGGCTACGACGCCGACAACGAGCCGCTGCGTGAGGCGTTGTGCACGCTCGGCAACGGGCGTTTCGCCACGCGCGGCGCCGCACCGGAGAGTGTCGCCGGAGGCCCGCACTACCCCGGCACCTACGCCGCCGGCGTCTTCAACCGGCTCAGCGTCGAGGTGTCCGGGCAGATGGTCGAGAACGAGTCGATGGTCAACCTGCCCAACTGGCTGTCGTTGACGCTGCGCGTCGAGGACGGGCCGTGGCTGGACGTCGACCGCGACCACATCCAGAACTACGTCCAAGAGCTCGACCTTCGCCGCGGTGTGCTGACCCGTCGGTTCCGCGTCGTCGACGACCAGGGGCGCGTGACGGCCATCGCCAGTCGCCGCCTGGTGTCGTTGGCCGACCCGTTCACCGCCGGGCTCGACACGACGATCGTGGCCGAGAACTACGAGGGCACGGTGACGGTGCGCTCGGGCATCGACGGCCGTGTCCGCAACAGCGGCGTCGCCCGCTACGCCGGCCTCGGCGACGAGCACCTCGTGTGCGTCGGCGCCGAAGAGATCGGCAAGACCGGGGTCGCGCTCGACGCGCGCACCACCCAGTCGCGGGTCGAGATCGGGGTCGGAGCGCGGCACCGAGTGCTGGAGCAGGGTCGCCAGAGCGACGTCGAGATGTCGGCGGTGATCGGGGACGACCACGTCTGGCAAGACATCACCCTGCACGTCGCCCCGCACGTGGAGTACACCGTCGAGAAGGTCGTCGCGCTCTACACCTCCCACGACCGGGCCCTGGGCGAGCCGTTCTCCGAGGCCCGCGAGAAGGCCCTGTGCATGCCGGAGTTCGACGAGGTGCTGCGTCGGCACGTGCTGGCGTGGGACCACCTGTGGGCCCGCTGCGACCTCGAGATCGGGACGGCCGACCGCACCCAGATGGTGCTGCGCCTGCACCTGTTCCACCTGCTTCAGACGGTGTCGAACCACAGCATCGACCTCGACGTCGGCATCCCGGCCAGGGGTCTGCACGGAGAGGCTTACCGAGGACACATCTTCTGGGACGAGACTTTCGTCTACCCCTACCTCAACCTGCGCATGCCCGAGGTGTCGAAGTCGCTGCTGCTCTACCGCTGGCGACGGCTGCCGCAGGCACGCAAGCTCGCGCACGAGGCCGGCTACGCCGGGGCGATGTTCCCGTGGCAGAGCAGCGCCAACGGCCGCGAAGAGACGCAGACGCTGCACCTCAACCCGGCCTCGGGGCACTGGCTTCCCGACGAGTCGCACCGCCAGCGACACATCAACGTCGCGGTCGCCTACAACGTCTGGCAGTACTACGAGGCCACCGGCGACCTCGACTTCTTGGCCACCTACGGCGCCGAGCTGCTCTTCGAGATCGCGCGTTTCTGGGCCTCGATCGCCACCTACGACCGGGCCGACGACCGCTACGACATCCGCGGGGTGATGGGCCCGGACGAGTACCACGACGCCTACCCCTGGCAAGAAGAGCCGGGGCTGGACAACAACGCCTACACCAACGTGATGGTGGTGTGGCTGCTGCAGCGTGCGCTGCGCTGCGTGGAGGTGCTCCCCGACCGGCGGCGCCGCCAGCTTCTCGACCTGCTCGACATCCGTCGGGGCGACCTCGAGCGCTGGGAGCACATGACCCGAAAGATGCGTCTGGCCTGGCACGACGGCGTGCTCAGCCAGTTCGAGGGCTACGAGCGCCTCAAGGAGCTGGACTGGGAGGACTACCGCATCCGCTACGGCAACATCGGCCGCCTCGACCGCATCCTCGAGGCCGAGGGTGACTCGACCAACAACTACCGCCTCGCCAAGCAGGCCGACGTCCTGATGCTGTTCTACCTGCTCTCGGAGGAGGAGATCGCCGGGATCATCGAGCACCTCGGCTACAGCTGGGACCCGCTGCTGCCCGCCCGCTGCGTCGACTTCTACCTACGCCGCACCGCGCACGGGTCGACGCTGAGCAAGCTCGTGCATGCCTGGGTTCTCGCGCGCATCGACCGGGACGAGGCGTGGCGGCTCTTCATGGAGGCGCTGGAGAGCGACGTCAGCGACGTCCAGGGCGGCACGACCCAAGAGGGCGTGCACCTCGGCGCGATGGTCGGCACCGTCGACCTGCTGCAACGCGGGTTCACCGGGCTGGAGACGCGCGACGAGATCTTGCGCTTCGACCCGTTCCTGCCCGACGAGATCTCACAGATGCGCTTCCGCATCCGCTACCGCAACCACTACGGCCTCGAGGTGGCGCTGCGCAAGGGACAGCTCATGGTCAGCGGACGCCGGCACATCGGCGAGCCGCTACGCATGCGGGTCGGCGACCAGATGTACGAGGTCGACCCGGGCGGAGCCCTGGCCGTCCCGCTGGAGTAGCCGGGGCGGCTACTGGCGGAGGGCGTGGGATTCGAACCCACGAGAGCGGTCGCCCGCCCTAGAAGTTTTCAAGACTTCCCCGTTCGGCCTCTCCGGCAGCCCTCCGACGAGCAGCCCCATTGTGCCGCAGACTTAGACGGGGAGGGGGCCCTCCGGCCCGTCCCGGCGATCGTGGGCGCTCGGGCGTACCCCCGGGTCGTCCAGCAACAGCATCATGGCCTCGGGGTCGCGCTCGGCCAGCTCGGCGAGCATCACGCCGCGGCGCTCGGCCAGCTCTGCCTTGCGCACGGGGTCGGTCTCGTCGCGCACTCGCGCCGCGCTGGCCTGCAGCTCACCGACGATGTCCGGGACGCTCCGGAGCTTCGGCGTGCTCGGGCGGGGCGGGAGGGGGGTGTTGGCGCCGAGTGCCACCAGGGTGGTCGGCCTCGTGAGCACCACCAGCAGACCCCCGAACAGCACGACGAGCGTCGAGACAAACCCGCTGCCGACGAGGACGGTGACGGCACCGAGCAGGCCCCCGTGGGCCACCACTCCGAAGCCCGCTGCCCGCAGCACAGAGCCGCGCCGCACCGAGCCCGGCTCGTGCGCCTCCGCTGAGGCGTTGCGAGCGACCGCGGCAACCATGCACAACCCGGCCATGAACAGGGCTCCGCCGACCAAGGCGGCCACGCCGGAGTCCATCGCCACCGCGAGGTAGGCCCAGCCGGCGAGCGCACCAACGCCCAGCCACCAGGCTCGGTTCAGCACATGAGTGACCCGAGCGGCAGCAACAGTGGCCAGCAGCGACGGTGTCGGTGGCGGCTGCGAGGCGTCGTCCATGCCCACGACTGTGACGCAGCCGCACCAAGATCGCACGCCGAATCCCGGGGGCCGATGCACACAGGCCGTGGCGATGTCGGCCGTCCGGTGGCCCTTGACATCACCACAGGCTCCGGTAGGAACGACGGCATGACGGATGCCTTTCCCGCGATCCCGCCCGATGGTCCCCTCGAGCCGATCAGGGCGCGCCGCGAGGCCCTTGAGTCGGCAGCCGCTGAGCTGGAGCACTCGCTGGCGGCAGCGTCGGCCGCCCCGGCCTGGCGCGAGGGTGTCCGATCGGCTCTCGAGACGGTCACCGAGGCGATGGAGATGCACCTGGCCGGGGTGGACTCCGACACCGGCATCCCTGCGTCGGTGAGCGCCGCCGACCCCCGGCTCAGCGGCCCGGCGAGCCGTCTCGACGACGAGCACGCCGAGCTGACCGAGCGACTTGCCGCGGTGACGCACATAGCCAGCGACGACCAGGTCACGCCGCACGGCGTCCAGGCGGCCGGCGCCAAGCTCGTCGTGCAGCTCAGAAGCCATGTGCACCACGCGCACGACCTGCTGTACGACGCGATGGAGTCCGAGCTCGGCGGCAGCGACTGACCGGTCCCGGCAGTCAGGCGCGGTCGCGTCGCACCGAGGGACGCCTACCACGCAGGGTGGTGCGCCGCAGCGCCGAGATGACCTCGTCGACCTTGTCAGCGGGCACCTCGACGAGGGAGAACTTCTCGAAGATCTCGATGGCTCCGATGTCGCGGCCGCGCAAGCTCGACTCGTTGGCGATGGCCCCGACGAGGTCGTTGGGACGCACGTTGGACTGGCGCCCGGCCCCCACGAAGATGCGCTCGCCGTCAGTGAGCCGCGCCGCCGGAGATGCGCTGCCGGCACCCCGTCCGCCTTGCCGTCGATCCCCACCCCCCACGCCCGAGCGCTGGGGCGGCCCGCTGGACTGACGGGGCGTGCGTGCCTCGGGGATCTCGACGTCGTCGTCAGACTCCCCGCCGATCGACTCGTGCGCCAGCTTGACCGCGGCCAGCGCTACGTCCACCACGTCGAACTCGTCGCTCAGCGACTCCACGACCACCCGAAAGCGCTCGTGGTCGTCGGCCAGCAGCGCTTCGCGCAACGACGCCCGAGTGAGCTCGAGGCGACGCTGGCGCAGGTCGGCGACCGTGGGGACGCTCTCTCGCTGCAGCTTGGTGCCGGTCGCCCGCTCGATGGCGCCCACCATGCGGTGCTCGCGCGGCTCGGCCAGAGTGATGGCCACCCCTTCACGCCCGGCGCGCCCCACCCGCCCAATGCGGTGGACGTAGGCCTCCGGCGCCGCGGGCACGTCGTAGTTCACGACGTGCGTGAGCTGGTCGATGTCGAGCCCGCGGGCAGCGACGTCGGTGGCGACCAGCAGCTCGCTGGACCCCTGCCGCAGCCGCCCCATCACCCGGTCACGCTGGTCTTGGGTGAGCCCGCCGTGCAGGGCCTCGGCGCGGTAGCCCCGTCCGTTCAAGGTGACCGTCAAGGTGTCGACCTCCGCACGGGTGCGGCAGAAGACGATCGTCGCGTCGGGGGCCTCGACGTCGAGCAGACGGCCCAGCGCTGCGGACTTGAACTGGCGCGGCACGAAGTAGACCGTCTGGCGCACCTTCGGCGCCTCGCCGGCCGCCGGCTTCTCGCGGCCGAGAGCTACCCGCACCGGGTCACTCAGGTGCGCCTGGGCGAGCCGCTCGATGCGCTTGGGCATCGTGGCGGAGAACAGCACGGTCTGCCGCTGCGCAGGTGTCTGGTCGAGGATCGCCTCGATGTCTTCGGCGAACCCCATGTCGAGCATCTCGTCGGCCTCGTCGAGGACGACGGTGTGCACGGAGTCGAGGCGCAACGGGCCGCGCTCCATCAGATCCAGGGCCCGGCCCGGCGTGGCGACCACGATGTCGACCCCATCGGACAGGCTGCGAATCTGGCGACCCATCGGCGCGCCGCCGTAGACCGGAAGCACGCGCGCGCCGATGCGCTGCCCGTACCGGTGCGTCGCCTCGCTGACCTGCACGGCCAGCTCACGGGTCGGCACGAGCACCAGCCCGACAGGACCGCCACGACCCGAACGCCGCCCGAGCCGGTGCAGCATCGGCAGGGCGAACGCGGCTGTCTTCCCGGTGCCGGTGGCCGCCTGGCCGAGCAGGTCGCGCCCGGCGACGACGTGCGGCACCGCCTCGCGCTGGATCGGCGTCGGCTCCTCGTACCCCAGGGCGGCGAGCGTCGCAACGAGCTCGTCGGCGAGACCGAGGTCGGCGAACCCCACTGTCGCCTCGCCGGCGGTGTCCTCGGCGGAGGACACGTGGCCCGCGGTCTCGCCGTCGCGGCGAGCCGAGTCATCCAGGCCGGACGAGGGGTTCGGGTCGTCGCTCATCGGGCCATCATGTCCGACGCCGCCGCCGTCCCCGCTACCGTCCCGCCATGAGCGTGGGTCCGTTCACCCTGAGCGTGGACTGCGGCGGTACCGGACTGAAGTGCCTGGTGCTCGACCGCGAGGGCGTCGCGGTCTCCGAACGGGTCCGCATCGCCACTCCCTACCCCTGCCCGCCGGCGCTGCTGGCAGACACGCTGCGTCAAATGGCGCAGCAGACGGGCGTGGAGTTCGACCGAGTCTCCGTCGGGATGCCCGGTCTGGTGCGCCGCGGGCTGGTGCGTTGGACTCCGCACTACGTCACCGAGTCAGGCCCCTTCAGCCCGGTGCGCTCCGACCTGGCCATGCAGTGGGAGAACCTCGACGTGCGGGCTCTGCTCGAGTCGACGTTCGAGCGCCCGACGCTGGTCGTCAACGACGCCGAGCTGGCCGGCCTGTCGGTGATCACTGGGCACGGGTACGAGGTGATGCTGACCCTGGGCACCGGGCTCGGGTTCGCGCACTACTCCGAGGGTGCGTTGCTGCCCAAGATCGAGGTGTCGGCCACCCCGTTCCGCAAAGGCCAGTCGTTCGACGAGCGGCTCGGCAACCACGCCCGGCGAGCGAGGGGCACCAAGGCGTGGAGCAAGGACGTGCAGCGGGGCCTGGATCGGCTGTTCGCGGTCTACTCCTGGGACCGGGCCTACCTCGGCGGCGGCGGCGCCAAGCACCTGGCCCGGCGACGGGTGGACGAGTGGGTCACTGTCGTCGACAACACGGCGGGCATCAAGGGTGGGGTGCGGTTGTGGGACGACCAGAACGCGCACGACGCCGCGCGGCCGTTGCGCCCGGCCGACTCCTAGCCCATGCCTCACGAACGGACGGCGACGTCCCACCGGCGATTGGCCAGCGACGGGTTGACCTCGCGCACCGCCTGGATGCGGGACCGCTCGACCTGCGCCACCACCGAGCCGTCGGCCTCGTCCAGCTCGGCCACCACCTCACCCATCGGGTCGACCAGCCGCGTGAGGCCGCAGTAGCGCTCCCCCGACTTGGCGACCCCAGCCACGTAGACCGTGTTCTCGATCGCCCGGGCGGCGAGCAGCGTGGCCCAGTGGTGCTGCTTGCCGGGGCCGCGCAGCCAGGCGGACGGCACCAGCAGCAGCTCGGCCCCACCGTCGACCAGGGCGCGAGCCTGCTCCGGAAATCGCAGGTCGTAGCAGGTCATCAGCCCCACCGTCGCCGGCGGCGCGTCGCCGACCGGCACCGTCACCGTCACCGCGACCGGGTCGCCGGCGCTGAGCAGGTCGGACTCCCGGTAGCCGAAGGCGTCGTAGAGGTGTGCCTTGCGGTAGGTGGCCACGAGCCCGGCCCCCGGCGCCACGGCGACGAGCGTGTTGAACGGCAGCCCCGCCGACCCATGGCCGGGGGGCTGCTCGAACATGCCACCCACGACCACCGCGCCCGACTCGTCGGCCAGCCCGGCCAGCCCCTGGACGAACGGCCCGTCCAGGGGCTCGGCGACCTCGGCCAGCGGGGTCGCCCCGCCGCCGAAGTCGGCCTGCACCGCCTCGGGCAGCACGATCAGGTCGAGCGGACCGGCGGCCTCCCGGCCGGCTGCCACCGCTTCGGCTATGGCGACCCGATTCTGCGCCGGGTCGGCGCCGGTCGTGACCTGGACGAGAAGAACGCGCACTAGGCCCGCCCGGCCCCGCCGTCGACGTAGAGCACCTGCCCGGTGATGAACCCCGCGCCCTCGGAGGCGAAGAACGCAACCGCGTTCGCCACGTCCTCAGGCTCCCCGACACGCCGAACGGGGGTGCCGGCGGCGACGTTCTTCTGGAAGTCGTCGAACGAGACCCCGATGCGGTCAGCCGTCTGCTTCGTCATGGCCGAGGAGATGAACCCCGGCGCGATCGCGTTCGCCGTGATCCCGAACGGCCCGAGCTCGAGGGCCAACGTCTTGGTGAACCCCCGGATGCCCGCCTTCGCCGCGGAGTAGTTGGCCTGGCCGCGGTTGCCGTCCCCGGCGATGGACGACAGGTTGACGATGCGTCCGTACGTGTTCGCCACCATGTGCTTCTGGGCCGTCTGGGAGCACAGGAATGCGCCCTTGAGGTGCACGTTCATCACCACATCCCAGTCATCGTCGGTCATCTTGAACAGCATGTTGTCGCGGATGAGGCCGGCGTTGTTGACCAGGACGTCGAGACGTCCGAACTGCTCGACAACCGTGGCGATCCCCGCCTCGACCTGGTCGCGGTCAGCGACGTCCATGCCTACAGCCATCGCTCGCCCGCCGTCGGCCTCGATGGCCGCCACGATGTCCGCGCACGCGTCAGCAGACAGGTCGCAGACCGCCACCGCCATGCCGTCATCAGCCAGCCGCTGGGCCGTTGCTGCACCGATTCCTCGCGCCGCGCCGGTGACCACCGCTACCCGGACAGTGTTGGTGTCCATACCCTTCCTCTCGTGATCGACGTGCGACGCCGCCGAGCCTCGGCGGTCGCCACTGGGAGCCGACGACGATGAGCGCACAGATTCCGCTCACCGAGTCGCAGGCACCCAGTGGCACCATCTTGCTCGGTCGGCGCAACGCCAGTCCCTTCCGGGCCATCGGAATTCGCGTGGCGGTCGCGTTGGCCGTGCTCGCGGCGGTCGTCGCCATCGTCTACCTCGACCGTGACGGCTACGTCGACAACTACGACGGGTCCGTCAGCCTGCTCGACGCGCTGTACTACTCGACCGTCACACTGTCGACCACCGGCTACGGCGACATCGCCCCGATCACCGACGCCGCGCGGCTGGTCAACGTCGTGGTCATCACGCCGTTGCGCATCTTGTTCCTGATCGTCCTGGTCGGGACCACCCTCGAGGCCCTGACCTTCCGCAGCCGCGAGGCGTGGCGCACCGACCGCTGGAGGAACAGCGTGGAGAACCACTACGTGATGATCGGCTACGGCGTGAAAGGACGCAGCGCCGTCGGCACCCTGATCGCCAACGGTGTCGCCCGCTCGAAGATCGTCGTCGTCGACCCGATGCAGACCAACATCGCCGAGGCCAACGAGGACGGGCTGGTCGGCGTGGTCGGCGACGCGACGCGCTCGGACGTGCTGCGCCGCGCCCAGGTCGAGCGGGCCGCGACCGTCGTGATCGCCCCTGAGCGAGACGACACCGCCGTCCTCGTGACGCTGACAGCCCGCAGCCTCAACCCGGACGCGACAATCATCGTGTCGGTGCGCGAGGAGGAGAACGCCGCGATCATCAAGCACAGCGGCGCCAACTCGGTGATCACCTCGTCGGACTCGGTCGGCCGATTGCTGGGCATGGCCGCCGTGAGCCCCAACCTGTCGGGCGTGCTCGAAGACCTGCTGTCGAGCGGGGAGGGCCTTGAGGTCGCCGAACGACGCGTGCTGCCGCGCGAGGAGGGCCGCACGCCGTGGCAGCTGGACGAGCCCGTGCTCGCCGTCGTGCGCGACGACAAAGTGGTGCCCTACTACTCCCCGGCCGTCGGCCACCTGGTGCGCGAAGACCGCATCATCGTCGTCCGGCCGGCTGAAGAGCTGCTCTGGGCGAAGAAGGTCGCCCCCGAGGACGACTGAGCCGCCCGACGAGCACGCCCGCTACGCCTCCCTCGCTGCGCCTACTCTGCTGGGGTGCTGGCGATCACTCAGGAGCAACCAGGCGGTCCCGAGACGCTGGCCTGGCGTGAGGTGGACGACCCGACCCCCGGTGCGGGCGAGGTCGTCCTCGACGTCGTCGCGAGCGCGGTCAACCGAGCCGACGTGCTGCAGCGCCAGGGCCGCTACCCCACTCCCGCGGGAGCCTCGCCCTACCTCGGGCTGGAGTGCTCAGGCACGGTGCGCTCCCTCGGCCCGGGTGTGAGCGGATGGGCGGTGGGAGACACCGCATGCGCCCTGCTGGCCGGCGGCGGGTACGCCGAGCAGGTGGCCGTGCCGGTCGAGACGCTGCTGCCCATCCCGGACGGTGTCGACCTGGTGACCGCCGGCGCTCTGCCCGAGGTCGCCTGCACCGTGTGGTCGAACCTGGTCATGACCGCGGGGCTGCAGGACGGCCAGACCGTCCTTCTGCACGGCGGGTCGAGCGGGATCGGCACGATGGCGATTCAGGTGTGCCGCGCCCTGGGCGCTCGGGTCGCGGTGACCGCAGGAAGCACCGCCAAGCTGGACGCCTGCCGCGACCTGGGTGCCGAAATGCTCATCAACTACCGCGAGGTCGACTTCGGCGACGCTCTGCGCGACGCCACGCAGGGCCGCGGCGCCGACGTGATCCTCGACGTCGTCGGCGGGCCCTATCTCGCCCGCAACGTCGACGCGCTGGCCACCGGTGGTCGGCTGGTGATCATCGGGATGCAGGGCGGCGTCAAGGCCGAGATCAACCTCGGGCTGCTGCTGGCCAAGCGAGCCGGCGTGATCGGGACGACGCTGCGCGCGCGCCCCCTCGCGGAGAAGGCCGCCATAGTCACGGCCGTCCGCGAGAACGTGTGGCCGATGATTGCCGACGGCCGCGTGCGGCCCGTCGTCCACACGGTGCTGCCGATTGCGCAGGCAGCGGCTGGGCACGCGCTGATGGAGAGCAGCGCCCACATCGGCAAGATCGTCCTTCAGGTCAGGTGACCCGCCCGCCGTTGTGGTCCATCACGTCGTTGGGGAGGATGCCGCCATGACCGACGAGCAGCCGACCAGTCCCATGGACCCCGCCGCACGTGTCGTCGTCGTCGGCCCCGGGGCGATGGCCAGCGAGGCGCCGGCCGACGAGGACGGCGAGCAGCGCGGGTCGGTCACCGACCTTGTCGAGCAGCCCGCCAAGGTGATGCGAATCGGCACGATGATCAAGCAGCTTCTGGACGAGGTGAAGTCGGCGCCCTTGGACGAGGCCAGCCGTCGCCGCCTTCAACAGATCCACCACGCGTCCATCGCCGAGCTCGAGGACGGCCTCGCGCCTGAGCTGGTCGACGAGCTCGAGCGGCTCTCGCTTCCGTTCGTCGAGGACGAGGTGCCCACCGACGCTGAGCTGCGCATCGCGCAGGCCCAGCTCGTAGGGTGGCTCGAGGGGCTGTTCCATGGCATCCAGACCGCACTCTTCGCCCAGCAGATGGCTGCCCGCGCCCAGCTGGAGCAGATGCGTCGTGCGCTGCCTGCTGGTGCCGAAGGCCAGGGCCAGCAGGCGGATGGGGCTGACGGCAAGGGCGAGGAGCGTCCGCACCTCGGCAGCGGCATGTACCTGTAGCCCGCGGTTCACCGGTAGCTGCTCATGCCCCGCTGGCCGTGGCGACGCACCTCGGCGTCCGACCCCCTGGGGACGGGGCTGTGGCGTCGCTGCTACGCCGACTGCGCCACGGCAGCACGGGCGTCGCCGGCGCTCGACCCGCTGCTCGCCCAGGTGCGCGCGATGGCCGAGGCCAACCACACGCGATGGCCGAGCGACTCGCTGGACGTGCCGTCCGACTCCGCCGGTCGCGCGGCGTACGAGCACCTACGCCAGGTGCAGATGGCGTTTCGCGAGTCGGCCTACCGCGCCCGGATGGCTGCCGTGGCGACCTGCCCGGACGACCGTCTGCGCCAGCAGGTCCTCGGTCAGACCGCGGTGGCCGAGGCTGTTCGCCGGCTAGGCTCCGATATCTGAGGTCAGGGCCCTGCCTTGCGCACGACCGCGTCGTACTCGCCCTCGTGCCGGCGCATGTAGCGCTCGATGAACGGGCAGTCGTTCACCACTGCGACGCCCTCGTCCAGCACGATCGCCAGTGTCTGTTTCACCAGCGTGGAGCCCACTCCCTGGCCCCCGTAGGCTCCATCGACCTCGGTGTGGTCGAGCGTCACGGACTCCGCTGTTCGGGTGTACTCGACCCAGCCGGCGAGCGCCCCGTCACCGGTACGGGCTTCGAAACGGCTCTTCTCGGTGTCGTCCACGACTGTCAGGTCCATCTCACCCATGCTGGCATGGCTGGGCGTGGGATGCGTCCCTAGGCTGAGGGCGTGCCCACCCGCCTTGCGCCACCCGTGGTCATCGGTGGACGACCACTGCCGCTGCTCTCGCGCGCACGCGTCTACGTCTGCGGCATCACCCCCTACTCGGTGACGCATCTCGGTCACGCCGCCACGTTCGTGTGGCTCGACACCGCGGTACGGGTGCTGCGCCACGAGGGCGTCGAGGTCGAGGTGTGCCGCAACGTGACCGACGTCGACGACGTGCTCACCGAGGCGGCCTCGCGCGCCGGCACGCCCTACGACGAGCTCGCTGCCATGGAACAGTTCTCGTTCGACCGTGCCATGAGCGCGCTCGGGGTGCTGCGTCCCGCGCACGAGCCTCGCGCGCACGCCTACGTCGAGCCGGTCGTCCGGCTGTGCGCGACGCTCCTGGACGCCGGGCACGCCTACGAGACGGCGGGCACGGTGTACTTCCGCGGCGCCGACGTCGTCGCCGGCTCCGGCCTGGACGAGGCCGCCTGGCACACCGCCCTGCGCGAGAACGGCGAGAACCCGGACGACCCCGCCAAGGAGCATCCCGGCGACGTGCCGATCTGGCGGGCGTCGAGCGGCGACGAGCCGAGCTGGGCCTCGCCCTGGGGAGCCGGTCGTCCCGGCTGGCACAGCGAGTGCGCCGCGATGGCCGTCTCGGTGCTCGGCGCCTCGGTCGACCTGCACGGCGGCGGCGCCGACCTGACGTTCCCCCACCATGCGTACGAGTCCGCGATCACGGAGGCAGTCACCGGGGTGCATCCGTTCGCACGCGCCTGGATGCGCGTCGGCCTCGTGCACCATGACGGGTCGAAGATGGCGAAGTCGACCGGCAACCTCGTGCTCGTCCCCGACCTTCTTCTGGAGCATGATGCTGCCGCAGTGCGGTTGATGCTGCTCGACCGACCGTGGGCGCAGCCGTGGACCTACGACCCACAGAGGCTCGACGCGGCCTCGGCGGTGGTGGAGAACCTCTACGCGGCCGCCGGCCAACCCGGAACCTCCGCCGGGCGCGACGCCGTCGCGGCGGCGCTTCGTGACGACCTCGACGTGCAAGGTGCCGTGCGGACGGCACTGGACGCCGGTGGCCCCGCAGCCCGCTTCGCACTGCACGTGCTCGGCCTCGACGCGGCCCACCGATGAGCCCGCGCACCGCACGCCGCGTGCTGCTCGTCGTTGCCGTCGAGCACGAGGCCGTGGCGTTCCCGGCCGACTTGCCCGTGCTCATCACCGGGGTCGGCAAGGTCAACGCGGCCCTGCAGGTGAGCCGCGCGCTCGCGCGGCCCACCGACCGTCCCGACCTGGTGGTCAACATCGGCACCGCTGGCGCCCTGCACGACGGGATGGTCGGCACCCATGTCGTCGGGCGGGTGCAGCAGCACGACCTCGACAGCACGGTGCTCGAACAGCTCACCGGGCACCGGTACGGGCGTCCCATCCTGCTGGGCGACGGACCGACGTTGGCGACCGGTGACATGTTCGTCTCCGACGCCGGTACCCGCGACCGCCTCGCTGCGCACGCCGACCTCGTCGACATGGAGGGCTACGCCGTCGCGGCGGCGTGTCGGATGGCCGGCGTGCCGGTCACCTTGGTGAAGCACGTCAGCGACACCGCCGACGAGGGCGCGCGCACCTCGTGGCTGGAGTCGGTGCACGCGGCCTCCGGGGAGCTCGCCACGTGGCTGGCGGCCAACTTCACAGCCGCCCGAAACCCGGCGAGGGCCGCCGACTAACCTCAGCAGGCATGCCCGCAGCCGAGCTTCCGCAGCAGCACAAGTACACACTCGACGAGTCGGAGATGCCGACGCGTTGGTACAACATCATCCCCGACCTGCCGGTCCCCCCTCCGCCGCCGCTGCACCCCGGCACCCGAGAGCCGCTCGGCCCCGACGACCTGGCTCCCCTGTTCCCGATGGCTCTCATCGGGCAGGAGGTCACCGCTGAGCGCTACGTCGACATTCCGGCGCAGGTACAGGACGTCTACCGGCTGTGGCGGCCGTCGCCGCTCTACCGCGCCCGTGGCCTGGAGAAGGCGCTCGGCACCCCGGCGCGCATCTACTACAAGTACGAAGGCGTGTCACCGGCCGGCTCGCACAAGCCGAACACCGCCGTCCCGCAGGCGTACTACAACGCTGCCGAGGGTGTCACCAAGATCACCACCGAGACCGGTGCCGGGCAGTGGGGTGCCGCGCTGGCGTTCGCCTGCTCGTTGTTCGGGCTGGAGTGCGAGGTGTGGCAGGTCGGGGCGTCGTACGACCAGAAGCCCTACCGGCGCATGCTCATGGAGACCTTCGGCGCCTCGGTGCACCGCTCGCCGTCGGACCTCACCGAGGCCGGGCGGGCGATGGCCGCCAACCCGGCTAACCAGTCGGGATCGCTGGGCATGGCGATCAGCGAGGCCGTGGAGGCCGCCGCGATCGATCCGGCCGCCCGCTACGCGCTGGGCTCGGTGCTCAACCACGTGCTGCTGCACCAGACAGTCATCGGCGAGGAGGCGCTGCTCCAGCTCGAGATGGCCGGCGAGTCCTCCCTCGACCTGGTGGTCGGCTGCACCGGTGGCGGCTCGAACTTTGCCGGGCTGGCGTTCCCGCTGCTGCGGGAGAAGCTGGCCGGCCGGTGGGACCCCGAGATCCGCGCCGTCGAGCCCATGTCGTGCCCGTCGCTGACGCGCGGCACGTACGCCTACGACTTCGGCGACACCGCCGGCATCGCGCCGATGCTGAAGATGCACACGTTGGGGCACGACTTCGTCCCCGACCCCATCCACGCAGGCGGGCTGCGCTACCACGGCATGAGCCCGCTGATCAGCCACATCTACGACCAGGGGCTCATGACGGCGAAGGCCGTCCCGCAGACCGAGTGCTTCGAGGCGGGCGTGCTGTTCGCGCGGACCGAGGGCATCGTCCCCGCCCCCGAGCCGACGCATGCGCTGGCCGAGGCGGTTCGCGAGGCCAAGGCGTGCGCGGAGTCCGGCGAGGAGAAGGTGATCGTCACCGCGCTGTGCGGGCACGGCATGCTCGACCTGCCGTCCTACGACAGCTACCTCAGCGGGCGGATGTCGGACGAGGACGTCACCGACGAGCGGCTCGCAGCGGGGCTCGCGACACTTCCGTAGGTGGGGCCCGACGCTACCGTCGGAGGCTCACGACGCTCGCTTCCCGGCCCTCGCGACGCTCACGTCAGCCGACCCTCTTGCGCGCTCGTCGCGGGAAGCTGTACTCCTCGGCGAGGGCGTGGCGGGAGACCTAACCACGTCGACGGGGCGGTGGCGGGTGAGAGCGCCACCGTATGGCGTGCTCCTGCTCCCATCACTAGCCGAGCGACGTGGGTCTGTCTCCCATCACCGGGATCCGGGAGGACGGAAGCCGGCCTCGGGCACCAGGGCCAGGCGCGAGCTCAGGGCTTGGTCACCATCTGCCACACCTGGTCGACCGACTCGGGTACTGCTCGACGCATGCACGGCAGCTACAGGACGACGGTGCCACCCGCGCGCCAGTAGACCCCGTCGGCACGCTGCAAGAAGCCCTCGTCGACCAGGTATCGACGCAGCATCGCGTAGTCGGGGTGGAAGGCCGCAAGCATCGCTGACGCGTCGGCCTCGCTGTAGCGCACGCCGGGCTCGAAGACCTGCGCCAGGTAGTCCAGCACGACCATGCGCTTGGACCACTTGGCGGGCATCGCGGTGAGCCTTCCGTCGGAGAGGAACACGCGCAGGACGGGATTCGTCTCGGGGTCGAGGTCGTAACGGGCGGCCGTCACGAGAAGTACCGGCCCAGCACGCTGGCGACCCCGTCGTCGTCGACGTGGGGGCCCACCTCGTCGGCGATCGCCTTGACGTCGTCAGGTGCGTTGCCCATGGCGACGCCGAGACCGGCCCACTGCAACATCTCCATGTCGTTGTGGCCGTCCCCGATGGCCAGCACGTCGTCAGACCCGATGCCGAGGCGAAAGCAGATCTTGTCGAGGCCCTCGGCCTTCGACACCCCGGACGGCATGATGTCGAGCCAGGCGGTGTATCCGATGGCGTAGTCGACGGCCGGCAGGCCCATCTCGGCGGCGATGGCCCGCAGCCGCTCGCGGTCGCCCTCGTGCCAACGCACCACCAGGCGCGTCACCGGACCCTGCACCAGCTCGCTGTGCGGGACGACGTCGATCTTGCCGTCGAACTCGAAGTCGATGTTGTCGCCGCTGATGCGAAAGCCCTGCCCGAGCTCCTCGACCGCCAGGATCGCGTCGGGGATCTGCTCGGCGAAGTACCGGACGGACTCGAGCGCGTCGAAGGTGACCACGTCGATCGCGTCGCGGGTCTCGACGTCGACGACCACTGCCCCGTTCGAGCACACCGCGTAGCCTTCGGTGAGGTCAAGCGCGTCGAACACCGGGTATGTGGAGTGCAGCGAGCGCCCGGTCGAGATCACCGGGTGCGCGCCGCCGGCCGCCACGCTCGCAACCGCCGTGCTCACCGGCAGCGACGGGGGCGAGTGGAAGTCGGCGTAGGGGATCAGGGTGCCGTCGATGTCCAGCGCCACCAGGCGGGGGCGCCAGCCGTCAGCCCCGGGTGATGGGCCCATCGGTGCTCAGCCCACCCCCAGCGGGGTCAGCGTCTCGCGTCCACCGAGGTAGGGCTGCAAAGCAGCGGGGACGCGCACCGACCCGTCCGGCTGCTGGTGATTCTCCAGGATTGCCACGATGGTGCGGGGGACGGCGACCAAGGTGCCGTTGAGGGTGGCGACCGGCTGGGTCGGTCCGCCGGACTCGTCGCGCATGCGCACCGCGAGCCGCCGCGCCTGAAACTCCGTGCAGTTCGACGTGGACGTGACCTCACGGTACGTGCCCTGCGTCGGCACCCATGCCTCGATGTCGAACTTGCGAGCCGCCGACGCACCCAGGTCTTGCGAGGCGACATCGATCACCCGGTAGGGCACCTCGAGCTGGTCGAAGAACTCGCGCTCCCACGCAAGAAGCCGACGGTGCTCGTCGGCAGCGTCGTCGGGCGCGCAGAAGCTGAACATCTCCACCTTGTCGAACTGATGCACCCGGATGATGCCCCGAGTGTCGCGTCCGTGCGACCCGGCCTCGCGCCGAAAGCAGGTCGAGAAGCCGGCGTAGCGCAGCGGCAGCGCGCCCGCGTCGAGGATCTCCCCGGAGTGGTAGGCCGCCAGCGGCACCTCTGACGTGCCCACCAGGTAGTAGTCGTCCTCGGGTAGGTGAAAGACGTTCTCGGCGGCCTGGCCGAGAAAGCCGGTGCCTTCCATAGCCTCGGGACGCACCAGCACTGGCGGCAGCACCGGGATGAATCCGGCCTCGGCCGCCTGCGCCATCGCCATGCTCACCAGCGCCAGCTCGAGCAGTGCGCCCACGCCGGTGAGGTAGTAGAACCGCGAGCCCGACACCTTGGCGGCCCGCTCGATGTCGATGGCCCCGAGCAGGCGTCCGAGCTGGACGTGGTCGCGCGGGTCGAACCCTTCGGCGGCGAAGTCGCGCGGCGTCCCAGCGGTGTCGAGGACGACGAAGTCGGCCTCGGTGCCGATCGGAGCGTCCGGGTCGATCAGGTTCGACAGTCCGCCCGCCACTGCCGCCATCGACGCCTCAGCCTCGCCTGCCCGGCCCTCGGCGTCCTTGACGGCGTCGGCCAGCTCGCGTGCCCGGGCCAGCACCGCGTCGCGCTCGTCGCCGGTCGCCTTGGCGACCGCGCGTCCCAGCGTCTTCTGCTCGGCACGCAGCGTCTCGAACTCGCCGAGGGCCGTCCGGCGCTCCTCGTCGGCGGCGAGGACGGCATCGACGAGCGCCGGGTCGTCTCCCCGCACGCGTTGCGACGCACGAAGGGCATCAGGGTCGTCGCGAAGGCGGCGCAGGTCGATCACCGTGCGAGCGTACCCACCGGCGCGCTAGCGTCTCGTGAGTGATCCGCGCGGCAAGCCCGAACGACCTCGATGCCATTGCCACCCTCATCGCCCGCCGCCACGCGCGCGTGCAGGGTGCCACCCGCGAGCTGAGTCCGGCCTTCACCGACCCCGTCGTGGTGCGCGGCGCCCTGGCGAACCCTCCGCAGGGATGGGTGGACGTGCGCGACGGCGAGCTGCTGGCCAGCCTGCTGTGGGAGGAGAGCGAAGACGGCCGCGCCATCGCCGGCATCATCGGGGCTGTCGGCTCGCCCGAAGCCATGGCCCGGCTGTACGCGGTGGCCGGCGACGAATGGATGGCGCGGGGCCTGGCCACGCATGCCTTCGTCGTGCCGTCGGTCGACCGGCCACTGGCTGACCGGCTCATCGACCTGTCGTTCGGCCGCGAGGAGGCCTACGCGGTCCGCCCACTCGGTGACCGTGGTGGCCCCAAGCTGTCCACTGGCGTCGCGGTCGACCGGGTCGGCTTGGAGGAGATCGATACCGTGACCAGCCTCGGCGACCTGCTGGCGAGGCACCACGAGGGGTCGCCCGTGTTCGACCGGCACTCCAACAGCTTCTACTCCGGGCTGCCCGACGAGTACCGCCGCAGCGTCGTGGAGGAGGACGCCCGGGTGCTCATCGCCCGCAGCGGCGACGGCAGCGTGGGGCTGCTGGTGTGGCGGCCCGGTGCGCCGTTCCCCCTCTACGACGCGCGAAGCGCGGAGATGATCTTGCTCGCGGTTCACCCGGATGCCCGCGGCAAGCAGGTGGGCCGAACCCTGGTGTCGACCGCCATGCGCGACATGGCGAGCTTCGGGCACACCGCAGCGATCGCCGACTGGCGCACGACCAACCTCGAGGCCTCGGGATTCTGGCCCGCGCAGGGGTTCTTGACGATCGCCAACCGCTACGTGCGCACCGTCCCCGAGCGCCCCACCGCTGGCTAGGCCTGCCCGCGTAGCGCCTTGAGCCAGCGGCGCGCCTCGGCGAAATCGTCGTTGGTGGTCGACTCGGTGACGATGGGCGCCAGCCCGTCCGCCCGCGCGTATGACCCGAGGTAGCGCACGTCGGCACACACCCGGTGCAGCCCCATCAGCGCCTCGGCGACACGGTCGTCCTCGACGTGTCCCTCGCAGTCGATGGAGAAGCAGTAGTTGCCCAGCCTGGCGCCGACCGGACGCGACTCGATGCGCGTGAGGTTGACGCCCCGCGTGGCGAACTGCTCCAAGATCTCGAGCAACGCCCCGGTGCGGTCCTCCTTCATGAACGCCACCAGCGTCGTCTTGTCGTGGCCCGTCGGCTCCGGAGGGTTACCCGGACGCACCAGAAGCACGAACCGGGTGTGCGCGTCGGCGTCCTGGATGCCACCGGCGACGACGCGCAGCACGTAGGTGGAGGCGGCCAGCGGGCCGGCGATGGCAGCGTCGTACTCCCCCACGCCCGCCGCGACGGCCTCGGCGGCGGCGGCAGTCGACGCGGCGGGCACCACGAGCGCTTGCGGCAGGTGGCGGGCGATCCACACCCGGCACTGCGCCTCCGCGTGCGGATGGGTGGCGACGCGGCGGATGTCGCCCAGCTCCACGCCGGCGGGGGCGACCAGGTCGAAGGCGACCGGCAGCACCACCTCGTGCGCGATTACCAGCCTGACGCCGACGGCAAGCTCGTCCAGCGTGGCGTTGACCGAGCCCTCGACCGAGTTCTCCATGGGCACCACCGCGCCGTCCACGATGCCCTCGCGGACGGCGTCGAGCGCTGCCGACACGGTCGTGAACGGCGTCGTCTCGTCGGTCTCGGCCAGCGGCATCGACCGCAGGGCGGCCTCGGTGAAGGTTCCCGGCGGTCCCAGGTAGGCGTATCGCACGGGTGGAAGCGTAGGAGGAGGCCACCTGACTACGGTCAGGGCCATGACGGACCCACGACCGCCGGTGTCCGTCGAGAAGCGGCGCACGTTCGTCCCGCCCGGGGTGCGCATGCTGCGCCACTACCGGCGCATCGACCTGCGCCCCGATCTCGTCGCCGCGGCCACCGTCACGGCCCTGCTGATCCCATCCGGGCTGGCCTACGGCGAGGTCGCCGGCGTGACGCCGGTGGCTGGGCTCTACACGGGCATCTTCGGAATGGCCGTGTACGCCCTGCTGGGCAGCTCGCGCACCCTCTCGGTCGGTCCCGAGTCGCAGATGGCGATCCTCGTGGCCGCCGCCCTCCTGCCCTTCGCGGCCAGTGGCGCCGAGTACGCCGCACTCGCTGCGGCCCTGGCGCTGATCACTGCGGGAGTGCTGCTGGCCGCGTGGGTACTGCGGCTTGGGTTCATCGCCGACTACCTCTCCCAGCCAGTGCTGGTCGGCTACCTGACAGGTGTCGCGCTGATCATCGCCGTCAACCAAGTCGCCAAGCTCGTCGGCGCATCGACGTCCGGCGACACACTGCTGGCGCAGGTGACCGGGCTCTGGGAGGCCCGCGCCGATGTCGACCTGCCCAGCACGCTCGTCGGTATCGGCTCGCTGCTCATCATTCTGGGACTGCGCAGGCTCTCGCCCCGTGTGCCGGGCTCGTTGGTGGCGGTCGTGGCGATGACCGCGATCTCGGCCATGATCGGGCTGAGCGACCGCGGCGTGTCAGTCGTCGGCGAGGTCCCGCGCGGGCTCCCGGCGCCGCAGTGGCCGTCGATCGGGCTGGATGCCGTCGGTCCACTGCTGGGACCGGCCGCGGGTGTCGCACTCATCGTCTTCGCCAACTCAGTGCTCACCGGGCGCGCGTACGCCGAACGGTCGAAGTCTGACCCGATCGATGCGAACACCGAGCTACTGGCGCTGTCGGGGGCGAACGCCGCGTCCGGGCTCTTCCAAGGCTTCGCCATAGGCGCCAGCGACTCGCGCACCGCGGTCGCCTTCACCACCGGCGGGCGCACCCAGGTGGTCAGCCTGCTGGCCGCCGGCTTCACCGGGCTGTTCCTGGTCGCGTTGGCTCCGCTCGTGTTCGACCTTCCCTCGCCGACGCTCGCTGCTGTCGTCGTGGTCGCGGCTACCGGCATCGTCCGGCCGCGGGACTGGGCGGCGCTGTACCGGTTCCGCCGCTTCGAGGTGACTCTGGGCCTGGTCACGCTGATCGGGGTCGCCGTTCTCGGCATCCTGCCGGGCATCTTGCTGGCGGTGTTCGTGAACATGGTCGAACTCGTCGCAACGCTGTCTCGCCCCCAGGTCGTGGCCCTCGGTCCGGCTCCCGGATCGACGCGCTGGCGTGCCGTCAGCCCGCGTCGAGCGGCCGAGTTGGTTCCCGACGTTCTGGCCGTCCGATACGACGGCCCCCTGTTCTTCGCCGGAGCCGAGTACCTGGTGACTCGGGTGAATGCCCTCGTGGGCCCTCGGATGCCGCAGCTGACAGCCCTGGTGCTCAACCTCGAGGCAGTCAGCCACGTCGACCTCAACGGCGCTGCGGCCCTGCGCCGCCTGGTCGACCGGACGCAGGCGCGAGGCGTCCAGGTCGCGTTTGCTCGGGTGCGCCGCGACGTCGAACGCGCGCTCTACCGAGGCGGCGTGTTCGAGGTGGCCGACGAGTCCCTCGTGTTCTCCCGGGTGGAGGATGCGGTCGACGCACTGAGCACGGTCGGGGTCACGGCCCCTGCCGCGGGTGCCGAGACGACCGAGCAGGGTGAGGCGGACGCCCGCGAGAAGCCCACCGGCGACCCCGGCGGTGACGACCTCAGCGAATCGTGATCTGGCGGTTCGCCAGCGCCGCGCGGGCTCGCCGCTGGTCGGCGTCGAGCGGCGACGCGTTCTGCACCTCGTCGGCCAGCCGGTCGGCCAGGGCAACCGCCGGGTCTTCGAGGTCGCCCAGCAGCACGTCCTCGCCCAGCTCCCAGACCGGCACCAGCAACCCGTGCGCACGGAAGGTGCCCAGCATCGTCGTCGCGTCGCCGAGGCCGTCCGCCCCGGCAGCACGCAGCCGGGCCAGCGCGTCGAGCAGGCGGTCTTCGGCGTAGGGCTGTACCCAGCGCAGGTAGCGGCGCTCGCCCATCGTGGCTGCGTAGGCAGACGACACCGAGGCCAGGCGCTCTGTCGGGATGATCGACGTGTTCGCCTGCTCGAGCAGAGCCTTCGTGGACGGGTCGTCGGCCGCATCGCCGACCCAGAAGTCGAACGTCTCATGCATCACCACGTCGAAGCCGCCGTCCGGGTCGAGCACGTCCTGCAGCCGCGGGCCGGGACCGGGCAGGCCAGGCATCGCGACAGCGCCACCGGCGTCGAGCGCGAGCGCAGCCAGCAGCGCAGCAGCGACGTCGCGCGAGGGGTCACCGGATGACGTCGTGGTCTGCAGCGCGACCAGCACCTCGCCGTCGTCGCGGCGCATCGCCGGAAGAGCGGTCGGCAGCACCGTCACCACGGACACCGGGGGCGCCTGCGTCGCGTCGGGGCGCAGCTGCACCGAGGCCGTCGCCGCCGGCACAAACTCGCGCAATGCCACCCAGTCGGTCTCGCTGGGCAGACCCTCGAAGGGGCGCTCCACCATGGGGGCGCGGGCCCGGGCCGCGGCCTTGCCGTGGCAGACCTTGTAGCGCTTGCCCGATCCGCAGGGGCAGGGCTCGCGCGGGCCGACGACCTCGACCTCGACCTCGACGACCGGACGGGGACCGCGGTGCTTCTTCGCCATGGTGCAATCGTGTCAGAGCCGGCGGGCGCCACTGCGGCTCAGGCCAGCACCACGCCCGGGTTGAGCACCGAGGTCGGGTCGAGCGCCGCCTTGACCGCGCGCATCGCGGCCAGGTCGGCCGGGCTGCGGTTGAGCGGGAGCAGGCCCGCCTTGGCCCGTCCCACCCCGTGCTCGGAGGCGATCGACCCGCCCGCAGCGGCGACCAGGCCCAGCACGGCTTCGTCGATGTCCTCGTCGTCCGGCGGCGGACCCACCACGCCCAGGTGCATGTTGCCCTCGGCGAGGTGCCCGTAGACGAACAGGCGGTGCGGGGCCACCACGTCGGCCACCTGCGCAAGCACGGGGTCGAGCCGGTCGAGCGGGATCGACACGTCGTACTTGTGCACCACCCCGAGCGTGGCGACGGCCTCGGGGTGGCGTTCGCGGTAGTCGAGCAGGCGCTCGTCCACGACGGCCTCGACGTCCTCGGGCAGGTCGGGCATGTCAGGGGTCTCGATCAGCAGGTAGGCGGGCCACTCGTGCGGCAGCGGCATCCCCAGTCCCGTCACCGCGCAGGTCAGCGCGAGGCCGTCGTGCGTCATCAGCTCAGCCAGGCGCCGGTGGTGCGGCGCCGGGAGCAGCGCGACCGCCTCGGCGACGCTGCGGCAACCGACGAGCGTGGTCACGCCGGGCGGGTCGGGCTCGTGCAACCGCACGCGCACGTCGGTGACAACACCGAGCGTCCCCTCGCTGCCGACCAGCAGCGCCACCAGGTCGTAGCCCGCGCCGTCCTTGGGCAGGCCGTCGAGCCGGCTGATGACCGACCCGTCGGCGAGCACCGCCTGCAGCCCCGTGACCTGGGCGTGGGTGTCGCCGTAGCGGCAGACTCGCAGCCCACCGGCGTTGGTGGCGATCGTGCCGCCGACGGTCGCAGTGTCACGGGCCCCGAGGTCGACCCCGTACACGAGCCCGGCGGCCCGGGCGTGGCGTTGCAGAGCAACCAGCGTCGTCCCGGCACCGACGGTCACCTGGCGGGTCGACGTGTCGACCGGGCCGAGGTCGTCGAGCCGGGTGAGGGACATCACGACGGCCGCGTCGTCCGCACCGGGCACGCTCCCGGCGACCAGACCGGTGTTGCCGCCCTGCGGCACCACCGGCACCCCGTGCCATCTGCAGGCCCGGATCACGGCCGACACCTGCTCGACGCTGCCGGGACGGACGACCGCCAGGGGACGATGTGCCCACCGTCGTGTCCAGTCGGTGCCGTACGCCTCGGTCAACGCCGGGTCGGTGAGCACGTGCGTGGTCGCGTCGGCACCCAGGGCGTCAGCCAGATCGGCAACAAGGCTCACCGGGCACTCCCTCCTGCAGGACCCAACAGGTCCATGATGGGTGTCATGAGCGGCACCTCGATAGCCATCATCGTCGTCGGCGTTCTCGTCCTGCTCCTGGGCGTGTGGCTGGTGATGACCTACAACCGGCTCGTCCAGCGGCGCAACCGGGTCGACAACTCGTGGGCACAGATCGACGTCCAGCTCAAGCGGCGCCGCGACCTGGTGCCCAACCTCGTCGAGACGGTCAAGGGCTACGCCGCCCACGAGTCGTCCACCTTCGAGGCGGTGACCCGGGCGCGGGCCGCGTCTGCGGCGGCGACCACACCTGCGCAGGCGGCGGACGCCGAGGGCATGCTCGGGCAGGCGTTGGGACGGCTGTTCGCCGTCGCCGAGGCCTACCCCGAGCTGAAGGCCGACGCGGGCTTCAGCGACCTGCAGGCCCAGCTCGCCGAGACCGAGAACCGCATCACAGTGTCGCGCCAGGTCTACAACGACACGGTGCTCACGTACCAGAACACCATCCAGACGTTCCCGAACGTGCTCGTCGCGGGTCCTTTCGGGTTCACCGGACGGGAGTACTTCGAGCTCGGCGACGAGGCGGAGCGCTCCGTGCCGCAGGTGCGCTTCGACCGTCCGGCCGGGCCCGACGGCTAGCGCCATGGCTAGGAAATCGATGCCCCGGCCGGCGCGCGTGGCCCTGGTGCTGCTCGCCGGGCTGCTCGGCCTGCTGACGTTGACGGGCGCCGACGACGGCCGCGCCTACCGGCTCGTCGACTCCGACGTGGCCGTCACGCTGGCGCCCGACGGGTCGCTGGAGGTGCGCGAGTCCATCACCGTGGCGTTCCGCGGCGCGTTCACGTACGGGTTCCGCGACATCCCGCTTCGCCCGGGCGAGCAGGTCAGCGACGTCTCGGTGAGTGAGAGCGGGCAGGCCTACGCTCCTGGAGCGTCGACGGCGTTGCAGCCCGGCGGACCCCCCGGGGCGTTCGGGGTCGAGCCCTCGTCCGACCAGGTACGCGTGGTCTGGCGTTTCGACGCCGTCGACCAGACGCGCACCTTCACCCTGGACTACCAGTTCACCGGCCTCACCCGCGCCTACGACGACGTCGCCGAGGTGAACCTGCAGGTGTGGGGGGAGGAGTGGGAGCAGGGTCTCGACCGGCTCACTGCCTCGCTCACCGCCCCCGCCGACATCGACCTGGCCTGGGGCCACCCCGTGTACGTCCGCGGTGACGTCACCCTGAACGGGCCGACGGTCAACCTGCGGGCCGAGCGCATCCCGGCCGGGCAGTTCGTGGAGCTGCGGGCGCTGGTGCCGCGTTCGGCCCTGACCTCGACGGCCGGTGCCACGGTGGTCGACGGCGACGGACGCGCGGCGATCGTGGCGGAGGAGTCGGCCGACGCCGCGGAGTTCCAGGCCGACGCTGACCGCATCGACGCCCTTGCCGCCAACCCGCTCCCGTGGGTGGTCGGCGTGCTCGCCCTGGGCCTGCTGCCGGCCGCATTGCTGGTCGGGGTCGTGTTCGTCCGCTTTGGCCGCGAACGCCCCAGCGGGTACGACCGAGAGTACGAGCAGGAGCCGCCGAGCGACCTGCCGCCCGCACTAGTGCCGGTGCTGCTCGGCCAGGGTGGCACAGCCGGGCCGACGGACTTCACCGCCACCCTCTTCGACCTGGTGCGACGAGGCGTCTACCACTCCCGGCCGGTTCTGACGGAGAAGTCGGTGTGGGGCGGGTTGCGCACCGAGCAGGTGTCTGACCTGGAGCTCTCCCGAGGCCGTCGCGACGACCTGACGCCGTGGGAGGCCGATGTGGCCGAGATCGTCGATGACGTCCTCGGCAGCGGACCGCGAGCCTTGTCGACCTTCCGTGCGACGATCGAGTCTGACCGCAAGGCGATGAGCACCCGCTTCACCTCCTTCAAGACGAACGTGGCCGACGAGGTCGCCGCGCGCCGCTGGTTCGTCTCGACGGGTGTGGTGGCACTGGTGGCGGCGCTGCTGCTGCTCGTCGCCGTGGGTGTCGGCTGCGTCGTGGCTGCGGGCGCGGGGTGGCGCATGGCGTTCCCGCGCTGGTCGGACGTGGTGCTGCTGCTCGTCGGGGCGGTGTGCGTGCTGAACTCGGCCGTCGTGCTCGGGGCGCTCACCCAGCGCAAGCTGTGGCGGCGCCGGTCTCCCTCCGCCCAGGCCGAGGCAGAGCGTTGGGAGGCGTTTCGCCGCTACCTCACCGACTTTCCGCGGTTGCACGAGGCGCCCCCGGCCAGTCTCGCGCTGTGGGAGCGCCTTCTGGTCTACGGCATCGCGTTCGGCATCGCCGACCGCGTGCTCCAGGCCGCCCACGTGGCCATGCCCGAGGCGGTGGCGGCGTCATCCACCATCTTCTGGATCTCGCCGACCGGGGACCTCGGCTCGGGGGCGTCGTCGTTGGCAATCGGTGACCTGGCCGCCGGGTTCGGCTCGGCCCTGGCGCCGCCCTCGTCCGGATCGGGCGGCGGCGGAGGCGGCTTCTCCGGTGGTGGCGGGGGCGGCGGCGGTGGAGGCGGCGGCGGCTTCGGCTGACCGCCACCGCGGCGCCACCCGCCCACCCCGGGTGCCAGTTGATCACGTCACCGGGTGAGCGTGGGCTTGGCGAGGTGTCTGCGCCCCGTCAAGCCCATCTTCGCCTCGTCAAGCGTCGGCAACCTCCGCCGCCGCGAGCCACCCCTCCTCAGCCAGCGCCTTGCGGCCGGCGAGCGCGCGCATGCGCGCCGAGAGCTCCCCGACTCGCACGTGGTCGGTTGCGTGCGCGGCCATCTCGTCGTGCACGGACGCCTCATCCCGCTCGATTGCAGCCATCTCGCGTTCGAGGCGCGCCATCTCTTTGCGAGCAGCCCGAACGTCGGCCGACGATCGCGTCGGCGGCGCGCCGGACGACTCGCCCCGCCCGACTCCTGCCGCGCCCGTCGTGCCCGCTGCGGCTGAGACGGCGGCCACCGACGCCCGCCGCAGCGCGAGGTACTCGTCGATCCCGCCCGGAAGATGGCGCACGGAGCCGTCGCCGAGCATGGCACGGGTCGAGTCGCAGACCCGCTCCAAGAAGTACCGGTCGTGGGACACGACCAGCAGCGTTCCCGCGAACGAGTCGAGCAGGTCTTCCAGCGCGGTCAGCGTCTCGACGTCGAAGTCGTTGGTCGGCTCGTCGAGTACCAGGACGTTCGGCCCGCCCATCAGCAGCCTCGTGAGCTGCAGCCGACGGCGCTCGCCCCCGGACAGGTCACCCACCGGCGTCCACTGCCGGTCGGGGCCGAAGCCGAGCTGCTCGCACAGCTGGGATGCGCTCAGCTCCCGGCCGCCCGCGAGTGCGACGTGCGTGGCGACGTCCTCGACCGCCTCCAAGACGCGACGCGACGGGTCGAGCTCGTCGAGGTGCTGGCTGAGCACGGCGGAGCGCACCGTGCTGCCTTCGACGACTCGGCCAGTGTCGGGGCGCAGACCGCCGGTGAGCACCTGCAGCAGCGTCGTCTTGCCCGCACCGTTGGCGCCGACGAGGGCGATGCGATCCCCCGGCCCGAGCGGCCACGTGACCCGGTCGAGCAGGTCGCGCTCCCCTCGGCGCAGCGACACGTCGTGCAGCTCGAGCACCGTCCGCCCGAGGCGCGACCCAGCGAAGCGCAGCAGCTCAACGCCGTCGCGCGGCGGCGGCTCGTCGGCGATCAGCGCGGTTGCCGCGTCCACCCTGAACTTGGGCTTGGTCGTGCGCGCAGGTGCCCCCCGCCGCAGCCAGGCCAGCTCCTTGCGCAGCAGGTTCTGCCGACGGGCCTCCTGGGCACCGAGCTGGCGGGCGCGCTCAGCCTTGGCCAGCACGTAGGCGGAGTAGCCCCCGTCGTACTCCTCGACACTGCCGCGACCGACCTCCCACGTGCGGTCGCTCACCGCGTCCAAGAACCAACGGTCGTGCGTGACGACCACGAGGGCGAGGCCGCGCCGGCCCCGCAGGTGCTCGGCCAGCCAGGACACCGCCTCGACGTCGAGGTGGTTCGTGGGCTCGTCGAGAACAAGCAGGTCGATCTCGTCCAGCAGCAGCGCGGCCAGCGCCATCCGCCGCCGCTCGCCGCCGGAGAGGCTGCCGACCCGGCGCTCGAGCACAGCGTCCTCGAAGCCGCCCAGCAGCTCGGTCAGCACCTGCCGAACCAGCGGACGGCTCGCCCACTCGTGTGCGGCCAGGTCACCGAGCACGACGTCCCGCACGCTCGCGGACGGGTCGTGCTCGTCGCGTTGAGCAAGCAGTCCCACGCGGGTTGCTGCTGTGAGCGAGACCCGTCCGGTGTCAGGCGCTTCCACCCCTGACAGCACACGTAGCAGGGTGCTCTTGCCGCCGCCGTTGCGGCCGACGACGCCGATGCGCTCGCCCTTGGCGATCCCGAGTGACACCTCGTCCAGCACCGGGTCGCGGCCGTATGCCTTGCCGACCCGCTCGAGGTTGACGAGGTTGAGAGGCGCCACGGGCTAGGCCGCCACGGCGGTTCGAGCAGATTCGTCCATGCCCCCATACTCCCCTGCCCCGGTTGACGCCCCCGCCCACCATCGCCGATCTTGGCGGACACGCCGCAAGACTCGCTCCATGTGGCAGTGGCGCCAAGATCGCGGGCGCGGGAGGGCTCGGCCCGGGGCGAGGGGCTCAGCGCGGGGGGCTCAGGCCGGGGGGCTCAGGCCGGGGGGCTCAGGCCGGGGGGCTCAGGCCGGCGCGAGCCGGTCGTAGCGCTGGGCCAGGCTGCGCAGCGACGCGGCAAGGTCGGGCGAGAGCCCCTCCGGCGGCATCCGCCAGCTCCAGTTGCCCACGAAGACCGACGGGTCGTTCATCCGCGCACGCGAGTCGAGCACCAGCAGGTCTTGGACGGGGATGACGGCGACGTCGGCGCGCGACCCCATCGTCGCCTCGATGAAGGCCCACACAACGCGACCGACGTCCGAACCTGGGTCGACCTGGTAGTACGCGGCGATCTCGGCCCGCTCGTGCTCGCCCAGGGTGGCCCACCAGCCGGCGACCGTGTCGTTGTCGTGCGTGCCGGTGTAGGCCAAGCAGCTCGACGGAAACTGGTGCGGCTGGTGCGGGTTGTCGGGCGTGCCGTCGAACCCGAACTGCAAGATGCGCATGCCCGGCAGGTCGTTCTCGTCGCGCAGAGCCAGCACGTCGTCGTCAAGGGTTCCCAGGTCTTCGGCGACGAAGGGCATGGACGGGAACGCCTCGCGCACCGCGTCGATGAAGCTTTGCCCCGGGCCGGGAACCCAGCGTCCCGAACGGGCATCGGCGGCGTCGGCGGGCACCTCCCAGTAGGCCGACAGGGCTCGAAAGTGGTCGATGCGCACCACGTCGCTCAGCTCGAGGCAGCGGCGCAGCCGGTCGAGCCACCACCGGTAGCCGTTGGCCTTCATGAGGTCCCAGCGGTAGAGGGGGTTGCCCCACAGCTGTCCCGTCTCGCTGAAGTAGTCCGGCGGCACGCCCGACTGCGCTGTCAGGTGCCCCGACGCGTCGAGCGTGAACTCCTGCTGGTCGAGCCACACGTCGGCGGAGTCGTGGCTCACGTAGATGGGCAGGTCACCCAGCACGGTGAGGCCCGCGGCGTGCGCGGCGGCCATCACCGCAGCCCACTGCCGGTCGACGAAGTAGAAGATCGCCGACCACTCCTCGATCTGCTCGGCGAGCTCGGCTCGCGACGCGGCCAGGGCATCGGGGTCGCGACGGGCGACGTCGGCCGGCCACTCGAACCACGGCTTGTCGTCGTAGCGCTCCTTGAGTGCGAAGAAGTGGCAGGTGTCGTCGAGCCACCCCTGCCCCTGCGCGAACTCGGCCAGCCCGGATCGCCACTCGTGGCCGGCGTCGTCCAGCAGCGCGCGGGCGGCCCGGCGCAGCAGCGGAAGCTTCGTGCTGGCGAGCGACTCGAAAGGGACGGCCGCGTCGCCGGGCTCGGTGGCCAGCCCCGGCTCGTCGAGCAGCCCGTTGGCCTGCAGGTCGGCTAGGTCGACCAGCCACGGGTTTCCGGCGAAAGCCGAGTAGCTGAAGTACGGCGAGTCGTAGGCGCCGTTCATCGTCAACGGCAAGATCTGCCACACGCCTGCCCCGGTCGAAGCCAGCCAGTCGACGAACTGGTGAGCCTCCGCGCCGAGCGTGCCGATCCGTTCGCGACCGAACAGCGAGGACGGGTGCAACAGCACCCCGAAGGTCCGTCGCTCGAACACCGTCATGGTCAGACTCCCACTCGTCAGGGCACGTGTCGGCCACTGACGAGGCTAGGAGGTGCGGACGGCCCGTGTGGTGAGCATCGCGGCACCGGCCAGGCGTACGCGCGGGGTGCCGCCTACCGTGACGGGCATGGTCGACGTCGATCCCGCGTTCTCGTCGTTCGTCCGTGCCGTGCCCCCGATCAGCCTGACGAGTCGCACCCTGCCGCTGTACCGCGTCGGCACGAAGTTGGCCGGGCTGGTCGCACGGCCCGTGGACGGGGTCGACGTGCGCGACGAGGCCGGGGAGGGTGCGCGCGTACGGGTGTACCAACCGAAAGCAGGTGGTACGCCGGCGGCGCTGCTGTGGATCCACGGAGGTGGCCTCGTCGTCGGCACAGCCGAGCAGGACGAGGCGCGAGCGTCGCGCCTCGCCCGCGACCTCGGCGTCACCGTGGTATCAGCGCGCTACCGGCTGGCTCCTGAGCATCCCTTCCCCACCGCCGCCGACGACGTCCACGCAGCGTGGCGGTGGCTGCAGGGCAACGCCGCGCGACTTGGCGCCGACCACCAACGCGTCGTCGTCGCAGGCCAGAGCGCCGGCGGGGGGCTCGCCGCCAGCCTGGCCCAGCGGCTGCGCGACGAGGGCGGGCAACAACCCGTCGGCCAGCTGCTCGTCTACCCGATGCTGGACGACCGCACCGCCGCCGACCGCTCGCTCGACCGCGCGCGCCACCCCATCTGGAACAACCGCAGCAACCTGATGGGCTGGTCGTCCTACCTGGCCCACGAGCCAGGCTGCGCGACCACGCCCGACTACGCGGTGCCCGCACGCCGCGACGCCCTCGCCGGGCTGCCCCCGGCCTGGATCGGTGTCGGAACCGCGGACCTGTTTCTCGACGAGTGTCGCGCCTACGCCCTGCGGCTGCAGTCCGCTGCAGTGCCGACGAAGCTGGTCGAGATCCCCCGCGCCCCGCATGGCTTCGACACCACGACGAGACCGGCGCCGTCTCAGATGTTTCGCGCCGCGCAGACTGCCTGGCTTGGCGACCGGCTCGGGCTCTGAGCCTGGGTCCGTCCGACGCTGAACCGCAACAACGACGAACGAGGATGCTGTCCGCGGCAGCCCGGCCTCCGTAGGGTGCGCCCATGGGCAGCATCTACGCCGACGGCAAGCTTCTCCGTGACGTCTACACGACGATGTTCGACGCGATCGCCGACGACGAGTCGTTGGACGAGCTGGTGGAGCTTCAGATGGTGATCAACTTTCGCCTGCGTGACCCGTCCGCCGACATCTGGGTGGACGGCCGTTCGCGCCCGGTCGTCACCACCTTTGAGGCCATCGGCACCGGCCCCTCGCTGACCGCGAGCCTGAGCGCCGACTCGATGCACGACCTGCTGCTCGGAACGCTCCCGTTGGGCAAGGCCCTGCTGTTCCGCAAGCTCAAGGTGTCGGGATCGAAGTCGAAGGCGATCCAGCTGGAGTCTCTGCTTCACGCATGTCAGGCGGTGTATCCGGCCATCGCGGCCGACGCGCTCGACACCTAGGGAGCAGACCGAGCAACACGCCCACCTCCACCGCGCACCGGCCCCGGCACCCCGACTACGGCGGCTCCGTGGGGGATCTTGCACACCCGGCAGATTCGCAGAAATGGCGCGGGCCGACGTCGTAGCGTCTGGACGTGGCCGGTTGCGACGACGCGTGGGTGAGCCTGCTGCGCTCCGACCCGAGGCCATGGCTGCGCGATTGTGACGAGCCCTACGCCCGATGGGTGACCCAGGTGCGCCTCGACGACCGGGCGCCGCACGACCCGATCGTGCTGGCCGATCACCAGGCGACTCTGGACGACCCCCTCGTCCAAGCGCTGGTCGAGCGGCTACCGGCGTGGTCCGATCCGGTCCGCTCGCACGCGGCCCCCACGTACGCGCCCAACGTGCTCAACCTGCTCGCCGATCTCGGAGTCTGCGGGAATGACGACCTTCCGAGCGTCCAGCATCTGCTCGACGAGATGCTGGTGCACCGCACACCCCAGGGCCGCTTTCTCGCCTTCGGAACGTTCATTCGCCAGCCCGACCCGGCGTGGTCCACGCTGGCTTGCGACCACTACGCCATCACCGAGGTGATGGTGCGCTACGGACGCGTCGACGACCCGCGTGTCCGCACCGCCGTGGACCTCATGGCCGACGACATCACCGACACCTCGCTGGGGCAGGCGTGTCGCTGTCTACCCCACAGCCGGACGGGCAGCCGCGGCCCTGGTCGCGTGGCCGACCCGTGCCCTCAGGTCACCGTCGAGGCATTGCGGACGTTCGGGCGCCTGGACGAGGCCGACCGGCCGCCCATGCTCGCCGAGGCGGCGCGGAGCGTGCTGCGTCTCTGGCGGGCACGAGGCGACGTCAAGCCCTACATGTTCGGCCACGGCGTCCACTTCAAGGCGGTGAAGTGGCCCGCCACCTGGTACTCGGTCCTCACGGTGCTCGGGGCGCTGGCCCCCTACCGCGAGGTGTGGTCGGGCGCGAGCGCCGACCCTGACGACCACGCCGCCGCGGCCGAGCTGGTCGCCTGCCTCACCGCCTACAACACCAGCCCGGACGGCCGCGTCGTGCCCCGCTCGGTCTTTCGTGGATTCGGCGAGTACTCGTTCGGGCAGAAGAAGGAGCCCTCGCCGATCGCGACGGCGTGGGTGTGTGCGGCGCTGCGCTCCTTCACCATGATCAGCGACGCGGCCGCGTCGGTCGACGTCACCCGGTTGGGGAGCGCGAAGGGCGGTACAGGCGTGACCGTCCCGCCCCGGTGATCCACCACCTCGGCGCGGCGCTGGCGACGTCATCCCAGGTGGTCGTCACGACGCACGACCGGTGAGCTCCGTCAGACGGGCCATCCCTGGCTGCTGGCAACGGTCGAGCCGTTCGAGGGCATCGGTGAGCTGGGGGGTCCGGGCTGTTCCTGGGGGGATGCCAGCGGCGTTGAGTGGCACGGTGTCGGCCCACGCCGTGATCGCGGGGTCGGTGGTGAACGACGCCCGGCCCGGATCGGCTGCAGCGTGATCCCCTCCGGCCGCCAGATCGGCACCGGCGGCCTGCGCGGGAGCCCTGGTGCCGCCGCGTGCACGACGACAGCGTCGGTGCCGACGCGGGCAGTCGAGTCGTCCTCGAACGTCAACCGGCCCGGTTCGACCCGTCGCAGGTGCCCGTGCCGTGCGACGTTCTCGACGGTGCGCAGCCGGTCCAGCTCCCACCGGGCGAGTGTCGGCGTCTTGGCCATGGTGGGGGTGACCGACGGGTCGGTTCGCAGCACGACCCCGGCGTCCTCGAGCCTGACGAACAGGTCGTCCGCCGACACCGAGTCCGCGGCAGCCTGCACCGTGTCGGCTGGGATCAGTGCGGCGGGCAGGAGGAACAGCAGGTTGAGCCACACCGCCGTGGTGTCGACGTAGCGGACCTGGTTGAAGAGGTCTCGATGCCAGGCCCAGTACATGCCGGTGATCAGAAAGCTGACGACCCAGGCGATCAGATCGGAACCGAGATCGTCGAGAGCGTCCCGCAGCAACGACTGCTCGGACAGGTTGGCCGGGACGCCAATCTCCAGCACCAGGATGGTGATGATGATCGCGAAGACGCCGTCCCCGAACGCCTTGACCCTTTCCGGGCTGACCCGACGCTCTTGTGCGGCAGACAGTTGCGACGCCTCCATGAGTTCTCCTCTCGGCGCCGTGCGACGGAGCCATCGCCGTTCTACCCAGCGGTGGCCTCGATACGTCCGCGGTGTCGGCGGGGCAGTCCCCGCCCGCCGCGAGCATCACCGCCAGATCCAGCACCACCTTGCCCGGGTCGTGCTCCGCCGAGGCCTGCGGTGCCCGGCCAGCCCGGTCGACAGGGCGCGGTCCAGGCCCGTCGCGCGGGCCGCCCGGTACAACAGGTCGATCCCGCGTGCGACACGACGCCCGCCGCGCCGCCGCGCAGATGGACACGATTCCTGAACCGATTGCGCTTCACCTTGGAAGCGCCTTCCCGCTCGGCCGATCTGAGTCGTCGACAAACCGATAATCCCAAGCAGGACAGGCACTTCCGCTCATCTACCGCCCGCGCCGCACAGCAACATCACGAAATCACGAGGCTAGGTGTAGTTCCCAGGGGCCGTCCACGACCTCCCGCACTACCCCGCGCGGTGCGGGCTGCCCGCGGGTCGGCTGGCACGGCGAGGCGTGCTCGGCTTGGTCGCAGCCCCAGGGGCCTGCTGGGTGGCCGGACGAGGGATCCTCGGCGGCTTCGCGGCCCCGCTGTGCTTCGGTGAGCCGGCGTGCTGGGGAAGAAGTGCGGGACCCGCCAGCGAGTGCGCCCTGCCGCGTGCCCGACTTCCGGCGCCGGGGCTTGCCGCGGCCGCCGCCGGGCTGCTGCACGGGTTGGGCTGCCGGCGCTGCCACGACCACGCGCGGGGCGCTGGGCCCGACGAGCTCGGTGATCGCCGTATCCCGCTGCGCACCTGCAGCTTGGTCGGCTTGATCGCCGCCTTGTGCATCAGGTCGGACACGTCGCGGCCCGCGCGGTCCGGCCGGAGCGGTATCCAACTCAACGTCGCCTGCGCCACCCTGACGAGGGAGCCATGGCCAGGAGCCCGAACCGCCAGGGACACCCACCGCGGACCGATCGCCCAGTCTCCGGATCGAGCGCAACACGCCTCGACCCCCCCGGGGGTTCCGGTGCCCCTCGGTAGTCTCTCCCCCCGTGAACGCACTCGGCCGTAGCCTGACCACATCACGCCGCAACGGGCAGATCCTCGGGGCGGTCGGCCTGACCGCCGCCCTCCTGCTGGCCGGCTGCTCATCGAACGACCAGGACGAAGCCGGTGAGTCGGGGACCGACGCGCCGGCTGTCGACCTGCCGGCGGAGCCCATGGGCGAGGAGCGGGCAGCGGAGATCGAAGGGCTGGCAGCGGCCATCGTGGAGCAGTCCGGCGAGGAGGTCCCGGCACTGCTGGTCGGCGTGTGGGATCCCACGGACGGCTTCTACACCACCGCCCTCGGCACGGCCGACCTCGAATCCGGCGTAGCGGCGCAGGTCGAGGACGCGTTCCGGACCGGGAGCGTGACCAAGACATTCGTCGCCACCTTGGTGCTGCAGCAGGTCGACGAGGGGTCGGTGGACCTGGACACCCCGGTCGCCGAGTACCTGCCGGATCTGTCCGAGACCTATCCCGACATCGGCAAGGTCACGGTCCGACAGTTGCTGGCCATGCAGAGCGGGCTGCCGGACTTCGAGGCTGTCGTCACCGGCTCGGCCGCGCTGGACGACACCTTCACCACGAAGACCTGGACCGCCGAGGAACTCATTGACACCGCGATGCAGTCCGGCGAGGTGCAGCCCGCCGGCCAAACGCCCGCCGAGTACAGCAACACCAACTACATCGTGCTCGGTGAACTGCTGGAGGCAGTCACGGAGGAGGAACTGCCCGACCTGGTGACGTCCGGACTGCTCGATCCCTTCGGGCTATCCCGCACCGACTACCCCCCGGCCGACGACACCACGCTTGCCGCACCTTTCCTGCGCGGCTACGTCACCGCATCGGGGGTGGAACCGCTGACCACCGCCGGTGGCACGCTGGAGCCGAACACCGATGTGACGGACTGGACTGCCTCGTGGGGCGGAGCCGCGGGCATCATGTCCTCGACCCTGGAAGACCTGGCCACCTGGGCCGCGGCCGACTTCGGCTCGGCGCTGCTGCCGGAATCGCTGCAACAGGAGCGGACCGAGTTCGAGCCGGTGGACAAACTTGCGCCGCTCGTGGACTACGGACTGGGGCTCATGCAGATCGGTTCGTGGTTGGGGCACCAAGGTGGTATCCCCGGTTGGACCACGCTGGCCGTGCGCGACAGCGTGAGCGGCGCCATCGTGGTGCTGGCCATCAACTCCTCCGGGGATGTGGCTTCGCTGGACCAGCTCGTGCTGCTCGATCAGCTGTACCCCGACACCACCGGCCTCGCGGAGGCCTTCGACGCTGGCTGATGCCGCCAGCACGGTCGTGCCGGCCGTCAGCGCCAGGCCGACCACGGTGAGCGGGCGAGCCGGGTGGCGAGAAATCGCAGCACCCTCGATGCCGTCGTGAACACAGCCATGCTGCCGCCCAGTGCGGCTCGGTACGCCGCATTCGACCGAGGGAGACTGGGAAGACCAGGGAGGCTCAAGCGCCCTGCAGGTGAAGGGGGCAAGCACCAGTGGAGCCGGCCGGCGGTTCACCGACAGAGGCCGTGACCTGCGGCAACGCGATGCTCGCGCGTACAGCTCGCGCTTGGCGCAAGGCACTAAGGGGATTGACCCAACTCAGGAGGTGAGCTAGGTCCGGCGGCGATCGCTGGACGATGGGTCTGGCCAAGCTGATCAGAGGGAGTGACGAGGGAGAGAGACGCCTAGCTCTGGTGCCTGCTGCAGGTCGAGTCGATCGCCCTGCCCACCACCGACCCCGACCTGCACGACGCCCAGTTCGCCGACCTGCTGGCGCTGCCGTTCGCTTCGGTGACCTGACCTACTCTGATCGTGCATGCACCGCCGACACCCGCGTCCCGATCGCCCACGCCGAGCACGCCCACCGCTCGATCACGGTCGCTGAGTCTCATCTTGGCTGAGGAGCATTGCCTGCCGGTGCGGGGGCTGGTGACCAGTGGCGCGGGTCGCCGATTACCTTGCCCCAGCCATGCGGCGAGTCGCCGGCCTCCTCTCGCGGGTGGCGCCCTCGCTGCCGGTGGCGAGGGTCGCCACGCGCGAAGCAACCACCCATGGGATTCGCGATCATGAACACCGGCACATCGGCCTGATCGGCTCGCGAGCGCACGTAGCCAGCCAAGTCGTCCACAAAGACCTCGTAGCAGGCGAGGTCTCCCCACCTCATCGGTGAGCGGCCATGACCGCGTAGATCGATGCCCGACGCCGCCAGCCGGCGGCGTTCAATGCGGCCACCAAGTCCTCTTCGCAGCCCGCATGCTCGCCACCGCCATGGCATACCACGACGTGAACACGCGCCCCGGACACAACCCATCGATACTCGGCCAACGCAAACCCGTCCGCGGCAGCATATGTTGCCGAGTCCGCCGAGACCTCAGGATGACCCACGACGGCCCCCCTCCACCGATGTCACCGGTCGCGGTGACCTTCCCGGGCGCCTGTTCAGCGCCGCGGCCAAGGTCGAGGTGGCGTGCCGCGCGGTAGTCGTGGGTTCGCCCCTCGGGCAGCCGGGGTGACACGCTCAGCATCAGCGCGGTCCAGGGACTGTGGCGGCCGATGCCTGCGAAGCCACCCGTCCGGTGGATGGGGGATAGCGGCACTCGCTGGGGCCGACGTCCGGTCCGCCTGCTGGCTAGCATTGCGCGCACGGCTCCGTGACCTGCTGCTATCGGGAGGTGGACCCGTGGGTGATGTGGTGCTCGGCGAGGCGGATCTGCGTCGCCTGATGGACGCTGCTGGTGCCTGTGATGAGGCATCATGCGACGACACCCGGCTCGCCCAGGTGTTGGATGCTCTGGTTCGCCTGGTCCCGGCAGAGGTCGTTTTCTGGGACTGGTTCGATGTGTCACCCCGCCTGCACGAGCGGGCCCTCGTCGGGGCGTCGCTGACGGGTCCGCCGAAACGTGCCCCGTTGGGGCCGTGGTTGGATCACCTCCCCGAGCACCCGGTGATGAGTTGTCGTTTCGGTCCGGTGGTTGCCGTCAGCGACGTGCTGACCCAGCAACAGCTCGAGCGCACGTGGCTGTGGGAGGAGGCCTGGCGTCCGGCAGGGGTGCGCCACGAGATGGGCATGGAGCTGTCCCACCCGGACTCGCAGGTCAACATCGTCGTGTGGTCGCGAGGGCCGGGGCCGGCGTTCACCGACCGGGACCATCTGGTGCTTCAGCTGCTGCGCCCGCACGTGGATGCCGCGGTACGACGACTGTCATCCCCGACGCTCACCCCCCGGCACAGGCAGATACTGCGCCTGGTGCGGGACGGTTACACCGACGCCCAGATGGCTCGACGACTCAGAGTCAGCGAGGCCACAATCGGCAAGCACCTCGAGCGGATCTACGTGAGAACGGGGGCGCGCAACCGAGCGCAGGTCGTCCGGCTGACTGCCGATCTGCTCGACTGAGCTGCACATCGGGTGCGCAGGGCACCAGCGGCTTACGGCGAACGTCTACTAGAGGTTCGCGACGCTGCAGCGAGACAGTGTCGGAGGTCCTGATCCCGCCCCAACCGGAGGTCCTGATGAGTCCCCGTCGTGTCTGCGCCGCCGTCGCCACTGCCCTTGCTGTCCTGGCAGCCGGGACATTCCCAGCCGCCGCGGTCCCCCCAGTCAAGTTCGGTCCCTTCCCCGTCGGGGACGACCTCCTCAGCGAGGTCGAGACGTCCATCGAGGACAGCTGCGGCGTCGACGTCACTGAGATCACCGGAGACGGCACGATCAGGTTCGTCCAGTTCCGCAACGCCGACGGCGATGCGGTACGTGGCCAGGGCTGGTTCAACTTCACCATCGACGTCACCACCTCCACCGGTGCCACGGCCACCATCCGGGAACGCAGCATGGACAAGTACAGCGGCCCGGAGCTCGCCACCGTCGACAGCACGAGCGGACGCGCCACAGCCCTACTGGGCGCCATCGGCCGCATCGACGCCGACGGCAATCACGTCGGCCGCACGTTCGACGTCTGCGCGTCCCTGACCTGAGGCCCTACTGCCTGAAGCAGGGCTCGGCGCAGACCCCCTCCGATCTCGACGAGCAGGGCAGCCCGCATGGAGGCACGATCCACCACCTCGCTAGGACGCGGGCGCGGGGACGGTCATCATCTGGAAGTAACCCGCGCCCCTGTCTGCCGACCCAAGAGGTCCCTTCGTACTCCCAAGGAGCCCGCAAGGCCCACCGATCTCACCTCAGCGCTCTCGCGCTCACTCGGAGCAGTCAAGGCGTCCCCTAGCAGGCGTCGGAGCACGGCAGCACCCGCTGGCGTGCCGAGTGTCGCCAAGATCGATGCCAATGCGTCCCCAGTCCGGGCCCGCCAGGCCGCTCCTGCAGACGACCGTCTTGTTCTACTCCGACGACTCCGGTCGGCCAGCGACGACCGAGAACGCCTCGTAGACGAGGAACGCCGGCCACACGAAGCCCTTCAGGATGCCGACGGCCTTGTCGGCCGGCGTGTCTGAGACCTTCCAGAAGTACACCCAGGCGCCGATCATGCCGAGGCCGTACACCGCGTCACCGCTGCCCATGGGCTTGGCCGATGCAGCGCCGTCCTTGCTCTTCTTGTCCGTCACCGCTCCACGCTAGGACGCCGTTGCGGCGCTGGCGGGGGTCCGACGACCCGAATTGCCGTTGCTCACGTATCCCGTCGGCCTTCGCGACAGGGTCCTGGCGCCGGCGGAGGCCGCGATGTCGGCATGGCTGGCGGCGGTGAGGACGATGACCACGTACCAGCCGTAAGCCAGCACGAGTGCGGCCACCGTGGCCCATGAGTTCTTCTGCTGAAACGACATCGCGATGATTCTCTCTGAGTTGAGCCTCTGGTGAATCGTGTGATTCGCTCAGCCGGCCTGGCGGGGTCCCCGCAGCAGCGACACGCCCATCCACACGAACCAGACGATGAAGCCGATCCCGAACAGCGAGGCGGCGTCGTCGGCGACGGCGGGCACGAGGGTCCAGGCACCGGCCACGCCGATCGCGATCCCGAGGGCAGGCAGCCGGTACCCGAGAGCACCGGAGCGGATGGCGGCAACGCTCGCCAGCAGCACCCACACGGCGCCCACGATCTCGATGCCGCCGCCGAGCGCGTCCTGCACGACGCTCACCGACGACCAGGTGGAGGCGGCCAGCGTGGGCTCGGTGGCAGCGAGCTCGATGACGGCCTGCTGGCCGACGAGGGCGACGAGTCCGCTGGCGAGCAGCAGTGCTGCCCAGGTCATGCCGGTCACGGTGGCTGTCTGCATCAGCGTGCCCGTGGTGGTCTTCAGCCGGGCGTGGACGCCGAGAACGAGGCTGACCAGTGCGAAGCCGCCGACGATGTAGAGCACGAGGTACCAGGAGTACATCGCGGTCTGGTTGTCGAGCAGGAACGCCAGCGATGCGGCGGGGTCGCCTTGCGCGTCGGTGAGCCCACGCGGGCCGAGGTAGGCACCCATGACGACGAAGCCGACGAGGTAGGTGGCTGCCTTGACCAGCGCGGCGATCCCACCGACGCGCTGCTGCGAGCCGAGGTCGTCGAGCGGGCGGACGGGGGGCGGAGGTGCGGTGGTGGTTGTCATGGCAGCAACGATCCGCCTCAGACACCGGCGACACATCGGCATCGAGGTCGCACATGGCCTGGCCGATCGGCCAGGGTGTCGACGGCCGGCAGGCCGATGCCGCTGCTTGCGTCGTTGCCTACGCTCGAGGGGTGTTCAGCCGAGCCGTGCGCGCTGTCTGGGACGAGCCACGGGTCTCGACGCCGCCCTCGCGTCCGTGGTGGGACGTCGCCCTCGTCGCCGCGCTGGTGCCGACGGCACTGATCGAGGGCATCGCCCGCGACGTCCCGTCGCCGCTCTATTCCATCGGTTTGGCGACGGTGTGCGTGGTCGCGGTCCTGTGGCGCAGGCAATACCCCCTGGCGATGCTGCTGGTGGCCTTCGGCGCGCAGACCCTTGCCGGTGTGGGACCGGCGCTGGCGGGCCTGGACTACTTCGTGCTCGACACCACAGCCGTGGTGCTGCTGTTCCCGTACTCGCTCGCCCGGTGGGCCAGCGGGCGCCACATCCTCGTGGGCCTGGTGCTGATGCTTGCCGCGCACTACGCGCGCGAGCCCCTGTACGGGTCGACCGCGCAGGACAACCTGATCGGGGCCGCTGCCCTGCTGCTGCCTGCCGCCTTCGGGTTGTCCGTGCGGTTCTGGGTCACCGGCCGCGCCCGGGAGAGCGAGCAGGTGAGGCTGCGCGAACGCCAGAACCTTGCCCGCGATCTGCATGACACCGTTGCCCACCATGTCTCGGGCATCGTCATCCAGTCCCAGGCAGGGCAGGCAGTTGCCGCCAGTGATCCGCAGCGCGCCATCGAGGTGCTTGCGGTGATCGAGAAGGAGGCCACCAGGGCGTTAGGCGAGATGCGATCGCTGGTCGGCGTCCTGCGCGAGGGCGAGGCGGCCCAGCTCTCGCCTGCAGGAAGCATCGCCTCGCTGCAACATCTTGCCACCGCACCCCACGACGGTCCCCATGTCCACCTGGTGGTCACCGGCAACGTCGACGGTATCGACACCGCCGTCGATACGGCTGTCTACCGGGTCGTGCAGGAGTCGGTCACCAACACCCGCTGGCACGCCCGCTCAGCCACCCGGATCGACGTGCTGGTGCAGGCCGACGAGGGCTCGGTGCATGTCGACGTGAGCGACGACGGCTCGCCGTCGCGACCAGCCGGTCGACCGACCGGACGAGGCGCGGGCTCGGGATTCGGCATCGCGGGCATGCGAGAACGGGTGGAGCTGCTCGGCGGACGGCTGGCCGCTGGACCCCGGTCAGGTGGGGGCTGGGCAGTGTCGGCCACGATCCCTCGCACGGTGTCGACGTGAGCGCCGACCCGACGGGGGCCACGAGCGGAGCGCCGCTGCGAGTGCTCGTCGCCGACGACCAAGACCTCGTCAGAGTCGGACTCGCGATGATTCTCGATGCCCAGCCAGGCATCTCCGTCGTCGGCGAGGCCGCCACCGGCGACCAAGCCGTCGAGCTGGCCAGGCGGCTGCGGCCGGACGTGTGCCTGGTCGACATCCGCATGCCCGGCCTCGACGGCATCGAGGTCACCGCCCGATTGGCCGGGCCGGACGTCGCCGACCCGCTGGCGGTCGTCGTGATCACCACCTTCGACCTCGACGAGTACGTGCACGAAGCGCTGCGAGCGGGGGCGCGCGGCTTCCTGCTGAAGGATGCCGGGCCCGACCTGCTCGTCCAGGCCGTCCAAGCCGCAGCGCGCGGCGACGCCCTGATCGCCCCGAACATCACTGCGCGGCTGCTCGCGACCTTCGCGGCCGCCGGAAGCGGTCGGCCACCGTCGCCGATCGAGCCACTGAGTGCGCGCGAGGAAGAGGTGCTCCGAACCATCGCCGGCGGGCTCACGAACGCCGAGATCGCTGGGGCGCTGCACATCTCGCTGAGCACCGTCAAGGCGCACATCGCCAGCCTGATGACCAAGCTCGGTGTTCGCAACCGTGTCGAGATCGCCGTCTGGGCATATGAGACGGGGCGCATGCGGCCCTGAGCGGTAGTCCGGACGGCAGCTCTTCGGCGCTGTACTGAGACGCACCACTAGGCCCTCTGTCAACGGGCGATCCTACAGATGAGCCGCGCACTCCCTGCGGCTCGCGGCAGAGCCCGGCCCAGGAAGGGTCTCGGCCTTGACGGTCGTCCTGCCCACCGCGATCCGGTCGACCACTCCGGGTGCGTCCGTTCGCCGCGTAGCGTCCCGCTCGCGCGGCCGTGTCACTTCGCCGCCTGTTGGGCTACTCGCGGCACGACCAAGAAGGCAGTACTCGCGGCAGATCCCTCGGGGGATGGCCCGAGTCGTGCAGAACACGGCTGGAGAGGTTGTTCTACTCGTAGTGGGTCCACATGCCCAGGATGTGGACGACATGCTCGTCGGGAAGCACTTCATAGACCAGTCGGTGCTGGATGTTGATGCGGCGGGAGTAGCAGCCCGCGAGGTCTCCGACGAGTTTCTCGTAGCGAGGTGGTGTGGCGAAGGGATCCACGGCGATCACTTCGAGCAGTTTGGCTGCCTTCGGCTTCAGGCCGGACGTCGCCAGCTTCTTTGCGTCCTTCTGCGCTTGGCGCGAGTAGATCAGCGTCCAGTCGCTCACCAGTCGAGCTCGGTGGAGCCGGCGTCGATCCCTTCGTTGCGTGCCTGGCGGATCGACTCGCTCAGGCCCGGTACCGAGGCAAGGAACAGCGTCTCCTGGATGGCTTGCCAGTCCTCTTCACCGATGAGTACTGCGTTCGTCCGCTGCCCGGTGATGGTCAGCGGAGCGGACTCATCGTTGACTTGGTCGATCAGCCGATACAGGTTCGCTCGTGCCGTCGTTGCGCTCACCGCGGTCATGGCCTCCACCTCCTAGATGGAGCGTACGCCATCACGTACGATTCTGGCAGAGCCGCGTGGCGAGCCGACAGGTGCTGAGCGGCGGCAGCCGACCTACGTCACATCGCCGCGATGTCGACGCAGTACCGATTGATCGGCCGAGACCAGCGACCGATTGCCGATCGGGGTGGATCATCGGCCCATCCGTACCGGTCCTGCGACCCAGTCGCGCCGAGAGCTTGTCTCGTGGCCGCGTCTGAGCTGGGGGATCGGACGGCATCACCGGATTGCGGTGAGCATGCGGGGCGGGGTTCTCACTCGGAGATGGCGATCACGAGCTTTCCTCGTACGTGGCCCCCGCGGCTGCGTGTGAAGGCGGCCGGCAGCTGTTCCAGAGGCAGGATGTTGGCGACGGGCACGTGCAGGTCACCGGCGTCGGCGAGCCGGCCCAGCTCGACGAGCCCGGCGGCTGACGGCCGTACCCAGAACCATGAGCCACCCGTCTCCAGAACACTCCCGTCAGCGATGGAGGCATGCCGACCATGATCAGCCAGCACGGCCATCGTCACCTCGCGCACGCCCCCGACGAAGTCGGCGACCACATCGACCCCATCCGGGGCGACCGCGCGCACCCGCTGCACCACCCCCTCGCCGTAGGCCACCGGCGTCGCGCCCAGCTCGGCGAGGAACTCGTGGTTCGCCGGAGACGCCGTCGCGACCACGCGAGCGCCCCGCGCGGTGGCGATCTGCACGGCCAGCGCCCCGACACCACCCGCCCCGCCATGGATCAAGACCGTGTCGACCGCAGTGACGCCGAGCCGGTCAAGCGTCTGCAACGCGGTCAGCCCCGCCAGCGGCAGACCGCCCGCCTCCTCCCAGCCCAGCGCCGCGGGCTTGGGGGCCACTCCCCGCACACTCATCGTCACCAACTCAGCGAAGGTCCCGCCGTGCAAGACGTCCTTGCGGGCATACGCCACGACCTCATCGCCGACCGAGAACTCGGGAACGTCGATCCCGACCGCCTCGACGACACCGGCGACATCCCACCCCGGAACGACCGGGAACACGGCGTCCATCACGGCGTCAAGGCCACCGGACATCGCCTTCCAGTCGACCGGGTTCACCCCGGCACGCCGCACCCGGATCCGCACCTCGCCCGGGCCCACCTTCGGGTCGGGAAGCTCGCGCAGACTCAAGACGTCGTCGGCTCCGAACCGGTCGTACGCCATCGCTCTCATGAGCCGACGCTAGCCCCGCCGCAGCAACCCAGCAGACCCGGCGCGGCCACGGATCGAACCCCGCCACCACCCCAGACGGGAGCGGCACTCGGGTCGAAAGCCACCGAGACCCTTCCTCCACGTCGGGCGAGAAGAAGGGGGGTCGGCACGTCCGGGCGGCGACGAGCCAGGGCATGCACGGGGCTTGTGTCGGTCGTGGGGACCCAACGCCGACCCTGGGCGTCATGATCGCCGCGATGATGGCCGCCCTGAATCTCGACACGGCAGCTGCCATCTGACGGCGTCTTCTGCCCCACTTAGCCGTGAGTCGGGCTAGGGAAGCGCTGATCTATTCGGGTGGTCGGGGCGGCGTCTGGGCCGGTGGGTGTGTGTGCGGGAGGATGGGGCATGCGCAGCGAGCAGCCCAGTTTCACCGATGTCGAGTACGGCCACCGTCGGCGGGTGTCGCGGCGTGAGCAGTTCCTGCAGGCGATGGACGCGACGATCCCGTGGGGGCGGTGGGTGGCGTTGATCGAGCCGTCCTCCTCCGGAGGGGGGAAGGGGAAGAGGGGAGGGGGCGGAGGCGGGGGAGGGGGGGCGAGTCATGGGTTGTCAGAGATCACTCGAAGGATGGACCACCGCCGAGCAGGTCCCGGACGCCACGACGCTGCTGCACTTCCGGCACTTGCTCGAGGAGCACCGGCTGGGAGAGAAGCTGTTCGAGGCGCAGAACGAGATCTTCGACGAGCAGGGCTGGATCATGCGCGGGGGCTCCATCGTGGACGCCACGATCATCGCCGCCCCGTCCTCGACGAAGAACGCGACCGGTACCCGTGACCCGCAGATGCATCAGACGAAGAAGGGCAACCAGTGGTACTTCGGGATGAAGGCCCACACCGGGGTGGATGCCGGCACCGGGTACGTCCACTCGGTGTCGGTGACCGCGGCCAACATGCACGACCTGGACCAGATCACCACCCTGGTCCGTGCCGACGACGACGTCGTCTACGCCGACGCCGGCTACCAAGGCGTGCACCAGCGGCCCGAGGTCGCCGGTGACGAGCACCTGACCGGTGTCCAGTTCCGGGTCGCTGCCCGCAAGGCACGACTACGCACGATGCCTGAGCCGGACCGGGCCGCCGAGTCACGCCAGGCGTCGGTACGGGCCAAAGTCGAGCACCCGTACCTGATCATCAAACGCGACTTCGGCTTCACCAAGACCCGCTACCGAGGCCTGGCCAAGAACCGCAACCACCTACACGTGCTGTTCGCCTCAGCGAACTGGCTGATGCGGGCCCGCGCCGTCGCCCTCACCGGGTGACGGCAGGCCCCAGCCTGCCCGACACCACCCGCAAGGGCCCGAAGAAGGCCGATCCGGACCTCTCAGGACCCCGGGCGGAGCCTTCGCCGGTCCCTGGACCCGGCCAGCGCGCCGAGCACCTCGATGATCAGCGCTTCGGTATCGGCACTACGGGGCACCGTTGGTCCCGGCTGCGCCATAGCCTTAACCGTGGCGCGAGTCCGGGACGCTGTGTTGCCAGCAGGGCTTGCCCTCGGTCTGATCCTCATCGTGATCGGCCTTGTCCTTGTCAACTACGGGCTCGCCGGACTGGGAGTCGTGCTCGCCTTGGCGGGCTACTTTGGTCGCCGCCCCACCGAGTAGGCGGACTGTCGCTGAAACGGTGCTTCCGGCCGGCGCGCCGAAGGCGTCGGCGTGGAGGGTGGGCCAGCATGACCGTGACAATCGCGCGCAGCGCTGGCGTGACCCTCTTCGCCGCCTGCGGACGCAGTTCAGAAGCGCATCGGGTCAAGCGTCACTGCTGTCCGGGTGCCCGGCGGCGCGGGCGGCGGGCTCGGCGTGGGCCTTCTACGACGCCCGTGAAGGGTCGGGGTCTCGGCTGTCAACGGGCGCCTGTGGCCGCGGGCTGGTCTCATCCGTCTGCCGGCTGGCCGCGCCCGACCAGCGAGGCGTTCGCCCCTGGTCCGCCTTGACTCGTCGGCGTACCAGTGAGGATGTGGAGGAATCGGGGGTACCGGGATGAGCCCTGCGACCCGTGGCTCTGAGGTGTCACCAACCTCACGGCGGCGATGCTGGATCGCTGTGGCGATCAGTCCGGTCGTCGCGGTGGCAGTCACGTACGCGGCGGGAATGGGGCCTGACCCTGATACTTGGACACGCTGAATCCGGCATCTGCTGGAGAAGCGAGATGATCGAGGACTATGGCCAGGAAGAATGACCTTGCCCCCGATCGGCGGACAGAACTTGCGCGGACTCAGACTGAGCGCAGAGGGTTCTCCGACATCCACGACGTCGGCGTCGCCCTCACTCCAGGGCCGCCCAGCACGGCGAGTGCGCGTCGGTGAATACGCCGAGTAGGGGCACCATCGCCGATGACGCGCTGCCATCAGCACTCGCACGGAATGCGGCGAGTCGCGCGTTCCCCGGTGAGTCCTACCGCCGCCTGTGGACGCACCACGACCCGGAGTCGATTACGCCCAGGGTGGGGGCAGGCCGACAGATGGATTCGAGCCGACCACGACACCCTGGGCGCGCTACAGCAACTCGCCAGGAGTCACGCCGTGCCGTCGGCCACGTCGTTCGAGATGCGCTCCGCCGGTACCTCGCCGCCAGCTGAGAATCGCCCTCACAGCGGCTAGTGAGGGCGTTGAGCGGACTCGGTCCGCGGGCCGCATCGCTACGCCCACTGTGGAGTGGGTCGATGAGCGGATCTGAGCCTACGCCGACGACCTGACGCGCGACAGCCACTCGTCAGGGGTCAGGACCGCGCCGTCAGCGACGACGTTCGAGATGCGCTCAGCCGGTACCTCGCCACCAGCCCGACCAGCGCGGTGCCGGGGACGGATCATGAGGCGAGCCGGTGGGACTCGGCCAGCAGCTCCTGCAAGGTCTGCTCGTCGATGCGGCCCAGGCGCACCAGCAGCCGTAGTGGGGACCGGTCGTGGTGAGCAGTCCAGAAGTAGGTATCAGGATCCTCGGAGGCCAAGGCGTCCCGCTCGGTCGACTTGACGGTGAGCACCCCGTCGTCCCATATCCGCGCCACCTGGGTACGGGCGAACCATGCCGGCTGCCCCCAGCTCGCCCGCTCACTCACCCCAGGCAGGGACAGGCACACCCGCCGCACGTCCTCGACCCCGATCACCAGCCCAGCCTGCCACCACCGCGCCGGCAAGGACACCGACCCGAACCTCCTCGGCCGCGACTTGAGCCATGAGCGGTGACGTCACACAGCGTGCGTCGCAGCAGGCTCATCACGGTCGCGGTGTCGCGGCCGGTCGGCAACCCACGAGCCGTTTGCGAGGTCGTAGTGTCGCCTGGTGCGAATGTCGCTGGAAGTCGTGATGCTTCCCGTCACCGACGTCGACGCGAGTCTGTCGTTCTATCGAGACAAGGTCGGCTTCATCCTCGATCACGACGTAGCGCCGGGCAACGGGATGCGCGTTGTGCAGCTGACCCCGGTGGGGTCGAGCTGCTCGATCGTCCTCGGCGCAGGGATCGGCGGCCTGGCTCCCCCGGGGTCCGTGCGCAACACCCATCTCGTGGTCGTCGACCTCGAGATGGTTCGCGACGAGCTCATCGGCAACGGCGTTTCCGTGGGCCCGGTCGCAGACCTCGGCGGGGTCAGGTACGCCTACTTCGACGACCCCGACGGCAACACCTGGGCGCTGCAGCAGATCGACTCCAAGATGCCACCCCCGAACCATGCCGCCCAGCCAACGCCAGAGTGACTGACGCTGGCCGATGAGCGAGCATTGCCGCGCGACCTGAACAACGACTATCGACGGTGCGGCACTTCGCCGCCTGCGGACGCACAGCCGGGGGCTGAGCTCCGGGCCTGGGAACTCGGCTCAGAGGTCGATGGCGACGAGTTGTCCGTGTCCGGCGGAGGGATCGAAGTCTGGTCCCCAGGTGTTGGTGGTGACGTAGAGGACGCCTCCTGCGATTGTGCAGGCGAAGGCGCCCCGGTCGAGCTGAACGGTGTGGCGGGCCTCGCCGCTGGCGTTGAGGTTGACGCACTGCCCGGTGGCGACGTCGGCGTACCAGAGGGTGCCGTCAGGGGCCAGGCAGATCCCGTCGGGGTGATGGCCCGGGGTGGCCGCCCAGGTGCGCCCGGCACTCAAGGTGGCGTCGGCGGTGATGTCGAAGGCAGTGATGCACTGCCCGTGGGACTCCGCGACGAGCAAGGTGGTGTCGTCGAGGACGACCATGCCGTTGGGGAACTGGACACCACCGGCGACCACACGGGCCACCCCGTCGGGCGTGACGGCCGCGATGATGCCCGGTCGGGGCTGCTCGCCGCCCACGAAGTCGAACCCGATGGAATTGACGTACACGGTGCCGGTGCGGTCGACGGTGATGTCGTTGAAGACGAACGGGGAGAGGGCCGACAGGTCGGCGTAGCGGACGAGGCCGGTCCCCTCGCGTACGCGCAGCTCGGTGCCGTGGACCACGAGCAGGCGCCCATCGGGAAGGAAGTCGATGCACATCGGGAACGATGAACCGGCGGCGACCACCTCAGATGTGCCGTCGACTGAGACCGCGTGAACCCGCCCGGCGGCCCAGTCAGAGACGTACACCCGGCCCTGGTGCCACCGAGGGGACTCCGGGAAGCCAAGCCCGGCCATCAGGATGCGCGTCGCCATGACAGACCAACCTAGGAGCCGACAGGGGCCCTTCTGCGAGCCGAGTCCCCATCATCGTCCTCCCTTCGTGCAACGTCGGTCAGCCCGTTGGTGGCGCTGTGCGGACCGTTCCGTGGATGCGATCGCCGCCCAGGCGGCCGTGGTGCCCGGATAGGCTCACCACGCTCGGACGGGACAGGAGGGCCGGTGCCCAGACTTGAGTTGCATGGCCGCCCCGATCCGCCGAAGTCAGCGGGGGAGGTCGAGACGCTGATCGCCTTTCTGGAGTTTCAGAGGGCGACCCTGGAGTGGAAGTGCGCCGGGCTGAGCCGTGATCAGTTGGCCGCCACCACGGCGGCGTCGACCCGGACTGGGAGTGGCGCACCGCTGCCGACGAGGAACCCGACGACCTGCGCGCCCGCTGGCGCCACGCAGTGGACCGGTCCCGTGACCATGTCGTGCGGGCCCTCGCCGTCGACGGCCTGGACACCCTCGCCGCCCGCACCGCCGCCGACGGCCAGCCAGTCTCTCTGCGCTGGATCCTGCTGCACATGATCGAGGAGTACGCCCGGCACAACGGCCACGCAGACCTCCTCCGCGAGTCGATCGACGGACAGACCGGGGCCTAGCCTCCGCTCGATCGCGGACCCACCATTCGCGGCACAGGTGACCACCCCGCCCGGGTCGGTGCTGAGCGCGAAGCGTGCGTGCAGCCAGCCCCGCCCCATACTCAGACTGCCGCGGGAACGCTGCTTCCGGCCGGCCGTCGACTGGGCCGCCGGGGAACGCTGCCCATCATGACCGCGACAATCGCGGGCGTGCGCCTGGGGTGACCCGCTCCGCCGCGTAGTTGACGACGCGAGGGCGTGCTGGTTGGAGGATGCTCGGGAGATGGCCCGTCCTACTCCGCGAACCTCACCAGATCCCGCCGCCGGCGATACTGGGGCGAACCTTGGATCTTGAGGCCGCGACTGAGCGCTTGCGTGCGGAGCGAGAGCAGGTCCGCTCCCGACTCGAGACCATGACCAAGAATCTCCAATCCCTGTTCGCCGCATCCGCGGGCTCGAATGCCGATGACGAGCACGACCCCGAGGGTCAGACCATCGCCTACGAACGAGCACAACTGTCGACACTCATCGAGGCTGCGAGGGAAGATCTCGCCGGCATCGACGCCGCGACCCATCGCCTGAACCACGGCGGCTACGGGATCTGCGAGGTGTGCCACCAGCCCATCCCCCTCGCGCGGCTGGATGCCAGGCCAACTGCACGAACGTGCGTCCAGCACGCCGCGCCCGGGAGACGTTGAAGCCGACCCTGCATGCGCCGCGGCTCATGCCCCACACCGCCGCCTGTGGACGCACCACACAACCCGGCGTCGATTCCGCCCGGTAGGACGCGGCCCTGGCGTCTTGAGTCGGACGCCTGTCAGGGGCCCTGGCTGGGTCCGAGGGTGGTGCGTCAGTGGGCGGTCGCGCTTCCTGAGCGGTGGCACCGGCGTCGTGCCGCGTCAGCGTAGGAGGCGGTCGAGGATGTGTTCGACCTCGGCTGCGTAGAAGGCGTCGGGGTGGGGGTAGAGCCAGCTCAGCTGGCCGAGGATCTCGAGGGTGACGAGGCCGTGGAAGTGTGCGTAGGCGCTGACGAGTGCGGGCACGGCGGCTGCGGGGAGGTCGGCGCCGAATCGCGCCGCGGCGGCCTTCTCGGTCGGGCTCAGCGGCCGCCTGGGCTCGTCGACGGCGAGCTCGCCGTGTGCGTGCGCGTCGGTTGCCACGCCGAAGAAGGCTGCTCCGATCCGGCGGTTGGCCTGCTCAGTGGGGCCGCCCTCGGGGGCGGTGTAGCCGGGGATGGGGGTGCCGAAGATGAGCAGGAACCGGTGAGGGTCGGCAACCGACCAATCGCGGTAGGCATGCATACCGGCCCGTAGTCGTGCCCGCGCCGACTCACGCCCGTCGACGGCGGTCTCGACGGTGCTGGCAAGGTCGGTGTAGGTGTCGGTGACGAGCTCGGTGATGAGGGTGTCGAGGCTGTCGTAGTAGCGGTAGAGGCCGGCTGGGCTCATGCCGATGTCGCGTGCGATCCCGCGGATGGACAGCGACGCCGCACCCTGAGTGGCGATCTGGTCGAGGGCGGCCTGCTTGATCTCGGCGACTGTGTCTGCCCGGAGGCGTTCGCGTCTGGTGAGGGTGGGCACGGGGCTCAGTCTGTCGATGGATCCCACCTGGCGCAAACACCTCTTGACACTGCGAACACCGTACGCAATATTGGTGGACGTACACACTCGCATCGAGGAGGAACCATGACCACCAACCGGACGCACGACAACACGTCCCCGCCCATCGCAGGCACGGCGCCGGTACCGCCGAGAGTCGGGCACCTCGTCCGGACTGCACTGATCGCCGCCGCGCTCGGACTGGTCGGCACTGGCGTTGTGCTCGTCGCCGACCCGAACGACCAGATCGGCGCCTGGTTGCAGATCGGCGCGGGAATCGGGCTGGCCGCGACCGCGCTGCGCGCGTCCTTGTGGGCCGGTGGGTTGGTCGCCGCGATCGCTATCGCCGCCGGCCTGGTCGTGGGCCACCTGGCCGACTACTTCGGTGCCGCCGACTCCACCATCGGCCCGGTCGCCATCGGCCTCACACTGGTGCTGCTCGCACTGTCCACCACCGCCGGCGTGGCCTACGGCAGGAGCGTTCGGTGAGCGCCCCGGCCACGGACCCCACGACCACCCCGACCCGACCCCTCACCCGGCGGACCCGCCTTGGTCGCGCCGTCGTGGTCACGCTGGCCGTCGTCGGCGCCGTCACCGTCGTGGCGCTGATCGTCGGCACCGTGGTCGGTGCTCGCGCCGCCGACCGGACCAACGGCGGCTACACCTACCCCTACCAGGGCTGGACGGGCACCCCCACCGAGTACGCCTCCTGGTACCTCACCGACGACGGGCTCTTCTGGCCCGGGCCGATCGTGGACCAGGCGCTCAACTGCACCAGCGGCCAGCTGACCCTGCACGTCTTCGGGCTGGCCGACATCCAGTTCCGCCCTCTGTCCGACCGTGCCAAGGTCGTTCACCAGCCCCAGATGGCTTGCCGCGACCGCGGCTTCGACACCAGCGCCTGGGACGCCATCGACGACCCCGACAACCTCTACCCCGACCTATGAGCGCCCGGCCAGGAACACACCAGCACAGCCCCGACCACGGGCCACTGAACGCGGACACGCAGCCCCAGCGCCTCCCCAGACGTCCAGTGCTCGTGCGAATCGGCGACAACGACCGCACCCGGGTCGCGTCCCTGCTCGGCGAGCACTACGCCCACGGACGACTCGACGTGGCAGAGCTCGACGAGCGCAGCGCACTCGCCCTGTCCGCCACGCACCAGCACGAGCTGGACGCGCTGCTCGCCGACCTCCCCAACACGGACACGGGCCTTGTTCCCGCGCCGGCCGGGCAAGCCACAGACAACCCTGAGCGACGTAGGCCTCCTGTCGCTCTGCTGGTCGCCCTGGGCATCGCCCTCACCGTTGTCACCCAAGGCGCGGCCCTGTTGTTCCTGCCTGTGCTGTGGTGGACCGTGGGCCCACCTCGTCACCGTCGTCACCACCGGCCGCCCGCGGACACACAGAGGAGCGCGCTCCGATGACCGACACGACCACTCGCACCGACACTCGACCCCGCCCGCGCCCGGGCCGACGTCCCCCGCGCACGCCACGGGTCGTCCTCGTGACCGGGGCCTCGTCGGGGTTCGGACAAGCCATCGCCCACGCCGCCCAGCAGGCCGGGCACAGCGTGTACGGCACGAGCCGCCGCCCCGACCGCCGCCAGTCGCCAGTGCCGATGCTGCCGCTCGACGTTGGCTCCGAGGAGTCCGTCCAGCGCTGCGTGGACGCAGTGCTCGCTGCCGAGGGCCGCGTCGACGTGCTCGTCAACAACGCCGGAGCCGGACTCAGCGGCGCGCTGGAAGACACCTCCATCGAGGAGGCGGCCTGGCAGATGGACACCAACGTCTACGGGGTCTTGCGGGTCACGCGCGCGGTCCTGCCCGTCATGCGATCCCAGGGATCCGGACGCATCATCACCATCTCCTCCCTGGCCGGGCTCACAGGGATGGCCTACCAGCCCCTCTACTCAGCCAGCAAACATGCCGTCGAAGGCCTGATGAGCTCGCTGCGCCTCGAACTGGCCGACAGCCCCATCGACGCGTGCACGGTCGCCCCCGGCGACTTCCGAACCGGGTTCGCAGCCGCACGCACCGAAGCCCGCGCCGCACACTCCGACGTCCACGCCGAGCGGTACGCCCGCACCATGGCCCACTACGAGCGCGACGAACACGACGGGCCAGATCCCGCCCTTCTCGCTGACCTCGTGGCCCGCCTCATACGCACCCCACGGATACGGCCCCGCTACCTGGTCGGTAAGCCCTCCCAACGCTGGTCCCTGCAGGCCAAGAACTACCTACCCGCATCAGTCTTCGAGTACGTCACAACCCAGATCTACGGCCTGCGCTGACGCCACCCCCAACGGACCTCCCGTCCGAGGGCAAGCCCCGACAACGAATCCCTGTGAGGCATCGTGACGTCGTGTCGCGGGCGAGCCCGCTCACCGTGTGCCCACCACGCCGTAGCTGCCCGAGGTCTTCGCGCCGCAAACACGTCAGAAGCCCCAACAGCCCCACCCCGTGGCAGGTAACCATCCGCCGATCCCGTCGACACCCAGGTAAGTCCCACCGCCGCCTGCGGACGCACCACGTACCCGCGTCGATTCCGCCCGCAAAGACGCACACCAGATACGCGGATCCGCCGAGTGCGGGGCGATGCAATCACGGTCTGCCCCGATGATGAACCGTGGACCCCGTCGGGATCGCACCTTGGATCCGTCTTGCCATGTCGTCGTAGCAAGTCCTGGTTCCTGGCTGACGCGACCGCCGGTTCCTCGCCTACGTCGTTCTCAGCCCGCGGCTTGCACCACCGAAGCGATGTGCTTGAACAGTACGCGGGCGTCGTCGGCGGGGCTGAACTCGGCCAGCAGGACACCGGCCTCGGTGGTGAGCCGGTCGTGGTGGGGCTGCATGTAGAACAGCTGCCCGGTGCCGACGGTCTCCTCGTGTCCGTCCGAGTAGTGCACGCTGAACGATCCCTCAATCACGTAGCCCCAGTGCGGCACCGAGCAGTCGCCGCCGGGAAGCTGGGCGAGAAGGGGACCGAGGTCGGTTCCCGGGGCGAAGCGGTTGAAGTTCGCGGCCATGGCGTCCCAGTCGGTGCTGCGGACGTCGGTGCCTGTGTCGTCGTGCATGAGGACGGTGAGGTCTTCGGCCGTTGCGTGCATCGTCGTGCTCCTTCGCTGGTGCTGGCCGGTCCAAACGGGCCTACGGAGTGCTGCTAGAAGTTGTACGGATCGACGCTCGCGATCTTCAGCTCCTGTTCGGTGCCGTCGCCACCCGCGTTCACGCTGCCGCTGTCGACGATGATGATCAGGAGTATGGCGTCGTCATCCGCGCTATTCATGGTGGAGGAGGACTGTTGCGCCACGCGGAAGCGCCACCCTTGCTGAGCGACGACCGCGTCATCGATTCGTTCGATTCCGCCCGTCGATCTCACGATGTTCTCAAGGCCACCGGTGAGAGTGTTCCCGGATGCCACCGGTAGACCGAAGACCGTCGCATCGTCCGTGCTCATCTCTCGAAGGGCCTCGACGTCGCCCGCGTTGACGGCAGCGTAGAAGTCGTCGAGCAGAGCCTCGACCTCGTCGTTGGTCCCGCCGTCTGAGTCTTGGGCGAACAGCAGGTATCCCGCGCCCACGCCGACGGCAGCGGCGATCAGCCCGACGACCACGACGACGAACCAGTCCGTGGCCGTCTTACCGTCTCGATCCTTCCTGGGCGGCGATGCCGGCATCCCCACATCCGCGGTTCTTGACTCTGCCTCTGGCTGGGTCGTCGTCATGGTGCCGCTCCCTTGACTCGGTCCTTCAGGCTGCTTTGATACTATGTTCTAGCACAACAATCCGGCAGGAGACAATGGTTCCCCGATGGACATCTCGCAGTACCTGAGGATTGACCGTGACGGCGCCCTCCCGCTCACGGTCCAGCTCGTCCAACAGCTGAGATGGCTCATTGTGCGGGGACAGACCGGCGTTGGTGACAGGCTTCCGCCGGTGCGTGAACTCGCCGACGAGCTCGGGATCAACATGCACACCGTCCGCGCCGCCTACCAGGAGCTGTCCAGCGCAGGCTTGGTCACCAGCCGCCCCGGAGCGGGCACCACGGTTGCCGCGTACGACCCGGAACGGCTCGGTACCAACGTTGCCGGTATCCCCAGCTTCACCATCGGGGTGATCGTCCCCTCCCTTGAGGAGTTCTACACCCCCATGCTCGAAGCCATCGACGACGCACTGGAACACGGACCGACCATGGTGGTGGTGTGCAACACCCGGGAAGTCCCCACGAAGGCAGCCTGGTTCGTGGACCAGCTCGTCGCCAGAGGAACCGACGGCATCATCCTCATCGCCCACGATCCATACGACCCCTCCGGCGCACCGATACCCCGAGTACCTGCCAACGTCCCCACCGTGGTGGTCGATTGGCCCACCGCTTCCGACCCCGTCGTCGTGTTCGACATGCACGGAGCCGGACACCAAGCCGCCGCCCACCTCATCGAGCACGGCCACGAACGCATCGGGGTCATCACCCCGCCGATGGCAGCACCCAGCGTCGCCGAGACCCACGCCGGCATCCATCAGGCTCTCAGCGACGCCTCGCTCACCCTTCAGCCCGACGACTTCGCACACGTCTCCGACTTCGCCACCCCAGCCGGAATCGACGGCGCCGAACAACTCCTCGCACTCGATCCACCCCCAACCGCGATCCTCGCACTCGGCGACCAGCTCGCCATCGGAGTCATCCACGCCGCCCGCAGCCACGGCCTGGCCATCCCCACCGACCTCGCCCTGGTCAGCATCGGAGACATCGCCGTCGCCCCCTACCTCGACCCACCCCTCACGACCGTCCACCAAGACCCCGCCGCCGCGGGAACGGCAGCCACCCAGGCACTCCTCCACCTCATCAACGGCGAAGCACCCGAGGCCACCCGACTCTCCCTACCCACCACCCTCATCATCCGTCGCAGCTGCGGCTGCCCAGCAGAACCCATCCCGTCGCAACATCAGCGGCACGACACCTGAGGCTCGGTACCTCCCACCCGAACGGACACGGCCCGCTCGGACGCCTACGTCACTGCGCCGCCTGCGGACGCAGTTCACGGGATGCGGATCGGGGCTAGCGTCGGCGGGTTCGCGTGGTTGGTCAGCCCGTGAGCGACCCTTAGGCCGTCCTCCAACGCGGAGAGGGCCGGTGGCGCCCCCTTGTGGACCATCCCAGAGCCGGCACCAGTCAGGCACCAATGGGCCGGTACCCGATGGGCCGCGGTGAGAACCATTGCAGGATCGGCGGAAGGGTCCTCCACCGACTCCGCCATCGCCTTCCCACCCCGCGGCATGGCATCGTGAACATGGTGGCAGGTCAGCGAAGGGGTCGAGCGTGGCCGTCCCTGGCGACGGCGGCACTCGTGGCCGTGACCGGATGGATGTCGGGTTGCGCAGACCCGCAGGCGACATCGGCGCAGACCCCGACCCCCCCAGCCCCCTACGACCCCGCGACGGGTGCCACCGTCTTTCTCCCCCAAGACCTGACGGCCGCTGTTCCGCTGGTGGTGATGGTTCCTGGCGGTGGCTGGGTGAGCGCCGACCCCAGCGGCATGGCGAGTCTGGCCCGAACCCTGTCCGAGGAGGGCATCGCGGTGGTCACTGTCACCTATCGGACCGCCACCGATGGCGCCTACTACCCGCTTCCGCCCCAAGACGTTGCCTGTGCGATCGCCTACGCCGCGCAGGTCGCTACCGACGCCGACGTTGATCCGGCCGAGATCGTCGTGCTGGGGCACTCGGCCGGCGCGCAACTGGCGGCCTTGGTCGCTCTCCAACCCGAGGAGTACGTCACGGACTCGTGCGACTACTTGTCGGTAGCCGCAGATCGACTGATCGGCCTGGCCGGCCCCTACGACGTTGTCGCGGCACAAGGCGCGGCCATGAACCTCTTTGGCTCGCCACCGACAGGCCCCGACGACTGGTCCCGTGGAAATCCTGTCCACCAGGCGGACAGCCGCCCCGAGATCGCGGCGCTCCTCATCCATGGTCTCAGCGACACCTTGGTGCCCATCGAGTTCACCGAAGACTTCGCCGCTGCGTTGACCGACGGGGGGCACGAGGTGTCGACGCAGTACCCGGAGGGCGTGACGCACGCCTCGGTCTACTCCTCCGAGGTGGCGGCCGAGCCGATCACCACATGGTTGGGCTCATAGCCCTGGTCCGCGCCGAGCCGCACTCCGGTCGACAACGGTCGACGCACTGGAGTCAGCCGGGTTCTCGGTCCGTCCAGCATTCCTGCGCAGGCCGACTGGGCCTGTGGACGTGGGTCACTTCGGCCGCCAGTGACGCGCAACCCCCGAGGCTGAGAGAAAGGGGATCCTTGCCGCTGCAACACACGAGCGTCGGATTCGGCTCGGTTGCCTCGCGGGGGTCGATTCGAGCCACGATAGGCGCCGGTTTCGCGCCATCTTCCACGCATCCCGACAACAACTAGATGCCAGGGGCCATGTCGACGAAGCGGCTGTAGTGGCCCTGGAAGGCCACGGTGATGGTGCCCGTGGGCCCGTTGCGGTGCTTGGCCACGATGAAGTCGGCCTCCCCTGCCCTGGGCGACTCCTTCTCGTAGGCGTCCTCGCGGTGCAGGAGTATGACCATGTCGGCGTCCTGCTCGAGCGATCCGCTTTCGCGCAGGTCGGAGAGCATCGGCTTCTTGTCGGTGCGCTGCTCGGGACCACGGTTGAGTTGTGACAGCGCGACAACCGGCACGCCCAACTCCTTGGCGAGAAGCTTCAGCGACCGGGAGAACTCGCTTACCTCGACCTGGCGGCTCTCCACTCGTTTGCCCGAAGACATGAGTTGCAGGTAGTCCAGTACCACCAGGCGCAGGTCGTGCCGCTGCTTCAGGCGACGGCACTTCGCGCGAATCTCCATCATCGTCATGTTGGGCGAGTCGTCGATGAACATCGGCGCCGCCGACACCGCTCCGGTTGTGCGGGCGATGCGGTCCCAGTCCTGGTCGGTCATGGTGCCGCTGCGCATGTGGTGCAGGGGCACCCTGGCCTCGGCCGAGAGCATGCGCATCGTGATCTCGTTGCGCCCCATCTCAAGCGAGAACACCACGGAGGTGAGCCCGTGGTGCAGCGAGGCCGCCCGCGCGATGTCGAGGGCCAGGGTTGACTTTCCGATGGCCGGTCGTGCGGCAACGATGACGAGCTGTCCGCCGTGAAGGCCGTTGGTGAGAGCGTCGAGGTCGGTGAACCCGGTCGGAACACCCACGAGCGATCCGTCGTGACCGCTGATGGCCTCGATCTCGTCGAGGGTGCCTTGTAGTAGGTCGGCGATCGGCGCATAGTCCTCGGACGTGCGCCGGTCGTTCACCCCGAACACCTCGGCCTGAGCTCGATCGACGACCTGGTCGATGTCTCCCTCGCCGCCGTAGCCCATCTGCACGATACGAGTGCCGGCCTCGACCAGACGCCGCAGGATCGCCCGCTCATGCACGATCTCGGCGTAGTAGCCGGCGTTCGCGGCGGTCGGCACGCCGGCGACCAGGGTATGCACGTAGGGCGCCCCGCCCACCCGGGTGAGCTCACCCCTCTTCTGCAGGTCGGCGGACAGCGTCACCGCGTCGGCCGGCTCACCGCGTCCGTAGAGGTCGAGGATCGTGTCGTAGATCGTCTCGTGAGCCGGACGGTAGAAGTCCATGCCGTGCAGCAGCTCGACGACGTCGGCAATCGCGTCCTTGCTGAGCAGCATCGCGCCAAGCACAGACTGCTCGGCGGCGATGTCTTGCGGAGGCGTCCGGTCGAACTCGCGACTGGACTGGGAGACGGGCAGCTCGGTGACACTCACTACGCGACCCCCTTCTGCGACCACGACTACCGTCGCGGCGACCTGTACGTCGGACCCTTCGATGGTGCTTGCGGGGTCCGACACAACCGCCCACCTGCGCACCCTGAACTGTGCTGGCGGGTGCGAGGTCACCGTAGGGGGCAGCGCGCGCACGACAGAACGCCACTGTCCACAGCGCCTGTGGACAGACTGGGGACGAGCAGAGGTCGTGCCAGGTCAGGTCACTGGGGTCGTACACAGAGGCTGGGGATGACACGCCGAGGCAGGCGGCCGACACGCCCGAGCCACCCCCGGCTGACCTGCACTGCCATGGGTGCCGAGTTGTGGAGAAACGCTGAGGCCCGGCCGTCTCACAATATGGACGGCCGGGCCTCGGGCGGTTCGCTCAAGGAGCGCGGTGATGACCGCTAGGACGCCTGAACGTCGATCTGGACGTCGGCGACGACCTCGGGGTGCAGACGGACGCGGACAGCGTGCCTTCCGAGTGTCTTGATCGGAGCGCTGACCTCGACGCGACGACGGTCGACGGACACGCCCGAGGCATCCGCGATGGCGCCGGCGATGTCCGAAGGCGTGATGGCCCCGAAGAGCCGACCACCGTCGCCTGCGCGAGCGGTGAGCACCACCTCGGTCGACCCGAGCGTCGCAGCGACCTCGGACGCCGACGTCTGGTCGGCGATCTCACGCTCGGTCTTGGCCTTGCGCAGCGACTCGATCTGCGACTCCGAGCCGCGGGTCCATCGCATCGCGTAGCCGCGAGGGATCAGGTAGTTGCGTGCGTAGCCATCCTTGACCTCGGCCACGTCGCCGGCCGACCCGACGCCGGCGACCTCCTGCATGAGGATTATCTTCATGTCCGCCCCCTCTACCGCGTAGTCGAGGTGTAGGGGAGCAGCGCCATCTCGCGAGCGTTCTTGACGGCCCGGGCGATCTGACGCTGCTGCTGCACGGTGACACCGGTAACCCGACGGGCGCGGATCTTTCCCCGGTCAGAAATGAACTTGCGCAGCAGCGCGGTGTCCTTGTAGTCGACGTACTTGACGCCGGCTGCTTTCAACGGGTTCTGCTTCTTCTTGGGCTTGCGGGGGGGTGGCTTCGCCATCGTGGTGCTCCAGTTGCTGAGCCCGGCGTCGTGCCGGGATGGACGGATGGGGATGCGCCCGGGTGGGCGCGGAGTGCCTGACCAGGTGGCCCGACACTCGGGTTCTAGAAGGGGGGCTCGTCGCTGTCGGCCGAACCGCTGGACCAGGGGTCGGGAGCGGGCGTCGAGGCAACCCAAGGGTCGGAGCCACCGCCTTGGCCGCCGCCGGGCGCCTGCGCGCCCTGTCCACCCTGCTGGGGCTGACCTCCACCGAACCCTCCGGTGCCGGACCGCTGGGTTCGCTGCACTTTCGCGGTGGCGTAGCGGAGCGCGGGGCCGATCTCTTCGACCTCGAGCTCGACGACCGTTCGCTTCTCACCCTCGCGGGTCTCGTACGAACGCTGCTTCAACCGTCCGGACACGATCACTCGCGCCCCACGGTTGAGCGACTCGGCGACGTTCTCGGCGTACTGACGCCAGACCGAGCAACGCATGAACAGCGTGTCGCCGTCCTCCCAGCTGTTCGACTCGCGCTTGAACATACGCGGGGTCGAGGCAACGGTGAAGTTGGCGACCGCGGCCCCGCTGGGCGTGAACCGCAGCTCGGGGTCGTCGGTCAGGTTTCCGATGACGGTGATGACGGTGTCTCCGGCCACAGACGGCTCCTTCGTCGACGTGAGACGGGTGGGTGCGTGCGCGCTTCGCCTCAGTGAAGCTCGGGACGCAGGACCTTGGTGCGCAGAACCGACTCGTTCAGGGACAGCTGTCGGTCAAGCTCCTTGACGGCGGCCGGCTCGCACTGCAGGTCGAGGACGGCGTAGATGCCTTCGGAGCGCTTGTTGATCTCGTAGGCAAGTCGGCGACGACCCCACACGTCGATCTTGTCCACTGTTCCGCCGGACTGACGGATCACGTTGAGGTACGTGTCGATGCTCGGGCCGATGGTGCGCTCCTCGAGATCGGGATCGAGGATCACCATGACTTCGTAGTGACGCATTGCCGAACCACCTCCTATGGGCTCAGGCGGCCACGGTCGTTCCGTGGCAGGAGGGCATATGCGGTGTCGCAGCGCTGGTGCATCACCTTTGGCGGGGGCGCTACCAGCGGGAACGACCTGCGAAAGGGTAGCAGCCCGGACAGGCCGTCCAGCATTCGTCCACAGTCACCAGAGATGCCTGCGCAGCAGTCATCTGCACCCATCGTCAAGCGACGTCTGCCCGTTCGCCGGCCCGGCCCCGAGGTTGGCGAGCCGAAGCCGTGGCTAGCGGGGCATTCACCTCGTTGACCACACCCCTACCGAGGTGACGTGATCACTGGGGCTGAGGGTCGCTGACGGGTCAGGCGCCGGCGACCGCGCCTGGGCGCACGACGTCGCGCACCTTGCGCAGCGCGCTCATCAGGGCCTCGAGCTCGTTGGCGCTCAGCTGTCCGGTGAAGTACTCGTCCAGCATGGCCGTGTGGCCGTCAATCGTGCCCCGGATGCGAGCCGCTCCCTCGGTGGTCAGTGCGGCCCAGTAGCCCCGGCGGTCGCTCGTGCACGTCTCGCGGCAGACGAGGCCATCGCGCTCGAGCCGGTCGACGACGCGCGTGATGCCACTGGTCGACAGCGCGGTCTGGGCGGCGAGGTCGCTCATCCGCAGGCGTGAGCCGTCGCTGCGCAGCAACCGCAGCAGCACCTCGAACTCGGTCTCGTTGAGTCCATGCTGCTTGATCTGCGGCGACAGCACCGACCACAGCCCCTTGTACGTCTCGGCGAGCAGCCCCATCGCGGTCAGACGAGGGTCGTCCAGTGCTGTCGCGGGGGTCATGTAGAGGAGCCTACCAGGGATAGTTGACGACGCCGTTTGTTGTTGCTACACATATCCTCACAACAACAACTCAGGAGGCTCACATGTCCACTACCGCTCAGACCGGCTCCCGCGACTGGCAGGGCGTCACCGTCCCTGCTCCCGGCACCTTCGTCATCGACCCGGCACACACGCGCGTCGGCTTCGTCGCCAAGCACCTCATGGTGACGAAGGTGCGCGGCGCCTTCGGCGAGGTGGAGGGCGCCTTCACCGTGCCCGAGAACCCGCTCGAGGCCAGCGCCCACGCCACCATGAAGGCCGCGTCGCTCTCGACCGGGTCGCCCGACCGCGACGCCCACCTGCACTCCGGTGACTTCCTCGACGAGGCGAGCTACCCGGACGTCACGTACCGCAGCACCGGCATCTCCGGCGTCTCCGGCGACCGCTTCAAGGTCCAGGGCGAGCTCACCATCCGTGACGTGACGCGGCCCGTCGAGCTCGACGTCGAGATCGACGGCGTGGCCGGCGACCCGTGGGGTGGCGAGCGGGTGTCGCTCACCGCGCGCGGCGAGATCGACCGCGAGGAGTTCGGCCTCACCTGGAACGTGGCCCTGGAGAGTGGCGGCGTCTTGGTGAGCAAGAAGGTTGTTCTGGAAATCGACGCCCAGGGCGTTCGCGAGATCTGAGGACGTGCACTAGCATTTGGCGCACGAGCCCCCGACGCTGACATCCCCCCGACAGCGTCGGGGGCTCGCTCATGCCCACGCACGCTCCCAGCGCCCCGTCCAGGTCACAGGGGTGCCCGCCGCCTCGGCACCACTGGTCTAGCCTCGACGCTCGTGGCCGATGCTCTGCGAGTCCGACCGATCAGCGAGCGCGAGCACCTCGCCTACATCGCCTCCCGCCCCTCGGTGAGCTTCTTGCAGACCCCCGCGTGGGGCCGCGTCAAACAGGAGTGGCAGCACGAGAGCCTCGGCTGGGAGGACTCGACCGGGCACCTTCTAGCAGCCGGCCTGGTGCTGTACCGACAGGTGCCCAGGCTGAACCGATACCTCGCCTACATGCCCGAGGGGCCCGACCTGCCGTGGGCTGCCGACGCCGCCGCCGGAAGACTCGACCGATGGCTCGCTCCACTTCGCAGCTACCTGCGCGGCAAGGGCGCCTTCGCCATCCGACTCGGCCCGCCGACACCAGTGCGCACGTGGGACGCCCCCACCCTCAAGGCCGCTCTGGCCAGCGGCGCGGCGTCACGTCTGGGCGACCTGACCCCGTCATGGGTGGACGAACCCGCCACGCACGTTGCACCGGCTCTCACCGATCTTGGGTGGCTGGCACCCGCGGCCGCCGAAGGCTTCGCCACCGGCCAGCCCGCCCAGGTCTTCTGGCTGCCCCTGGCCGGGCGCAGCGCCGACGACGTCTTCGCCGGGTTCAACCAGCTGTGGCGGCGCAACGTCCGCAAGGCCGACAAGATGGGCGTCGAGGTCACGATCGGCAACCGGGACGACCTCGCGGAGTTCCACACCCTTTACGTCGAGACCGCCGAGCGCGACGGGTTCACCCCCCGCCCGGCCTCGTACTTCACCGGCATGTGGGACGCGATGACCGCCGAGAACCCTCAGCGGTTGCGGCTGTACCTGGCCAGGCACGAGGGTGATCTGGTGGCGGCCACGACCATGACACAGGTGGGCAGCCATGCCTGGTACTCCTACGGCGCCTCGTCGAGCGCCAAGCGCGACGTGCGCGGATCGAACGCCGTCCAGTGGCGAATGATCAGCGACGCGCTGGAGTCCGGTGCCGACGTGTACGACCTGCGCGGCATCACCGACACCCTCGACCCGAACGACTCCCACGTCGGGCTCATCCAGTTCAAGCTCGGAACCGGCGGGCAGGCCGTGGAGTACCCCGGCGAGTGGACGCTGCCGCTCAACAAGGTGATCTACCGCGCGTTCGAGATGTACCTGGCCCGGCGGTAGCGATGAGCCTGCGTATGGTCGTGGACGCCATGGCGTGGCGGCGGCACCTGATGTCGGTGCAGCAGATGACCCCTGGGCTCGTCCCGGTCGCCAAGGGCAACGGCTACGGCTTCGGGATCGGTCTGCTGACCGACGAGGCCGCAACACTGGGGGTCGACACCCTCGCCGTGGGCACCTACCCCGAGCTCGACACCGCGGCCGGGTTCCCCGGCACCCGGCTGGTGCTCTCCCCCTGGCGGCCTTTCCTGCCTACTCCCACCGACGACCCGGACGTCGTGCACACCGTGAGCCGCCTGGACGACCTGGCTCGGCTCGCAGCCCTGCCACACCGGCCGCGCGTCGTGGTCGAGGTTCTCACCTCGATGCGCCGCCACGGGATCGTTCCCGACCGGCTCGCCGCCGCGGGCCCGATGCTTGACGGCGTGACGTTCGAGGGCTGGACCATGCACCTGCCCATGACCGGCGACACCACCGCCGAGGCAGCTCGGCTGGCCCGCACTGCCCGGGCCGTCGCCGACGGCCCGGTCTGGGTCAGCCACGTGTCCGCGCAGCGTCGAGGCGAGATCGGCGGCGACGTGCGCTTGCGCGTCGGGACGAACCTGTGGCTGGGCGACCCAGCCATGCTCCAGGTGCGCTCGCACGTGCTGGACGTGCACCGGCTGGACCCCGGTGAGGGCTACGGCTACCGACAGCGCTCGCTTCGACGCGGCGGCACCCTGCTGGTGGTCAGCGGTGGCACGGCGCACGGCATCGCGCTCACCGCCCCGACAGCGGCGACGACGATGCGCCAGCGCGGCGTTGCCGCCGCCAACGGCGGGCTCGAGGCGCTCGGACGGGCCCGCTCGCCCTTCGTCGTGAATGGGCAGTCGGCCTGGTTCGCCGAGCCCCCGCACATGCAGTGCTCGATGATCGTTGCCCCCGGCGGTGCGTCCCTACCGAGCGTCGGCGACGAGGTGCCCGTCCGGGTGCGCCACACGACCACGCTCATGGACGAGGTCGTGCTCGCCTGAGCAGCCGACGTCGAGCTTGCCCTTGCCGAGCCGCCGACCGGCCTGGGGGGTCAACCGGCCCACTGACCGCCGAAGAACCGGGCCGCCCACACCGCGGCGACCAAGCCGGAACCGACCAGCCACACGACGCGAACCAGGGGTCTGTCCTTTATCAGCGCGGCAACGGCGAGCCACGTCGGCCACCACAGCAGCGCGGCTCGTGGCACCGACAGGTACCAGTAGGCGAGAGTGAAGGCTACAACGTTCAACACGACGAAGGTCGCTTCTGCCCACAGTCTCTGCCACAGACACCAGACGACGGTGATCACACCCACGGCGACGGCGACCAGCTCGAGGCGGAACGGCCACACATACATCGCCTCGACGCTGCCGTTGAACGCCGCGTCCCAGGTGTTCGCCACGGTCTCCCACGGCGGACGCGCGGTGCGCGACCACTCCGGCGAGCTCTGCGCGTCCCACCAGGCCGTCCATGAGCCGGTCGCGGCGTACTGCGCGACGACGATGGCGGCCACCGGCAGTGCTGGAAGCCCCAGCCAGGCGACGTCACGCCATCGCCGCGGACGTTCGCTGAGCCACTGCACCACCAGGGCGACCAGCAAGAAGAGGGCCGACACGCGCACGGTGACGGCCATCGCAGTGAGCAGGCCGGCCAGCCACCAGCGCCGGTTCTGCGCGGCCAGCCAGGCGGGCAGCGCCAGGGCAAGAAAGAGCGCCTCGGAGTAGGGGGCGGCGAGAAACACGGCCGTCGGCGCGAGCAGCCACGAAGCAACTGCCCACCGTCCGCTGTCGGGAAGGTGCCGCTCGGCGAGGCGAGCCAGCGCCACGGCTGCCACGGCGCCGGCTAGCGCAGACACCACAAGTCCGGCCACGACCTCGCTGACCCCGAGTGCCGCACCAGCGCGCATCAGCAGCGGCAGCCCCGGCAGGAAAGCCTCGTTGGGCACGCCGGTCGGCTCTGCGACGTACCCGGCGCGCGCAATTCCGACGTAGTGGACAACGTCCCAGTGGGTCCAGCGCTCGAGCCAGCCGTACCCGTCGACGCCGGCGTTGAGGACGCCGACGACGACCCCCACCAGGCCCACACCCAGGCGCCAGACCGCCCACATGCCCAGGGCGGCGCGGTCTACAGGCCCGAGGCGCATCAGTGCAGCCTACGAAGCAGTCTTCTCAGGCGGCGGGTGTGGCCGGTCCGGCGGGCTCGTTCGCCGGTTGTGGCGTGGTCGCGGCGCTACCGGCCTGCTGGGCCGCACCCTCCTCGTCGGTACCGTCGCCAGCGCCGTCACCACCGTTCTCAGGCGGTGGGGTCGGCTCGGGCGTCGGCTGCGGGGTTGAGGGCGGCTCCGGCGGCGTGGTGGGCCCGGGCGTGGGCTGCGGCTCGGGCGTGGGCTGCGGCTCAGGCGTGGGCTGCGGCTCAGGCGTGGGCTCGGGTCGCGGCGGTGGCGACGGCGCGGTGGTCGGCGGCGGGGGTGGCGGGGCCACGGGAGCCGGCGGAGGCGGCGGGCTCAGCACTGTGCCGATGTCGGCTGCCGGCGGGAACTGCTCCACTGGCTCGCCGTCGAGCGCATCGGTCATGAACGTGGTCCAGGTGCGGGCCGGGTAGGCGCCGCCGAAGAAGGTCGGCAGCCCGCCGGCCCCGTCCAGGTCGTCGGTCACCGTCCCCTCGCCTCTGAAGTACCCGACCGCGGTCGCGAGCTGCGGGGTGTACCCGACGAACCACGACGACTGCGTGATGCCCTCCGGACCGGCCGTGCCGGTCTTGCCGGCGGCCGGGCGGCCGAGCGCCTGAGCGGCAGCCCCGGTGCCGTTGGTCACAGCAGACTGCAGCGCCGAGGTGATGTCGGCGGTCACGTCGGCCTCGAGCCGGCGTTCCATCGAGTCCTCGTGCCCATACTGGTCGGTCCCGCTGAGGTCGGTCACTGACTCGACCGTGTACGGGTCGGCGTGCATGCCTTCCGCGGCGATCGTCGCGTACGCCTCGGCCATCTGCAGCGGGCTGACCGCGGCGGTTCCCAGCGTGATGCGGGCGTTGGGCAGCAGGCCGTTGGGCGTGCCGTCCGGGTAGGTGTCCGGGAGACCGGCGCGCATGGCGACGTCCATGACGTCGTCGGGGCCGACCGTCATCGTGAGGTCGACGAAGGCGGTGTTGATCGACTGCTCGGTCGCATAGCGCAGGTCGACGAGCTCGCCGTAGCTGCGCTCGCCCTCGTTGGCGACCGTGTTCGTGGCCGGGTTCGTGTCGCCATCGATCACGTAGGGCGAGTTGCCCTGAAAGCGGCTCTGCAGCGAGACGCCGTCCTCGAGGCCCGCCCCCAGGGTGAAGGCCTTGAACGTGGACGCACCGGGGATGTAGGACTGGGTGGCGTTGTTGATCGACCGCTCGATGTAGTCCTCGCCCCCGTACATGGCGCGCATCGCGCCGGTGCCGGGCTCGACGGCGGCGATGCCGACGCGCACGTCGTCGGCGTCGACGGTCGGAAACTCCTCTTCGACTGCGTTGCGTACGGCCCGCTGTGCCTTGCGGTCGAAGGTGCTGACGACGCGCAGCCCGCCGCTGTCGATCTCCTCGCCGGTGAAGCCAAGCGCGACCAGCTCCTCGCGCACCGTGGCTAGCAGATACCCGTTCGTGCCGCCCAGCGCGTTGCCCGACGGCGGCTTGGAGACCTTCGGCCGCGACTGCTCGGCCGCCTCCTGCGGGGTCAACCAGCCCTCGCCGACCATGCCGTCGATCACGTAGTCGAAGCGGTTCGACAGGGCCTGCTTGGCCTCGTCGCCGTTGCGCGGGTCGTAGCTGGTCGGCGACTGCAGCAACGCCGCGAGTGTCGCCCCCTGGCTCACTGAGAGCTCTTGCACGTCCGTGCGGAACCAGGCCTGGCCACCGGTCTGGATGCCGTAGGCGCCCCGTCCGAAGTACACGGTGTTGAGGTAGTCCTCGAGAATCTGGTCCTTCGACAGGGTCGCGTCGATCTTCAGCGAGAGGATGATCTCCTCGACCTTGCGCCAGTAAGTCTGATCCAGCGTCAGGTAGTAGTTCTTGACGTACTGCTGGGTGATCGTCGAGCCGCCCTGCGTCGAGCCCGTCGTCAGGTTGTTCCAGAAGGCGCGGACGATGCCGGGGATGGAGATGCCGCTGTTGTCGTAGAAGCTGCGGTCCTCGGCCGCCAGCACGGCCTGCTGGACATGCTCGGGCACCTCCTCCAACGGCACCGACACCCGGTTCTCGGTGCTGAACCGGCCGATCTCGTTGGTGCCGTCGGCGTAGTAGACGATCGTGGTCTCGCTGGTCGCGAAGTCGTTGGGTGCCGGGACGTCGATGGTCAACCAGAGGACGGCGAACGCGGCGAGGCCGGCCATGGCGAGGCCGGCGACGATCGCGAGCGCCCAACGCAGGGCACGTCGCCACCATGAGCGACGCGGCGTCGCTGACGTGGCTGAGCGTGATGACGAGGGGGACATGAGCTCTCTTCGGTCGGGGGCCGAGCACGGCGTGTCGCGCGTGACGGCTCTGGCGCAGGTTGGACTAGTCTATCCGCCTGATGTATCGTTCTGATACATCGACAGAGCAGGTCCACTCGATACGTCAACCCGACGCCTCGACAGTCTGCCCGCACCGACCAGAAGGATCCACGTGACCAAGCGGACCGAAGTCTTGGAGCTCGCCGTTCTCGGCCTGCTGCACGACTCGCCCATGCACGGGTACGAGCTGCGCAAACAGCTCACCGCCCTGCTGGGCTGGGGCCGTTCCCTCTCGTATGGGTCCCTGTATCCCGCTCTGAAGGACCTCGTCCGCCGCGGGCTCATTGCCGAGAGCGCTCCCGACCCCACAGTCGGCCGGTCTCGGCGCGCGAAGATCGTGTACGAGCTCACCGCGGACGGCAAGGAGCACTTCACCGGGCTCATCTCCGAGGCCGGCCCGGCCGCCTGGGACGACGAGCCCTTCGGCGTGCACTTCGCGTTCTTCGCCCGCACAGATGCCGAGACCCGCATGCGGATCCTCGAAGGTCGTCGCTCCCGTCTCGAAGAGCGGCTGGCGACCTTCAGGGCTTCGTTGCACAAGACAAGGGAACGCCTGGACAGCTACACCCTCGAGCTTCAGCGGCACGGCCTGGAGTCGGTCGAACGTGAAGTTCGCTGGCTCGACGAGCTCATCGACCATGAACGTCAAGCGTCCGGGGAAACCCGCCGGTCGCCTATCGCCGGTGCGTCCGGCACCAACAAGAAGGAGGAACAGCCGTCATGACCAAGGCCACTAACCCGGTCAAGGTGGCGATCGCTGGTGTCGGCAACTGCGCGGCCTCGCTCGTGCAGGGTGTGCACTACTACCGCGACGCAAGCCCCGAGGCGTCCGTCCCCGGCCTCATGCACGTCCAGTTCGGCGAGTACCACGTCGGCGACATCGAGTTCGTCGCCGCGTTCGACGTCGACGCCAAGAAGGTCGGCCAAGACCTCTCCGACGCCATCGTCGCCTCAGAGAACAACACCATCACCATCTGTGACGTCCCGCCCACCAGCGTGACCGTGCAGCGCGGCCCGACTCTCGACGGCCTCGGCAAGTACTACCGCGAGATGATCGTGGAGTCTGACGACGAGCCGGTCGACATCGTCGCCGCCCTGCGGGCGTCCGAGGCCGACGTGCTGATCTGCTACCTGCCCGTCGGGTCGGAAGAGGCGGCGAAGTTCTACGCGCAGGCCGCCATCGACGCCAAGGTTGCGTTCGTCAACGCGCTTCCCGTGTTCATCGCCGGCACGCCGGAGTGGGCGCAGAAGTTCACCGACGCCGGTGTGCCGATCGTCGGCGACGACATCAAGTCGCAGGTGGGCGCCACCATCACGCACCGCGTGCTGACCAAGCTGTTCGAGGACCGCGGCGTGACCGTAGACCGCACGTACCAGCTCAACGTCGGCGGCAACATGGACTTCATGAACATGCTCGAGCGTGACCGTCTGGAGTCGAAGAAGATCTCCAAGACCCAATCGGTGACCAGCCAGATGTCGCGCGACATCGGCGCGCGCAACGTCCACATCGGTCCGAGCGACTACGTGGCGTGGCTGGACGACCGCAAGTGGGCCTTCGTGCGGCTCGAGGGACGCGCCTTCGGTGACGCCCCGCTGAGCATGGAGTACAAGCTCGAGGTGTGGGACTCCCCCAACTCGGCCGGCGTCATCATCGACGCATTGCGTGCGGCGAAGATCGCCAAGGACCGCGGCATCGGTGGCCCGATTCTGTCGGCGTCGTCGTACTTCATGAAGAGCCCGCCGGTGCAGTACACCGACGACGAGGCGCGTGACTCGGTCGCAGCCTTCATCGACGGATCGGTGGAGCGCTGAGCGCTCCGACCTGACGGCTTGCTGGGACGGCGCCCGCTCCCTTCGGGGGGCGGGCGCTGTTCCGCGTGAATAGCCAGTGGTCCACGGCGGGTCAGCGTCAGCGGCCGGTCGCTCAACGGAGAGTCCGCGTCAACCATCGATGATCCACGGAGCATCTCCGTCGACCACAGCGGTCTCAACGGAGTCGCACCGTCGCTATGTGCCGTTCGGGTTCCGTGGATCACCGGCAAACCGACGGAGATCATCCGTCAACGACCATTGGCCGACGCACCGGCTCCACTGACGCCTCTGCTCGGTCGAAGCCGAACCCGGGCTTGGGCGCCGCACGCGAGAGGGCGGGAACTGCGTGGTGCGCAGTTCCCGCCCTCCTCGGTGCTGTGTCGAACTAGACGCCCGGGCGCCCGTCGCCGTCCGGGTCAATGATGTCCCGGGGGCTGCCGTCCGGGCCATCGACGTCGGAGACGGCCACGTCCGGGAGATCCGCCTCCGGCAGATCCGCCTGGGGCGGGTCAACCTCAGGCAGATCGTCGTCTGGCAGGTCGCCATCGGGAAGGTCGGCCTCAGGCACGTCGACAACTGGAGCATCGACGTCAGGGACGTCGACTCCCGGTACCTCGGCGGTCAGTCGATCGTCCACGTCGGGGACGACATGCCCGGGGGCGCCAGCCTCGACCGACCCGGACGCCGCACCTGCCGCAGCCGCGCCCACACCGGCGCCGACAAGCGCCTGCTCGGGCGCGTCGGTGGTCGTTGACTCATCATCGCCCTTGCGCCGGCCGACGAAGTACGACAGCGCTCCGGCACCGATCAGCGCGATGAGGCCGATCAGAACGCGCGTGCCCGTGGTGGGCTGGTTGTTGTCGGCAGCATCGACCCGGAACTCGAAAGCACCCGCGAGGACCGTTCCTTCCGGCGCTTCCGCTGGGTCTCCACCGTAGGGCAGCGGCGACTGGTGGGCCGCCATGGCCAACCCCGACACCTCGGCCTTGAGCGCAACGACCCTCTGGTCGATGTTGGCAACCGTGTCGCTTGCGCTGGCCGCGGCAACCTGAAGCGTCGCGATCGTCTCGGCAAGCCAGTCACCCAGCAGCGACTTCGCATCGCCAACGCCGGACCCCACCGTGCTGAAGCCCGTCGTCAGGCTCTGACCACCGGGGGACTCCAGAATCGCCGACGTGATGTTTGCGACGACCTGGTCGACCGTCGGAAGCTCCGGACTCACCTCCTCGATGCCGCCGCCGATGATCGTCAGCTGCTCGGACAACCCCGTCAACGCGGGCACCAGGGCATCCAGGATCGGCGTCAGCGCGGTCACGATGCCCGGCAGCTGACGATTCGCCACTGCCAGGGCGTTGGCCAGCGGGACGAGCTGCGGCCCGATCTGCACGAGGATGTCTGCCGCCTGCTGGAACTGCTCACTGCCAGCGAGCTGAGCCAGCTGCTGGAACTCGGGGGTGTTGACGATCCGGGCCGCCTGCTGGAACTCAGGGGTGTTCAGCAGTCGTGCCAGCTCCTGCAGGGCCCCGAGGTTCGGCGCGATCTCGTCGTCGTACAACTTGCCACAGATGGGCCGCGCGATCGGCCCAGGAACACCCTGCTCGGCGGCGATGGCGACACAGTCGTCCACGAACGCGCCCCTGTCGGACCATCGGTCGACGGCGTCCTGAATCGCTTGGGCGTTGTCGGCCAGCCTCTGGATGGCCTCGGCGTTGGCCGCCACCTCCTGGATGGCATCAGCGTTGTCGGCGATCTCCTTGACCGGGTCAGCGGCGTCCGCCAGGGTCTGGGCACGCTCCGGCGTCAGTTGTGACGCCGCCTCGTCCAGCTTGGTCAGCAGGTCCTCGTCCACGATCCGCTGGAGCTCCTGCTGGGCGCCAGCGAGCAGCGCGGTCGTGCTGTCCGGGTTGGCCGGGTCGATCGAGGTGGCGACCGTCTGGATGTTCTGGCCGAACTCGGTGAAGAAGGCGTCCAGCCTGCCTTCGAGCTGCTTGAGCGGGTCGGGCCCCCCGGAGTCGGCGGTCAGCAGCTCGACGCCGGTGACGATCTCGCTGATGCCTTGCTGAATCTGTGCGACGGCCGGATCGAGGTTGGGCGGCGGGGGGACCAAGCCCCCGCCGCCGACGGCAGACTCGTCCTCGGGGGTCTCCGGGTCGTCCTCGGGGATGTAGATGGGCGCGACCTGCACAACCATGCTCGGGATGTAGGCGTCCTCGACGTTCGCGGCCCAGCCGAAGGTGGCCGTACCGTCCTTCGACAAGGGTCGGAACGGCAAAGAGATGAACTGCACCTGGTTGTTGCCGCGGCCGTCCGCACCGAACGTCCCGCCCTGCAGCTTGAGGCCGGTGAAGCGCTGCGGGATCAGCACCTTGGTGATGCCGACCATCGGGACGTCGGCCTCGACGGTCGTCGTCACCGAGTCTCCCGCGAGGTCCTCAACCTCCACCTCCATCTCCTGGGTGGAAAGGTTGGTGAGCTTGTACGTGGCCGTGAGCGCGCCCGACTGGCCGACGACGTCCCACGGGTCGATCGGCTCGCCGTCCAACGTGAAGGACGCGTCCAGTGTGATCGGCGGCTCGTCGTCCTGGGGGAAGAGCGACACGGTGCGTGCGAGGCCGTAGCCGTTGGCCACCTCCGGGGTGAGGGTGGCGATGCCGTCGGCCTGCTCAGGGTTGCTGAAGTCGTTCAGGCTTCTGATCAGGTCCCCCCGGTCGGGGACGGGGACCTCCTGAACACCATCTTCTTGGCCCTGCACGGTGAGCTGGTTCACCGACCACCGAAAGTTGGCGAGGTTGGAGTTGGGCTTGCCGTCGGGTCCCACCCGGATCTGCAGACTCTGGCCCAGGGCGAACTCGTTCTTCGTTGGAGCGCCGATCGGCTCGAGCACCTCGTCGGTCGTCTCGGGAGTCGCCTCCGGCGTCTCGATGACCGCCTCGGGGGTTGCTTCGGGTGTCTCGCTCGCCATCGCTAGCAGCGGCGACGCCAAGACGAGTGCCGCTGCCGTCCCGACGGCAACGGCTGTCGTCGAGCGCGCACGCAGCGCGGCCATCGTGCGGGTCATCGCGCCTCCTCCCGGTCGTCGCCGGGCTGCTCGGTATCGCCGGCGCCGGCGGCTCCCTCGGCAGCCTTTGTCGCCGCCTGCTCGGCCTCCATCTCGGCGTCTGTCGACATGAAGAGGATCACGAGCATCCCGGCGAGGTAGCCGAAGCCGAGCGGCAGGACGGTCTGCCCGATGGCGATGGGGGCACTGATGTTGATCGCCTGCGGGTCGAGGTTGAAGACGTTGGCGTACACGCCCGCCATGGCTCCGCTGCCGATCACGCCGGCGAGCAGGTTCGACTGACGCTTCGTCCACATCGTCAGCAGCGCGAGAATGATGACCGGGACGATGCCACCGAGCCAGAGGCCGGTGTTGGTGTCCGGGAAGGCGCCGGCACCCAGCACGAAGCCCAAAGCACCGATCAGGACGCCCACGAACAGCCAGATGCCGCGCGACAGGTAGGCCCGGCCCGGCAGGTACGCCGCGACGGCGCCCCCGCCAACGCACAGTCCCATGGTCAGCAACGTGCCCGGGCCGACCAGGCCCTGCAGCAGGAAGACGGCCGTCGTGGCCGCGATGATGGCGCCGGCAAGCGCCCAGACCCGTCCCATGGTGCTCTCCCCTCCCCGGGCAGCGTCGCCCGCCTGGCGGGGAATCTAGTGATCAATCGGACAACCCGTGGGAGTTGCTGCCTCTTCGTCACGACCAGGTGTGTGCGGCCCCGACCCAGATGGGCCTCAGGCCGCGAGACAGGCTGCGTAGCCTCGCCGCGTGCACCCGAGCAGCCCGACGTCGACGCCACGGCACGGGTTCGTCCACGATCTACGTGTCGTGCTGCGACGCCCTGACTACCGCAGGCTGCTCGCCACCCGTCTGAGCAGCCAGGTCGGCGACGGCATGTTGCTGGTCACCGCCGGGTCGTACGTGCTGTTCGACCCGAACCGCCAGGCAACCGCCGCCGGCTACGCGCTCGCCTTTACCGTGCTCTACCTGCCCTACTCGGTGATCGGTCCGTTCGCCGGCATCGTGCTGGACCGATGGCAACGCCGCCAGGTGCTGCTCACCGTCAGCTCGATTCGCGCCGTGCTGGCCGTCGTGCTGGCGCTGCTGCTGGCCAACGGACCCTCCGACGTCGTGTTCGCGGTCATGGTGCTCACCATCGTCGGGCTCAACCGGTTCTTCTTGGCCGGACAGGGCGCGTCGATCCCGCGTGTGGTGCCCGGCGACGAGCTCGTCATGGCCAACGCTGTCACCCCGACGTTGGGCACGATCATGTTCTCCGGCGGCGGAGTGCTCGCGGTGGTCGTGTCGAGGCTGGCCGGCGGCGCGGACGGCGCTGGCAACAGCGCCATCGCGGCCATGGCTGCCGTGTTCTTCATGCTCACGGCTCTGCTCATGACCCGTCTTGAGCGCACGCGTCTCGGTCCGGACTCGTTCGACGACCTTCCGGTCGGCTCGGCTGCCGCCACCATCGTGCTGGGTCTGGTCGGCGCGGTGCGCCATCTCGCCGAGCGCTACCCCGCCGGCCTCGCGCTGCTCGTGATGGCCGCCCACCGCTTCGCCTTCGGCTTCGTCGTCGCGCAAACCGTGGTGCTCTCCCGCAACTACTTCTACGGTCCGGACGAGGTGGACGCCGCCCTCGGCTCGATCGCCCTGGCCGGCGGCGGCATCGCCGTGGGCGCGGGTCTCGCCGTGCTGCTGACCCCGATCGCTACCCGCCGCATGCGCAAGGAACGGTGGATCGTGATCATGCTCGCCGTGGGCGCCGCGGTGCTTGTGGTGCCCGCGACGTGGCTCACCCTGACGTCAGTCGTGGTGACCAGCGTCGGGCTCGGGGTGTCGACCCAGTCGGTGAAGATCTGTGTCGACTCCCTCGTGCAGGAGTGGACGGCCGACGACGTGCGCGGCCGGGCGTTCTCGATCTACGACATGATGTTCAACCTGGCCCTGGTCACCTCCGCCATCACGGCCGCGCTGCTGCTGCCGGCCGACGGGGTCGCCCCCGCCGCCTTCGTCGGCGTGGCCCTGCTGATGGTGGCGACCGCGGCCGTCTACGGACGCGCCACCGGTCGGTCGGCCTACCGGGAGTTGACGCTGCCCGGATGAGCGGGCGCGCTCAGCCCTGCTGCTTCTCGGCCCACCACGCGAGCAGGGCGGCCCGGGCCCGCTCGTCGTCCATCGGCCCTTCCTCCATCCGCAGGTCGAGCATGTGTCGGTACGCCTGACCCACCAACGGCCCAGGCTGGATGCCGAGGATGCCCATGATCGCGTTGCCGTCCAGGTCGGGACGGATGCTCTGCAGCTCCTCCTGCTCGGCCAGCTCGGCGATGCGGGCCTCGAGCTCGTCGTAGGTGCGCTGCAGCGCCGCCGCCTTGCGGCGGTTGCGCGTCGTCGAGTCCGCGCGCGTGAGCACGTGCAGACGCGACAGCAGGTCGCCGGCGTCGCGGACGTAGCGGCGCACCGCCGAGTCGGTCCACTCACCGGCGGCGTACCCGTGAAAGCGCAGGTGAAGCTCAGTGAGACGGGCGACGTCCTCGACCACGTGCTTGGGGTATCGCAGCTCGGTCAGGCGCTTGCGGGCCAACCGCGCGCCTACTACCTCGTGGTGGTGGAACGACACGCCGCCGCCTGGCTCGAAGCGGCGGGTGCGCGGCTTGCCGACGTCGTGCAGCAGCGCGGCCAGCCGGATCACCAGGTCGGGGCCGCCGTCGTCGATGCGGTGCTCCAGAGCGATCGCTTGCTCGAGCACCGTGAGGGAGTGCTGGTAGACGTCCTTGTGGCGGTGGTGCTCGTCGATCTCGAGCTGGAGCGCGGGCAGCTCGGGCAGCACGTGCTCGGCCAGTCCGGTGCGCACCATCAGCTCAAGGCCGAGGCGGGGGTGCGGGGCGAGAAGCAGTCGGGACAGCTCCTCGCGCACGCGCTCGGCCGACACGATGGTGATGCGCTCGGCCATCTCGGTCATGGCTGTCACCACATGGGGGTCGATCGTGAAGGCGAGCTGGGCGGCGAAGCGTGCCGCCCGCATCATGCGCAACGGATCGTCGGAGAACGACTCCTGCGGCGTTCCCGGCGTTCGCAGGATGCCGGCGGTCAGGTCGGCCAGACCGTCGTAGGGGTCGACGAACTCGGGCCGAGGCAGCCGGACGGCCATGGCGTTGACCGTGAAGTCACGGCGGCGAAGGTCGCCCTCCAGCGTGTCGCCGTAGGCCACCTCCGGCTTGCGCGACGACGCCTCGTACTGCTCGGTGCGGTAGGTGGTGATCTCGATCGTGTGCCGGCCCTTGCGGATCGCGATGGTGCCGAACGCCTGCCCCACCGTCCACGTCGCGTCGGCCCAGCCACGTACCAGCTCGACCGTCTGCTCCGGACGTGCGGACGTGGCCAGGTCGAGGTCGTCGTCACCGCGGTCCAGCAGGGCGTCGCGCACCCACCCGCCGACGAGGGCGATCTCGAAGCCTGCTGCCTCGAACCGGTCGCCCAGCTCGGAGGTCACGTCACCGAGGGCGATCAGTCGTCGCGCCGCCCGCGCCTGAGCCGCCGCGAGGCCCACGGCGTCCGACTCCAGCTTGCTCTGCGCGGTCACGGGTCACCAGGGTAGGGCGGATGCCGCACTACCCTGCCCACCATGCCCGCTGCCCGACGGAGACTGCCCGTCGTGCGCGAGCTCTCCGCCGGCGGACTGGTGCTCGACGACGCACAGGCGCCGCGTCGTGGACTGCTCATCGCCCACCGACTGCGCCACGGCCGACTCGCCTGGACCCTTCCCAAGGGGCACGTCGAACCCGGTGAGAGCAACGAGACGGCCGCGGTCCGCGAGGTGCGCGAAGAGACGGGGCTGACCGCACGCGTGCTTCGTCCGCTGGGCATGCTCGACTACTGGTTCGTCGCCGAGGGGCGGCGCATCCACAAGTTCGTGCACCACTACGTGATGATCGACCCGGTGGGCGAGCTCTCCACCGCCGATGCCGAGGTCGAGCAGGTGGCGTGGTTCGAGCTCGACGCCCTCGTCGGGCGCGTGCACCACCGCGACGAGAAGGCGCTGCTCGGCAAGCTCGGCGAGGTGCTCGGCCGGGCAGCGTCCTGATGCGGGCGGACGGTGTCGCAGCCCGCCGGGGACGCAGCCGTCACCCGGCAGGCCGACTGGTCGGGCTGCTCGCCGTGCTTCTCCTGGCCTCGCTGGCCCCCCTTGCTCCGGTGCAGGCGGTGACGGGGCTGCCCACGCAGGTGCCCGGCGGAGGCGAGGTCGCCACGGTCACGCTCACCGAGGTCGCCCCATCGGTGCTCAGCGGCGACGATGTGCTGACCCTGAGTGGCGTGCTCACGAACCTCAGCGACGCACCCCTGATCGACCCGCTGCCCGCGCTGCGCTGGAGCAGCGACCCGCTGCAGAGCCTGGACGACGTCGAGCTCGTGTCGACCAACCCGCTGTTCCGCTACGGAATCGTCGACTACCGATTCAGCGACGTAATCCCCACCCTCGATCCCGGCGCCCAAGCCGAGTTCTCGCTCGAGGTCGACCTCGCCCAGCTCCCGGTACGCAGCGGCGTCCACGTGGTCGGAGTCGATGTGCTGGCCGGCCTTCCGGACGGCCTACGCGTGTTCGTCGCCGCCGCACGCACCACCGTTCCCATCGACATCGACGTGGACGAAAGGTTGCCGGTGGCCCTGATGTGGCCGCTGGCGGCGCAGCCGGCCCTGCTGCCCGACGGTCGACTCGTCGACGACTCGCTCGCCGGCGAGCTGGCCGACGGGGGCCGCCTCGCCACGCTGGTGTCCCAGGCCTCCGACACGCCGGTGACCTGGGTCGTCGATCCCGACCTCGTCCGCACCGCCGCGGTGATGGCCCCTGGGTACGAGACGGCGTCCGGCGCGCCGGGCACCGGTTCAGCCGACGCGCAGCAGTTTCTGGCCGACCTCGCCGCGGCGATCCCACCGCGCGGCGACGTGCGCGCCGTCCCGGCGGCTGACCCCGACGTCGGTGGCGCTCAGGCGGCCGACGTCGGCCGCGACGCCGTTCAGGCCACGGTGGCCGACGGTCTCGCCGACGCCACGCTCGACACCCTCGTCGGACGAAGCGTGCCGGCCCTGTCGCTGCTGGTCGACCGTCCGGTCACCAACCGGATGCTCGGCGCATACCTGCGCGGCGGCGTCGACACGACCGTGCTGGCTCGAGCCGCGACCACGGCAGGAACGACCACCACGACACCCGACGGCCCGCCGGCCCGAGCCCGGGTGGACCGCCCGCAGGGCCGCGACGTCGATGGCGTCGTCGCCAGCGTGCCCCCCGAGGCCGTCGGAGCAACCGGCGCCATCGCTGCGCGGCAGTGGCTGCTCTCGTCGAGTGCGGTGCTGGCTGCGACCGACCCGCAGGCCGGCGCGTGGGTGGTGGCCCCGCCAGTGCGCTGGCAGGCCGACTCCGCCACCTCCGAGGCCTTGCTCGACTCGTGGCTGGACGCCGACTGGACCAGACCGGTGGCGCTCTCGACGCTTCCGCAAGCCCCCGAGCCGATCGCGCTGGTCACCGGTGCCCAGCCCGAGCCGCTGCCGGAAGACACCACGGTCGCGCTGGACGCTCTCGTCGCCGACGTGCAGCGGCTGCAGCCGCTGTTCGTCGAGCCACCGCTGGCCCCGGCCGAGCTGCCCCGGGCGACGGCACGGGCGATCTCGTTCGCCTGGCAGCAGGAGTCGACACAGGGCCCCGAGCAGGGCCAGGCCTACGTGGACGCGCTGGTGTCGACCGTCACCGCGGCTGAGGGCTCGCTGCGCCTGGTCGTCTCCCCATCCATCACCCTGTCGAGCCGGTCGGGGCGCTTTCCCGTCTCGATGGTCAACGACTCCGGCGTCGACGTTGTCGTCGGCGTGCGCTTCACCAGCCAGAACACGAGCCGCCTTCGTGTCGAGGACGTCGAGCCGACCGTGCTCACCGCCGGTGAGAAGCGCACGATCACCGCCACCGCGATCGCCACCGCGAACGGTCGGCTGCAGGTACAGGCACAGCTCGTGACGACGCAGGGCGAGCCCGTGGGCGCACCGGTGGCCATGCTCGTCGACGTCACGAACGTCGGTGCCCTGGGATGGATCGTGATCGGGGCCGGCGGTCTGCTGCTCGCCGTCGCCGTCACCCGCGCACGGCTTCGTTCGCGAAGCACTGGGGACGCGGCGTGAGCGACCGCATCGGGCGCGCTACTGCAATCATGGCGGTGGGCACGACGCTGTCGCGGGCGACGGGGTTCATCCGCGCCGCCATGATCGCTGCGACGCTGGGGCTGGGGCTCACCGGCGACATGTTCGCCGTCGCCGACGCCCTGCCGGCGGCGATGTACACGATCGTGGCCGGCGGCGTCCTCAACGCCGTGCTCGTGCCCCAGCTCGTGCGCTCGATGCAACGTGACGCCGACGGCGGGGAGGCGTACGCGCAGCGGCTGGCCAGCGCTGTTCTGCTGCTGCTGGCGGTGACCACCGTCCTACTGGTGGTCGCTGCCCCCTTGGTCACCGGCCTGTACACAAGCGCGGAGTTCGACTCGCCGGCACTCGCCGCGCAGCGCGACACCATCATCACGCTCGCCCGCTTCACGCTCGTGCAGGTGTTCTTCTACGGGCTCTACACCTTGCTCGGTCAGATGCTGAACGCGCGTGGCCGCTTCGGGCCGATGATGTTCGCCCCCATACTGAACAACCTGATCGCGATCGCGGTGTTCGGCAGCTTCTGGGCCTTGATGGGCCCGCTGGACCCACGGGCCGGGGAGTTCACCCCCGCGCAGGCGGCGTGGTTCGGCCTCGGCTCGACGGTCGGCATCGCCGCCCAGGCGCTGGTGCTGCTCCCGGTGCTGCGCCGCTCCGGGCTGCGGCTGCGCCTGCGCACCGACCTGCGTGGCGTCGGGTTGGGCAAGGCGTTCCGGCTCGGCGCATGGACGGTCGCGCTCATCACGATCATGCAGGCGACCCAGATCGTCGTGATCCGCCTCGCGACGTCCGCGACCGCTGTCGCGGCGGCCACCGACATCGAGCGCGGGGCGGGCATCGCCGTCTACAACAACGCCTTTCTCATCATCATGGTTCCGCACTCGATCATCACGGTCAGCCTCGCCACGGCACTGCTGCCGGACCTGAGCCGCACCGCTGCCGCCGCGCAGACCGAGCAGCTGCGCACGCGCGTCATGGACGCGCTGCGTGTCGCCCTGGCCGTGATCATTCCCTTCGCGGGCCTGATCGCCGCAACGGCCGGTCCCATCTCGCTGTTGCTCTTCGGGTACGGCGCAGCGAGCACAGACGTCGACCTCGTCGCGGTCACCCTGGCGTTGTTCGTGCCCGGACTCGTCGGGTTCACCACGACTTTCCTGGTGCAGCGCGCCTTCTACGCCCAGGAGGACACCCGCACCCCGGTGTTCGTCCAGCTCGTCGTCTCGGCGGTGCAGATCGGCCTGGCGGTGGCACTCGTCCCGCGCATCGACCCCGTTCTGGTGTCGGCAGCGCTGGCCGGCTGCTGGTCGGTGGCGACGCTCGTCGGGGCTCTCGCCAGCCTGTGGCTGCTGCACCGGCGCCTCGGACGGCTGGGCGGCCTGCGCTTCACCGGCTTCGTGCTTGCCGTCGGCATCGCCGCCCTGCCCGGCACCATCCTCGCGCTCGCACTGACGCTTCGGTACCCGCAGATCGCCGTCGGCTCGCCGCTCGGAGCGCTGGCCACGCTGGCGGCGGGCACCGCGATCGCTGCCAGCGTGTACGTGCTGGTGGCGTGGCTCGTGCGCATCAGGCCGGTGCGCGACGGCGTCGCGGCGGTCATGAACATCGTCCGTACTCGCATTGGTGCGCGCCGCTGACGCGTCGGAGTCCGACGCACGTCCGCACCGGCCTACCATGGGCGGGTACTCATCCTCGCCTCCAGGAGGCAGCCGTCGTGCGAGTCCACCCCGGCGATCGCATCGACGGCCGGTACCTGGTCTACGAGCTGACCGACGAGAACTGGGGCGTCTGCGGCTGGCGGGCTCGCGACGAGGTGCTTGGACGCGACGTGCTGCTCACGACCTTTCACCCGGACGACCCCCGCGCGAGGTCGCTGGTGAGCGCCGCCCGCTCGGCGGCGCGGGTGGACGACCACCGCTTCGTCCGGGTGCTGGACGCACACATCGAGCGGCCGACCGGCTTCTTGGTACGCGAATGGACCGGCGGGCAGACGCTGTCCGACCTTCTCGGCAGCGGGCCGTTGCCGGAGCCCGCGGCGGTGGCGGTCGCCCGCGAGGTGGCCGAGGCGCTGGCCGCCGCGCACCGCGAGGGCCTGCACCACCTCTGCGTCGACCCCTCGTCGGTGATGATCGACGTCGACGGGTCGGTGCGGGTACGCGGTCTCGGCACGGCCGCCGTGCTGCGCGGCGTGCAGCCCACGACGTCCGGGGCGGCTCGCGACGACGCGGCCGGAGTGGGCCGCGTGCTCTACGCGGCGCTCACCGCCAAGTCGCCCACGGCGACGACGTCCGCCTTACCCGTGGTGGCTCGCGACGACGACGCGCTGCCGGCGCCGCGCCAGGTTCGTGCCGGCGTGTCGCCGCTGCTGGACGCAATCGCCGTCCGCGCGCTCGGGTCAGGGCGCACCCACCGCTTCGAGCCCTACCCCAGCCCCGGTGAGGTCGCGCGCGCCCTCTCCCACGTCGAGGACGCCACGGGCGGTCGGCCGGTCGCCCTCACGGCGCCGGCGAGCGCCCCGGAGCACGAGATGGCTGACACGGCGGTTGCTTCGCGCCACGCACGCCCAGCCCTGGACGCCGCCCCCGGCACGCCACCACCACCGCTCCTGCCTCTGCACACCTATCCGGAGGACGACGACGACCACGACGATCGTCGTGGACGATGGCTGCGCGCCGCCGTGATCGCCGTCGCGGTGATGATGGGTGCCGGGGCGTTTCTGCTCGGGCTCGAGCTGATCGCAGCGAACCGGGTGCCCGACCTCGACCCCGCGCAGAGCCCGAGCGTGGCCCCAGCGCCGACCGCGGACAGCTCGGCGGCGACACCGCAGGCGCAGCCGACGCCGCCCCCCGGTCAGGCGGTTCGCCCTGTGGTCGCCACGTCCGACTACGACCCGCTGGGCAACGGGGCCGAGAACGCCGATCGCACACCCCTGGCGGTCGACGGCGACCTTGCCACGGCCTGGCCCACGCAGACCTACTTCGACCCGCTCGAGCTGCAGAAGGCCGGTGTCGGCCTGCTGCTCGACCTCGGCAGCCCGCAGCCGGTGAGCGAGCTCGACCTGACACTGCTCGGCTCCCCTGCCGACGTCGAGGTGCGCATGGCCCCCGAGGCGGCGGACGCGGTGCCGGCCACCCCGGAGGGATTCGTCCAGGTGGCGCGCGTCACCGGCGCCAGCACCAGCCAGACAGTCGACGTCGAGCCGCGGACCAGCCGCTACGTACTGATCTGGTTCACCCAGCTGCCCACTGTGGACGACGGCTGGCGAGGCGGTGTGAGCGAGGTCGTGGTCAGCGGATGACCTCCGGCTCCCCGCCCACCGACGAGACGGGGCCGAGCGACGCCGAGCTGCTCGCCGCGCACGTCGGCGGCTCGCCGACCGCGTTCGGCATGCTCGTGTCGCGTCACCACGACCACCTCTGGGCCGTGGCGCTACGCATGATGCGGTCCCCGGAGGACGCCGCCGACGTGCTTCAGGACGCCATGATCAAGGCCTTCCGTGCAGCCCCGGGGTTTCGGGGCGAGGCCGCCGTGTCGACGTGGCTGCACCGGATCACGGTCAACACGTCCCTCGACGCGCTGCGAGCGCGCTCGCGCAAGGAGGTGCTGGGCTTCGACCAGGTGGACCGGACGTGGGCAGACCTGCACGACCCGCTGGCGACGCGGGAGGCATCCCTCGACGTCGCTGCCGCGCTGGCCGCCATTCCCGCCGACCAACGGGCGGCAGTCGTGCTCGTCGACATGGTTGGCTTCTCGGTGGCCGAGGCCGCCGACGTGATCGAGTGCCCTGAGGGCACCGTGAAGAGCCGCTGCTCCCGTGGACGCGCCCGCCTGGCCGAGATGCTCACCGGGTACGAGCCCCACCCGCGCCCCGAGGCTGACGACGCCGACCCGGGGGGAACCCCGGACCCCGCCTGGACGTCGAACCACCAGGCGAGGCACCGAGCACGCCCGCCGCACGGACGGAGGAACAAGCGTGAGCGAGGAGTCCGACGAGCCGCTGGCCCAGGCTCGCGTGAGCGCCTGGCTGCGCAGCCACGGGGACGTCACCATCCCACCCGAGGTCGCCGATCGTCTGCAGCAGTCGCTGGCCGCGGAGTCCCGCCGTCGGGCCGTCGCGCCCGTGGTCGACCTCGAGACCCGACGCGGGCCCGGCACCGAGCCAGGGCCTGTCGCTACCCGGCCCCACCGGGGACGCTGGCTGCTCGCAGCCTCGGTCGCCGCGCTCGCGGCGCTGGGTGCCTTGATCGTGCCACCGCTGCTCGACGGCGGCAGCGACCTGCTCGCCGGCGGCGCGGACGACAGTGCAGCGACGACGAGCGACTCCGCCGAGATGGAGGCACAGAGCCTGCCCGAGCAGGCCGGCGACCTCGACGAGCGTGCCGGCATCGACGCCTTGCCTCCGGTGCCCGCCGAGGTTGCCGACCTCGTGCTGGGTATCTCGTCGGCAGCACCAGCCGGGTCGAGCTGCGGAGTCACATTGGCCGCCGAGGTCGACGGAACCGTCCTGGCCAGCGCCGAGGCGCCGGCGACGACCCGCGGTGTCGTGCTGCTCATCGACGAGGGCGGCACGGCCGCTGTGTGGTGGCTACCGTCCTGCGACAGCGGGCCCGACCAGGCGCTGGGCCGCAGCCCGGGAATGCCGCCGCCGTAGGATCGGTTCTGCTACCCGTCCGTGCTTGCAAGCACGTGGCTGCCCGGGGGCATCGCCATCTTCGAGAGAGTGACCGTGACTGACGACCTGCGCGACGTGATCATCATCGGCTCCGGACCGGCTGGCTACACAGCCGCCGTCTACGCAGCACGTGCCCGCCTGGCACCCGTGGTGCTCGAGGGGGCGGTGACCGCCGGCGGTGCGCTCATGAACACCACCGAGGTGGAGAACTTCCCCGGCTTCTCCGACGGCATCATGGGCCCCGAGCTCATGGACCAGATGCGAGGGCAGGCCGAGCGGTTCGGTGCCGAGCTGGTCACCGACGACGCGGTCGAGATCTCACTGGACGGGCCGGTCAAGACCGTGGTCGACGGCTCCGGACGCACCTACCGCGCCAAGGCGGTCGTCCTGGCCATGGGGTCGGGCTACCGCGAGCTGGGCCTGCCGGACGAGAAGCGTCTCTCCGGCCACGGCGTCTCGTGGTGTGCGACGTGCGACGGCTTCTTCTTTCGCGACCAAGAGATCGCGGTGGTCGGCGGTGGGGACTCCGCCATCGAAGAGGCGACGTTCCTGACCCGCTTCGCCAGCCGCGTCCACCTCATCCACCGCCGCGACGAGCTGCGGGCCTCAAAAGTGATGCAGGAGCGCGCATTCAACGACCCGAAGATCACCATGCAGTGGAACTCCCAGGTGGTGGCGGTCCACGGCGACGACAAGGTCTCCGGCATCCGCCTCGCCGACACCGTGACCGGCGCCGAGCGTGACCTGGCCGTCACGGGCCTGTTCGTCGCGATCGGCCACGACCCCCGCTCCGAGCTCGTGCGCGACCAGGTGCGCGTGGACGACGAGGGATACGTCCTCGCGCAGGCCCCCTCCACCCGCACCGACGTGCCCGGCGTGTTCGCCTGCGGCGACCTGGTCGACCACACGTACCGCCAGGCCATCACGGCGGCCGGCACCGGGTGTGCCGCCGCCCTCGACGCCGAGCGCTACCTGGCCACCCTGGCCGACGCGATCCCGGCGGCCAGCCCCGCCGCCCAGCCCGCCGCAGTCTGAGAGGAGATCATCACGTGAGCGTCTCTGCAGTGACCGACACGACCTTCGACACCGAGGTGCTGATGTCGGACAAGCCGGTCGTCGTCGACTTCTGGGCGGAGTGGTGCGGCCCGTGCCGCATGGTCTCCCCGATCCTGGAGGAGATCTCCAACGAGCACGGCGACAAGATCAGCGTGGTCAAGCTGAACGTCGACGAGAACCCTGCGATCGCAGCCTCGTACCGCATCACGTCGATCCCCACGCTCAACGTGTACTCCGGCGGCCAGGTGGTCAAGCAGATCATTGGGGCCAAGCCGAAGAAGGCCATTCTCGCCGACCTCGCCGACTACCTCTAGTCGGTGCTCGTGCGGCGCGCAGCGCCCAAGACGCTGCCGCGTCGGCCGCCCTCGGCCGCCTTCGGGCGATCGCCGCGGCTAGCATGGCGCGGCAGCGTCCGATCGGAGCGAGAACCCTGATGCATCAACACGCACCGCCGATTCGTCCCGGTGACCGTCACCAGGCGGTTCGGGAGGTTCGGGCCAAGCTGGCCCTCATCGGGTTGCTCGACGCCCCCGACGACGTCGCGTCCGACCGCTACGACTCGGTGATGGAACATGCGGTGCGGCACTTCCAGCAGAGCCGCGGGCTGGTCTCTGACGGGGTCATCGACGCCACCACCTACCGGGTGCTGGACGAGGCGCGGTGGCGCCTCGGCGACCGCCTGCTCTACCCGCGCGCGGACCGTCCGATGACCGGCGACGACGTGCTCATGCTGCAGCACCGGTTGGCCGAGCTCGGCTTCGACGTCGGACGCATCGACGGGGAGTTCGGGGCGCAGACCGTCGCCGCCCTGCGCGACTACCAGCGCAACATCGGGCTGCCGCCGGACGGTACGGCCGGCCCGGCCACCTTCAAGAGCCTCGCCCGCCTCGCCCCGATGGTCACCGGGGGCCACGCCGACGCACTGCGGGCGCGCGAGCGCCTTCGGGTCGCCGGGCCACGCCTGTCAGGCAAGCAGGTCGTCATCGACCCTGGTCACGGGGGCGACGACGCCGGGGTCACCGCCTTCGGGCTGACGGAGGCGCGTGTCACCGCCGACACGGCTGCACGCATCCAGGGTCGGCTCGCCGCGACCGGCGTGCAGGTGTGGCAGACCCATGCGCCCACCATGACCGGCCGCCTCAGCGACCCCCAGCGCGCCGGCTTCGCCAACACCACCGGCGCCGACGTCGTGCTGTCGCTGCACGTCGATCGGGCACCCACCCCGGGTCCGAACGGACTGGCGACCTTCTACTACGGCCGCGACGCCACCACCGGCAGCGCCCTGGGCGCGCACCTGGCCTCGTTGATCCAGCGGGAGATCGTCGCCCGCACCGACCTCACCGACTGCCACTCGCACCCGGCCACCTGGGACCTGCTGCGCCGCACCCGCATGACGGCCGTGCGCATCGAGATGGGATACCTCACCAACCCCCACGACGCGGCCCGGCTGCGCGACCCCGCCTTTCGCGACCTCGTGGCCGAGGCGATCGTGGTCGCCCTGCAGCGTCTGTACCTGCCGGCCGAGGCCGACCCAGAGACCGGAACGATGCGTCTGGACGACATCGCCGTCGGCCAGTGACCGACGACCACGCGCTGCTCAGGCCTCAGACGCCCTGATCACGGCTCGGTGCGGGCCCATCGCCGTCGGCCCGTCGGCAGGCTGCGGCGCCACGTAGCTGGTCACCTCGGGGACCGGTCGCCGGCGCAGCAGCGCGTACAGCGCACCGGCCCAGACCCCGGCCAGCAAAGCGCCGATCGCCCACACAACCCACTTCAGCACGGGCTCATCGTAGGCTTGGGCCGGTGAGCCCCCCCACCCCGGACGCGCAGCGTCCGTTGTCGGCCCCCGGGCTCGAGCGCGGCAGGGCCCTGCGGCACGGCTCACGGCTGGACTCCTACGTCGACCGCTACGCCGAGCGCACCTTGGGGATGACCGCCTCGCAGATCAGAGCCCTGTTCGCGGTCGCGTCACGCCCCGAGGTCGTGTCGCTCGCCGGCGGCATGCCCACGATCGCCAGCCTGCCGCTGGACGTGATCGGTGAGCAGATCGCCGGCCTGGTGCGCGACGAGGGCCAGAGCGCCCTTCAGTACGGCTCGGGCCAGGGCGACCCTCGACTGCGCGAGCAGATCGTCGAGGTGATGCGCACCGTGGGCATCAGCGCGCACCCCGACGACGTCGTGGTCACCGTCGGTTCGCAGCAGGCCCTCGACCTCGTCACCCGCATCTTCATCGACCCGGGCGACACGATCCTGGTCGAGGCGCCGTCTTACGTCGGGGCGCTGAGCACGTTTCGCTCCTACCAGGCCAGCGTGCACCACGTCGAGATGGACGAGCACGGGCTGGTACCTGCCGCTCTGCGGGAGGCGATCGCTGCGCTGGCCGCGTCCGGCACCCGCCCGAAGTTCTTGTACACGATCCCCAACTTCCACAACCCTGCCGGCGTCACCCAAACCGACCAGCGCCGCCGGGAGGTGCTCGACATCGCCTTGGAGGCCGACATCCTCGTCCTCGAGGACGACCCGTACGGCATGCTCGGCTTCGACGGGGAGCCGCCACGCGCCATGCGCGCCGACGCCGAGGACGGCGTGATCTACCTGGGCTCCTTCTCCAAGACGTTCGCGCCGGGGCTGCGAGTGGGGTGGGCCCTGGCGCCGCACGCGGTGCGCGAGAAGCTCGTGCTGGCCGCCGAGGCCTCGGTGCTGTGCCCGCCGACGATGAACCAGCGGGTCGTGTCGAACTACCTGGAGCAGTCGGACTGGCTAGGGCAGGTCAAGGTGTTCCGCGAGCTCTACCGCGAGCGCCGCGACGCCATGCTGGCCGCCCTGGACGAGCAGTTTCCGCCTGAGTGCCACTGGACGCGTCCAGACGGTGGCTTCTACGTGTGGCTTACCCTGCCGGAGGGACTGGACTCCCAAGCAATGCTTCCCCGAGCAGTGACTGACCGAGTCGCCTACGTCCCTGGTACGGCGTTCTACGCCGACGGCTTCGGCACTCGCGAGATGCGCCTGTCGTACTGCTTCCCAACACCGGAGCGCATCCGCGAGGGCGTGCGTCGCCTGGCCGGGGTGATCGAGGCCGAGCTCGACCTGGTGCACACCTTCGGACCCGGCCACCTGTCCGGCCGGGCCGGCTACGGGCTGCCCACCCCGGACATGACGTGAGGAGTGCCGGTGACTGACCTCGGACGCGTGGTGGTACTGGCCGGCGGGCTGTCCCACGAGCGGGACGTGTCGCTGCGCTCGGGGGCCCGCGTCGCCGAAGAGCTGCGTGACCAGGGCGTCTCGGTCGAGCTGCGCGATGCCGACGCCGAGTTCGTCCGCTCGGCCACCGCCGACCCGCCCGCCGTAGTGCTGCCGATGCTGCACGGCGCGCTGGGTGAGGACGGCGCCCTGCGGACCGTTCTGCAGATGCTGGACCTGCCCTACGTGGGCACCGAGGCCCGCGCCTGCCGCACCGCGTTCGACAAGCCGATCGCCAACGGCGTCGCGGAGTCCGCCGGACTCGTAGTGCCGCCGTCAGTGGTGCTCGGGCACTCGACGTTCCGCGACCTCGGCGCGGCCGCGCTGCTGGACGGGGTAGTGCGCGCCCTTGGACTCCCGCTCGCGGTACAGCCTGCCCGCGGCGGGTCGGCGCTCGGCGTGTCGATCGTCCACAAGGTGGCCGACCTGCCCTCGGCCATGGTCGCGTGCTTCGCCTACGGAGAGGACGCCCTGCTGCAGACCTATGTGCCGGGCACCGAGGTGGCTGTCTCAGTCGTCGACACCGGTGACGGACCGGTGGCGCTTCCACCGGTCGAGATCGTCCCGGACGGGGAGTTCTACGACTACCAGGCCCGCTACACCGCAGGGGCCACGGAGTTCTTCGTCCCGGCCCGCCTCGAGGCCGACGTCATCGCCGCGGTGTCACAGGCGGCGGTGACCGCCCACCAGGCGTTGGGCCTGCGCGACCTCTCCCGCACCGACCTGATCGTCGACGACTCAGGGCGGGCGACCTTCTTGGAGGTCAACGTCGCGCCCGGCATGACGGAGACGTCCCTCTTCCCGCTCGCGGTGAGCGGGGCAGGGCTGACCCTCGGCGGCGTGGTTCGCGCGCTGCTGGAGAAGGCCCTCACTCGCTGACCGTCCCGTGACCAGCGCTGCGCTGACCCTCAGCGCAGCAGGGCCTCCAGGATGCGGTCGAAGTCGTCAGTCGACGCGAACTCGATGGTGATCTTGCCCTTCGCGCGGCCCATGCCGACGCTGACACGAGTGTCGAGCCGGTCGGCAAGCCTCGACGCGCCCGCACTCACGTGCTCAGGCACCTCGACGGCCGACGCGCTGCGCCGCCGTGCCGGACGGTCGCCGCCCCCGGTCACCAGCTCTTCGACCGTGCGAACCGAGAGCCCCTCGGCAACAATCCGCTGCGCGAGCGTCTCCTGCACGAGCGGGTCGGGCAGGGCGAGCAGCGCGCGAGCGTGGCCGGCCGAGAGCACCCCGGCAGCGACGCGGCGCTGCACGACGGGCGGCAGCCGTAGCAGCCGGATGGTGTTGGAGATCTGCGGACGGGACCGTCCGATGCGCTCGGCCAGCTCGTCCTGGGTGCACCCGAACTCGTCCAGCAGCTGCGCGTAGGCCGCAGCTTCTTCCAGGGGGTTCAGCTGCGCGCGGTGCAGGTTCTCCAGCAGGGCGTCGCGCAGCATCGCCTCGTCGCCGGTGGCTCGCACCAGCGCCGGGATGGTGGCCAGGCCCGCCTCGTGGGCTGCGCGCCAGCGACGCTCCCCGACCACGAGCTCGAAGGCCGCCGGGTCGTCCGTCGGGCGCACGACCACCGGCTGAAGCACACCGACCTCGCGCAGCGAGAACGCCAGCTCGGCCAGGTCGTCGGCGTCGAACACCTGGCGCGGCTGACGGGCGTTCGGCCTGATCGCGTCCAGGGGCAGCTCACGAAGGGTGAGTCCGTCCACCTCGGTGAGTACCACGTCCCCCCGCTCGCCATTGGTGTGCCCGCTGGCGTGGGCCGGTAGGTGCACCTCGCCGGTGCCGGCTGCGGCGGCCGCCGCCTGACCCGCGCTCGGCGAGAAGTAGAGGTCGTGCGCGCCCGCGCGGCGCTCGGTCGGCGCCGGGGGGATGAGCGCACCGAGGCCGCGGCCCAGCCCGCGGCGTCGCTCCTGGTCAGAAGCGCTCATGCCGACTCCCTCACGTTGTCGTGGGCGACGTTGAGTCGCGCGATGTCTCGGGCGGCCTCCAGGTACGACAGGGCACCGGGTGAGCCGGGGGCGTAGGTGAGCACGGTCTGCCCGAAGCCCGGTGCCTCGCTGAGGCGCACCGAGCGGGGAACAGCCGTAGGCAGCACCTGGTCGGGAAAGTGCGATCGGACCTCGGCGGCCACCTCACCCGACAGCCTGGTTCGGGCGTCGAACATCGTGAGCAGCACGTGCGAGACCGACAGCGCGGGGTTCAGGCCCGCCCGCACGAGGTCGACGGTCGTGAGCAGCTGAGACAGGCCTTCCAGCGCGTAGTACTCGCACTGGATGGGGATCAGCACCTCCAGCCCGGCCGCCAGGGCGTTCAGCGTCAGCAGACCGAGGGTAGGCGGGCAGTCGACGATCACGTAGTCCACCTGCGTGGACTGCAGGTAGTCGGCCAGGGCCTGGCGTAGGAGCAACTCGCGGCCCGGTCGCGAGAACAGCTCGAGATCGGCCCCGGCCAGATCGATGGTGGAAGCGACCCCGCGCAGGCTCGGCACGTCCGGGCAGTCCTGCACCGCGTACTCCAGCGGCGCCCCGTCGACGAGAACGTCGTAGGTGCTCAGCACGTCGGAGTGACGCTGCAGCCCCAGCGCGGTCGACGCGTTGCCCTGCGGGTCCATGTCGATGAGCAGCACGGGTGCCCCGTGCAGCGCGAGAGCCGCGGCGATGTTGACCGCTGACGTCGTCTTGCCCACGCCGCCCTTCTGGTTCGCGACCACGATCACCCGCGTCCGCGACGGGCGTGGCAGCGGCTGACGCAGCAACCGGGCCGAGCGCACGGCGGCCGCGGCCTCCCGCCCGATCGGCAGCGATTCGCTGCCTGGGTCGGCCGACAGGGACGAGCGCCCCTCGAGGAACGTCGACGCGCTGGTCGTGGGCGTGATCTCCCCGAGACGCCGCCACAGCGACGCCGATGTTTCACGTGAAACGTCGGCGTGCTCCGGCTCGGCACCGGGTGTCACGTCGTCGGCCGAAGGCTCCTCGTGCTCCACACAGACATTGTCACCGGCGTCGGCGCGTCTCCCCGGCAACCACCACGACTGCGCGAGTCGCCGCCAAGTCACCGGGAAGTAGCAGGTCGCGCGCGTCCCACGAGCGTGCGCCGAGCCTCGTGAGTGCTGCGGCCGCGGCGTCGAGCTCGGCCTGCGCGCCTTGCCCCTTCATCGCCACCAGGCGTCCGCCGGGCCGAAGCAGGGGGAGAGTCCACCCCAGAAGTCGCGGAAGGGGTGCCACGGCCCGGGCGACCACGGCGTCGGCCGCACCGCGCGGCAGGTCCTCGGCGCGGGCACGCTGCACGTCGACGCGGTCGAGCCCGAGCGCCTCGCACACCTCGCTCAGGAACGTTGCCCGCCGCAGCAGGGGTTCAACGAGCGTGACGCGCAGGTCAGGACGCACGATCGCCAGCGGGATGCCGGGAAGGCCGGCCCCGGAACCGACGTCGAGCACACCGACACCGTCCGGGACGGCCGCCGCGACTGCCGCGGAGTTGAGCAGGTGCCGCTCCCAGAGGCGCTCGACCTCGCGCGGCCCGATCAGGCCACGTTCGACGCCGGCATCAGCCAGCAGGTCGGCGTAGGCCACGGCCGTCGGCAAGGCGGAACCGAACGCGGGCGCCGCCTCGGGGGGCGGGGGCGGCGCCGAGCCATGTTTCACGTGAAACGTCGCAGCGACGCAGCCCTGGGGTTAGGAGCCGTGCGCCGGGAGCACGACCACCCGCCGGTGTGGCTCCTCACCGTCGGACTCGCTGACCAGTCCCGCCGCGGCCACCGTGTCGTGCACCACCTTGCGTTCGAACGGCGTCATCGGGTCGAGGCGCACCGCTTCACCGCTGGCCCGCACCTCGTCCACGACGGAGCGAGTCAGCTCGGCGAGCTCGGCGCGCCGGTTGGCCCGAAACCTGGCGATGTCGAGCATCAGTCGGCTGCGGTCGCCGGTCTGTGCCGAGACGGCAAGCCGCGCGAGGTCTTGCAGAGCGTCCAGCACGTCGCCGTCGCGCCCCACCAGGGCGTCCAGGGCAGTCGGGTCGTCGGGGTCGGGGACGACCGACACGGTGGCGCGCACGCCCTCGATGTCCATGTCGATGTCACCGGCGATGTCGAGCACGTCCAGAAGACCCTCGATGTAGTCCGCGGCGATGTCGGACTCGCGCTCGAGGTCTGCCGTCGCGGCTATGGGCGGTGCGTCCGACACGGACTCGGGCTGCTCGGCGACGTCGTCGCGGGGCTCGGTCGTAGGTTCAGTCACAGGGGTCTCCAGGTTCATGCAGCGCTACTTCTTCGAGCTCTTGCGTTGGCTGCGGCTCTGCTTCTTGGGTTGCTGGCGCTTGGGGGACGCGTCGACGGGGCTCGGCTCCGCCACCACGACGCTCGGGCCGGCCTCGGCAGCGGGCAAGGCCTTGCCCTTGCGGACGGCCTTGGCCTCCTTGCGCTTGCGCATGGCCTCCTCCGCCGGAGTACCGGGGGCAGGCATGCGCCGGATGACGTAGAACTGCTGGCCCATCGTCCAGATGTTGCTGGTCAGCCAGTACAGCACGACGCCGAGGGGGAAGTAGTAGCCGGAGAAGAGGAACATCAGCGGAAGGATGTAGAGCAGGATCTTCTGCTGCTGGGCGAACGGCCCTTCCAGCGCCGACTTCGGCATGTTCTGACGCATGAGCTGGCGCTGGGTGAAGAACGTGGTGGTCGTCATCAGCACGACCATCACACCGGCGATGACGCGGGTGGTCGTGGGGTTGGGGTAGTCGTAGGCGGTGGCAAAGCTCGCGGCCAGCGGGGCGCCGAACACCGTCGACTCCGACAGCGACGCGAACAGCGCGGGGTAGTCAGCGAACGCACCGCGCGGCACGTCCTCGGCGATACCGTTGAGCACTCGGAACAGAGCGAAGAAGAACGGTGCCTGGGCCAGGACGGGAAGGCACGAGGAGAACGGGTTGCTGCCCGTGTCCTTGTACAGCTTCATCATCTCTTGGCTGAGCTTCTCCTTGTCGTGGCCGTGCTTGGCCTGAAGCTCGCGCATCTGCGGCTGGATGAGCTGCATGTTGCGCATGGACTTGATCTGCTTGACGAACAGTGGGATCAGGATGATCCGCATGACGACGACGAGGCCGATGATCGACAGGGCCCACGTGCCGCCGGAGTCGGCGTCCAAGAACAGGCTGAAGAACTCGTGCCAGCCGATCATGATCCATGAGACGACCCAGTACAGCGGGGCAAGGACGGTGTCCACGGGCTTGGTCAGGCTCCTTCGGCAGCAGACGTGTCGCGCACGGGGTGGCCGGGCGCGGTGGTGGTCGCAGCGGAGTGGTCGAGATGATCATCGGGGTCGTGCCCAGGGCAGCGACCCCACCAACGGTAGTCGGACGCGCCCGGAACCAGGTCGACGCCGCCGTCGGTCCACGGGTGGCACCGGCCCACCCGGCGAGCCGCCAGCCACGACCCGCGAAGGGCGCCGTGACGCTGCACGGCGGTGAGCGCGTAGGCCGAGCACGAGGGGTAGTAGCGGCACGACGGCCCGAGCAGGGGGCTGATCGCCCGCTGGTAGAACCGCAGCAGGACCGTGAGCAGCCACGTCATGACGACACCAGCCGGCTGAGGCAGGCGTCGAGATCGCGACCGAGATCGGCGCTTGACGCGCGGGCCGACGAGGGCGTGGCCCGGACGACGACGAGCGAGCCGACCGGAAAGCGGCACAGCCGCTCACGCAGCAGGTGACGCAGGCGGCGTTGCACGCCGTTGCGGACGACCGCGCCCCCGACGGCGCGACTCACCACGAACCCCGCCTGGGCAGGGCGTTCGGTGCCGGCGTCACGCAGCAGGTGCACGACCACGGTAGACCGTGACGACCGCGACCCCCGTCGCACTGTCCGACGGAAGTCGTCAGAGCGACGCAGCCGCTGATGGGCCGCCAGCACCGCAGGTCAGGCCGTCAGCCGGGTGCGCCCCTTGGAGCGACGGGACTTCACGATCGACCGGCCGGCACGGGTCCGCATCCGCACGCGAAAGCCGTGGGTCTTGGCCCGCTTGCGGTTGTTCGGCTGAAAGGTGCGCTTCACGTCAGGCTCCAGGTGTCAGCAGTTGTGCGCCTGCCAGGGCTGACCTTTGCCGCTGCCCGCGGAGAGGTCTGTCGGGGCCATGGTGAGGCTCGTCATACAGACTGTCGAGCGTACGTCACCGCAGATCACAGGGTCAAACCCGAGCAGCAGCAGCGCAACGGTCCACGGCAGGGGTCAAGTGTGGATCGACCGTTGCCAGTCTCCGGGCGCGGAGGTAGCGTCTCGCTCCCCTGCCGAGTTCGGTCGGGCCGATGATCGAGATGACTATTGCGCACGCCTGATATGTCGCAGATGCCCGGAGCCTCCCGAAGGCTGCTTGTTCTCGTCCCCAGGCTGTGGACAACAGTGTGGACGGGGGACGTGTGACCTATCAGCCCATGACCGGTGACACCTCGGACGAGGAGCCCGACGGGGCCCTGGGCAGCGGGGCTGATGGCGCAGCGTCCGGGGACGACCCGAAAGACGAGACCGGTCCGCTCGTACTGGCAGCGGCCGAGCTGGCCCGTGTGTGGGACGACTCCGTCGCCTCGGTCAGTGAGGAGGTGGGTCCGGCAGTCGCCGCCTTTCTCAGTCAGGCCCGTCCGGTGACAATGGTGGCAAACACCCTGGTCGCGGTCGCACCGAGCGAGTACGCGAAGAACCAGCTCGAGCGTCGCGCGCTCGGGCTGCTCGTCGGCGCGCTCTCGCAGCGGCTCAATCGCTCGGTGGCAGTAGTCATCGAGGTTGTGAGCTCGTCGCGCCCACCCAACGGCGCAGCCGCGCCCGGGGCTCCGACCCTGTCGTCGACTCCCGGTCAGCCGGCGGCAGAGGGGCCGAGCGCCAGTGGCCAGCCCGTCCCTCCCCCGACGCCCGACAACGGGTCGGGCCCGGCGGGCGCGTCCCACCTTGCCGCACCGGCGCCACCGGCCGAACCGCCGACGGCGACGCCCGGGCACGTCTCCACCCACCGCGGCGACACCCCTGCCCTGAACCCCAAGTACACCTTCGACCGCTTCGTCATCGGGGCCAGCAACCGCTTCGCCCACGCCGCCGCTGTCGCCGTCGCGGAGGCCCCGGGCAAGGCGTACAACCCGCTTCTGATCTACGGCGACTCCGGCCTGGGCAAGACGCACCTGTTGCATGCCATCGGGCACTACGCAGCCGAGTTCTACGCCGGCACCCGCGTGCGCTACGTGTCCAGCGAGGAGTTCACCAACGACTTCATCAACTCCATCCGCGACGACCGCGCATCGGCCTTCCACCGGCGCTACCGCGACGTCGACGTGCTGCTCATCGACGACATCCAGTTTCTCGTCGGCAAGATCCAGACGCAGGAGGAGTTCTTCCACACCTTCAACGCGCTGCACAACGCGAACAAGCAGATCGTCATCACTTCCGACCGGCCACCGAAGGAGTTCGCCGAGCTCGAAGACCGGCTGCGCAACCGGTTCACCTGGGGGCTCATCACCGACATTCAGCCGCCCGACCTAGAGACGCGCATCGCGATCCTGTCGAAGAAGGCCGCGGCCGACCGGCTTGCCGTGCCGCAAGACGTGCTGACGCTGATCGCCAGCCGCATCGACAGCAACATCCGTGAGCTCGAGGGATCGCTCGTACGCGTCACCGCCTTCGCGAGCCTCAACCGCCAGCCCGTCGACCTGGCCCTGGCCGAGGTCGTTCTGAAAGACCTGATGCCCGCCCACGCAGCGCCCGACATCAGCGCCGCGACGATCATCGCCCAGACCGCCGGCTACTTCGAGCTCAGCATCGACGACCTGCTCGGGACGAGCCGAAGCCGAACGCTGGTCACCGCTCGACAGATCGCGATGTATCTGTGCCGCGAGCTCACGGACCTGTCGCTGCCCAAGATCGGCCAGGAGTTCGGCGGCCGCGACCACACGACGGTGATGCACGCCGACCGCAAGATCCGCACCCTGATGGCCGAGCGTCGCTCGGTCTTCAACCAGGTGACCGAGCTGACGAACCGCATTCGCCAGAGCTCGCGAGGCGTCTGATCCGGACGCTGGTGGGATCTCGACGTGGTAGCCGCACCACTTGGTGCGAAGCCCGTGGGCTGTGTGCTTCTGCGCGGTACCCGGGGACCGTGCTGTGGACAACGTGTGGGCAACCCGTGGGTCCGCGTCGCCGGCCACAGCGCGTCCCCAGCCGCGGGATCGTCGTCCGCAACGCGGCGGGATTCATCCCCACGTTGTCCCCACGCCTGCGGGCTTGTCACCTGCACCATCGGCAGTCGTCCACACAATCCACCGCACCTATGACGACGAAGACAGGTGTAGTCGTCCAGGGCATGTCTGACTCATGGGCGCGGCCAGGGTGTGTGGAAGTATCGCCACCGGACGCCGAGCAGCGGCGGCTGCACGTGAAGAGGGGACCTTCGTGAAATTCCGAATCGAACGCGACGTCCTGGCCGAGTCCGTGGCCTGGGCGGCGCGGACCTTGCCGAGCCGGCCGACGCTCCCGGTGCTGGCAGCGTTGCGCATCGAGGCCGACGCCCATTCCGTCCGAGTTGCCGGGTACGACCACGAGGAGTTCGGCGAGGTCTCGTTCGACGCCGACGTGGTCGACGAGGGCGTGTCGTTGGTGTCCGGACGCCTGCTGGCCGACATCACCCGTTCGCTGCCGTCCAAGCCCGTTGACGTCGTCGCCGAGGCAGGCAAGGTGACGGTGACGTGCGGCTCGTCGAGGTTCACGCTGCAGTCTCTTCCGGTTGAGGACTACCCCGCCCTGCCTGACCTGCCCGATACGGTGGGGCGCATCGCCGGTCCGGTGCTCGCCGAGGCCGTGTCGCAGGTGGCCGTCGCCTCCGGCCGGGACGACATGCTGCCGGTACTCACAGGCATCCGGCTCGAGATCGAGGGCGACCAGCTCACGCTGGCTGCCACCGACCGCTACCGCCTCGCCGTGCGCGAGCTCACCTGGGAGCCGGTGCGCGCCGGCTCGTCGGCCGTCGCGCTGGTTCCGGCGCGCTCACTCGCCGAGACCGCCAAGTCGTTCGGCTCCGGTGACGTCGAGATCGGCCTGGGCAACAGCGGTCTGCTCGGGCTGTCGACCGCCGACCGGCGCAGCACAGCGCGGCTGATCGACGGGGAGTTCCCCAAGTACCGCACGCTGTTCCCGAGCGAGTCCGGCACGGTGGCGCGCATCCAGACCGGCGCCCTGGTGGAATCGGTGAAGCGTGTCTCGCTGGTTGCCGATCGCAGCTCGCCTGTGCGCCTGACCTTCGGGGCCGACGAGGTGACGCTCGAAGCCTCCAGCGGTGAGGACGCCCAGGCATCTGAGTCGTTGCCGGCCGAGGTGAGCGGCGACGGCCTGACGATCGGCTTCAACCCCGGCTACCTGCTGGACGGGCTCGGCGCGATCGACGCGTCCGTGGCCCAGCTCAGCTTCACCCAGGCCTCACGACCAGCCGTGCTGCAGGGCGCCGACGACATGGGCGCGGCGGTGCACGCCGAGTACCGCTACCTGCTGATGCCGGTTCGCCTGGCCGGCTGAGTACCCGCGAACCAAGGGAGTCACATGCAGCTCGGGATGGTCGGACTGGGCCGCATGGGGGGCAACATGCGGGCTCGCCTGGAGGCCGCAGGTCACGACGTGGTCGGGTACGACCGCGACCAGCAGATCAGTGATGTCGCCGACCTCGCCGGCCTGGTCGCCCGGCTTGACCGACCCCGACACGTGTGGGTGATGGTGCCGGCCGGAGCGGCGACCCGGTTCACCGTCGAGCAGCTCGCGACCCTGCTCGACCCGGACGACCTGGTGATCGACGGCGGCAACAGCCGTTGGACCGACGACGTGACGCACGCGGCGCTGCTGGCAGCCAACGACGTGCGCTACCTCGACTGCGGGGTCTCCGGCGGCATCTGGGGCGCGGAGAACGGCTACGGGCTCATGTGCGGCGGGGACGACGTCGACGTCGCGCGCATGATGCCGGTCTTCGACGCGCTGCGTCCGGCGGGTGCTCGTGACCTGGGGTTCGTCCATGCAGGCGGGGTCGGGGCCGGGCACTACGCAAAGATGGTGCACAACGGCATCGAGTACGGCCTGATGCAGGCCTACGCTGAGGGCTACGAGCTGCTCACCACGTCGTCGGTGGTGTCGGACGTGCCCGGCGTCTTCCGGGCGTGGTCGCGCGGCACCGTCGTGCGTTCGTGGCTGCTCGACCTGATGGTGCGGGCCCTGGAGGACGACCCCGGGCTGCAAGACCTGGCGGGCGTCGTCAGCGACTCCGGCGAGGGCCGCTGGACGATCGAGGAGGCCATCGCCAACGCCGTCCCGGCCCCGGTCATGTCCGCCGCACTGTTCGCCCGGTTCTCCTCCCGCCAGCTCGACTCACCGGCCATGCGCGCGGTGGCCGCGCTGCGCCAGCAGTTCGGTGGCCACGCCGTCCAGCCGCGCGCCGACGGCTGAGCACCAGGCTCCGTGCACGTCGCCACTCTGTCGCTGCGCGACTTTCGCTCCTACCGCGACCTCGACCTGCAGTGGGAGCCGGGCGTGACGGTGCTGCTGGGGGCCAACGGCCAGGGCAAGACGAACGTCGTCGAGGCCGTGCACTACCTCTCGAGCCTTGCCAGCCACCGGGCCGGTACCGACACTCCCCTGGTGCGGGCCGGGTGCACCAGCGCCCAGCTCGCCGCCCGTGTTCACTCCGGTGACCGATCGCTGACGTTGGAGGTCGACCTCAACGCGGGGCAGGCGAACAAGGCCCGGGTCAACCGCTCTCCGGTGCGCACAAGCCGCGAGGTAGTGGGGTTGCTGCGCACCGTGCTCTTCGCGCCCGAAGACCTCGCCGTCGTCAAGGGGGATCCCGGGGAGCGGCGGCGATTTCTCGACCAGCTCCTCGTGCAGCGACGCCCGCGGCTGGCCGGCGTGCGCGCCGACTACGAGCGCGTGCTCAAGCAACGCACCGCACTGGTCAAGTCGGCCGCGGCCCTGCGCCGCCAACGGGGTCGCGGTGCCACTGACCTCGACACCCTCGACGTGTGGGACGGCCACCTCGCCCGCACCGGTGCCGAGCTCGTGGCAGGCCGTGTCGCGCTGCTCCACGAGCTGGGCGAGAGAGTGCGCGCGGTGTACGCCGACCTCGCCCCGGGCTCGGCCCCTGCGGCGGCGACGTACCGTTCCAGCGTGCTCGGCTACGGGGTCGACTCCGACGCCGCGCAGCACGCCGCCCAGTCCGTGCCGGACTGGGAGCTGCTGCTGGGCTCGGCCCTGACCCAGGCTCGCTCGGCCGAGCTCGACCGAGGTCAGTGCCTCGTCGGACCGCACCGCGACGACGTCGTGCTGGCCATCGGCGACCTGCCCGCCCGGGGGTACGCCAGCCAGGGCGAGTCGTGGTCGTTCGCTCTTGCCCTGCGACTGGCCAGCTTTGACCTGCTCACCGCCGAGTCCGACAGCACCCCCGTGCTCATGCTGGACGACGTCTTCGCCGAGCTCGACGCTCGACGTCGTGACCATCTCGCCGCGCGAGTCGGGCAGGCCGACCAGGTGATCGTCACCGCCGCCGTTGCCGCCGACGTCCCATCGACGCTGGTGGGGGCACGATTCTCGGTCGCCGACGGGGCGGTGCAGCGTGTCGACTGAGCACTCCCCGGACGGCGTCGAGCTCGCCTGCGCGTTCGTCCTGGCTCGCACCGGCGTGGCCGGTGAGGTGGCCCTGAAGCAGCCGCCACGACGCGGACGGCGAGGGAGGGCTGCCGGCGACCCGGCCGAGTGGAGCGGCCCGGCGCCCGGGCCGCGCGACCCCGTCGCCGCCGGCTCGGCGCTGGACGGCCTGGTCGCCTCCGGGGGGTGGGGCGACCACCTAGCCGTGCACGCGGTGACCGGTCGGTGGGACGAGATCGCCGGCCCAGCGGTCGCCGAGCACAGCCACGTCGAGTCGTTCACCGAGGGCGTGCTGAGCGTGCGATGCGACTCGACGGCATGGGCCACCCAGCTGCGCATGCTCGTGCCCCAGCTGCTGGCCCGGCTGAGCGACGAGGCCGGCGCGGGGGTTGTGCGCAGCGTCGAGGTGAAGGGCCCCGACGCCCCCTCGTGGGTGCGTGGCCCGCGCCGGGTGAAGGGCCGCGGCCCCCGCGACACGTACGGCTGAGATGCACGTCAGTGACGTAGACTGGCCCCTCAACGCACCCACGCCCAGGAGGTCTCTCGCCCGTGACGCACGCCCCGGTCGAGGACACCACAGACGAGCCTGACGCCACTGACACCACCGGCCCGGACACCACCGCAGCTACGGGGTCGCAGCAGGGGTACGACGCCAGCGCGATCACCGTCCTCGAAGGCCTCGAGGCGGTGCGCAAACGACCCGGCATGTACATCGGGTCGACCGGCGAGCGGGGACTGCACCACCTGGTCTACGAGGTGGTCGACAACGCCGTCGACGAGGCCCTGGCCGGGTACTGCGACACCATCGGGATCGACCTGCTGGCCGACGGCGGAGTACGGGTCTGCGACAACGGGCGCGGCATCCCCGTCGACCTGCACCCGGTCGAGCAGCGTCCCGCTGTCGAGGTCGTCCTCACCGTGCTGCACGCCGGTGGAAAGTTCGGTGGCAGCGGCTACAAGGTCTCCGGCGGTCTGCACGGCGTCGGCGTCTCCGTGGTCAACGCGCTGTCCGAGCGGCTCGAGGTCGAGGTTCGCCGCGACGGTTTCGTATGGCGCCAGGCCTACCACCTGGGCGAGCCCACCGGGCCTTTGGTGCGTGTCGAGCCGACCGAGGAGACTGGAACGACCATCACGTTCTGGGCGAGTCCCGACATCTTCGAGACCACGGTCTACTCGTTCGAGACGCTGCAGACCCGGCTGCGCGAGATGGCCTTTCTCAACCGCGGACTCGAGATCGTGCTGCGCGACTGGCGCCCCACGGCGGTCGCTGCCGACGAGCCCGTGGACGAGGTCACCGGCGTCGTGCCGGTGATCACCGAGGAACAGCTGGCGGCGGCCCAGGCCGGCGAGACGCCGGGTAGTTCGGCTGGTGACGGCGCTGACAAGGTGGCTGGGGGCGGGGCGGCCGAGACGGCCGATGCGGGAGAGTCCACCGACGGCCTGCCCCGCGAGGTGCGCTACCGCTACGACGGCGGCCTCGTCGACTTCGTTTCCCACCTCAACCGTGGCCGTGACCTTGCCCACCGCAGCGTGGTCTCGTTCGAGGCCGAGGCGGCAGACTCCTCCACCGGTCTCGGGCACTCCGGCGGCATGAGCCTCGACGTCGCGATGCAGTGGAACATGGGCTTCAGCGAGCGGGTGCACACGTTCGCGAACACGATCAACACCCATGAGGGCGGCACGCACGAGGAGGGGTTCCGCGCGGCCCTGACGACGCTGGTCAACCGGTTCGCCCGGGAGTGGGGCGTGCTGCGCGAGAAGGACGCCAAGCTCACCGGTGACGACGTCCGCGAGGGTCTGACGGCGATCGTGAGCCTCAAGATCAGCGAGCCGCAGTTCGAGGGCCAGACCAAGACGAAGCTGGGGAACACCGACGCGAAGTCGTTCGTCCAGCAGGTCGTCAACGAGCAGCTCGGCGCCTGGTTCGAGCAGAACCCGACCGAGGGCAAGGACATCGCCCGCAAGTCCCAGCAGGCGGCGTCGGCGCGCATCGCGGCCCGCAAGGCGCGTGACATCGCGCGCTCCCGCAAGGGGCTGCTCGGCGGCGCCGGCTTCGGCAAGCTCGCCGACTGCCAGTCGACCGACCCGGGCGCCAGCGAGGTCTTCGTCGTCGAGGGTGACTCCGCCGGTGGCTCGGCCAAGGGTGGGCGCGACCCGAAGTTCCAGGCGATCCTGCCGATCCGGGGCAAGATCCTGAACGTCGAGAAGGCTCGTCTCGACCGCATCCTCGCCAACACCGAGGTGCAGTCGATCATCACCACGCTCGGCACCGGTGTGCACGACGACTTCGACATCGCGCGACTGCGCTACCACAAGATCATCTTGATGGCCGACGCCGACGTCGACGGGCAGCACATCACGACGCTGCTGCTCACGCTGCTGTTCCGGTTCATGCGCCCGATCATCGAGGCCGGCCACGTCTACCTCGCCCAGCCCCCGCTGTTCAAGATCAAGTGGAGCCACGGCGAGCACGAGCTGGCCTACAGCGACGCCGAGCGCGACGCCCTGCTCACCGCCGGGCAGGAGGCCGGACGACGCCTGCCGGCCCAAGCACCCATCCAGCGCTACAAGGGCCTCGGCGAGATGAACGCAGACGAGCTGTGGGACACCACCATGGACCCGGAGAAGCGCATCTTGCTCCAGGTCACGCTGGACGACGCGGCCGCGGCCGACGAGGCGTTCTCGGTGCTGATGGGCGAAGACGTGGAGAGCCGTCGAGCCTTCATCCAGCGCAACGCCCGCGACGTTCGCTTCCTGGACATCTGAGGAGTACCGACCGGTGACCGACTCCACGCTGCCCCCTGCGCCGCCCGCGCCGCCGCCCGGCCCGGGCGACTTCAGCGACGGTGACCGCGTCCGCGGCATCGACCTGCGCACCGAGATGGAGCGCTCCTACCTCGACTACGCCATGAGCGTCATCGTCGGCCGGGCGCTGCCCGAGGTGCGCGACGGCCTCAAGCCCGTGCACCGCCGCGTGCTGTACGCGATGTACGACGGTGGCTACCGTCCCGACCGCGGCTACTCCAAGTGCTCGCGCGTCGTCGGCGACGTCATGGCGCAGTACCACCCGCACGGCGACTCCGCGATCTACGACACCTTGGTGCGCCTCGCCCAGCCCTGGTCGCTGCGCTACCCGCTGGTGGACGGGCAGGGCAACTTCGGCTCGCCGGGCAACGACCCGCCCGCCGCGATGCGCTACACCGAGGCCCGCATGACGCCGCTGGCCATGGAGATGGTGCGCGACATCGACCAGGGCACCGTCGACTTCGGGCCCAACTACGACGGACGGGCGTCCGAGCCACTGATTCTGCCCAGCCGGTTCCCGAACCTGCTGGTCAACGGCAGCGCCGGGATCGCGGTGGGTATGGCGACCAACATCCCGCCGCACAACCTGCGCGAGGTGGCCGACGGGGTGGCCTGGGCGCTGGAGCACCCCGAAGCGAGCCGACCCGAGCTGCTGGCCGCACTGATGGAGCGCATCAGCGGGCCAGACTTTCCGACCGGCGCGCTGATCGTCGGCCGCACCGGTATCGAGGACGCGTACCGCACCGGGCGCGGCTCGGTGACCATGCGTGCGGTCATCGAGGTCGAAGAGGACAGCAAGGGCCGCGTCAGCCTCGCGGTGACCGAGCTGCCCTACCAGGTGAACCCCGACAACCTTGCGGTCAAGATCGCCGAGCTCGTCAACAGCGGCAAGGTCGGCGGTATCGCTGACATCCGCGACGACACGTCCACCCGAACCGGCCAGCGCCTGGTGATCGTCCTCAAGCGCGACGCCGTCCCCATGGTGGTGCGCAACAACCTTTTCAAGCACACCCAGCTGCAAGACACGTTCGGCTGCAACATGGTGGCACTCGTCGACGGGGTGCCGCGCACCCTGTCGCTGGACGCCTTCGTGCGGCACTGGGTCACCCACCAGATCGAGGTGATCCGTCGGCGTACCGAGTTCCGCCTCGCGCAGCGTCGCGACCGCCTGCACATCGTCGCGGCTCTGCTCAAGGCGATCGACGTGATCGACGAGGTGATCGCGCTGATCCGCGGGAGCGCGTCCGCCGCCGCCGCGAAAGTCGCTCTGCAGGAGTTCCTCGACATCGACGAGGTGCAGGCCGGCGCGATCCTCGATCTGCAGCTACGCAAGCTGGCCGCCCTTGAGCGCCAAGAGCTGCAGGACGAGTACGACCGTCTGGTCGCCGAGATCACCGACCTCGAAGACATCCTGGCCCGCGACGAGCGCAAGCGCGAGATCGTGCGCGACGAGCTCGCCGAGATTGTCGGCAAGTACGGCGACGAGCGTCGCTCGACGATCATCCCCGGCGAGGGTGGCCTGACCGACGAGGACCTCATCCCGGTCGAGGACGTCGTGGTCACCCTCACTCGCGGCGGGTACGTCAAGCGCACCCGCTCTGACCTGTACCGCTCGCAGAAGCGCGGCGGCAAGGGCGTGCGAGGGGCGGCGCTGCGCGGTGACGACGTGGTCGCGCACCTGCTGAGCACCACCACGCATCACACGCTGCTGTTCTTCACCGACCGGGGCCGGGTGTTCCGGGTCAAGGCGTACGAGGCCAGCGAGGCCGCGCGCGACGGTCGGGGCATGCACGTGGCGAACATGCTCTCGCTGCCGTCGGATGAGTCGGTGGCACAGGTGCTGGCGATCGAGAACTTCGAGCAGATGCCGTACCTGGTGCTGGCTACCCGCTCGGGCCTGGTGAAGAAGACGCGGCTCACCGCGTACGACACTCGCCTCTCCGGCGGAATCAAGGCGATCTCGCTCACCGATGACGACGCCGTGATCGGGGCTCACCTGATCACTGCCGACGACCACCTGCTGCTCGTGTCACGCCGCGGCATGGCGATCCGCTTCGCGGCCGACGACCAGGCGTTGCGACCGATGGGCCGCGACACGCGCGGTGTGCAGGCAATGCGCTTTCGTGACGGCGACGAGCTGCTGGCCATGAACGTCCTGCCGGCCGGGCTCGCCGAGCACGACACCTTCGTCTTCACCGTGACCGACGGCGGCTTCGCCAAGCGCACCCCGGTGACCGACTACCGCCCGCAAGGACGGGGCGGGCTGGGCCTCAAGGCCGCTCGCCTCACCGAGTCGCGCGGTGGGCTGGTCGGGGCGCTCGTGGTGGACGAGGGCGACGAGGTGTTGAGCATCCGTGCCGCGGGAGGGGTGACACGAAGCCCGGTGGCGGACGTGCGGGCGACTGGACGTGACACGATGGGCGTGACCTTCGTGGACGTTGCCACCGACGACACGGTTGCGGCGATCACGCGGGTGGTCGAAGACGACCTCGACGACACCGATCCGGAGAACGACGACGCTCATGCTGAGATCGACGGCGAAGTCGGGGAGGATGGCGAGCTGTGACGACCACTCGTGACCCGTCCTCCGGCTCTGGTCCGGACGACGTGACCCAGTCCGTGAAGTCGGTCGCCACCGAGTCGAGCCCCGCGGCGAACCAGGGTTCGGGCTCCGGGTCGAGCGCCGACCCGGACACCGACCCGCAGGGCATGAACCTGGTGGCCGAGGCAACGAGCTCCGAGGCCCCGAGTGCTGACGCCTTGCGCACGACGCCCCCGCCCGCTGGCACCGGCCCCCAGCAGATGGACCCCCTCGCGTCGGAGATCAGGGCCGCAGCGTCTACGCCGGGGCCGCGCGAGAGGGTCCGCAGCGCGGTACGCCGTACCGGCAAGGTGCGTAAGGCCCGCCTGCGCCTGCTCCGGGTCGAGCCGTGGTCGGTGATGAAGTCTGCGTTCGTCCTCTCGATCGCGATCGGCATCACGTTCGTCGTAGCCGTCGCAACCCTGTGGTCGATCATCGACGCGGCGGGGGTCTTCGAAGCCGTCGGCGGGCTTGTCACCGACCTGACGGAGTCGGAGTCTGCCTCGGGCGTGGACGTCACCGAGTACGTCGGCTTCTCCCGCGTGGTGGGCCTGGCGACGGTGATCGCGGTGGTCGACGTCGTCCTGCTCACGGCGTTGGCAACGCTGTTCGCGTTCCTCTACAACCTGTCAGCGTCGCTGCTGGGCGGCTTCGAGATCACGCTGGCCGAGGACGACTAGGGATTCGTGGGTGCCGCGGGCCGTGCGGTACCGTTACCCGCTGATTCGGGCCTATAGCTCAGACGGTTAGAGCGCTTCCCTGATAAGGAAGAGGTCACTGGTTCAAGTCCAGTTAGGCCCACGTGAAGAAGATTGTGATCCTCGGTGCCCTGGCCGGTCTCGGCTTTCTCGGTTACAAGAAGTGGTCGGAGCAGCAGCGGGAGAACGACGTCTGGTCGCAGGCCACCGACCCGGTGGAGCCCCGCGACCTGCGCTGAGCCGGCACAGCCCGGGGACGTAGCTCAACTGGCAGAGCACCGCCTTTGCAAGGCGGGGGTTAGGGGTTCAAGTCCCCTCGTCTCCACCCCCTCCGCACGGTTGGTGGGGGCTCGTCGGCCTAGCTGCCCGTCGAACCCCCACCCACCGTCCACCGTGATCCTCTGCCGGGCGGCTACTTCTTCGCCTCCTCGGCTGCCTCCGAGACGGAGTCCGCCGCATCCTGGGCTGCGTCCGCGGCCTTCTTTACCGCCTCGTCCGCCTTGGCAGCCCCCTCGTCGGCTGCCTCGCTGACGGCCCCGGCGGCCTCGTCAGCCGCGGCCTCGGTCGCCTCGGCTGCGTCGTCGGACTGTGCCGCGACGGCGTCGGCGGCCTGCTGTGCCTTCGCCGACACCGTGTCGGCAGCCTGCTGTGCCTTCGCCGAGACCGTGCTCGCCGCGTCCGAGGCCTTGCGGCTCCAGTCTGTGGACGAGGTGCTGTCCCATCCGCCGGCGCTCTCCCATGCGTTCTCGCTCGAGGAGTCCATGAGCTTCTTTGCCACTGCCGCTCCGACGGCGGCCAGTGCGCCGACGAACACGAGCTTCTTGATTGCACCCATGTGTGGGTTCCCTTCTCCTATGTCCTTGCGGACCATCCGACCACGCCTCACCCCGCAGGTCCAGCGACGGGGTGAGAGACTGTTACGTCTTGCCCCCGTCGGCTGACGACGAGGTGTCCCAACGAGGAAGGTAGTACCTGTGTCCGAGAGCACCATCGCCACCCTGAGCACCAACTACGGCGACATCGCGATCACCCTGTTCGCCGACCACGCTCCCAAGACGGTGGCCAACTTCGTCGGGCTCGCCGAGGGCACCAAGGAGTGGAAAGACCCCAAGACCGGCCAGGTGTCGCAGGAGAAGTTCTACGACGGGCTCGCCTTCCACCGGATCATCCCCAACTTCATGATCCAGGGCGGCTGCCCGCTGGGCACCGGGACGGGAGGACCCGGCTACTCCTTCGGCGACGAGTTTCACCCCGAGCTGGCGTTCGACCGCCCGTACCTGCTCGCCATGGCCAACGCCGGGCCCAACACCAACGGCTCGCAGTTCTTCATCACCGTCGCCCCCACAGCGTGGCTCAACCGCAAGCACACCATCTTCGGTGAGGTGGCCGACCAGTCCAGCCGCGACGTGGTCGACGCCATCGCCGCTGTGCGAACCGGCCACCAGGACAAGCCGGTCGAGCCCGTGGTCGTGCAGTCGGTGATCATCGAGCGGCAGTCGTCCTGACCGAGCCACCCAGCCCTGCAGCGGGGGGCCCCGCCCCCCGCTGCTACCGGCACCCCAACCGCGAGACGCGCATCGTCTGTGCGCGGTGCTCGCGCCCGATCTGCCCGGAGTGCATGATCTCCGCTCCGGTCGGGTTCCAGTGCCCGGCGTGCGTCGCAGAGGCACAGCAGCGCGTACCTCGCACCCGTACAACGATGGGCGGAGTCGCCCGTGCCCACCCGGTGCGCGCCACGCAGACTCTCGTCGGGCTGAACGTCGCGGCCTACGCCGCCACCTGGCTGACCCAAGACCAGCTGATCCGCGACTTCGGGATGTTCGGGGCGGCCATCGCTGCCGGCGAGTGGTGGCGGCTGCTCACGGCACCCTTTCTGCACGCAGGCCTCTGGCACCTGGCGCTCAACATGTTCGCCCTGTGGATCCTCGGTGGCCTGCTCGAACCGCTGCTCGGACGCTGGCGCTTCGTCACCGTCTACCTCGTGTCTGCGCTCGCTGGGTCGGTCACCTCGTACGCCTTCAGCAGCCCCGGCGTCATCTCCGTCGGCGCCTCTGGCGCGGTGTTCGGCCTGCTGGGGGCAGTTCTCGTCGCTTTGCGGCGGCTCAACCGGGACGTCTCCGGCGTCCTGGTGCTGCTGCTCATCAACGTCGTGCTCGGCTTCGTGTTTCCGGGCATCGACTGGCGGGCCCACCTCGGCGGCCTCGCGGCAGGCCTCGTGGTCACGACGGCGATGGTCTACTCGCCGCGATCGTGGCGTACCGCGGCGGGCGCGGCAGCGTCCGCGCTGGTCCTGCTCGTGCTCGCTGCGATGACGGCGTGGCGCACCGACCAGCTGCTGACGTTGATCTTCTGACCCCGCGCCAGGACAGGGCCTTGTCCACAGGGCTTGTCCCCAGTGGGGAGAACTACACCTGTGTAATCACAGCCGTGGACTGAGGCTGTGGATTGTCGGCACGACCGGCTGCCTGCGCCGACAGGGGGATCACTTCCAGCGCGTGAACACCAAGAACCCGGCGACGATGAAACCCATCCCGACGATGAGGTTCCAGTTGCCCAGCGCGTTCATGCCCGGGATGTCGCCACCAGCCACGTAGAACGTGACGATCCAGAGCAGACCGAAGATCAGCAGGGCCGACCCGGTGATCGGCACCCAGCGGCCACTCGGCTGGTCGTCGTGAAACTCGTCCTGCTTGGCGGGCTTGGCGGACGGGGCCTTCTTGCGGCGACGGGACTCTGGCACGCGTCTAGCCTAGATCCCCTAGGAGCAGGAGGCACTGATGGCGGTCGGCACGCGCTGGCACGGCAGCGCTGTGCTCGTGCTGGGCATGGCCGGGCTGCTCATCGCCGCAGGCATATCATCGGCCGACACCGCCGATGTGGAGACGGCCCGCGGCACCGATCTCGCAGGTCTGGTGAGTATCGAGACCGACCGTGTCGCCGCCTTGGAGCGAAGCGTGCAAGACCTGGACGCCGAGGTCGACGGGCTCGCTGACTCCGCGGCCGACAACCCGGTGCGGGCGGTGCAGGACGAGGTGACCCGGCAGGCCGACGTGGCCGGCTTCTCCGAGGTCGACGGCCCGGGAGTGACGGTCAGCCTGGACGATGCGCCGGTTCCGGACGACCTGTCCGACCTGCCCGAGGGAACGACCCCGGACGACTTCGTCGTGCACCAGCAAGACGTCGAGGCCGTGGTCAACGCTCTGTGGACCGGTGGCGCCGAGGCGATGACGATCATGGACCGGCGCATCACCAGTGTCAGCGCGGTGCGCTGCGTCGGCAACGTCATCATCTTGGACGGCGAGGTGTTCTCGCCCCCGTTCACGATCACCGCGATCGGTAGCACGGCTCGGCTCATCGATGCTCTGGACACCTCCAGCGGGGTGCAGATCTATCGTCAGTGGGCCGACTACATCGGGCTCGGCTTCGATGTCGCCGAGCACGAGTCGGTCGAGCTGCCGGCAGCGACCGGACCGACGACGATGTCGTTCGCCTCGGCCGAGAGGGGAGCGGCATGAGCCAGTCCCCGCCGCCACGGCGCATCTTGGTCGTCGACAACTACGACAGCTTCGTGTTCAACCTGGTGCAGTACCTGGGCCAGCTCGACGCCGTCTGCGACGTGCGACGCAACGACGAGGTCATCCCGGCCGACGCGCTCGCCTACGACGGGGTGCTGCTCTCCCCGGGGCCGGGGACGCCAGAGTCGGCCGGCGTATGCATCGAGATGGTGCGCTCGCTCGCCGGGCAGGTGCCGGTGTTCGGCGTGTGCCTCGGCTTGCAGGCCATCGCCGTCGCGTACGGAGCGACGGTCAGTCGCGCCCCGGAGCTGCTGCACGGCAAGACCAGCACCGTCGTGCACGACGGCTCCGGCGTGCTGCACGACGTCCCCGAACCGTTCACCGCCACCCGCTACCACTCCCTCGCCGTCGACGAGGCGACGCTTCCGGACGCACTGGTTGTCACCGCACGCAGCGCCAGCGGTGTGGTGATGGGCGCCCGGCACACCGACGTCGCCGTCGAGGGGGTCCAGTTCCACCCCGAGTCGGTGCTCACCGAGGGCGGGCACCTGATGCTGGCGAACTGGCTGGCCGTCTGCGGCGACCCCGGCGCGCCGCAGCGCGCCGCCGGGCTGGCGCCGGTCGTGCGACGCGGGCCGACCTCGCTACCGTTGCCCGCCCCCGTCGGGTAGGCCTCCTTCTCAGGGCTGCGGCGTCGCGGCCGGGGTGGGGGCCGGCGTTGGTGCTGGAGTGGGGGCTGGGGTCGGAACCGGCGTCGGAACCGGCGTGACGACCGGGGCCGCGACCGACACCGTGAGCGCGACCCGCGTACCGAACGCCACCTCCGTGCCGGGCGACGGTGCCTGGAAGAGCACGATGCCCGGCTCGACGGAATCGGACTCCTCCGGGTTCTCGATCACCTCGAACCCCGCCTGGCGCAGGATCGCCGTCGCCTCAGCGATGGGCTGGTCCTGCACGTTGGGCACCGTCACCATGCCGTTGGAGGCCACCAGCACCACGGACGAGTCGACGTCGACCTCGCTGCCCTCCGGTGGCAGCACCTCCAGCACGGTGCCCTCAGGCTGGTCGCTGGCTTCTTCGCGCACGTCCGACAGGGTCAGCTCGGCGTCGGCCAGGGCGGTACGCGCGTCGGCCACCGACAACCCGACGACGGCCGGGACGACGGTGCGCTCCGTTCCGGTCGACAGCACGATGTCGACGGAGGTCTGCGGGTCGACGAGGTCGCCGGAGCTCGGCGACTGCTCCAGCACGGTGCCCGGGTCGGCGTCAGGGTCGGCACGCTCGGAGGTCTGGCCGACCTCAAGCTCACGCTCGGCCAGCGAGGCCTCGGCCTCGGCCAGCGTCGTCCCCACGAGGTTCGGCACCCGCACCTGCTCTGCGCTGGGCTGGAACAGCGCCCAGCCGGCCAGCCCGGCCAGGGCGAGCACGGCGATGACGCCGAGGGTGATGAGCACGTAGCGGCCCGCCGACGAGCGCTCGGGCTCGGGCTCGGAGTCGGGCAGCCCGGGGACGAGTGACGTGGCGGTCGGGTCGACGGCGGCCGTCGGTGGCACTGCCGCCACGGGCAGGCCACTGCGGGCCCGGCCGACGTCGGCACGCATCTCTGCCGCGCTCTGGTAGCGCTGCAACCGGTCCTTGGCCAGTGCGGTCAGCACCACGGCGTCGACTGACGGCGTGATGGAGCTGTTGAGCACCGACGGCGGCGTCGGCGCCTCCTTGACGTGCGCCATGGCCACCGAGACGAGCGAGTCGCCGACGAACGGGGGCCGGCCGGTCAGCAGCTCGTAGAGCACGCAGCCGGTGGCGTACAGGTCGCTGCGGGCGTCAGCGGTCTCGCCGCGTGCCTGCTCCGGGGAGAGGTACTGGGCGGTGCCAACAACCATGGAGGTCTGCGTCATGGTCTGGTGTGCATCGCCCATCGCCCGAGCGATACCGAAGTCCATGACCTTGACCTGGCCGGTCTCGGTGACCATCACGTTGCCCGGCTTGATGTCGCGGTGCACGATGCCGGCTCGGTGGCTGTAGTCCAGAGCCCGCAAGATCTCCTCGGTGATCTCCAACGCGTAGTCGGTCGAGATGCCGCTGCCCTCGCGCAGCAGGTCACGCAGGGTCTTGCCCTCGACGTACTCCATGACGATGAAGGGGACCGAGACGCCGTTGATCATGCTCTCGCCGGTGTCGTAGACCGCGACGATGTTCGGGTGGTTCAGCGAGGCCGACGACTGGGCCTCGCGCCGAAACCGCGCTTGGAACGTCTCGTCGGTCACCAGGTCGACGCGCAGGGCCTTGATAGCCACCGTGCGTCCCAGCCGCAGGTCGCGGCCTCGGTGCACCTCGGCCATGCCGCCACGGCCGATGACCTCGCCCATCTCGTAGCGGTCGCTCAGCACGATCGCACCGGTCGCCGCCACGTACTGCGGCACGTGCGGGCGACGAGCCGGGGGCGATGGCTGCGAACCGGGCGCCGACGGAGGCTGCGTCCCGTCGGCAACCGCCTTGGTGGGACCCGTCGACTCGAGTCGGTGCTCACCGGTCGTCTCGAGGTCGTCCGCGATCTCGCCGGGTCGGGTGGGAGGCTCTGGTGAGCCCGGTGGACGAGTCGGCTCCGGCGGGTCCATCCCCTGTGGCGTGTCGGTCATGGCTGTATGCCTCCCCTCAGGAGAACCGCCTGCATCACGGCTCGTGCGATGGGTGCGGCGAGTCGCCCACCCGAGATGTCTACTTCGCCCCCGGCGTCCTCGATCACCACGGCCACGGCGACCTGAGGGCTCTCCGCCGGCGCGAACGAGGTGAACCAGGCCAGCGGCGCCTGGTTGCGTCCACGCTCGGCGGTGCCGGTCTTGCCAGCCACCGTGACCCCGGGGATCGCCGCGTTCGTCCCCGTGCCCGACTCGACGACGTCCACCATCATCGCCGTCAGCTCGCGCGCAGTCTGGCGCGAGACGGCCTCGGACTGCACCGTCGGCTCGGTCACCTGCAGCGGCGCCAGGTCGGGGGCCAGGGCCTCGGCGATCAGGTACGGGCTCATGAGCGTGCCGTCGTTGGCGACCGCCGCGGACACCATCGCCGTCTGCAGCGCGGTGGCACGCACGTCGTACTGGCCGATCGCGGCCTGGCCGGTGAGCCCGGGGTCGAGGTTCGCGGGAAAGACGCTGGTAGCGGCGTTGTAGTCGGGCAACGGCTGGGAGTTGTAGCCGAACGCCTCAGCCTGCGCGCGCAGCGCCTCGTCCCCGATGTCGATGCCGATCGCGGCGAACGCGGTGTTGCACGAGATGCTCAGGGCGTTGGTGAGCGTCGTGGTGTCGTCGGGCCCGCACGGGCCATCGAACTGGTTGGTGAGCACGGTCTGGGTGCCGGGAAGCTGGAGCGAGGCCGGACCGGGCACCGAGGAGTCGGGCTCGTACTCCCCGCTCTCCAGAGCGGCGGCGGCGGTCACGATCTTGAACACTGAGCCCGGCGGATAGGTGCGGGCGATCGCCCGGTTGAGCGCCGGCTGGTCGGGGTCGGTCTCCAGCTCCGTCCACGCCTGCTCCTGCACCTCGGCGTCGGGGTTGGCCAGCGGGTTGGGGTCGAAGCTGGGGTTGGATGCCATCGCAAGGATGGCGCCGGTGCCGGGATCGATGGCCACGACGGCGCCGATGCTGCCCTGCAGGCCTTCGAACGCCGCCTGCTGCGCCTCGGGCGTGAGGGTGAGGCGCACGCTGCCGCCCTCGGGTGGACGTCCGGCGACCAGGTCGATGATCCGGCGGGCGAACAGGGCGTCGTCGGTGCCGGCGAGGATGTCGTTGGCGACGCGCTCGGTGGCCGACCGGCCGTAGATCCAGGAGTAGAACCCCGTCGCGTGCGCGTAGAGCTCGGGCTCGGGGTAGCGGCGTCGGAACTGGAAGGCGCCGGCGGACTCTCGCGAGCGGGCGACCGCCACCTCGTCCACCAGGATCGGTCCGCGTTGACGTGCGAACTCGTTGAGCAGCACGCGCCGATTGTCCGAGCGGGCGTTGAGCTCGTCGGCCCAGAACACCTGGATGAACGTGAGGTTGCCCAGCAGTGCGGCGAACAGGAGGAGCATGATCACCGACCAGCGGCGGATGGCGCGGTTCATCGAATCCGCACCGCCTGCGTGTTGGCCTCGGCTAGCGGCGGCGGTGGGGGCGGTGCCGGACGGCGTGCTGCGTCGCTGACCCGCATCAGCAGCGCGACGATCACCCAGTTCATCACCAGCGACGACCCGCCGAGGGAGAGGAACGGAGTGGTGAGCCCGGTGAGTGGGATGAGCTTGGTGACTCCGCCGATCACCACGAACACCTGAAGCCCGACGGTGGTGGCCAGCCCCGTGGCCAGCAGGGTGCCGAAGGCGTCCCGGACGCCGATGGCGATACGCAGGCCACGCGCGACCAGCACGCCGTAGAGAAGGATGATCACCATCAGCCCGGCCAGACCAAGCTCTTCGCCGAGCGCGGCGGCGATGAAGTCGGACTCCGCGAACGGGATGAGGTCGGGCTGGCCCCGACCGAGGCCGGTGCCGATCAGGCCGCCATAGGCCAGGCCGTAGAGGCTCTGGATGATCTGCAGGTTGGCGTCGGTGTCGGCGAACGGTGAGAGCCAGCCGTTGACCCGCCGCTGCACGTGGTCGAACAGCAGGTAGCTGGTGTAGCCGCCGACGACAGCGAGGAGTCCGCCGACGACCAGCCAGCCGACCCGCTCTGTGGCCACGAACAGCAGCACCACGAAGACGCCGAAGAAGAGGACGGCCGCGCCGAGGTCGCGCTGCAAGACCAGGATCGCCATGGCCAGCGCCCACACGAGCAGGATCGGGCCGAGGTCACGCCCGCGCGGAAGGTCGATGCCGAGCACGCGGCGTCCGGCCAGGGCCAGCGCCTCCCGGTGCGCCACGAGGTAGGACGAGAAGGCGACGACCATGACGACCTTGGCCGCCTCGCCCGGCTGGAACGACTGCCCGAACACCGAGACCCAGATGCGGGCGCCGTTGATCTCCACGCCGATCCCCGGCATCAGGGGCAGCAGCAGCAGGCCGACGCCGAGCAGAAAGGTGAGGTAGGTGTAGCGGGCCAGCATCCGGTGGTCGCGCACCAGCCACAGCACGGCGGCCAGCAGAAGGAGCCCGACGAGCGACCAGATGAGCTGGCCAGGCGCCTCGGGCGCCGGCACCGGCACGTCGTTGAGCAGGGCTTGGGTCTCGTTGGCTACGTCGAGGCGGTGGATCATGGCCAGGCCGATGCCGTTGAGCGCCAACGCGGTCGGCAGCAGCACCGGGTCGGCGTACGGGGCCCGCCACCGCACGAAGAGGTGCGCGGCCATGCCGACAACGACGAAGCCGACCCCGTAGGCCAAGATGCGGGTGGGCGCCTCACCCTGGGTTCCCAGCCCGACGCTGGCGAAGGCGCCGACCGCGATGGCGCTGGCCACGAGCACCAAGACGAACTCGGTCCAGCGGCCGGTGCTGATGCGACGGGCCGGCTTGGCGACAGCGGCGTCCACGGGCGCGCTCACGCGCTCGACCCGCTCTCGTCGGTGCACCGCAGCCCGGGGAAGCCGCTGATCTCGGGCCCGGCGTTGTTGGCCCGGCACGCCTCGCGGCGCACGCGCTCGGCGATGGCCTGCGCGTCGGTCACGTCGTCTGCACGGATGCCCGCGACCACGCTCTCCTGGTACACCTCGGGCAGAGCGGCTACCGGCAGGTCGTCGACCACGTCCACCACGGCGCTGCCCGGGATGCCGGGGATGCCCTGGCGCACGACCACCTGATCGCCGTCGGTGCTCACGTAGTACTGCTGGCCGTACCACGACGACAGAAGGCGCACGCCGAACACGGCCGCGGCCAGCAGCGCCACCCCCAGGGTGACGGCGAGCGCGATGCGCACCCGGCTGCGGCGCCGCGGCGCGTAGCGCTCGACCTCGTCGGGGTCCACCGTCTTGGCGCCGGCCTCCGGCGGCGCGGCCGCCTCGTCCTGGTCGCTGGGGACAGCGGCGTCGGTGGCCTCGTCCTCGTCCTCGTCGTAGCGCAGCGCGTCTGGATGAGCCGCCCCGATGCTGGCGGCGCCGACGAGGTGAGCCTCGGTGGTGTCGTCCTCCTGTGCCACGTAGGTGCTGGCCCGGACGTCGGCGACGACACAGGTGATGTTGTCGGGTCCGCCGCCCTCGACGGCGAGCGCCACCAGGCGGTCGGCGGCGGCCTGCGGGTCGGTCTCCTCAGCGAGCACCTGCGCGATCGTCCGGGCGGCGACGACACCAGAGAGGCCGTCGCTGCACAGCAGTAGCCGGTCACCGTCGCGCGCAGGCACCTCGGCGAGGTCGGGGGCGACGTCCTCCCCACCCAGGGCCTGCAGCAGCAGCGAGCGCGCGGGGTGCGTCTCGCGCTCCTGCTCGCTGATGCGGCCCTCGTCGATCAGAGCCTGGACGTAGGTGTGGTCGCGCGTCAGCTGCACAAGCTCGTCCTCGCGCAGAAGGTAGGCGCGCGAGTCGCCGATGTGGGCCAGGCTGAACCCGGTGCCCGTCCAGAGCAGGGCGGTGACTGTGGTGCCCATGCCGCTGCGCCGCGGGTCGGACTCGACCAGGTCGCGGATGCGGCCGTTCGCGCGGGCGATGGCCTCGGTCAGGTCGTCGGCGGGGTCCCTGTCCGCCGGCGCCGGGCCCGGCCCGTCGAGCACGGCGAGCGACTCGACGGTGACGGCGCTGGCCACCTCACCAGCGGCGTGCCCGCCCATCCCGTCGGCGACGACGAGAAGCCGGGGGCCGGCGTAGCCGGAGTCTTCGTTGCCGGCGCGCACGAGTCCGACGTCGGACTGCGCGACCGATCGGATGGCCAGATCCATGCTGGGCGCGACTACTTCCGCAGCTCGAGAACGGTGCGGCCGAGACGGATGGTCGACTTCGCCCCCACGGGTGTCGGACGGGAGATCCGAGCGCCGGCGACGAACGTGCCGTTCGTGGAGCCGACGTCCTCGACGTACCACTGGCCGTTGTGCGGCACGAACCGGGCATGCTGGGTGGAGACGTACTCGTCAGTCAGGTTGACGTCGTTGCCCTCCCCGCGGCCCATGGTGACCGTGCCGGTGAGGTCGGCCTGCTTGCCGCTGTCGGCGCCCTCGATCACGACGACCTTGGTCGGCGCGCCGCGGTGCAGCTTCACCGGCTTGGCGGGCTTCGCGGGCTTGGCCGCGGCTGCTCCGGCCGCTGCTCCGGCCGCCGCTGGGGCCGCCACGGAGCGATCGGCCTGCTGCGTGCGGGGGCGTACACCGAAGAGGTCGGCGCGGATGGCTGAGGCGATGGCGAAGGCGAAGATCCACAGCAGGGCGAGAAAGCCGATCTGGATCAGTGTCAGGGTCAGCTCAGACATCGACTCACCTCGCCCCGGCGCGCGGGTCGTGGCGGTGGACGGTGATGACCGTCGAGCCCAGCTTCACCTCGGTGCCCTCGCGGACGGGGGACTGAGCGACGCGGGTGCCGTCGACCAGCGTGCCGTTGGTGGAGTGCAGGTCGACCACGACGACGTCGGCGCTCGCACCCTCGCCCAGCACGCGGAACTCCGCGTGCCTGCGGCTCACGCCGGGGTCGTCGATGCGGATGTCGCAGTCAGAGCCCCGGCCGATCATGACGCCGGCAGACATCACGGGCACCACCTGGCCGTTGACCTCGAGGTAGGCGGGTGCGCTCGGGGCACCGTGCGGGCGCGAGGCCGCGGTCGACACGTCCGCCTGCACCGCGGAGGCGACCTTGAACTGGCCGGTGCGCAGGCTGTCGTCCTGCTCGATGACGACGCTGACCGGACCCGGCAGGGCGTAGCGCTGCAGGTCGGCGTGCTCGGTGACCAACGAGGTGAGCTCGCCCACGAGGCTGGAGGAGTAGGGGGCGAGCCGGCCGTGGTCGCGCGGGGAGAGCACCACTCGGAACGAGTTGGGCGCCAGGGAGCGGTCGCGGGAGACGATCTGCGCGTTGTTGTCGAGCTCGCGCTGCAGGGCCGAGGCGACCTCGACCGGCTGCACCTCCGACCGGAACGCGCGCGTGAAGGCACCGTTGACCCACGACTCCAGACGCTGCTCCATGCGTTGCAGAGCACCCATGCGCACCTCCGTCCGCCGTGGTCGTCGTATCGTCCTCGTCCCGCGTCGGGCGTGGGGCACCTGTCGTCGAGCGAGCACTCGTCGATCGATCGTATCGGCGTGCCGGCGCAGGTCAGGCGTCCGCCGCTCAGTTGGGGTGCCCGCGTCGTGATAATCTCGTGTTCGAGAAGGCGCCGCAGGGAGCGTTCTCGTCCTGGTCAGAAGGTTGGTCGGGGCACACCCAGGCGCGGGTGGCGGAATAGGCAGACGCGCACGGTTCAGGTCCGTGTGTCCGCAAGGACGTGGGGGTTCAACTCCCCCCTCGCGCACTCAGATTGGCTCGACGATCCAGTTCCGTCGGAGCGGGATCGTGCTGGCTGGGCGAGTCGACGGAGCGGGATCGTGGCGGTCAGGGGCCACACGACGTCGTTCCCGCGGATAGGGATACCGCCACGATGCCGCTCCCACGTTCACATCGACGACAGGACTATGCGTCGCAGCTCGTCCTCGCTCAGCTCGATCGGGTGCCCCTTGATGCTGGACGAGCGGGACGCCGCTGCCACAACGGCGTCCACGTCGTCGGCCGCGAGACCGTACGCGCTCAGCCCCGGGATGGAGAGAACCTGGCAGGTCTCCCGGATCCAGGCGACGAGGTCTTCTGAGCGCGAGCCGCTCTCGCCGGTCACCAGGTCGGCCGCGCGGGCGTAGCGCGACAGGGCGGTGGAGCGCGGCTGCCTGTCGCGCAGCGCGGCCAGCGTCACCGTCACCACCGACGGCAGCAGCGCGGCGCAGATGGCGCCGTGCGGCCCACCGGTCACGCCCCCGACCACCCCGCCGATGCCGTGCACAGCGCCGAGCTTGGCGTTGGCCAGTGCCATGCCGCCGAGCAGGGAGCACAGGGCCATGTCGGTGCGGGCAGTGACGTCCGAGCCGTCGGAGTAGGCGGTGCGCAGCGAGCGGGCAGCCGCCGCGAGGCCGGTGCGGGCGAAGCCGTCGGTGAGTGGGCTGGCCTGCGGTGACACGAGCGGTTCGAGGCACTGCGTGAACGCGTCCAGCCCGGCCGAGGCGGTCACCTTGCGCGAGCAGCCCAGCGTCAGCAGGGGGTCGACGATGGCGACGTGGGGAAGCACGGTCGGTCCGCGCAGGCTCACCTTCACCCCACTCTCGCGCGAGGTGAGCACAGCGTTCGCGGTCACCTCTGAGCCGGTGCCGGCCGTCGTGGGCACGGCGACCACCGGAAGTCCTGGTGCGGGCAGGGGGCGGCCCCGTCCGATCACCTCGAGGTGGTCCATGACGTCGTCGCACGCGACCAGCGCCCCGGCCGCCTTCGCGAGGTCGAGGACGCTGCCGCCGCCGAGCCCGAGAACCACGTCGCACCCGCGGGCGGCGAGGGCGGCCTCACGCGCGTCGTCCACCGTCGGCTCGCGAGATGCCTGAAGCCGCGCGACCTCGACGTCGGCCTCGTCCAACGCGTCCAGCACGTCGTAGCGACTCGGCGTCGAGCCGGTGACCACGAGCACACGCCGACCGTGTGCGATGACGGCTCCCGGGATCTCGGTGGCCGTCCCGGCCCCGAAGGAGATGCGTCCGGCGGTGGCGAAGGCGAACGACTGCCTGGTCATGCTCCGGCGCGCCAGCCGTCCTCGGCGACGGGGTCGACGGGGTCGAACGTCACCGCGGTTCGAGGGCGCGCCATCCAGGCGGCGACTGCGTCGCGCCACTGCGCGTAGTGCGCGGTGGCCTTGTGCGCTGTGGGCGCCTCCTCGTCGGCGTACACCTCGATCAGGACGACGTGGGCCGGGTCGGTGCGGTCCTGAACCACGTCGAACCGCAGCACCCCGGGCTCGCGCCGCGAGGCGGCCGCGTTGCGGCGTGTCTGCTCGAGAAACTCCTCGACGTGCTCGGGAACCACGTGGACGTCGACATGCACCACTCGCATGCGCTCATCCTGCCGCCCACCGGGCGGGCCCGCGCCGGGAATCGGCCGGTCGACGCGCGCCAGGTGCGTTTCGGCTCTGGCGCACACGCAGCGATGGCGTCACCATGGACGCATGAGAGCGGCCCTGGCCCGACTGCTCCTGCCTCGTGGCGCCCGCGATGGCGAGTGTGACCCGTTCGAGACGCTGCAGGTGCAGGAGCGGCTGGCACGGCTCTCCGCCGAGCTGCGCGCCCTCGACAGCCCGCAGCGCCGCCAGTTCGGCTCGTGGCACCACCTGCGCGCCGCGCAAGAGGCGTACGAACGCACGCTGGACGACGCCTGCCGGCTGGCCGGAATCGAGGTCGAGCCGGGCCGGGGCACGGCGCACCGGCTGCTGGCCGAGACTGCGCTGCAGAGCAGTGGCTGGCGCTGGTAGCCGTAGCGCTAGAAGATGCGGTCGACGGTGCGACCGTCGGCTACGGCGCGTTGCAGGTGCATGCGTAGGGGGTCAACCCTGATCAGCGCGGGGGGCGAGGCGAGGTGTGCGGGCAGCTCGGCCATCATGGCGTGAAAGGCGTGGCTGGAGCGGTGCGCGTCGAGGGCCTCGGCGTCGGTGAACCACTCGTAGAGCCACAGCACCTCGGCCTCGTTCGGGTCGACCGCCACGATGAACGCCTCAGTACCCGGCTCGGCGGCAAGGTCGTCCATGTAGCGGTTCGTCACGTCGAGGGCTGCGGTGCGGCTTCCTGACTTGCACACCAGGCGCACGAACAGGCCGACGCGGCCCGGCAGCAACGCGCCGACCGGCTCCTCGACGACGTCGCCCATACCGGCAGTGAACACCCGTCGTCTGGCGCCCGCTCGTCGTAGCGTCCGTGCAGCGGCGCCGGGCGTGCCGATCGGTGCGCCGCGCTCGCCGGGTTCGCCTCGAACGCGACGACCAGGGACACTGGTGCCATGCCCGCGCACGACACCATGTCTACCGACGTCCTCGTGGTCGGTGCGGGCCCGGCGGGTTCGGCGGCGGCGACATGGCTGGCTCGCTCCGGGCGTGAGGTTCTGCTGGCCGACGCGGCCACGTTTCCCCGCGACAAGCCGTGCGGCGACGGGCTGACGCCGCGGGCCATCTACGAGCTGCGGAGGATCGGCCTCGGCGACTGGTTGGCGGGACGGGCCGTCAACCGAGGCCTGCGCGCCGCCGGCTTCGGCCAGACGTTGTACCTGCCCTGGCCCGGTGGGTCGCTGCCTGCCCACGGCGGTGCGGTGCCTCGTATCGAGCTCGACGCGACCATCCGGGACGTGGCTGTCGCGGCGGGCGCCAAGACCGTCGACGCCGTTCGCGCGGTGGACGTCGACCGGGGCGCGCAGGGTGTGAGCGCCGTCCACATGAAGCGCGGATCGGACCGGGTGACGGTGCGCTGCCGCCAGCTCGTGGTCGCCGACGGGGCCCGCTCGCAGCTCGGGCGAACGCTGGGGCGCACCTGGCACCGCGACACCGCCTACGGCATCGCAGCCCGCGGCTACATCGCCTCCGACCGCAGCGACGACCCCTGGATCTCGTCCCACCTCGAGCTGCGTGGTACCGAGGGCGAGCTGCTCTCGGGCTACGGCTGGGTGTTCCCGTTGGCCGACGGCGAGGTGAATATCGGCGTCGGCACGCTGGCCACCGCCGCCCGCCCGGCCGAGGTGAACCTGCGCACCCTGCTCACCCACTACGCCGACATGCGCCGCGACGACTGGGCGCTGCACGGCGACGTGCGCGCCCCGTGGTCGGCCTTACTGCCGATGGGGGGTGCCGTCTCGGGCGTCGCCGGCCCCAACTGGGTGCTCGTCGGGGACGCCGCCGGCTGTGTCAACCCCCTCAACGGCGAGGGCATCGACTACGGCCTGGAGACCGGTCGGATGGCCGCCGACCTGCTCGCCGAGTCCGGCCCGGCGACCGACGCCTGGCCCGCCCTGCTGCACGAGCACTACGGCGAGGCGTTCTCGATCGCGCGTCGCCTCGCCGGGCTGCTCACCGTCCCCGGGCTGCTGCCGGCCGCCGGGCCGGTCGGCATGCGCTCGCGCACGCTGATGACGCTCGCGCTTCGCGTGATGGGCAACCTGATCACCCCGGACGACCGCGACGCCCTCGCCAGGGTGTGGCGGGGCGCAGGACGGTTGTCGCTGCGCCTGGACGAGCGCCAGCCCTTTCTCGGCTGAGCGACCTCACAGCTGGATGTCGGACGGCACGTCCGGTAGGCGGTCGGCTCGCTCGATGCTCATCGCCGGGCTGAACTCGTCGGCGGCGTAGCGACCGATGCGCCAGGTGTAGACCGCGTCCATGCCCGCGCCGACGGTGCCCCCGATGAGCGGGACGGCCCTGGCCAGTGTCAACGTGGTCCGCTTGGCGGTGACCCGCAGCAGCAGCTGCTGGCCCACCGTGGCCGCGAGTCGGGTGCGCAGGTCGTCGTCGACGAGAGGAGGGCCGAAGGCCAGGTCGCGCGGGGTGCGGGTGAGGTCGCCGTTGACGATGGCCTCAGCGACACCATCCTCACCGAGCAGCGTCGCCATGGCCGCGATGCGCACGCGCGGCGCGGAGACGTCGTGCCCGCGCAGGTGCGCGATGGCCGCGCTCATGCGCAGCTGGATCGCGCCGAGCCCGGCGACGTTGGCCGGCAGCGTGACTGGCAGCGCCATGATGCCGCCGACCTGCGTGACGAATCCGCCGACACCGGCCAGGCGCACGTGCTGCTCGATGATCGCCTGGACTGCGTCCTCGACGTCCCCGGAGGCGAACAGCTGCTTGCGTGCTGTCTCGCGGGCACCCGGAAACCCCGGGCTGCCGTCGATCGCCCGGTTGAGGAACGCCTTCGACGCCCCGGTCGCCGCCACTGGCGCAACCCGACGGCCGGCCTCACCGGCGGCCATCACCGCCATCGTGCGTCGCAGGTTCATGGGTCAACGGTACGCGCGTCGCGGGCCGGGGACGTTGCTGCGCGGTGTCGGGGCGCCGTGGTGACGATGCACAATCGTGTTCCGTGGCTGGGCGACGCGTGCGTGGCAGGGATGCCCGATGACTGGCCAGAAGTCTGCCCATGCTCGGGGATCCGGACACCGCCCCGCGCACGAGCCACCGCCCACTGCTTGGGAGTTCGGCAGCCCGGCCGGCTGGCCGGCCGACGACCTGGTCGGAGCCGGCGCCGACCTGCAGCCCGGCACCCTGCTGGCGGCGTATCGGCAGGGGCTCTTCCCGATGCCGTTCGGCCTGCGCCGTCGCACGCTGCTGGGTTGGTGGTCGCCCGACCCGCGGGGCGTCATCCCGCTGGACGGCCTGGCGGTCAGCAGGTCGCTGCGCGCGTCCTCCCGTCGGTTCGAGATCCGCGTCGACAGCGCCTTCGACGAGGTGCTGGCGCGCTGCGGTGACCCGACCCGTCCGCACGGCTGGATCAACCCGGAGATGACAGCGGCCTACCAGCAGCTGCACCGGATGGGGTGGGCCCACTCGGTCGAGGCGTGGACCCCGGACGGCCGGCTGGCCGGCGGGCTGTACGGGCTGGGCATCGGCGGGTTCTTCGCCGGGGAGTCGATGTGGCACGAGGACGCCCCGTACGGCCGGGACGCCTCGAAGGTGGCGCTCGTCGGGCTGGTGGCGTTGCTCAGTGCTCCCGGTGACGTGCCAGCACGCCTTCTTGACGTGCAGTGGCGCACGCCGCACCTGGCGAGCCTGGGTGCGGTCGAGATCCCACGCACGCTGTACCTGTCCCGGCTGGCGAGCGCGCTGACGCTCGATCCGCCCCTGTGGACGGCCGACGCGGCTGCCGCGTACGTGTGAGGATGCCGTCATGCCCGAGCTGCCCGAGGTGCAGGCGCTGGCCGCCTACCTGAGCGAGCACGTCGTCGGCGACGTCGTGGCCGGGGTGGACGTCGCGGCGATCAGCGTGCTGAAGACGGTCGACCCGCCGCTGTCGTCGCTGGCTGGGCTCGGCGTCACCGGCGTCGGTCGCTACGGCAAGTTCTTGGACCTCGACGTCGACGGGCTGCACCTGGTGATCCACCTGGCGCGGGCGGGCTGGCTGCGGTGGCGGGACGGGTCGGGCCCGGCGGTGAAGCCGGCGCGTCCGGGCAAGGGTCCGCTGGCGCTTCGGGTGCGTCTCGCCAGCGGCGCCTCGATGGACGTCACCGAGGCGGGCACGCAGAAGCGGCTCGCGGTGTACCTCGTGCGCGACCCGGCCGACGTGCCCGGTGTCGCCGCACTCGGCCCCGACCCGCTGGCCGACGCGTTCACCCCGCAGGTGCTCGGCACGATCCTGGACGACGCGGGTCGAGCCCAGCTCAAGGGCGTGCTGCGCGACCAGAAGCGCGTCGCCGGCATCGGCAACGCCTACTCCGACGACGTGCTGCACGCCGCGCGGCTCTCGCCGTTCGCAGCGGCGTCCGGGCTGAGCGAGGACGACCGGCAGGTGCTGCACCGAGCAGTCGTCGATGTGCTGAGCGATGCCGTGGATCGCTCAGCGGGGCTACCGGCCGGGGAGCTCAAAGACTCCAAGCGGGCCGGCATGCGCGTGCACGGACGCACCGGGCAGGCATGCGACGTGTGCGGCGACACGGTGCGCGAGGTGTCGTTCGCCGACTCGTCGCTGCAGTACTGCGCCACCTGCCAGACCGGCGGCAAGCCGCTGGCTGATCGGCGGATGTCGCGGCTGCTGCGCTGACGAGGTCAACCGTGGTTGGCCCAGGTCCGCTGCATCAGTCCAGCTGCACGCCGCCGGGTTCGACCAGCACCGGCTGCAGCGCGTCCCAGCGGGCGATCTCGCAGCCGTTGGTGCGGCTCAGCTCGGTGCGCAGCGGCTCGCCGTTCAGCGTCCCCTCGATGACGGCGGTCTGGTCGCCGCCGTAGATCTCGGTGCAGATCTGGTTCGCCGGCGTCGGGTTCAGCGGCTTGGCCTCGCCCGCGGTGGCCGCATCGAGGGCGGCGCACGCCGCGTCGGGGTCAGGGTGGTCACCGCCTGCCGGGCCGCAGGTGAGCGTGTACGTGACGGCCTCGCCTCCCGCGCCCGGGTCGACGGCGATGGTGAGGTCGGTGGACGCCGCGGCGCCGGGGTCGGACGCCGCGGCGCCGGGGTCGCCGTCGGTGGTGCCGGCTGTCGTGGCGTCGCCACCGCCGCAGCCGAGCATGGCCAGCGACAGGGCGGTGAGCAGCAGCAGTGCCTTCATAGTGGGTTGGACGCTACGCCGCGTCCGCCGGTTCCACGTCACCTCTACCTCGTTCTACGCTTGTGTACCGCGATCACTAGAGAAGGCTAGAGAGCCGCATACACTCCTAGCGTGGACCCGATTCGCAACCCGTACGCTCCCGGTGCCGGCCAACGACCGCCTGAGCTCGCCGGACGTGACGCCGAGCTGGCCGCCGTGGACGTGGCTCTCGAACGGGCCGCCCGCGGCCGTCCCGAGCGCAGCGTGGTGCTGGTCGGCCTGCGCGGAGTGGGCAAGACGGTACTGCTCAACGCGCTGCGGTCGCGGGCGATCGATCGGCTGTGGGGCACGGCGAAGCTGGAGGTGCGCCCGGGGCACTCGATCCGCCGCCCCGTGGCGTCAGCCATGCACCTGGCGGTGCGCGACATCGGCACCCGTCACCGTGACCCGGCCAGGGTCGAGGCGTTTCTTGGCGTGCTCAAGGCCTTCGCCCTGCGCTCCAACCCCGACGACGCCAAGCTGCGCGACCGGTGGCAGCCCGGCATCGACGTCGCGGCGGCCCACGGAAGGGCGGACACGGGCGACATCGAGATCGACCTGCTCGAGGTGCTGGTCGACGCGGCCGAGCTGGCCCGCGACGTCGGCACGGGGGTGGGGCTGTTCGTCGACGAGATGCAGGACCTCTCGCTGGACGACGCGTCCGCGCTCTGCGCCGCGTTTCACGAGATCTCGCAGCAGGGGTTGCCGTTCGTGCTGGTCGGGGCGGGGCTTCCCCATGTGCCCGCGACCCTGTCGGCGTCGAAGTCGTACTCCGAGCGGCTGTTCCGGTATGTCCGCGTCGATCGGCTCGACCAGGTTGCTGCGCAGCGAGCCTGGGTGAGCCCGGCGCGCGAGGAGGGGGTCGAGTTCACCCCTGAGGCGCTCGCTGCGCTCTACGAGGCGACGGACGGCTACCCCTACTTCGTGCAGGCCTACGGCAAGTCTGTGTGGGACGTCGCGCCCACGTCGCCGATCAGCGCGGACGACGTTGCCGTCGGGGCGCCGTTGGCCCGCGCCGACCTCGGAGTCGGCTTCTTCGGGTCGCGCTACGAGCGCGCCACGCCTGCCGAGCGGGAGTACCTGCGCGCGATGGCCGACCTGGCCTCGTCACTGCCGACGGGGGATGGCGCCGTCGCGACGTCCGACGTCGCCGCCCAGCTCAGACGCAAGCCGTCGTCGCTGTCGCCGGCGCGCGACGCGCTGCTGAAGAAGGGGCTCGTGTACTCCGCGGAGCGGGGAAGCATCGCCTTCACCGTCCCGCACTTCGCGGCCTACCTTCGTGACCAGCCCACGGCGACCTGACTGACCACGTCTCCCAAGCCGAACAGGGCACGTGGATCCACCCGAGTCTCGTTCCCCTGACCCGCAGAGCCCCGACGCCCCCTGAGCCCAGGCGCGCCCCCGCATCCCCAGAACCTGGCGTGACGCTGCAGATGGTGTCGGAGGCGGCAACGACGCAGCGTGCGGTCAAGGACCGCCCGTGACACGTGGGTCCGCTCGCGGCGAAGTGCCACGGCCGCGATCGGGACGCTACGCGGTTGCCGAAGTGAGGCACCAGTTCCAGAACCACAGTTCGCGTTCGTAGGCGAGCATGAGCGGGCCGTCCGGTCCCTCGGTGCGGCGGAACCCGGCCGCGTCGTTAGAGCCGTTGGGCGCGGTCATCCTCCTCACTGGCGATGAGGAACGCGTATGCGGCGTTCCGCTCGCGTGCCGCCCGCATGGCCTCGGTGATCAACTCCCGCCCGTAGCCGCGGCCCCGCTGGTTCGGCGTGACGTAGAGCTCGGCCAGGTAGGCCTCCTGGGTGTTGCTCCACGGCGACGGCTGCATGCGCAGGACTCGGCGGCAGACCCGGGGCGATTCACCGGGAGGGTCGGGCGAAGGCCAGTCCGCCCGACGCGGCCAGTGCGGTCAGTCTTCGGCGTTGCCGGCGTTGCCGGCGTGCAGCGTTCCGGTCTCGCGTGCGGGCAACGTCATGCGCTCGGAGTCGAGGTCGTAGGTCCACGGCAGTCCTGAGGCTTTCCAGCCGTTCTTGAGTCGCATTCCGAAGAGGACGCTGTCCGGGCCATCGACCTTGCTGCCACCATCCCGTCGACGATGTTGTAGGCGTTGCTGTAGCCGGCGGCGGCGAGGGTGTTGATCGCGATCGCCGAGCGGCCGCCCGAGCGGCACGAGACGAGGATGGGGTCCTCGGGTGCAAACCTCTCCTGGAATGGACGAGCTTGACGAAATCGGGGTTGAGCTCCCATGGGTACCCGTGCTTGTCGTCGTTCCAGACGTAGGCCATGAATGCGACGGGTACGTTCACCGCCATCGGAGCGTGGCCGACGAAGACCCACTCCTCGGGCGTGCGGACGTCGAGAATCCTGACGTGCTCAGGGTCGGCCTGCCACTTGTCGAAGGCCTCCTAGGCGGTGACGTACAGACCGAGAGTGGTCCGCCGCTCCTCCACCACCGTTCGTCTGGCATGCATCACGTCGCTGATGGCGTGCTCCTTCGCTCGTTGCCTGTCCTGCGACGCTTTGCGCGCTGCTACGGCTGGTGCTGCACCCACATCAGGTCGGGGTGGAAGTCGTACCCCCAGGGCAGTCCGGCGTTCTTCCACCCGTTGCGCATGTGTTTGCCGGCGAACACGCTGCCCGGGTCCTCGATCCGGTCGCCTTCGAAGCCGTGGACGATGTTGTAGACCTGGGCATAGCCCGCCTGGGCCAGCGAGTTGACGGCCATCGCGGCGCGGCCGCCGGTCGAGCACATCACGAGAATGGTGTCGGTCGGCCCGAACACCTTCTGGACGGCCGGGAGGAAGTCAGGGTTCTCGACGCCGCTGCAGCCGGGCGGACGTCCCGGCATCGAAGGCCCCTTGGGATCGAAGCGAGGGAACACCAGTGGGACGTTCTTCGCGAACTCGAAGTGCCCGACGAACAGGTACTCCTCGAACGTGCGCACGTCGAGGATGTGCACGCTCGTGGGGTCCTCCTTCCACATGGCGTACGCCTGCTGCGCACTGACGTAGAGCCCCACCGTGGTGCGGTTGCTGTCGGGGATCTCCTGCACGGCATCGTCGGTCATCGCGGACCCCTGGCGCTGGCGGCGGGCAGCGTGCTCATGCTTGGCCTGTCACCCCAGCCGGAGGCCCTCAGCCTCGAGGCCCCCGCCGGCAGGCACCTTGGTCCAGCTGCGACGTTCCCACTCCTCCTTCAGGACCTCGATGGCAGCCTGCTCGAGGAACTCGGGACGTGCCCAGTGGTCGACGTCGAAGTCGTTGTGGATGTAGCCGTGGCTGAGCATGAAGTCCTTACCGATCTTGATGCACTCCATGTTCTGCGCGCTCAGGCTGGGGACCATGTCGACGTGCTTGATGCCTTCGTAGGTGTCGTCGGCGTCGCGGTAGAACGTCTGCCGGTCCAGGATCGCTGCGGCGGCTCGCTTGTGCTCGTTGGTCCACCGACCGACCTTGATCATGGCTTTCATGTAGGCGATGACCAGCTCGGGGTGCTCGTCGGCCATGACGTCCGTGCAGGTGATGACCGCCGGTGTGTTGGCCACCTGGATCGTCCAGTCGGGCAGTGCCGCCAGGTCGAAGATCATCTTCAGCCGCCCGGTTGCCTCCTGCAGGTGCTGGAAGACCTTGCTCTGGGTGTAGATGGCGTCCACTGTGCCCTCGAGCAGCGCCGTCTCCAGCGGCCGGAACGCCAGGTCGTGCTTGTGGTCGCGGCGCATCCACAGCTCCGAGGGGTTGTTCATCTGCACCTGCAGCATCTCGGGCTTGTCGTACCAGTCGTCGGGGTAGGGGAACTCGACCAGCTCGACGTCGTTCATCGTCATGTCGTGCAGCATGAGCATGTTCTCGATGCCCATGTGCTCCTGGATGCGCCACCAATCGTTCTTGATCGTGTTGAGGCTCTTGGAGATACCGACCTTCTTCCCCCGCAGGTCAGCGATGCCGAAGATCGGGTCGCGAGAGCGCACGACCATGCAGCCGCCCTCGTGCACCCACGTCGCTCCGAGCAGGACGGTGCGACGAAGGTCGGCGTGCACGTGGATCGGGGGGTAGAGCCCGCCGAAACGGATCAGGTTGTCCAGGTTGTGGATGTAGTGCGGGTACCAGTTGTTCTCTGGCGCATGGCGGAAGTAGGCGTACTCAACACCGATCTTCTTGTACTCCTCGCGGCACCAGCCGAGCTCCTGGTCGACGTTGTTCGCCGACACCATCGGGCAGTTGGTGAACCAGACCTGGCTCCAGTCCAGCGGGACGGTGGTCGACACTCGCTGGATCCCGGCCTCAGTCATCGGGGGCCTCCTTTCCTTGGATGGGAGAGCGCCCCATCCACCCCTGTGTGCACGCACGTACACATTAGGTCCGCTGGCCTTCACCAGCATGGGCCGGAAGTCCCGCCCGATTCCGCCGGCCAGCGCTAGCCGCGTCGCGGAGGGGGGTCGGGCGGGGATGGCCAGGGCGTGGCCCCCAACCGACGCCCGGAGTGCACCAGCTCCTCCCGCAGGTGCTGAAGGGGGACGTCACTCAGACCACCCGCCTCCACGAGGTAGTCCTCGAAGACACGCCAGCCCAGCGCCGTCGCCACGATCTGCGCAGCCCGCAGCTGCGCCGACCGTGAGTCCACCCCGTAGCCCTCCACGAGAGTCGCCGCCATGGCGGTCACCGGGTTGTGCTCAGCGTCAACGGGCAACTGCCGCCCAGAGATAGCCAGGCCGGCAGCGATGCGCACCCACTGCCCCATCACCGAGTCGGCGTCGAACCCCTGCCCCTCCAGCGGATGCGCCGCGATGGCCTCGACCAGCCGCCGCGAGACGTCCTCGAACACCACACGGACCAGATCGTGGCGATGCCCGACATAGCGTCGAATCAGCTCAGTGTGGACCCCGGACTCCGCGGCAACGTCACGAAGGGACACCGCGTCAACACCCTTCGCCGTGAACAGCCGCGTCGCCGCATCGATCACCGCCCGTCGCGCCTCATCAACCCGCGCCGGTGCACGAGTCCCCGTCCGAGAAGCACGATTCCCCACGCCCGAAGTCACAACGCGCATCCTCCCCCAGAACCACACTGCGCTCGGCCCACGGGTCGTGCCCCTGTGTCACGAGCAGCCACGATGAAACTCACTCACGTACCGCATGTAGTGCGTTTCTGCTCGTGCCGCGAGCAGCCCAACAGGCGGCGCTGTGACGCTGGTTGCCGTAGCAGTGACCCAGGCAGCCGAGGTCGCCAGGTTGGTATCGCGCGCGGTATCATGGTGGTCATGGCCATGACGCTGCGCCTTGACGAGCAGGAGACCGACGCACTTCGGCAGCGGGCTGCACGGGAGGGGCGGTCGATGCAGGACGTGGCGCGCCAAGCCGTGCGGGACTACATCGACCGGACCAGCAAGCGTGAGCTTCTCAACGATGTCCTGGACGAGGAGATCCCGCGCTATGCCGAGGCGCTGCGACGGCTCGGAGAGTGATCTATCTCGACCTGGACGACCTGTTCCATATCGCCGGCACGGTGTTGCCTTCGGTCGACGTGCGAGATATCGGGCTGCTGGAGTCCGCACTGGCCCGACCCCAAGCCAGCGCCTTCGGCTCCGACGCCTACCCCGACCTGCACACCAAGGCAGCAGCACTGCTTCACTCCGTCGCCAGCAACCACGGGCTGGTCGACGGGAACAAGCGGCTGGCGCTGGCGGCCACGATCGCCTTGCTCGGAATCAACGGCTGGCGACTCACCTTGACCAACGACGAGGCCTACGACTTCGTCATCGCCGTCGCATCCGGGGAGCTCGACGACCTCCCGACCATCGCCAACAGCCTCCGAACAGGCAGCCAGCTGCGTCGCTAGACCTCGCGAGGCAGGCCGCCGGACCAACGCACAGGCCCCTGCATAGTGGGCGAAGTTCAGCGCCTACGGGCACGCCTCACCGAGCCGCGGTCGTGGCTCGAGAGGCCACCGACGAACGCCCCCGTCGGGATGCAGGGAAGACTGCTCAAATCGCAGTTGATGGCTGCTATCAGACTCCGAGCTCGACGCCACGCACACGGACAGCGCCGGTTTCGACGCTGGCCAATTCCGGATCTCGACGTTCGGCTAGGTCAACCGGGGTATCCACCCCACTGACTCCTCCGGACCTGTAGTGCCACGGCCCAGTCATGCCGGTGTCCCACTCACGCCGAATACGCAGTAGCGGACAGATTCGGTAATCGGCTCGACCTCCGGCAGGAAACTGCTCAAACGGCCCTGGCCGCGCGAAATCGCCACGAGCTGTAGGCCAGAGGTGGGTCGCCGTGTGGCAACGATCTGGCTCAGGGTGGGTCACTTCGCCCACAACGGCGCACTTGCGGTCATGCCGGCAATGAGGCCCCAGGCCCTCCTCACCCTTGATCTGCAAGGCGTGCCCTGATCGGCGAGGACGCGCTCGGCTGTCACGGAGTCAGCGCGTCATGAGCGCGATCCGGTAGCGCAGCCGCGGGCGACGGGGTGGGTCCACGGTGCGCAAGCCCTCCTGCCGGGGGCCGTAGGTGGGTACGTTGGTCCCTGAGCGTCAGCCCTGCGCGACGAGAAGGCAGAAGCCCGCCGCGCCGACCCCGCGGGACCATCACGGGACCCGGTTCGTGGAAGGACCCAAGATGTCAGTGTGGTTCGACGGCTCCCAGCAGATCGACTGCAGCATCCAGGATGTGAAACGCGCGCTTCAGGACCCCGGCGACCTCTTCGCGGGGGTTGTGCGCCGCATGCCAGGGATGGCCAGTGTCGAGGTGCTGGAGAAGTCAGCCGGTTCGGTCATCATCCAGACCAACGAGGGCACCATGACCCGCACGGCCATCACCGTGGACCTTGACCACGACCCTGTCACCCTGGATGTGGACGAGGCGTACCAGGCCGGCTCGTCGGTCACGACCACGGCGCACTTCCGCGACGAGTTCACCCCCACCGACACCGGCGTCAGCCACCGCCTGATCATCACCGATCTCACAGCCTCCGGGGTGCTGGGGTTCTTCTACCGCCGGCTCGGCAGCGCCAAGATGGGCCACGCTTTCCTCACCGCATACGCGAGACACCTCCACGACACCAGCACGTAGCCGCCGCACGCCACCCAGACTCGACTGGGATAGGCACGTCACTGCGCCGCCTGCGGACGCATCGCGGCGAGAGCGATCCCCGCCGCGCCAGCGCCAGCGTCGTCTCCGCCCAGTTGGGGCTACCCCCAAGCAGCCATGTGTAGATGCCTTCGAAGTGGGCCCTCGGCGCTGCTGATCGGTGAAGTGCGCTCACGCAACCAGGCTCGGCCGCCACTCTGCCCGGGGGCTTCTTCCGACCGGCCGAGCTCGACGAACGCCGCTACCGTCCGAACGCGTCCCGAGACCGATCGTTGCCGGGAGAGCCGCCGCCACAGGCGCCGGGGCGGCCGGGGCTCGGTGAGCGGCGCCGCCGTCGGATCGCGTGGTCCGCCTGTACCTTCGTGACGGTGCGAGCCATGTTTGGGGCCTCGTTCGTTGGCCGCTCAGCGGATCTTGCCGCTGTGGGTGCGCTCCTTGCTGAGCGGTCGCTGGTCAGCGTCGTCGGGGAGGGCGGTGTGGGCAAGACTCGGCTGGTGACCGAAGTCGCCGCTGGCCAGCGTGAGCGGGGTCAGCAAGTGGCGTGGGTCGACCTGGCCGCAGCCAAGACCCCGACCGGTGTTCAGGACGCCGTCGTGGACGCGATCCTCGCGGGGCCGGGCGCGCGGAGCCTGGAGGCGCTGCTGCGCGAGCGGCTGCCGGGCGGGCTGCTGGTGCTGGACAACTGCGAGCACGTCGCCGAAGCCGTCGTTGACCTGGTGGAGACGGTGGGTCGGGCCTGCCCGGAGGTGCGAGTGCTGGCGACGAGCCGCGGACGGCTGGGTATTCCGGGGGAGGTGGTTCATCGGCTCAGGCCGTTGCCGGTGCCGCCACCCGACGCGTCGCTGGAGGTGGCGACCCGCGCTCCGGCGGTGACGCTGCTCTCCGATCGGTTGCGTGATGTGAGCGGCGACTTCGAGGTGGATGACGGCAATGTGGATAGCGTGGTGGCACTGGCGCGGGTTGTGGAGGGCAGTCCCCTGGGGCTGGAGCTCGCGGCCGCGCGGGCCGGGTCGTTGCCGCTAAACGAGCTCGCCGCCCTGCTGCCCGGACCGGTGCGGTATGCCTCGTCTTCGTATCGTGGCGGGCCGGTCCGGCATCGCTCGTTGGATGCCAGCGTCCGTTGGAGCGTGGACCTGCTCAGCCCCCAGGGCCGCGTGGGGCTGCAGATGCTCTCCGTGTTCGCGGACTCGTTCACGGTGCGTACGGCCCGGTCGGTTGCTGGTGGTGTGCCCGAGTTGGGGTCGCAGAGCGTGGAGCAGGTCGTCAGTGAGCTGGTCGAGGCGTCTGTCGTCCGGGTCCTGACCAATGGCCGCTTCCGGTTGCCTGCTGCGGTGCGGTTTCTGGCGCGAGACCTCCTTGCGGAGGAGGGGCGGGACCATGTGGCCCGCGACCGGCATGCCGAAGCGGTGTACTCCCTCGTGGTCGGCGATGGCGAGACGCGGACGCTTCCCGACCAGTCGACATGGCTGGCGATGCTGGACGCCGAGCTGCCCGAGGTCCGAGCGGCGATGGACTGGGATATCCAGCGCGACCGACCAGATCGGGCGGCGGAGATGCTGCTGGCCATGCTGGACTATTGGCACATTCGCGGCAGGTACGCGGAGTTCACGCGGCGAAGCGAGGGCCTGCTGGCGCTGCCTGGTCTGAGCCGCGCGCTGCGGGGTCCGGTGCTGGCGATCACGTCGCACGAGGAGCTGATGGCCGGACGGCTGTCCGAGGCCTATCGGCTGGCCGATCAAGCTCTCACAGCTCCGGGAATGGACGAGTACTGGCGGGCGCGCGCACTGATGAATCGGGCGTGGTGCGGCTTCTTCTCCGGGCACGGCTCTGACGCGCAGATCTGGGCCGACCTTGACCAGGCGGACCGAGTCGTGCGGCAATCTGGCGACGGGGGGTTTCACGTCGACTTTCTGGACACCCGGCGCGCCGCCCTGATGTCACACACCAGGTCCATACCCGCGGGCACCGAGCTGGACGCCGCTGTCGTCGCCCGCAGCGCTCCCCTGACGAGGATGGCCCTCACGGGCCTGGTGTTCCAGGCCTACGGCCCTGTGCTGATGGACCTGAGGCTTGACCATCGGTTGGCGATTGCGTGGGAAGCACTGTCGCAGGCGCGGGTGGTGGGATATCCGGTCTACGAGGTGATGGCACTGACCTCTGTCGGCACGGTGGCCACCTTGCGCGGCGACGAGGAGCAGGCCGAGCAGCTTATTGGGCACGCAGCCGCCATCGCCGCCGACCAAGACCTGGCGACGTTCGCCAGTCTCGCGCAACGGTGGAGGGCGTTCGCGCACTACCGGTTCGACCGCGACGACACCGCAGCCCAGGCCGAGCGCGCCGTCGAGCTCGCCCGGGTCACGTCGGGTCAGTGGGACGCAGCTGCCGGACTGTGGCTGCTCGGGCTGACCCGTCTTCGGTCCGGCGACACCGAGGCAGCCACCAAGATCCTGACCGAGTCGTCGGAGTTGTCAGTCGACCCCTCGTACCCCTTCTCCCGCCTGCGAGCCGAGCTCGGGTTGGCAATCCTCGACCTGCGACACGACCGGTTCCAGCAGGCGCTCGACCGCGTCCACGACGCGATCGGCATCGCTTCGAGACTGGGTGACCGGCTGGGGCTCGCGGCTGCTCTGGACCACCTCGCGCTGCTCGAGAGAGTCCGCGGGGCCCACGACCGCGCGGGCCGGCTCATCGGCGCGGTAGACGCACGACACGCTGCCTCGTCGGTTGCCCGGCTTCCCTTCGAGGCCGAGTTGCGCGCTGAGGCTGTGGTCGGGCTGGAGCAGGCGGTCGGCCCGCAGGCAGCGGCTGAGGCCATCGCAGCAGGCACGTCGCTCACCGTTGAGGAAGCCGCCCGCGTGGCCCGGCGCTCGCGGGGAGCCCGCAAGCGCCCGCCGACCGGGTGGGACAGCCTCACCCCAGCCGAGCGCGAAGTCGTCGACCTCGCCGTGTCCGGGCTCACCACACCCCAGATCGCCGCCTGCCTGTTCGTCAGCCCCAACACGGTCAAGACCCACCTGAGCCAGGTGTACGCCAAGCTCGACATCTCCAGCCGAGCCCAGCTGGCCGCCCTCCACACGGCACACGCGCAGCGCCCGTGACCGCCCGATCGAACGCGTGACCCGCATTTCTCACCCAGCCGGGTGAGGTTCACCCCCCGCCCTCCCCACCACGATCGAGCACACCACGCCGACGCACGGAGGGACACCCGAGATGAGCATCGACGAGAAAACGCTGCAGAAGTTCATGGGCACAGTGCTGGGCGACCTTGGCGGTGCGACCACGGTGCTGATGGTCTGCCTCGGGGACGAGCTCGGGTTGTACCAGGCCATGGACGGCGAGGGACCGCTAGCGGCGGCAACGCTGGCTGAGCGCACCGGGTGCCACGAGCGGCTCGTGCAGGAGTGGCTGGACCAGCAGGCCGCGGCCGGCCACGTCGTCTACGACGACAGCGCGTCGACCTACACGCTGCCGGCGGAGCAGGCCATGGCCCTGGCCCGGCGCCAGTCGCCGGTGTTCGTTGCCAGCGGCATGACCGTCACGGCGTCGATGTTCGAGGACCTCGGCAAGGTCGCCGCCGCCTTCCGCGGCGACGGCGCCCTGGCCTGGGCCGACCACAGCGCCCGGTTGTTCAGCGGGACGGCCGAGTTCTTCCGCCCGGGCTACCAGCACCATCTTGTCACCGAGTGGATCCCGGCGCTGGACGGGACCAGCGAGCTGCTGGCCGGCGGGGGGCGAGTCGCCGATGTGGGGTGCGGGTACGGCATCTCCTCGGTGGTCATGGCCCAGGCCTACGAGCGCGTCGAGGTCCACGGCTTCGACAGCCACCCGGCCTCGGTCGACGCTGCCCGCGAAGGCGCGGACATCGCCGGTGTGAGCGATCGGGTCCACTTCCGCGTCGCCGACGCGGCCGACTTCCGCGGACAGTACGACCTGGTCTGCTTCTTTGACGCCCTGCACGACATGGGCGACCCCGTCGGCATCGTCGCGCACGCCAAGCGCCAGCTCGCCCCCGGAGGTGCGGTCATGCTCGTCGAGCCGTTCGCCCATGGCGAGAAGACGCTCAACCACACCGCACCTACGGCGAAGATCATGTACGGCGCGTCCGCGGCATTGTGCACCCCGAACTCGCTGTCCCAACCGGTCGGCCGGGCGCTGGGCACGCAGGCCGGCGAACCCGGCATGGCCGCAGTCTTCGCCGAGGCCGGCTACGCCCACTTCCGCCGCATCGCCGAAACCCCCTTCAACATCGTCCACGCAGCGCGGGCCTGACCCGAAGCAGCCACAAGGAGACCTGCCATGGCAACGACCCACCCACCTGCCCCACACCCGGCCGGGCAACACAGTGACGTCTCGGTCGAACAGGTCTAGAGGAGGCTCGGCGTGCATGGCCGCGCCGAGGCGCCAGCCCGCGTGGCGACCGTCGCCACGCAGTAGTCGAAGGGAAGAGAAACGTCATGGACTACACCGGACGCACCCAGTGGTCGCTCATGTTCGTCTGTCCGGCGGATCTGGAGGCCGAGGCCGATCGCATCGTCGCCTCGCACGCGGAGTGGATGCAGCGCACCCACCATCGTGAGGGTGAGAAGGCTCTGCTGCAGTACACCGTCACCAAGGCTCCACACCCTGAGCAGGACGATGCGGTGGTCTATGCGATGACCGAGATCTACCAGTCCCCTGCCGGGGTGGAGGATCACTCCAAGCAGGCCCACGAGACCTTTGAAGACCTCCCGGCCTTTCATGCGCTGCTCGGCCAATCCGAAGGACCCTGGAGGGTCAACGGGACGATCTCGCATTCCCTCTGGTAGCCCCACCTCGATTCGGGTGACGGCTGGCCCCCGCCCGAGGATGAGGAAGGGGCGTCCAGGCCTGCGCCGTCTTCCGCGGACATCGTCACGGCGGTGACATCGGCGTTCTCAACGGACGCGGGACAGCCGCCAGTTGCGAGCACGAGGACGTAGCCGGGCAACGCCCAAGATCAGGCATGAAGCGCACCCGTCACCGGGCCGGTGAGCGTGCGCACGTTCGACGGGGTCGTCCGGCACTCCCTGTGGTGGCCGGCCACGTTGGTGCGTCCCTCCAGCGGTAGCAGGGTGCACCTGTCTTGCCCAGCCGTCTGCTGCCGATCTTGGACGAGGAGAACGTCGATGAACTACGCCGGTTGTGCCCAGTGGTCGTACCTGTTCGCCTGTCCAGTCGAGCTCGAGGCTGAGGGAGACCGCCTCACCGCCGCGCACACCCAGTGGATGACGGGCACGCACCACCGCGAGGGTGACGGAGCGTTGCTGTTCCGCCTCGTGACGAAGGGTCCGCATCCGAGCAGGCCGGACGCTGTCGTGTTCGCGCTCACCGAGGTGTATCAGTCCCAGGCGGGCATGGACGACCACTTCCGACAGGTGCATGAGGAGTGGGACGAGTTCCCTGCGTGGCAGGCCTTCGTCGACAAGTGCGAAGGGCCGTGGTGGGTCAACGGGGAGATCCAGCACTCCCTGTGGTGAGCGGACAGGAGGCCCAGGTCATCCCATCTCAGCGCCTGCGCACCGAACACGACCTCGACACGATCCGCGCGACGCTGCTGCCCGACTTACCTCGCCGGCCTCGCCGACGAAGGCCTCGACGTTGACCCGGATCACGAACGCAGCTTCTCCATGATGTGACTGCTCGTGGGGGACGATCGACGACGGGGCCAGGCATCCTGCTGGTCCAGCCAGGTCAGGATCGCGTGGTTGGTTTCGTGGTGCTGCTCTTGCTGGATCGGGCCTGTCAGATTCTTTGTGGACGCCATGGCCGCGAGCTTCAACCGGTTCGCTCACGGGCACCGACCTTGGTCCCCTGCTTGCCGAGCTCCCCGGTGGCGACTGTTCGGTGCCGCACTGGGGCTACGTCATCGAAGGATCGTTCACCGTGAACTACGCGGACGGACACGAAGGGAGCAGTCCGATCGCGCACCGGAGGGGAGTCGCGGACCGTTGGGCGCGAACCCACGGGATGACTCGGGGTCCTCCGTAGGTCGTACACGCGCGCTGCGAATGATCGTTCACGGGGAGGTCGTCCCCGGGGACACGGGTGCTTAGCGTCGTTGTTGTCCGACTACGAGGAGGATCCATGATCCGGGCAGAGCACCTGACGAAGAGGTACGGCCCCACGACGGCCGTCGATGACGTGTCGTTCACCGTTCGCCCCGGCCAGGTGACCGGGTTCCTCGGCCCCAACGGCGCGGGCAAGTCCACAACGATGCGCATGATCGTGGGGCTGGACCGCCCGAGTGCCGGCCGAGTCACCGTCGATGGCACCCCCTACGTTGCGCACTGCGCTCCGTTGGCCGAGGTCGGCGCCCTCCTCGAGGCGAGGTCCGTGCACCCCGGGCGCACGGCCTACGATCACCTGCTCGCGCTCGGGGCCACTCACGGGATCGGCGCCACGCGGGTTCGCGAGGTCATCGCGCTGGCCGGTCTGGAGAAGGTCGCTCGTAAGCGTGTCGGCGGGTTCTCGCTGGGCATGGGCCAGCGCCTGGGCATCGCTACCGCGCTCCTGGGTGACCCACACACCGTGATGCTCGACGAGCCGGTCAACGGCTTGGACCCCGAAGGCGTGCTGTGGGTGCGCACCCTTGTCCGGCGGCTGGCTGCGGAGGGTCGGACGGTCTTCCTGTCCTCGCACCTGATGAGCGAGATGGCCAAGACCGCCGACCACGTCATCGTGCTCGGACGCGGCAAGGTGATCGCCGACGCCCCGATCCAGCAGCTGATCGACCGTGCCTCGCACGGCGCGGTCAGCGTTCGCAGCCCCGACGCCGGCAACCTGGCACGCCTGTTGCAGCGTGACGACACCACGGTTCGCTCCACCGAGGCCGGCGTCCTCGAGGTGGTCGGTCGCTCGAGCCAGGAGATCGGGGAGGTCGCGGCGGCCGCCGGAATCGTCCTTCACCAACTCACCTCACAGCGCTCCTCGCTCGAGGACGCCTACCTCCAGCTCACGGCAGGCGAGGTCGAGTATCACTCCGGCCAGATGGGTGCCGTCGACCCGGACTCGCACGGAATCGGGTCGTCCGACACCCCCACCCCCGCTCCACGTCAAGACGACGTGAGTGCACTGATCATGCAAGGAGCACAGCGATGACTACCCTGCTCGACACCTCCCCGAGCGCCGCACCGGCACCCACCTCCACGAGTCAGCGGCGCGTCACCCTGGCCGGAACCATGGTTGCGGAGTGGATCAAGTTCCGCTCCGTCCGCTCCACCGTCTGGACGCTCGTCGCCGCCATCGGGTCTTTGGTTGCCATCAGCGCCGTGGTCGCCTGGGGCACCACCCAGGGGTACGACGCGAGCACGTCATCGGGCGGGCTGAACATCGCCCAACTGCTCAGCGCGGGCTACCAGCTGGCGCAGCTGGCCGTGGCCGTGCTCGGTGTCCTGATCATCACGGGCGAGTACTCGACCGGCATGATCCGCTCGACGTTCACCGCTGTGCCCCGCCGCCTACCCGTGTTGTGGGCGAAGGCAGGCGTGCTGACCGCGGCCGTGCTCGCAGTCACCCTCGTCGCGATGGCGATCTCGTACGTGGCCACGACGCCGTTCCACCACGAGTTGCGTGCGACCTTCGACCTCTCCGACGCCGAGACGTTGCGGATGACGATCGGGCTGCCGCTCTACCTCGCGGCCATCGGACTCCTCTCCTTCGCAGTGGGCGCGCTCCTTCGCCATGGCGCCGCTTCGCTGACAGCCGTCATCGCCGTGCTGCTGGTGGTCGAGAACGTGCTGATCATGGTCCCGATGCGGGCCATCGAGGTCGTCAGCCCGTTCCTGCCGTCGACGGCAGGTCGCAGGGTGCTGTTCGACGAGGAGATGATCGAGACCCTCGATGCGTCGGCTACCGGGGCCACGCTGACCCCTTGGCAGGGCTACGGGGTCTTGGTCGCCTGGGCACTGGTGCTGCTCGCTCTCGCTGGTGTGCTGGTGCGCCGACGCGACGCCTGACCAGCACGTCCGAGGTGGCCGGTATCCGGCCACCTAGGACCCACGGATGACAACATGAGGAGGTGGTCACCGTGACCGGTCAACCCGCCGCGCCCGATTCCTTCATCGAGGTGGGCGAGAGTCGTCTCGGGCCGGTCCGGCGTTTCTTTCTTCGCCGCCCCGCCGCGATGGACGCAGTCGTCATGCTGGCCTTCGCGGTGCCGGCTTCGGCAAGCGTCCTGTTTCCCTACGACTACGAGCCAGGCCTGACTGCGCTCTGGTTCGTGGCCGCCGGCACTGCGACCCTCGCCTGGCGACGGCGCAACCCTGTGGCTGTGGCGGTCGTCCTGGGTGCTCTCGGTGTCGCCTGCACAGCGATCACCGGCAGACTCAGCGGCTTCGACCTGGGGATCGGCCTGGCCGTCTACGCCGTGGCCGTAGCACGCCCCGCCCGAACCGCGTGGACGACCGCCGCCGTGCTGGTCGCCACGACGTCCATGGCCGTCGTGCTGTGGGAACAGCCCGTGGTCGACCTGTCGGCGGGCTCTGCCGGAGACGTCGACCCGCTGCTCACCGACGACCGGGCGTCCTCGGTGGCAGGCCTGGTCATCTTCTCTCTTGCCGGATTGGCCGCCGGCATCAGCGTGCGCAACCGTCGGCGGCGCCTCGTGGAGATGGTGGACCGTGCCAACGACGCGGCCCTGGACCGCGAGCGCCAAGCCGAGCTGGTCCGGGTGTCCGAGCGCAACCGGATCGCCCGCGAGATGCATGACGTCGTCGCTCACAGTCTCTCCGTGATGGTGGCTCTGGCAGACGGGGCCGGTGCTGCTCTCGATCGCTCACCCGAGGCCAGCCGGGCCGCCCTGGCCGAGCTCTCGAACACCGGCCGAGCTGCGCTGGCCGACATGCGCCGGGTACTGGGAGTCCTCGATGACGGGGGCGCTCCGCTCGAACCCCAGCCGGGCCTGCTCGACCTTGACGCCCTGGTGGAGAGGTTCCGGGCGGCAGGCTTGCCGGTGGTCACCGACGGGCTCGGTGCCGCTCTCCCGGCCGACCCCGGGATTCAGCTGACGGTGTACCGAATCGTCCAGGAGGCCCTGACCAACACCCTTCGGTACGCCCCGGGCACTCCTCGGGCAGAGCTCACGATCTGCCGGGACGTCGCCGGGGTGCGCATCGAGGTCATCGACCACGGGCCACGCCTTCCACTCGCGACGAGCGGGGGATCTGGTCGGGGGCTGGTCGGGATGGCGGAGCGTGCCCAGGCCTACGGGGGCTCGGTGTCCAGCGGACCCTCGCAGGACGGCTGGCGTGTGCGCGCAGACCTGCCGTGGCAGGAGCCTGACGCATGATCGGCGTTCTCCTGGTCGACGACCAGGCCCTGCTGCGCATGGGCATGCGACTCGTCCTGGAGGCAGTCGACGACCTCACTGTCGTCGGGGAGGCGGGAGACGGAAACGTGGCTCTCGCCCAGGTCGCCGCTCTCGACCCGGACGTGGTCCTGATGGACGTACGGATGCCGGGGATGAACGGCATCGACGCCACCGCGAGGATCACCACCGCGCACCCCCGTACCCGCGTGCTGATCCTCACGACCTTCGATCTCGACGAGTACGCCTTCGAAGGTCTGCGAGCCGGAGCCAGCGGCTTCCTCATCAAGGACGCCCCACCGGCCGAGCTGGTGGGTGCCATTCGCACCGTCGCAAGCGGAGACGCAGTCGTCTCGCCACGAGTCACCCGAAGAATGCTCGACCTCTTCGCCGACCGCATGCCCGACTCCAGTGCGAGCCCCGAGCGGCGTGGCGTCGATCCTCGCCTTGCGAGCCTTACGCCGCGCGAGAACGACGTTCTCCAGGCGGTTGCGGAGGGCCTGTCGAACCAGGAGATAGCCGAGCGGTTCGTGCTCTCGGAGACCACGGTGAAGACACACGTCGGCCGGGTGCTGGCCAAGCTTGGTGTTCGGGACCGAGTGCAGGCCGTCGTGCTCGCCTACGAGACAGGCCTGGTGCGGCCCTCCTGACGTGTGCCGGCTCACGTGGCGCCCGTCTTTCGATTCCTCAGCGTTTCGGGGTCACCCGGGGGTGATGTCGGTCGTCGTCAAGAGCGCGTGGCTCCATGCCGCGGGCTGCGTCCGGACATGAAGTCGCCGCGCAGCGCCCTACTCGCGGGGCACCTCGAAGCGGAAGCCGCCCATCTCTCCGGACAAGAGGGGGCGAGCTGCCAGGGTGGCCGCCTGAACGCTCTCCAACTGGAGGGACCACCGGTGTGCCTCCGCCACTCTCAGGTGGGTGACGCTGCGTGCGTGCACGGGCCGCGGGCTGACGATGGCCGGCTTGTTGGGTCGTCCCCGACGAGGCGTCCGGCCCCGATGATCCGAGGCAGGCTCACCCTGAAGTGGGGCGCGTACTAGGTGATCCTCATGTCCCGGCGACTCCGCCCGACCCGCGACGTCCCCTTCTGGCCGGGGCCCTCCCAGCCCCCTGCCGCCGCGTGGCGTCCGCTCGCGGCCCAACAGCAACGCCGGGTCCGTCGCCTGGAGGATGCCGGTGAGGGGACGCCCTATCGACCCCACAGGCGCGGCGCCAAGTCCCCGGTTCCAGAGGCGAGGAAGGCTGTCGCCCCTCAAGACTCGACGCGGCGCAGACTTGGCGCGGCATGGCTGAGGAACAGAAGGCATGCGAATCCGAAGACTCCACTCCCTGCTACTACGAGCGGATCGGCGGAGCGGACTCCCGCTACGGCGAACAGCACGGCGCTCGCCAGGAACAAGAGCCATCCCACGAAGTCCCGTCTCGGCATGCCATGATCGTACGGCCGCTCCGTGGTGAGAGCTTGCCTGCGGTGTCGGCGGCGAGCTGCTCGAGCTCTCGTGCCCGGCGCAGGACGGCGCGTCCCGGCTCGGTGACCCGTGCTGGCTTCGACCGCAAGAGAAGAACCGTCCAGTGGCGTGCGGCGGGGCACCGTGTCCCCGGCCGGTGGGCGCGCGTCGAGCAGCTCCGCGAGCAGTGGTGCTACGCCGGATGTCGAGGGCTGTGGCGCAGATGCGGGCGGATGCGGTCAGCGACGACATGTGGTCGGCGCCAACCCCGTGCACGGAGTGGGACGTGCGGGCCCTGACAAACCCCGGTCACGACCCTGTCGCGACGTACGCGAGGGCCGCCGTCGACGCACGCGCCGCACTGGAAGCTCTGCCCTCGTTGTCGGTGGTGGTCGAGCTGTCCGCGGGTCCGAAGAGCGTGCAGCGCTACTGCGACGAGGTGGGTGCCGACACGCTGATCCACACGTGGGACCTTGCCCACGCGGTCGGGGCAGACGGGCGGCTACCAGCCGACCTGCTCGGCGTCGCCGCCACCGTGGTCGAGTCCTGGCTCAAGCCACAGGGGATCCCCGGAGTCCTCGCGGCCCGACTCGACGTGCCTGACGACGCCGACGCGCCGACCCGGCTTCTCGCCGCCCTGGGCCGCCGCGCCTGAGCCGTCGTTCGGGTGAGGGCACCCGGGTTCGGCAGCGCTACACGACGCGTCCTCCGCCCGGTGCAGACGCGGTGTGCGCGGGGGCATTCGAGATGGAGCGGGGCTGTCGGTCGCCCAGCGTCGTAGGCCGGCACCGGTACTGGGCACGGATGCCCGGTGACGAGCTTGTTGGGGACTCGCTGATGACCATGGACGGCTGTCAGTCTTTCGCGTGCTGGAACGGCTCGAGGTAGAGCGCCGGGCGCCGCATGACGAGGGAGAAGTGGCCCTCGTCGTCGACGATGTGCAGGCGCCCTCCGGGGATCGCGCCTGCGAGGATTCGGGCCTGTTCGTGTCCGACGATGGTGTCGTCGCGACCGTGCCACACGTCGACCGGCACGCCCGGAGGGTCGAGGCGGTCGGCCCATGGCAGCGCCTCGAGTCGGAGGTCGTGCACGAAGGCGCGGGATCCTTGGCGGAACGCCTCGGCGGTCATCTGGGTCACCAGTGCCTGGACGTCGGGGCGGGCCACGGCCTGCTCGTCGGCGGCTGCCAGGTCCGGGAACATGCGCAGCATCCGGTCTGGGCGCCGCCGGAAGCGGCGGGCGGTCCTGGCCAGCAACGCCCGAAGCAGCCACGGCGCTGTTCTGGCGGTGGTGTACAGGCGCCGATCCGCCCGGCTCCAGGTCTCGGGCACGCCAGGCAGGTTCGCCGGCGCGGTACTGCCGACGAGTGCCACGCGGGTGACCCGGTCGGGCAGCGCCACCGCACACGCGTAGGCGTAGCGACCTCCCCCGGATGTCCCCACGACCCCGAACCGGTCGATCCCCAGCGCGTCGGCGAACCGGGCGAGCATGGCCGGGTAGTCGACCACGCGGTAGGAGACGAAGGATGCATGGCCATAGCCGGGGCGGTCTGGTGCGACCAGCCGGATGCCCAGCGCCGTCGCCGCGTCGCTGACCGGGCCACCTGCCTGCATCCGTGACCCTGGGGTGCCGTGCAAGTACAGAACCACCCTGTGGTCCTGGTCGCCGGTGTCGGAGTAGGAGACGACCCGACCGTCCGGCAGGACAACACGATCATCCATGCCCATTGGTGTGCGTCCTCTCTGGCGGGCCGCCCCATCGGTGTCGAGCAGCCACTGGACAGGCCACTACGACCAGCGCCGCGTCCACCAGCGCCGCCTGCGCACGTACCGCGACGAGAGCGGACTCGGGCATACGGCCCAGCATCGCCGCGCCACTGTCGCGCAGCGTCCACACGGCCGTTGGTGGTGCAGCCCCCGCCCGCATCTCCAACGCGATCCACCGCCCCACCGCCGACCGGTCCAACCCGCCGAGGTCATACGATTCCAGCGCTTGGGCCACCAAGTGGGGCTGCATGCGGCCAGTATCGGCGCTCAGTTCGCCCCGTCGCTGGCTGGTACCGCCGGTCGCCCCCCGCCCTGGCGCAGGGCGACGATGCGGGCGCGGCGGTAGTTGAACCAACCGCCGAGCAGGAAGAGGACGCTGCCGATGACGTACTGCGCTGCGAGGAAGGCATCGACAGTGCGTTGATCGGCGGCGCTCTGCAGGGTGAACAGGTACGGGATGGATGCGACCACGAACAGCATCGACCCAGTCACGAAGGTGATGGCCGTGAGGTTCATGAGTTGGAGAGTGCGCATGTTCGGGGCCCGGATCACCTCGAGAACGTTGATCGCCGCCCCGAAGACGAACAGCAGGCCGCCGATGATGAAGGTCCAGGAGCCGGCCGCGTACCACCCGACCGCGTTCAGGAAGAAGACGCTGCCGGCGGCGAACAGCACGCTGCCCACCAGGTAGCTGAGCGCGGCCCATGCCTCGTACCGGTCCCAGATGGTGAGTTGTCGAAGGAGCGTGGCCCGGTAGCGGACCACTTCGAGCAGGTCGTGGCCTGTGACCGCTAGGTACATCAGCGATGCGAAGAAGAAGACCCAGGCCCCGCGGTCGGACACGCTCTCCGGCTCCGGGAAGAACAGCACGCTGCCCCAGATGAACATCACCCCACCGGCGAGGTAGACGGTGGTGTTGATGGTCTCCCATGTGAGGTTGTCGCGCCCACCCGGCTGCAGGCTGGCCGGGGCGTGCTGTCTCGGTCGGTTGACGAACAGGTGGGGCACGGGCGAGAACCTATCATCGGCCAAGCACGCGTTCTCGCAGGTCAAACGGTCATTCCGTGCCCCCACCCGACACCTCAGCTGCGGAACGCCTGGCCGACGCGAGACATCCAGTCGGTCGGGAACGTCAGTGGCGCCGCAGCCGTTGCCGGTCACCCATATGCGCAGGAGAGGGATACACGCAGGGCTGACCCTGCGGCTGTCCGGCGCGAGGCCCACAGGCCGAAGGTCATCACAGCGGGTGACGCCGGCCACTGTCGATCAACCCTGTTCGCACGTCAGTGTCGAGCCACGACCCTGTTGCCGTCGCCCGGAGTCGACATGCACGCCACGCGCGAGCTGAGCGCACGCCCCTCGAACAACGAATCCCGCCGAATGACTGCGGCCGGGGCTGCCTCGGCCGCTGCGATCGCCGCCGCAGCCGGAGCTCTCGGCGGGTGGTTGCTGCCCCGCGGTCCGGTCACGACCACCCAGGCACTGGTAGCAGTGCTCGCAGGGCTGGCGGTCGGCTTCGCGGCCGGCCGGCTGACGGGATCGCGCTGGGCGTTGCTCATGGCCCCGGCGGTGTTCGCGCTGGTCTTCGAGCTGGCCCGGGTCCGCGTGGACGGACCCACGATCGACGCGATCCGGCTCGATGGCATCTACGGGGTGTTGACGTTCGTGGTCGGGCGAGGGGTCGACGGCGTTCTGATGGTGCTGCCGATGCTGGTCGGCACCGGTTTCGGGCTCGTGTCGTTCAGGCGCGCCACTGGAACCGACGCGCCGCGCCGCTGGCCGGGACGCATTGTGCTGACCGTCGGTGCCGTTCTTGTCGCGCTGCTGGTGGCGGGGCTGCTCCGCCCGACCACCACCGAGCCGATCGCCGAGGACGGCAGCGTCGCCGAGCTGGTCGAGGTGCGCATCGGCGGGCACGAGCAGTCGATCATGATCAGGGGGGACTCGGCGCGGGCCCCGGTGCTGCTCTACTTGGAAGGTGGGCCCGGTGGTACCGGGATCGGCCGCATCCGCAACTCTGGGACGGCGCTGGAGCAGCACTTCGTGGTCGCGGTCTGGGACCAGCGCGGCACCGGCAAGAGCTACGACCAGCTCGAGCCCACCGCCACCCTCACTGTCGAGCAGATGGTGCTCGACACTCTCGCTGTCACCGACTACCTGCGCGACCGCTTCGACCAGCAGAAGATCTACCTGGTGGGTAGCAGCTGGGGTACCACTCTCGGGGTGCTCGCCACGCAGCGTGCACCGCAGAAGTACCACGCCTACGTCGGCACCGGCCAGATGGTGGATCAGTTCGAGACTGACACGCTGATGTACACCCAGAGCCTGTCCGACGCCGAGGCGCGCGGCGACGCCGCCGCCGCGCAGCGGCTGGAGGAGATCGGGCCCCCGCCGTACGACGACACCCTCAGCTACACCGAGGCACTGGCCTCGAACCCGAAGTGGGTGAACTTCGAGCACGGCGACGACTACAACGCCTCCTCGGAGTACCCCGCCAGCCTGTTCGTCGCGGAGTACTCCCTGATCGAGCAGCTACGCGGCATGGCGGCAGTCGCGGAGACGTTCCACGTGCTCTACCCGCAGCTCGCCGAGACCGACTTCCGCACCCAGGTTCCGCGTCTGGACGTGCCCGTGTTCGTCGTGCAAGGGGAGTACGAGGCCTCCGGGCGCTCGACCCTGGCCCGGGAGTGGTTCCAGCGACTCTCCGCCCCCACCAAGGAGTACGTCGTCTTCAACCGGTCCGGGCACACACCCCCCTACGACGAGCCCGGACGGTTCGCCGACTACATGCGCGCGGTTGTCGACCGGGTCGAAGCGGCGTAACCGCGGGCGTCATGGGCGTGCAGGGTGGGCCTCACGCACCGGAACGGCTTGCGCGGGGCTCGTCGATGCCGGTCGCTCGGCCTCCCGAACCCCGGCGGCGCAACGCCTTCTCGATGCCGACGACCAGCATGACGCCGAGAGCGACGGCGACGATGCGCCCCCAGGCGGCCAGGTTGATAGGCGCAGACTCGAACACGACGTGGAAGAACGGCAGGTAAGTGAAGAGCACCTGCAGCGCGACCATGGCCGCCATCCCGGCGAGCAACGGTGGGTTACTGAAGAACCCGAGCGTCATGAACGACTGGGCGAGGCTACGGCAGTTGAGCAGGTAAGCAGTTTCCACAAGCACAAAGACGTTGACCGCAACGGTGCGGGCCTCGGCCGTGGTGGCCCCGCTCGCAAGCTCGTACTCGAACAGCCCGAACGCGCCGATGAGCATCAGCACCGACACCAGGACGATCCGCTCGACCAGAACTCGCGTAAGGATGGGCTGGTCGGGGTCGCGGGGCGGTCGATCCATGATCCCCGGCTCCTTCGGCTCGAACACCAGCATCAGCCCAAGAAGCAGAGCGGTCGTCATGTTGATCCACAGCACCTGGACGGGCAGCACGGGCAGGGTGGCGCCGAGCATGATCGCGGCAAGGATCACCAGGCCCTCGCCGAGGTTGGTGGGCAGCGTCCAGGTGATGAACTTGGTGATGTTGTCGTAGACGCCACGGCCTTCCTCGACCGCTGCCTCGATGGTGGCGAAGTTGTCGTCGGTCAGCACCATCGCGCTGGCGTCCTTGGCGACCTCCGTGCCGGCGTGCCCCATCGCGATTCCGATGTCGGCCTGGCGCAGGGCGGGTGCGTCGTTCACTCCGTCACCCGTCATGGCCACGACATGGTTCTGGGCCTGCAGCGCCTCGACGAGGCGCAGCTTGTTCTCCGGAGTGACGCGAGCCAGCACGTTCGCCGATTCGGCTGCGCGGGCGAAGTCGGCACTCGACAGCTCGCGCAGCTCGGCGCCGGTGACGGCGATCGGTTCGCGCCCGTGAGCGCCCAAACCGATCTCCGCGGCGATCGCTCGAGCGGTGGCAGCGTGGTCGCCGGTGATCATCTTGACCTCGATGCCAGCCTGGTGGCACGTGCGGATCGACGCGACCGCCTCGGGTCGAGGCGGGTCGTGCATCCCGACGAGGCCGAGCAGCGTCAGCGTTGCCCCGTCCAGATCAGCCGGCGCCAGTCGGTTGGTGTCCGCCGACACGGCGACGCTGGCGACCGCGAGCACGCGCAGGGCATCGCGCCCCATCTGGTCGACGGCCTGACCGACCCACGCGGAGTCCAGCGCAGAATCATGCCCGTCCCTGGCGCGCACGGAGCCGGCCAGCGGCAGCACGGCCTCCACCCCGCCCTTGACCACGAGCATCCGCTTCGTCCCGTCCGACTCTGCGTGCAGCGTGGCCATGAGCTGGGACTCCGACGAGAACGGGATCTCGTCGATCCTCGGGTGGTGCTCGACCAGGTGGGCCCCGTCGATCCCTGCTTTGGCTGCCGCGCTGAGAAGCGCGACCTCGGTCGGGTCCCCAACCGCGACCCACTCATGGCTGCGGTGCTTCAGCACGGAGTCGTTGCACAGCACCCCAGCCTGCAGCGTCTCGGCCAGTGCGGCGTCCGCCCCGCCCTCGACCGGCGTGCCGTCGGAGTCGAGCAGCGTCCCGCTCGGCTCATAGCCCGTGCCGGTGACGACGTATCGACCGGATGCAGTGACCACGGTCGTCACCGTCATCTGGTTCTGGGTGAGCGTGCCGGTCTTGTCGCTGCACACGACCGTTGTCGCGCCGAGGGTCTCCACCGCGGGCAGTCGGCGGATGATGGCGTGGCGCTTGGCCATCCGCGACACCCCGATCGCGAGGATGATCGTGACGGCTGCCGGCAGCCCCTCCGGGATCGCTCCGACAGCGAGGGCGATGGCCGCTGTGACCATGTCGGCCACCGGCTCGCCGCGGTAGAGCCCGAGCACGAACGTGAGTCCGGCAAGCACGAGGATGACCACCGTCAGCAAGCGGCTGAAGCCGGCGAGCTTGCGAGTGAGCGGCGTCTGCACTCCACCGGACTCACCGACGAGGCGGTGGATCAGTCCGAGCTCGGTGTCACCGCCTGTCGCCACGACGACCCCGGTGGCGGTGCCGGCCACGACGAGGGAGCCCGAGAAGGCCATGTTGGCTCGGTCGGCCAGCTCGGCGCTCTCATGCACGGCCACTGCCTGCTTGGCCACCGGAACGGACTCACCGGTGAGTGCGGACTCGTCGATCGACAGGCCGCGAACCCGCAGGAGACGCATGTCGGCCGGAACCTTGTCCCCGGCCTCCAGCGCCACAACGTCACCAGGCACGAGGTCGGTGGAGTCCAGGCGCACCCGTTCGCCGTCGCGCACCACAGTGGCGTGCGTGCGGGTCATAGCCATCAGGGCCGACAGCGCCTTCTCCGCCCGCTCCTCCTGGAGGAACCCGACGACGACGTTGACCAGTACCACGACCGCGATGACCGCGGACTCGATCCACTCCTGCAGCGCGATCGTGAGCGCCAGCGCTACCAGCAGCACATAGACCAGGGGGTGGTGGAAGTGCCGCAGCACGCGCACGACCGGGCCGCGTCGACGGGGCGGCGGCAGCACGTTCGCCCCCCACCGGACAAGCCGCGACTGCGCCTCCTGCTCGCTCAGCCCTCGCTCAGGATGGGTCTCCAGCAGGAGCACCAGTTGGTGCTCGGGCAGGGCGTGGTGCCCGGCCTGCCCGACGGTTGTCGGCATCCGCGCTCACTCAGAACCCCGGTGCGTCACCATCACCGGACGGCGCGACTGTGCCAGCAACCCCTCGGCCACGCTGCCCAGCAGCCGCCTCGACACCCCTCGCCCGCGAGTGCCCACGACGACCATGTCGGCATCGTGACGCTCGGCCACCTCGGCCAACGCCTGCACCGGACGTCCGGCGACGACCTCGACCGTCACGTTGTGGTCGGCGAGGTTCTCCGCCACCGCGTCCAGCCGGTCGCTCGCCGCGGCCACTCCCGCCCCGCTCGGCTCGCTCTCGGTGTCGTAGTCGACGACCTCGCACAGCACCAGGCAACACGGACGATCACCCATCACAGTCGTGGCCACCGCCAGCGCGTGCTCCGACTCCGGCGACCCGTCCATGCCCACGACCACCTTCGTGCCGGAGGCTTCGACCGCTGGCCGCTCCACAAGCACGTGCGAGGTGCGCTCCACCCGGTCGATGAACACGAGCAACGAGAACGGCCCCAGGATCAGACCGCCCAGCAGCCACACGGCTGACGGATGCCCGTGCCGGTACAGGTAGTAGTAGCCCGCCAGCCCGCCCAGCAACCACACCGCCAGCGCCACCCATGCGAACGTCGATCCACCCATGTCTTCAGCGTGACGGAGGTAGCCGAGTTCCGGAAGAGTCGAGCGTCCCTAGTCCGCGCTACGCAGAGTTCACCAAGTGTTCACCGTGGCGACGTGGTGTGCCCTAGCCTGCCCAGCGGTGGCGACTCGCCACGGCGCGTCGGACTGGGCGTGTCTTGCCACGGCGAGGAGCAACACGATGATGATTCTCGGGGCAGTCATCGTCGTCCTCACTCTGGTGGCGATGGCCTCGGGAAAGGTGCCCCCGGTGCTTGCCCTGGGCACCGGCTTGGCCGTGGCGGGGCTCAGCGGCATGACGCCGACCAGCGACCTCTTCGCGGGCCTGAGCAACGGGGGCGTCATCACCGTGGCCGCCATGCTCGTGATCGCGAAGGGCATTGTCGCGACCGGTGTGGTGTCCCGGGTGACGTGGCGGCTGCTGTCGAGCGTAACGACGGCGGGCGAGGCGTTGCGGCGGCTCATGGTTCCGATCGGACTGGGCTCCGCGCTGATGAACACCACGCCCATCGTCGCGATGCTCATCCCGGCGACGAAAGAGCTCGAGCAGACGCGACGCGTCCCGTCTCGGGAGGTGCTGCTGCCCATCGCACACATCACCACGTTGGCCGGCTCGGTGACCCTCATCGGCACCAGCTCCAACCTTCTCATCGCCGGCATTGCCGGCACCGACGGCGTCGAGGTGTCGATGCTGTCGTTCGCGCCGGTGGCGCTGCCCGTCGCACTTGTCGGATGGGCCGTCATCTACGTCACGGCACCTCGCGTGCTGGGTGGTGCGACGACGACGGAGAAGCCGCCCAAGCTCTGGCGCGTGGAGATCCCGGTTGCCGCCAGCGCGAACGCTCTCGGCCGACGTGCTGGTGATCTCGGAGTCGAGCGCACCCAGGACTATCGGCTGGTAGGCATCGAACGGTGGGGCGAGATCGTCGACCCGAACATGGCCATCGAGGTTGAGGACGTGCTCATCTTCTCTGCCACCGAGGACGGCGTTCGGGCGCTGTGGAAGAGCCCTCGGTTCGGGCTGTCCCCGGACCGGCTGTACGAGGTGACAGTCGCAACCGGCGAGCACGGCACCTTGCACGACCTCGAGGACGACGGCGACATCGTTGTTGTGGCAGCACAGACCGCCAAACCGCTGCGCGAGACGCCTGCCGTCCCGGGCGAGACCTGCTTCGTGACCGGGGCCGACCCCGAGGTTCTGCGCGGGCACGATCACGTGGCCCTGTGGCAGGACGCGGCCAGCCGCGCGCCTCAGCCCGCCAAGACCAACGTCGCACTGGCGATCTTGGCCGGCGTCATTCTGCTCGCATCGTTCGGCGTGGTACCGGTCGAGCTGGCTGCGTTCACTGGCGCGTTGCTCATGGTGCTGGCGCGGGTGATCACCCCGACCTCAGCGGTGCGAGCTCTCGACTGGAACGTGCTGTTCATTCTCGCCGGGTCGGTCGGGCTCGGGAACGTCGTGGTGAGCAGTGGCCTGGCCAACGAGATCGCCGACGCCATTCGATATCTGTCAGCCGGGAGCGTGCTGCTCGTCGTGATCGTGTTCGTCCTCACGACGGCCGTGATGACGAACCTGGTCACCAACGCAGCGACGGCGTCCATCCTCACCCCGGTCGCCATCGTGATCGCGACGGAGCTCGACCTCGACCCGGTGATGCTGCTGGCACTCATCGGCACGTGCATCTCTTTCACCCTGATCAACCCGTTCAGCCACCAGTCGAACCTCATGGTGATGGGCCCGGGGGGCTACTCCGGGGCTACCTTCGCCCGCTTCGGTGCACCCATCCTCGCCGTCTGCGTCGTCACCGCGGTCGCGGTGGGCTATCTGCTGCTCGCTCGGTGAGCCTGCTTCGATGGAGCCATGAACGCTGACGTCGATGCCGCACTGGGGGACGCCGCGGAGTACGTGCGCGTGGCGACCACCGACTCCGTCGCCACCGTCGAGGTGCACCGCCCGGCCAAGCACAACGCGATCTCCTATGCGATGTGGCACGCGTTCGGCCGCTTGATGCCGGTCTTGGCCGATGACGACGACGTCGACGTGGTCGTCATGCGTGGGACACCCGGGGGACCGTTCAGTGCCGGAGCGGACATCGCGGAGTTCAAGACGTTGCGCGCCGACCCGTCGGGAGCACGTCGCTACGGGGAGGCCGTCGAGGCGGGGGAGCAGGCCATCATCCGCTTTCCCAAGCCCACCGTCGCCCTGGTCGAGGGCTTCGCGATCGGTGGGGGTACGCAGCTCTCCGTGGCGTGTGACCTGCGGGTCTGCGGCGAGTCGTCCCGCTTCGGCGTCACTCCGGCCAAGCTCGGCATCATCTACGCGCTGCCGTCCACGGCTCGGCTGGTCGAGACGGTGGGCTCGGCGTGGGCGCGCTGGATCCTGCTCACCGGCGAGCTGCTCTCCGCCGAGGTCGCGCTACGCATCGGGCTGGTGCACGACGTGGTGGCTGACGATGCGGTTGCCGATCGGGCGTACGCCGTGGCGGCCACGCTCGCCTCGCGCGCGCAGGTGTCGCTGCGGGGCGGCAAGCAGATGATCGACCGAGCGGTCGCCGCGCGCACGGACGAGGACGACGAGGTGCTCTCGATCTACCAGCAGTCGTGGACGAGCGCGGAGTACGCCGAAGGCGTGGCTGCCTTTCTGGAGAAGCGTCCGCCGGACTTCCACGCCGCCCGCGCCCGCCACCAGACCTGAGGGGTCCTCAGCCCTGCGGCGCGTCGAAGTTGGGCGCGCGCTTCTGCATGAACGCCGTCACGGCTTCGACGAACTCCGGCGACTGCAGGCGCTCCTTGAAGAGCACCAGCTCGGTGCCGATGCGGGCGTCGAGCCCGGTCGTGTCGTCGCGAAGCAGTCTCTTCGTCAGGCGCACAGCGGCCGGTGGTTGACCTGCGACGCCGTCGGTGAACTCCCGCGCCGCGCGCACCTGCTCGCCGACCGGGACGACGCGGCTCACCAGCCCGAGCCCGAGGGCGCGCTCGGCGTCCAGCTTCTCCCCAGTCAGCAGGATCTGCGCTGCCTGCAGGTAGCCGGTGACCCGCGGCAGCAGCAGTGAGCTGCCGGCCTCGGGCACCAGTGCCATGTTGACGAACGGGAACTGGAGCACCGCGTCGTGGGCGGCCACTACGTGCTCGCAGTGCAGCAGCATGGTCGCACCGATGCCTACTGCCGGGCCCTGCACGGCTGCCACCAACGGCACCGACGCCGAGGAGAGAGCCCGCAGAAACCGCAGGACCGGCGGCTCGTCGTCCATCGACCCGGCCAAGAAGTCCTGCAGGTCGTTGCCCGCGCTGAAGGCCGAGCCGGCCCCGCTGATCAGAACGCTGCGCACCGAGACGTCAGCCTCGGCCTGCTCGACGGCGTCGGCCATTGCTGCGTACATGTCCGAGGTGAGGGCGTTCTTCTTGTCTGGCCTGTTCAGCTCGATCTCGACGGTGGTGTCATGACGAGCGACGGTGACGAGGTCGGTCATGCCGCGACCCTACTTCTGAGCTGCGAACGCGTTGGTGACCCCGTCGGCGTACCGCTCGGCGATCTCGTCGGGCACGAAAAAGTCCATCAATGGCTTCTTGCCGCTGGCCGGCCCGTACACGCTGAAGTCGGTGACGCCCTCGTCGCGCAGCACCTGCTCGTCGATGAAGAAGTTGCCGGTGCACTCCCGCGACGGGCGGGTGACGATCGCGTAGGCGGCATCCGCCAGCACCTCCGGCGTGCGGCTGACCGCCGCCATCTCGTCACCGCCGAGCACGTTGCGTACGGCCGCGGTGTCGACCGTGGTGAGCGGCCACAGGGAGTTGACTGCGACACCCTGCTCGGCGAACTCCGCCGACATGCCCAACGTGCACATGCTCATGCCCATCTTCGCCATCGTGTACGCGGTGTGGCCGGCGAACCACTTGGCGGCCATGTCGAGCGGGGGAGCCATGTTGAGGATGTGCGCGTTGTCGGCCTTCAGCAGATGCGGCAGGCACGTCTTCGACACCAGGAAGGTTCCGCGCGCGTTCACCTGGTTCATCAGGTCGTAGCGCTTCATCTCGGTCTGCAGCGTGCCGGTGATGCTGATGGCGCTGGCGTTGTTGACGCACACGTCGATGCCGCCGAACTCCTCCACCGTGCGGGCCACGGCCGCGATCACCTGCTGCTCGTCGCGGATGTCGCACTGCACACCAAGTGCCTGCCCGCCGGCCTCGCGGATCTCCTCCGCAGCGGTGGACAGCGTGCCGGGCAGCTTCGGGTGCGGGTCGACGGTCTTGGCCGCGACCGCCACGTTCGCGCCGTCGCGGGCGGCCCGCTTGGCGATCGCCAGGCCGATGCCACGGGTGGCGCCGGTGATGAAGAGGGTCTTTCCAGCCAGGGACATCCATACTCCTCGTTCGTGGTGGTCGACGCAGGCTAATATGCGTATGAGCGCATATGCAAGGAGTGTCATGTCTCTGTCCGAGGCCATCCTGGTCTGCCTGGCCGACGAGCCGCTGACCGGCTATGACCTTGCCAAGACGTTCAACGAGACCATCGGCTTCTTCTGGCGCGCCGACCACCAGCAGATCTACCGGGCGCTGCGCCTGCTCAAGGACGCCGGTCTGGTCACCGACGAGCTCGTGGTCCAGCAGGGCCGGCCCAACAAGAAGGTCTACTCGATCACACCGGCCGGACGTGATCGCCTGATGACGTGGTCACAGGAGAGCGGGCCGCCCGCCTCGGTGAAGGACGACATGATGGTCAAGCTCTACGGGCTCGAGCATCTCGACGTGGATGCCATGCGCGACCAGGTGGCCGAGCGGTTGACCCACCACCGGGCCCGTCTCGCCCTGTACGAGCGCATCGAGGCCGCGTCGTTCACCGACGTCGACCCAGCCGACCCGACACAGGTGGGACGGTCGCTGGGACTTCAGCTCGGCCTCGCCTATGAGCGCGTCTGGATCGACTGGTGCCACGATGCACTCGCCTCCCTCGACCAGATCACGGCAGGCTCGCCGCATGACCTCTGAGCACGAGCTTGCGCAGAACCGAGACCTCTGGGCGGTCGTCAACAGCCAGCACACCGACGATGCTGCCGACACGGTGTGGAACGCCGACGAGATCACCTGGGGACTGTTCTCGGTCCCTGAGACGTCCGTGCAGGCTCTCGGCGAGGTGCGCGGGCGCGACGTCGTCGAGCTGGGATGTGGCACCGCCTACTTCTCGGCCTGGCTCGCCCGACGTGGGGCGCATGTGGTCGGTGTCGACCTGAGTCCGCACCAGCTCGCGACCGCACGCCGATGCCAGCAGCGGTACGGGCCGACCTTTCCGCTCGTCGAAGCCGACGCGACCGACGTGCCGCTGCCGTCGAGCTCGTTCGACCTCGTCGTGAGCGAGTACGGGGCGAGTGCGTGGTGCGACCCGGCGCTCTGGCTCGCCGAGGCGGCGCGGCTGCTGCGACCAGGCGGGCGGCTGGTCTTCTTGGCCAACAGCGTGCTCGCGACGCTGACCGTGCCCGCTGACGGTGGGTTCGCCGGTGACCGCCTGCTCCGCGCGCAACGCGGCACGTACCGCATCGAGTGGCCCGGCGGGGGCACCGAGTACCACCCGGCGCACGGGGAATGGATCGCTCAGCTTCGTCATGCCGGGTTTGCGGTGCAGGCCCTGCACGAGCTCTACGCCCCGGACTCGGCCGCCACTCCCGACTACTACGTCATTGCCACCGCCGACTGGGCGCGATCGTGGCCGGCCGAAGACCTGTGGGTGGCCTCGTCGACCTGAGGCGGGCTGTTGGCGCTCTGAGCGACAAGCGAACGGCAATTCAGTAGTCTGTGTTCCACCGAGAGGGGAGTACCCCGCAAGTCCCGCGATCGTCAGCACGGTGCCCCGGCACCCGGTGGCGGGGCCGGTCGCAGTAGCGGCCGAGGGAGAGACCTTGAGGCGATGTCCATGACGACGCCTCGAGGAGGCCGTATGCACCAGACCCTTGTCCGCCCGCACCCGCTCGACACGGCCACCGTTCTGCACCTGCAGTCGTCGCGCGGCTATCCCTGCATCTCGTTGCTGCTTCCTACGACGCCGGGCCAGCGGCTCGACGCTGCCGACCGGGCGGCGCTGGAGGAGCTGGCGGCGCAGGCGCGTCGGCGCGTGCGTGAGGAGTCGCCGGCGGCTGGTGAGGCGGCGCTCGCTCGCCTGGACGACGCGGTCACCGCTGTGATCGAAAGGCCTGTGCAGGCCGCCCTGGCGCTGTTCGTCAACGCCGACTCCGCCGAGGTGGTCGATCTTCCCGTGTCGGTGCAGCGGCGCTGCGTGGTCGACCCGACCTTCGCGACCCGCGACCTTGTGCGAGCCCTGCACCGCACCCCCCGGCACGTGCTGCTGCTGCTGGCGGCGAACGAAGCGCGACTGCTGGACGGGGCGCTCGGCAAGCTAGGTCCGGCAGCCTCGACAAGGTTCCCGATGGACGCGGCCGACACCGCTGGCGCCTCTGCACCGGACGCCTTTCTGCGTGCGGTCGACCGAGCGCTGGGAGCCTACCTGCGGGTCCACCCGGCCCCGGTGCTCGTCGCGGCAGCCGAGCCGACTCTGTCGGCGTTTCGTGGCATCTCGACGAACCTGTCCCGGCTGGCCGGCACCATCCCGGGCAACCACCTTCGCACGCCACTGCCCGACCTCGCCGCCCAAGTGCGCCTTCTGCTGGAGGGCTACCTGCTCAGCCGGGAGGCCGAGGCGATGAAGCTGCTCGCGACCCGCCGCGGCCAGAAGCGGGCCGCGCTCGGCATCGACGAGTGCTGGCGGGCGTCGCGCTGGGAGCGCCCGGAGATGCTCGCGGTCGAGGAGGGCTTCTTCTACCCGGCCTGGGTGAGCGACGACGGTGACGAGCTCACGCCCACCGACAACCCGGCCGAGATGGGCGCCATCGACGATGTCGTGGACGAGCTGATCGAGGCGGTGCTCACCCGCGGTGGCTGGGTGGCGCTGGTGCAGGACGGCATCATCCCGGACGGGGCGAAGGTGGCCCTTACCCTGCGGCAGTGACCTCGGGCCGGTACGGGTGCGCCGCGGCACGCAGCATCGGCACCTGAAGGGGCAGCCGGGCCCACACCGCCGCCTTGAGGGCGGGGTGTGCGTTCGAGCGCTGCGTCGCCACGGCATGCCACGCGTTGCCCGGCCAGACGACGAGCAGGGTTGCCGTCGTCGCGGCCGGCGCCCAGTGAGCACCGCGCACCAGACCGACGGCGCAGACCAGCTCAGCCACCCCGGTGCCGATCGTCCAGGCGTCCGGCGCCGGGAGCGCCGGGGGGATCAGCGGACGAAAGACCCCAGGTCGCGCCAGGTGCACAGTGCCGCTGACGGCGAACGCTGCAGCCACCGCCTGTGCCCCAGGACGCAACGCAGACCATGCCATACCCATGGAAGAGATCCTGCCAGCCCTGCTTGGCAGTGCCCACCCGGAACTCCGCGGGCGTCGGCCGCGGCCAGGACGGATACTTCTTCTCGATGAGCAGCCCCGATCGTCTCGACCGCACGCGTACCGCCGGCGACGTCGTGCGGCCTGTCTTGCTGCTGCTGGCGCTGATGTGGGCAATCGAGATCGTGGACGCCCTGCTGCCGGTCGCGCTCGACCAGTACGGCATCCAAGGTCGCACGGCGTCGGGCCTGGTCGGGGTGGCGCTTGCCCCGCTGCTGCACGGCGGGTTCGGGCACCTGATGGCCAACACGGTGCCGTTCCTGGTGCTCGGTCTGCTCGTCGCTTGGCGAAGCCGCGACTTCTTCTGGGCAGTGCTCGCCGTGGTGGTCGTGCTCAGCGGTCTGGGCGTCTGGCTGCTCACCTCCCCGTCGACCGTCACCATCGGCGCCAGCTCGGTCGTGTTCGGCTTCGCGGCCTACCTCGTGACAGCCGGGGTGCTCACGCGGCACTGGCTCGACGTCGTCATCGCCGTGGGGGTCGTCGCCGTCTACGGCACGATGCTCAGCGGCGTGCTGCCATTCACCGTTCCCGACGGCGTCTCGTGGCTCGGGCACCTTCTCGGGGCTCTGGCCGGCGTCGCCGCCGCCTTCGCGTTCGCCCGACGGACGTAGGCCGCCGGCTACCCGGGTGCCAGATGAGTGAGCACCTGGGTGATGACGACCGACCCCTCACCCACGCTCGCGGCCACGCGCTTCACCGACCCTGAGCGCACGTCGCCCACCGCGAACACCCCGGGCAACGAGGTTTCGTAGGGCAGGGGCGGCCGGTCGAGCGGCCAGACGTCGGCGGACACGTCGCGGCCGGTGAGCACGTACCCGCGTTCGTCGCTGCACACCGCGGCCGGGAGCCACTGGGTGTGGGGCACCGCGCCGATCATGATGAGCAGACCCTCCACGTCGATCTGCTGGGTCTGCCCGCTGCTACGGTCGCGCACCGTCATGCCGCGCAGCCGGTCCTCACCCGACCCGGCGACCGCCTCGACGCCGGTCAGCACGGTCACCTTCGACTCCGCCTCCAGCTCGTCGATGAGGTAGCGCGACATGCTCACCTCGAGCGTGCTGTCGCGCACGAGCAGGGTCACGTGGCTGGCGTAGCGGGCCAGGTACATCACCGCCTGCCCGGCGGAGTTGCCGCCGCCGACGACGGCGACCGGCACCCCGGTGAACGACCGTGCTTCTGACGGGGACGCCCCGTAGAACACCCCCGACCCCAGGTGGCACTCGATCGACTCCACCCCGAGGCGCCGGTAGGCGACACCGAGGGCCAGCACCACGCTGCGGGTGCGCACCTCGCCCTGGCCGGCGACCTCGACGACGAGCCCGTCGCCCTCGGTGCGCATCGAGGTGACCTCCTGGGTGAGCATGAAGCGGGCGCCGAAGACCCAGGCCTGCTGGTAGCCGCGCTGGGCCAGCTCGGCTCCGGTGACGCCGCGGTTGAACCCCAGGTAGTTGCGGATCAGCGTGCTCGTGGCGGCCTGCCCGCCCAGGGCCTCACGCTCGACGACGAGCGCCTGCAGGCCCTCGGCAGCCGCGTAGACGGCGGTGGCGAGTCCGGACGGGCCGGCACCGACGATCACGACGTCCACCGACTCCGACTCCGACATCTCGGTGCTCACCCCGTACCCGCGCACGAGCTCGGTGCCCGAGGGGTCGCGCAGCACGCGGTTGCCCAGCGCCGGCATCACGACGATCACCTGAGCCGGGTCGTCGAGCTCGACGCCGGCGTCGAGCAGCAGCCGTCCGGCGGCGAGGCTGTCGCGGTCGATGAGCTGGTGCGGCACACCGTTGCGGGTGAGCAGGTTGTCGAGCTCGTGTCCCCGCGCTGCCCAGCGTGCGCAGATGACAGCGATCTCCGGTGGCCCCTGCGCTCGGGTGCGGCTCCACTCGTGCAAGAACTCGCCGATGGTGCGGTGGAAGTACTCGTCGGGGGACTTCCACGGCTTGAGGACGTAGTAGTCGATCTCACCGAGCGACATCCCACGCAAGATGAGGTCGGCCGTTTCTCGGTCCGCCCAGCCGCCCCACGGGATGAGCAGAGCGCGTCGGGCGTCCGGGAACTGCGTGCGGGTGCTGGCCAGCAGGGTCTCGACCTCGTCCTGCGCCAGATCGGAGTCGAGCAGCAGCAGCGCCAGGTCGCCGCCAGCCGTCGCGGTGCGGGCCAGCTCGTCGGTCGCAGCGCGCAGGCTCGACTCCCCGCGCACGCGAAAGTCACCGCCGAGGCGGCGGGAGAGCTCGCCCTCGGTGCGGTCGAGAGCGTCGAGGTCGGCGTCCACGGCAAGGACGAGCGGGCGGCGGGACATGTGCGCTGACGCTAGCCGTCGTCGGCTTGCGGGACCGACGCGGCAGCGCCATGGCACGGTTGTCGTTGTGCCCGCCCTGCCCGCTGCTGACGCCCCCGACCCGCGAACCGTCGACGCGGACTACCGCGACGTCAATCGGGCCAGCTGGGACGAGCGTGCGCCCGCGCACGCCGCGTCCGCCGACTACGCGGTGCAGCGCTTCGCCGACGACCCGACCTTCATCAGTGACGTCGTGCGCTTCGACCTTCCGCTGCTCGGCGACGTCGCCGGGCTGCGGGGGGTGCACCTGCAATGCCACATCGGCACCGACACGGTCTCGCTGGCGCGGCTTGGCGCCACGATGACGGGGCTCGACTTCTCGTCGACATCCCTGGCGGAGGCCCGCCGGCTTGCAGCCGGCGCCGGTGCCGATGTCGCGTTCGTCGAGGGGGACGTCTACGACGCCGTGGCTCTTCTCGAGCCCGAGGGTTTCGACCTGGTCTTCACCGGCATCGGCGCTCTGTGCTGGCTACCCAGCATCACGCGATGGGCCGACGTGGTGGCGGGTCTGCTGCGTCCGGGGGGCCGGCTGTTCATCCGCGAGGGTCATCCGGTGCTGTGGTCGCTGGAGTACGAGCGTGACGACGCGCTGCTCGTGATCGACTACCCCTACTTCGAGCACGCGGAACCCGTCGTGGAGACCTCCGGCGGCACGTACGTCGACACCGACGTGACGTTCGCGGCCACGGTGACGCACTCGTGGAACCATGGTCTCGGTGAGATCGTGACGGCTCTGCTCGAGCGGGGGTTCGAGATCACCGGGCTGGTCGAGCACGACAGCGTGCCCTGGGTGGCGGTCGAGGGGCAGATGGAGCCCATCGGCGGCGGTGAGTACCGGCTGGTCGACCGGCCGGGGCGACTGCCGCACAGCTACACCCTGCAGGCTCGCAAGGTGCGCTAGCGGGCCGCTCCTCGCACCTGCAGCGTGTCGAGAAGCCGCTGCGTCGAGGCGGCGACCTCTCCCACGGCCGCGTCGAAGGCCGCGGCGTTGTGGGCGGCCGGCGTGCGAAAGCCGCTGATCTTGCGGACGTACTGCAGCGCCGCGGCGTGCACGTCGCCGTCGCCGACGTCCTCGGTATACGGCGGTCGCAGAGTCTTGATGCTTCGGCACATGGTGGCGACGCTAGCCGGGGCGCTCAGCGACGGGCCGCTCGTTGGCTCCCGGCACGATCACGCGGCTGACCGTGCGCGAGATGAGCTGCGTGAGGCGTTCGAGCGGGCCCTGGCCCAGCAGGCCCCGCCACACGAGCGCGAACACGACCACCGCGACCACGTGCCACCCGTACGCCATCGGCATCGTTCGCGGCAGCAGCGTGTCGAGCAGCACGATGTGCAGGCTGTAGAGGGTCAGGGTCATGCTGCCGACCGCGACCAGCGGGGCGGCCCACCACTGCGGGCGGGTGAGCACGAATAGGAAGAAGCCGAGCACCGCCAGAGCGGCGCCGATGGTCGTGGCGAGGTCGAACGGCGTCGCTGTGTGCGGCGCGGCCACCACCAGCCACCACCACGACCCGGTGGGGGTGGTGCCGAAGAGCCCGGTGGCGAGCATCTGCTCCAACGGGGCGCCGAACAGCTCCGGGGTCTGCGCCCGAAGTGCGTCCAGCCCGCCGAAGCGGTCGAGCAGCACCGCGGAGACGACGCGGGCGGCCACGGCCACGGCGGCACCCCCGGCGAGCAGCCACCGGGCGACGGTGCGGCTGCGCAGATCGAGCTTGCCGACGGCGAGCCCGGCGAACAGGTAGGCCATCCAGGGCAGTGCGGGGTAGTAGCCGGTGAGGGTGAGCTCGGAGAGGCTGTCCCACCAGGGTCGGTCGAAGAAGTCCAGGGTCGGCACCGCGTACGACGCCGGCGCGACGTTCGGCCGGAGCACCTGCGACAGCACCGGTGCGAGCACGACCGTGCCGAGCGACCAGGCGGCCAGCGCCCGCGCGCTCAGGCCGAGGAACGGCAACGCCAGCACGAAGAAGACGCCGTAGTACACGAGGATCACCGCGACGCCGGAGTCTGGGATACCCAACGCCAGGCCCAGCCCGACGAGCAGCAGGGCGCGGGTGGCGACGTTGACGCGATCGCGGGCGCGCTGTCGCCCAGAGGTCGCCGCAGTCCACCTCGTGAGCAGCGCGAGGCCAACCCCGGCGAGGACGGCGAACAGCGCGGACGAGCGACCGGCCGCGAGAAGGAAGGCCAGCGTGACGTTCCCGTCGGCGTCCACGGGCGCCACGATGTGCACCGCCATCATGCCCAGCAGGGCTACTCCGCGGGCGGCGTCCACACCCAGCACGCGGTGCCGGGTCCAGGTGCTCACGCGCGCACGGTAGAGGGCACCGCCGGCACCCGCCGTGTGACCCCGGTTACCCGGTGCCGGGTGGGTGCTGCTTCTATGTCGCCATGCGCCTGGACCACGTCGTGTACGCGGCAGAGCCGGACGGGCTGGAGGCGACTGCCTCCCGGCTCGCCTCCGCGCTGCGTGCGGAGTTCATCGATGGCGGGGTCCATCCCGGCTTCGGAACACGCAACAAGATCCTCCCCCTCGCCAAGAATCACTACCTCGAGGTAGTCGAGGTGCTGGACCATCCCGCGGTCGACAAGATGCCCTTCGGGCAGGCCGTGCGGGCACGCTCGGCCGAGGGTGGAGGGTGGCTGGGCTGGGTGGTCGCCGTTGGCGACATCGCGCCGGTCGAGCAGCGTCTCGGACGCGCCGCCTATCAGGGCCACCGCACGCGGCCGGACGGGACGGAGCTGTTCTGGAAGCAGATCGGCGTCACCGGTCTGATCAACGACCCGCAGCTCCCGTTCTTCATCTCGTGGGAGATCGACGAGTCGCTGCACCCCAGCAGCAGCACCACGGGGCAGGTCGGTCTGTCTCGGCTCGACATCGCCGGCGACCCGCAGCGGCTGGCCGACTGGCTCGGCGAGCCGGAGAGTCATCCCCTCGACGACGTCGAGGTCGAGTGGCTGGCCCCGCACGGGACCCCCGGTCTGCTTGCCGCACACTTCACGACACCGGACGGCACGGTGCGCATCTAGCCCTTCGACGGGACGTCGAGGTTCTCGGCGGGGACGAACAGGGCGAGCAGGTCGGCTACCTCACGCTCGGCCTCGAGCGGGTGGCGGAAGCGACCACCGGACAGCAGCCGGTAGCGGTTGCGTCGGCCCACCCGGGTGACCTCGACGTACTCCAGGTCGGCGAGGTCGTGCACGATCTTCTGGGCCGCCCTCTCGGTGATGCCAACGCGCGCGGCGATGTCGCGCAGCCTGATGTCGGGGTCGCGAGCGATGCAGAGCAGGACGTGAGCGTGATTCGTGAGAAACGTCCAACTGTCGGCCACCAGATGACGGTAGCAACGAGATTCCGGTATTGCGCGCGTGTTCGTCGTGGTGGGGCGCTCACGTGCGCGAGACCCTCCACTCACGCGAGCGCGGCGACCGCTCGTCGCGTCTGGCCGACGTACCCGCCGCCGAAGAGCACGACGTGCACGAGCAACGGGTGCAGCCAGAAGAACGGCACCCGCTCGTCCCATCCCGGCGCCAGGGGCGACGTGGCGTGGTAGGCGTCGCGCACGTCGCCCAGGTAGGGCAGACCGAAGAGTGCGAGCATCGCCAGGTCGGCCTCCGGGTGACCGCCGTGCGCCGCGCCGCCGTCGACCAGCACGGCCCCGTCAGGGGTCCAGACGACGTTGCCTGACCAGAGGTCGCCGTGCACCCGGGCGGGGGCAGCCGCGGGGGGGCCGTGCGCGGCGACGGCGCGCTCGACGGCGTCGGCGTCCGACGTACTCAGCAGGCCGCGATCGACGGCCCCGCGCAGGTACGGCTCGATGCGTCCGCTCCACCAGAGGTCGGTGAACGATGGGTAGGGGCCGTTGAGCAGCGGGAGCGGGCCGATGAAACCGTCGCCGTCGTCTCGCCCCCACACCGCAGACCCGGCGGCGTGCGTGCGGGCGAGGCGGTGACCGAGCTGCTGCGCCTGAGCGCGCGTCGGCGAGGCGGGCTTCAGGCGGTCCAGCACGATCTGCGACCGGTCCACGTCACGCACCGCCACGACGGGGACGCCGCCCACGGCCTCGGCCTCAGCCAGCCACGCCAGCCCACGTGCCTCGGACTCGAAGAACCCGTCCGGGGCCCCTGGGTCGCGCTTGACGAACGTGTCCGGTGGGCTCACCGGGCCGGGCCGGCCCCGGCCACGTGGGCCTTCAGCAACGGGAGCAGCCCGGCGACCGAGCGCTCGATGATGTCCAGGCCCGCGTCGAAGTCCGCCTCGTCGCCGTAGTACGGGTCCGGAACGTCGTACTCGCCCGCGGTGTCAGCCAACGGGTCGAAGGTGCGCAGCAGCATCACGCGCTGGGCCGCGCTGGGCTCGGGGGCCAGCCGACGCATCGTGCGCAGGTTGTCCTCGTCCATCACCAGCAGCAGGTCGCGCCCGTCGAACCAGGCTGGACCGACCTGTCGCGCCCGGTGGGAACGACCGTCGTAGCCGCGCCGGGCGAGGGCGTCGCGGGCTCGGGGGTCCGCCGCCTCGCCCAGGTGCCACGACCCGGTGCCACCGGAGTCGACGTCGACCAGGTCGCCCAGCCCCGCCTCGTCCACACGATGGCGTAGGACGGCCTCAGCCATCGGGGATCGGCAGATGTTGCCCAGGCACACCATGCTCACCCGGTAGGGCGAGCCCGCAGCCGGCGGCAGGGTCATCGCCGGTCGAGAACCTCGTCGACCGAGCGTCGGGCTGCCGACACGGTGGGGTCGCCGTAGCCCAGCCTCACCACCATCTGCGGGTGGCCGAACCCGGTGGTGGCATCGCGCACACGCCACCTGTGGGCAAGCATCTCCAGGGGCTCGTTGCGGAATGACGCCTGCACGCCGTCCAACGTGGCCTCGAGCAGCACCCGCTGCAGGGCCTGGCCGGCACGCAGCCAGTCGGTACGGCTGTCGCCGTAGGTGGACAGCACCGCAATCGTCGGTTCCACCTCGAACTCGCCGGTGTCGTCGATCGGCAGCGCGTGGTCGGGGTCGAAGTCGCGCACGCCTTGGTGCCCGTTCGTCGTCGGGCGCGCCATCGCACGCGTCGGTATCCCGTCGGTGCCCGGACGCGGCCGCACCCAGCTGCTCAGCTCGTCGTGACGACGTCCATCCCGAGCAATCTCGGTGGCCGCCTGGTCGGCGATCTCGAGCACACGCTGTGCTGCGCCGGAGTCGAGCACGCTCAGCACGGCCCCTTCGGCCGAGGCCGCGTCGATGATGCGGTTGACGAGTCCCGAGCCGAGCTGTCGGTTGTGGAACGGGCCCCGGTTGGTGTGCCGCTCCGGGATGGCCCCGTGCAGCCAGCGCTCCTGCGGAGTCGGGGGCGTGCCCGGCGTGGCGGTGACGCGGGCGAGCAGACGTGGGTCGTGCGGGTCAGGGGCCAGGCGCACCAGCGGTTCCAGCGACTGGGTGCGCAGCGCCAGCCGCGCGTTGAACAGGCCGGAGCCGCACGAGATCACCAAGAAACGGCCCAGCGGATCGGTCACGCGCAGCACTCGGGCCGAGTCGGCGAAGAGCTCGAACAGCGTCCCGTGCTCGTCGGCGGAGACGTCCCAACGCCATGGCTGGGTGTTCAGGACGCTCGGCGCTCGGGTCGCCGCCTCGACGACCGCGCGTGCGTCGGCGTCCACGAGGCTGGTAGTCACGAGTAGGACGATCCGATCCCTGCCCCACTAGTTGGGAGGGTCGAAGGTCCCCACGGACCGGGGAGTACGGGACAATCACCTCGTGACCGATCCCTCCGTCGGCCCTGCCGCCGACTTCACTGCCGCTGACCGCGATGCCTCGGAGTCCGCTGACGGGGTGGCAGGTGAGCAGATCCGCGTGTTCCTCCTCGACGACCACGAGCTGGTACGCCGAGGTCTGCACGACCTGCTGGAGGCGGAGCCAGACATCGCCGTCGTCGGCGAGTCGGGCCTCGCCAAGGAGGCCGCTCGCCGCATCCCGGCGCTGCGGCCGAACGTGGCCATCCTCGATGCCAGGCTGCCAGACGGCAGCGGCATTGATGTCTGCCGCGACATCCGCAGCGTCGACCCCAGCATCAACGCCCTCATCCTCACGTCCTACGACGACGACGAGGCGCTGTTCGCCGCCATCTTGGCCGGTGCGGCCGGCTACGTGCTCAAGCAGGTCAAGGGCTCCGACCTGGTCGACGCCGTTCGCCACGTGGCCGACGGCAAGTCGCTGCTCGACCCTGCGGTGACTGCCCGGGTGCTGGAGCGCGTGCGCAACGGGCGTAGCACTCCAGCCGAGCTGGAGTCACTGACCGAGCAAGAGCGGCGCATCTTGGCGCTCATCGCCGAGGGCCTCACCAACCGCCAGATCGCCGAGCGGATGTTCCTGGCGGAGAAGACCGTGAAGAATTACGTGTCGAGCCTGCTGGCCAAGCTCGGGCTGGAGCGGCGGACGCAGGCGGCGGTGCTCGCCTCGCGCCTGCTGCGCCAGGAGCCGTAGCCGACCTAGCCGAGCCCCAGGGGAACGCGCCACACCAGCCGGGTGCCCCCGCCCTCGGCCGCGCGCAGCTGCATGCTGCCGCCGAGCTCGCCGGCGCGCGCGCGCAGGTTGCGCAGCCCGCTCTCCTGAACCGTGTCGGGCAGGCCCTTGCCGTCGTCCTGCACGCTGACGGCGATCTCGCCGTCGCGTACGGCGATCTTGACGTTGACGCGCGCCGCCTCGGCGTGCCGCGCCGCGTTGGCCAGGGCCTCGGACAGCACGGCTATGAGGTGCGGGCGCACGTCCAGAGGGATGGCTGAGTCGACGGGACCCTCCAGGGCCAGGGCCGGGACGATGCCGAGCTTGGCCGCGGCCTCCGACACAAGGTCGAGCAGCTCGCCGCGCAGGTCGTCGGTGCCGGGACGGCGGTGCAGGCTGAAGATCGTCGCTCGGATGTCGCGGATCGTCACGTCCAGGTCTTCGATGGCCGCCTCGACACGCTCGCTGACCTCGGGGCGCACCGTCATGCGCGACGCGCCCTGCAGGGCGAGCCCGGTCGCGAAGAGCCGTTGGATCACCAGGTCGTGCAGGTCGCGTGCGATGCGGTCGCGGTCGGCCAGCACGGCCAGCTCGGCTCGGTCCTCCTCTGCCTGCACCCGGTCCAGCGCCAGGGCCGCCTGCGCGGCGAACCCACGCACGGCTTCGGGAGAGACATGGGCGTTGTCACGCGAGGCTCCCGTCTCCCACGCGAGCACCAGACGTCCTTCGGCGCCGGCCGGTGCGGTGAACGGGACGCTGATCACCGGGTAGCCGAGGCCGGGTGGCAGCCGTCCGGTGCTGCTGAGCGCCGCCCCGGGGTGAAGCCCCTCGAGGTCGGCTCCCTCGACCACGCCGACCACGAGGCGACCGTCGTCGTCCTCGACCGCGACCGCGGCGGCGTCGGCCTCGGACAGCTCACGCGCACGTCGCACGACCAGCGAGACGGCAGCGCCGGCCTGGATGCGCCCGAGCAGTGCCGTCGTGATCTCCGCACTCGCCTCGACCCAGGTGCGTCGGCGCTCGGAGTCGGAGAACCGGTGGGCGTTGGTGATCGCGGTGCCCGCCGCAGCGGCCAGGGCGATCACGGTGCGCTCGTCGTCGTCGGTGAACGGCACCGGCTTCTCGGTGAGGTACAGGTTGCCGTAGACCTGCGACCCGATCTCGATCGGGACGCCGAGGAACGTCGTCATACGGGGGTGGCCCGGGGGAAAGCCGACCGACCGGGCGTGCGCGGCGATGTCGTCCAGACGAAGGGGGCGCGGGTCGGTCACCAGCACGCCGAGCACCCCGAGCCCTTGGGGCAGGGCACCGAGGGCGGTGCGCTCCTCCTCGCTCATGCCGTGCGTGTGGAAGCGTGAGAGCGAACCGTCGGGCGCAAGCACACCGAGCGCGGCGTAGCGGGCGCCGGTCAGACGGCAGGCCGCCGCGGTCACCCGTTCGAGAACGCTGTCGAGGTCGAGGTCGGAGCCGAGGCGCATCACCTCGGTCAGCAGCGCCGCCAGCCCCTGGTCGGGGCCGGCGTGATCTGCGATGGAGCCGCCGGACAGGTCGTCCTCCCCCGCGGTGCTGGTCGCGTCGCCGGAACCTGCGGGTGGGGACTGAGCGGATCGGACGGGCACGGGCGCATCGTATGGACGAGGACGCACGGACGGAAGGGGCCCCGTCGCAGCGGACGAGGCGTCAGGCACAGGGACTTAGGTCCCCTCTCGCCGGGGCATGGGCCGATGTGCTGGTCATCGGTGGTAGGCGACGATGAAGGGGCACCGAGGAGGTGTCTGATGAGCATGCTGGCAGGCAGCCCCATCGTCGTCGGCGTCGACGGGTCTGAGGAATCCAAGGTCGGTCTGGCCTGGGCGGCGCACGAGGCGCACCACGAGCGTCGAGCGCTGCGGCTGGTGCACGCCTGGGAGGTTCCGGTGCCGGGGTATGTCCCGGTACCCGCCTCGGTCGACCTGGTGCGCGAGGGTGCCGAAGCCGTACTGGCCGAGGCGGTCTCGAAGGCCCAGGAGTGGGCTCCCGACCTCAGCGTCGATGGCGTGCTCGTTCTCGGACCTGCCGGTCGAGTGCTTCTCGATCAGGGCAAGGACGCCGCCATGGTGGTGGTCGGCAGCCATGGGCGGGGCGGGTTCGCCCGGCTGATGCTTGGCTCGTCGTCCAACGCGGTCGCCGCGCACGCAACCGTGCCGGTCGTGGTGACCCGCGGGACGACCGCGAGCGGGGCATGGCGCGATGGCCCCGTCGTCGTCGGCATCGACGGGTCGTCGGTGTCGGAGTCGGCGATCGACTTCGCCTTCCAGGCCGCGGCCCTGCGCCGTCAGGGCCTGGTCGCCGTCCACGCCTGGGCACAGCCTGACCCGTTCGTCGACGAGGCCTACGCCGTGCTGTCCGAGGCGGCGACGCGGCAGACCGAGGCGCGCCTGGCCGTGTCGGAGAGCCTGGCCGGCTGGCGCAGCAAGTACCCCGACGTCGAGGTGAGCGACGTGATCGCCGACGGGCACCCGGTGGATGCCCTGCTGGCGGAGACCAAGCGCGTGGAGGCCGCGCTGCTCGTGGTGGGCTCGCGCGGGCGCGGCGGCTTCACCGGGCTGCTGCTCGGCTCGGTCAGCCGTGGGGTGCTGCACCACGCGACGTGCCCGGTTGCGGTGGTACGTCCGGTCTGACCATGACGCCGCCGGCGTCCGTGGGGTCGGCCGGCAGGTCGCTCGGCAGGTCGCCGGCTGAGGTGGCCGTCGGGACGCGCGTGCGCCGTGCCCGCAGCGCCAGCACGATGCCGGTGAGGACGAGCGCGACGCCCAGCATCTGAGCGGCGCTGAGGCTCTCGTCGAACCACCACCACGCAAGCAGCGCCGCGCCCACGGGCTCGAGGATCGCGACGACTGTCACCGTCGTTGCCGGCAGGTGACGCAGGGCCGCGGTGGCCGCGGCGAACGGGACGAGCGTCCCGAGCAGCACAACCCAGGCGACGAGCAGCGCCAGCGGAACGGTGACCGAGCCGAGAGCCGGCGGCAACGTGGCCGTGCGTCCGGCCGCGTCGGCCAGCGGCGTCCACCAGCCGACCACGACACTCCACAGCACGGATGCCACGACGAACCCCCAGAAGGTGGTCGACACCGGGTCGCGGTGTACCACCAGGCGCTCGCCGACCAAGAAGTAGGTGGCGAAGCAGACCGCGGCGCCCAGGCCGGCCGCTAGCCCGAGCGGGTCGAGGTTGGTGGCCTCGCCGCCCACCTGAGCGACGAGCGCGAGCCCGGTGAGGCTCAGCCCGAGGGCCGGCCACAGGGTGGCGCGTACCTGCTCGCGGCGAACGATGCGCACCCACAGGGCGACCAGCAGGGGGGCGAGGTACTCCAGCAGCAGCGCGAGGCCGATGGGCAGGCGCTCGATCGCCACGAAGTACGTCATGTGCAGAAGGGCCACGCCGATCACGCCGTAGGCGACGATCGGCACCACCTCGCTGCGGTGCACGCGCAGCGTGTGCCGCCGTCCGGTGAGCAGCACGACGACCAGCAGCACCGAGGCCGTGCCGACGGCACGGATGGCGGAGAGCTCCGTGGCGCTGACGCCGTTCGTGAGCACCACGCGGGCGACACCCGCGTTGAGGACGAAGCACGCCACCGCCAGCAGCACCAAGGCGTACCCGGTGCCCGCATGGGCACCGACAGGGTGCGCAGGCCGGGACACATTGCGGACGCTACCCACTCCGCCTGGCTACCCTCGCCGCTCGTGGCTGTTCCCCGCGTGCGCGCCGACCTGGACGACATCCCGGCCTACCGACCGGGTCGTGGCGCCAGCGGCTCGGGACCGACCTACAAGTTGTCGTCGAACGAGAACCCGTACCCGCCGCTGTCCGGCGTCCTCGACGCCGTGGCGCAGGCCGCGGCCGGCATCAACCGCTACCCCGACATGGCCGCGACCGACCTGGTGGATGCGCTCGCCGTGTACCTCGACGTCCCTGGTGAGCACGTTGTGGTGGGTCCGGGAAGCGTCGGTGTGCTGCAACAGCTGGTGGCCGCGCTGGCCGGACCGGGCGACGAGGTGGTGTTCGCCTGGCGTTCGTTCGAGGCGTACCCCATCGTCACGACGGTCGCGGGGGCGACACCGGTGCCCGTCGCGCTGACGCCGGACGGGCGTCACGACGTCGAGGCCATGGGTGCCGCCGTCACCGACAGGACGAGGGTCGTGCTGGTGTGCAGCCCCAACAACCCGACCGGCCCTGTCGTGACAGCCGACGAGCTCGAGCGGCTGCTGGGCGCCGTCCCGCCCGACGTGCTGGTGGTGGTGGACGAGGCGTACACCGAGTTCGTGCGTGACACGACGGCGGCGGACGGGCTCGCCGCGTACCGCGCCCACGCCAACGTCGCGGTGCTGCGGACGTTCTCCAAGGCCTACGGGCTCGCCGGGTTGCGCGTGGGGTACGGCATCATTCGGGAGCCGGTGGCCACGGCCGTGCGCAAGACTGCCGTGCCGTTCGGGGTGTCGTCGGTGGCACAGTCGGCAGCCGTGGTCTCCCTCGGCCTGGCGCGCGAGCTGCTGAGGCGGGTCGACTCGCTGGTGACCGAGCGTGAGCGGGTGGTGGCGCAGCTGGTCAGGCAGGGGTGGAGGCTGGCCGACACCCAGGCGAACTTCGTGTGGTTCGGGCTGGGGTCGCAGGCGTCGGCGTTCGCCGACGCCTGCGCCGCTGCCGGACTCGCGGTGCGGGCGTTCGAGGGCGAGGGCGTTCGCGTGAGCATCGGCGAGCCGGCGGCGAACGACGCGCTGCTGTCGGTCGCGGCGTCGTTCGTCTGAGGTCATCCGGCCGTTCGATCGGCCGCCTGCACGGTTCTGGCGACCGCTGCGAGGTACGTTGCCTCGATCTCGGCGAGTACTCCGTCGGGGTCGTCCCGGATGCGTTGCGGCGAGATCGACAAGACGACCCAGCCGGCGGCTGTGAGCGCTGAACGGCGGCGGGCGGTCGCGGCTGCGTCCGGTCCGAGTCCGTGGTGAGCAACGCTGTCGACCTCGACGATCAACCGCACGTCTAGCCAGGCGAGGTCGGGGACGACGACGCGGCCGTCCACCTGAAGCCGTGGGTTCACCGTCGGGGCCGGGAGCACCAGGCTTCGGCGCAGCACGTCGAGCAGGTCGGCTTCGGGGGCAGAGGCGCTTCCTCCGCAGAGCACGTCGAGGGCTTGGTGCGGTACCGCGCTGCCCGCCGAGTGGCCCGCGCTGAGCTCGACACCCAGCATGTCCAGCGTGCAGAACCGGCGTTGCACCGCCTCAGCCAGAAGCGCAGTCGCCTCGCGCACCGATCGGAGGCTGCGGCAAGCGTCGACGGCGGCTCGGGCGATGGGGACGACGGGTAGCCCGTCGACGCCACGAGTCGGCAACACTCGTTGCGTCCGGTGAACCATGACGAAGGGCGTGCTTGCCACTCGGCGAGTGATGTGCACCTGGACGTGTACCCGCCCCTCCCGCGGGGCGTAGCGAAACTCGTGGACCTCCAGCGATGTCAGGCCGGTGAGCTGCGCCCCGTCGCCGACGTACAACAGGGCTGCGTTCATCTGCTGACGGCGAGTCAGGTGGCCGGTGGTCAAGGAGTACACGCGCGGAAGCACTCGCAGACCACGCCCGCCCGGGCGGGCGAGCCGGTCGATGCGGCTGGGCGTCCACCCGGCGCCCAGAAGCTGCTGTCGTGTGACAAGACCCGACTGGGTACGAGCCAGTTCGGCCAGCGGCTCGAGCTCCGTGCGGGTCACGTCGATGATGGTGGCGCGCCGGGATCGTCAGTGCCGTGGCCTGTCCACAGACCCCTTCGCCGTCCGGTGATCCACGGAGGCCCCGCAGCGTCGTCGACTGATCCACGGAAAGCCTGCGTCACCGTCCGGTGATCCACGGCGGATGTGCGTCGCTTCTGCGGTGATCCACGGATCGCAAGCGTCGCTATGTGCTGCTTCGCTTCCGTGGATCTACGAGATCTCGACGCACATCAGCCGTGGATCACCTGTTCTCGCTGCAGGCCTTCCGTGGATCACCGTGATGCGCGGGGCCCTGATGCGCGGGGCGCGGGGCTTGCCCTCAGGGGTCGGGGACGTAGTCGGGCAGCGCCTGGCCCGCCTTGACGTGGTGCGCTCCCGGGGTCTCGCGGATCAGCACGTAGATGTACTCCAGCGGCGCGCCGATCGTCTCGTGGACGGCCGCCGTGATGGCTTCGGCCATCGCCTGCTTCTGCGCCGCCGTGCGTCCCTCGCGTATGTCGCACTGGATCACGGGCATGTGCATCACGTCCTGTCGTCGGTTGTCGGTTGGCTCCAGCGTTCCGGTCGAAGACTTCACCCGACGCTCGTCCACGGATAGCGTTGTGAACGGCGTCACACGTGGCGATCCCACTCCGGCGCCGGCACACCGAGCGAGGAGAGCCATGAGCGATCTCGTCCAGCTGATGACGCCGGAAGGCGTACGCACAAGCGGCAGCGCCTACGAGGAGTGGGTTGCTGACGTCGATGCCGACGCCATGCGCGGGCTCTACCGCGACATGGTGCTGGTGCGACGATTCGACACCGAGGCGGTCGCGCTGCAGCGCCAGGGCGAGCTCGGGCTGTGGGCCAGCCTGCTTGGCCAGGAGGCGGCGCAGATCGGGTCGGGCCGGGCGATGCTCGCCCCCGACCATGCGTTTCCGACCTACCGGGAGCACGGCGTCGCCTGGTGCCGCGGGGTCGACCCGGTTGATCTGCTCGGTCTCTTTCGCGGCGTGACGATGGGTGGGTGGGACGCCGCCGCGCACGGCATCCATCTGTTCACCATCGTCATCGGGGCGCAGACGCTGCATGCCACGGGCTATGCCATGGGCATCCAGCGCGACGGGGCCGTCGGCACGGGTGACCCGGACCGCGACGCGGCGGCGCTGGCCTTCTTCGGCGACGGAGCCACCAGCCAAGGCGACGTCAACGAGGCCTTCATCTGGGCGAGCGTCACGAATGCGCCGGTCGTGTTCTTCTGCCAGAACAACCAGTGGGCGATCTCAGAGCCGCTGGAGCGCCAGACCCGCATCCCGCTCTACCGGCGGGCGCACGGGTTCGGCTTCCCGGGCATCCGGGTCGACGGCAACGACGTGCTCGCCTGCCTCGCCGTGACGCGCGCAGCGCTCGCTCGGGCGCGCGAGGGTTCGGGGCCAATGCTGATCGAGGCGTTCACGTACCGCATGGGAGCGCACACCACGTCCGACGACCCCACCCGCTACCGGGTGGCGGCCGAGCTCGAGCAGTGGCGGCTGAAAGACCCGATCGAGCGAGTGCGCGCGTGGCTCGTGCGCGGGGGACATGTCGACGCTGACTTCTTCGAGATCCTGGACGCCGAGGCCGACGACCTCGCGCGGCGGGTACGCGACGGCTGTCGAGCGTTGCCTGAACCCGACCCTGCGTCGGTGTTCGAGCACGTCTACGCCGGCCTCGACCCCGACCTGCGCGCGCAGCGTGACGAGGTCGCCCGGTTGGTTGCCCTCGCCGACGACGAGGCCGCCACTGCCACGGACGCCGCGCCGACCCAGGCCGCGGCTGGGACCCCGCGATGAGCCGCGTAGAGAACCTGCCGCTCGCCAAGGCCATCAACGCGGGGCTGCGCCGTGCTCTGGATATCGACCCGCACGTGATGCTGATGGGCGAAGACATCGGACGCCTCGGGGGCGTCTTCCGCGTCACTGACGGCCTGGCGAAAGACTTCGGCGAAGACCGGGTGATGGACACGCCCCTGGCCGAGTCCGGCATCGTCGGCACCGCCGTCGGCCTGGCTCTGCGTGGGTACCGACCGGTCTGCGAGATCCAGTTCGACGGCTTCGTCTACCCGGCCTTCGACCAGATTGTCAGCCAGGTGGCCCGGCTACGCTTCCGATCGTCCGGGTTGCTGCACATGCCGATCGTCATCCGCATCCCCTACGGCGGCGGCATCGGTGCGGTCGAGCACCACAGCGAGAGCCCCGAGGCCTACTTCATCCACACGCCGGGGCTGCGGGTGGTGTCGCCGAGCACGAGCGAGGACGGCTTCTGGATGATCCAGCAGGCCATCGCCTCCGACGACCCCGTCGTCGTGCTGGAGCCGAAGCGGCGCTACTGGGACAAGGGCGAAGTCGACCTGGACGACGACCGCGCCCCCCGCTCCCTCTACTCCGCAGCCGTGCTGCGCGAGGGCAGCGAGGCGCTCCTGGTCGGGTACGGCCCCACGACGCGCACCTGCCTGGATGCCGCCGAGGCCGCTGCCAGCGACGGACACTCCCTCGGGGTGGTCGACCTGCGCAGCCTGTCCCCGGTGGACTGGGCGACGCTCGTCCGGCTCACCCGCGACGTCGGTCGCGTGGTCGTGGTGCACGAGGCGCACCGCACGCTCGGGCTGGGCGCGGAGGTGGCCGCTCGACTGACCGAGGAGTGCTTCTACTCCCTCGAGGCGCCGGTGCTGCGGGTGACCGGCTACGACACGCCCTACCCGCCCTCGCGCATGGAGGACGTCTGGCTGCCCGATGTCGACCGGGTGCTCGATGCCGTCGACGAGGCACTCGCCTACTGAAGGAGGGGACGTGGCGTACTTCGACCTGCCCGACGTCGGCGAGGGGCTGACCGAGGCCGAGATCGTGTCGTGGAAGGTCCGCCCCGGCGACCAGGTGGCCGTCAACGACGTGCTGGTGGAGATCGAGACGGCGAAGTCGTTGGTCGAGCTGCCCTCCCCGTTCGCCGGAGCGGTCGTCGAGCTGCTCGTGGACGAGGGGCAGACCGTGGCGGTCGGCACCCGACTGATCCAGGTGGAGACCGGGGGTGCGTCTGCGAGCGATCCGGCCGACGCCGACAGTGACACCTCGGACGTCGACACCCGGGAGCCGGTGCTCGTCGGGTACGGGCCACGGCCGACGCGGCGTCGACGACGTCCGGTGACCTCCACCGACGCAGGGCTGGCGGCCCTGCACGGTGCGTTCAGCACCGGGCACGACGTCGGGCTGCCGGTTGCTCCGCCACCGCCGCCGCACCCGGTGAGCCCGGTGCCCGACCCGGCCCCCGCGACCCCCGTGCCGGTCGGCCCCTTCCCTGACGACGACCGCGACGAAGGGACGTCGCGTCCGTTGGCCAAGCCGCCGGTGCGTCGCCTCGCGCGCGACCTCGGGGTCGAGCTGAGCCAGGTGGCTGCAACCGGTGCCGGCGGCATCATCACCCGCGCCGACGTCGAGGAGCACGCCCGAGCCCACCGGGCTGCGGCAGCAGATGGCGGCGAGGCCGCCCAGCAGCCGGCCACCGGATGGGGCGGTCTGCCGCGGGAGGAGCGAGTCGTCGTCCGCTCGGTGCGCCGGGCCACTGCTCGAGCCGTCGTGGCGTCAGCCTTTTCCGTCCCGCACGTCACACAGTTCGTGACGATCGATGTGAGCGAGTCGATGGCGCTGCTCGACCGGCTGCGCGCCGACCCACGGCTGCGCGACGTCCGGCTCTCCCCGCTCACCCTCGCCGCACGCGCCATGGCACGTGCCGTGCACCGAACACCCGAGGTCAACGCGCTCTGGAACGAGTCGACCGACGAGATCGTGCTGCGCCGCTACGTCAACCTCGCCGTGGCGACGGCCACGCCCCGGGGGCTGCTCGTGCCGGTGGTGCGCGACGCCGACCGTCTCGACCTGCACGAACTGGCGACGACGATCGCCGGCCTCGCCGATCGGGCTCGCGAGGGAACCACCACTCCCCACGACACGTCCGGGGGAACCATCTCGGTCACCAACATCGGTGTTTTCGGCATGGACTCCGGCACGCCGATCATCCCGCCCGGCCAGTCGGCGATCCTGGCGCTCGGTGCCGTGGCTAGGCGGCCATGGGTGGTCGAGCGTGACGGCGAGGAGGTGCTCGCGCCCCGCTGGGTGAGCACGTTGGCGCTGTCGTTCGACCACCGCATCATCGACGGTCAGCAGGCCTCCGCGTATCTCGCCGACGTTTCGCTGAGCTTGCGCGACCCGGCAATCGGCTGGGCCCTTGGCTGACGTGGAGGGGCTCTGACGCGAACTGTGTCCGGATTGTCAGGAATCCCCGTAACAAGTTGGTAACCAACCGGGTCAGGATCTTCAGACGCTGGAATAGATCGACACCCTGCGATTAGGTGAGCACGTCTGGCAGGGCGCCCGCCCTGCTTGAGGCATGTACGAAAGGAGTCGAACCAGATGACGGTTCGAGTATCAAGAAAGGTCACGGCGGTCGCCGGTCTCGCAGCGTTCTCGCTGGTGCTGGCGGCTTGTGGCAGTGACGACGACGGTGACGCGAGCGCGACCGGCGACGCCGGTGGCGACGACAGCAGCGCCGCAGCGTCGTACCCGATCGACTGCTCAGTGTTCGAGCAGTTCGGCGACCTGAGCGGGACGACCGTGACGACGTACTCCAGCGTGCTGGGCACCGAGGCCGAGGCGTACGAACAGTCATGGATCCCCTTCGAAGAGTGCACCGGTGTTGACGTCGCGTCCGAGTGGTCAAGCGAGTTCGAGGCGCAGATCATCGTCCGAGTGCAGGGTGGCAATGCCCCCGACCTGGCGCTGTACCCGCAGCCCGGTGGGATCCAGAGCGTCCAGGACCAGACCGGAGCGGTCATCCCCGTCCCCGACGAGGTGCTGGCCGTCTACAACGAGAACTTCGACCCGTACTGGGCCGAGCTCGCGACCTTCGACGGCGAGGTTCTGGGCATCCCGAACTCGTCGAACTCCAAGTCGTTCGTGTGGTATTCCCCCACCGCGTTCGCCGAGGCGGGCTACGAAGTTCCCACCACCTGGGAAGAGATGATTGCCCTCTCCGACCAGATCGTGGCCGACAACCCGGACGGCACCATCAAGCCGTGGTGTGCGGGTATCGGCTCCGGTGAGGCCACCGGTTGGCCGGTGACCGACTGGGTCGAGGACGTCATGCTCCGCGAGCAGGGTCCGGACTACTACGACCAGTGGGTCGCCAACGAGGTGCCGTTCAACGCGCCTGAGTCGCTCGAGGTCTGGGACAAGGTGGGCTCGATCCTGCGCAACCCCGACTACGTCAACGGTGGCTTCGGCGACGTCCGCACCATCGCCTCGACCTCGTTCCAGGACGGCGGTCTGCCCATCATCGACGGCAGCTGCTTCATGCACCGCCAGGCCTCGTTCTACGCGGCCAACTGGCCCGAGGGCACCGAGATCGGCGAGGACGCCGACGTGTTCGCTTTCTACTTCCCTGCCAACGAGGGTGCGGACGTCAAGCCGGTTCTGGTGGGCAGCGAGTACTGGACCTCGTTCGACTCTCGTCCCGAGATCACCGCGTTCCTCGCCTACCTGGCGAGCCCCGACTACGCCAACGCTCGCGCGCTGGCCGGCGAGGGGTTCGTGAACGCGAACCTGAACCTGGACCTGGAGAACGTCAGCTCGCCGATCAGCAAGCTCGCCGGTGAGCAGTTCCAGGACCCGACGGCGGTCATCCGCTTCGACGGTGCTGACCTGATGCCGGCCGAGGTCGGTTCGGGCTCGTTCTGGTCCGAGGCCACCGAGTGGATCGCCTCCGACAAGGACACCCAGCAGGTGCTGGACGCCATCCAGTCCACGTGGCCATAAATCGTCAATCCCGTGAATAGCACTACAGGACAGGCGTAGCGTCCGGGGCTAGGGCTTTGTGAGACAGCAAAGCCCTAGCCCCGTCCCCTGGTCGGACCAACAAGCATGGAGGTGACGTCGGTGTCGACTACCCAGACACCCACCCCGCGAACAACGTCCGGTGAGGACGGGCCGACACCGGCCAAGCCTCCCGGCCTCAGCATTGGCGCCCTTGCCGTCGGCATCCTGATGATCGGGGTGTTCGTCGGGATCGTCGCCCTGATCGTCCTCAGCTTCTTGGACGCGATTCCGTCGGTCACCTGGCCGGAATTCATGGTCGCGTCCGAGACCACGGTCCAGAAGTTCGGCTTGATGTTCTTGGCCATCGGCATGTTCGTCGCGGTGATGGCTGCGCTGCTGTTCATGGTGGACAGCAAGAAGCGCGTCCCGAACTGGACCGTCGCGATCGCATTTGTGGGGCCGGCGCTCGCGGCGCTGCTCCTCGGGCTGCTGTGGCCGATGATCAGCAACCTCATCCAGTCGTTCTACGGCGGGTCGCCCTGGTACGACCGGGAGCGGGGTGAGTTCGTCGGCCTCGACAACTACGTCACCATCTTCACGACGGAGCAGTTCCAGGTCGTGCTGCGCAACACCATCCTGTGGGTCGCGTTGGTGCCGCTCGTGTCGGTCGCACTCGGCCTGATCTATGCGGTGCTCATCGACCGCACCCGCGGCGAGGCACTGTCCAAGGGCTTGATCTTCCTCCCCATGGCGATCTCGCTGGTCGGCGCATCCATCATCTGGCGGTTCGTGTACGAGTTCCGTAGCGCCGCTCGCCCCCAGATCGGCTTGGCCAACCAGATACTCGTGTGGCTCGGGTTAGATCCGTACCAGTTCTTGTTGACGGCGCCGTGGAACACGCTCTTCTTGATCGTCGTCATGATCTGGATCCAGACCGGCTTCGCCATGACGGTGCTGTCGGCGGCGATCAAGGCGATCCCCGACGACATCATCGAGGCGGCTCGACTCGACGGCGTGACCGGCCTCGGCATGTTCCGCTACGTGACGATCCCGAGCATCCGGCCGGCGCTGCTGGTCGTCTGGGTGACGATCACCATGACCACCCTGAAGGTCTTCGACATCGTCAGAACGATGACCGGCGGCAACTTCTCGACGAGCGTGGTGGCCAACGAGTTCTACACGCAGAGCTTCCGGCAGTTCAACTTCGGTCTCGGCGCTGCTCTGGCCGTCGTCCTGTTCGTCCTCGTCATCCCGATCATCATCTACCAGGTCCGCCAGCTGCGGCTCTCGGAGGAGATCCGATGACCACGACCCCCCCCACCACTGCCGACGCCACACCCGCCAGCAAGGAGCCGCGCAAGCTCACCCGAGCTGAGAAGCGGGCAACCGAGGCCAAGACCAAGCTGTCGTCGCCGTGGGCGACCGCTATCGCCATCATCATGGCCGTCCTGTGGACGGTCCCCACCTTCGGGCTGCTCGTCACGTCCATCCGACCGCAGACGTCGATCCAGAACAGTGGATGGTGGACGTGGTTCACCAACCCCGAGTTCACCCTCAACAACTACGACGAGGTGCTGTTCGGGAGCTCCACCGGCTTCTCGACGTACTTCATCAACACGATCGCCATCACGATCCCGGCGGTGATCATCCCGATCACCATCGCGCTGCTCGCGGCGTACGGGTTCGCCTGGATCGAGTTCCGTGGCCGTGACCTGCTCTTCGTCGCGGTGTTCGCCTTGCAGATCGTCCCGCTGCAGGTGGCCCTCATCCCGCTGCTGTCGATCTACGTCGACATCGGGTTGGCGGGTTCGTACTGGACGGTGTGGTTGTCGCACACGCTGTTCGCCATGCCGTTGGCGATCTTCTTGTTCCACAACTTCATGAAGGACATCCCGCGCTCACTGATCGAGGCGGCGCGTGTGGATGGGGCCGGCCACGTCCGGATCTTCTTCACCGTGCTCATGCCGCTGCTCGTCCCGGCCATCGCCGCCTTCACGGTGTTCCAGTTCCTGTGGGTCTGGAACGACCTGCTGGTGGCGCTGACCTTCGCGGGTGGCACGCCGAACGTGGCGCCGCTGACGGTGCGACTGGCCGAGCTCTCCGGATCTCGTGGCCAGGACTGGCACCTGCTCTCCGCCGGTGCGTTCGTCGCGCTGCTCGTCCCGCTGATGATCTTCTTGTTCGGTCAGCGGTTCTTCGTGCGTGGCCTGCTCGCAGGCGGCGTCAAGGGCTAGCGCCCCGACCGACGCCCAAACGATCACGTGACGTCGGAAGCTGGGGGGTTTGCGAGGCAGATCTGCCTCGTGAACCCCCCAACTTCCGTGTGAAGTGGCCCCGACCGCAGCGTGGCCTGGCCCCCACCGGGGTGTGACCGGCCCGACCGCCATCCGAGCCGGGCCTGACCGCCGCGAGATCAGGCGCGGCGGCGAGCGACCTCGTCGGCGAACCAGTGGTAGGACGCCTTGGGTCGCCGGTCCTGCGTGGACGGGTCGACCTCCACGACGCCGAACGTCTCGGTCATGCCCCGCGCCCACTCGAAGTTGTCGAGCAGCGACCACAGCGTGTACGTGCGCAGGTCGATCCCGCGGTCGCGGGCGGCGTCCACCACTGCCAGGTGCCGGCGCACGTAGTCGATGCGATCCTGGTCGTCGACCGAGCCGTCCCCCGCCCGCACGTCGTCGGAGTAGGCCGCTCCGTTCTCGGTGATGTGCAGCGGCATGTCGGGGTTCCAGGCGTGAACTCGGTCGAGGACGTCGGCCAGCCCGGACGGCTCGACCTCCCAGCCCATGGTGGTCAGCGGCGGACGCGGCGCCGGGGCGTACGCCCCGACCCCGGGAAAGGCCGCCGGCTCCTGGCCGGGGCCGCTGACACCGTCGCCCCCGGCGGCGACACGCATCGGTGAGTAGTAGTTGACGCCCAGCCAGCCCGCCGATCCGGCGATCAGCTCGAGGTCACCCGGCTGGACGACAGCAGGGTCGGCCAGCATCGGCCCGGTCTCGATGGCCAGCGCGGGGTAGCGCCCGTCGCGCAGGGCACTGAGCCACAGGTCGTTGTGCTGGGCGTCGATGCGGTCACCAACGGCAATGACGTCCTCGTCGTCGACAAGCACGCTGGTGAGGTTGAGCACGATGCCCACGTCGGCGTCGGCCACCGCAGCGCGCACGGCCGCTGCGCCCAGCGCGTGCCCGAGCAGCAGGTGGTGGGCGGCGCGGAACGCCTCCTCCGGCACCGTGTGCCCGGGGGCGTGCACGCCGGCCGCGTGGCCCATGAAGGCCGAGACCCATGGCTCGTTCATCGTGGCCCAGCGGGCGACCCGGTCGCCGAGCCGCTCGGCCATCACGGCGGCGTAGTCGGCGAAGCGCAGCGCGGTGTCACGGGCGGGCCAGCCGCCCGCGTCCTGCAGGGCCTGGGGCAGGTCCCAGTGGTACAGCGTGACGTGGGCGTCGATGCCGCGCTCCAGCAGCCCATCGACCACCCGCTCGTAGTGGTCGAGCCCGCGGGTCTCGACCGGGCCGGCACCGGTGGGCTGGATGCGGGGCCACGCGATCGAGAACCGGTACGCGTCGGCGCCCAGACCGGCCACCAGGTCGGCATCGGCGTCCCAGCGCCGGTAGGAGTCGCAGACCACCGACCCGTCCGAGCCATCGATGATGCGGCCCGGCTCGGCGCAGAAGGTGTCCCAGATCGAGCGGCCGCGGCCGTCGACGTCCAGGCTGCCCTCGATCTGGTAGGACGACGTCGCGGCCGCGAACTGCAACGGCGCGGGCCTCGCCGCGGCGTCGGGCGCGCTCATGGTGTCACCGACATGGCGGCGAGCACGCGTCCGGCCAGGTCGACATCGCCGCCGAGCGCGACCCCCAGGACGTCCGGCGCAGCCCGGCCTCCGCCGACAAGCACGAACTCCTCCAGCGACATGCACAGAGAGGCGTCCGCGTGGGCCACAGGCACATCACAGGGTCGGGCACGGCCGTCGTCGTCCATCCGCACCACAAGCTCGTCAGTGGCCGACGGGCCCGCGACGGCCCACCCGACCGTCGCCCCCACGTGCGGGCGTACCTTCTTGCCGACCACGAACGGGAGCGAGGCCGCCAGCACCCCGACGGTGACCGCGGCGCCGGGGGAGTCCCACCCGCCGGGACGACCCACGGCCCGCCGGATGTCTTGCTCGTGCATCCAGTAGTCGAAGGTGCGGTCGCGCAGCAGCGGCTCCCAGGTGGTGCCGGGTCGAGGAAAGCTCGCGGGCGGGTCGGGCGGCGGGTCGGCCGCCAACGTCTCACGCAGACGCGCGACCGCCCCTTCGAGCTCGACGAGCAGCTCTGACCACGGGCGGTCGCGGCGCGCTGCCACGCCCTTCTCGGTGTACGCGCGGAAGGGGTCGCCGAGCGCCTCCGCTGGGATGGCGTCGTCGCCGGCGAGCACGCGGTCACCGCCGGCCAGCTCGTGCTCGAGGTGCGCGAGGTGGGCGACGATGTCGCGCACCGTCCACCCCGGCAGGTCGGTGGCCTGGTCGAGGTTCTCCTCGTCCAAGGTCTCGACCAGGTCGAGGACGGCCTGTGCGCTCGCCGACCAGGCGTCGATCAGGCTACGGAGCGCCGAGGTGCTGGGTGTGGGCATGACCAGGCACGCTACCGCCATGGCTCGCATCCGTGCTCCTGAGCTCGCCGGCCGCGGCTGGGTCGGGGCCCCCGAGGACACCACCCTGGCCTTGATGCGCGGACGCTTCGTGCTGCTCGACTTCTGGACCTTCTGCTGCGTCAACTGCCTGCACGTGCTGGACGAGCTGCGGCCGCTGGAGCAGCGCTGGCACGACGTGCTCACCGTCGTCGGCGTCCACTCGCCCAAGTTCGCGCACGAGGCCGAGCCGGGCGCGGTCGAGGCAGCGGTGGCCCGCTACGGCGTCTCCCACCCGGTGCTCGACGACGCCGACATGACCACCTGGCAGGCATACGCCGCCAGGGCCTGGCCGACGCTCGTGCTGGTCGACCCCGAAGGGTTCATCGTCGCCCGCTACGCCGGTGAGGGCCACGCCCACGCCATCGACGCGGTGCTGGCCGACCTCGTACCCAAGGCCGAGAAGGCCAGCACGCTGCGACGCGAGGGCGGCCTGCCGGCACCGCCGACGTCCACGTCTGACGGCTTGGCCTATCCGTCCGGCCTGCTCGCGCTCACCGACGGACGTCTGCTGGTGGCCGACACCGCGCACCACCAGCTTGTCGTGCTCGAGCCCGACGCCGAGACCGTCGCCGCGCGCCTCGGCAGCGGCGCCCGGGGTCTGGTCGACGGCACCGCGAGTACGGCGGCCTTCAACGAGCCGCAGGGCATGTGTCTGCTGCCGACCGCAGTGGCCGCCGACGTGGGCTACGACGTGGTGGTGGCCGACACCGTCAACCACGCCCTGCGCGGCCTGCGTCTAGGCGACCTCACTGTGCGTACCGTCGCCGGTACCGGGCGCTTGTGGAGCCCGCTCGACCCGACGGCGCTGTCGTCCCCGTGGGACGTCGCTTGGTGGGGAGACTGGGTGTGGATCGCGATGGCCGGCATCCATCAGCTGTGGACGTTCGACCCCCGAGGCGGGAGGGCACAGCCGGTAGCCGGGACCCGCACCGAAGGGCTGCGCGACGGTCCGCTCGCCGAGGCCTGCTTCGCCCAGCCCTCCGGGCTCGCCGCCTGCGGCAGCAGGCTGTGGGTCGCCGACGCGGAGACGTCCGCGCTGCGCTGGGTCGAGGACGGCCGGGTGCACACCGCCGTCGGTACCGGGCTCTTCGACTTCGGGTTCGCCGACGGGGACGCGGACGCGGCTCGGCTTCAGCACCCGCTCGGCGTCGCCACCCTTACCGATGCTGCGGTGCTCGTCGCCGACACCTACAACGGGGCGCTGCGTCGCTACGACCCTGCCACCGGGCTGCTCACCACCCTGGCTGACGGGCTGACCGAGCCTGCCCAGGTGGTCGTGCTCGATGAGGTGGCCCTAGTGCTGGAGTCGGGCGCACACCGTGTCGTCGCCGTCGGGCTCGACGCGCGCACGAAGGCGCCGGAGTCGTCCGCTCGCACCGAACGCGCGCCCGTGCCCATCGCTCCCGGTGCGGTGGACCTCGTCGTGGGCTTCGTCCCCCCACCGGGCCAGCACCTGGACGAGCGCTACGGGGCAGCCACCCGGCTGCGCGTCACGGCAACTCCTGCCGCTCTGCTGCGCTCGGGTGAGGGCGCGTCGACAGACCTGGTGCGACGTCTGGAGGTCGACCCCTCGGTCGGCGACGGCGTCCTGCACGTCACGGCGTCGGCCGCCTCGTGCGACGGCGACTCCGGTGAAGGCGCGGCGTGCCACCTGCACCAGCAGGACTGGGGAATACCGGTGGTCGTGCGACCTGACGCGGAGCGCCGTCTCGACCTCGACTTGGGTGCCCTCGACACCTGATCAGCCGCTGGACTTGTCCTGGCTAGGCGGGGCGTCCCCGCGCGAGATAGCCATCATTCCGGTGAAGGCCATGATGAAGCCGGCGAGAACCATGCCGGGAATGAAGTCGCCTAGCACGAAGGCCGTGAACAGCCCAGCGCCAAGCAGCACGACACCGACCCACGACGGCACGTGAAGGCCTCTCATGCCGCCTTCCTACTCCGGGTGAGCCCCCGGCGCGACTTGGGGCACCTCGTCGCGCACCCGGCGTGGGGCACACCCGGAGCAGGAGTCTTGCTGACGACCGACGCTCGCGGCGCCTCGACGCGGTCTGCGCCGTCGTCAGACAGTGGGGTCAGAACGACTCGATCGGCAGGTCCATGATCGAGTTGTCGGTGGCCTCGGCGATCGCCCGCTCGGCGGCCAGCTTCGGCAGCACCTGGCGGACGAAGAACTGCGCCGTCACGACCTTGCCCTCGTAGAAGGCCTTGTCGGCGTCGGACACCTCGCCCGACAGGGCGTTGAGCGCCACCTCGGCCTGACGCAGCAGCAGCCACGCCACGACGACGTCGCCGACCGACATCAGCAGGCGGGTCGTGTTGAGCCCCACCTTGTAGACGTTGCGCACGTCGGTGCCCTCAGCCTGCGGGTTGGCGCTCATCAAGAAGCCGAACACCGCGCCGAGCATGCCCTGGGTGTCGTCCAGGCCCTTGGCGAGCATCTCGCGCTCTTCCTTCAGGCGACCGTTGCCGGCCTCGCTGGCGGCGAACTCGGTGATCTGCCCGGCGACCCACGTCAAGGCCTTGGCCTGGTCCTTCACGATCTTGCGGAAGAAGAAGTCCTGGCCCTGGATCGCCGTGGTGCCCTCGTACAGCGTGTCGATCTTGGCGTCACGCACGTACTGCTCGATCGGGTAGTCCTGCAAGAAGCCGGAGCCACCGAAGGTCTGCAGGCTCTCGGTGCCCAGCAGGGTCCAGGCCCGCTCGGAGCCGTAGCCCTTGACGATCGGCAGCAGCAGGTCGTTGACCCGCTCGGCCATCTCGTCGTGCTCACCCTTGGCCGCGGCGACCAGCACAGCGTCCTGCATCGAGGCGGTGAAGAGGACGAGCGCGCGCATGCCCTCGGCGTAGGCCTTCTGCGTCATCAGCGAGCGGCGCACGTCGGGGTGGTGCGTGATCGTGACGCGCGGCGCAGCCTTGTCGGAGGCCTCGGTGAGATCGGCGCCCTGCACACGCTCCTTGGCGTAGGCGAGCGCGTTGAGGTACCCGGTCGACAGGGTCGAGATGGCCTTGGTTCCGACCATCATGCGAGCCTGCTCGATCACCTGGAACATCTGCGCGATGCCCTCGTGCACCTCGCCGACCAGGTAGCCGACCGCGGGCTCGCCGTCGCCGAAGGTCATCTCGCAGGTCGAGGAGACCTTGATGCCCATCTTGCGCTCGACGTTGGTGGCGTAGACACCGTTGCGCTCGCCGAGCTCGCCGGTGTCCCAGTCGAACATGTACTTCGGGACGATGAACAGCGACAGGCCCTTGGTGCCCGGGCCGCCGGCGCCCTCGACGCCGACGGGCCGGGCAAGCACGAGGTGGATGATGTTCTCGGACAGGTCGTGCTCGCCGGACGTGATGAAGCGCTTGACGCCCTGCAGGTGGTAGGTGCCGTCGGCCTGCGGGAAGGCCTTTGTCTTGCCCGCGCCCACGTCCGAGCCGGCGTCGGGCTCGGTGAGCACCATGGTGGCGTTCCACTCCCGCTCGACCATGAGCTTGGCCACCTTCTTCTGCTCCTCGGTGGCGAGGCGGTCGACGATCGCGGCGAACGCCGTGCCCATGTTGAACATGTAGACGGCAGGGTTGGCGCCGAGCACGAGCTCGCTCATCGCCCATACCAGCGTGGACGGCGCGGGCTGGCCACCGATCTCCTCAGGCAGACCCAGGCTCCAGAACCCGGCGTCCATCCAGGCGCGGTAAGACTTCTTCATGCCCTCGGGCACCGTGACGGTGCGCGCCTCGGGGTCGTAGACGGTGGTGTTGCGGTCGTCGGACTCGAACGACGCCGCCAGCTCTTCGCGGGCCAGCCGGTCGACCTGGGCCAGCACGTCGCGCGCCATCTCGACGTCGGTGTCTTCGAACGGACCGTGGCCGAGCACGTCTTGGCGGTTCAGCACCTCGAAGAGGTTGAACTCGAGGTCGCGCAGGTTGGACATGTAGTGCCCCATGATGACTCCTCCGTCTTTCGGGCACGCGCCAGGCGTGCCGGGGTTACTCGCCGGTAACTAGATAGTCCTACTCATCGGTAACTTTCGCAAGTGCCCAATGTCACAAGGCGTTTCTACCGATTCAGCGTGGCCTCGCCCGACTTGGCGAGCAGGCGCTGAAGGCGGGCGGCGGAGCCGTCCCACGTCCAGTCGCGCGCCACCCATTCCTGCCCGGTCTCGCCGTAGCGGTGTGCCCGCTCGCGGTCGAGGAGCAGCGCGGCGACGACGTCGGCGACACCTGCGACGTCCTCGCCGTCCACCAGGTCGCCGGTCTGGCCCTCGCGTACGGCGTCGGGCGCCCCGCCGGAGCGCCCCGCGACCACCGGCAGCCCGACCGCGGACGCCTCGAGGTACACGATACCGAGACCCTCGACGTCCAGGCCCAGGTGGCGGGTGCGGCACGGCATCGCGAACACGTCCCCGGCGGCGTAGTGCGCGGGCAGCGTCGCGTAGGGCACCGAGCCCGTGATCACGACGTGGTCGCTCATCGACATGCGTTCGGCGAGCGTGCGCAGCGGATCCCGCTGCGGACCACCACCGACGAGCAAGAGGGCGGCGTCGGGTACCTGCGCCCTGATGCGTGGCAGCGCCTTGATCAGCACGTCCTGGCCCTTGCGTGGCATGAGGCGGGAGACGCACACGACGACCGGGCGGTCGGCCAGGCCGAGCCCGGCGCGCACCTGCGCCCCGCCGACGTCAGGGTGAAACACGGTCGTGTCGACTCCGGGGGCGAGCTGCACCATCCGCGCTGCCGCTTTCGGGCTCAGCGCCCCGGCGATGCGTGCGCGGGTGTACTCGCCGAGGTAGGTGATGGTGTCGATGCCGTCGCCGACCCGGCGCAGCACCTGGCGGGTGCCCGGGTAGCCGGCCCAGCCGGCCTCATGGCCGTGGGTGATGCCTACCGAGCGGGACGCCCCGGTCTTCGCCAACGACGGTGCCAACAGACCGAGGGGCGCCGCCGCTCCGAAGAGCACAGCGTCAGCGCGGTGGCCGCGGGCAAGGTCGGTGGCGCGTCTGCGCACGTTCGGGGTGGGCAGCAGCACCGAGGTGTCGTCACGTACCACCTCGAACGGCTGCTCGTCGTCGAAGGCCTCCCAGCCGCGAAAGCGCGACGCGTAGACGAGCACGTCGTCTGCCGGTAGCCGGCGCACCAGCTCGTGGACGAACGTCTGGATGCCCCCGGGCCGGGGCGGGAAGTCGTTGGTGACGACGAGCGTGCGGGTCACGAGTGCACGATCAGCGGTACTCGGGGTTGGGGTGGTCGAAGCGCTCGCCGTCAGCCCACGCCGGCCGAACGTTGCCCCAGGTCGGGATGCCACCGGACCGCTTCAGCATCGCGGCCACGTGCAGGAGGTTCCACGTCATGAACGTCGTGTTGCGCTGGGTGAAGTCGCTCTGCGGCCCGCCTGAGCCCTCGTCGAGGTAGGACGGGCCCGGTCCGACGGGGCCGATCCATCCGGCGTCGGCCTGCGGAGGGATCGTGTACCCGAGGTGCTGCAGCGAGTAGAGGACGTTCATGGCCACATGCTTGACGCCGTCCTCGTTGCCCGTCACGACGACCCCGCCCACCCGGCCGTAGAAGCCTGACTGTCCCGCGTCGTTCAGCTCGCCGGACATCGCGTACAGCCGTTCGATCACCCGCGTGCACACGCTCGACTTGTCCCCGAGCCAGATGGGCGTGCCGAGAACCAGCACGTCGGCGTCGCGGATGCGCGGCCACAGGGCAGGCCAGTCGTCGGCGTCGGCGGCTGACCCCACCGCGGGATCGGTCATGTCGGCGTAGACGCCGGGCGCTAGGTCGTGGTCGACGGCGCGGATCTCGTCCACGGTCACGCCCTGGGCCTGCATGATCGAGGCGCTCACGTCCATAAGGCCTGCGGTGTTGGAGACGTTGGGTGACGGCTTGAGCGTGCAGTTGACGAACGCGGCCCGAAGGTCGGAGAAGTCGAAGGTCACCGTTGGCACGCTACCCACCAGGGCGGGATCGCACGGGTCTGCGGCGGAACGGGCTCAGTCGTCCAGGGCCGGGAAGGTTCGGCCCGTGGCCTCGCCGAACTCGTAGATCGCATGAGGCGGGCCGACGATGTGCGGGTCAGGGATGCCGACGACCGACTCGTCCTTCTCGTCGTAGGGCAGCTGGTCGAGCAAGAAGCGCATGGCCTCGATGCGCCCGCGCTTCTTGTCGTTGCTGCGCACCACCGTCCATGGAGCCCAGTTGGTGTCGGTGTAGTAGAACATCGCCTCTTTGGCGTCGGTGTAGGAGTCCCACCGGTCGAGCGAGGCCAGGTCCATCGGGGAGAGCTTCCACTGCCGAACGGGGTCGATGCGTCGGATCGTGAAGCGGGCTATCTGCTCGCGCCGCGAGACGGAGAACCAGAACTTGATGAGGGTGATGCCGTCGCGCACGAGCATTCGCTCGAACTCCGGAGCCTGGCGCATGAACTCGTCGTACTGGTGCTGGCTGCAGAAGCCCATCACTCGCTCGACGACAGCGCGGTTGTACCAGGAGCGGTCGAACAGGACGATCTCGCCGTCGGTCGGCAGGTGGTTGATGTAGCGCTGGAAGTACCACTGACCCTTCTCGCGCTCGTCCGGCTTGACGAGGGCGACCACGGTGGCGCCGCGTGGGTTGAGGTGCTCCATGAAGCGCTTGATGGTGCCGCCCTTGCCGGCGGCGTCGCGGCCCTCGAAGACGATGACGATGCGCTGGCCGGTCTCCTTCACCCACGTCTGCATCTTGAGCAGCTCGATCTGCAGCAGGCGCTTGGTGTACTCGTACTCGCGGCGGCTCATCCGCTCGTCGTAGGGGTATCCCTCCCGCCACGTGTCGACCGGACGCCCGTCGGGCCCGAGCAGCACCGGGTCGTCCACCTCGTCCCACGTGCCCTCCACCGACATGCCGCGCAGCACGAGCTCTTCGGCAGAGAGGTCTTGCAGCGACGAGATGATGTCGGCCAGGTCCATCACTGTCTCGACGTCGACGGTGCGTTCCTCGGAATGGTCGGTGTGCTCGGTCGTCATGTGTACCTCCGGGGGTCAGTCTGGCCTACCGGGCGGCGGCCTCAGGCCAGGTTCGCGCAGAGTTCGCTCAATCACACTCGTCGTCCGCGCCCGTCAGCGAGGGACGACGGACGACGCCCCGCTCGTGCTGCGCTCGAGAACGGCCGGGTCGCCGGCGTAGCCGATCGTGGACGCGCCGTCGGCTTGCGCGTCGAGCCGCTCGCTCACGAGCACCTCCACCGTGCTCGACCCAGCGGCACGCACGTCGGCGGTGCCGGCGGTGAGCTGGTCGAGGCGCAGCGTCGAGGCCCCATCGGCGACGGCGGTCAGGGCATCGACCGTGCCCGAGGCGTTGACGACGCTGGCACCAGCGGCGGTCACGTCCAGCTCGTCCACGTCGAGCACGACGAAGGCACGCGACGCCCCCAGGGTGCTGAGCGTGAGCGCGGGGACGTCCAGCGTCTCGGTCCCGGTCAGCGTCGCGGCTCCGTCCAGCTCGACGCGGGTCAGGGTTGAGGGGTCGACCGTCACCTGGGCCTCGAGCGTGGCGTCTGCCACCGCAGTGTCGACGCCGAGGACGAGCCCGCCGTCTTGCTGGGTGATGCTGATGAGGTCGACCACGTTGTCGTCGGCGCGCAGCACCACCGCCGGGGCGTCCCCGATCTGCAGCGTCACGTCGAACGCAGAGCCGACCGTCAGCGCGGTGATCTGGTCGACCTCGACGCTGGACTGCACCACGGTTCCCGAGCCGCTGAGGCCGGGCAGCAGGTCGCTTCCGCAGCCGGCCACCGCCAGCACCCCAGCTGCGGCAACAGCCAGCGAGCGCAGGAGCGGACGACGCGTCACGGCGGGCCTCAGACCGACATCTCCTCCGCGATGGCTGCGGCGAAGGCGTCGATGTCGTCCTCAGTCGTGTCGAACGCGCACATCCACCGCACCTCACCGGTGTGGGTGTCCCAGGTGTAGAACCGGAACCGCTTCTGCAGCCGCTCGGTCACCTCCGGTGGCAGCACCGCGAACACTGCGTTGGCCTGCACCGGCTGGGTCACCTGCACCCCCGGTACCGCTCGCACGGCCGCCTCGAGCCGCTGCGCCATGGCGTTCGCGTGCGACGCGCTGCGCAGCCAAAGGTCGGAGTCGAGCAGAGCAAGAAGCTGTGCGGAGAAGAAGCGCATCTTGGACGCCAGCTGCATCGACGTCTTGCGCAGGTACTGCACCCCGGTCACCGCGTCGGGGTCGAGCACGACGACGGCCTCTGCGGCCAGAAGACCGTTCTTGGTGCCGCCGAACGAGAGGACGTCGACGCCGACGTCGGTCGTGAAGGCTCGCAAGGGCAGCCCCAGCCCGGCGGCGGCGTTGGATATGCGGGCGCCGTCGAGGTGCAGCCGCATGCCCAGCTCATGGACGTGGTCGGCCAGGGCCGCGATCTCGTCGGGGGTGTAGCGCGTGCCGAGCTCGGTGGTCTGTGTGACCGACACGACCGCCGGCTGCGCGCGGTGCTCGTCGCCGAAGCCCCACGCCTGCCGGTCGATGAGCTCGGGGGTGAGCTTGCCGTCCGGTGTGGGCACGGTGAGCAGCTTGAGCCCGGCCATCGTCTCCGGCGCCCCGCCCTCGTCGGCATTGATGTGCGCCGTCTCGGCGCAGACGATCGCCTCCCACCGGGTGGTGAGCGCCTGCAGGGCCACCACGTTCGCCCCGGTGCCGTTGAACACCGGGTAGGTCTGCGCCTGCTCCCCGAAGTGGCTGCGCATCACCTGCTGCAACCGAGCCGTGTAGTCGTCCTCGCCGTAGGCCACCTGGTGGCCCTCGTTGGCGGCGCCCAGCGCGGTGAGCACCTCCGGGTGCACGCCCGCGTAGTTGTCGCTGGCGAACCCGCGGACGCTCTCGTCGTGCAGGCGGTGCGTTGTGCTCACGGCTTCTCCGTCATCCATATGCGGGTGCCGTTCACGGCGTCGGCAGGGGAGTCCCACAGTCCGGCGATCGTGTCGGCAAGGTCGGCCACCGGTGTGAAGCCGGCGAAGGCGGCGTCGGGCTTGGCCTCGCGCATCGCCGGTGTGAGTAGTGCCTTGACCACGATGATGCTTGCAGCGGCAGAGGAGTTACTGAAAGCGTTAGCGAGAGCCAGGGTCCACGTCTCGGCGGCGGCCTTCGCGGCGGCGTAGCCGGCGTTGGTCTGGGTCGGCTTGGTCGCCTCGCGCGACGACACCAGCGCGAAGCGTCCTGCTGACGAGGCGAGCAAGGGATCGTGGAACGCCTGCGCGGTGCGCGCCACCGTGCGAAGGAGCGGCGGCTCGAGCGCCTCCCAGTCGTCGAGCCCGGCCCGGGCGAGCGGCGTCCCTCCGCGCCAGCCGCCGACCAGGTGGACGAGCCCGTCGACCCGGCCGTGCCGGTCAGCCAGGTCGCTCGCCCAGGCCGTGGTGGCCTCGGCGTCGAGCAGGTCGACGGCGTTCGCCTCGGCCTGTCCACCGGCCGCGATGACGTCGTCGGCCACCCGTTGGGCGCGGGCGAGGTCGGCGTCGGCCACGGCCACGAGCGCGCCGGCGTCAGCCAGGCGGCGAGCAAGAGCGGGACCGGCACCGCCGCCGGCCCCGGCGACCGCGACGACGGCCTCGGTGAGGGCGCTCACGCGGTGATCCCCGTGGTGCCGGCAACTGTGTCGGTGAGCTTGCGGCGCAGGGCCTCGTAGAACGTGTTGAGCGGAAACTCGTCGTCAAGCACGAGGTCGACCAGCGCCTTCGGCTCGACATCCAGGGGCAGCGCCTGCACTCCCTTGGCCCAGGTCGAGGCCGGGTTGGGCGGCACGTACGTCGACACCAGCTCGTAGGCAGCAAGCCACTGCGCCACCTTCGAGCGGTCGATGCCGTCGTGGTAGAGCGCCGAGACCTTGTCGTACAGCGACACCACCGCACCGGGAAGACTGGCCCAGTCGACGGTGAGCCGGTTGTCGGTCCAGCGGATCACGTCGTTCTTGTGCAGGTAGGCGAACAGCAGCTGGCCGCCGAGTCCGTCGTAGTTGCGTACGCGCTCGCCGGTGATGGGAAAGCGGAAGAGCCGGTCGAACAGCACCGCGTACTGCACCAGCGCACCGTGGGGTACCCCGTCGCCCTCGAGGCGCACGGCCTCGCTGAACGCCGTCAGGTCGCAGCGCAGCTCTTCCAGCGCGTACATCCAGTAGGGCATGCGCTGCTTGATCATGAACGGATCGAAAGGCAGGTCGCCGTGGCTATGTGTGCGGTCGTGGATCAGGTCCCAGAGCACGTAGGTGTCTTGAGCCAGGCTCTGGTCGGCCAGTAGCCTCGCCGCGTCCGGCGGCAGGGCCAGCCGCAGCGTCGACACGGCCTGCCCACAGACCCGGCGGAACCGTGCGGCCTCCCGGTCGCAGAAGATCGCGCCCCAGGTGAAGCGGGGAACCTCGCGCACGGCGACGGTCTCGGGGAAGAGCACTGCCGAGTGGGTGTCGTAGCCAGCGGTGAAGTCGAGGAACGTCACCGGGACGAACGCGGCGTTGTCGTATCGCGTGCGCTCGAGCTCGGCCAGCCAGGCCGGCCAGACGACACGCAGCGCGACGGCCTCCATCACTCGGTTCGGGTGACCGTTCTGGGTGTACATAGGAAAGACGACGAGGTGCTCCAAGCCGTCCACGCGGTGCTGCTCGGGCCGGAACAGCAGCAGCGAGTCGAGAAAGTCAGGAACGCCGAACCCGCGCTCGGCCCAGGCGCGCAGGTCGGTGCGCATCCGGGTCAGGTACGGCTCGTCGTGCGGGACGAACCCCTCGAGCGTGGCAACGGCGCTGTCGATCTCGGCGACCAGAGCCGCGGCCCTGGCTGTGTCGTGCTCGGCTGGATCGATCGAGCCGTCCTTGGCCTGCATCCCGCGCAGCTCGCTCATCGCCGCCTTGAGCTGTGCCCAGGCAGGGTCGTGCGTCAGGGGGCTGACCGGCGAGCCCACACCGCCGGTCGCGTGCGGGCGCGCCGTCCCGCACGCCCACGTGGTGAGGTTGGACCAGAGCCGGGCCTGGTCGAACTCGCTGATCGAGTCGTCGCCGAACAGGTCGGAGTCGGCGAGCACCACGACCCGGCCGGCGTCCACGGGGGCAGCCACCAGCAGCGGCGCGTCGGGCGTCGAGGCGGACGACGACGTGCGCAGCGACACCACGTGGTCGACGTCCGGCGCGACCTCGACGACGCCGGCCCGGTAGAAGCACACCTGCGAGACGGCGGCGAGAAGGTCGTCGTGCTCGGGCAGCGGACCGGGCTGCGCGAGCAGCCACGTGTCGACGTCGTGCGCGCGGTTGACGGGGTCGAGCACCGTCGTGGTGGGGATGTGCAGCCCGAAGCGGCCCAGCAGCTCGTTGAGGTTGTTGCCGTACTTGTCCTGGTCGCACTCGCCGAGCACCACCAGGCCGCCCCCGCGGCGCACGAACGCCTCGATCGCGTCCAGTTCGGCGGCGTCCAGCTTGGGTACCCCGCCGGGCACGACCCGCTCCCAGGTCGGCTCGGACGGGTGGGCCAGCACCAGCACGTCTACCCCGTCGAGCACCACGTCGTCCAGCGCGCCGGAGGTGTGGGCGGCGACGGTGTGGCCGCGTCTGCGCAGGCTGTCCGCGGCGATGCGGTAGGACGAGTCGGCGGGCTTGACGGGGTTGATCGCGGTCGCGACCTCGGGGCGGATCGTCCATGCCTGGCTGTGTGACTCGTCGAACAGGACGTCGGGGAACGCGCTCATGACAGGCTCCCTTGGGCTCTCGGGGTGGTTCTCTCAGGGTAGCCGCGGACGGCTCGTGCCGGCGCCCTGGTCAGGGCTGGCGCGAGGCCGGTGGCCCGGGGCTCGACGACACGTCCGTGCTGGTCGCCTCGAGTGCAGGGGTGTCGGCCGAATCGGCGTCGGCAAGGGCAGGTGGGGCGTCCTTCTCCACTGCCTGCTTCTCGCGTCGGGCCCGCTTGGCCACCTTCTTCTTGCCGTGCTTGCGCCGTGCCTGCAGGGCCAGCAGCACGATGACGCCGATCAGCGCGCCGGCCAGCAGCGACAGCCCGATCACCGCCCAGAGGGGCACCTCGGCCTGCCAGCCCAAGAACTCGACGGTGGCCGACTCGAGGTTGGAGAGGGCGAAGATGGTCGCCGGGATGGCGATGCCGAACCCGATGACGAAGCCCAACGTCCCACCACGTCGTTGTTGCCTCGGCTCGGCCACTGCGACCACCTCCTGTTGCGACGGTACAGCCGGCTAGTCCCGAGAGGCGCTCTGCGACGCCGTGCGTCCCGTGAACGTCGACATGACCGACATGAGACCGACTCTGTCGGCGACTGCGTCGTACAGCCGCGGCGGCAACGCGCGCAGCACCTGCACCAACACGCCGATGCCCGGAAGGATCACCCGCTCCTTGTTCTTCGCGACGGCGTCCATCACGTGCTCGGCGACCTCGGCCGGCTCGAGATGCGCGGTGAAGAAGGGCAGCGGGATGGTGCCTGCCCCTTCGAACATGCCGGTGGCGATGAAGAACGGCATGACGACGGTGCTCTTGACGCCGGGGGCCTGCGAGCGCAGCTCGGTGCGCAGCGTCTCGCCGAACCCGTACGCGGCGTGCTTGCTGACGGTGTAGGTCGCCATGCCGGGGGTAGGGACGATGGAGGTGATGGACGCGATCGTCACGACATGCCCCTCACCGCGTTCCACCATGCCGGGCAAGAACGCCTTCGTACACCAGAACAGGGCCATGACGTTGACGCCCATCACCTTGTCCACCATCGCGTCGGACACGTCGAGCACGCTCGCGGGGTCCACGATGCCGGCGTTGAGGATCAGCACGTCCACGCCGCCGAGCGCCTCGTCCACCGCGGCCGCAGCGCGGTAGACGGCCTCCCGGTCGGTGACGTCGACCACGTCGGTGACCAGTGTCGACCCGCTGGCGGCCATCGCGTCGGCGACTCGTTCGAGGCCGGCGCCGTCGACGTCCCAGCCGATCACCTGGGCGCCATGCGCCGCCGCGGCGTATGCCATCTGCTCGCCGATGCCACTGGCGGCTCCGGTCACGAGCACTCGGGCGTTGCGCAGGTCGGTCATGGTGCCTCCGGAGGGGCGTGATGGTCAGCGGGACCGGCAGGTGGCGCACCGTCCCGACAAGGCGACGTGAGAGGGGTCCAAGTCAAAGCCTGCCACCTCGTGCAAGGTTGCGCGCACGCCGTCGAGCACGTCGTCGGGCACGTCGACCACCGCGCCGCATACGTGGCACTGGGCGTGCAGGTGGCGACGCTCGGCGAGGTGGTAGGCCGTTCCTCCGTGCCCGACGTGCACATGGGTGACGATGCCGAGAGCGGTGAGGGTCTCGAGCGTCCGGTACACGGTGGCGCGGTGGACGCCGGACGAGCGTGCCTCCACAGCCACAACCACCTGCTCCGCAGTCGGGTGGTCGGGCAGATCGGCCAGAGCCTGCAGCACGGCGCGCCGGGGCTCGGTCACTCGGTCCCCGCCCTGGCGCAGCGCAGCCAGGGCGTCGTCGAGGCGAGTGTCGGCGGTCACCGCACCAGTCTGCCCGACTGCAGCCGCGGGCAGCCTGCGGGAGCGTGGTCGCCGTGGCGCCGGTTCGGGTGCGGTGACAGGCTTGTGTGTCGTGACCGAGGTCGACGCCGTGGTGGTGGGGTCGGGGCCGAATGGCCTGGTCGCTGCCGTGCGGCTGGCCGAGGCAGGCATGCGTGTCGTTGTGCTCGAGGCCGCCGACCGGTACGGGGGTGGTCTGCGCACCGAGCAGCTCACGCTGCCCGGGTATCACCATGACGTCTGCTCGTCGGCGCACCCGCTCGCGCAGTCGTCGGAGGCCTTCCGACACCTCGACCTCGCACGTGAGGGGCTGCGCTTCGCCCAGCCGAGCGCACCGGTCGGACATCCGTTGACGCCAGGTCGGTCGGTGATGCTGTGGCGCGACGTTGAACGCACTGCGGCCTACCTCGGGCCCGACGCTGCCCTCTACCGCCGTGTAGTCGGTGGGCTCGCCGCGCGATGGCGACCAGTGGTGGATGGCGTGCTCGACCCCTTCGCCGTACCGCCTCGCTCGCCGGTCGCCACGGCGGCGTTCGGCATGGCCGGGCTGTGGGGAACGAGCGGTGTCAACCGATTCGCCCTGCGGGACGAGCCGGCCCGCGCGCTGCTGGCCGGGTTGGCTGCGCACGCCACGCTCGACCTCGCCCAGCCACTCACCACGGGAGTCGGTCTGCTGCTCGGTGTGCTCGGTCACGCCGTGGGCTGGCCGGTGGCCGTGGGTGGGTCGCAGTCGATCGCAGATGCGCTCGTCTCGCGACTCACCTCTCTCGGCGGTGAGGTCGTCACCGGCCATCGTGTGACCGACGTGGACGACCTGCCCAGCGCCCGCGCCGTTGTCCTCGACCTCACGCCGCGCCAGGTGGTGCAGGTGGCCGGGCACCGGTTGCCGGGGGTCTACGTCGACCGGTTGAGCCGGTGGCGCTATGGCTCGGGTGCCTTCAAGGTCGACTGGGCGCTGGACGGCCCGGTGCCGTGGGCCGACCCGCAGCTGGCCGAGGCGGGGACGCTGCACCTCGTCGGCACAGGTGCCGAGGCGATCGCTGCCGAGCGGGCCGTCGCTCGTGGACACCTGCCAGCGCGGCCCTACGTGCTCGCCGTCCAGCCGAGTGTGGTCGACCCGACCCGAGCACCGGCAGGCAAGCACACCTTCTGGGGGTACTGCCACGTGCCGAACAGTTCGACGGTGGATATGACCGATGCGATCGAGGCGCAGGTCGAGCGCTTCGCGCCGGGCTTCCGCGAGCGCATCCTTGCCCGACACGTGATGGGGCCGGCCGCGCTGGAGGCGCACAACGCGAACTACGTCGGCGGCGACATCGCCGGTGGCGCGTCGGACTGGCGTCAGCTTGCGGCGCGGCCGGTCTGGTCGCGATGCCCCTGGGTGACGCCGAACCCACGAGTGTTCCTCTCGTCGTCCTCGACCCCGCCCGGCGGCGGCGTGCACGGGATGGGTGGCTGGCACGCCGCCCGCGAGGTGCTGCGGGTGCACGACTGAGCTCAGACCGCGAACCGCGACCGCCGGACCGAGGCGCACGGGCCATACTGCGAGGGTGACCACCACGCAGCGCCTCATCGCGCAGGTCGAGGCGCACACCGCGCACAACTACCACCCGCTACCGGTCGTGCTGAGCACGGGCGAGGGTGCCTGGGTGAGCGACGTCGAAGGACGCCGCTACCTCGACTGCCTGGCCGGCTACTCAGCCCTCAACTTCGGCCACGGGCACCCGAGTGTCGTGGCGGCGGCGCACGAGCAGATCGGGCGGCTGACGCTGACCAGCCGCGCCTTTCACCACGACCAGATGGGCCCGTTCGTGGAGTCGCTGTCGCGGCTGGCCGGCAAAGACATGGTGCTGCCGATGAACTCCGGCGCCGAGGCCGTCGAGACCGCGCTCAAGGTTGCCCGCAAGTGGGGCTACGAGGTGAAGGGAGTGCCGGACGAGCAGGCCGAGGTCGTCGTCGCCACTGGAGGGTTCCACGGTCGCACGATCTCGATCATCTCGTTCAGCGACGACCCCGACTCCCACCGCCACTTCGGGCCGTACACGCCCGGGTTCGTTCGGGTGCCCTACGGCGACGCCGATGCGCTGGCCGCCGCCGTCACGCCGCGCACCGTCGCCGTCCTGCTGGAGCCGATCCAGGGGGAGAGCGGCGTCGTCATCCCGCCCGACGGCTACCTGCGCGCGGTGCGCGAGGTGACCGCCGCGAACGAGGTGCTGATGATCGCGGACGAGATCCAGTCGGGCCTGGGTCGCACCGGAGCGACGTTCGCCTGCGACCACGAGCACGTGGCGCCAGACGTGTACGTGCTGGGCAAGGCGCTCGGCGGGGGCGTGGTCCCGGTGTCGGCCGTCGTCGCCGACGAGGCGGTGCTCGGCGTTCTTGCCCCGGGTCAGCACGGCAGCACCTTCGGGGGCAACCCGTTGGCGTGCGCCGTCGGCCGTGCGGTGGTGGGGCTTCTCGAGCCGGGGACGCTTCAGGCGCGGGCCGCTGCGCTGGGCGAGGTGCTCGCTGCCGAGCTGTCAGCGCTCGTGGGCAGCGGCCTGGTGGGAGTGCGGGTTCGCGGTCTTTGGGCGGGCATCGACGTCGACGAGTCCCTCGGAACGGGTCGCGCGGTGTGCGAACGGCTGCTCGGTCGCGGCGTGCTGGCCAAGGACACCCACGGTTCGACGATCCGACTGGCTCCACCCCTCGTCGTGGAGGAGGACGACCTGCGGTGGGCTGTCGCGCAGCTTGCCGCCGTTGTCCGAGGGCCGTAGGGCAGCCCGCGCGGCACTCGCCTACGCTGCTACCTTCCGACCCTCACGCCTGCCTGCTACTGGTGGCGAAAGGAGACTCGGAGCCTGGTAGTGCGCTACGGCGCGAACTCCGAGCACACCATGTTCTTGTGGTCGAGGCCGACGACTGGCAGTCGCTGCACCTGTTCTTGCTGCCCGGCCTCGAGCGCGCGCCCTGCACCATCACTCCGGTGAGCGAGGAGGCCGTGCAGCACTAGCGCGTGGTCGCATGCCCGTCCGGAGGGCCGACGTTCACGGTGGGGACGCCGCCGCCTGCCCGGGCGATGACGGCCAGTGACGGAATGTCGGCGGGGTTGCTCTCCCGGTGGACGGTGAACGCCGGCACGTGGATGAAGTCGCCGGCCACGGCGTCGACGTAGCTGTCCATGCCCTCGCACTCCAGGCGTAGGACGCCGGAGACGACGAACAGGCTCGTCTCGTTCCTCTCGTGGTGGTGCCAGCCAGACACGGCACCCGGCGCAGTCTCGACCTGTCCGGCCCACAGGATGGGCAGCTCGAAGGCTCGTCGGCGAGCCATGCCGGGCGTCGGGTCAGACGCGGTGAGGTCGGCGGCGCGGATCACGCGGACAGGGTCGGTCATGGTGAGGTGTCTACTTGATGCAGAGGTGCAGTGCGAGCAGCGCCACGACCACCAAGCGGTCGAGCACCAGCGTGACGACCGAAGGCCCAGGAGAGGAAGCTCGCCGGCGCGCAGCCCGGAGAGCGCGGCCAACACGACGTAGGCGCGGCTAGGCAAGTGCCGTGGACACGTTCCCCCACCTCGGATCGCAGATGGCGACCACGCGGGCTTCGAACCCGTGAGTGACGCGTGGCCGGGCTTGCCGGCTCGTTCGCGTGTCGGCCACGAATACGCCGAAGACCAACCGCCACGACTTCCGCATCGCCGTACATCGCCTACTGAAGAGGACCGATCGACAGATCTGGACGTCGGGGCTGAATCAAGCTGCGCGCCCTACTACCTGTCGTCGTCGACCGTCCGGACTCGCTCAGGCGCACGCTGTCGCGTCAACGGTCGTACCGAGAATGCATGAGGCTGGTGGAGGTTGTGCGGGAGCGCTGAGTGGGCGAGGTCGCTGTCGCTGTCCTCGGCGGGCGCCTGGCGGTCCTCGGGTCCGGGTTGTGTCGGAAGGGTGGGTCGTGAGGCAGGCGGATCGGGTTCGGGCGCGTTGGAACGGGGTGGAGCGGAAAGTGTCGACGGCGGCGGTCGATCGTCGAGTGGGTTCGCTGAGTGTTCGGGAGGCGTCGCGGCTGCGCGGGCTGGCGAAGCAGGCGGGGGGTCGTGACCTTCGCGGCTGTGTGGTCCCAGATGCCGGGATGCATGGAAGATGGCTCGTCAAGGGCGCCTAACCTTGCTGAGATCAGGCTTGGGGCGCTGGTCGAGCAATCTCCGCCGGCGGCCGCGCAGCGTTGCCGTCGTGGCTCCTTCGCGGTGAAGTGGGTCAGGTAGGTAGCCGGGCCTCCTGGTGCTTTCACGCACGTAGGAGCCCCGCCGGGGGACGGATTGCGGATCGGTCGGCCGACCTGCCCTGGCGGCGAGGCGATCGGCCGCTTCGAAGATCAGACTTGCCTCGTCGTTGCCGAAGGCCTGCTGGCCGACTCGGGTCGGCTGGGCCCGTTGAGCAACCTGACTATGGGCGCGGAGCCCGGGCCGCGTTGTTGGGGGTGGCTCCCGGGCCAGTCCCTTCCTGCCTACCCACCAGGCGGTGCCGACGTGAATCACCGACGCGGCCTCTGCGAGGCCTGTCGGGTCAGCGGGATCCGCCGATGCCTTGCCGGTCGCCGGTGTGGGCGATGGACTGGTACTCCCGCGGAAGGGTTGCGATGCCGTCGGCGAGGCGACGGTTGTAGCGCTCGAGGACCGGGTGCCGGTGCTCCGGGAGGTCGACGAGTAGGTCGTTGAGCAGCGCGGTGACCCGTCGGGTCACCTGCAGCTGGTTCAGTCCGGCATCGACTACTTCGAGTAGGGCGAGGTCGACGATGTCGGCCCACGTGGGGGCGCGCAGTACGACCGATCCCCTGCCGCTGACCATCCGGACCGGCCCCAGTGGGAGTGGGGCGGCGGTTCGCAGCACACCCTCGATCTCGTCGAGGGCCCGCACCGCGGTTGTCGGGTCGTTGGTGCCCGGCGACAGCGCGCGTAGGGCGACGTCGGCGAGGATACGCAGGGCGTAGAGGGCGTCGTAGCTCAACGAGCGCTCGCTCGCGGTCAGCAGGCATCGACTCACGTCCCGGTCACTCGCTCTGCCGCCACTGACCAGAGCGACGTGTGAGCCCAGGGACACACCGTCGCCGGTGCGCACGAGCAAGGTGAGGTCGCAGCTGTGCCGCCGAGCCAGCCGGCGCAGCGCCGCGGCATCGACTGCCACGATCTGTCCAGGCCTTCCCTGGAAGCGCACGAGCGTGGCATCCGGGGCTGTGGCAGGGATGGTCTCCAGCGGCTGCGAATGGGTTTCGGTCGCCAGGGCCGCCCGCCGCAGCATCTGGGTGCGGGACTGCTGCCCGATGTCGGAGAGCACCGTGTCCACCCGGATGCGCTGGCCGACCGTACTCAGCAGCAGCAGAAACGCGCCCAGACTCAGGAACAGAAGGATGACCGCCATGACCAGACTTGCGATCGGGACGAACTCGTCACGACCCAACGAGCCGACCTCCAGCAACGACAGCGTGCTGAATACGACTGTCGCAAGGAAGATCGCCAGCACCCACTGGATGCGGCGGCTGCGCAGGAAGTAGGTCACGGTGCGCGGCGAGTAGGCCGTCGACCCGAACTGCAGCACCAGCAGAACCACCGAGAACACGAAGCCGGTGAACGTGACCATCCCACCGGCAATCGCCGCCAGCAGTGCTGTTGCCGCGGCCGGCGAGAACTGGACCAGCATGGGGTCGTCCTCGTACAGCGCCTCATCGAGCAGAACTGACAGGGAGTCGAGCCACCAGGCGCCCAGAACACCCAACATCGGGATGACCCAGAAGGCGCCCTGCCACCACGTCTTCAGGCGTAGCCCCGACATCCGCGACACGACCAACCTCCGGCTAGTAGACGGCAAGAGTCAAGACTTGCCGTGTCGAGGCTACTCAGCCCAGGTCGCTCACCAGGTGGCTTGCCCGTGCCCAGAGCCAGCCCCACGTGTCGAGGCAAGCCTGGGGGGTCCGCTAGCTCAAGGTGACTCCTGCGGCAGGTCGTCGCCGACGTGCAGGTCGACGGGCACGCCGGCCTGTCGGGCCCTCTCGGTCAGCCCCAGGCTGTCGGGGAGACGATTCGCTGGTCCTGAGGCGTCTGGGCCGAAGAAGGAGACGTCTGTCGAGAGAAGAGTCGTAGTCACGCGCACATACCATGACGGCTCGGCCATCGCGCACGCTCCACAGTCAGCCTTGTGACGCGTGGGAGAGCACTTCTCCCGGGTCCAGGACATGAACAGATACGTCCACGAGAAGCCACTGCTCTCTTGCTCGCTTTCTGCCGTGTTTGTGATGGGCGTGATCCGGCAGGAGGGGCCGCGGCTACGGGGCCAGTCGCATGCGGGTGCGGGCGATCGGTCCGGGGGTGAGGGTGGCGCGCCACTGGTCCCAGTCGCCGCCGGCGCCCATGTAGCCGGAGTACACCTTCGCGACCAGTGACGGGTCGGCAGCGATCTGCTCCCAGGTCATGTTGTCGAGCGCAGGGTGGTCGCGGCGTAGGGATTCGAGGATGACCGCGACCTGCCAGTCGTTGATCACCGGCTGCTCGGAGAAGTACGGCAGCAGGTGTCGCAGCCGCTCGTCTGGTTCGCCGTGCATCTGCAGGTAGCCCTGCTGCTCGGCCCACGGGATTATGGCTTCGATGGTGGCGGGCTTGATCCGATACCGGCCGACGGAGAAGTTCAGCCGGTAGGTCAGGCGGGGGATCAGGAAGGTAAGGACGTCTTGGGCGTACTCCGCGGCGCGCCGGTACCAGGGCTCCTGGGCGTAGGCGAACGCCTCGGCGTGCTTGACCGCCGTGACCACCAACCGGGGGACGGGGGGCGGGTCGATGGTGAAGTCAGCGGCCGCCAGCTGGTGGTAGCGGTGGTAGAAGATCGCCACGACGATTGCCAGCATCGTCAGCATCCCGAGGATCTCACCCACGGTCAGTTCGACGAGAAGCACGGCGTCCTAGTTTGCCGCTGTTTCAGGCAGCCGAGGGCGTTGGGGGCCGGCAGTGCTCATTCGTCTCCAAGATCGACTCGGGCCGCGGCCCGTGCGGGAACCCAGTGGCCGACGTCGACCATGACGAGGGCGTCGTCCGGGGTGAGCTGGGACGGGTCGTCGTGGCCGCAGGCTCGTGCCAGCACGGCAAGCTCGGCCAGCAAGGTGGTGGCGTAGCGCTCCACGCGAGCTGCGGCGGCGCCGATGTCGAGAACCTGCTGGCGTCGCTCGTTCTGCGTGGCGATGCCGGTGGGGCAGGTGTCGAGGTGGCATTTGAGGGATTGGATGCAGCCCAGGGCGATCATGAATCCTCGCGCAGTGCCGATGGCGTCGGCTCCCAGTGCCAGGGCGAGGGCTGCGTTGGCGGGTTCGACCAGCTTGCCGGAGGCGAAGATGGTCACGTCGTCTCGGACTCCTGCCCGGGCGAGTGCGTCGTTGACGACGACGAGGGCCTGCCGCAGGGGTAGTCCGGCGTGTGACATGAGGACGTGAGGGGCGGCGCCGGTACCTCCTTCGCCACCGTCGACGGTGATGAAGTCCGGTCCGCGGCCCGGCTCGTCGCGCATGGCATGCGCGATGGCGGTGATCTCGGTGGGGGTGCCGACGGCGGTCTTGATGCCGACGGGAACCTGGGCGATGGTGCGGACGTGGTCGATGAAGTCGAACAGACCGGCCACGTCGGAGAACTCCGGGTGCCGGGCCGGTGACATCACGTCCTGCCCGATGGGGACCCCGCGGATGTCGGCGATCGTGGGAGTCACCTTGGAGCCGGGGAGGATGCCGCCCTTGCCGGGCTTGGCACCCTGGGAGAGCTTGATCTCGATCATCTTCACGCTGTCGCGGGCCCCGAGCTGGGCGAGGAGGTCGTCGTTGAGGGTCCCGTCGGAGTTCCGGACGCCGAACTTCGCGGTGCCCATCTGCGCGATGATCCCGGCGCCGCCGGCGAGGTGGTACGGGGAGACCCCGCCTTCGCCGGAGTTGTGCCAGATGCCAGCCGCCGCAGCACCTCGGTTCAGTGCCTCGATGGCGTGCGCGGACAGGGACCCGTAGGACATGGCGGAGATGTAGAGCGGGTGAGTCATGGCCACGGGGGTGACTCCGCCGCGGCCGCCAATGATGCGCCGCAGCCCGGATCCGACGGTGGCTTCAAGATCGTCGACGGTGTTGGTGAACGTCTTGGGCGTGAAGGCCACGGCACCCGGCGTGTCCACGCTGTACTGGGAACCGAAGCCGAGGACGTTCACGCTGCCCTCGGCGGAGTGCTTGATCCACTGCCGCTGGGTGCGGGTGAAGGGCCGCTCGTCCTCGTCACCGGCGATGATGTACTGGCGCAGCAGCGGCCCTAGCTCGTAGCCGAGCCAGCGGCCCCAGTACAGCACGGGGAACTTCTTGCGGATCGGGACGCCTGAGGTGAGGTCCCGCCGAGCCACAGCGGCGAGACCGGCGCCAGCGCCGAGTGCGGTGGCAGCTGCGATGGGCTTCTTCATGGTCACACCTCGTGGGTTGGCCGTGATCTGGGTGCGGCTGCGGCGGTCATGACGGGATCTCGAGAGTGAGGGTGAGGACGTTGCAGCCGTCGCGGTAGGCGTACTCGACCTCGTCCATCATCGTGCGGACCAGGTGGATACCGAGTCCCCCCACCTGTCTCTGCTCCAGAGGGAGCTCGGTGTCTGGCGTCGGTGCGGTCAGGGGGTCGAATGGGCGCCCGTCGTCGATGATTGTTGTCACGAGCCAGCCGGGGATGAGCACGACCTCGACGGTCAGGGTGTCGCCCCCACCGTGGGTGAGAACGTTCGTGACGATCTCGTCGAGAGCCATCTGCACCTTCGCCACGAGATCGGGTGCGAGGTTGTGCTTCTCGGTGAACTCCGCGATCTTCGCGTTGACATCGGTGACGGCAACCGCAGGGTCCTTCTCCGAGATCGTCACCGCGATGGAGCGTTCCTGGCGCCTGCGGATGAAGTCGAGGAGCAGCACTGTCACGTCGTCTGACCGTACTCCCCGCTCCCACGCAAGGACGGAGTCCACGATTGCCTGTGTCGCTTCAGGCGTGGCGTCGGGTAGCTGCATCGAGGCGAGCCTGGCCTCGCCGAACTGCTCCTCATGCGGGTCCATGGCCTCGGTGACGCCGTCGGAGTAGACGACGAGGCGGTCTCCGGGTTCCAGGGTCAGTGTGCCCGTCGTGTACGTGACCCCCGCGATGGGGCCGATGAACGGGCCCTGCGTCTCGTGGACGAAGAACGACTCGCCTCCGCGTGTCACCAACGGCGGGTTGTGTCCGGCGTTGACGTAGATGACGTCGCCTGTGCGGACGTCTAGTACGCCGATCCAGACGGTGGCGAACATGAACTCGGTGTTGGACTCCTGGATCTCGGCATTGATGCGGGTCATGAGCTCATCCAGCGGTTCGCCCGACATGGCACCTGAGCGGATGAGCGTCTTGCTCGCGGCCATGAACAGGGCAGCCGGGACGCCCTTGCCGGACACGTCGCCGACGAGGAAGAAGTAGTGGTTGACGTCGATCTCGCCGACGTCGTAGAAGTCCCCACCGACCTCCTTGGCCGGGACGAGCGCCGCGTGAAGGATGAACTCGAACACCTTCGGCGGGACGGGGAACGTCAGCGGGAGCAAGGAGCGCTGGATGTCAGCGGCGACGTTGAGCTCGCCTTCGACCGCGACGCGGGCGCTGACGTTCGTCTCCAACGAGGACACGAGCCTCGAGAACGCGCTGGCAAGGTCGCCGATCTCGTCACGGCGCTCGGCGATCTTGCCCAGCGGGGCAGTGTCGTAGTGGTCACCCGCCGCGAACGACAGCCCGCCGATGACCTCGGTCTCGTGCTCCAGCGTGTGGATCGGGCGCGTGATGCGTCCTGCCAGCAACCAGATTCCACCGAGCATCACCACAGCGGTCACGCCTAGCACCACGAACGACTGAGTTCGCAGCTCGTTGCTCGTTGCGAACGCCTCAGCCTCGTCGATCTCGCTCATCACGACCCACGTCAGCCCGCTGACCTCCATCGGCCCGAAGTCCGAGAGCACGTTGATGTCGCGGTAGTCAGGGAAGATAGTCGAGCCTGACTCGCCGTTGAGCGCGTCCCGCGTGCCCTCGGTGTCGACCATGAGCAGTCCGATGGTCGAGTTGAAAGCTTCGATCTGTTGGATGGTCGAAGCAGAGAACCCTGCCGCCTGGATAGCCTCGAAGAAGCCGTCTGGGTCCTCGATGAGGAAGCGCGAGTCGTTCCTCATCGTGTTGTCGTCAGCAACGATGTAGGTCTCGCCAGACTCGCCCAGGCCCACGTCGGCCCACTGCTCGTTCGACGTCATCACGGCGTTGATGCGGTCGATGGGGGCCTGCATCGCGATGGTCCCGAGCCGCTCGCCGGTCGCGGTGTAGACGCCCTGCGCAGCGAACGCCGCCGGCGCACCGTAGGACGGGGCGTAGGAGGAGAAGTCTTCGACCTCCTGAACACCGGAGTCTCGCGCCTTTCGCCAGACCCGTGCGAGACCGGAGTCCGCGTGCGGCCCGTCGAGCAGAGACGTGCCGTAGTCGATCTCCTTGAAGACCGAGTAGACGATGTCGCCCGTTTCGTCATCGATGAGGAAGATGTCGTAGGCGCCGAACGCCTGGAGCGCCGAGCGGAGCGTCCTGTGGATGTCTTTGTGGACTGCCGAGTAGGCCGAGCCGTCCGCAGTATCATCCAGCCCGTCCTTCGCGCCGACCCCGTAGGTGTTGCCCACGATGTAGAGCGACTGCGCGGCTTGGGCGGACGTGCTGTCAGGGATGAGCTCCAGCGCGCTGTCGCGGGTGAACTCGTTGGTCCGCGATGCGAAGTCGTTCGAGTAGTAGTCAGCGAGGCCATCCGCGTCGATTGGCTCGTCCAGCTCGTCGAACGCCGTGATGAGTTCTGGGAACTGCTCGACGGCGGCCTGCGAGTTCGCAATGGCGTCCAGGTTGTCGTAGAACTGCTGGACCTCGGCCTCGATCTGTGAGCTCTTCGCGGCGCGCACGCTGCGAAGCTGGTCGAAGGCCTGCTGCTCCAGCCGCTGCTCGGCCACGTTCAGCAGGAGCACCGTGATCGCGGTGACGACCAGGAGGACGACGACTCCGGTGACGGCCAGCTGCGCCCGCAGGCTGAACCTGGGTCCACGCTGCCGCCGAGCCGCCGTGCCGTGCGGACCGGCGGGCACCGAGGTCACCCCCGGATGTCGACGACCATGGCGAAGCCCGAGATCTTGAACACTTCGCGGACAGTGTCGTTGGCATGCTCGACCGCCAAGGAGCCGCCCTGGCTCTTCAAACGCTGCGCGGTCTTCAGCATCACTCGCAGCCCGGAACTGGCCACGAACGACACGTCCGCCAGATCGACGACAACGTCGCCGGAGAGGTCGACCAGCTCCTTCTCCAAGGCCGCCGCTCCAGCGACGTCAAGATTGGTCTGCGGCTTCACGGCGGTCACGTCTGCCACCTCTCATGATCTGATGCGCATGACACTAGGGCCTGCGGCCGTCCCTTGTCTGTGACGTGCGCCTACAGATACACGCTGAGAAGGGATGACCCGGTATTGGAGAACTCGAACGAGTGAAGCCCGAGCTCCTCGGCCAGCTGCACGCAGGCCTTGATGCCACGCACGCTGTTGCCGTGCTCGTCGAGTCGTGGCGAGTAGAGGCCCACGCCGATCTGCCGGTTGACCACAGCCATGACGCCACCGGACACCCCCGACTTCGCGGGCATGCCCACGTCAACGGCCCAACGCCCGGCGTAGTCGTACATCCCGCAGGTGAACATCAGCGAGAGAACATGGCGGACCGTCAGCGGATCAACGACCACATCGTCGGTAACCGGGTTCGTGCCGACGTTCGCCAGCGTTGCTGCCATGGTGGCGAGCGTCGTCGCTGTCACCGTCAGGCTGCACTGGCGGGTGTAGAGGTCCACCACGTCCTCGACCGGATCGGTCACCACCCCACCCCCGCGCATCAGATGGGCAATGGCCCGGTTGCGATGCGCCGTGGCCAGCTCGGACTCGTACACCTCGGCGTCGTAGCCGAGATCAGCTCCGGCGAACCGTCCATACCCCCGCTTGATCTCACCAAACGCATCAGGCCCGTAGGTGTCGCGCAGCAGTCCTGTCATCGCGATCGCCCCAGAGTTGATCATCGGGTTGAACGGCACGCTCGTGACAGGATCAAGGACGACCGAGTTGAACGTGTCCCCCGACGGCTCGGTCCCCACCCGCGCATAGGTGGCCTCGTGGCCGCACGTGGCGAGCGCCAGGGCCAGCGAGAACGGCTTGGACACCGACTGAATCGTGAACTCGACGTCGGCGTCACCCGCGGTGTGGACATCGCCGCCCGACGTGACGATGGCCAGGCCGAAGTCGTCGGGGTCAGCCTCAGCCAAGGCCGGGATGTAGGAGGCCACCTCTCCGGCGTGCTCAGCGGACGCCCGCGTATGGACGTCGGCAAGAATCTCACCAAGCATCGAACCCTCCTAGCACTCGCCACCCCTGCAGCCGTGGCGCACGGTGTCTGGCAGACAGTCGGACGACCACCTCCGCCGAAGTATCACCGACGGACCGCCCCACCGCTGGACTTGCGGTCGTCGACTCTGACTAGCGTCCATGGCAGCGGCAGGGACGCCGCCCTGCCGTGATGGTGCCGCGGCGCTGGGCGCTCTCAGCGTCGCAGGGACATGACGACTGATCGATGCGCGCGGTCGACGGCGTCCCAGCCAGTGCAGACGACGTCGGAGCCGAAACGCCGGGCGGCCTTGCGGAGTTGGTCCAGCTCGACGAGTTCGGGCCGTTTCGTGGAACGGCGAAGGGGCCTGGTCACGCATACCATTAGGGGCCGTCGCATCCGCTGCGGCCGCCTCCCTCACTGGTCCGGAGTCTTGTCGTGCCGTCTGGTCCGTGCTTCCTGCGCCGAGGCGCTGCGGGCGGGGGCGTCTGAGCGGTGGCAGTTCTCGAACGCGATTACCGCCCGACTCGGCGCATCAGTCCGGGGATGTCACGGCGCGCGTCGGCTGCGCCGTCGAGGATGCCGCACCTTGCCGGGCTGGACGGTTTGCGGGCACTGGCCGTGGCCGGTGTCGTGCTCTACCACCTGGACCTGCCGTGGATACCGGGCGGGTTCCTCGGGGTGGACGTGTTCTTCGTGCTGTCCGGGTTCCTCATCACCACGCTGGTGGTCGAGGAGGTCGAGCGGAACGGGCGGCTGAGCTACCGGCAGTTCTACCTGCGTCGGGCCCGCCGGCTGCTCCCGGCGTTGTTGCTGATGCTGGCCAGTGTGTCGGTGACGGCGTTGCTGTTCTTCCGGGAAGAAGTCGTCGAGCTGCGTGGGGACGTGCTCGCCGCGCTGCTGTACGTGTCGAACTGGTGGTACATCGCCGCCGACGTGTCGTACTTCGAGTTCACCGGCCGTCCGCCGGTGCTGCAGCACTTGTGGTCGCTGGCGGTGGAGGAGCAGTTCTACCTGGTGTGGCCGGTGATCGTGGTCGCGGCGATGGCGACCGGCCGTCGCCGGGTGCGCCGGGTCGCGCTCGTGCTGGCGGTGCTGTCGACGTTGGCGATGGCGGTGCTGTCGATCCGCTACGGCTACCCGGTGCCGAACGACCCGAGCCGGGTGTACTTCGGCACCGACACCCACGCCATGGGTCTGCTGCTGGGTGCGGCGCTGGCCACGGCGTGGTCGCCGTGGCGGCGCTACGACCCGTCCACGTCCTGGGTGCGGCGCTCGTTCGTCGGGCGCCGGTACCGGGTGCTGCTCACCGACCTGCTCGGGGTCGCGGCACTGGCTGGTGTGGTGTGGTTCTTCCTCAACGTCGGGGAGTTCTCCGAGTTCCTGTACCGCGGGGGCTTCTTGGTGCTCTCGGCGGTCACGGCAGCGTTGATCGCGGCGTTGGCGCACCCCGCTGGCCTGCTTGGGCGTGCCATGGCCGTGCAGCCGCTGCGCTATCTGGGTGAGCGGTCCTACGGCATCTACCTGTGGCATTGGCCGGTGTTCATGGTGACTCGGCCAGGGTTTGAGCTCGGTTTCGACGGCTGGCCAGCGCACCTGCTGCGGGTAGGGCTGACCCTGGGTATCGCTGAGCTGTCGTACCGCTACGTCGAGACACCCATCCGGGACGGCGCCATCGGACGACTGATGAGCCGGGCCCGCAGCCGCACCCCGGACGGCCTGCAGGCGGCCACCCGCCTGGTGGCCGGGGTGATCGCCCTCGCGCTCGTGGCGTGGGCGATCGGGCTGGCGATGGTCCGCGCCGAGCCACCCGCCGACCGCCCGACGGCCTCGGTGACCGCGGGCGCCGAGGAGTCCTCCGCGTCCACCGGCCAGGCCGAGGCCGCACCCGCCGCCAAACCCGACGTGAGCACTGGCGACGAGACCCGCGCGGAGGGCAGCGTGGTGCGGCCGTCACCCGCCACGCCCCCGGGCCCTGCCGACACCGACACAGCGGCCGAGGCTGAGTCGCAGGTGAAGGACAACACCGAACCCCCGGCCGAGCCGCCGGCTGAGCCGAAGCCCGAGCCCGCCCCGGGCCGGGGTGACGCGAGCCAGGTGTCCGCCTTTGGAGACTCGGTGATCTTCGGAGCCGTCGACTACCTGCGCGAGCGCGGGGCGGCCGTGAGCGCCGGCGAGGCAAGGAGCTACCAGAATGTGTTCGACGAGGTGCGGGAAGCGCAGGCCGACGGTTCGCTCCGCCGTACCGTGGTGCTGCACACCGGCAACAACGGCGCCATCGCCGATCGCGACCTGCGCGGCCTGCTCGACGCGCTCGGCGACCATGACGTCGCGCTGGTCAGCCTGTTGGTGCCCCGTTCGTGGGAGCGGTACAACAACGATCTGTTCGCCCGCGCCGCCAACGACTACCCGAACGTCCGGCTGCTGGACTGGAAGAGCGTCGCAGCGGCCAACCCGGCCTGGCTCTACGACGACGGCATCCACCTCGTCGCCCCCGACGGCCGCCAGGCATACACCAACTGGCTCCTCCGCTCCCTCACCAGCTAGCGCCCCGTCAAAGCGGGGCTGCCAGGAGGCCCCACCAGACCTCAGCAAGGCGGCGTTGCGGCGCGTCGTCGGACGCGACCGTGGCCCCAACGTCGCCCCCACCACGAGCCCACCGACGGGGGCCGTCCCATCGCTCCGCCCAACCGAGAGAGGCCGGTGCGGGACCGACGCCGAGACAACGTCGATACCGCACGCGGTGGGGAACATCGAAGAACGCCCCGACCTCAGCCCTGAAGGACGCTGCCAGCTGTCCCTCGCCTGCGTCCCACGCTGCATCGCAGTCGTCGATCAACTGGCGAATCTCACCGGGAGACATGGCGATCGCTGGCTGCGCCAACGAGGCAGAGAAGGGGGTCCGCGTCGCTCCGCGCCGCTGTGACGGTGACCCACAGTGGGCGGAAACGACGCAGGTCCGGCCGATATCGCTCTCGTCCCGATGCGTCCACAGGCGGCTACTAGGGGGTCCCTGATGGTGCGCGGCAAAGGTGGAACTAGCCGACAAGAGGCCGGGTCAGTCAGCCGGCCCCCGCCAGGCTAGTCAGGCGGACCCGCAGCCGACGGGCGCTGGAGTTGCGGCGGCTGGCGCGACGCGAGGCCACACCTGGCCGGGTCTGCGGCCGCCCCGTCGGTGCCCGGACCGCACCCTCCCCGTCATCGGGCGGATCAACGCACGACTGGAGCAGATCAAGCGAGCCAGTATGAGGACCCGGTTCTCCCGGACCACACCCGCTTCGACCGCGCGGTCATGGGCGACGACCTGGCCTCGTCAACACGAGACCACGAAACCGAATCGCTTGAGCCAGGACAATCAGGTTCGCCCCCGCCGCCAGCGCGACCTGCGCCCTCCGCTCCCGATGCCCGCGATCGCAGCTAGTGCTATGCTCCGCCCCCGTTCATAACCGTCATTGCGTAGGAGGCTTCATGAGCACGACACCGGCACCGGTAGCAGAACGGCCCACCAGTGTGACCGTGGCGCTGGCCATTGGCTGGATCTCGGTGGCGCTGGGCGTCGTCGAAGGCATCGCGCTGCTGGTGCTCGCTGGCGATGAGACCGTGACCGCGGCGCTCGGTGTCGAGGAGGGCGTGGCGCGAACGGTCGCGATCATCGTTCTCGTGGTTTCTGCGATCCTGGCGGTCGTGGTCTACCTGCTCAGCAAGGGCAGCAACGTCTCGCGGATGCTGGTCACGATCGTGATGTTCCTGCGTATGGGCGTCGCCGTCTGGGCGATCGTGGCGTTCGGCACCCACCAGCTGACTGAGGCCATCGTCAGCATCGGGATCGCCGTCACTGCGATCGCGCTGCTGTGGAATGACAAGGCGAACGCGTTCTTCGCGACCAACAACCCATAGCGCTGTCTTCCCGGTCGCCACGACGACCAACCTCCCCACGACCGCATCCGCAGCTCCGGCGACGTGAAGACCCCCAGAACCCCTCCGACGGTCAGTTGCCTAAGGGGCACGCCGTTCAAGCCTGCAGGCGTCGGGGACGCCCACGACGTCGGCGTGACCCCGAGGCCGTGCGGCCTCGATCGCACCTGCGACCCGATCATCAGTTTCCGACATGCGGCAATACGCGGAGAGACTTGGTCGTGTCGCATGTCCGACACTGGGGCGCGGCCGCTGCGTGAGTTGGTGGAGGCTCATCGGGATGGGACCAGGGCCATCGTTGCGCGGCATCACGGTCGGTCCGTCGCTGTCTTCGGGTCGGTTGCCCGGTGCGACGAGCGCGCGGGGAGCGATGTCGACCCCTTGGTCGAGCTTGCGTGGGGCGCGCGGCCTGTCGAGATCCTGAGCATCGGCGTCGAGCTTGAGGAGGTTCTCGGGGTGAACGTGGACGCTGGCACGCCGGAGTGCCTGCGGGAGGGACTTCGCGAGGACGTTTCTCGCTGAAGCCGTCCCGCTGTGAGCCGACAATGTCGATCGTCTCCGCGACATCGCGACGGCCATCGAGCGCTTCGGCGAGCTGCGAGTCCAAGCGCACCGCCCACCTCGCGACGGGCTCGACCTCAACCGCCAACAGTGCAACGGCCCCGGACGCATCACCGACCGACTAGGCCGGTGGAGTCGCTCAGGCGAGCCCTGCGAGTCGGTCGCTGACCTTCCAGAGCTCGGCTGCTGCTCGTCGGTCTTGTGCGGCAGGGCTCGGCTGTGCCGGTGTGGTCTGTGACCAGTAGAGGCTGTGGTCGACGACGTCGTCGGGTGCGCTGGCCAGGAGGACGATCGGGGCTGCGCCGTCGGTGGGCTTCTTCAGCAGGGGGCCGAGGGCGGTCATCATGGCGCGCATGAGCCAGCGGCCTTCGGGTCCCTTGCCGAAGTTGGTGGCGACGACCCCGGGGTGTACTGCGCGTGCGGTCATGCCCTGGTCGACCAGCCGCTGGTCCAGCTCGACGGTCATCAGGATGGTCGCGAGCTTGGATGCTGCGTAGGCCTTCTGGGCCGACCAGCCTCGGGTCATCTGCAGGTCGTCCAGGTCCAGACCCCGCTTGGCCGAGCGGTGGACATCAGAGGACACGCTGATCACCCGGGACGGGGCGCTGGCCACGAGCAGGTCGCCCAGCAAGCGGGTGAGCAGGAACGGCGCCAGGTAGTTGACTCCGAAGGTCCACTCCAACCCGTCGGGGGTCTGTATGCGCTTCCCGGTCATCGTGCCGGCATTGTTCACCAGCACGTCCAGCCGGTCGTACGTGCGCGTGTAGTCGGCGGCGAAGTCACGTACGGAACCCAGGCGGGACAGGTCCAGCAGTCCTACCTGCACGTTGACGCCGGTCTCGTCCCGGATCGCCGCCGCGGCCGCCTGCCCCTTGGTCTCGTTCCGGGCCGTGATCATCACGTCCGCTCCGCGGCGGGCCAGCTCGGCTGCCGCGGCCCACCCGATGCCTGAGGTGCCTCCGGTGATGAGCACCCGAGCGCCGGCGATGTCCCAGACCATCCCGCCACCCTAGCAAGGTGTGAGTCATGTTGCCCACTTGATGTGGACAATATGTCCAAGTACGGTGGTGGTGTGACAGACGCACCGATGATCGAGGCGGTCGGGCTGGTCAAGACCTTCGGGGGCACCACGGCAGTACGAGACCTGTCCTTCGACGTGGGTCGGGGGGAGGTGCTGGGCCTGCTGGGCCCGAACGGGGCGGGCAAGACCACCACGCTGGACATGCTGACCACGCTGCTGCCACTGGACGGCGGCCGGGCAACGGTGGCCGGGTTCGACGTAGCGAACCAGCCTCGTCGAGTTCGGCGGGTGATCGGCTTGGCGGGCCAGGCCGCGGCGGTGGACGAGATGCTGACCGCTCGGGAGAACCTGCGGTTGTTCGGGTGGCTGTACCGGATGGAGCGTTCGACGGTTACCCGGCGGGTGGACGAGGTAGTGGACCGTTTCGGGCTGGCCGAGTTCGCCGACCGCCCGGCCTCCACCTACAGCGGGGGTGAGCGCCGGCGACTCGACGTCGCCGCGGCGCTGATCGCCGACCCGCCCGTAGTGTTCCTCGACGAGCCGACCGTCGGGCTCGACCCCCGTAGCCGGACTGCCCTGTGGCAGACCATCACCGACCTGTCCGAGCGCGGGACGACGATCGTGCTGACCACCCAGTACCTGGAGGAGGCCGACCGGCTGGCCGACCGGATCGTGCTGATCGGTCAGGGCCGCACCCTGGCCGAGGGCACCCCGCGGGAGCTGAAGACGAGCCTGGAGCGTGACGTACTCGAGGTCGAGGTGGCCACGGACAACGACCTGACCAGCGCCCGCCAGGTCCTCGGCAGCAGCGTGGTGGTCCCTGCGCCCGATGAGCGTGTGCTGCATCTTCCGATCGGCGGCCAGGCACCTGCCCCGCTGGTGGCTCTCCGCTCCCTGCAGGACGCCGGTGTCGCGGTTACCGAGTTCCAGTTGCGCCGACCCACTCTCGACGACGTGTTCTTGACTCTGACCGAGGAGCAGCCGGCATGACCACCACCACGACAGCGACCGCGCTCACCCAGCGGGACCGGGCCGGCGTCGACTCCTGGCTGGCTCGTGCGTCGGAGGCGGTGGCCGACACAGCGGCGATCACCTGGCGTGACCTGGTCCGCACCACCCGCCAACCCGAGATGCTGGCGTTCGCCGTGGTGATGGGCGTGTTCTTCTTGCTGCTGTTCAACTACGTCTTCGGTGGTGCGATCGGCGCCGGCACCGGGGTGGACTACCTGGAGTTCCTCGTCCCCGGCGTGCTCGTCATCACCGCCCTGCAAGGCGCCCAGCAGACCAGCACCGGCCTGGCCGCCGACCTCGCCGAAGGTGTCACACGGCGGTTCAAGTCCCTGCCGATGATCCAAGGCGCGGTCATTGCCGGCCGCACTGTCGCCGATGCCGCCCGCAACATCGTCAGCCTGCTCCTAGTCGTGCCGGTCGCGCTCCTGATGGGCTACCGGTTCGCCTCGATCCCCGGCGCCGTCGCCGCCCTTGCACTCGCCGTCGTGGTCGGCTACGCCTTCTCCTGGCTCGGTGCCGCAATCGCCGCCAAGGTCCGCGACCCGGAGATGGTCGGCATGCTGTCGATGTTCTGGCTGTTCCCGCTCATGCTCGCCTCCACCGCGTTCACCCCCGCCGAGTCCATGCCCGGTTGGCTGCAAGGCTTCGCCACCTACCAGCCCATCTCGGTGGCTGCCGACGCCGGGCGCGCCCTGGCCAACGGCACACCCGCCGGGACCGACGTACTCGCCGCGCTCGCCTGGATCGTGGTCATGCTCGCCGTCCTCGTGCCGCTGTCCACCCGCCTCTACCGCAGGTCGCTGTGAGCACCGACCCACCCCGCGGCGACACTACGGCCCGGATCATCGACGCCGCCTTCGCCTTGCTCGCCGAGCACGGGCTGGCCAGCATCACCATGAGCGCGATCGCCACCCAGGCCGGCATCGCCCGCCAGACCCTCTACAACCACTTCTCCGACGTCGACAGCATCATCGCCGCCGCCATGGCCGCGCACCACCACGATGACCTGCAAGCCCTGACGGGCATGCTCGCCACCATCCCCACCGCCACCGGACGACTCGAACACCTCGTCCGCCACACCACCGTCACCGCGGCCCAACACGGCACCCTGCCCGCCCTGCACCAAGGGCTTTCCCCAGCAGCGCAGCACGCCGCTCGGGACTACGAGGGGCAGATCCAGGCCATGATCCGAGAGTCGCTGGCCTACGGCCTCCAGACGGGCGAGCTCGCGCCCACCATCGACCCCGACCTGCACGCCGTACTCGCCCACCACCTGCTGCACGGCGCCGCCGAGCTCGCCGCCACCCACCCCGGCGACCTAGCCCGCATCGCCGCCACCACCATCGACCTCCTACGTGCCGCCACCCACCCGCCGACGTGAACCACAGGCGGCCACTTCCGCGCGAGGCCCCCGCAGACAGTCCCAGTGCTCACATCTGCCGCATGCAGTGTGTTCGTGGTCGTGCCGCGAGCGGACGCTACGCGTCGACTTCGCGCGGCAGGATGGGCCGACGGGGGCCGGGTAGCCGTCGGGTAGGGAGTCGGAGGCCCCTGTACTTCGTGGGCCCGGGGTGCTCTCCTGACAGGGAGTCCCGCGCCGAGCGCGATGAGTCGCAGCGGCCGGGCGCGGTGCGTGGAGGTCGGGGCGACTGCGTCGGCCGAGAGGCAAGCGAGGAGAGCACGATGGCTCAGACGAAGGCGAAGGCGAAGGCAACGACGGCACCCGCGGCGGGCACCACCTCCGCCAAGAAGAAGGCGCCGGCCAAGAAGAAGGCGCCAACCAAGAAGAGTCCGTCGGCCAAGAAGGGCCCGGTTGCGGCCACGAAGGGCGCGGTCGACTCCACAGCCGAGCTCTCCGACGACGTCCTCGCGGCGGTGGAGTCGGGACAGCGTGCCGCCATCGATGCGGTGCACCGATTCCTCGAGACCGTCGACGAGGCCCTCCCCGCGCTGGGAGAACGCCCATCCCGGCGGGAGAAGGTCGTCGACGCGGCCCTGGAGATGGCCGACAAGCTGACCACCACGCAGTACGAGTTCCTACGCACGGTGGTGCGTAGTGCCGACAGGTCGCTGGGCACCTCGGACTCCGACACTACGTAGCCGGCCTCGGTCGGCGGGCCTCCGTCGCGAAGCCCACATGCGGCGGATAGGCGCCGGAGGCGTGCTACGCCGGCTTTGCGGGAAGGGTTGTGACCGGGGTTGGTCGGCTGGCGTGGTGGAGGAACCGCTGTCCGGCACGGCGTTCGGCGGTGGCTGCCTCACGTAGGTGCTGTGCGACCCCGTGGCGGGCGCCGCTTGGGTTCGGTTCGGCGCTGAGGATGGCGTGGGTGGCCTCGTAGGCGGCAGCAGCATGGTCGAAGTCGTCGGCCGCGTGAACGATCTCGGTGACCTCGGGGTGCGCCCGGCGTAGGTAGGCGGCGTTGGTGCGCAGAGCAATCGTACGGAGGAGCTGGTGGAGGTGTCGGGGACACCGGGCCTGGCCAGGCCCACGGCGTTCGAGGGTGAGGGATACTGGCTCAGCCATGGCGAGGCCGAGGCCAACTCGATGTCTGGGTGGCACCACCACGGTGCGGATTGCACAGCCGGGTACTCACTCAGGGGCCGCTTCAGGGACCGATGGCTCCGAGCCTGCTGACACGGATCTGCGGCGCGGCGATCACCTTATGGGGTCCTTACCGAACTGCTACAGGGCGATGAACAGGGCAGACACGGGCTGCCGGACGTCTTAGCGTCGATGACGCGGCCGCACCGTCCATCACTGGTATCGCACCCGAGGAGACCCCGTCATGATCCGAACCCGCACCAACCGCGCTCTGGCTGCTGCCGGAGCCTTCGCGCTCGGCGTCCCCGTCCTCGCCGCCGGCGTCCTCACCGCCGCCGCGGACGAGCCCGTTTCCACGTACCGAGTCACCATCGTCAACACGACAACTGGCCAGCCGTTCTCTCCCCCGGTCGTGGCGACACACTCCCGCGACGTCGACCTGTTCGAGGTGGGTGAGCGTGCCTCCACCGAGATCGCGGCCATCGCTCAGGCGGGGGACCAGTCGGGGGCGGTGGCGCTGCTGGGCTCGTTGGGTGACGCCGTCACCTCTGTCGAGCAGGGGGCACCGTCGCGGCCCCTCGCCGGGCTCGACGGCCCTCCGAGTGTGCAGACCGTCGACATCGAGGGACACCCTGACGACGTGCTCTCCCTGGCCACCATGCTCATCTGCACCAACGACGGGTTCACCGGTGTGGACTCGATCGCCCTCCCGGAAGCCGGCACGACGGTGGTTCCGCTGCAGGGATACGACGCCGGCGTCGAGCGCAACACCCAGCGCTCGCGCGACATCGTCGACCCGTGCTCCTTGCTCGGACCGACCGTGCTCTCCGGTGACGACAACGGCAACAACGACGGGCGGCCCGCGGCCCACCGGTGGGCCCGGCAGATCACCGAGCACCGCACCGTCAACCCGTGGCGGGGTGACCTCCAGCGTGAGCATGACTGGCGGGGCCAGGTCGGTGTCGTGCTGGTCCAGAAGACCGGCTGATCCAGGAGCCAGCCGTCAAGCGAGCACCTCTGGGGGAGCAGCTGAAGGAACACACACCGGCTGCTCCCCCACACGGGCGCCTGCGTCGGCCAGGCGCGCGATCCGCCTCCGACGGCCTCGACGCGGCGGGCAGTCTCGACTGGTGCAAGAAGACCGGCCAGGGAACACTCGCACGGTGCAGCCACACCAGGGACCCACGCCGAGGCCGGGCTCGGTCCCGAGCTGGCGGCGGCCCTTGATCGCGACTGTGGCCGCCGTCGTGCTGCTGATGGTGTGGACGAGTGATGCTGTGAGCCTCGGGTCCGTTCTCGACCTGGGCCGCTACCAGCAGACGCAGACGGCTGTCGATGACGCCATCGCTCGCACCAGCCAGTCTGTCACTGACTTCGGCAGCATTGAGGACGGCACCTGCTACACGCGGCCAGGCTTCATGACCGCGAGCTACGCCTCCAGCGCGCAGCCCAGCGAAGTGCCGTGCACCGAGCCGCACCTACTGGAGCTCATATCTGTCGTCACCTTGCGAGCCGACGAGGCCGCAGAGCCGGGCGCCTACGCGAGCGCGTGCGAGCGCGACATCGACTGGAACGTCTCGGGACAGCTGCCAGACGGTCTTGAGGCGACGTCCCTGTCGTGGCTTGCCGCTCGGTGGGAGGGACGCGAGCAGTTCCAGTCACTCTGCTTCGCCGTCGGCCCGTCCAGCGAGTCGCTTCTGAGCAGGTGAGCCGCACAGCGACCGGCCTTGGCGAGAAGGGGCTAGGGCGCCCGCTCAGGTCTCGACGGTCACCTTGATGGCGGCTCCTCGGGCCACGAGGTCAAAGGCCTCGAGTGCCCGTTCCAGCGGGATCCGCGCAGTGATGAGGTCTTTGACCGGCACCTCTCCGCTGGCGATGTACTCCAGCGCCCGCTTGTTGTGCGAAGGTGCGGACCCGTTGGCCCCGTGGATGTGCAGCTGGCGGTAGTGCACGACGTTGGAGTCGCAGGTGATGGTTGGGTTCGTCTTGGGCAGCCCTCCGAAGAACGAGATGCGCCCGTTGCGGGCGGCCATGGCGATGGCCTGCTCCTGGGTGACGTTCGCGGCCGTGGCGGTGATGATCACGTCCGCGCCGCGTCCCCCGGTGAGCTCCATGACCCGTTCGACCACGTCGACTTTGCTGGCGTTGATCACTCCTTCTGGGTGGACGGCGTCGGCCGACATCTGTAGCCGGTCGTCGTTGACGTCGACCAGGTAGACCGGTCCGCAGTTGTAGACGCCTCGGGCGACGCGGATGTGCATGCAGCCGATCGGGCCGGCCCCGAACACGACAACCGTGTCGCCCTCCTCGATGTCGAGCAGCTCCTGGGCGTTGATCGCGCACGCCAGCGGCTCGGCGACGGAGGCCTCCTCGAAGCTCACCCCGTCCGGGATCCGGTTGAGCCCGTCGACCTTGAGCACCTCGCGCGGGACGATGAGGTACTCCGCGAACCCACCTTCGTACTGGTACCCGACCGACGTCTGGTTCTGGCACACCGCCATCCAGCCCTTGCGGCACTCGTAGCACTCACCGCACGGGACGGCGGCGATCACCTGGGCCCGGTCGCCCGGGGCCCAGCCGGAGACGTTGGCGCCGACCTCGACGACCTCACCGGCGATCTCGTGCCCGATGATGCGGGGCGGGCTCAGGTTCTGGTGCCCGTTGTTCAGGATCTTCACGTCGGTGCCACACGTCGAGCAGTTGCGCACGCGCAGCTTCACCTCGTCGGGTCCGCAGGTGGGCTCGGGCGCCTCTTCGAGACGGACGTCCTTGGGTGCGTAGAAGCGCAAGACCTTCATCAGTTCTCTCCTTCTCGGTTGTCTACTCGGCGTTCACAGCGACGAGCAGGTCGTGCACCGCCTCGGCGGACGGTGCGGCGATGAGCTGGTCGACCTGCGCGAGGTCGCTGAACACGAGCGCGACCTTGCTGAGGATCTCGAGGTGGGTGTTGTTCGCCCCGGCGATGCCTAGGGCGAAGCGCACCTCGTTGCCGTCCCAGTCGATCGGGGTGTCGTAGCGCACGACCGAGATGGCCGAGCGCACGATCGTGTCCCGGGTGTCGAGGGTGCCGTGCGGGATCGCCAGGTAGTTGCCCATGTAGGTCGACACCGACGCCTCCCGCTGGAACATCGCATCGATGTAGCCGGGGGTCACCGCGCCGGCGTCGACCAGGATCTGGCCGGCCTCCCGGATGGCGTCGTCCTTGGTGGACGCGGTGCCGGGCACCTTGACCTGCTTGAGTGTCAGGACCTCACTCATGGCTCTCACTCTCCTCGTTCCGGGTCGCGCTGGGGGTCGTTGCGGTGGTTCGGGAGGCACCGACGAGCTCTCTCATGCTTGGCCCGCGCTGGCCGAGTTCGTGCGGCGCAGCTCCTCGACGATCGCGTCGTACTTCGGGCTGTTCATGAAGTTGTCGACGGAGACGTGCTGCGCGCTGGGCGCCATCGTCTCGGCGCGGCCGGTGAGGTCTTGGTGCGTGACGACCAGGTCGACGTTGTCGGCCAGGTTCGCGATCGCCAGGTTGACGACGGTGACGTCGGTGAACCCTGCCTGCTTGATCTTGTTGCGCAGCACCGAGGCGCCCATGGCGCTCGATCCCATGCCGGCGTCGCAGGCGAAGACGATCTGGTGGATAGGTGCGCGCCGCGACTGGGCCTCGTGGGCCTCCTCGCGTGCCTGGGCCTGCGCTTCGAGCCCCTCGTCGACTCCGGACAGCATGCCCGAGACCGAGCTCTCCTTGCCCTTCATCGACTCCATCGAGGTGGTGGCCTGGGCCAGCTCGTCGGCATCGCCGATGGGCTTGCGGCTGGCCTTGAGGATGATGGACGCGATGACGAAGGACGTGACCGCGGCCAGAATCACCGAGAGGATGACACCCACGTAGCTGCCGCCGGGCGTCTGAATCAAGACGGCGATGATCGATCCCGGAGCGGCGGGTGCGCGCAGGCCGGCGTCGAACAGCGTCAGGGTGAAGATGCCCACCATGCCGCCGGAGATCGTCGCGAGCAGCAGGATCGGCTTCATGAGGACGTAGGGGAAGTAGATCTCGTGGATGCCGCCGAAGAACTGGATGATCGCGGCCGCCGGGGCGGTGCTCTTGGCCAGGCCCGTGCCGAAGATGGAGTAGGCGAGCAGGATGCCCAGGCCCGGGCCGGGGTTGGCCTCCAGCAGGAACAGGATCGACTGCCCGGTCTCGGCCGCCTCGTTGATTCCCAGTGGCGTCAGGACGCCGTGGTTGATGGCGTTGTTGAGGAACAAGACCTTCGCCGGCTCGATGATGATGCTGGCGAAGGGAAGCAGCCCCGCGGTGACCAGCCAGTCGACACCGTTGCCGAACCAGGTGGCGAGGGTCTCGACGACCGGGCCGAACGCGAAGAACCCCACGATGGCCAGTGCGGCAGCGACGAACCCGGCCGAGAAGTTGTTGACCAGCATCTCGAAGCCCGGCTTGATCTTGCCGTCCCACAGCCGGTCCAGCTTCATCATGACCCAGGCCGCCAGTGGCCCCATGATCATCGCGCCGAGGAACATCGGCTGCGAGGTGCCCACGATGACACCCATGGTGGCGATGACACCCATGACGCCACCGCGGGCGCCGTAGATCATGCGACCGCCCTGGTTGGCGATCAGCAGAGGCAGCATGTAGATGATCATCGGGCCGACGAGACCGGGGTTGGCCACTCCCTCGGCGTTCTCACCGAACCCACCGAGCTCGGCTACCGGTGTCCAGCCCGTTTCGATGAAGAACGCGGTGATGAAGCCCCACGCGATGAACGCGGCGATGTTCGGCATGATCATTCCGGAGAGGAAGGTGCCGAACTTCTGGGTGCGGATTCGTGCCGTGCTGGGAGGCTTGGTTACGCCTTCGGCGACTGCGGTCACGGTGTGCTCCTCTCGTGGGCTCGACCGGGCGTCGAGCGCTGGGGGGTGGGGGTTCGGGGGTGCGACGCGGTCACGCCGGCACCTCGTGCAGGTCGACGGCCAGGTTCGGCTCGAGCTGCACGGTTACCTGGTCAGGATGGATGTCTGTGGGCGTCGGCATCGCGCTGCCGGGAAGCGTGACGGCGCCGGCGCCGAACGCCACCGCCATGCGCAGGCTCTCGCTGCCCTTGGCACCGCCGGCGAGGAAGCCCGCCAGAGTGGCGTCCCCGGCGCCGACCGTGCTGCGCACCGTCACCGGGGGGCTGAACGCGCGAGCGACGCCCTGGTCGTCGACAAGCAGGGCACCGTCGCTGCCCAGGCTCACCAGGACGCTGGCGACTCCCGCCGACTGGAGGGCCTGGGCCTGCTGCGCCACGTCACTCCATGTGCGCAGCGAGGTGGCGGCGAGCTCGGCCAGCTCCTCGGTGTTGGGCTTGATCAGGTCAGGCTTGGCCTCGACGGCTGCCAGGAGTGCGTCCCCGCTGGTGTCCACGGCGACGCGGCATCCGAGGGCGTGGGCCCGCTCCACGAGGTCGGCGTAGTAGGAGGCGGGAACACCGTTCGGAAGGCTTCCGGACAGAACGACCCAGTCCGCTGCGACGGCCTCGGCCAGCACGCAGGCGGCGATCGCATCGGCCTCGGCAGCCGACAGGATCGGCCCCTGCTCGTTGATCTTGGTGGTGGTTCCGTCCGACTCCACGATCGTGACGTTGCTACGCGTGGGCGAGTGCAGCGGCACCGTGACGACGGGGAAGCCGGCCGGTTCGAGCAGGTCAGCCAGTTGGCGCCCCTCCGGCCCGCCGGCAGGCACGATCGCCGTGGTCGACACCGCGTTGGCTGCCAGTCCGCGCGAGACGTTGACGCCCTTGCCGCCGGGGTCGAGACGGTTCGACGTGGCCCGGTGCACGTCGCCGGGAATGAGCGAGTGCACCTCGATCGTGCGGTCCAGGCTGGGATTCGGTGTGAGGGTGAGGATCACGAGCGCTCCTGCCTGACCGGCCAGTGGATTCACTGTCTTTGTCTGTGAATCGCTGTGTACGACAGGTCTACTCCCCCTGGCGAGGTCAAGTCAAGGGGTTGGACACGCTTTTCTCTGTTTTTGTGTGGGAATGCTTGGGAGAACTGGCTCAGGCCAGGACGACCTCAGGCCCTGCTGCTTCGATGGCCCGGCAGGCAGCCGGGTCCAGCTGGGTGTCGCTGACCACAACATCGACCTCGCGCAGATGCGCGAAGCGCACGAACTGGTCGCTTCGATACTTGGAGGAGTCGGCGAGCACCACGACCCTGCGGCCCGCTGCGAGCATCGCCGCCTTGACGCCGGCCTCGGAGATGTCTGCGGTGGTCAGACCGCGCTCGACAGACATCCCGTTCGTGCCGAGAACGGCGACGTCGACACGCAGCCGTCCGAGCGTCTCGATCGCCCAGGTGTCGACGGCAGCCAACGTCCGTGCGCGCACCCGCCCGCCGACCAGATGAACGGTGAGGTTCGCCCGCGCAGCGAGCTGGCTCGCGATCGGGACCGAGTTGGTCATGACGGTGAGGCGACTGTCGTCGGGAATCGCGGCTGCGAGACGGGCAGTGCTCGTCCCAGCGTCAAGCAGGACCGTGCCTTCCTGTGGGAGCAGCGCGAGCGTAGCTCGAGCCATCTTGGCCTTCTCCCGTGACGCGGTGGCGTCGCGCTGGCTCAGGCCGGGCTCGAAGTCGAGCTGTCCCGTCAGTATCGCACCGCCATGCACCCTGCGAACCAGGCCCTGGCTTTCCAGGCGATCGAGGTCACGACGAATCGTCTCTTGGGTGACGTCCAGCTGAGCGGCCAGCGTCGCCACGTCGACCCGGCCGTCGGCCCGCGTCTGACTCAGGATCTGCTGCTGACGTTCCTCGGCATACAAAGACACAGCCCGATACCTCCACGCGCCCTGGTACCCATGACCCCGACCACCTCAGTGTAGGTGGGTATCGCTGCGTTTATGTGGGAATCGAATCGCGTGGGCACGCTCGTTGCAGGGCGACCCACATCGCGACCACATCGACCTGCACACCGAGCAAGGCGCTGAGGGTGGGTCAAGCCCCGGTAGCGTCTCGATGTGGGCTCGCCGACGATCCGACCGATCGTGGTGGCCGTCCTGCGTCGTGGCGACGACCTGCTGGTGTTCAGGGGGCACGACCCGGTGACGGGCGCGGAGTTCTATCGTCCGCTTGGTGGGGCAATCGAGTTCGGGGAGCACGCTGAGCACGCTCTTCACCGCGAGATGCGTGAAGAGCTTGGCGTCGGCGTGGCGTCCACCCGCCTGCTCGGGGTGCTGGAGAACGTGTTCGAGCACGGCGAGCAAGCAGGCCACGAGATCGTGTTCGTCTTCGACACGGTCCTGCAGGACCGCTCGTTCTCCGCGCGCGAGCACCCTGGGCGCATCCTCGACGAGGGCAGCCCCGTGGTCTGGCAGCCGCGCACCAGATTCGCTCGCGGTGAGGCGCGCCTCCATCCCGACGGCCTGCTCCGGTTGCTCGCCGAGGACGAGACACGCTGAACCAGGAGCAGTTCGGCACTCCGGCGAGGCGCGAGAGCGGTTGGCCGTTCGGAGGGGGTTGGCTAGCCTCAAGTGTCCGTCCGCTCAACGACAGGCGGGGAAGGGCACCGCATGCTTCAGATTCTGGCCATTCTCTATGTCGCTCTCAGCTCCGCACTGACCGCAGGCGCACCGGCCGGATCGATCGAGGAATTCATCGACAGCGAGATGCCTGCCGCGGGCGTGCCCGGCCTCGCCTACGCCGTCATGACCGACGGCGATATCGCAGGGGTCGACACGCGCGGTGTTGTCACGAGTGGAGGCGACAGCGAGATCACTACCGAGACGGCCTTCCAGAGCGGCTCGATCTCCAAGAGCTTCACGGCGTTGGCCGTGATGCAGCTGGTGGAGGCGGGCGCGGTCGACTTGGACGCCGAGGTCTCGACCTACCTGGAAGGGTTCGCTGGCCAGCCCGCCGGCGCGATCACGATCCGGCAGCTGCTCAGCCACACGAGCGGCTTCTCCACCCTGCAGGGAAACGCCTCACACACAGACGTCGCGAACGCCAAGGACGAGCTCGAGCAGCGGGTTGACCAGCGGGCAGAGGAAGAGCCGGCGTACGAACCCGGGGAAAGGTGGGAGTACTCGAACGCGAACTACGAGATTCTGGGGCGAGTGATCGAAGTCGTCAGCGGGCAAGAGTTCCAGGCCTATGTCGAGGCCAACATCCTTGAGCCGGTCGGGATGGACGACAGCTTCGTCGCCGACGGCGAGGTGCATGAGTCCATGGCGACCGGGCACCGGCCGTGGTTCGGCACCAGTCGACCGCTTCTGGACAACCCGACTGACCGCGGAACGGCTCCACAAGGTGGGATCGTCGCGAGCGCCGCGGATCTTGCGCTGTACATGCAGATGATGATGAACGGCGAGGACGACGTGCTGAGCGCCGCCGGCAAGGAGCAGATGATGCGTCCGGCCAGCGCCATATCGCCCTACTACGGCTTCGGCTGGTGGTTGGACCCAGAGCGCGGGAGCGTCTGGCATGCCGGGTCGACACCCGGGTTCGAGTCGCTCGCGACGATGGTCCCCGGGGAGAACTTAGGGGTCGTCGTGCTGGTCAACGCCGGCAGCGGCATCGGCTTCGGGGAGACGACCCAGCTGCGCAACGGAATCACCGCGCTGGCGTTGGGCCTCGAGTACGAGGGCGAGGGGTCGCGGTGGTCGCAGAAGGCGTTGTTCGTCGCCTTGGTGCTGCTGCCCGTCATCTACGTGCTCAGCATGGTCTGGGCGTGGCGGCACCGCGCCGACCTGCGCGCCAAGTCGGGCGCTTTCGGGCTGTTCAGCCTCTGGTTCCCACTGCTCACCACGCTTGTCGCAGCATGGGTCATCGTGTACCTCGTCCCGGCCATGATCGGCGCACCCATCGCCACGATTCGCCTGTTCCAGCCTGACCTTGGCTTGGTGCTGATCGCGTCGGCCGTGACCGGCGTCGCGTGGGCCGTGTTCAGGTTGGGCGTGGCGTACAGCGGCAGACCGCGGAGTAGCGTGTCGACGTCAGGAGGATGACGCTGTGGTCGTCCAGCGCTGACGATGGACCTGATGCAGCCGAGCCGTAGGAGGAGCCAGTTCGATGATCGAGAAGCTGCCGGATACGCACGACAACGTCCTCGGCTACCGATTCGTCGGTGACATCACCGCCGACGACTACGACACCCTGACCCCGGACGTTGTCGCGGCGGTGGCCGAGCACGGGCAGGTACGCCTGCTGCTCGACATGACGGAGTTCCGCTGGGAGAAGCTCGAAGCCTGGGGCAGCGACCTCGCCTTCGGACGGGAGCTGCGCGACAACGTCGAGCGACTCGCCGTCGTCGGTCGCCACATGGTGGGCAAGTACCTCACCCGGGCAGCTGCGCCGTTCTACGCCCAGGAGGCGCGCTTCTTCGGGTCCGAGGACGCTGCGGGAGCCTGGGCATGGCTCAACAGCGACAAGCCCAGCGACGACAAGCCGGACGAGCAAGCCGCGGACTGACCCGCCTCGCGCGGAACAACCACGACCTCGAGCGCGACTGGCATCATCGGGCGGTGTGCCTGACGCAGATCCCCCGTGGCGTGACCCCTCGCTGAGCACGGACGCTCGTGTCGAGGCCCTGCTCGGCGAGATGACTCTTGTCGAGAAAGTAGCCCAGTTGGGCAGCTACTGGCCGCAGTCGGAACCCGATGGAGACGACCGCGACGGGGGCGAGGTCGCGCCGATGGAGCACGCGTTCGAGCTGGGGCGACTCCCACTCGAGGAGGCCGCCGCTCATGGTCTGGGGCACATCACCCGCGTGTTCGGCACCGCACCGGTCCAGCCGAGCGACGGCGTCGCGCAGGTGCGACGAGTACAGGAGCTTGCATGCCGCACGCGGCTCGCCATCCCGGTGATCGTCCACGAGGAGTGCCTGACCGGGTTCACGACCCTGGGTGCCACGGTGTACCCCGCGGCCATCGCCTGGGGCGCGACCTTCGATCCCCAGCTCGTGCGCGAGATGGCTGCTGCGATCGGCGCCGACATGCGTGCGGTCGGCGTGCACCAAGGCTTGTCCCCGGTGCTGGACGTGGTGCGCGACTACCGTTGGGGGCGAGTCGAGGAGACCATCGGGGAAGACCCGTACCTGGTCGCAACGCTGGCGACCGCCTACGTCCAGGGGTTGCAGAGCTCGGGCGTCATCGCCACCCTCAAGCACTTCGCCGGCTACTCAGCCTCACGCGCCGGACGCAACCACGCACCGGTGTCCATCGGCGCGCGCGAGCTGAGCGACGTCATCCTGCCGCCCTTCGAGATGGCCGTCAGGCTGGGCGAGGTGGGGTCGGTGATGAACTCCTACAGCGACCTGGACGGTGTGCCCGCGGCCGCCCACTCCCACCTGCTCACGACAGTTCTGCGTGAGCAGTGGGGCTTCGAGGGCACTGTCGTCTCGGACTACTGGGCCATCCCGTTCCTGCACCTGATGCACCGGGTGGTGCCCGACCGGGCGTCGTCGGGCGCGCTCGCGCTGGGCGCCGGCATCGACATCGAGCTGCCGGAGACCGACGCCTTCGCAGCCGTCCCCAACCTGGTGCAGTCTGGTGACCTGGACGAGGGCGTCGTCGATCGGGCCGTCCGGCGGGTGCTGCGACAGAAGGTCGACCTCGGCATGCTCGACCCTGGCTGGTCGCCCCTGCCCGATGGTGCCGTGGACGCGACCGTCATCGACCTCGACAGCGCCCACAACCGCACCATCGCCCGAGCAGTCGCCCAGGCGTCCGTCGTTCTGCTGAGCAACGACGGGCTGCTACCCCTGTCGTCGACCACCCAGGCGACCATTGCGGTCGTCGGGCCGAGTGCTGCCGACCCGCGGACGTTCCTCGGCTCGTACTCCTTCCCCAACCACGTGCTGCTGCGCTACCCCGACGCCGGCCTTGGAGTCGACGTGGTCTCGCTGCTGGACGCGCTGAGGGCGGAGCTACCGGCGGCCCGGTTCCGGCACTCAGTCGGGGTGCCGATCATGGACGCCGACCCGTCCGGCCTGCCCGAGGCGGTCGCCGCCGCTGCGGCCGCCGACGTGTGCATCGTGGCGGTGGGCGACCTGGCCGGGCTGTTCGGCGCCGGCACGTCCGGCGAGGGCAGCGACGCGTCCGACATGTCGCTGCCGGGTCTGCAGGCCGAGCTCGTCGAGGCGGTGCTGAGAACGGGAACCCCCGTCGTGCTCGTCGTGGTCTCGGGGCGGCCGTACGCCCTCGGCGCGTTCGCGAACCGGTGTGGCGCCATCGTCCAGTCCTTCATGCCCGGCGAAGAGGGTGGACCCGCCCTGGCCGCAGTGCTGACCGGCCGCGTCACCCCCGCCGGGCGCCTGCCCATCGGCGTGCCCGCCCACCCGGGCGGTCAGCCCGGCACGTACCTGGCCCCGCCTCTTGGCCGGCACAACGCCGGCGTCTCGAATCTCGACCCACGGCCGCTGTTCCCGTTCGGGCACGGCATCACCTACACCGACTTCGCCTACGCCGACCTCGAGGTGGACACCGCAAAGATCGACACCCGGGGGCAGGTCGAGCTGTCGGTGACCGTGCGCAACACCGGAGCGATCGACGCGGACGAGGTTGTCCAGCTGTACCTGAGCGACGAGGTCGCCCAGGTCGTTCGTCCGGTGCGGGAGCTGGTCGGATACCTGCGAGTGCCTGTCCCTGCGCAGCAGTCGCGCCGGGTGAGGTTCACCGTGCACGCGGAGCGCACGTCGTTCACCGGTCTCGACGGCCAGCGAATCGTCGAGCCCGGATGGTTCACCGTGGATGTCGGGCGCTCGTGTGAAGACATCCGGGCCACCGCGCGTGTCGAGATCACCGGTGAGCCGCGAATCCTGGACTCGGCCCGAGTCATGACGACGCCGGCGACCTGGCGCTGACGCGCGACCGGTCGGCTCAGCGCCGTCGGCCCAGCGATCAGGTCTCGGCGGAGACACCTACGCGATTGCGTGCTTGGCTTGCCTCGGGAGGTGGCGACCATGAAGTACCTGGAGCAGTCGAGCGTGACCAAGCCGCTGTCGCGGATCGGCCTGGGAACGTGGCAGTTCGGCTCACGGGAGTGGGGGTACGGCGACTCCTACTCCTCCGAGGACGCCGCGCGCATCGTCGGGCGGGCGCTCGATGTGGGCATCACCCTGTTCGATACCGCGGAGGTCTACGCATTCGGGCGTAGCGAACGGATCCTCGGCTCGGCGCTGGCGGCGCGCGACGCACGTGAGTCGTCTTTCGTCGCGACGAAGTTCTTCCCCGTCCTCCCGATCGCGCCGGTCGTGCACAGGCGTGGTCGGGCCAGCGCCGGACGACTGGGCGTGTCGACCATCGACCTGTACCAGGTGCATCAGCCGAACCCGATCATCCGCGACGGCACCACGATGGCCGGCATGCGTGTGCTGCAGGACGCCGGGACAGTCACCCACGTGGGGGTCAGCAACTACAGCCTGTCCCGGTGGCAGCAGGCCGAGATAGACCTGGGCCGTCCGGTGCTGTCCAACCAGGTTCAGTTCAGCCTGGCGCACGCGAGCCCGTTGGACGACCTCGTGCCCCATGCCGCAGACAACGACCGCGTCGTCATTGCCTGGAGCCCTTTGGCGCAAGGCCTTCTCTCTGGACGCTACGACGTGACGCACCAGCCATCGGGAGCCATCCGGGGGATGAACCCGCTGTTCCTTGAGGAGAACCTCCAGCGTGCCGCCGGCCTGCTCGACGCCTTGCGCGACATCGCCGGCGCACACGGAGTCACCCCGGCGCAGGTGGCGCTGGCGTGGCTGATCCACCAGCCCGGGGTGGTGGCGATCCCTGGTGCCTCCAGCATCGAGCAAGTCGAGAAGAACGCCGAGGCTGCCGACATCGACCTGACGGATGCCCAGGTGGCAGACCTGACCGCCCAGGCTCGTCAGTTCGAGCCCATCTCCACCGGTCGGGCAGGCCGCGCCCTTGTTCGGCGCCGCCTGGACCGGTCGTCCTGACCGACCAGGGGGTTGGCCCGCGCGGCGATCGACTACCGGGCGGAGACCTGGGCCAGTGGTGTGCCGTAGAGGGAGTAGTAGGACGTGCCGGGCGTGAACTGGGCGTTCCACTCGGGCTGGGCGCCCTTCTGCAGCACGATGATGATGTCTGACCCACCGAAGGTGAAGTATCCGAACTCGTCACCCTTGGCGCACTCGTGCTCTGTCTCGTGGGTCATGTTGACGCCGGACACCTGGCACATGCCGATCGGTAGCACTGCAACGATCCCGATGTCGCCGCTCGGCGACGTGGATGTGTCGATGGTGAGGACGCCGCGCGCTTGGAGAAACTCGTAGCCGTCCGAGGATGAGTCGGCCGCGTCGAACTGCCCGTCCGAGAGCGCCACCTTCAGGTAGACCTGGCCGGCGAGCGGGTAGCACTCGCGCACCGTCCCGGCGACCGGTGTGTGGAACCGGTGGTAGGAGTACGGGCCGAGGAACAGGTGGATGAAGTGGCCGCCGTTGAACGCGTCGGCGTACCCACTGCCCTCCAGCAGCTGCTGGACAGTCGCATAGGTGTGTGTGCCCTTGATGGTGATGGGCGGGCTGATGGCGCCGGAGTCGTCGATCTCGTAGTGCGCGTTGAACGTGCAGTCTGCCGGGACGACGACGGTGGTGTTGTCGGCCGGGTCACTGACTGGGCGCAGGCCTGGGTTCAGCTCCCGGGCGAAGAACTGGTTGAACGTGAGCCACCCGCTGGGGTTGTTCGACCGGGGCGGCTCGCCGATCATCGAGTCGCGCACTCGAAAGCGCGGCGCGTCGCTGATGAACGTGGTCAGAGTGTGGTCGTCGAACGACTCGGGCGAGTCCAGAAAGGCCCCCCAGGCATCCGCCCAGGCGACGAGAAAGTCGGCGAACCATGGGACGTCCTGCAGAACCCCGCCGCCCAGGCTGTCCAGCGGCTGGTCGATCAGCCAGTAGAACCAGCAGAGGTAGTCGTACACCTCACGGTGGTCACCGATGACCGGCCCGCCGGGGTACGTCCACGCAGGGTCGCTGCTCTGCTGCGGCAGCCAGCGTCCGTACACGACCAGGTAGTAGACGTACTCGTCGAACGTGGTCGGCCAGCCATCCATCCCTAGGCCCTTCGGCAGTGCCGAGTACAGCTCCGCGCGCAGCGCGCCGTTGCCCGCGCGGTCGTTGGCCGCGGACAGGGACTCTGCGAGCTGAGCGACGAACGCCTCGTCGTCGCGGTGCTCCATCAGGGGGGCGAGGACCGCGACGTCCTCGGGGGCAGGGATGGGCGAGACGACGATGGTCATAGCGACTCCTGGGTCGGAGCCTGGAACCGTACGCCGCCGGCATGCCGGTGGCTAGGGTGTCGCCGGCTGTTTGACAACCGCTCAGTAATCCAGCGATAATTGACTCAATGACTGCTGAGCGAAACCTGGGCGAGCGGGTGCGCGGGCTGCATGCCCT
>CALOBR010000017.1:0-31797 GCA_942491665.1 Jiangellales bacterium
GACCGGCCGGGCGGCTCGCGCCGCCGGGACATGGCGGTCGCGGCGGCCGTCGGCGTAGCGGTCGGGATGGCGCTGCGACGCCGCCGGTAGCTGCGGGTAGCGTCGTCGGTGGTCGTGGGTGCTACACGCGACCGAAGATCAGCGCGCGCTTGACCTCTTGGATCGCCTTGGTCACCTCGATGCCGCGGGGGCACGCCTCGGTGCAGTTGAAGGTCGTCCGGCAGCGCCAGACGCCCTCGGTGTCGTTGAGGATCTCCAGCCGCTGGGTCGAGCCCTCGTCCCGGCTGTCGAAGATGAAGCGGTGGGCACCGACGATGGCCTGCGGGCCGAAGTACTGCCCGTCCGTCCAGTAGACCGGGCACGACGTGGTGCAGGCCGCGCACAGGATGCACTTGGTGGTGTCGTCGAAGCGCTCCCGTTCGACCTGGCTCTGCAGCCGCTCACGCGTCGGCTCGCTGCTGTCGTTGACGAGGAACGGCATCACCGAGCGGTACGCGTCGAAGAACGGTTCCATGTCGACCACAAGGTCTTTGAGCACCGGCAGACCCTTGATGGGTTCCACGGTGATCTCCTTGCCCGGACCCATCGTGCCGTCGCCCATCTGTGTGAAGGCGTCGAGGTCTTTGACCAGCGTCTTGCAGGCCAGCCGGTTGAGCCCGTTGATGCGCATGGCGTCGGAGCCGCAGATGCCATGGGCGCACGAGCGACGGAACGTGAGCGTTCCGTCCTGCTCCCACTTGATCTTGTGCAAGGCGTCGAGAATGCGGTCGGTCGGCTCGGCCGGAACCGTGTAGCTCTCCCAGTGCGGCTCGGCGTCGAGCTCCGGGTTGTACCGGCGGATCTTGAGGGTGACCTGCATCAGTACTTCCGCTCCATCGGCTGGTAACGCGTCATCACGACCGGCTTGTAGTCCAGGCGCACCTCGCTGCCGCCGAAGCCGGCGCCGGCCGCTGCTCGGTAGGCCATGGTGTGCTGCATGAACTGCTCGTCGTCGCGGGTGGGGTAGTCCTCGCGAAAGTGCCCGCCGCGCGACTCACGTCGGGCCAGGGCGCTGACCACCAGCACCTCGGCCAGCTCAAGCAAGAACCCGAGCTCGAGCGCCTCGAGCAGGTCGGTGTTGAAGCGCGCCCCCTTGTCTTGCACGGTGACGTTGGCGTAGCGCGAGCGCAGGGTGGCCAGGTCGGACAGCGCCTGCTTGAGCGACGCCTCGGTGCGGTACACCTGCGCGTTGATGTCCATGGTGGCCTGCAGCTCGGTGCGGATGGCTGCCACCCGCTCGCCGCCGTCGCCGTCGCGCAGCCGGGCGAGATCGCCGAGGACCGTGGCTTCGGGCGACTCCGGCAGGGGGACGAACTCGGCTGTGACCGCGTACTCGGCGGCGGCGATGCCGGCACGGCGGCCGAACACGTTGATGTCGAGCAGGGAGTTGGTGCCTAGCCGGTTGGCGCCGTGCACCGACACGCATGCGACCTCGCCGGCGGCGTAGAGCCCCTTGACGACGGTGTCGTTGTCGCTGAGCACCTCGGTCTCGACGTTGGTGGGGATGCCACCCATGGCGTAGTGCGCAGTGGGGTAGACCGGCACCGGCTCGGTGTAGGGCTCGACGCCGAGGTACGTGCGGGCGAACTCGGTGATGTCGGGCAGCTTGGCGTCGATCTGCTCGCGCGGCAGGTGGGTGAGGTCGAGGTAGACGTAGGCCTTCTCCGGCCCGCACCCTCGTCCCTCGCGCACCTCGTTGGCCATCGCTCGGGCGACCATGTCGCGTGGCGCCAGGTCTTTGATCGTGGGGGCGTAGCGCTCCATGAAGCGCTCGCCCTCGGAGTTGCGCAAGATACCGCCCTCGCCACGGGCGGCCTCGGACAGCAGCACCCCGAGCCCGGCCAGGCCGGTCGGGTGGAACTGGAAGAACTCCATGTCTTCCAGGGGAAGCCCACGCCGGTAGAGGATGCCCATGCCGTCACCGGTGAGCGTGTGCGCGTTCGACGTGGTGCGAAACACCTTGCCGAACCCGCCGCTGGCGAACACCACCGACTTCGCCGCGAACACGTGGATCTCGCCGGTGGCCAGCTCGTAGGCCACCACGCCAGAGGTGACCTTCTCGCCGTCGACCTCGTCGACGAGCACGTCCAGCACGTAGAACTCGTTGAAGAACGTCACGCCGTGCTTGATGCACTGCTGGTAGAGGGTCTGCAAGATCATGTGGCCGGTGCGGTCGGCGGCGAAGCACGAGCGCCGCACCGCCGCCTCACCGTGGTTGCGGGTGTGGCCGCCGAAGCGCCGCTGGTCGATGGTGCCGCCGGGCGTGCGGTTGAACGGCAGGCCCATCTTCTCCAGGTCGAGCACGGCGTCGATGGCCTCTTTGCACATCACCTCGGCCGCGTCCTGGTCGACGAGGTAGTCCCCGCCCTTGACCGTGTCGAAGGTGTGCCACTCCCAGTTGTCTTCTTCGACGTTGGCCAGCGCGGCGCACATGCCCCCCTGCGCGGCACCAGTGTGCGAGCGGGTCGGGTAGAGCTTGGTGAGCACCGCAGTGCGGGTGCGCTGGCCCGACTCCAGGGCCGCGCGCATACCGGCGCCGCCGGCGCCCACGATCACGACGTCATATCGGTGCTGCTGCATTGCTCTCCTTGTCGCTGGTCGAGCGCTGTCGCGGCTGTGGTGACGACCTCAGCCGATCTGACAGACGTCGAGGGTGGACTCCGGGTCGATGCACGGGTCGAAGGTGAAGATGGTGAGCGTGCCGATCACGATGATGGCGCTGGCCGACACGACCAGCAGCGCCTTGAGCCAGAACCGGGACTGGTCTCTCTCGGCATAGTCGTTGATGACAGTGCGCAGGCCGTTGGCCCCGTGGATCATCGCCAGCCAGAGCATCAGCAGGTCGTAGACCTGCCAGAACGGGTTGGCCCACTTGTTGGCCACGAAGCCGAAGTCGATCTGCTTGATGCCGTCGCCGAGCATCAGGTTGACGAAGAGGTGCCCGATGACCAGGACGACGAGGAGCACGCCGGAGACGCGCATGAAGAGCCAGCCGTAGAGCTCGAAGTTGGTACGGCCGGCACGGGCCCGCTGGGTGCGCGGGGCGGAGACGGGCGGCGGAGGAAGCTGCGCGGTGGCCATCTGACTCACTCTCCTCCGAAGACGATGCTGAGGTGACGGATCGTGAAGGGGATCATCAGCACGACCCAGAGACCCAGGACGCCGTAGAGCATCTGCTTCTGCACCCGCGGCCCCTTCGCCCAGAAATCGATGAGGACGATGCGCACCCCGTTGAAGGCGTGGAACAGGACAGCCGCGACGAGGCCGACTTCGAGCAGGCCGACGATCGGGTTCTTGTACGTCTCGATCACCGTGTTGTAGGCCTCGGGGGACACCCTGACCAGCGCAGTGTCGACGACGTGGACGTAGAGGAAGAAGAAGAGCAGCACACCGGTCACCCGGTGGGCGACCCATGACCACATCCCCTCCCGACCGCGGTAGAGGGTCCCGGCAGGTGCGGTTGGCACTGGACTCACCTTCCTCGCGCACGGGGCTTCGACGAGCCCGAAGGGGGCATCGTATCGACCCTGATGATCGGGGAGTACCTGGTGAAGCGCTCATGTGAGGCACTCCACCCGGCTCGGTGTTCGTGGCCGCTACTCTGAGACCCATCCCGGCGGTGCCCTGAGCGCGGCGTTGTGGGCTTTCGACGTCCGGGCAACGTGTCGAGGTGGGTGTCTGGCGTTGTCTGCGGTCGAGCTGCTCGGCGAGGTCGACCGCCTGGCCAAGCAGCACGAGGCCGACATGGTCGAGCTGCGCCGCGACCTGCACGCGCATCCGGAGCTTGGACGCGCCGAGGTGCGCACGACGCGCACCGTTGCGGCCGCTCTTCGCCGCGCCGGCCTGGCGCCCCGCCTGCTGCCCACCACGGGGCTGGTGTGCGACATCGAGCCCGCGGCTCCGTCGGAGCCGGGTGCGCCTCGTCCAGAGACGATCGCCCTGCGAGCCGACATCGACGCGCTCCCGGTACGTGACGAGAAGCCGGTCGCCTACCGCTCCCAGGTTCCCGGTGTCTGCCACGCCTGCGGGCACGACGTGCACACCGCGGGCGTCCTGGGCGCGGGCCTCGTGCTGGCCGACCTCGCTCGCCTCGGGCTGCTGAGCCGGCCGGTGCGGCTCATCTTCCAGCCTGCCGAAGAGATCATGCCGGGCGGCGCCCACGACGTCATCGAGGCGCACGGCCTCGACGGCGTCGATCGCATACTCGCGCTGCACTGCGACCCGCGCCTGGACACCGGCACCCTCGGGCTCACCGTGGGCCCGATCACCTCGGCCAGTGACCGCATCTTGGTGCGGCTCTCTGGCGAGGGCGGGCACACCGCGCGCCCGCACCTCACCCAGGACGTTGTGCACGCGCTGGGTGTGCTGGTCTCGCAGCTGCCCGCCGTCCTGGGCCGCCGGCTCGACCCGCGAGCCGGGGTCAGCCTCGTGTGGGGACGGGTGACTGCCGGGCACGTGGCGAACGCGATCCCAGCGGAGGGCTGGGCCGAGGGCACCATCCGATGCCTGGACGCGGCGGCCTGGGAGACCGCGCCGGCGCTGGCCGCCGAGCTCGCCGCCCAGCTGGTCGCCCCGTTCGGGGTGACCGCGGAGGTCGACACGTACCGCGGGGTGCCGCCGGTGGTGAACGACGAGACCTCAGTCGCAGTGCTGCGCAGTGCGGCGACAGCCGTGCTCGGACCGGAGGGCCCGGTGCCGACCGACCAGAGCCTCGGGGCCGAGGACTTCGCCTGGTACCTCGAGCACGTGCCGGGTGCGCTGGCGCGGCTCGGCACTCGCCGTCCGGGCGAGCAGCACGCGCCTGACCTGCACCAAGGAACCTTCGACCCGGACGAGGACGCCATCGGGCTGGCGATGCGCCTGCTGGCGGCGTCCGTGCTGCTGGGCCCCCACGTCGCAGCCTGAGCACGTCGCGACGACGGGTGGGGCCGCAGCCTGCGGTCGCGACGGACTCGACCGCGCAGGGTGAAGGTATCCTTGCCGCCGACCCTGGCCAGGAGTGTGCCCGGGGAAGAGTCCACTTCTGTACGGGAGGGTTAGTGAACATCACACTGCGTTCGGCGGCACTGTTCGGAGCAGCCGCGCTCGTCATCGCCGCGTGCGGCACGGCACCGGAGGACGAGGCAGACGCCACCACGGAGGCGACCGACGACACCGCTGCCGCCGAGGTCGACTTCCAGGCCTGCATGGTCTCCGACGCCGGTGGCATCGACGACCGCTCGTTCAACGCCTCTGCGTGGCAGGGCCTGCAGGACGCCGAGGCCGAGCTGGGGGTGAGCGCCAAGTTCGTCGAGTCCCAGGCCGACACCGACTACGCACCGAACATCAACTCGTTGCTGCAGGAGGACTGCGGCATCATCGTGACCGTCGGCTTCCTCATGGGCGACGCGACCACCGAGGCCGCGACAGCGAACGCCGACCAGCCGTTCGCCATCGTGGACACGGGGCCCGAGGAGCCGATCGACAACCTCAAGCCGCTGTTCTTCGACACCGCGCAGGCCGCCTACCTGGCCGGCTACCTGGCGGCCGGTATGACCGAGACCGGCACCGTGGCCACCTTTGGCGGCATCCCGATCCCGCCGGTCACCGTGTTCATGGACGGTTTCGTCGACGGTGTGGCGAAGTACAACGAGGTCAAGGGCGACGACGTCGACGTGCTCGGTTGGGACAAGGACGCGCAGGACGGCTCCTTCACCGGCGATTTCGACGACCAGAACAAGGGCAAGCAGGTCACGGCCAACTTCATCCAGCAGGGCGCCGACATCATCCTTCCGGTGGCCGGCCCGGTGGGCCTGGGCGCCGCTGCCGCTGCTCAGGAGGCCGACGGGGTGAATCTGATCTGGGTCGACAGCGACGGCTACGAGAACGCTCCCGACTTCGCTGAGCTGTTCATCACGTCGGTGCTCAAGCGCATCGACTCGGCGACGTTCGCAGCGACCGACGAAGCCCTGGGTGGCGAACTGGCCAACGACGTGTACGTCGGCACGCTTGAGAACGAAGGCGTAGGGCTGGCCCCGTACCACGACTTCGAGGACGTGGTCCCGGACGAGCTCAAGGCCGAGGTGGACGACCTGCGCGAGCAGATCATCTCCGGTGAGATCGTCGTCGAGTCGCCGGCGTCGCCCCAGGGCTGACACCTCAGGGCTGACACGCCAGGGTCCCAAAGACCCGGTACGGCCCACTGCGTCACCTGGCAAGATCCGGGGGGCGGACCACACGGTCCGTCCCCCGGTCTGCTGCCCGGCTGGCCTCGACGATGGAGGACGAGTGAAGCTTGAGCTTCGAGGGATCACGAAGCGCTTCGGCTCCCTGGTGGCCAACGACCGCATCGACCTCACCGTCAACCCGGGCGAGATCCACTGCCTGCTCGGGGAGAACGGCGCGGGCAAGAGCACGCTGATGAACGTCCTGTACGGCATGCTGCAGCCGGACGAGGGCGAGATCGTCATCGACGAGGAGGTCGCCACGATCCACGGACCGGGCGACGCGGTCAGTGCCGGAATCGGCATGGTCCACCAGCACTTCATGCTGGTGCCTGTCTTCACTGTGGCAGAGAACGTCATGCTCGGCTACGAGTTCACCCGCCAGCTCGGGATGCTCGACCGGGGTTCCGCTCGCGACCAGGTGCTGACCCTCTCGTCCAGGTTCGGCTTCGACGTCGACCCCGAGGCAAAGGTCGAAGACCTGCCCGTCGGGGTGCAGCAGCGCGTCGAGATCATCAAGGCGCTGTCCCGCGACGCGCAGGTGTTGATCCTTGACGAGCCCACAGCGGTGCTGACCCCGCAAGAGACGGACGAGCTGATGCGCATCATGCGGGGACTCGCTGATGACGGCACCTCGATCGTGTTCATCACGCACAAGCTGCGCGAGGTGCGTGCCGTCGCCGACCGCATCACCGTCATCCGTCGCGGTGCGGTCGTCGGCGAGGCGTCGCCGGACACGACCGAGTCCGAGCTGGCCGCGATGATGGTCGGACGGACTGTCGAGCTCACCGTCGACAAGCAGCCGACGGAGCCAGGACCGGCGACGCTGACCATCGACAGCCTGTACGTGATGGACCAGGCGGGCCGCGCCCTCGTCGACGACGTCAGCTTCGACGTGCACGCCGGTGAGATCGTCGCCGTGGCCGGTGTTCAGGGCAACGGCCAGACCGAGCTGGTCGAGGCGATCATCGGCCTGAACGAGCACGTGGTGACGGGCTCGGTCATGCTCAACGGGGCCGAGCTGCTGGGCCAGGACACGGCACAGATCCTCGACCACGTCGGCTACGTCCCGGAGGACCGCTCGCACGACGGGCTGGTCTCGTCGTTCTCTCTTGCCGAGAACCTTGTGCTCGACCAGGTGTCGACGTCTGCCTACTCCGCCCGCGGATCGCTGCGACGGGACGTGATCAAGGACGTCTCGACCACTCTCGTCGACCAGTTCGACGTGCGCACACAGGGCATCGAGTACCCGGCCAGCTCGCTGTCGGGCGGCAACCAGCAGAAGCTGGTGATGGCGCGGGCGCTCTCGAGGCCCATCGACCTGCTGCTTGCGTCCCAACCGACACGTGGCGTGGACGTGGGCTCGATCGAGTTCTTGCACACCCGGATGGTTACCGAGCGTGACAGCGGCACTGCCGTGCTCATCGTGAGCACCGAGCTGGACGAGGTGCTCGCCCTCGCTGACCGCATCGTGGTGATGTACCGAGGCCACGTCGTCGGCATCGTGGGACCGGACACCTCGCGTCACGTGCTGGGTCTGATGATGGCCGGTGTTCCGCAGGACGAGGCGGCGGCGCAGGCACCACCGGGCGATGCCGACCATGACGGCTCTGTGGTGGACGGAGGTGCCCTGTGAGCGCGCCGCCTACGGTGCAGACCGCACCCGCCACTGGAGAACCGGAAGCCACGCCACCCAAGGTCCGCTCGCCGCTGTGGGACACCGCACTGGTCACGTTCCTGTCGTTCGTGCTTGCGCTGGCGATCGGGGGCGTCCTCATCGCGGTCTCCGACCCCGACGTCGCGGAGGCCGCCAGCTACTTCTTCGCCCAGCCGATGGACACCCTGTCCGCGGCGTGGGACAGCGTGGCCGGCGCCTACCTGGCCCTCTTCCAGGGCGCCGTCTACGACACGTCGGCCAGCACCTTTCAGGCGGCCATCCGCCCCGTCACCGAGACCTTGACGGTGGCTGCGCCGCTGATCGTGGCCGGGCTCGCGGTGGCGCTGCCGTTCAAGGCCGGGCTGTTCAACATCGGTGCTGAGGGCCAGATCATCTTGGGTGCCATCGGGGCCGCCTACGTCGGCTTCGCCGTCTCCCTGCCGTGGGGCGTCCACCTGCTCCTGGCCGTGGTCGCAGCGCTCGTGATGGGTGCCGCGTGGGGCAGCATCGTCGGCCTGCTCAAGGCCCGCACGGGTGCCCACGAGGTGATCGTGACGATCATGCTCAACTACGTCGCACGCTTCTTGCTGGCCTATCTGCTGACGACGACGCTGTTCCAGCGCCCCGGCCGCAACGACCCCATCAGCCCCATCGTGGAGACCACCGCGCAGTACCCGCTGCTGCTCGGTGACTGGTCGCGCCTCAACCTGGGGTTCGTCGTGGCGCTGGTGGCGGCCGCATTCGTGTGGTGGCTGCTCAACCGCAGCGTGCTGGGCTTTCAGTTTCGCGCGGTCGGTGCCAACCCCAGCGCCGCTCGCACGGCCGGCATCAAGGTCGAGCGCAGCTACGTGCTGGTCATGATGATCGCCGGCGGGCTGGCGGGACTGGCCGGGAGCTTCCAGGTGCTTGGCACTGAGAAGGCTCTGTCCGGCGGTGTCTCGGCCGGCATCGGGTTCGACGCCATCACCGTGGCGCTGCTCGGTCGAGGGAGTCCGACGGGGACAGTGCTGGCCGGCATCCTCTTCGGCGGCCTGCGCGCCGGCGGCGTGACCATGCAGGCACGAACCGGCACGCCCATCGACATCGTGCTGGTCGTTCAGTCGCTCATTGTCCTGTTCGTGGCGGCGCCGCCGTTGGTGCGAGCGATCTTCCGCCTCAAGGGCGGCGGCAGCATCGACACGTTGCAGGTCTCGAAGGGGTGGGGCGCATGAGCACCACGTCCACTGCGCCGCCGCCGAAGGCGCTCGAGCCGCACCCCCCCCGGCTGCCCGTGTCACGCAAGGCGTCGGTATCGCTGACGCTGTTCGCCCTGCTGGCCCTCGTCGTCTTCGGGCTGCTCGCGCCGTCCGGTGTGAGCAGCACCTTTGCCCTGTCGCTGCCGGGCGACGAGACACAGCTGTCGCCGGTCACTCTGCCCTCGCAGGCGACAGGTCTTGCGCTGAGCGTCGTGCTGCTGGCTCTGGCGGCGTTCTCCTGGGCGCGCACCGTGGCCCGCCGAAGCACCCCGGCGTGGGTGAGCATCCTGTTCGGCGCGGTGTGGATGTTCGCATTCCTGGTCTGGGCAGTAGCCGACAAGAGCATGTCGCTGACGGGCCTGCTCCAGGGGTCGCTGCTGCTGGCGGTGCCGCTCGTGTTCGGGTCGCTGTCTGGTGTGCTGTGCGAGCGGGCCGGCGTGATCAACATCGCGATCGAGGGCCACCTGCTGGCCGGAGCCTTTCTCTCCGCAGTCGTCGCGTCGCTGACCAACAACCTGTGGGCGGGCCTGCTGGCGGCACCCCTGGCCGGCCTGCTCGTCGCGATGCTCCTCGCGCTGTTCACGATCAAGTACTTCGTCGACCAGATCATCGTCGGCGTCGTGCTCAATGTGCTCGTCATCGGCGTCACCGGCTTCTTGTACGGCCGGTTGCTGGTGCCCTACCAAGACACGTGGAACTCTCCGGGCACGTTCGCCCCGTACAAGATCCCGCTGCTCGGCGACATCCCCGTTCTCGGACCGGTGCTGTTCAACCAGTCGGTGATCGTGTACCTGATGTACGTCGTCGTGGTCGTCGTGCACATCGCGCTGTTCAAGACCAGGTACGGGCTACGCGTGCGTGCGGTGGGAGAGCACCCTGCCGCTGCCGACACCGTGGGCATCAGGGTGAACTTCGTCCGGGCCCGCAACGTGCTGATCGGTGGCCTCGTTGCCGGCCTCGGCGGGGCGTTCTTCACCCTTGGGTCCGTCGGGGCGTTCGGCAAAGAGATGACAGCCGGAAAGGGCTTCATCGCCCTGGCTGCCATGATCTTCGGGCGCTGGACGCCGCTGGGGGCACTCGCCGCCGCCCTGCTGTTCGGCTTCGCCGACAACCTTCAGAGCGTCCTGTCGATCATCGGGACGCCCATCCCGAGCGAGTTCATGCTGATGGCGCCCTACCTGGCAACCATCTTCGCCGTGGCCGGTCTCGTCGGACGCGTGAGGGCGCCGGCAGCGGACGGGAAGCCCTACATCAAGTCGTGACTTGCTCGTGCGCGGATAGGGTCGCATGGTGACGACCAGCGAGGGCCGCTTCCCGAGCCCGGGTTCACCGCTCGGCGGTGCGCCGGTGGACTGGGACTCGCTACGAGGCGCCGCCAGGGCAGTGCGTGCGCATGCCTACGCGCCCTACTCGGGCTATCTCGTGGGCGCGGCCGCGCTCACCGCCGACGGCCGTCTGCTGACCGGCTGCAACGTCGAGAACGCCTCGTTCGGTATCACTCTGTGCGCCGAGTGCGGCGTGGTCTCCGACCTGCACGGCACCGGAGGTGGGCGCCTCGTCGTCGTGGCGTGTGTCGGGGGCGCTGCCGGCGAGCCGGCGAGGGCGGTGCTGCCGTGCGGGCGGTGCCGACAGCTTTTGGCCGAGAACGGTGGCGGCGACCTGCTCGTCGACGGGCCGGACGGGCCTGTCACGCTCGAGACGCTTCTTCCGCACGCGTTCTCTGCCGAAGAGATGGACGTCGCCGCACGCGGCGGAGCGGAGCGTGCCCGATGACCGAGCCGTACTCTGCCGTCGACGTCATCCGGGCCAAGCGCGACCGCTACCGCCTGAGTGACGAGCAGATCGACTGGGTCGTGGACGCTTACACCCGGGGGGCTGTCGCCGACGAGCAGATGTCGTCGCTGGCGATGGCCATCCTGCTCAACGGCATGGACCAGGCCGAGATCGCTCGCTGGACGAAGGCCATGATCGGCACCGGCACCGTCATGGACTTCTCGACGCTGAGCCGGCCGACGGCTGACAAGCACTCCACCGGCGGCGTCGGCGACAAGATCACGTTGCCCTTGGCGCCGCTGGTCGCCGCCTGCGGCGCGGCGGTGCCCCAGCTCTCCGGACGCGGCCTGGGCCACACTGGCGGCACCTTGGACAAGCTCGAGTCGATCCCGGGCTGGCGTGCGTCGTTGTCGAGCCGCCAGATGCTGACCCAGCTCGAAGACGTGGGTGCCGTGATCTGCGCCGCGGGGGACGACCTCGCCCCCGCCGACCGCAAGCTGTACGCGCTGCGTGACGTCACCGGCACGGTCGAGTCGATCCCGCTGATTGCCTCGTCCATCATGAGCAAGAAGATCGCCGAGGGGACGTCGGCGCTCGTGCTCGACGTCAAGGTCGGTACCGGGGCGTTCATGAAGGACCTCGACACGGCACGACGCCTGGCGCGGACGATGGTCGCTCTCGGCACCGATGCGGGCGTACGCACCGTTGCGCTGCTCACCGAGATGTCCACGCCGCTGGGTCTGACTGCCGGGAACGCTCTTGAGGTGGCCGAGAGCGTCGAGGTGCTCGCCGGCGGTGGTCCACCCGACGTGGTCGACCTCACCGTTGCGCTGGCCCGGGAAATGCTGGGCGCAGCAGGTATTGACGACGTCAACCCGGTTGATCGCCTCGCCGACGGCAGCGCCATGGACGTCTGGCGGCGGATGGTGAGCGCGCAGGGCGGCGACCCGGACGCCGCTCTTCCGGTCGCCCGGGAGAGCGAGGCGGTGCTCGCCGCGGCCGACGGCGTCCTCGTATCGCTCGACGCCATGGCCGTCGGGGTGGCCGCCTGGCGGCTCGGTGCCGGTCGCAGCCGCAAAGAAGACCCGGTCAGCCCCGGCGCCGGCGTGGTGATGCACGCCAAGCCCGGGGCTCACCTACGGGCCGGCGAGCCGCTGCTGACGTTGCACACCGACGACCCAGGACGCTTCGCCGGTGCGCGGGCAGCACTGGCCGGGGCTGCGGTGATCGCGCCCGAGCACTCCGCGCCGCCGGCGGCGCCGCTCGTTCTCGACCGCGTGGCGGCGCAGGACGCCTGATGGCCCAGCCACCACGTCTGCGCCTGGTCGACCGTCTCGATCTGCCCGTGCCGGAGGCGTCCGGGGTGGTGGTCGCGCGACGTACTACCGGTGACCGACTCGTGGTCGTCGGCGATCGCAGCAGCGTGGTGGCCGTAGCGACCGTGCACGACGGCCGACCCGTCGACTGGCAGACGATCGACCTGGCGACGGTGACCGGCTGGCCGAGCACCGGCGCCGACAGCCAGCTCGAGGCTGTCACCTGCGACGCTGGCAGCCTGGTGGCGCTCATGCGCGAAGATCCGGCCGAGGTGCTCGTCGTCGACACTGTCCACCGGCTGGTGCGCGCTCGCATCTCGCTCGTGGTGCCGCGAGGGTCTGTGCTGGCGGGCAAGTGGGACGACGCATCCTCGCGCGGCGAGGGGCTCGTGCTGCTGCGGGGCGGACGGCTGCTGGTGGCCAAGGAGAAGCGACCGCGGGCGCTGGTCGAGTTCGGGCCGGAGGGTTCGAGCCCCGGGGGCCTGAGCAGCGACGACCTCCTGGCCGCCGACGAGGAGTGGTCGGCGCCCGAGGGCGACGTCACCTTTCACGCCCTCGCCGTGTGGAAGCTGCGTGACTCCGCCAAGAAGGCGTTGCGCGACATCAGCGACATCGGCATCGGGCCAGACGGGTCGCTCTGGTTGCTCAGCGACAAGTCGGCCGCCGTGGCTCGGCTCGACCTGAGTGCCGGTCTGCCCGCAGACGGGGGCGTCATCTCGTCGCTCGGCCGGCTCTACGCCCTGCCCCCAGGCACGCCCAAGCCCGAGGGATTCGCCATGGTCGACGATCGGACGCTGCTCGTGGCCCTGGACACCGACAAGCCGCGCCGCAACGCCATCCTTGTGCGTCGGTCGAAACCCGACGGCAGCGACTGACAGGAGACCTGATGCCCCAGCTCATCCCCGCGCCGGCTCCGATCGCGGTGCCCGGCGGCAAGCAGATCGACGAGTACGCGGGCCGCGTCGTCAGCGGCGACAGCCGCGTCAGCGTCGCCGTGATGACCGCGCCAGCCGGCTGGTCCGAGCCCGCCCAGCAGCCGGAGTTCGACGAGGTCACCGTCGTGCTCGCCGGTGAGGTCGTGGTGGAGCACGCGGACGGGGCGCTGCACGTCGCCGCGGGCCAGGCCGTCATCACCCGGGCCGGCGAGCGCGTCCGCTTCAGCGTCGGACCACAGGGGGCCCACTACGTCGCCGTCTGCACGCCCGCGTTCGACGTCGACCTCGCCCACCGCGACCCCGAGTAATCCCTCACCCAGCGCCACCGCCCGCCACCCATTGCCACGAGACCGCCCACACGAGACTGCCCACACGCGTGATCTTGGCACTACGGCCGCATGGCCTTGCGTATGCGGCCGTACCGCCAAGATCGGCGGGTGCGGGGGTGCGGGGGTGCGGGGGTGCGGGGGTGCGGGGGTGCGGGGGTGCGGGGGTGCGGGGGGTGGGTCAGGTCAGTCGCCGACCAGGCGCAGCGACTCCCGAGCGATCTCGAGCTCTTCGTTGGTGGGAACCACGAGCACCGCCACCCGTGAGTCGGGCGTGGAGACCAGCGGCCCCCGCCCTCGGGGGTCGGCGTTGAGCGCCGGGTCGAGGCAGATGTTGAGACCCTCCAGCCCCTCGAGCACCTTGGCCCGCATCCGTACGTCGTTCTCGCCCACACCGGCGGTGAACACGATCGCGTCCAGCGATCCCAAGGCCAAGGCGTAGGCGCCGATGTACTTGCGGATGCGGTAGGCGTAGGTGTCCAAGGCGTTCTGTGCGTCGGCGTCACCGTCGTCGGCCATGGCCCACACCTCGCGCAGGTCGTTCGCGCCGGCGAGGCCGAGCAGCCCGCTCTGCTTGTTGAGCAGGGTGTCGATCTCGTCCACGGTCATCTCGCCGACGCGGCGCAGGTGAAATGTCACGGCTGGGTCGATGTCACCTGACCGTGTGCCCATCACCAGCCCTTCCAAAGGTGTGAGTCCCATGGACGTGTCGATGCAGCGCCCACCCTGTACCGCCGACGCCGACGCACCGTTGCCCAGGTGCAGCACGACGATGTTGAGCTCCGCGCGGTCGCGCCCCAGAAGGCGGGCGGCCTCGCGCGACACGTAGGAGTGCGACGTGCCGTGAAAGCCGTACCGGCGGATGCCCAGCCGGGCCGCGACGTCCCGGTCGATGGCGTAGGTGTAGGCGTGGCGGGGGAGTGTCTGGTGGAACGCCGTGTCGAACACCGCGACCTGCGGGACGCCCGGGAACACCCGACGGGCTACCTCGATGCCCTCCAGGTTGGCCGGGTTGTGCAGGGGCGCGAGCGGGACCAGCTCGGCGATGGCGGCCAGCACGTCGTCGTCCACCAGCGCCGGGTCGGCGAACTTGTCACCCCCGTGCACCACCCGGTGCCCGACGGCCGTGAGGCCGGCCTCGGCCAGGTTCGGACCGTGGCTCCCGAACGCACCGATCACCGCCCGCAGCCCTGCCTCGTGGTCGGCGAGCGGGCCCTCCAGAACCGTGTCGCCACCTGGCCCGGTGTGCCGGACGACAGCGTCGTCCGCGCCGATCCGCTCGACGAGGCCCCCGGCGCTGGCCTGCCCGGACTCGGCGTCGATCAGCTGGTACTTGATGGACGAAGACCCACAGTTGACGACGAGGACGCTGCGGCTCACGAGTGCTCTCCCTGCGCCTGGACGGCCGTGATCACGATGGTGTTGACGATGTCATCGACGAGCGCTCCGCGGGAGAGGTCGTTGACGGGCTTGTTGAGGCCCTGCAGCACCGGGCCGATGGCCAACGCCCCCGCGCTTCGCTGCACGGCCTTGTAGGTGTTGTTGCCGGTGTTCAGGTCAGGGAAGACGAAGACCGTCGCACGTCCGGCGACCGTCGAGTCGGGGAGCTTCGTCTGCGCGACGCTGACGTCGACGGCGGCGTCGTACTGGATCGGGCCCTCCACCGACAGATCGGGGCGGCGCTCGCGCACCATCTCGGTGGCTGCGCGTACTCGCTCGACGTCAGCGCCGGAGCCCGAGCTGCCCGTGCTGTACGACAGCATGGCCACGCGAGGGTCGACGCCGAACTGAGCCGCGGTCTCGGCCGAGGAGATGGCGATGTCGGCGAGCTGCTCGGCGTTCGGGTTGGGGTTGACCGCGCAGTCGCCGTAGACCAGCACCCTGTCGGCCAGCAGCATGAAGAAGACGCTGGAGACGATCGACGTCCCGGGCTTGGTCTTGATGATCTCGAACGACGGACGGATCGTGTGGGCTGTGGTGTGCACGGCCCCCGACACCATGCCGTCAGCCAGGCCCCGGTGCACCATCATCGTCCCGAAGTACGACACGTCGGCGACGACGTCGAGGGCCGCGTCGAGAGTCACCCCCTTGTGCTGGCGCAGGCGTTGGTACTCCTCGGCGAACGACGTGCGCAGGTCGGTCGTCGTCGGGTCGATGATGGTGGCTGCCGAGATGTCGACGCCGTGGTCGGTGGCCACCGCCCTGATCTCGGACTCGTCCCCCAGCAGGGTCAGCTCGGCCATGCCGCGGCGCAGCGCGGTCGCCGCCGCCCGCAGAACCCGCGGCTCGGCGCCCTCCGGCAGCACGATGCGGCGAGGGTCGGAACGGGCACGCTCGACGAGCTCGTACTGGAACATGAGCGGTGTCACCGCGCCCACGGCTTCCATCGAGGCCTCGTTGAGCAGCTCCTCGACGTCCACGGCGTCGTCGACGAGCCCGAGCGCAGTCTCGATCTTGGCGGCCGAGTCGGCGTGGATGCCGCCCCGGGCGTCGGCGAGGGCCGCCGCCGTGCTGAACGTGTCGAGCTGGGTCGAGATGACGGGCAGCCGCGCGCCGACCCCCTCGACCAGCCTCCAGACCTCGCCGCGCGGCCGCAGGCCGCCGGTCAGCACGAGACCGGCGAGTGAGGGAAAAGCGTCGGAGCGGTGCGCCGAGAGCGTCGCCAGCACGATGTCTTCACGGTCGCCGGGTGTGACGACCACCGACCCCTCGTGCAGGTGGTTCAGGACGTTGGGCAGGGTCATCGCGGCGACCACGACCCCCTGGGCCTCCCGCGAGAGCAGCTCGGGGTCGCCCAGCAGAAGCTCGCCGTCGATGCGTGCGGCCACCCCGCGCATGATGGGGGCGAGCAGCAGCGGTGCGTCTACCATGACGTCGACGGGCACATCGACGTCGGCTACCTCGGCTCGGATGGCGTCGATCGCGGACGGGTCGGCGCGGTTGACGACCACACGCATCAGCGACGCGTGGTTGGTTGCCAGCACGTCGCTGGCGAGGTCGATGGCGAAGTGCACCTCGGTGGGGCTGCGGTGGTGCGCGGTCACGACGAACAGCACGGGGGCGCCGAGGTTGGCCGCCACGCGGGCGTTGAACTGAAGCTCGGCCGGTGCGCCGACGTCGGTGAAGTCGGTGCCCAGGATGAGTACGGCGCTCGCTCTGGACGCGAGCGAGCGGTAGCGGTCGATGATCGTGGCGAAGGCGTCGTCCGGGGCGCTCAGCACGTCGGCGTAGGTGACTCCGAAGTACTCAGTGGCGGACAGACTGATGCCGCCTCGCGAGCGGAGCAGCTCGATGGCCGCGTCCGGCTCGTCGACGGAGCGGACGACGGGCCGAAAGACGGCGATGTCGCTGGAGCGGCGCAGCGCGTGCTCGTACAGCCCGAGCGCGACGGCGGACTTGCCGCTGTAGGGCTGTGCGGCGGCGATGTAGAGGCTTCGGGTCACGCCTGCTCACGCTACTGACCGGCATGCCGGTACGCCGGGCACTAGGCCGAATCAGTGGCCGGTTCGCGAGCCCATCGCGCCAGCGCGTCCGTCGCTCCCGTGGCGGTCAGCGGCCGGCAGCCGGCTGCGACGAGAGACGAGACGAGGGCTTGCTCCTGGGCCATCAGCGCCCGACCGCGGCGGATCAGCGTCAGCGGCGGCTTGCGACGCTCGGTGAGGTCGCGGGCGAGGCGCCGGGCGAAGTTCTTCCACGGCGCCCGGTCGACGACGATCGCGTCGGCCAGCAGCCCGGCGTCGCGGCATCGGGCTACGACCTGCGCGACGAAGATGCCCTCGGCGATGAACGCTGGGCGCTCGTCGCGAGAGAACCGCGTACTGCCGACCGAGCGATCCTGGCAGATGTCGTAGGTGGGAACCTCGCACCAGCCCGTCCGGCAGATCCGGTCGATCGCGGTCATCGCAGCGTCGGCGTCCCACGAGGCCGGGTCGTCCCAGTCGATGATGCCCAGGCGCTCGTCTCGCGGGCACGTCGGGTCGCGACCGTCCTTGTAGAACTCGTCGAGGCACAGCACCGAAAGCCCGGACGCGCGAGCGAGGTGCGACTTGCCGCTTCCGGACGGGCCGGCGAGCAGCACGACTCGCCCGTGCGAGGACGCCGGACCGGCTGGTTCGCTCACGTGCCGACGGGGTGCCACACGGTCTTGACCTCGAGCACGTCCAACATCCGCGACAGACCCGGGACGGCGGCGAAGTCGTGCCCCGGATTGGGTCGGCGCACGCGCTTGAGCGTGCCGGCCGCAGCCGCCTCCAGCTCGCGAGCCAGGTCGGGGTCGTCCACCCCGCACAGGTCGAGGGCGTTGACGTCAGCGTGGCCGGCCAGCCACGGCGCCATCTCGGCCACCGAGCCGGTCAGGATGTTCACGACGCCTGCCGGCACGTCCGAGGTCGCCAGCACCTCGCCAAGCGTGACCGCGGGTAGCGGACGGTCGTGGCTGGCCAGGACGACGGCACTGCAGCCGGTGGCCAGCACCGGTGCGAGCACCGACACGAGACCGAGCAGCGACGACGACTGCGGGGCGACGACGCCGACGACTCCGGTCGGCTCGGGCACGGAGAAGGTGAAGAACGGCCCGGCCACCGGGTTGGTGTTGCCGTGCACCTGGGCCAGCTTGTCGGTCCATCCGGCGTACCAGACCCACCGGTCGATCGAGGCATCCACGAGGGCGCCGGCCGGGCGCTTGGTCAGGCCCTCAGCCGCGGCCACCTCGGTGACGAACTGGTCGCGCCGGCCCTCCATCACCTCGGCGACGCGGTAGAGCACCTGGCCGCGGTTGTAGGCGGTTGCCCCCGACCAGCGGACAAAGCCTGCACGGGCCGCGGTGACGGCGTCGCGGACGTCCTTGCGCGACCCCTGGGCGGCGTTGGCCACAAACGCCCCGGTCGTGTCGGTCACCTCGTAGGAGCGACCGCTCTCCGAGCGGGGGAAAGCGCCGCCGACGTAGAGCTTGTACGTCTTGCGGATCTGCTCGCGGGCCATCAGGCCGACACCTCCGTGCGCTCGTCGGCCACCAGGTAGGCCGCGAGCCCGTGCCGCCCGCCCTCGCGGCCGTAGCCCGACTCCTTGTAGCCGCCGAAGGGCGACGTCGGGTCGAAGTGGTTGAAGGTGTTCGCCCACACGACTCCGGCGCGTAGGTGCTGGGCCATCCAGAGGATGCGCGACCCCTTCTCGGTCCAGACCCCCGCCGACAGCCCGTAGGGGGTGTTGTTCGCCTTGGCCAGGGCCTCCTCCGGCGTGCGGAACGTGAGCACCGAGAGCACCGGGCCGAAGATCTCTTCGCGGGCGATGCGGTGGGTCTGGGCGACGTCGGTGAACACGGTCGGGGGAAACCAGAATCCCCGGTCGGGCAGGTCGCACTCGGCCGACCAGCGGGTGGCCCCCTCGTCCTCGCCGATGCCGGCCATCTCGGTGATGCGGGCCAGCTGCGCGGCGGAGTTGATGGCGCCGATGTCGGTGTTCTTGTCCATCGGGTCGCCCAGGCGCAGCGTCGCGAGTCGCCGCTTGAGTGAGGCGACCACCTCGTCGGCGACCGACTCCTGCACCAGAAGGCGTGTGCCGGCGCAGCAGACGTGACCCTGGTTGAAGAACACTCCGCGCACGATGCCCTCGACGGCCTGGTCGATCGGGGCGTCGTCGAACACGACGTTGGCGGCCTTGCCGCCGAGCTCAAGGGTGACCTTCTTGCGGCTGCCTGCGGCAGCCTCGGCGATGCCGCGCCCCACCTCGGTCGAGCCGGTGAAAGCAATCTTGTCGACGTCTGTATTGGTCACCAGCAGTCGCCCGGTGGCCCCGGCGCCGGTCACGATGTTGACCACGCCGGGCGGCAGGTCGGCCTGCTGGCAGATCTCGGCGAAGGCCAGGGCGGTCAGCGGGGTGGTCTCGGCCGGCTTGAGCACGACGGTGTTGCCGGCTGCCAGGGCAGGGGCAACCTTCCACGCCAGCATGAGCAGCGGAAAGTTCCAGGGGATGATCTGCGCGGCGACCCCGTGCGGGCGAGGGTTCGGCCCGAGACCGGCGTAGCCGAGCTTGTCGGCCCATCCAGCGTGGTAGAAGAAGTGGGCGGCGACCAGCGGGATGTCGACGTCACGGGTCTCGCGGATCGGCTTGCCGTTGTCGAGCGTCTCGAGCACGGCGAGCTCGCGTGCACGCTCCTGCACGAGGCGGGCGATGCGAAAGAGGTACTTGCCTCGCTCGCGTCCGGCCATGCGCGACCAGACGCGCGTGTAGGCCGAGCGGGCGGCCTGCACGGCGGCGTCCACGTCCAGCTGTCCGGCGTCGGCGACCTCGGTGAGCACCTCCTCGGTGCTGGGCGAGATCGTCTTGAAGCGCCCGCCGTCGGTGGGCTCGACCATCTGCCCGCCGATGAACAGCCCGTACGACTCGGCGATGTCGACCACCGCACGAGACTCCGGGGCGGGGGCGTACTCGAAGAGGCTCACGGGTGCTCCCTAGTCCATGGTCACGTAGTCGGGGCCGGAGTAGTGCCCGGTGCGCAGCTTCTGCCGTTGCATGAGCAGGTCGTTGAGCAGACTGGACGCGCCGAAGCGGAACCACTCGGGGCACAGCCAGTCAACGCCGACCGTCTCGTTGACCAGAACCAGGTAGCGCAGGGCGTCCTTGGTGGTCTTGATGCCGCCGGCGGACTTGACCCCGACCATCAGACCAGTCGTCTCGCGAAAGTCGCGCACCGCCTGGAGCATCACGAGCGTCACCGGACGAGTGGACGCCGGCGCCACCTTGCCGGTCGAGGTCTTGATGAAGTCGGCGCCGGCGAGCATGGCCAGCCACGAGGCCCGACGGACGTTGTCGTAGGTGGCGAGCTCACCGGTCTCGAGGATCACCTTGAGGTGCGCGTCGCCGCACGCCTGCTTCACGGCGACGATCTCGTCGTGCACCTGCAGGTAGTGGCCGGACAGGAACGCGCCGCGATCGATCACCATGTCGATCTCGTCGGCGCCGGCTGCCACTGCCTCGGCGGTGTCGGCGAGCTTGACCGCCATCGACGCCCGCCCGGACGGGAACGCCGTCGCGACGGCGGCGACGTTGACCCCCGAGCCCGCCAGCGCTTCGACCGCGGTCGCGACGAGGTCGCCGTACACGCACACGGCCGCGACCTGGGGGGTGGCGGGGTCGAGGGGATCGGGGCGCCGCGCCTTGGCGCACAGCGCGCGCACCTTGCCCGGGGTGTCCTGACCCTCCAGCGTGGTGAGGTCGACCATCGAGATCGCCAGATCGATCAGGCGGGCCTTCGCCTCGTTCTTGATCGAGCGGGTGGCCAGCTCGGCGGCCCGGCTCTGCGCTCCCACCTGGTCGACCCCCGGCAGGCCGTGCAAGAACCGGGTGAGGTCGGCCGCGGAGCGGGTGATGTCGTCGACCCGCAGGTCGTTCGCCGGGGTTCCTGCGATCACGGCCACGGCGGCGATCCTAGGCGGGGGAGGCCAGCAGCGCCTCGACGTCGCGGCGCAGGCGGTCCATCGCTGTCGCGGCGGCCGCGCGGGCGGCGCCCAGGTCGTCGTCGGAGGCGCCGGCGACCGGCACGACCACCTCGAGGTAGCACTTCACCTTGGGCTCGGTACCGGAAGGACGCACGATCACCCGGGCTCCACCGTCAAGGTGCAGGCGCAGCCCGTCGGTCGGGGGGAGCGGGCCGTCGGGGGCGAGCAGGTCGTCGACGGCGATGACGTCGCGACCCCCAAGGCTGAGCGGCGGCGTGGCCCGCAGGCCGGCCATGGTGGCTTCGATCACCGCCAGGTCGACCACACGAACGCTCACCTGGCTCGTCACGTGCACCCCGTGCGAGCGGGCGATCGTGTCGAGCTCGTCGTGCAGCGTCCGGCCCTGCGTGTACAGGTCGGCGGCCATCTCGCACACCAGCAGCGCGGCGGTGACGCCGTCCTTGTCCAGCACGGCCTCGGGGTCGCAGCAGTACCCGAGCGCCTCTTCGTAGCCGAAGCGGAGCCCGGGGGCCTTGGTGATCCACTTGAAGCCGGTGAGGGTCTCGGCGTGCGTCTGCCCCGCCGCGGTCACCACCTTGCCGAGAAGCGTGGACGAGACGATCGAGTTGGCGAACGTGCCTGTTGCGCCGCGCTTGAGCAGGTGGCGTCCGAGCAGGACGCCCACGTCGTCGCCCGTGAGCATGCGCCAGACCCCGTCGCGACCGGGCAGGGCGACGGCGCAGCGGTCGGCGTCCGGGTCGTTGGCGATCACCAGGTCGGCGCCGCTCTCGGCGGCCAGGTCGAGGGCGGCGTCGATGGCGCCAGGCTCCTCCGGGTTCGGGAAGGCGACGGTGGGGAAGGCGGGGTCGGGCTCGGCCTGGCTGGCCACGACCTGGGGCGCGGCGAAGCCGGCGCGGACGAAGGCGTCGAGCAGCAGGTCGCGACCGACGCCGTGCAAGGGGGTGTAGACGACAGACAGCGCGCGCGGTCCGCTCGGGTCGAGCAGCGATACGGCCCGGTCGAGGTAGGCGTCGACGATCGAGTCGTCGAGAGTGACCCATCCGTCGTCGGCCCGTGCGACAGACGACACCGAGGTGACGGCGTCGATCTGGACGGCGATCTCGGTGTCGGCCGGTGGCGCGAGCTGCGACCCGTCGGCGAGGTAGACCTTGTACCCGTTGTCCTGGGGCGGGTTGTGCGAGGCGGTGACCATGACGCCGGCGTCCGCGCCGAGGTAGCGAAGCGCGAAGGCGAGCACGGGCGTGGGCAGCGGACGCGGCAGCACCATCGCCTCGACGCCGGCGGCCTCCATCACCGCGCACGTGTCGCGGGCGAAGACGTCGGAGTAGTGCCGCGCGTCGAAGCCGACGACGACGGCCCCACCGTCGTGGGCGCGCAACCATCGGGCCATCCCCGCGGCGGCACGGATCACCACGGCCCGGTTCATCCGGTTGGGTCCAGCCCCCACCTCGCCGCGCAGGCCGGCGGTGCCGAACTGGAGCGTGCCGGCGAAGCGGTCGGCGAGGTCGGCGCGGGCGTCGGCGGCGTCGATGCCATCGGTCGCCCGCTGTGCCAGCGCCGCCAGCTCGTGCCGCATGGCCGGGTCGGGGTCGTCGGCGATCCAGGCGTTGACCTGGTCGAGCAGCTCGTCCATGGCTTGCTACACCCTTTCCACGATGTCGCCGAGCAGGCGTCCGAGCCGGTTGGCCGCCGCCCGTCCGGACTCCAGCACCTCGGCGTGGTCGAGCGGCTGGCCTGACATGCCGGCGGCTGCGTTCGTCACGAGCGACAGGCCGAGCACCTCGAGGCCGGCGGCCCGTGCGGCAATCGCCTCCAGCGTGGTCGACATGCCCACCAGGTCGGCGCCCAACGTCCGGAGCATCCGGATCTCGGCCGGAGTCTCGTAGTGCGGGCCGGGCAGCTGGGCGTACACCCCCTCGGGCAGCGCGGGGTCGACCTGGCGGGCTGCCGCGCGCAGGCGGGGGGAGTACAGGTCGGTGAGGTCGACGAACTCTGCGCCGCGCAGAGGCGAGATGGCCGTGAGGTTGAGGTGGTCGCTGATCAGCACGACCGTGCCCGGCGCCCAGGCCGGGTCGAGACCGCCACAGCCGTTCGTGAGCACCACGCGGGTGCATCCGGCCGCCGCGGCGGTGCGGACCGTGTGGGCCACCGCGTCCACGCCCTTGCCCTCGTACAGGTGGGTGCGGCCGAGAAAGACCAGGCACCGGTTGTTCCCACGGCGCACGGTGCGCGCGGTTCCGCCGTGCCCGGCCACGGACGGGGCGCTGAACCCCGGCAGGTCGGCCAGCGAGAGCTCGGCCTGCGGCTCGCCGATCAGGTCGGCAGCCTTGCCCCAGCCCGACCCGAGCACGACGGCGACGTCGTGGCCCTCGATGCCCGTGGCCTCAGCGAGACGGGCCGCCGCCTGCTGGGCGAGCACGAGAGTCGGGTCGTCCGTCGTCATCCACCGACTCTAGGTCGTCCTCGCGTCTCAGCGGCACGGGCGAGCCCGCAGGTCGGCGACGTAGTCGCCGGGGGCGCCGGCCGCCTCGGCGGCATCGGCCAGCATGCCGAGGTAGCGCGCGGACGGCAGCCCGCCCTCGTAGGAGTCCACCACGTACAGCCAGGCCGGCACCGGACCGTTCATCGTCTCCACACGCACCCGGAGCTTGCGGAAGGTGCGCAGGTCGAGGCCCTCCCACTCGTCCATCGACGCCTCGTCGGCGTCGCTGACCTCGTACAGCGCGACGAACACCGAGGGTTCGGGCAGGTCAGCCTCAAGGTCGCTCGCCTGCACGACGGTCGCGATCGAGCCCTCCCAGCCCAGCTCTTCGCCGGCGAATGCCAGCCGCCAGCCAGCCAACCAGCCAGTTGCCCGCAGTGGTGAGTGCGGGGCACGGCGCAGCATGGTCTCCGGATGCATGCTCGAGGCATACGCGGCGTACAGCACGACCCGGAAGGTTACGTAGGTAGGTTGGCCCGCTGTGACTCGGGTAGCGATCATCGGTGGCGGCCCCGGCGGCTACGAGGCGGCCCTGGTGGCGGGCCAGCTCGGCGCGGAGGTGACCGTCGTCGACAGCGACGGCATCGGCGGCTCGGCGGTCCTCACCGACTGCGTGCCGAGCAAGACTCTCGTCGCGACGGCTGACCGGATGGTGGACGTCGCGGAATCCGGCGAGCTAGGGGTACGGGCGGGTCGCACACGCGACGCGGGGACGTCGACGTCGGTCTCCGGTGTCGGGGTCGACCTGGGCGCGGTCAACTCTCGCGTCGTCGCGCTGGCGCAGGCGCAGTCGGGTGACACAGCCCGTCGCCTCGTCCACGACGGGGTACGTGTACTACCCGGGCGCGGTCGCCTCGACGGGCCCAACCGGGTTGTCGCCGACCTTCCCGGTGGCCGAAGCGAGGTGGTCGACGCCGACGTGGTGCTGGTCGCCACCGGTGCCCACCCGCGCGAGCTGTCGAGCGCGACTCCCGACGGCGAGCGGATCCTGAGCTGGACGCAGGTCTACGACCTCGAGGAGCTGCCCGAGCGGCTCATCGTCGTCGGCTCGGGGGTGACCGGGGCGGAGTTCGCCAGCGCCTACCACGCGCTCGGAAGCGACGTCGTGCTCGTGTCGTCGCGCGACCAGGTGCTGCCCGGGCAGGATGCGGACGCTGCCGCTGTGCTGGAAGCGGTCTTCGAGCGGCGAGGGCTCAGCGTGCTGCCGCGATCGAGGGCCGTGGCCGCCACTCGGACGGCCGACGGGGTGCGCGTCGAGCTCGACGATGGCCGCGTAGTCGAGGGAAGCCACTGCCTGATGGCCGTCGGGTCGATCCCCAACACGGCCGGGCTGGGCCTGGAGCAGGCGGGTGTCGCGCTGGACGAGGGCGGCTTTGTCACGGTTGACCGAGTGAGCCGGACGTCAGCCCGGGGCGTGTATGCGGCCGGCGACTGCACCGGCGTGCTCATGCTCGCCTCAGTCGCGGCCATGCAGGGCCGCACGGCCATGTGGCACGCCCTGGGGGACGCCGTGGTCCCGCTCGACCTGACCACGGTGTCGTCCAACGTGTTCACCTCACCGGAGATCGCAACCGTCGGGTGGACGCAGGAGATGGTCGACTCCGGCGAGGTGGCGGCGTCGGTGGTGAACCTGCCCTTGGCGACGAACGCGCGAGCCAAGATGAGCGGCATCCACGACGGCTTCGTCAAGGTGATCTGCCGTCCCGGCACAGGCATCGTGATGGGCGGCGTGGTGGTGGCACCGCAGGCCAGCGAGCTGATCCACCCCGTCGCGCTGGCGGTGGAGTGCCGGCTGACCGTCGACCAGCTGGCGCGCGCGTTCACTGTCTACCCGTCCCTGTCGGGCTCGGTGGCCGAGGCCGCAAGGCGCCTGCGCAGACGCTCCGCGCTGACGTAGGCGCCTCGCGCTAGAAGTCGAAGCCTCCGCCGAAGTCGCCGCCGCCGAAGTCCCCACCGCCGCCGAAGTCGCCACCCCCGGCGTCACCGCCGGCGTCCGAGCCGCCGTCACCCTCGAAGCCGCCGCCGTCCATGCCGTAGCCCATCGGGGCCCACAGCATCGAGCCGAGCATCGTGCCGACCAGCATGCCGTTGAGCAGGTAGGCGCCTTGCGCGCCGTACCAGCCACGGGCCCAGGGTCCGTACTCCGGACCTGCCTCCCAGTACGGACGCTCGCCGTCGGCCGTGGGGACGGTACGGGCGTCGGGGGAGATGCCGTCGGCGATGCGCGTCGCGCAGGCTGCGCACACCGGTACGTCGCGGGCAGCCCCACCCGGGGGCGCCCACGAGGCGTCCTGGATCGAGATGCCGTGCCGTTGGTCGAAGAAGCAGGGGCCGCGTCGGTTGGGCAGCTCACGGCCCTCACGACGCGCCGCGAGTGTGGCGAGGGCGAACCGTCCGTCGTCCAGCGCCCGGGTGACCCACGCCAGGTCTTCTGGTGTCGCGGCATTGTCGAGGGCGGCCTTGGCGTTCTCGTAGGCGTCCAGGGCGCGCTGCCAGTCGGCGTATGCCTCGTCGCCGAGACCGTCGGGAATGGGCTCGCGCTGCAGCTGTTCGCCGAGCTGGGTGACGTCTTCGGACGCCACACGGCGCACGGCGTCCATGCGCGGGTCGGGCTGCCCGCCTCGGCGACCACGACCGACCTGAGCCGGCGCGGCGTCGTCGGCGAGACGGCCTTGGTTGGTCGACTTGCCCACGAACCAGAAGATCGCGCCTACGACAAGCAGGATCAGCAGCAGCTCCATGCTGCTATGTCTACCTCAGGCGGCGTGCGCAGGCCATGCGGCGTCGCGCCGACCGGTGTCGTTCGGCTGCGCGCTCGCGGGGACCTCGTTCAGCTTGCGGCTGCGGCCGAGGAACATGAGCAGCTCGCCGAAGGCCCGCTGGCGCGCCACGCCGGGCTCGCGCGGGTCGATCACCAGGTCGGTGAGCACGCTCGGGGCTCCTTGCTTCGCCGCGCTGCGTACCACCTGGGTGACAGCGCTGCGATCGGCGTCCACGCCTTCGGCGGCGACGCGGAAAGCAAGGTCGTCGAGGGTGCCGATGGACTGGGGTGAGAACTGGCGCATACCAAGACGGTACGCCCGGATTGTCATAAGCACAAGCGATGATCTCTTATGGTGATCGACGGGTATGCTTATGTCTATGGGTAGCCTTCGCAACGCCGACATCCGTCAGCTGCGTGCCCTGCAGGCGGTGGCGCGCGAGGGATCGTTCGGTCGCGCCGCGGCCGTCCTCGGGTTCTCCCAGGCTGCGGTGAGCCAGCAGATCGCAGCCCTGGAGAAGGCACTCGGCACGAGGCTGTTCGACCGTCCAGGAGGGCCGCGCGCTGCGGTGCTGACGCCCGCCGGCCGCCTGCTGGTCGAGCACGCCGACGCCGTGCTGGCGCGCCTCGACGTGGCCGACCGCCAGCTCGCCGACCTCGCGGCCGGGGTGGGCGGACGGCTGGACGTCGGCACGTTCCAGAGCGCGTCGGTGGCACTGCTGCCGTCGGTCATCGCCGACCTGCGACGCGAGGCGCCGGCGCTCGACATCACGTTGCACGAGCAGGACGTGAACGCTGACCTGCTCAGCGGTCTGCTCGGCGACGAGCTCGACGTCGCCTTCGTCCTCGGGCCGGTGGACGACCCGCGCCTGGACGGCACGCACCTGTGCTTCGACCCCTTCGTCGTCGTCACGCCCGCCGAGGAGTGCTCGGTGCCCACACGGCGCACGCGCTCCCGGTCCGGCAGCACGCCGCACCCTGCGTCTCCGGTCATGCCGATGGCCCGCCTGGACGGGTACCCGGTGATCGCCGGCAACGCCGACGACTCGTGCCAGGTGCTCATCGATGATGGGCTCAAGGCGCGCGGCGTGTCCCCTCGCTACGTCTTTCGGTCCAACGACAACGCCGCCATCCAGGCCATGGTCACCGCTCGGATGGGAGCAGCGGTGATGCCACTTCTCGCCGTCGACCAGGACGACCCGACGATCCACATCCACCCGCTCGACCCGCCCCTGGCGCCCCGCGAGATCTGTGTGGCGTTGCGTGCGGACCGCACCCACGCCCCGGCCGCCCTGCGCCTGGTCGAGCTCGCGGTGCGCCACACCCCGGACGTGGCGTCCGTCCCGATGACGATGCACTCAGCCGACGCGTAGAGCCAAGCACCGGCTGGTCGTTGCGGGTGTATGCCGACCCTGCCGGGCACCCGTTCTGCCTGGTGGCGGGGTGCGCTACTCGACGATGTCGCAGATCACCGCGCCGCTCGACACGGTGGAGCCCACCTCGGACGTGAGGTTGGCGATCGTGCCCGCCTTGTGGGCGTTGAGGGGCTGCTCCATCTTCATGGCCTCCAGGACGACGACGAGGTCGCCGGCCGCCACGGTGTCGCCCTCGCTGACCGCCATCTTCACGATGGTGCCCTGCATCGGCGAGGCCAGGGAGTCCCCAGACGCGCCGGCCGCAGCACCCGCACCGCGCTTGCCGCCGCGGCGTCCTTGCGGACGTGCTGCCCCACCTGCCCCTGCCGGCGCCGCGCTGACCGCGAGCGACCCGGGAAGCGTGACCTGCAGGCGCTTGCCGTCCACCTCGACGGTGACGCTCTGCCGCTGCGCCGCCTCCTCAGCCTCGGCGCCACCGGCCACGAACGGCTCGATGGTGTTGTCGAACTCGGTCTCGATCCAGCGTGTGTGCACCGAGAACGGTGTGTCGGGGTCGTCCGGCGCGAACGCCGGGTCGGCCACCACCACCCGGTGGAACGTGAGGGCCGTGGCCATGCCGTCGATCTCGAACTCGGCCAGGGCACGGCGCGAGCGCTGGAGGGCCTGCTGGCGGTTCGCCCCGGTGACGATGAGCTTGGCGAGCAGGGAGTCGAAGTTCTGGCCGATCACGCTGCCCGCCTCGACACCGGCGTCCACCCGCACGCCGGGGCCTGATGGAGGGTCGAACACGGTGACCGGACCAGGCATGGGCAAGAAGCCACGGCCCGGGTCTTCGCCATTGATGCGGAACTCGATCGAGTGACCACGGATGGGCGGGTCGTCGTAGCCGAGCTCTTGGCCCTCGGCGATGCGGAACATCTCGCGCACCAGGTCGACCCCGGCGACCTCTTCGCTCACCGGGTGCTCGACCTGTAGCCGGGTGTTGACCTCGAGGAACGAGATGGTGCCGTCCTGGCCCACCAAGAACTCGACGGTGCCTGCGCCGTAGTAGCCGGCCTCGCGCAGGATCGCCTTGCTGGCCGCGTAGATGTCGGCGTTCTGCTTGTCGCTCAAGAACGGCGCTGGCGCCTCTTCGACCAGCTTCTGGTGGCGACGCTGCAGCGAGCAGTCACGCGTGGACACCACGACGACGTTGCCGTGCTGGTCGGCCAGGCACTGGGTCTCGACGTGGCGGGGCCGGTCGAGGTAGCGCTCGACGAAGCACTCGCCGCGTCCGAAGGCAGCGACGGCCTCACGCACCGCCGAGTCGAACATCTCGGCGACCTCTCCCATCTCGCGGGCCACCTTGAGCCCGCGCCCGCCACCGCCGAACGCGGCCTTGATGGCGATGGGCAGCCCGTGCTGCTCGGCGAAGGCGACCACTTCGTCCGAGCCGTCGACCGGGTCAGGGGTGCCGGCCACCAGCGGGGCGCCGGCGCGCTCGGCGATGTGCCGGGCGCTCACCTTGTCGCCGAGGGACTCGATGGCCGACGGCGGTGGCCCGACCCAGATCAGCCCGGCGTCGATGACGGCCTGGGCGAAGTGCGCGTTCTCTGACAAGAAGCCGTAGCCCGGGTGCACGGCGTCGGCGCCGGAGCGCCGGGCCACGTCGAGCAGCTTGCCGATGTCGAGGTAGGTCTGCGCACTCGTCTCTCCGTCCAAGGAGTACGCCTCGTCGGCGACGCGGACGTGCTGGGCGTCGCGGTCGGAGTCGGCGTAGACGGCGACTGAGGCGATGCCGGCGTCCTTGCACGCTCGGGCGACGCGAACAGCGATCTCGGCACGGTTGGCGATGAGGACCTTGGTGATCGTCGGCACGGCTCCGCAGTCTAGGGGCAGGCCCCTGCCGCCGGGCAGGGTCGTCCGTCACAACCACGACCCCCTACCGTGAGGCCCATGAGCCATGAGCTTTCTGCCGACCACGAGGCGTTCAGAAAGGTCGTGCGCGACTTCGCCGAGCAGGAGGTCGCGCCGCACGTCGCCGGGTGGGACCGCGAGCATCACTTTCCGCTCGAGACCGTCGCCGCGATGGGTGAGATAGGCCTCTTCGGGATCACCGCGCCGCCGGAGTACGGGGGCGCCGGAGGTGACTTCACCAGCCTCTGCATCGCCATCGAAGAGCTGGGACGGGTCGACCAGTCGGTGGGCATCACCCTGTCGGCAGGTGTGGGCCTCGGCATCACCCCCATCGCCATGTTCGGAACCGACGAGCAGAAGCAGCGCTACCTGCCCGACCTGGTGGCCGGTCGGGCACTGGCAGCCTTCGGGCTCACCGAGCCCGAAGCCGGGTCGGACGCGGGCGGCACCAAGACGGTCGCCAGGCTCGATGGCGAGGAGTGGGTGATCACGGGCGCCAAGGCCTTCATCACGAACTCCGGCACCGACATCACCTCGGTGGTCACCGTCACGACACGAACCGGCACCCGCGAGGACGGCAAGCCCGAGATCTCGGCCATCCTCGTGCCCGCCGGGACGCCGGGGTTCATCGTCGAGCCGGCCTACGACAAGCTGGGCTGGCACGCCTCCGACACCCACGGCCTGACCTTTGACGGGGCCCGAGTGCCGGCGGCCAACCTGCTGGGGGAGCGCGGCAGCGGCTTCCGCCAGTTCTTGGCCACGCTCGACGACGGACGCATCGCCATCGCCGCTCTCGCCCTCGGCCTGGCCCGGGCGTGCCTGGAGCAGTCGGTCGCCTACGCCGGCGATCGGATGGCCTTCGGTCGTCCGATCGGGTCGAACCAGGGGGTGGCCTTTCCGCTGGCCGACCTCGACGTCGCGGTCGAGAACTCGACCCTGCTCGTCTACAAGGCGGCGGCGCTCAAGGACGCCGGCGCTGACCCGGCAACCGTGGCCCGTGCCGCCGCGCGCGCCAAGCTGTACGCGACCGAGGCGGCAGTGAGCGCCACTCGCGTTGCCACGCAGGTGTTCGGTGGCTACGGCTTCATCGAGGAGTACCCCGTTGCCCGGTTCTACCGCGACGCGAAGATCCTCGAGGTGGGCGAGGGCACCAGTGAGGTGCAACGTCTCGTGCTGGCTCGGGCCATGGGGCTTCCGGTCGGCTGATGTCTCACGACCACTGGGCCGAGGTCGCTGCGGCCCGCGCACGCACCCGGCGACCGTCCGAGGCGGGCGCGACCAAGCTGGCGGCGCAGAACAAGCTGCACGTGCGGGCGCGACTCGACCTGCTGCTCGACGCCGGCACGTTCATCGAGGACGGTCAGCTGGCCAATGCGCTCGCCGACGGGTTGCCGGCCGACGGCGTCGTCACCGGCCGCGGGCTGGTGGACGGTCGGCCGGTCGTCGTCGTTGCCAACGACCCGACGGTCAAGGCCGGCTCCTGGGGCGCGCGCACGGTGGAGAAGATCGTGCGCGCGACTGAGATCGCGCTGAGCGAAGAGCTGCCGATCTTCTGGCTGGTCGACTCCGCCGGGGCGCGGATCACCGACCAGGTGCAGCTCTTTCCGGGACGCCGCGGGGCCGGCCGCATCTTTCGCAACCAGGTGCTGCTCTCGGGCAAGGTGCCGCAGATCTGCTGCCTGTTCGGGCCGAGCGCGGCCGGTGGCGCCTACATCCCTGCCTTCTGCGACATCGTGATCATGGTGGAGGGCAACGCCTCGATGTACCTCGGGTCGCCGCGCATGGCCGAGATGGTGGTCGGGGAGCGGGTGACGCTGGAGGAGATGGGCGGGGCCCGGATGCACGCCAGCGTCTCCGGCTGCGGCGACAACCTGGCCGTCGACGACGCCGACGCGATCGAGCAGGCTCAGGCGTTCTTCTCCTACCTGCCGTCGACGTGGCGCACGGCGCCGCCGGTGTACGCGGCCGGCGCACCCGAGCGGGAGTTCGCCCGCGACCTCGTGCCCGACGACGAGGCGATCGGCTACGACGTCCACACCGTGGTGGACGCCCTCGTCGACGAGGGCTCGTTCTTCGAGGTCAAGCCGTTGTTCGCGCCGGAGATGGTGGTCGGGTTCGGTCTGCTGGACGGGGCTCCGATCGGGGTGCTGGCCAGCAACCCCGGCGTCAAGGGTGGTGTGCTGTTTGCCGACACCGCCGACAAGGCTGCCCGGTTCATCTGGCTGTGCGACGCGTTCAACGTGCCCCTGCTCTACCTGATGGACGTGCCCGGCTTCATGATCGGCTCGGCCGTGGAGCGCGCCGGCATCATCCGGCACGGGGCGAAGATGATCACCGCTGT
>CALOBR010000018.1:0-27502 GCA_942491665.1 Jiangellales bacterium
CGCCTCCCACGCGCCCTCCTGGGCTGGGGTCGCGGCGGCGAAGGCGGAGGTGAACCAGTCTCGCGTCGCGGGGGAGAAACGGTCCAGGGGAGCCACGGTGCCCATCCTTGTCGTCACCGCCGACACATCCCAGTCGGACGACCCATCGGCACGGCACATACGCACGAAATCGGGAGGGCTGATGACTCGCACCTACGACATGACCCGTCGGGCGCAGTCGGCCGTGCGGACGACGCAGAGCATTGCCGACTCCACCGAGGCGTTGATGGCCTCCCGCCCCGTCCAAGACGTCACGCTGTCGGTGATCGCCGCCGAGGCTGGGGTGACGGTGCAGACCGTGTCGCGACACATGGGCACGCGGGAGGGCTGCTTTCGCACCGTCGCAGCACGGGTCGACGATCGGGTCAGGCGCCAGCGGGAGGCGAGTTCGCCCTCAGACGTGTCCGCAGCAATCGCCTCGCTCGTGGCGCACTACGAGATGGAGGGCCGCCTCATGCTCAACCTGCTCTCCCAGGAGTTCGGCGACGAGCCCTTTGCGGCCGAGGCGGTCAGCCGCGGGCGTGCCTACCACCGGGACTGGGTTCAGCGGAGTTGGCCGAGCTGCCCCGTCCTCGCGTGCTCGTGAGCGTCTCCACCGAGATGCAGGACGTCGGCGCGATCATCGAGAACGCCCTGGCCGGGCTGGCCGAGGAGCCTGGCTCAATCATCGTGACGACCTCGTCGGTGAACCCGGCCGGGTTCACTGCACCCCACGAGCACACGCGCATCATGCGGTTCATGGCGCACGCCTCGGCGATCGACGGAGTCGACGTGGTCGTGACTCATGGCGGGATGGGGACGACCCTACGTGCGCTCGCCGCTGGGGTCCCGCTCGTGGTGGTGCCCTGGGGACGTGACCAGAAGGAGTCGGCGCGGCGCGTCCAGCACATCGGTGCCGGCGTCGTCCTGCAGCGGACGGCTCTGTCGCCGGACCGGCTCCGCTCCGCCGTGCTTGAGGCCCGAAGCAGAAGGGCGCAGGCTGAGCAGGTCGCAACGGGGTTTGCCGAGACAGGAGGCGCTCACCGCGGAGCTGCGATCGTGGAGTCACTGCTGCAGACCGTGCCGCGTCGAGTCACGCAGGTGCTCGTCTCGCTGACCGGCCGTCCACAACGTGCGAGTGTGGTGGGCAGGAGGGTGAGATGGGCTGGGAGTCGTCGGGTCAGGCGTGGGGGTCACGTGCCCCGGAGTGGGCGTACCTGTTCGAGCCGTACTCGCGGCCGGCCAACCACGTAGTGCTCGACCAGTGCGACGTGACCGCCGGACGAGCCCTGCTGGACATCGGGTGCGGGTCGGGCTTCGCTCTTCGTCTGGCGGCTGACCGAGGTGCCGTGGTGGCCGGCCTCGACGCGTCCGAGGCGCTGCTGGAGATCGCTCGGGCTCGCACTCCAGACGCCGACATTCGGGTGGGCGACATGGACGCGCTGCCGTGGTCGGATGCCTCGTTCGATGTGGTGACCAGCTTCAACTCCATCTGGGCCGGCGGCACGGTCGCGGCAGCCGAGGCAGCGCGCGTCCTCAGACCCGGCGGCACGTTCGGGATGACCTTCTGGGGCGCACCGAAGCGACTCGGCCTGCTCCCGTACTTCGTCACGGTGGCCCAGAACAGCCCACCGTCGCACGTGCAGGCCACGCTGGGTCAGGGCGAGACCGGGCGACCGGGAGTGGCCGAGGCGCTGCTCGAGTCTGTCGGGTTGCGCGTCCAGGATCGCGGGACGGTCTCGGTGACCAACGAGTTCCCCGATCTGGAGACATTCGCGCGCGCCGCCATCGCTGCCGGTCCCTCGTTCCCCGCGATCGAGCAAGTCGGCGAGGAGCCCTTCCGGCAGGCGCTGGTCGCCGCCTTCGCCGACGCCGTGACACCGGGGCTCGGACTGCGCATCACCAGCGAGTTCGGATGGCTGACGGCCAAGCGCTGACGGCCCGGGCGACTGGGTGATCGCGCCAAGGATCGCTTAGCGACCGGCTGTCGAGCGTCCAGATCGAGCCTCTCAGTCGTCAGGAGGGTCCTCGCCGACCCTGCCGTCGACCGCTTCGCGGAGCAGGTCGGCGTGCCCCCGTGTGCCGGCCCGTCCAGGCCTTCGCTGTCGAGCGCCCGAGCAACGCGCGTCCGTGATCGAGCTACGGCGTCGTCCCAGAGGCCATAGAGCGTCACTGGGGCGTCTGTGCTCGCCGAGGTGAGCTCCCAGTCGGGGTTCTGCTCCCACGGGGCGGTGTTCCAGGGGTCCCCGGGCGCGACGCTGGGCCGCCGGCGACGACGTAAGCGATGGTCTTCGCCAGCAGCGCTCATACTGAGCCGGTGCGGCACACGGAGTTCTGGGCGCGGATGGACGAGCACCTCGGTCGCGGCTACGCGCGATCGTGGGCACAGGACCAGCACATCGCTGAACTCGACGGGCGCACGGTGCTGCAGGCTCTCGACGCGGGGGTGCCGCCCAAGCAGGTCTGGCGCGCCGTGTGCACCGTTCTGCAGCTACCTGCCCGGGAGCGCTGATCCCGGCCTGGTTTCCGTCGGCGTGTCCGGTGTCGTCGAACACATGTTCGGACTACTCTCCCCAGTCATGACGGTGATCGGCGCGTCGTCCCCAGGCGCAGAGCGCTGCGGAGGTCGTGTCGGAGGGTCGGTCTAGCGTCGCGATCGACTCAACAACCACAGGGTCTCCCGGTGACCCACGAGAGGTGAAGGTGGCAGACATGGCAGCTCCTGCGGATCGCGAGAAGGCGCTGGACTCGGCGCTGGCCCAGATCGACCGCCAGTTCGGCAAGGGGTCGGTGATGCGCCTCGGGGACGAGGGGCGCGCACCGGTCGAGGTGATTCCCACTGGCTCGATCGGCCTCGACATCGCCCTGGGCATCGGCGGTCTGCCGCGTGGCCGGGTTGTCGAGGTCTTCGGGCCGGAGTCCAGCGGCAAGACCACGGTTGCGCTGCACGCCGTGGCCAGCGCACAGAAGCTCGGTGGCATCGCCGCCTTCATCGACGCCGAGCATGCACTCGACCCCGACTACGCCCAGCGACTCGGCGTCGACACCGATGCGCTCCTCGTCTCCCAGCCCGACACAGGTGAGCAGGCGCTGGAGATCGCCGACATGCTGATCCGGTCCGGCGCGCTCGACATCCTGGTCATCGACTCGGTGGCAGCGCTCGTGCCCCGCGCCGAGATCGAGGGCGAGATGGGCGACTCGCACGTGGGCCTGCAGGCACGGCTGATGAGCCAGGCGCTGCGCAAGCTGACCGGGGCGCTGAGCTCCTCGGGCACGACGGCGGTGTTCATCAACCAGCTGCGCGAGAAGATCGGCGTGATGTTCGGCAGCCCCGAGACCACAACCGGTGGGCGGGCGCTGAAGTTCTACTCCTCTGTGCGCCTCGACGTGCGGCGCATCGAGACCCTCAAGGACGGCACGGCGATGGTCGGGTCGCGCACGCGCGTCAAGGTGGTCAAGAACAAGATGGCTCCGCCGTTCCGGCAGGCAGAGTTCGACATCCTCTACGGCGAGGGCATCAGCCGTGAGGGTGGCCTCATCGACATGGGGGTTGAGCACGGGTTCGTCCGCAAGGCCGGCGCTTGGTACACCTACGAGGGCGACCAGCTCGGCCAGGGCAAGGAGAACGCCCGGCAGTACCTGAAGGACAACCCGGACCTCAGTGACGAGCTGGAGAAGAAGATCAAGGAGAAGCTGGGCGTCGGTCCGAGACTCGACACCGCAGACGACGCGAAGGATGCCGCCGGTGGCAAGGAGCCACCTGTCGACTTCTGAGGCGATGAGCAACCCGACGACGCAGTCTGCCTCGACGTCGACCGGGTCGGCGGCGGCCCCCGGACGGGGCCTCGACGCCGACCCGGTCGAGGTGGCGAGGCTGATACTGCTGCGGCAGCTCACGCGGGGTCCCCGGACGAGGGCACAGCTGGCTGAGGCATGCCGCAAGCGCGACGTCCCGGAAGCGGCGGCCGATCAGGTTCTCGACCGCTTCGGCGATCTCGGACTCGTCGACGATGGGGCCTTCGCCGATGCGTGGGTGCAGTCGCGCCACGGCGGACGCGGACTCTCCCGGCGGGCCCTGCGGCACGAGCTCAAGCACCGTGGCGTGGCCGACGAGACGATCGAGGCGGCGCTCGAGCAGATCGACGGCGACGACGAGTGGGCGGCTGCCGTCGCTCTCGTCCGCGCGCGACTGCCCGGCCTCCATCGCTACGACCAGGCGACCCAGCGACGGCGGCTGCAGGGGTTGCTCGTGAGACGGGGGTACTCGCCTGGTGTAGCTGGGGCGGTCGTGAGCCAGGTGATCGCCGACGTGGGCTCTGTCACCGACTGACCGGCACGCGGCGCCTAGGGACGAATGGGAGGGCACCGTATAGTTGGAGTGGTCCTGGCGTGCGACGACCGACTGATCGGGGTGACGCGTGACTCTCATGGCGGTGCCTGAGATGAGGACGGTCCGGATCCACGGCCACCGCCGAGCGTTCGTGATCGCGGGCGAAGGACCGGCGTTGCTCGCCATCCATGGGATCGGGCACGACCACCGAACTTGGCTGCCCGCTCTTCCCGCCCTGGCCAAGAACTTCACCGTGATCGCCCCCGACCTGCTGGGACACGGGTCGTCGGACAAACCCCGTGCCGACTACTCCCTGGGTGGCTTCGCCAACGGCATGCGCGACCTGCTGACGGTGCTGGGCATCAACCGAGCCACGGTGATGGGCAACAGCCTCGGCGGCGGCGTGGCGATGCAGTTCGCCTACCAGTTCCCCGAGCGCACCGAGCGCGTGATCCTGGTGGCGGCTGGGGGCCTCGGCAAGTCGGTCAACCCGCTGCTCAAGACCCTCTCGATACCAGGCGCCGACACTGCTGTGGCGCTGGCCACCGCACCCGGGCTGCGTCAGGTCGTCACCAAGACGATGATCAGCCTCAAGCACGCCGGGATTCCCTACACGCAAGACTTCGCCGGCCTCGCCGACGTCTACAACAACCTCGCCGACTCCGGTGCTCGCCGAGCCTTCCTGCACACGTTGCGCGGTGTCATCGACCGTCGGGGTCAGGCCATCAGCATGATCGACCGCGCCTACCTCGCCCGTGACATGCCCACGATGATCGTGTGGGGCGAGAAGGACGTCGTGATCCCGGTCAAGCACGCGTGGGCGGCGGCCCAGCTGTTGCCGGGGTGCCGCTTCGAGGTGCTGCGCGACGCCGGTCACATGCCGCAAGAAGACGCGCCCCGACGCTTCGCCGAGGTTGTCAGCAAGTTCGTCGCCGAGACCGACCCGGCCCCTTACGACCCGTCCAAGTGGCGTCGCCGCCTGCTGGACGGTCCACCTCCGCGCAGCACCGTCGTGCGGGCAAGCGCCTGACCCGCACGGCCGCAACTGGATCGGTGTCGCCCGACGGGTCGCCTTGACCCCCTCGGGTCAGGTTCGTAGCCTTCGATCATCACCCGCCCTCGCGGGCACGCACTACTGACGAGACGACGAGCTGGCCCCGCGTGTCATTGCGGCTAACAACAGAACAATCCAGGTCGAAAGTGATGGCTCCCGTTCGGGGGCCGTCGGTCTCTGCGTTCGTGCCTGTCGATGGTTCCGGTGAGCCCGGTCGGGCCACCTGGCTCGGCCGATACGACAGGAGACATCAGTGGACACCGTAGTGATCATTGTCGTGGTCCTCGGGGTGGCTGTTCTCGCCGTGCTCAGCGTCATCGCATTCACGATCACCCGCAACCGTCCTGCCCCGTCCGCACCGGTCGTCAGCGAGGCTGACCGCCTCGACCTCGAGGAGCTACGTGCCGAAGGTGAGCGGCTCCGTACCCGGGCACAGACAGAGGCGGACGAGATTCGGCGATCCGCCGACGAGGCCGCAACCCATGCGATCGCGCTACGCGACGAGGCAGAGAGCGAGGTGCGGGGGCTGCGCGACGACATCCGCGAGCAGCGCCTCGACATCGAACGCCGCGAGCACCGCATCACCGAACGAGAAGAGCGCCTAGCTGACGAGACCCGCTACCTGGAGGAACGGTCGCGGGCGTTGACCGACCGCGAGACCGAGCTCGAGGGACGTGCCGAGCAGCTGCGCCGGCTCGACACCGAGCGGCTCGAAGTGCTGGAGCGTGCTGCCGGACTCACGATGGAGCAGGCCAAGGGCGAGCTGATCGCGGCCGTGGAGACCCAGGCCAAGCGGGACGCGACCATCGTCGCGCGCGACATCGAACGGGCCGCCCAGGAGCAGGGCGATACCCGGGCCCGCCAGATCGTCGTGTCGGCGATCCAGCGCGTCGCCACCGAGCAGACGTCTGAGTCCGTCGTCTCCGTCCTGCACCTGCCCAGCGATGAGATGAAGGGCCGCATCATCGGCCGTGAGGGCCGCAACATCCGGACGTTCGAGCAGGTCACCGGTGTGAACCTGATCATCGACGACACGCCGGAGGCCGTGCTGCTCTCCTGCTTCGACCCGGTGCGTCGCGAGGTGGCCAGGATGGCGCTTGAGGCGCTCGTGCTGGACGGGCGGATCCACCCCCAGCGGATCGAAGACCAGGTCGAGCGCAGCCAGAAGGAGGTCGACGCAGTCTGTCTGCGAGCGGCCGAGGACGCGTTGGCCGACGTCGGCATCACCGACCTGCATCCTGACCTCGTGCCCACCGTCGGTCGGCTCAAGTACCGCACCAGCTATGGGCAGAACGTCCTCAAGCACCTGGTGGAGTCCGCGCACATCGCTGGGATGATGGCCGCTGAGCTCGGCATGGACATCGACCTGATGAAGCGATGCGCCTTCTTGCACGACATCGGCAAGGCGCTCACCCACGAGGCGGAGGGCAGCCACGCCATCGTCGGCGCCGAGCTGGCCCGCCGCTACGGGGAGGCCGACGAGGTGGTGCATGCGATCGAGGCTCACCACAACGAGGTGGAGCCGCAGACCGTCGAGGCGGTGCTCACCCAGGCCGCCGACGCGGTCAGCGGAGGCCGACCAGGCGCGCGACGGGAGTCCCTTGAGTCCTACATCAAGCGCCTCGAACGGCTCGAGCAGCTGGCACAGGCCCACGAGGGCGTGCAGAAGGTGTTCGCAATGCAGGCTGGTCGCGAGGTGCGTGTCATGGTGCAGCCGAACGTCGTCGACGACCTGGCTGCCCAGGTACTCGCCCGCGACATCGCCAAGCAGGTGGAGGAGGAGCTGACCTACCCGGGGCAGATTCGCATCACCGTGGTGCGCGAGTCACGGGCCAGTGAGTTCGCTCGCTAGCGGGTAGCGAGTTCGCTCGCTGCCGAGCAGCGCGTTCGCCTTGGGGCGAGGGAGGGCCTACGCCCCGGCGCCGAGGATCGGCAGCAGTGCCTCCGCAGTCTGGCGGGGGTACTCCTCATCCACGAAGAGCGTGCCGCCCTCGACGACGTGCAGCGCTGCGGGACCACCGAACCCACGAAGCATGTCTCGCGTCCACTCCAGCGGAAAGAAGGGGTCGTCGCTGCCAGACGAGCAGGGCCGGTGCGCTGATGCGGGCGTGCAGGTCACCGAGCTGCTGCGGTGTGGCGAGATCTCGGGTTGACCGCTACTCGCGGCCCAGCGGGACGACCGGCTCCGCCTCTTCGGCCTTGGGGTCGAACGCCACCTTGGGGTTGCGCGCGCTTCGCTTGTCGAGGTAGCGAGCGAGCAGTGACAGCGAGAGGTTGACGGCGATGTAGATGACGGCGACGGCCACGTAGATCTGCAGGCCGTAGCGGGGTCCGAGGAACTCCACGATCGAGCGCCCTTGGCGCAACAGCTCGAAGTAGCCGATGACGAAGCCGAGCGAGGTGTCCTTGAGCAGGGTGACCAGCTGAGAGACGATCGCCGGCAGCATGCGCCGTACCGCTTGCGGAACGAGGATGAGACGCATCACCTGGCTCTTGCGCAGGCCCAGCGCATAGCCCGCCTCTGACTGACCCCGGTCGATCGAGAGGATGCCGGCGCGAAAGATCTCTGCCAGCACAGCCATGTTGTAGGCGGTGAGGCCGACGACGAGGCTCCAGAACAGGTCGAGGTTGATACCGAGGCGAGGCAGCCCGAGAAACGCGAAGAAGATCAGCAGAAGCAGTGGGATCCCGCGGAAGAACTGCACGATCACGTTGACCGGCGCCCGCAGCACGATGTGGTCACTGAGCCGGCCGGCGGCAAGGAACGCACCGAGGATCATCGAGATCACCATGGCGACCGCAGCGGCGCGCAACGTGTTGACCAGTGCTCGAGCAAGGCTTTGGGGAACACCGGACTCGGTGTCGAACAGGATTCCCCAGCGCTCGGCCTCGAGCTGGTCGCTGGCAGCCAGCTTCCAGATGACCCAGGCGACGATGCCCGCCACAACGACGATGCCCAGGGCGGTCCCGATGCGGACGTTTCGTCGTCCCTTCGGGCCGAGGACGTCGTAGAGGACCGTGGGCTGGCTCATCGAAGGATCACCACCCGGCGCTCCACGACACCGAGCAGCAGGCCGGAGGAGAGGGTGATGAGCAGGTAGCCGACAGCCGAGCCGGCGAAGATGGCGATGACGTCAGCCGGGTAGACGTTGACCAGCCGGGTGGCCACTGCCGTGAGCTCGGTGACCGCGAACGCGGCGCCGATCGAGGAATTCTTGACCATGGCGATCCACACGTTGCCCAGCGGGGGCACGACCGTGCGAAACGCCTGCGGCAGAACGACGAGGCTCAGGGTCTGGGTGAAGGTGAGCCCGATGGCCCGGGCCGCCTCAGCCTGGCCGGCCGAGACCGAGTTGATGCCCGAGCGCACCGCCTCGCAGACGAAGGCTGCCGTGTACAGGCCCAGGGCGAGCACGCCGGCGACGAAGAACGACGGCAGCGTGATGTCCAGCAGCGGAAGCGCGAACACCATGAAGAACCAGACGACCGTCAGCGGGGTGTTGCGAAACACCTCGACGTAGAAAGTGCCCAGTGCCTGCAACGGTGGGAAGGGGGAGACGCGGAACGCGGCCAGCAACGTGCCGAGCGAGAAGGCCACGAGCCCGGCCAGCAGGCTAAGTGAGACCGTGGTGAGAAAGCCGGCCCAGTACAGGTCGAGGTTCTCAAGGATGGCGTCCAGCGCGCCTCACCCGCCCACGCGCTGCGTCCGAGCGCACCTAGCCAGGTCGGCAGGCGTGCTCGGACGCAGCGCGGATGAGATCACTGGGGGCAGGTGATCAGTAGCGGTCGACCGCCGGAGGTTCCGGGGTGTCGGCGAACTGGCCGGCCGTGGACTCCCACGCCGCTGCCCAGCTGCCGTCGGCGAACGACTCTTCGAGGACGTCGTTGACGAACGTGCGGAAGTCGTCGTTGGCCAGCTCGAGACCGATGCCGTAGGGCTCCTCGGTGAACGGGTTGTCGACGAGCTCGAACGACTCCGGGTCTTGCGCGATGATGCCCAGCAGGATGACGTTGTCGGTGGTGACGCTGTCGACCTGCCCGTTCTTCAGCGCCTCGGCGCACTTGCTGTAGACGTCGAAGAGCGTGATCTCTGCGTCGGGGTAGTTGGTGCGGATGTTCTCCGCCGGTGTCGAGCCTTCGACCGAGCAGGTGGTCGTGCCGGCAAGGTCGTCCGGGCCCTCGATGCCGAGCGGGTTGCCCGAGGCAACCATGATGTCCTGGCCCGCCTGGTAGTAGGGACCAGCGAAGTCGACGACCTCTTTGCGATCGTCGTTGATGGTGTACGTGGCGACGACGTAGTCGACACGGCCTTCCTGGATGAACGGCTCGCGGTTGGCCGAGACCGTCTCGGTCCAGGTGATGCCGTCCTCCTCGATGCCCAGCTCGGCGGCGATGATCTTGGCGACCTCGACGTCGAAGCCCTCCGGCTCGTTGGTCGCTGGGTTGAGCAGGCCGAAGCCCGGCTGGTCGAACTTGGTGCCGATGGTCACCGCGCCCGCAGCGGCGAGCTCAGCCATGGTTGAGCCCTCCGGGAACTCCGTCGTGGCGGCCTCGGTGTCTTCGACAGCCTCGGGGGTCTCGGTCGTTGCTTCATCGGTGTCGTCGCTCGAGCAAGCGGCGAGGCTCACCGTCAGCGCGGCTGCTCCTGCCAGGGCAAGCAGTCGATGTGCGGGTCTTCTGGTCATGGGTCTCCCTCCGTGGTGCTGCGACTGGTGACGCAGCAGTATCAATGGGCAAGAATCTTGCTAAGAAAGTCCTTGGCTCGTGAGGACTTGGGGTTGGAGAAGAACTCCTCAGGTGTGGCTTCTTCGACGATCTCACCCTCGGACATGAAGATCACGCGGTCGGCAGCGGCGCGGGCGAACCCCATCTCGTGGGTGATAACGATCATCGTCATGCCCTCCTTGGCCAAGGCGACCATGACGTCGAGCACCTCGTTGATCATCTCGGGGTCGAGTGCCGAGGTGGGCTCGTCGAACAGCATGAGCTTGGGTTCCATGGCCAACGCGCGCGCAATGGCTACGCGCTGCTGCTGGCCACCGGAGAGCTGGGCGGGGTACTTGTGTGACTGGTCGGCCACCCCGACCCGGTTCAGCAGCGTCTGCGCCCGATCGGTAGCGTCAGCCTTGCCCCACCGGCGCACCTTGGTTGGCCCGAGACGCACGTTGTCGAGCACCGACTTGTGTGCGAAGAGGTTGAACGACTGGAAGACCATGCCCACGTCGGAGCGCAGCTTCGCCAGCGGACGCCCCTCGGCCGGCATCGGGTTGCCGTCGATCGTGATCGTGCCGGAGTCGATCGGCTCCAGGGCGTTGATGGTGCGACACAGGGTGGACTTTCCGGACCCGGACGGGCCGATGACGACCACTACCTCGCCGCGGCGGATCGTCAGGTTGATGTCGTTGAGGACGTGCAGGTCACCGAAGTGCTTGTCGACGTGATCCATCACGACGAGCGCATCGGTCGAGGTGTCCATCGAGCGGACACTACTCACACCTTCGCGAAACCTTGATCATCTGGAGGTCACGATCTGGGCACGGTGACCCGGCCGAGCAGCCCGTAGTCTTGTAGTCGATGACTGCGCGCACATACGAGCTGCGCACCTACGGGTGCCAGATGAACGCTCACGACTCCGAACGGCTGGCTGGCCTGCTCGAGGACGCCGGGTACGTGCGCGTGGACGAGGCCGGCACGCCCGACGTGGTCGTCTTCAACACGTGTGCGGTGCGCGAGAACGCCGACAACCGCCTCTACGGAAACCTGGGTCACCTCGCTCCGGTCAAGAAGGCCACTCCCGGCATGCAGATCGCGGTCGGCGGCTGCCTCGCGCAGAAGGACCGCACCGAGATCACGCGGCGTGCGCCCTGGGTCGACGTCGTCTTCGGCACGCACAACATCGGGTCGCTGCCAGTCCTGCTGGAACGCGCCCGGGTGGCCGACGAGGCCCAGGTCGAGATCGTCGAGTCCCTGGAGACGTTCCCGAGCACCCTGCCGACGCGGCGGGAGAGCCCGTACGCCGCATGGGTGTCGATCAGCGTGGGCTGCAACAACACCTGCACGTTCTGCATCGTCCCCAGCCTGCGCGGCAAGGAGAAGGACCGCCGGCCAGGCGACGTGCTGCGCGAGGTGGAGGTGCTCGTCGAGCAGGGCGTTGTCGAGGTGACACTTCTTGGTCAGAACGTGAACGCCTACGGCGTCGAGATCGGGGACCGCTACGCCTTCTCGAAGCTGCTGCGCGCGGTCGGGGCGGTGCCGGGGCTGGAGCGGTTGCGCTTCACCAGCCCGCACCCGCGCGACTTCACCGCCGACGTGATCGAGGCCATGGCCGACACGCCGACGGTGATGCCGCAGCTGCACATGCCGCTTCAGTCGGGATCGGACGCCGTGCTGCGGGCCATGCGTCGCTCCTACCGCCAGGACCGCTACCTGCGCATCATCGACGACGTCCGCACCGCGATTCCGCACGCCGCCATCACGACCGACATCATCGTCGGGTTCCCCGGGGAGACCGAGGCCGACTTCGCCGCCACCATGGACGTCGCGCGCGCGGCGCGGTTCGCCGGCGCGTTCACGTTCCAGTACTCCAAACGGCCGGGCACGCCGGCGGCCGACATGGGTGACCAAGTGCCCAAGGCGGTGGTGCAGGAGCGCTACGAGCGCCTGGTCGAGGTGGTCGAGGATGTCGCCTGGGCCGAGAACAAGGCGCTCGTCGGGTCGACTGTCGAGGTGCTCGTCGCGGAGGGTGAGGGTCGCAAGGATGCCGCCACGGGCCGCGTCAGCGGACGGGCCCGCGACAACCGGCTCGTGCACGTGGCGATGCCCACCGACGCCGAGGCGCCGCGACCCGGCGACATGGTCACGACCACCGTCACGTACGCGGCGCCGCACCACCTCGTGGCCGACTCAGGTGTCGTGGCACTGCGCGGAACACGCGCGGGCGATGCCTGGGACCTCGCTCAGTCGCGACCGGCCGGGACCCTCCCCGGGACCTTCCTGGGCCTGCCTGGCCTCGGCACCCCGGTCGCTGGCTGAGCATGCTGACCTGTGCGGCGATCATCCCGGGAGCGCCGATACTCGTCCCCGCCGTGGCTGCGGGAGCTGCTCCCGAGCTCGCCGGGTGCCGCGATGCCGTCGACGCGGTGGTGCACCGGCTGCTCGCCGATGGGCCCGACGTCGTCGCCATCGTCGGGTCGGGGGAGCGGACGATCCGCCACGAGCCAGGTGCTCGTTCGTCGCTTGCTTCGGTCGGCGTCGACAGCGATGCCACTCTCGGCGCCGGTTCAGACGCGGGGCCGGTGACTGACAACCAGGTCGGGGGGGTCGCGCCGCTGCCCCTGTCGCTCTCGATCGGAACCTGGGCGCTTCTGCGGGGGGCGCCGCAGTCTCCTGCTGTGCGCGGTCTCGAGGTCGCCACCCGGGAGGCGCCGCAGGTGTGCCTGGGTGCCGGGGCGGGGCTGGTGGAGGGTGCGGTGCGGGTCGCGCTGCTGGTCGTAGCCGACGGGACCGCTCGTCGTGGGCCCAAGGCGCCCGGCTACACCGACGCTCGGGCCGACGGGTTCGACGCGCTGTGGCTCCACGCCGTCCGTGATGCAGACGCCGGGGCACTCGCACGGCTCGACCCGCTCCTCGCCGATGAGCTGATGATGGCCGGGCGGGCACCGCTGCAGGTGCTGGCCGGCGCAGCGCACGGTTCTCGCTGGGCCGCCAAGCTGCTCTACTCCGACGACCCCTACGGGGTGCAGTACGCGGTGGCGCAGTGGTTGCCCTCGGCTGCGTGACGGCCTTGTGTGACAGCTATGTCTGACGGCCAGTCCGAGCGCGCCGGCCTGCTCGTCGCGGTCGTCGGTGCGACAGCCTCGGGCAAGAGCGACCTGGCCGTCGACCTCGCGCTGCGTCTGGACGGCGAGGTGGTCAACACGGACTCGATGCAGCTCTACCGAGGCATGGACATCGGCACGGCCAAGATGAGCGTCGATGAGCGTCGTGGTGTTCCCCATCACCTGCTCGACGTCCTCGACGTAGCGCAGACGGCGTCGGTGGCCCAGGTGCAGGGTTGGGCACGCCAGGCCGTGCGCGACATCTGGTCTCGCGGACGCGTTCCCATCCTGGCCGGTGGCTCGGGCCTGTACCTGCGGGCGGTGATCGACGACATCGCCTTTCCCGGGACCGACGCCGCCGTCCGAGCGCGACTCGAAGCGCAGCTGGACGAGATCGGGACGCCTGCGATGCATCACCGGCTCAAAGGTGTCGACCCTGACGCCGCGGCGGCCATCCTGCCCACCAACGCACGACGCATCGTGCGCGCACTCGAGGTGATCGAGCTGACGGGGCAGCCCTTCGCGGCGACGCTCCCGAAGCCGACCCCCTGGCACCGCCCGGTCGTCCAGGTGGCGGTCGATGTCTCCCGTGACGAGCTGGACCGGCGGGTCGAGTCGCGTGTCGACCGAATGTGGCAGCGCGGGCTCGTGGACGAGGTGCGTGCACTGGAGCAGGCCGGCCTGCGGGAAGGGCCGACGGCGTCCCGCGCCCTCGGCTACGCGCAGGTGCTGCGATACCTCGCGGGGGAGTGGACGCAGCAGGAGGCGCGGGAGCGCACGGTCAGTGCCACCAGGCGGTTCATCCGACGCCAAGACCAGTGGTTTCGCAAAGACGCCCGCGTCCACTGGATGCCTGGTCCCGTCGTCGACGGTGAGGCGACGGCGCGGTGGCTGCGCTCGGTCCACCCCGGAGACACGGGTGCACTGACCTAGTCTTGGGTTGTGCCCACCGTCGCCGAAGCGCTGCCGTTCGTGAAGGGACACGGGACGGGCAACGACTTCGTCCTGCTGCCCGACCACGACGGTGCCCGCTACGGCGAGCGGGTGGACCCCGCTTTGGTGCGAGCAGTGTGCGACCGTCGCCACGGCATCGGCGCTGACGGGGTCATCCGCGTGGTGCGTGCCGATTCGCCCGGTCTGCCGACCAGCCCAGGCGCGGAGTGGTTCATGGACTACGTGAACGCCGATGGGTCTGTGGCCGAGATGTGCGGCAACGGCGTTCGCGTCTTCGCCAGGCACCTGCGCGACGCCGGTCTTGTGGTGCCGACGGCCGGCGTGCCCGTCGGCACCAGAGGCGGGACCGTCCTCGTGCAGGTTCACGAGAACGGCGAGTTCACTGTCGACCTGGGTACCGTGCACGAGCCAATGTCGGGATCGATCGTGCACGTGGACGCCATCGACGTACGCGGCCCGGGCGTGGCTGTGGCCATGCCGAACCCGCATGCAGTCATGTATGTCGGCGACCTGCTGGGTGTGGGACGGCTGCGCGGGGCGCCCATCGTTCATCCCCAGGCGCTGTTCCCGGAGGGCGCCAATGTCGAGTTCGTCGTGCGGCGCGGTCCGGCGCATCTGGGCATGCGGGTCTGGGAGCGTGGAGTCGGTGAGACCCAGTCGTGCGGCACTGGCGCCTGCGCAGCCGCGTGGGTCGCCATGACCGACGACGACGCCGCCCCCGACACTACCTACACCGTCGACGTACCCGGCGGACGGCTGTGGGTGACGCAGGACGAGCGAGGACACCTTCACCTGCGCGGCCCCGCAGTGCTGGTCGCGGAAGGCACCTTCGTCGCCGACGACCTTCTCGCGCAGGCCGGGGACGAGGCCGAGCAAATACTCAGGTGACGGTGGCGCCCAGCCGTGCGACCCTTGTCGCAGCATGAGTACACCTGAACCGCTCACCACGACCCCGCCGATCGAGCCGGACGACATCGACACGGGCACTCTCGACCTCGAGGACCGCCAGGCTCTGCGCCGCGTCGCCGGGCTGTCGACCGAGCTCGCCGACATCACCGAGGTCGAGTACCGCCAGCTGCGCCTCGAGCGCGTCGTGCTGGTCGGCGTCTGGACCGAGGGCACCACGACCGACGCCGAGAACTCCATGGCTGAGCTCGCCGCACTGGCCGAGACGGCCGGATCCGAGGTGCTCGACGTGCTCGTCCAGCGCCGAACCCGACCCGACCCCGCCACCTACATCGGTACTGGCAAGGTCGTCGAGCTGCGCGAGGCCGTCCTGGCGTCCGGCGCCGACACCGTGATCTGCGACGGCGAACTCACCCCGGCGCAGCTGCGCGCGCTGGAAGACCGGGTGAAGGTCAAGGTCGTCGACCGCACCGCGCTGATCCTCGACATCTTCGCCCAGCACGCCAAGAGCAAAGAGGGCAAGACCCAGGTCGAGCTTGCCCAGCTGCAGTACATGACGCAGCGCTTGCGCGGGTGGGGTGGCGAGCTGAGCCGGCAGGCGGGTGGACGGGTCGCCGGCGGCGGCGGCATCGGTGGCCGTGGTCCCGGTGAGACGAAGATCGAGACCGACCGGCGGCGCATCAGCGCCCGCATGGCCAAGCTGCGCCGCGAGCTCGCGCACATGACGACGGCACGCGACACCAAGCGCGCCAACCGCGTGCGCTACGAGGTGCCGGGCGTCGCCATCGCCGGTTACACGAACGCCGGCAAGTCGTCGCTGCTCAACCAGCTCACCGGAGCCGGCGTGCTCGTCGAGGATGCGCTGTTCGCGACCCTCGACCCCACCGTGCGTCGGGCCGAGACCCCCGACGGCCGGGTGTACACGATCTCGGACACCGTCGGGTTCGTCCGACACCTGCCCCACCAGCTGGTCGAAGCGTTTCGCTCGACGCTGGAGGAGGTGGCCGACGCCGACCTCGTCCTGCACGTCGTGGACGCCTCCGACCGCGACCCGGAGGGTCAGCTACGAGCCGTGCGCGAGGTACTTGCCGAGATCGGTGCGCTCGACGTGGCTGAGCTGGTGGTGGTGAACAAGACCGACCTCGCCGACGAGCACACCGTCACCCGACTGCTGCGCACCGAGCCCGGATCAGTCGCGGTGTCGGCGCGTACCGGTGCTGGCATGGACGCGCTGCGCGTCGCGATCGAGGCGGCCCTGCCGCGTCCGGAGTTCGAGATCGAGACGGTCATCCCGTACGAGCGGGGCGACCTCGTGTCGCGCGTCTTCGAGCAGGGGGACGTGCTGTCGTACGAGCACATGGCCGACGGAACCTTCGTCCACGCGCGCGTCGGCTCGGCGCTGCACACAGCGCTGGGGCTCGACTAGCCGGGTCACCGAGCATTGCCCACGCGCTCGGATGCGAGTTAACTCTGGCGCTCGTGACTCCACGGACGAACCCAGTGCCCAACGCGACGTCCGCCGGCTCACGCGTCGCCGACAGCCATGACCTGATCCGGGTGCACGGCGCCCGGGTCAACAACCTCAAGGACGTCAGCGTTGAGATCCCCAAGCGCCGGCTGACGGTGTTCACCGGGGTCTCTGGCTCGGGCAAGAGCTCACTCGTGTTCGGCACAATCGCAGCGGAGTCGCAGCGGCTCATCAACGAGACCTACAGCGCGTTCGTCCAGGGGTTCATGCCGACGTTGGGTCGTCCCGACGTCGACCTGCTGGAGGGCCTGACCACCGCGATCATCGTGGATCAGGAGCGGATGGGCGGCAACCCGCGCTCCACGGTGGGCACGGCCACCGACGCAAACGCCATGCTGCGCATCGTCTTCAGCCGGCTCGGACAGCCTCACATCGGGTCTGCGCAGGCGTTCTCGTTCAATGTCGCCTCGATCAGCGGCGCCGGCGCAGTGACCACCCAGCGTGGCGGTGAGACGGTCAAGGAGCGCCGGAGCTTCCGCATCACCGGCGGCATGTGCCCGCGGTGCGAGGGCACGGGCAACGTGACCGACTTCGACCTGACGGCTCTCTACGACGACAGCTTGTCGCTCAACGAGGGCGCGCTCACCATCCCTGGCTACAGCACGGACGGCTGGTACGGCCGCATCTACCGAGGCTCCGGGTACTTCGACCCTGACAAGCCCATCAAGAAGTTCACCAAGAGAGAGTTGCATGACCTGCTGCACAAGGAGCCGACCAAGATCAAGGTGGACGGCATCAATCTGACGTACTCGGGGCTGATCCCGCAGATCCAGAAGTCGTTCCTGTCCAAGGACCGCGAGGCGATGCAGCCGCACATCGGCGCCTTCGTCGACCGGGCGGTCACGTTCGCAGCCTGCCCCGAGTGCGACGGAACCCGGCTCAACGAGGGCGCCCGCTCGTCCACGATCGCAGGCATCAACATCGCCGACGCCTGCTCGATGCAGATCAGCGACCTCGCCGAGTGGGTGCAGGGCATGGACGAGCCGTCCGTCGGACCGCTGCTGGCCTCACTCACGCACACCCTCGACTCGTTCACCGAGATCGGGCTCGGCTACCTCAGCCTCGACCGGCCGTCCGGAACCCTGTCGGGCGGGGAGGCCCAGCGCACCAAGATGGTGCGCCACCTGGGGTCGTCGCTCACCGACGTCACCTACGTGTTCGACGAGCCAACGATCGGGCTGCACCCGCATGACATCGCGCGCATGAACGACCTGCTGCTGCGGCTGCGCGACAAGGGCAACACGGTGCTCGTCGTCGAGCACAAGCCCGAGGTGATCGAGATTGCCGAGCACGTCGTCGACCTGGGCCCCCGCGCCGGCACCGCCGGGGGAGAGGTGGTGTTCGAGGGCAGCGTCGCGGGGCTGCGCGCCAGCGAGACGCTGACCGGACGGCACCTGGACGACCGCGCCAGCCTCAAGCCCTCCGTGCGCACTCCGACCGGGGCGCTCGAGGTGCGCGGGGCCACCGCCAACAACCTTGTCGACGTCGACGTCGACATCCCGCTCGGCGTGCTGGTCGTGCTTACCGGAGTTGCCGGCTCGGGCAAGAGCTCGCTGATCGACTCCTCCGTCGCCGGGCGCGAGGGCGTCGTGACCGTCGACCAGACCGGCATCAAGGGCTCGCGTCGCAGCAACCCGGCCACCTACACCGGCTTGCTCGAGCCGGTGCGCAAGGCGTTCGCGAAGGCCAACGGGGTGAAGCCGGCGCTCTTCAGCGCCAACTCCGAGGGTGCCTGCCCCACCTGCAAGGGCGCCGGTGTCATCTACACCGACCTGGCAATAATGGCCGGCGTCGCCACGACGTGCGAGGAGTGCGAGGGCAGGCGATTCGGCGCGGTGGTGCTGGAGTACCACTTGGGCGGGCGCGACATCAGCGAGGTTCTCGCGATGTCGGTGACCGAGGCCGAGGGGTACTTCGCCACGGGTGAGTCGCGCATCCCGGCCGCCCACAAGATCGTGACCCGGTTGGCCGATGTCGGCCTGGGCTACCTGACGCTCGGGCAGCCGCTCACCACGCTGTCCGGTGGGGAGCGCCAGCGGCTCAAGCTCGCGATCCGGATGGGTGAGCCCGGTGGGGTGTACGTCCTCGACGAGCCCACCAGCGGACTGCACCTCGCCGACGTCGAGCAGCTCCTGGGGCTGCTCGACCGCCTCGTCGACTCCGGCACCTCGGTGGTCGTCATCGAGCACCATCAGGCGGTGATGGCGCACGCCGACTGGGTCATTGACCTCGGCCCGGGGGCCGGGCACGACGGCGGCCGTATCGTCTTCGAGGGCACACCGGCCGACCTGGTGTCGGCGCGAGCCACCCTCACCGGCGAGCACCTGGCGGCCTATGTCGGGGCGTAGCCCGAGGCCACTTGGCCGGCTGTTCGGCTACTCGGCGCGACCGCCCAGATGGGCTGCCAAGAAGAACTCTGCCGCGGCGTAGAAGCGCTCCCGGTTCTCCGGTCGCACCAGCCCGTGGCCCTCGTCGTCGAAGAGCAAGTACTCATACGGCAGTCCCTTGGCGGCCATGGCGTCCACGATCTGCTGCGCCTCGGCCTCCTTGACCCGTGGGTCGTTCTTGCCCTGGGCGATGAGGATGGGGATGACGATGTCGTCCACCCGCGACAGCGGGGAGCGAGACCACAAGAACTCCGCCTCGGTCTCGGGGTTGCCGACCTTGGTGTGAAAGAGGGCGATCTGGGGCTGCCAGTACTCCGGCACGCTCTCGATGAGGGTGGACAGGTTGCTCGGGCCGACCATGTCGACGGCGCAGCGGAACACGTCGGGGGTGAAGGCCGCTCCGACCAGGGCGGCGTAGCCGCCGTACGACCCTCCGTAGATGCCGACCCGGGCACGGTCGATCGTGCCCGCCGACACGAGGTGCTCGACGGCGTCGAGCAGGTCGTCGTGCATGGCCGCGCCCCACTCGCGGTCGCCGGCGTTGAGAAAGGCCTTGCCGTAGCCGGTCGAGCCACGGAAGTTCACCTGCACGCACGCGTACCCACGGTTGGCCAGCCACTGCGCCTCAGGGTTGTAGCCCCACGAGTCTCGGTGCCAGGGGCCGCCATGCACGTTCAGTACAGCCGGCAGCCCCGTGCGCTCGACGCCGAGCGGGTAGGTCACGTACCCGTGCACCGTCAGTCCGTCGCGGGAGGTGAACGCGAACGGCTCCATCGGCGCCAGGTCGTAGCGCTCCAGCGCCGGCTTGTGCACGAACAGCAGACCCAAGTCGCGGGTGTCGCGGTCGTAGCGGTAGTAGCGCACGGGGCCGTCGGACAGCGACTCCGTCACCAGCCAGGTGCGGTTGGCCCGGTCGCGGCTGATCCCGAAGTCACCCGCGAGGCGGGCTCGCAATGCGTCGATCTCGACACCGAAGCTGGCGTCCAGGTGCACCCACTCGTCGCGCTCCTTGTCGAAGACCACCGAGAGCGGCTCCAGCGTCTCGGGGTCGGTGACCATGCCGCTCACGTCGTAGGTGGGGTCCTCGGCCAACACCGTCTCCACGCCGGTCGCCAGGTCGAGGCGCACCAGCCGTCCCGCGTTCACGCCTTCTGACGACGAGAGCAGCATCGCGGACCCGTCGCGGGTGTAGCCGAGAACGTTGGTGCTCGCGACGTCCTCGGGGCCGATCTGGCGCCATGGCACGAACTCGCCGGACTCGTCACGCAGCAGGACGGCCACGCCCCCGTCCTGGGTCATCGCCGCCCCACCGCGAACCTGCTGCTCGGAGTCGACGAGCCAGCCGGCGAAGCCGGGGTTGGTCTGCACCTTCGTCAGCTCGCCCGAGACGAGATCGAGTGAGTACACGTCGTGCAGCTGGGGGTTGTCGGCGTTGAGACCCACAAGCACCGTGGTCGGGTGCCAACGGTTGTGGCTCAGCACAGCGGCCGTCACGCCTTCGCCCGGGGTACGCAGCGTCGACTCGCCGGTCTGCAGGTCGAGGGTGTAGAGCCGCCAGTTCTCGTCACCGTCGCTGTCGCGCAGGTATAGCAGGGTGCGGTCGTCGTGGGCGAAGACGAACACGCGAACCCCGTGCCCACGGTCAGCGGTGACGGGCTTGGCCGCCGACGGGTCGTCCAGCGGTCCGACCCACACGTTCATCACGCCGTCGACCGGAGCCAAGAAGCCGATGCGCGTGCCGTCGGGGGAGAGGGCGGCGCCGGCCCGTTCGGGATTGCCGAAGAGGATGTCGCGCGGGATCAGTTCGGTGGCGTCGTAGGTCACCGGACCATCCCACCACGGGTGCGTCATGTCGGCCTCGCTGTGCGCCTGCCGGTGGACGACGCGCCAGAGTTGACGCGCGCGTTCACTACTCTGCCGCGAGTGCCGCCGTCCAAGGAGTCTCAGGTCGCAGCCTTGCTGTCGGCTGCGGTCGACCAGCTCGGCGGCAGCGAGCGGTCGGGCCAGGTACAGATGGCCGAAGCCGTGGACACAGCCTTCGATACCGGACGCCACCTGCTCGTTCAGGCGGGAACCGGCACCGGAAAGTCCTTGGCCTACCTCGTCCCGGCGGCGGTGCGCGCGGTGGACGAGGACGGACCCGGGGGACCGGTCGTGGTGGCGACGGCGACGCTGGCGCTGCAGTCACAGCTGGTCGAGCGCGACCTGCCGACGCTCGCGCCAGTGGCGCAGGAGGTGCTCGGCCGGCCCTTGCGATGGGCGATCGCCAAGGGGCGCAGCAACTACGCGTGCCTGCACCGGGTTCGCGAAGGCGTGCCGGACGAGGACGGCGCGCTGATCAGCGCCGACGCGGTGACGGGCGGCAGCGGGGCGCTCGGTCGTGAGGTTGTCCGGGCTCGGCGGTGGGCCGAGCAGCAGACCGAGGGCGGTACCGGGGAGCGGGACCGGTTGCAGCCCGGGGTCTCCGACCGAGCCTGGTCGCAGGTGTCGGTGAGCGCCCTGGAGTGTCTGGGCGCTGCGAAGTGCGTGTACGGAACCGAGTGCTTCGCTGAGCGTGCCCGCGCCCGGGCCGAGGACGCCGACATCGTGGTCACCAACCACGCCCTGCTCGCCATCCACGCGATCGACGGTTTGCCGGTGCTGCCCGAGCTCACCGCGTTGGTCGTCGATGAGGGCCACGAGTTCGCAGCGCGTGTCACGGGCGTGGCGACCCAAGAGCTCACCACCGCTCAGATCGAGCGGCTCGGCAAGCGCACTCGCAGCCTGGTCGACGAGGACGTGGCCGAGCGAGTACTCGACTCGGTGGCCGGCTTCGACATGGCGCTCGGCGAGACGCGGGTCGGTCGGCTCGACCAGGTGCCCGATGAGCTAACCGAGGCGTGCGCGGCTGTTCGCGACGCGGCCCGCCGCGTGCAGTCTGGGCTCTCGCGCGGCAATGCCGACAAGGGCGCGGACGAGGCCGTCATCCGCACAGCGAAGGCCGCCGCGGACGAGGTGGCATCAGTTGCCGACCGACTCAGTGCCGGCAACGAAGCCGACGTGGTGTGGCTGGAGGAGCGTGACCGGGGTGGGCGTGTGCTCAAGGTTGCCCCGCTGTCGGTCTCGGGGCTGATCCGCAGCCAGGTGTTCAGTGACGCACCCGTGGTCATGACGTCGGCGACGCTCACCTTGGGTGGGTCGTTCGACCCGATCGCAGGCGGGCTGGGGCTCACTGGCCCCGATGCCCCCGAGTGGACCGGGCTGGACGTCGGTTCGCCGTTCGACTACCCCACGCAGGGAATTCTGTACGCGGCCAAGCACCTGCCCCGCCCTGGTCGCGACGGGTTGGCGCCGCAAGTGCTGGGCGAGATCGCCGAGCTGGTCGACGCGGCCGGCGGGCGCACCTTGGGCCTGTTCTCCTCGCGACGTGCCGCCGAGGCGGCAGCCGCCTCGGTACGCGAGTCGCTGCCGGAGCTGACGGTGCTGTGCCAGGGCGACGACCTCGTCCCCACGCTGGTGAAGCAGTTTCGCGACGACCCGACGTCGTCGTTGTTCGGGACGCTGTCGCTGTGGCAGGGCGTCGACGTCCCGGGGGCTACATGCGTGCTGGTGATCATGGACCGCATTCCCTTCCCGCGCCCGGACGACCCGCTGATGTCGGCACGCCAGCGAGCCGTGGACGCGGCCGGCGGCAACGGGTTCATGGCAGTTGCCGCGACCCACGCTGCGCTTCTGATGGCCCAAGGTGCAGGCCGCCTGATCCGTTCGACCGACGACCGGGGAGTACTGGCCGTCCTTGACTCACGCCTCGCGACGGCTCGCTACGGCGGCTTCATCCGCGCGTCACTACCGCCGATGTGGGCGACGACTGATCCGCAGATGGCGCGGGCAGCGCTGGCCCGGCTCGCCGAACAGCACGTCGACGGTAATGAAGGCGATCAGCCCGTGCCCTCCACCAGCTGAGCCCTTGCCTCGAGAACGGTGAACCCGGCCGGTGCGGTGTAGACGAGTGGCTCGATGTCGATCGGCGGCAGACCCGGGACGGTGACGTCGCCCAGCCACGTGACGGTCAGTGTCACCGACGCGTCGCCGCGCTGGTCGAACACCGAGTGGACGTAGTGGTCAGGGCTGCGGGTTGGGCTGAGCTCGGGCGTGTAAGCCCGGCCGGGTCCGGTGGAGGTGGCGCCGTTGCTCCATCGCCATTCGTAGGACGGTGTGGCTCGAACCTCCCCGGGCAGCGGTTGCTGGATCCGGAGGGTGACGTCACCGGGGTCCGGAGTCCATGCCAGAACCGGCACGTTCACGAGCGCCCCGGTCGATGGAGCCACCTCGATGCTCGGCTGGGCGATCTCGCGGAACCGGTCTTCGATGATGCGTCGGACCTGGGCCTCGACGTCGGCGAGGTCCACGCGCTGCTCGCCTGGGATGCACTGGGTTCCGGTGTCGGTCCAGGTGGAGTCCGGTGGGTCGAGCGGACGCGAGAAGACCCAGAACATCACGCCGGGCAGGTCGCCGGGTGCGGTACACAAGGCTGCAGCGCATGCATCGCCATTGCCGCCCGGGGTGTTTCCATCGCACGCGGGGACATAGGACCACTCCAGGTCAGGAACATCCGAACCCGGCTGGAACGACGCGGGCGTCCGGAAGAAGGCCCGTTGTTCAGCCGAGTAGTACCACCCGATCCCGTTGTCACCGGCATATCCGTCGCCATGGCCGTTCCATCCGTTGGCCAGCGCGCCGACGGTGGATGAGAGCATGGAGAGCACGGCGACGAGGGCGACTGCTATAGCTCTACTCATGGCAGGTCGGTCGCCGCGACTATGAGCCAGTCCCCCGAGCCTTGACTCCTCAGTGTCCAAGCGGTGACGAGCCTGGACTCCGGGGGAAATGTCTCGAGGACTGTCCCATCGGTATCAGACAGGACGATTTGTCCGGTGTCGACCGTGGTGACGACGAGCGCCTGCCCGTCAGTCAAGTCCTCGACTCTGCTCTGCCAAGCTACATACAACTCACCCGCAGCTGATTGACCTTGGGTGTACGCAGTGGAGAAGTTGTCGTACTGGGCTAGGCAGAGTCGGCAGGAATCGGCGAAGAGAAGTCGGAACTCGTCGAGGTCTTGACCTAGGGACGCGGCGTTCGCAGCCTCGAAGTAGGCGTCCATCGCGGCGCCAACCTCTTGGAGCTTTGGGTTTGCCGGAGTTGGACTCGCCGATGGCACAGCGGTCGGGGATGGCGTGACTACCGTGCCAGGAGACGTCTCGGTGCTCTGAGTAGGGAGTGTCGACGGGTCGGCGGTGTCGGAGCAGCCACTCAGTACCAAGGCAAGAACGGCCAATATGCCCGTTATGACCCGCATGGCTACGAAGAGTACGCCGCAGCGCGAGCACTACTCAATGGCTGTCCACAGGGCTATACCCGGCGGAGCACCGCCGTGACCTTGCCGAGTATCTGAGCGTGGTCTCCGTCGATCGGCTCGTAGGCCTCGTTGTGGGGGAGCAGCCACACGTGCCCGTCCTTGCGTTTGAAGGTCTTGACCGTCGCCTCGTTGTCGAGAAGCGCCGCCACGATCTCGCCGTTCTCGGCGGTCGGTTGCTGGCGGACGACGACCCAGTCGCCGTCGCAGATGGCCGCGTCGATCATGGAGTCACCGACGACGCGCAGCAAGAAGAGGGTGCCCTCGCCGACGATCTGGCGGGGGAGAGGGAAGACCTCTTCGACGGCCTGCTCGGCAAGGATCGGTCCGCCGGCAGCGATTTGGCCGACAACGGGGACGAATGACGGGTCGGGCAGGTGCTCGCCGCTGTCGGTGAGATCCACGTGCCCCGCGTCCGGGTCGAGTACCTCTAGCGCTCGGGGGCGGTTGGGGTCGCGGCGGATGTAGCCCTTGGCCTCCAGGGTCTTGAGCTGGTGGGCAACGCTCGACGGGCTTGAGAGGCCCGCCTTCTCTCCGATCTCGCGCATGCTCGGTGGGTACCCGCGGTCGCCGATCGCGGTACGGATGACCTCGAGAACGCGCCGTTGACGCATGGTCAGCACGGCGGTGGCCTCCGGCTCAGGGAACTCGTGAACGGCATCAGTGTCGTGCTCGTCCAGACCCACTGGTCCACCCCTTTCGTGTGCCGGGACCTCTTCCCGCCACGTGATCAAGGTAGGCCTCTCAAGGTCACAATTCAAACACCTGTTCGAACGTGTCTCGACTTTGTCGGAGGTACGCGGTACAACTCGTACATCCGTTCGATCGAACACGTGTTCGTAGATCAAGGAGGCACACGATGGCACTCGCCACCGCACTTCCCCCCGTTCCCAACGCGGCCTCGACTACGGCCCCGGTCTCACAGCCGGCGACAGGGGCTCGCGTTGAGCCCGCGCGGACGGCACCGACTCCGGCGCGTAGGCCCAGTCGAGCCCCCGATCGGCGACCCAAGTTGGGGCCCGTGGGCACCTCGCACCGGTTCCCGGTTGCCGCGCCGATGCCGGCGCCCGTGCCTGTGCCTGTGCGTCTGACCCGTCGTGGGGTCCTGGCGTCGTGGGTCGTCGCCGCGATGAGCATCGCGATCGCCGTCTTCGGGCTGGTGCAGGGTCTGCAGCCGTCTGCACCGCCTGTAGTGGGCAGTCAGAACGTCGTCGTCCAGCCCGGCCAATCGCTGTGGGAGGTGGCTCGCGCGGTCAACCCAGGGGTCGATCCCCGGGTCACGCTTGCGGCGATCCGTAGCGAGAAGGCTCTCGAGACCTCGATGCTCGTGCCCGGTGCCACGGTGACGGTCCCCATGTTCGACCGCGGGTGAGCGCCGGGGCGGTGCCGGTAGCTCCGGCAGTCGGGAAGGTCCCGGGACAACGGTCGGGAGTCGCACCGGGGGACACGCCGGGGGACACGCCGCACGTCTGACGCCGGTGGGCCGGTGACCTGCGGGTATAGCGGTGTGACGAGAAAGCTTCGCGACGGGGCTTGCGGTCCTAGGGGGGCAGCAATACATTTCCCCTACATCTAGTAGTTACACCGATGTAAGCCATCCACAGGTTGTGGTCGTTGCCCACAGGTTGTCCCCAGGCTTCACACAGGTTCATCCCCAGGAGGAGGTGCGGAGATGCAGTGCCCGTTCTGTCGCCACCACGACACACGAGTGCTCGACAGCCGCGCCGCTGACGACGGCACCGCGATCCGGCGGCGTCGCCAGTGCCTGGAGTGCGAGCGTCGGTTCACCACAGTCGAGCAGGTGACGCTTGCGGTGGTGAAGCAATCGGGCACGACCGAGCCGTTCAGCCGGGAGAAGGTCATCTCCGGGGTGCGCAAAGCGTGTCAGGGCCGACCGGTGAGCGACAGCGACCTGGCGCGGCTGGGCCAGCAGGTCGAGGAGAGCATCCGCGCCAGTGGGGCCGCCGAAGTACCTAGCCACGAGGTCGGCATGGCAACCCTGCCGCCGCTGCGGGAGCTGGACGAGGTCGCCTACCTGCGCTTCGCCAGCGTCTACCGGTCTTTCGACTCCTTGGCCGACTTCGAGGCCGAGATCGCCCTGCTGCGAGTCGAGCAGCAGGCAGACGTCTACGCCGACGACCCCCACCGAGTCACCGTTCCACACCCCGACCGCAGGTAGCGGTCCCACAGACGTCCCGGGTGAGGTGGGGAGGGGAAGCCCCGCCTCACCCGGGACACCCACCACCAGGTCAGCGAAGGAGCTGCAATGACGGAGACGACGCACCGGGCAAGCCGTGCTCGCAACGGCAAGTCCGCGAAGAAGGGGCTCACCGTGGAGCGAATCTTCACCACCCCCGACGTCCACCCCTACGACGAGGTGGCCTGGGAGCGGCGCGACGTCGTCCAGAAGAACTGGAAGACCGATGAGGTCGTCTTCGAGCAGCGCGGCGTGGAGTACCCCGACTTCTGGTCGGTCAACGCCTCGACCATCGTCACCACCAAGTACTTCCGTGGCGCCGTCGGTACCGAGGCCCGCGAGTGGAGCCTGCGCCAGGTGATCGACCGCGTCGTCAAGACCTACCGGGCGGCCGGCGAGGATCGCGGCTACTTCGCAACCCCGGACGACGCCGAGGTGTTCGAGCACGAGCTGGCCTGGATGCTGCTACACCAGGTGTTCTCGTTCAACAGCCCCGTCTGGTTCAACGTCGGTACGTCCGCCCCGCAGCAGGTGAGCGCCTGCTTCATCCTGGCGGTGGACGACACGATGGACTCGATCCTCAACTGGTACAAGGAGGAGGGGCGCATCTTCAAGGGCGGCTCCGGCGCCGGCCTCAACCTCTCGCGCATCCGCTCGTCCAAGGAGCTGCTGTCCTCCGGGGGCACGGCGTCCGGCCCGGTGTCGTTCATGCGCGGAGCCGACGCCTCCGCGGGCACCATCAAGTCCGGCGGTGCCACCCGGCGGGCAGCCAAGATGGTGGTACTGGACGTCGACCACCCCGACATCGAGGAGTTCATCGAGACGAAGGCGCGCGAGGAGGACAAGATCCGCGTGCTGCGTGACGCCGGGTACGACATGGACCTCGGTGGCAAAGACATCGTCTCGGTTCAGTACCAGA
>CALOBR010000019.1:0-23337 GCA_942491665.1 Jiangellales bacterium
TCGCCGTGCACGGCTGCGGTGATCTCGCTCGCCAGCGCACGCTGCGCGGCGCGGCGAGCCGGCTGGGTGGCCGTCAACTCGTCCAGCTCGAGGATGCGCTGCTTCGGCACGAACGTCAGGCGGCGCAGCAGCATGCCGACGTCGGCGTCGTCGGTGTTGAACCAGTACTGGTAGAAGGCGTACGGCGAGGTGAGCTCGGGGCTCAGCCAGACTGCGCCGCCCTCGGTCTTGCCGTACTTGGTGCCGTCGGACTTCAGCAGCAGCGGCGTGGTGAAGGCGTGCACGTGCTCGGACTCCATGCGACGCACCAGGTCGACACCTGCGGTGATGTTGCCCCACTGGTCCGACCCACCAAACTGCAGTCGGCAGTCGTAGCGGCGGAAGAGCTCGACGTAGTCGTGGGCCTGCAGCAGCACGTAGCTGAACTCGGTGTAGGAGATGCCGGCGGCAGAGTCGAGCCGGCGGCTCACCGCGTCGCGGTCGAGCATGCGGTTGACCGAGAAGTGCTTGCCGATGTCGCGCAAGAAGTCGATGGCCGACAGCGGCGCGGTCCAGTCCACGTTGTTGACCATCTGGGCCGCAGCGGCGCCGGTGAAGTCGAAGAACGGCTCCATCTGTGCGCGCATCGTGCTCCCCCACGTAGTGGCGACGTCGCGCTCGACCAGCGAGCGTTCGGCGCCGGGCTTGGGGTCGCCGATCAGCCCGGTGGCACCACCCACCAGCAGCAGCGGACGGTGACCGGCCTTCTGCAGCCGCCGCGCGGTCACCACCTGCAGCAGGTGCCCCACGTGCAGGCTGGGGCCGGTCGGGTCGAAGCCGCAGTAGAAGGTGGCGCCGGGCGTGCCGAGCAGCGCGCGCAGCCGCTCGAGGTCGGTGTAGTCCTGCACCAGCCCGCGCCACAGCAGGTCGTCGACCAGCTCGGCGGCGGAGGCTGCTGAGCTGGTTGCTGGGGCTGGCCCGGGGTCGGTCGCGGGGGCGTCGGATGTGTCGGTCATGGCGTCGGGAAACGTACCGCCTCTACCGCTGGCGATCTTCGACCAGGGAGAGCAGGTTGCGGTCGGGGTCGTGGAACCAGGCCACCCGCGTGCCCGCAGGGCTCGTCCAGGCGCCCACGTCGTCCTGCTCGAGGTGCTCGAACCGCACGAGCGCCACCCCGACCTGTCGCAGCGACTCCGCCACCGCGTCGAGGTCGGTGACCCGCCAGGCCATCTGCGCGTAGGGCGTGGGCACGACTGCCGGCACCCGTGTCAGGCGCAGCTCGGTCCCTCCGGCCTCCAGCGACGTCCCGAAGGCGTCCGCGGAGATCGTCGACAGACCCAACGTGTCGGCGTAGAAGTGCAGTGCCCTGTCCATGTCGGCGGTCCCGAGGATCGCCATCACCGGTCGTCCCTGAACGCCCTTCACTCTTGCGCCCTCCGTCCGCCTCCGGCTCGTCTACCGCCACGATAGGCCGATACCGCAGGCTCGTCCGGCATCCAGTAGCGCCACGGACGGTCGGTGGCCCGGCTGATGCCAACCCGTGGACCAGACATGAACGCGCTCGCGCGCTGGGACGGCAGCGTCAGGGTCAACGGCCCGTCGCCGACCGCGAGGTCGAGGCCGTCGTGGTCGGTCGTCACGCCGAGGGCCTGGGTGAGTCGGGCCGGTCCCCGCGCCAGGTCGCGATCACGGGGCACCCGTCCGGACGGGCCGGTTCGGCGTCGGCGCGCCACGCCCAGCCCGTCGGTGATCTCGGCGGCGCGCAGCAGGACGGCGGACGCCTGTCCCGGCGGCCCGACGGCGACGTTCAGGCAGTAGTGCATGCCGTAGAGGTAGCGAACAAAGGCAATGCCAGGAGGCCCGAACATGCGAGCACTCCCCGGCGTCCAGCCACGGTGCGCGTAGGAAGCGGGGTCCTGCCCCTCGCCCGCGTACGCCTCCACCTCAACGAGCCGCACCGAGACCCGGTCCCCACCGAGATCCGATGTGACCGTCGCCCCAAGAAGTCGGGGGGCCACGTCGAGCACGTCACGTGCCAGCAGCGCTCGGGCCTCGTCAGGTCGCACGAAGCGACCGAAGTCCGATGACCAAGATGCCTGAGTTGCCGTTGTCGCACACAAGATCAGGCAGGGCCGGGACGCCGGTAGCCCCCACACCCGTGGAACAGATGCGGGGGCTACCTATGGCGAGTCTCGGCGGCCTAATCAGCCGAGGCGTACCTGACTCAGCTGCAGTGCACGTCGGGGATCGTCATGGCGAACGCCTTCGCGCCGCCCTTGGCGTTCTTGATCTCCGGATGAGCACCCATCTCGGCCGCGGCCTTGCCTGCCTGCAAGACCTTGCCGAATGGAGCATCACACTCATCCTTGATGAACTTGCCGTAGCCGTTGCCAGCGGACGCCGGTGCAGCCACCGCTCCCACCGCGAACAACGACACAGCCATGGCTGCCACTACACGCTTCACATTGCCTCCCGTGATTGGGACTACTCGGATTAATCGAACCTATCGGCCGCAAGCCTCCGTGTGAACTCCCGTGCTGTGCGACACGCCGACCAACACTCGCTGATGGACTCACCCGCCCACCGGACCACCAACCCCGCAGGGCATCACCCGAGACGTTGAGGCGCTTCCAGATGCCGTAGGTGAAGTAGACGTAGGCGGTCCCGGCAGGTGCGAACATCGACGCGTTGCGCGTCGTGCGACCTCGGTAGGCGTGCGAAGCCGGGTCGTCGAGCCCCCCGTACGCCTCGACCTCAACGATGCGGGCGCTTACCCGTTCACCGGTGCGCCCCGCCGTCACGACGGCACCGAGCAGCACTGGCGCCACAGCGGGAGCGACATCCCCCAGCACGTCCGACACGACCCGGGTCAGGGCAGGCACACGGCTGCCGAGGCGACGGCGTCGCGGGCAGCATCCTCCAGCGGCGCTCCGCGCTGGGCCACCTCGCCCCAGGCCCAGCTCGCCCGCGTGAAGGGGTTGGCCCCCATCAGCCCGGCGCCGGGCGCGGACAGGTCGTCGTCAGCGGTCGCGAAGGCGTACACCGCACTGTCGGCCCCGGCGGCGTCGCCCTGCAGGTAGACCACGCTGCTGAAGAAGTCGTTCTGCGCGTCCACCCTCGTGCGCTGCGCGGCCGTGACGGTGAACGGCCCGTCGCCCGTCCAGTTCTCGCCGTCTGGACCGAGCAGAACGGCGATCTCGTCGTCGGTCAGGTCCGCGCAGGCTGCCGCGGTGTCGCTCGAGCAGGCGCTGAGGCCGACGAGCAGGAGGGCACCGAGCACCAACGGAGGTCTCACGCGACCCATGATCGACGATGTCGCGACGCGCTGCCCGGTCAGCCCTCGCGACGGGCGCCCGTGGACTGCTCCCACTGAGTCAGCTGCTTCTCCAGCGCCTTCATGAGCTCGAACACCTGTCCCGGTGGGATCCGCACCCGCGAGACCACCCGGGCCTTGCCGGTCACCACCCGCTCCCCGGCCTCGTTCGTGACCGCCTGGTGCGGGCCGGCCATCGCCGCGAAGTCGAGGGTGAAGGAGTCCCGCGAGTGCCACACGGCGACGAAGTCGGCGTACGTGCCACCGATCAGCTCTTCGGGCATCTGCACTTCGACGTTGGTCACGTCAGTCCCTCCTGGGTCGACTGTGGCAGGAGTTGTAGCACGCCTCCGCCTACTGTCGGCGTCCGTGAACGGTTCGACCTGGCTGCTGGACCCCGACCTGCACCACCTCAACCACGGCTCGTTCGGTGCGGTGCCCGTGCCGGTGCTGCAGGCGCAGGACGTCTGGCGTCGGCGCATCGAGCGCGACCCCGTCGGCTTCGTCGACGACGACCTGTTGGCCGCTCTCGACCGGGCCCGGCAGGTGTGGGCGAGCGTGCTCGGTGCCGACCCCGAGGGCGTCGTGATGCTCCGCAACACCACGTCTGGCGTGGGCGCCGTGCTGGCCAGCGTCCTGCCGACGCTCCGACCGGATGACGAGGTGCTGGTCACCGACCACGCCTACAACGCGACCCGGGTAGCCGTCGAGGTTGAGGCCGCCCGCCACGGGCTGCGGGTGGTGACAGCGCCGATCCCGTTCCCCCTCGGCTCCCCCGACGAGGTCACCCAGGCTGTCCTGCAGCACGTGGGTGAGCGAACCGGGCTGGTGGTGCTCGACCTGGTGACCTCCCCGACCGCCCTGCGCCTGCCCGTCGAGCAGATCGTCGCCGGGCTCGGGGAGGCCGTCCCGGTGCTTGTCGACGCCGCGCACGGTCCCGGCATGGTCGAGATGACAGCCGAGAAGACGGGGGCGGCGTTCGTGGTGGCGAACGGGCACAAGTGGTTGTGCGCCCCACGGGGCAGTGCCGCCATGGTCGTGCGCGAGGACTGGCGCGAGCGCGTGCGTCCGCTGGTCGTCAGCCACGGCTGGGATGACGGCTTCGCTCCGGGCCGCTCACGCCTGCACGCGACCTTCGACTGGACCGGCACCGACGACCCGACACCGTGGCTGTGCGTGCCGGACGCCGTCGAGGCAGTCAGCGCGATGCACCCGGACGGCATGGCCGGCGTGCGCCGGGCCAACCGGGCTCTGGCGCTGAAGGCCCGTGACCTGCTGGTCGAGGCGCTGGGCATCCCGCCTCCGGCGCCTGAGGACATGCTGGCCTCGATGGCCTCGGTGCCGCTGCCGGGACGTAGCGCCACGATGCTGGACCCGCTGGGTGCTGCGTTGCGCAGCCGCGGGTTCGTGGTGGCGGCCTTCGGCGGGACGAGGCGTGTTCTGCGGGTGAGCGCCTTTCGCTACAACACCCTCGACGAGTACGCCGAGCTAGCCGACCTGCTGCCCGGGGTGCTCGCCTCGTCCGGCTGAGGCCCATGCCCGCAGGTCGTCGGAGGCCCGAGCCAGCTCAACGCGCTGCTCGGCCACCCGTGTGGGGGCCGTGCCGCCTCGACCGTCGCGGGCGGCGAGGGACCCCGCCACGCTGAGCACCTCACGCACCTGCGACGTGAGGTGCGTCGACACCGCGAGCATCTCGTCGTCGGTGAGCCCGTCGAGGTCGACGCCGAGGCTCTCGCACGCCTGCACCAGCGAACCGGTGATCTCGTGGGCGTCACGGAACGGCACACCCTGGCGCACGAGCCACTCGGCGACGTCGGTGGCAAGGGAGAAGCCTGCTGGGGCGAGTGCGGCCATGCGGTCGGTGTCGAAACGCAACGTGGCGACCATGCCGGCGACGGCCGGCAGCAGCACCTCGAGCTGCTCGACGGAGTCGAAGAGCGGCTCCTTGTCTTCTTGCAGGTCGCGGTTGTAGGCCAGCGGCAGCGCCTTCAGCGTGGCGAGCAGGCCGGTGAGGTTGCCGATCAGTCGGCCGGCCTTGCCACGGGCGAGCTCGGCGACGTCGGGGTTCTTCTTCTGCGGCATGATCGACGAGCCCGTCGACCAGGCGTCGTCGAGGCTGACGAAGCCGAACTCGACGGTGGCCCAGGCCACCACCTCCTCGGCCAGACGTGAGACGTCGACAGCCACCATGGCCAGCACGAAGGCCATCTCGGCGGCGACGTCACGCGCGGACGTGGCGTCGATCGAGTTCGGTGCGGACGACGAGAACCCGAGGTCGGCTGCCACCGCCTGCGGGTCGAGCCCCAGAGTCGAGCCGGCGAGTGCCCCCGAGCCGTAGCCGGAGACGTCGGCGCGGGCGTCCCAGTCACCAAGCCGTTCGACGTCGCGCAGCAAGGCCCAGGCGTGCGCGGCGAGATGGTGAGCGAGCAGCACCGGCTGGGCGTGCTGCAGGTGCGTGCGGCCGGGCATCGCCGCGTCCGGGTGCGCCTGGCCCTGGGCGAGCAGCGCGTCGACGACATCGAGCACCAGGCCGGCCACGACCCGGGCATGGTCGCGCAGGTACATCCGGAACAGCGTGACCACCTGGTCGTTGCGTGAGCGCCCCGCGCGCAGCCGTCCGCCGACGTCGCGCCCGACCCGCTCGATGAGGCCGCGCTCGAGAGCGGAGTGGACGTCCTCGTCGTCGGCTGCGGGGGCTAACGCTCCCGTGGCGACGTCGGCAGCGAGGTCGTCCAGCCCGGCCAACAGCGCCGCCGCGTCGTCGTCGGTCAGCAGCCCGGCCCGCCGCAGGGCGCGGGCATGGGCACGGCTGCCGGCGATGTCGTAGGGGGCGAGCCGCCAGTCGAACTGGGTCGAGCGCGACAGAGCCGCCATCGCCTCAGCCGGCCCCGCGGCGAACCGGGCGCCCCAGAGGCCGGGCTCCGGGGTGGTCACTGGGCCAGGTCGCGCCGCGCGGCGATCTTGCTCGGCAGGCCCCACAGGTCGACGAAGCCCTTGGCCAGCGACTGGTCGAAGGTGTCGCCCGCGTCGTAGGTGGCCAGGCCGAAGTCGTAGAGCGCGGCCTCGCTGCGCCGTCCGGTCGGCACGGCCCGCCCGCCCTGCAACGTCATGCGGATCTCACCGGAGACCGGGATGCTTGCCTCGTCGATGAGCACGTCGAGCGCGCGGCGCAGCGGCGAGAACCACAGACCGTCGTAGATCAACTCACCCCAGCGCTGGTCGACGCCCCGCTTGAAGCGGGCGAGGTCGCGCTCGACAGTGACCGTCTCGAGCTCGGCGTGGGCGGTGATCAGTGCGATCGCGCCGGGAGCCTCATACACCTCGCGGCTCTTGATGCCGACGAGCCGGTCTTCGACCATGTCGAGCCGGCCGACACCGACGGCACCGGCTCGCCGGTTGAGCTCCTCGACAGCCTGGAGCATGGTGACGGCGCGTCCGTCGATGGCGACGGGGATGCCCGCCTCGAACCGCACGACGACCTCGTCGGCCTCGTGGGGAGCGGCCGGGTCGCTGGTGTAGGAGTAGACGTCCTCGATCGGGGCGTTCCAGATGTCTTCCAAGAAGCCCGTCTCGACGGCCCGGCCCCAGACGTTCTGGTCGATCGAGTAGGGGCTCTTCTTCGTCACGTCGATCGGCAGGTCGTGCTCGGTGGCGTAGTCGATCGACTTCTCCCGGGTGAGGGCCAGGTCGCGGACCGGGGCCAGGCAGGTGAGGTCCGGCGCCAGGGCACCGATGCCCACCTCGAAGCGCACCTGGTCGTTGCCCTTGCCGGTGCAGCCGTGGGCGACGATCGACGCGTCGTGCTTCTTCGCCGCAGCCACGAGGTGCTTGACGATCACCGGCCGCGACAGCGCCGACACCAGGGGGTACTGGTTCATGTACAGGGCGTTGGCCTTCAGCGCCGGACGCAGGTAGTCGTCGGCGAACTCGTCGCGGGCGTCGGCCACCTCTGCCTCGACGGCGCCACAGGCCAGCGCACGATCGCGGATCGTGTCGAGGTCTTCCCCGCCCTGGCCGACGTCGACGGCGACGGCGATCACCTCCGCGCCGGTCGCCTCGGCGATCCAGCCGATGCCGACAGAGGTGTCCAGACCTCCGGAGTAGGCAAGAACGACGCGGTCGGTCACGGGGTGTCTCCTGTTCGCAGGGATGGCTCGGGGGTCGTGGTCAGCGATGGTGGCGGGGATGTGTCGGAGGTCGGGCGTTGGCTGTGCGCCATGTCGAGAAAGGCTCGGGCGAGATCGTCGCCACCGGTGGGGTCGGTGGCCACCACGAGCACAGTGTCGTCCCCGGCGACGCAGCCGAGCGCGGCGGGTAGCTCGGTGTGGTCGATGGCCGACGCGAGGTACTGGGCCGCACCGGGCGGGGTGCGCAGCACCACGAGGTTGGCCGAGGCCGCGGCGCTCACCAAGGTGTCGCCGGCGATGCGGGCGAGCCGCTCGTGCAGGGACGGAGCGGTCTGCGCCGCTATGGGTGTCCGGTCGCCTCCCTCCCCCGGCAGCGCGTAGACGAGGTCGCCCGAGCCGGTGCGGATGCGTACGGCACCGAGCTCGTCGAGGTCGCGCGACAGGGTGCCCTGGGAGACCGTCAACCCGTGAGCCGCGAGCACCTCGGCGAGCGCAGCCTGGGACGGCACGGCCTGGCGGGCCAGCACGTCGCTGATGAGCTGGTGCCGGGCGATGCGCGTGTGCGCAACGGTGACGGGTGCGCTCACGTCGCCGCCTCGTCGGCCAGCAGCCAGGTGAGCAGTGCCTTCTGCGCGTGCCGACGGTTCTCGGCCTGATCCCAGACCACGCCGGACGGTCCGTCGAGAAAGGCGGCGTCGATCTCTTGGCCGCGATAGGCGGGAAGGCAGTGCAGGACGATCGCGTCATCGGCGGCGTTCGACATGGCCGCCTCGGTGACGGCGAAGGGACGGAACGGGGCGGCGCGGTCGCCGGCCTGCGACTCCTGACCCATCGACACCCAGGTGTCGGTCGACACCACGTCCGAACCTTCGAAGGCGGCAGCGGGGTCCGTCGTGTGCAGCACCGATCCCCCGGTGTCGTGCGCGATCTGCGTCGCGCGGGCCAGCACCGTCGGGTCGGGGCTGAACGCGGCCGGGGAGCCGACCCGCACATGCATACCGGCCGTGGCGCCCGCCAGGAGCGTCGAGTGGGCGACGTTGTTCGCGCCGTCGCCGACGTAGGCCAAGGTCAGCCCGGCAAGGGCGCCCCTACGCTCGAGCACGGTCTGCAGGTCGGCGAGCAGCTGGCACGGGTGGAACTCGTCGGTGAGCGCGTTGACCACCGGGATGCTCGCAGCACCTGCCATCGCCTCGATCCGGCTCTGCGCGAACGTGCGCCAGACGATGGCGCTGACCTGGCGCTCCAGCACCCGGGCTGTGTCTTCGATCGTCTCCCCGCGGCCGAGCTGGCTGGTGGTGGCGTCCAGCACCAGCGGCATGCCGCCGAGCTCGGCGACCCCGACCGCGAACGACACCCTCGTGCGGGTCGAAGGCTTGTCGAAGAGCAGGGCCACTGTCTGGGGACCGGCGAGCGGCTGGTAGCCGGTCGGTGCGGCCTTCATCCCCGCGGCCAGCGCTAGCACGGTGGCCTGCTCGCCAGGCGACAGGTCGTCGTCACGCAGAAAGTGCCTGGTCACCGGCTACCCCCGGGGTTCGGTGCCGCGGCGCGCAGGATTGCCGGCCATGCCTGCACCACCTGGTCTGCTTCGGCGGCCGAGAGCACCAGGGGCGGGGCGAGGCGGATCGTGTCGGGCGCGACGTCGTTGACGATGAAACCGGCGTCGAGGGCGGCGCGGGTGACGTCGGCGGCGTTGGCCTCGGCGAGCTGGACGCCGAGCAGCAGGCCGCGCCCACGGACGTGCACCACACCCTCGACCGCTGCCAACCCCTCGGCCAGCCGGCGGCCGCGCTCTGTCGCGGCAGAGCGCAGGTCGTCGTCGACGATCACGTCCAGGACGGTCAGCGCGGCAGCGCACGAGACCGGGTTGCCGCCGAACGTGGAGCCGTGCTGGCCAGGGCCGAGCAGAGCGGCCGCGTCGCCGAGGGCGATCGTCGCGCCGATAGGGATACCGCCGCCCAGGCCCTTGGCCAGCGTGATGACGTCCGGGAGGGTGGCTGACCCCGTGGCGTTTGCGCGGGGGTTCCCGACGGTCTCCCCGCCGAGCGCGTCGGCGTCCTGGAACGCGAACCACTCCCCCGTGCGCGCCACGCCGGTTTGCACCTCGTCGAGCACCAGCAGGGCACTGTGCTCGCGGGTGAGGGCGCGCACGGCCCGCAGGTATCCCGCGGGCGCGGGACGTACCCCAGCCTCGCCCTGGATCGGCTCGAGGATCACGGCAGCCACGTCGGCGTCCATCGCCGCCTCCAGGGCAGCCACGTCGCCGTAGGGCAGGTGCTCGACGCCACCGGGCAACGGGGCGAAGGGGTGTGCGATGGCCGCCTTGCCGGTGAGGGCGAGGGCGCCCATCGTGCGTCCGTGAAAGCCCCCGGTCGCGGCCAGCACCCTGGGTCGACCGGTGCGCCGGGCGATCTTGAAGGCGGCCTCGTTCGCCTCGGCCCCAGAGTTGCTGAAGAACACGGCCCCCGCCGGTGCGCCGGAGCCTGCCGGGCCACCTGTGCCGACCAGTGCCAGCAGCCGCTCGGCGAGGGCGACCTGCACCGGGCTGGTGAAGAAGTTCGAGATGTGTCCGAGCGTGCCCAGCTGTGCGGTGACCGCCTCGACGAGGCGCGGGTGGGCGTGTCCGAGGGCGTTGACGGCGATGCCGCCGAGCAGGTCGAGGTAGGGCGTGCCGTCCTCGTCCCAGACCCGGCAGCCCGCGCCACGCACGAGCACCCGCTTCGGCACCCCGTAGGTGCCCATCACGGCCGACTGGTAGGCGGTCAGCGTGGCGCTCATGCGGGTGCCTCCGGCCGGCCCATCACCATCGTCCCGACACCGGCGTCGGTGACCACCTCGAGAAGCAACGAGTGCGGCAGCCGCCCGTCGATCACGTGCGCCCGCGGGACGCCGCCCCGCACGGCGCGCAGGCAGGCCTCCATCTTCGGCACCATGCCGGTCGCCAGCGTCGGCAGCATCGCCTCGAGGTCGTCGGCGGACAGCCGGCTGATCACGTCGTGGGGCGTCGCCGGTGGCCAGCTGCGGTAGAGGCCGGAGACGTCGGTGAGCACGACGAGCTTCTCCGCCTCCAGCGCGATGGCAAGTGCCGCGGCGGCGGTGTCGGCGTTCACGTTGTGCACCTGCCCGTCCACGTCCGGGGCCACGCTGGACACGACCGGGATGCGACCGGCGTCGATCAGGTCGCGCACGGCCTCGGGGCGCACGGTGACCACGTCTCCGACGAGCCCGACGTCGATCGACTCCCCCTCGTGCACGGCGTCACGGCGCTCGGCGGTGAACAGGTGTGCGTCCTCACCGGACATCCCAACAGCCAGCGGGCCGTGCTCGTTGAGCAGCCCGACCAGCTCGCGTCCGACCTGTCCGACGAGCACCATGCGCACGACGTCCATCGCCTCGGGTGTGGTGACCCGCAGCCCGCCGCGAAACTCGCTCGCGATGCCGAGGCGGGTGAGCATGGCCGAGATCTGCGGCCCGCCGCCGTGCACGACCACCGGGCGAAGGCCCGCGTAGCGCAAGAACGCGATGTCTTGGGCGAACGCACGCCGCAGGTCGGGGTCGACCATGGCGTTGCCGCCGTACTTGACCACCACGACGCTGCCGTGGAAGCGCTCCAGCCACGGCAGCGCCTCGACGAGGGTGGCGGCCTTGGTGAGGGCACCGACGAGACCCGGCGGGGTGCTGGGACCGGGCGGCGGGGTGGTGGGTGCAGGGGCGTCGCTCATGTGGAGTAGGCCGAGTTCTCGTGGACATAGGCGTGGGTCAGGTCGGTAGTAAGAATCTGTGCGTGCTCAATACCGGCACCGAGGTCGATGTCGATCGCGACCTCGCGGCCGGCGAGGTCGACCATTGACCGGTCGGCGCCGGCCGCCCCGCCGCGACAGACGGCGACACCGTTGACCGACACGTCGACGCGGTCGGGCTCGAACGTGGCGCTGGTCGAGCCGACGGCGCCGAGGATGCGGCCCCAGTTGGGGTCGCGGCCGAAGATCGCCGTCTTGACCAGCAGGCTGCGGCCCACGGCTCGGGCCACGTCGACGGCCCCGTCCTCGTCGGCGGCGCCGGTCACCGAGATCGTGACGATGTGCTCGGCGCCCTCGGCGTCGTCGATGAGCTGGCGCGACAGGTCGGAGCAGACCGCCGTGACCGCCTCGGTCAGCTCGGCCAGCCCCGGCTCGACACCGGAGGCGCCGCTGGCCAGCAGCAGCACGGTGTCGTTGGTGGAGATGCACCCGTCGGCGTCGACGCGATCGAACGTCACACGGGTGGCGGCGCGCAGGGCAGCGTCCAGCATCGCCGCGTCGGCCACGGCATCGGTGGTGAGGACGCTGAGCATGGTGGCCAGGCTTGGGGCCAGCATGCCGGCGCCTTTGGCCATGCCACCCACGGTCCACCGACCGCCGGCTGCCTCGGTGACGCGGACCGCCTGCTTGGGCACCGAGTCGGTGGTCATGATGGCCCGCGCTGCGTCATCGCCGCTCTCGGGGTGCAGGGCGTCAGCCGCGATGTCGACGCCGGCCAGCAGCCTCTCCATCGGCAGGCGTTCGCCGATGAGCCCGGTCGAGCACACCGCCACCTCGCCCGCGCCGATGTCGAGCACTGCGGCGACGTGCTCGGCGGTGCGGTGCGTGTCGACGAAGCCGTCCGGGCCGGTGCAGGCGTTGGCTCCGCCGGAGTTCAGCACAACGGCTCGCACCTGTCCGGCCTTGAGCACCTGGGCGCTCCACAGCACCGGGGCGGCCTGGAACCGGTTGGCCGTGAACACGCCGGCGGCGGCGTGCTGCGGACCGTCGTTGACCACCAGCGACACGTCGGGCGCCCCGGACGACTTCAGGCCGGCAGCCACACCGCTGGCGCGGAAGCCGAGGGCTGCGGTGACGCTCACGGTGCCACCCCTCTCGCGGTGAGTCCCATCGTCTCCGGCAGTCCGAGCACGAGGTTGGCGTTCTGCAGCGCCTGCCCGGCGGCGCCCTTGACCAGGTTGTCCTCCGCCGCGACGACGGTGACCCGCCCCGCAGCCACGTCGAGGGCGGCCTGGAGGTGGACGGCGTTGGACCCCAGCGTGGCGCCTGTGGTGGGCCAGCGACCGGGCGGGAGGACGTGCACGAACGGCTCGGCCTGGTACGCCTGGCGCAGGGCCGCGAGCACGGCCTCCTCAGTGGCGCCCTCGGCGACGTGTGCCGAGCAGGTGGCAAGGATGCCCCGCGGCATCGGGGCCAGCGTCGGGGTGAACGACAGCGTGACGTCGCGTCCGGTTGCCCGGCGCAGGTTCTGGACGATCTCGGGGGTGTGCTGGTGCCTCCCGCCCACCTTGTAGGCGCTCATGGCGCCCATCACCTCGCTGGCCAGCAGGCCGGCCTTGGCGGCCCGCCCGGCGCCGGACGTGCCGCTCGCGGCCACGACGACCAGGCCGTCCGGCTCGACGAGGCCGTCGGCAAGCAGCGGGGCGAGGGCGAGGGTGACGGCGGTGACGTAGCAGCCGGGGTTCGCCACGCGGTGGGAGTCCTTGATCGCCCGTCGTGCCCCGGGTAGCTCGGGCAGCCCGTAGGTCCAGGTTCCGGCGTGCTCACCACCGTAGTAGCGAGCCCAGTCGGCGGGGTCGTCGAGGCGGAAGTCCGCCCCGAGGTCGATGATCGGCAACGCCTGCGGCAGCTCAAGCACCAGTGCCGCCGACTGCCCGTGCGGCAACGCGAGGAACACCAGGTCCGCGACTGCGAGCACCTCGGGCCGCGTCTCGGTGAACGCCCATCCGGCCAGCTCGGGCAGGTGGGGGTGGTAGTCGGTCACGCTCGAGCCGGCCCCAGCACCGGCTGCCGCCACGGCGAGCGTCATCTCGGGGTGGCCCAGGAGCAGCCGCAGCAGCTCCCCACCCGCGTAGCCGGACGCACCGGCGACCGCCACCCGCATACGCACTCCGTCCCGGCGGGCGAGGGCCCGCAGCATGAATGACTATGCAGACCCTAACATGTCTATTGCAGGGCTCCTGAATGCACGTGCCGGTGACGCGTGACCAAGGACTCGAGGTCGGCCACGGTGGCCGGAGACCCCGACGCGAGCACTCCCCCGGACTCGTCGAGGACGACGACGCTCGGGAAGGCGTTGGACAGCGGAGCCTCCCGGAAGAACGGCGAGACCTCCAGTGCGAGTCCCTCGGCGATAGCGCGACCGTTGTCGTCGTCGGCAACGTAGACCGTCGTGGGCACGTCGACCGAGACTCCCCCAGACCGGCGGATGTCGTCGGCCAGCGCGAGGTCGGCCTCGCGGGCGGCCTCGAGGAGCACGACCACCGATGCCGCCGGCGGAGGCGGAGGAGGGGGCGCAGAGGCGGTGCCCCCTGTGCGCGTCTGCTGCAGGGATCGCACCTGCCGCTGAACTCGGGTGAGCGCGGACTCGAGCTCGGACACCCGGGTCATGACCATGACCAGCGCCGTGGCAAGCACGACGACGAGGAGCGTCAGAACTCCCGCAGCGATGATCCAGGGTGTGCTCACGCCACGCCTGACACCGGACGAGGCGCGAACCGCCGCAGCTCCAGCAGAACAGTCACCAGCCCGTAACCGGCGACCACCACGGCGACAACCGCCCAGGCGTCCGCCGTGGCGATCGACGACGCAGGCACACCCGGCCCCGGGGCGAGCGCGAGGGCAGCCGACGGCCACACGGCGGCGGTCAGCGCGGCGACGGTGAGGGCCGCGTTGCGGGCCACCAGCGCCCTGCTGACCGTCTGGAGCTGGCGGAACCCGCAGCCACAGCCGATCTTGCTGCCTCGCTCCACGGCGTACCAGATCGCTGCAGCGAAGCCCACTAGCACCAGGGCAGCGAGCACCGAGACGGGCACGATGAGGACGCCAGTGAGCAACATCAGACTGATGGCGATCTCCAGCGGAGGCAGCGCCCGCGCGACAGGGGTGACCAATGACTCGGGCAGGATCTTGTAGGCCGCGACCGACGAGCGGAAGGCGGCGGGGTCTCTGAGCTTGGGGACGGCTGCCACGAGGAACACGAGGCCGATGACGAGGCGTCCGGCGAGTCCGAGGTACTCCATGCTCAGCGGATCGTAACCGAGGTTGGTCAGCCCAGCGGGTCGCGCGGTCCGTAGGCGCGCAGCCCGAACGTGCGTGCGTCGCGGTCACCGGGCAGGACGTCGAGCAGCGTGTCGAGGTCGTCGGTCGACGCGTGCACGAATCGTCCGGACAGCGAGTCCAACTCGCCATCGGCCAGGCGCAGCGCGACCTCGACGACAGCGGTGGGGTCGCCCCACGGCGGGTGGTCCATCTGCGCCCACATGCCCATGCTCTCGGTCATGTCGGTGCGGACGAGACCCGGGCTGACGTCGAGAACAACGATGCCCTCGTCAGCCAGCTGGTGGGCCAGCAGGTCGGTGAAACGCCCCAGCCCGCCCTTGGAGACGCCGTAGGCGGTGTAGGCCTGCTCCCGGCGGTAGGCCAAGCCACTGTTGACGTTCAGGACGCGGCCGCGGCCGGCGGCGCGCATGCCGGGAAGGACAGCGTGGCTCACGCGCATGGGCCCCAACAGGTTGACGTCCACCACGGTCAGCATGTCGTCCAAGTCGGCATCGGCGAACCCGGTGTCGTCGGAGTCGCTGAGCCCAGCGTTGTTGACCAACAGGTCGATCGCGCCCAGGCGCTCGCTCGCCTGCTCGACGGCGCGCACCACTGAGGCGGCGTCGCGTACGTCGGCGGAGACGGCGTGCGCGTCGACGCCCGCGCGGCGGCAGGCAACGACCGTCTCGGCCAACGGGTCAGCGCTCCGACCGAGGACGGCGACAGCGAGGCCGTGCTCGGCCAGTCTCAGTGCAACCTCACGACCGATGCCGCGGCCACCGCCGGTGACCAAGGCCACTGTGCTGGCGTCAGCCACTGCGCAGCACCGCTCCGAGTCGCGTCGAAGCGGCCTCGACCATCGCCGCGCGCACCTCGCTGAGCTCGTCCACGGTGAGCGTGCGATCGGGCGCCCGAAGCGTGACTGAGTAGGCGAGGCTCTTGCGGCCCTCACCTACCTGCGGACCGGTGTAGAGGTCGAACAGCCAGAGCTGCTCGAGCAGCTCCCCCGCCGCGGCGGTGAGCGCGTCGGCGAGGTCGGCGGCCGGCACCTCGTCGGCCACGACGAACGCGAGGTCTTCACGGGCCGGCGGAAACGTCGACACCGGCGGCGCTGCCACGATGGGGTTCGCGTAGGCGGCCAGGCGCTCGATGTCGATCTCCATGGCACCGACACGCGGGGGCAGGTCGAGCGCGGCGAGCACACGCGGGTGCAGCTCGCCGGCGAACCCGATCACCTCTGTCTGCACGCTCAGCTCGGCGCAACGACCTGGGTGCCAGGGCATGCGCTGGGTCGACTGGACGGCCAGCGGCGCGTCGATCATCCGCGCAGCCACGCGCGCGGCACCGATGGCGTCGAGCCACCCCGACTCGCGACCGGGGCCGAACCAGCTGTCGCGCTCCAGCTTGCCAGCGATGACCACCGCCAGCCGACGAGGCTGGTCGGGCAGCCCGGCATCCAGGCTGGCGAGCTCGTCGTCGGTGGGCCGACGGTCGACCCGCAGCCGGGGGGTGGCGACCGTCTGGCCGGGCCGGGGAAGAAAGACCCGGCCGATCTCGAACAGGGCGACGTCGCCCAGGCCCCGGCTGATGTTGCGCCGCAGGGCCTGCAGCAGACCGGGCAGCAGCGCGGCGCGCAGGTACGGCTCCTCGTCGGAGATCGGGTTCGCCAGGCGCACCCGCATGCGCTCGGGAGCGTCAACCGGTATCTGCATCGCATCGAGCACCGCGTCGCCGACGAACGGGTAGTTCGCCACCTGGACGCCACCGAGGTGGGCGATCGCCCGGGTGATGCTCTGCTCCTGCAGCTGCGCACGGGTCAGCCCGCGGCTCGCCGGGCCAGAGGGCACGGTGGCGGGCAGGGTGTCATAGCCGGCTAGCCGGACGACCTCTTCGACGAGGTCGACGGGGTCGCTCAGGTCCGGCCGCCAGGTAGGCGGCGTGACGACCAGCAGTCCGGCGGCGTCCGGGCCCTCGACGTCGCACCCGACCTCGGTGAGCAGGCGCACGACCTCGGCGTCGTCGTAGCCCCGCCCGGCGATGCGGGCGGGGTCACCGACGGGCAGGGTGATCGCCTCCTGTGGCGCGCGTAGGTCGACGTCGGTGAGGGCCGGGTGGACGGTGGCCCCACCGAAGTCGGCCAGCATCTGCACGACGAGGCCGGCCGCCACGGCCGGAAGGTCGGGGTCGACGCCGCGCTCGAAGCGCCGGGACGCCTCACTCGGCAGCTTGTGCCGGCGCGCAGCCCGCGCGATAGTCACCGCATCGAAGTGGGCGGCCTCGACGACGACGTGGGTCGTCTGACCCGACAGCTCGGTCGACGCCCCACCCATGACGCCGGCCACCCCGATCGCGCCGGAGTCGTCGGTAATGACGAGGTCCTCCGGGTCGAGGGCTCGGCGCTTGCCGTCCAGCGTCTGCAACGACTCGCCGGCACCGGCGCGCCGTACACCCAGCGGCCCCGTGAGGCGGTCGCCGTCGTAGCCATGGATCGGCTGGCCCAGCTCGAGCATCACGTGGTTGGTGATGTCGACGGCGAGGCCGATCGGCCGCATGCCGGCCAGGTGCAGGCGGGTGCGCAGCCACAGTGGGGACCGTCGGGTCGGGTCGAGGTCGCGCACCACCCGCACCGCGAACCGGTCGCACCCGGCGGGGTCGTCGATCACGACCGGCCACGGGTCGCGATCGGTGGGGGTGGCTGCCCCCGGCCCAAGCCGGTTGGACGCGGCCGGGTCGACGAAGGACACGCCCAGTGCGCTCGCCGCCTCCCGGGCCACGCCGCGGACGCTGAGGCAGTAGCCGCGGTCGGGAGTGACGGCGATGTCGAGGACGGCGTCGGGCAGCCCGAGCAACCCTCGGGCGTCCGCGCCCGGCTCCTTCGGATCACGCACCGGTGCACCGTGCGAGTCGAGAAGCTCGTGGGTGCCCAGCACGAGGATGCCGTCGTGCTCGTCCCCGATGCCCAGCTCGCGAACTGAGCAGATCATGCCGTCGGACACATGGCCGTAGGTGCGCCGAGCGCTGATGGCGAAGCCGCCGGGCAGCACCGCACCGGGTAGCGCCACGACGACCAGGTCGCCGATCTCGAAGTTGTGGGCGCCGCAGACGATGCCGCGCGGCTCATCCTCACCGACGTCCACCTGGCACCACCGGATGGACTTGCCGTTGGAGTGCTCCTCCACAGCCAGGTCGAGAACCCGGCCGAGCACCAACGGCCCGCTGACGTCGACGGTCTCGACCGTCTCCACCTCGAGCCCGGTCGCGAGCAGACGGTCGCCGAGCGCGCGCGGGGTCAGGTCGTCGGGCAGGGCGGCGTACTCGCGCAGCCACGACAGAGGGACGCGCATCAGATCTCCATCCCGAACGGAAGCGTGAACCGGGCGTCGCCCTCGATGAGGTCGTGCATGTCGGTGATGCCGTGGCGGAACATGAGGGTGCGTTCCAGGCCCATGCCGAACGCGAAGCCGGTGTAGCGGTCAGGGTCGACGCCGCAGGCGATGAGCACCCGAGGGTTGACCATGCCGCAGCCGCCCCACTCGATCCACCCCTCCGACGAGCAGGTGCGGCAGGGCTCGTCCGGGTTGCCGACCGACGCGCCGCGGCAGACGAAGCACTGCAGGTCGACCTCGGCCGAGGGCTCGGTGAACGGGAAGTAGGACGGGCGCAGCCGGGTCACCAGCCCCTCGCCGAACATGGCCGCGGCGAAGTGGTCGAGGGTGCCCTTCAGGTCGGCCATGGTGATGCCCTCGTCCACGACGAGACCTTCGACCTGGCTGAACACCGGCGTGTGCGTCGCGTCGAGCTCGTCGGTGCGGTACGTGCGTCCCGGGCAGATGACGTAGACGGGCAGGTCGCGAGTGAGCAGCGCCCGGATCTGCACCGGGGACGTGTGCGTGCGCAGCACGACGCCGGAGTCGGGCGACTCGACGAAGAACGTGTCCGACGTACCGCGGGCCGGATGATCGGGTCCGATGTTGAGGGCGTCGAAGTTGTACCACTCGGCCTCGACCTCGGGGCCGTCGGCGACCTCGTACCCGAGGGCCGTGAATATCTGCGCCACCTTCTCGACCAGGGAGTACAGGGGGTGCCGCGCTCCGACAGGTCTGCGGATCCACGGGAGCGTGACGTCGACGGCCTCCTCGACGAGCACCCGCTCGTCGCGCTCGGCCTCCAGCACGACCTGGCGCTCGTCCAGCGCGCTCGACACCTCGCGTCGCGCCGTCCCGACGAGCTGGCCCGCGCTCTTGCGCTCGGCCGGGTCGAGCCGCCCGATGCCACGGTTCATCAGGGCGAGCGGGGAGCGGTCACCGGCATGGTCGATGCGCGCCGCCTTCAGCTCGTCCAGGGACCCCGCCGCCGTGATCGCAGCCAGCGCCTCGTCGCGGTGGCGGGCGACCTGCTCAGGCGTGATGGCGCCGGGCTCGGGCGAGGACGCAGACATGGGTGAGGGCTCCTAGCGGACGGGGGCAGGCCGACGTCACAGCCGCAGCACGGCCGTCGCCGTCGTGAGTCTAGTGGGGCTGGCGGCGGGTCTCGTGGGGCTGGCTGCGAGCGGCCGTGGCCGAGGCGTACAGGCACAGAGCTGTCGCCACCGACACGTTGAGGCTCTCCGCGCGCCCGTACATCGGCACCCGCACGGCATGGTCGGCCCGGGCCAGGTAGTCCGGCGGGACGCCGTGCGCCTCGTTGCCGACGACCCAGGCCGTCGGCTGCGCAAGCAGGCCCTGGCCAGCAGCGTCGACGAGGTCGAGCTCACCGTGACCGTCGGCCGCCAGCACGGTGAGCCCGGCGACGCGTAGGTCGTCCAGCATGCTGATCGGCGCACCGACCACGACAGGCAGGTGGAACAGCGACCCGGCGCTGGAACGGACGCACTTGCCACCCAGCGGGTCGACGGCGGCGGTGGTGAGAATGACGCCGTCGGCGCCCGCGGCATCGGCGGTGCGGATGATCGTGCCGGCGTTGCCCGGGTCGCGAACCTCGGCCAGCACAACGACCAGGCGCGGGGCCCGGGCGAGCAGCACGTCGAGACCGACCGTGACGTCGCGGCACACAGCCACGACGCCCTGTGGCGCCGTCGTCTCAGCCACCCTTGCCAGCACGGCGTCGCTCACCGCATGCACCGGCAGGTCACCGGTGCGCAGAGCGGCACGGGAAACAAGCCAGTCGGGCGTGGCGAAAACCTCCACGACTGCCCCCGGGGTCGCCAGCGCCTCACGCACCGCCTGCGCGCCCTCGGCCAAGAAGCGGCCCGTCTTGGCCCGTCCAGTGCTGCTGTGACAGCGACGAGCCGCCCGCACCCGAGGGTGGGACGGCTCGTCGATCACTGTGCTCGGCATCAGCGACGGCGCAGGCTCAGGCTGCGGGGGCGTTGACGTCCTCCGGCAGCGCGGCCTTGGCGGTCTCGACCAGCGCGGCGAAGGCCGCGGTGTCGTTGACGGCCAGGTCGGCCAGCATCTTGCGGTCGACCTCGACGCCGGCGGCCTTCAGACCCTGCACGAACCGGTTGTAGGTCATGCCGTGGCTACGGGACGCGGCGTTGATGCGGGTGATCCACAGCTTGCGGAAGTCGCCCTTGCGCTTCTTGCGGTCGCGGTAGGCGTAGACGTTGCTGTGCAGCGTCTGCTCCTTGGCCTTGCGGTACAGACGTGAGCGCTGACCGCGGTAGCCGCTGGCCTGCTCGAGGACGGTGCGGCGCTTCTTGTGCGCGTTGACTGCGCGCTTGACGCGTGCCATGAGGTGTCTCCTGTTGCTGGTGCGGGGGTGAGGGGCGGGTTACTTGGCGAGCAGGCGCTTGACCCGCTTGGTGTCGGCGGCCGACACCTCGACGTCGGGCATGAGGCGGCGCGTACGACGCGACGACTTGTGCTCGAGCAGGTGGCGGCGGTTGGCCTGGCGACGGGTGATCTTGCCCGTGCCGGTCACCTTGAACCTCTTCTTCGACCCGCTGTGGGACTTCATCTTGGGCATGACGTACTCCTTCGTCGCTGCTGCTTCGGTGCTCGGGGGCGCTGCGGTGGGGTGTTCGGGCGGTGCGTCGGGGGCGGCTAGCCCTGCGCGGCGCGGTGCGCGGCGCGGTCGGCCTTGTCGCGGTCGTGCTCGGCCTGGCGCTCGGCGGCCTGGCGGGCCACCTCCTCCTTGCGCTCGGCCTGTGCGTCGGCCTTCTTCTTCGTCGGTGCCAGCACCATCACCATGTTGCGTCCGTCCTGCTTCGGCGCGAACTCGACCACACCCGACTCCGCGACGTCACCGGCCATGCGCTGCAGCAGCCGGTACCCCAGCTCGGGCCTGGACTGCTCCCGACCACGGAACATGATCGTGACCTTGACCTTGTCGCCACCGTTGAGAAAGCGCTCGACGTTGCGCTTCTTCGTCTCGTAGTCGTGGTCGTCGATCTTCGGCCGGAGCTTCTGCTCCTTGATCTGGACGTGGGTCTGGTTGCGACGGGCCTCGCGCGCCTTGACGGCGGACTCGTACTTGAACTTGCCGTAGTCCATGAGCTTGGCCACCGGTGGCCGCGAGTTCGCAGCAACCTCGACCAGGTCGAGACCGGCCTCGTCAGCCAGCCGCAGCGCATCTTCGATGCGGACGATGCCGACCTGCTCCCCGTTCGGTCCGACGAGGCGTACCTCGGGAACGCGGATGCGGTCGTTGATGCGTGGCTCGGTGCTGATGGGTCCTCCTGAGAGACTCGGGTGGTGGGTGGCACGACCGTGGTGGCCGCTCGACGCGAGAAGCCCCCGCTGCGTGGGCAACGAGGGCTCGAATGGTCTGGCACCGACGGCCTGTGCGGCGCCGATGGGCGAGTCGGCGCTGGGCCGTCCCGGGACCGAAACCTGGCAACCTGGACGGTCACGCAGGTGGGAGGAGCCTCCGCTTGCCACCGGGAGGGGCTCCCGGTCGGTCTGCCTCACGCGATGGTGGCGGGAGACATCATGGTGTCGATGTTCAGTTGTCGTCGGTGCCTAGGGTAGCAGCCGTGAGCATGACCAGGGATGTTGCCGACGTACCCGCGGTGGAGGTGCTGGGCACCACTGCCGTGCACCTCATGTCGGCCGCAGCCGTGCACCTCGGGCTCGCCGAAGACATGCCCGAGCACCGCGACCTCGACGAGGCGCGAGCCCTGATCGACAGCCTCGCCGGACTCGTGGACGGCGCTGCCGCGCACCTCGGCCACCACCACGCCGCTCCCCTGCGCGACGGCCTCCGCTCGCTCCAGCTCGCGTTCCGAGAGGCATCGTCCGTCCCGGACGCGCCCGGCGATGGCCCAGGCGAGAAGTACACCGGGCCCGTCTACCCCTGAGCAGCGCCGCTGCCGCACGCGGCTTCGCCGACCGCCGGCTTGGCGATACGAATGCCTGACGAGACGCTGGCTTGGCGAGAGACCGGCTCGGCGAGACAAAGGTCGGCTGGACGCGGGGTATCCGCCTCGCCTGGCCGACCGACACCCAGGTGACGTGATCAACGGGACGGGGGTCAACGGGACGGGGGGTCAGCCGGACGGGGGGAGCCCCAGGGTGCGGTAGCGGACGTGGCGCTGGGCCAGACGCTCGTCGGTGGCCAGCCGCGCCAACGTGAGCAGCTCCCACTCGATGGCCTCGCCCACCCGCTGGCAGAACTGCGTCGGTTCGTCCGCGGCGTCCGGGCGCTCGGCGACCACCAGGTCGACGATGCCCTGCTCAGCGAGCTCGGCAGCGCTGATGCCCTGACTGCGTGCCATCTGCGCGGCGTGGTCGGTGTCGCGGTGCACGATCGAGCTGGCCCCCTCCGGTGAGAGCGGAGACAGCCAGGCGTGCTGGGCGGCCAGCACCCGGTCGGCCGCGGCAAGAGCGAGGGCGCCACCGCCACTGCCCTGACCGAGCAGCAGCGACAGCGTGGGCGCCCGCAGCGCCACGAGGTCGGCCAGGCTGCGCGCGATCTCCCCGGCCAGCCCGCCTTCCTCGGCCTCGACGGTGAGCGCGGCACCAGGGGTGTCGATGACGGTGACCAGCGGCAGCCCCAGCTCGTCGGCCAGACGCATGCCGCGGCGGGCCTGGCGCAGGGCGTCCGGGCCGAGGGGACGGTCGGACTCCTGGCCCTGGCGGTCTTGCCCCAGCAGCACGCACGACGCGCGCCCGAAGGCGGCGAAAGCAAGCAGCAGGCCGGGGTGGCTCTCCCCCGCACCCGTCCCGTTGAGCGGCAGCACGTCGTGCGCGGCGACGCGCAGCAGGTCTTGCACGTGTGGACGTTCGCTGCGCCGGGTGTGCTGCACCGAGGCCCAGGCGTCGGGCTCACCCGCCTCGTCCGGACGCAGCGGCACCTGGGGTGGCGGCGGTCCGGGGTCGGGCGTCGCGGCGTCCGGGGCGTCCTGGACGAGGCCCAGCACCCGGTCGGCGAGGTCGGCCAGGTACCTGGCTGGGACGATGGCGTCGATGAGCCCCTTGTCGACGAGGTTCTCCGCCGTCTGCACCTGCTCAGGAAAGTCCTTGCCGTAGAGGGCCCGGTAGACACGTGGGCCGAGAAACCCGACACGCGCCCCCGGCTCGGCAGCCGTCAGGTGGCCCAGCGACCCCCACGAGGCGAAGACTCCCCCCGTCGTGGGGTCGCGCAGGTACACGAGGTAAGGCAGGCCGGCTGACTTGTGCGCGACCACCGCCTGGGTGATCTTCAGCATCTGCACGAAGGCCATCGCGCCCTCCTGCATGCGGGTGCCCCCCGACGACGGGGCAGCCAGCAGCGGCAGCCCCTGGTCGGTGGCCCGCTCGATGGCGCGCACCAGCCGCTCGGCGGCGGCCACCCCGATCGACCCGGCGAGAAACCGGAACTCGCCGGCGACGACGGCGACGTCGCGCCCGCGGATGCGTCCGCGTCCGGTGAGGATCGA
>CALOBR010000020.1:0-467922 GCA_942491665.1 Jiangellales bacterium
CTGGAGAGCCAGTGGTGGGCCGAGCAGGGCTACGCCGTCGTCGTCGCCGACGGACCGGGAACCCCCGGAAGCCCGTCCTGGCAGCGCGCCATGTCCGGGGACTTCGCCGGCCCCGCGCTTGCGGCGCAGGTGCGGGCCCTGGAGATGGTGGCCGAGCGGTTCGGCGACTCGGTGGACATCGGTCGGGTCGCCATCCGCGGCTGGTCGTTCGGCGGGTACCTGGCGGCGTTGTGCGTGCTGGAGCGTCCCGACCTCGTCCACGCCGCGGTCGTCGGGGCGCCGGTGACCGACTGGGCTCTCTACGACACCGCCTACACCGAGCGCTACCTGGGCCTGCCCGCTGATCACCCGGGTCGGTACGAGGCCCAGTCGCTGCTGGAGAGGGCATCGACGCTGTCACGTCCCGTGCTCATGATCCACGGGCTGGCCGACGACAACGTGCTGGTGGCCAACACGCTGCGGCTCTCGTCAGCGCTGCTGGCTGCCGGCCGCGAGCACCGTGTGCTGCCCCTGTCGGGGGTCACGCACATGACTCCGCAAGAGGTCGTGGCCGAAAACCTTCTGCTGGCCCAGCGCGACTTTCTCACCGAAGCCCTCGCCCGCTGACCCGCAGCTGCGCCCCTCCGGCGCAGCGGCATCGTCCGCGCCCCTCCGGCGCTGAGCGTCGCTGCCCCCGCATTTCTTCGCGGACGCCGAGTCCCCGCTGTGCGCGCCTGCCCCGTCACCGCTTCGCCGCGTCTGCCCAGCTTCGGTCAAGAGACCGCCACGTCCCAGGGTCATCCACGGAAGGGACGCGCTGCCTGACGACGATCCACGGAGCATGTGCGTCGATTCGATAGTGATCCACGGAAGGTATGCGGCGCATATCGACGCCTTGGTTCCGTCAACGACTCCGAAACCGACGCTGCCGTTCCGTGGATCACCAGAGCCCGACGCAGATAGTCCATCGATCACCAGGGATCGGCGTGTCCGGTCAGGACGCGGGAGCCTGCGCGTTACCTACGGACCGAACGACGGAAGCTCAGCGTCGTCGGCCGTCGTGCCGAGCACCGCACCGAGGTTCGGCTCCATCGGGTAGTGGCAGGCGACGGTGTGCCCGGGCGAGATCTGCACGAGCTGCGGCTCCTCGACCGCGCACTTCTCCTGCGCCTTGAAGCACCGGGTGCGGAACACGCACCCGGACGGGGGGTTCGCCGGGCTCGGCAGGTCACCCTCCAAGACGATCCGCTCACGGCCCTGCTCCTTGACCGGGTCAGGCAACGGGACGGCTGACAGCAGCGCCGCGGTGTAAGGGTGGCGCGGCTCGGCGTACAGGGCGTCGTCGTCGGCGAACTCGACGATCTTGCCCAGGTACATGACGGCGACGCGGTCGGAGATGTGGCGCACCACGGACAGGTCGTGGGCGATGAAGACGTAGGCGATGCCGAACTCGTCCTGCAGGTCTTCCAGCAGGTTGACGACCTGAGCCTGGATGGAGACGTCGAGGGCCGACACCGGCTCGTCGCACACGATCAGCTTGGGGCTCAGCGCGATCGCGCGAGCCACGCCGATGCGCTGACGCTGACCGCCGGAGAACTCGTTGGGGTACCGGTTGTAGTGCTCGGGGTTGAGCCCGACCCGGTCCATCACCTCTTGGACGGCCTTCTTGATGCCGCCGGGCGGGTCGATGCCTTGGATGCGGAAGGGTGCCGAGACGATCGTGCCGACCGTGTGTCGCGGGTTGAGCGACGAGTACGGGTCTTGGAAGATCATCTGCATCTCACGTCGCAGCAGCACCATGTCCTTGCGGCTGAGCGTGGTGAGGTCGGTGCCGTTGAAGAGCACGGAGCCGCCGGTCGGCTCGAGCAGGCGCAGCATCGTCCGCCCGGCCGTGGACTTGCCGCAGCCGGACTCCCCGACCAGGCCCACCGTCTCGCCGGGGGCCACGTCGAACGTGACACCGTCCACGGCCTTGACCTGTCCGACCGTGCGCTTGAGCAGGGCGCCCTTGGTGATCGGGAAGTGCTTCTTCAGATCGGTGATCTGCATCAGGGGGTCGGTCATGCCTGGCCTCCCGTGCCGCGGATCTCGGCGAACAGATCGGCGGCCAGTCTCTTGCGCTCGTCGCTGGGGATGTGGCACCGCACGTCGTGGCCGGAGTTGATCGGCAGCAGGTCGGGGCGGACGGTGTCGCACAGGTCGCCGGGGGCGTGCTGGTGGTAGGTGCAGCGTGGCCGGAACACGCATCCCGGAGGCATCTCGATCAGCGACGGCGGGGTGCCTGGGATGGGGATCAGCCGCTCGGCCTCACCGAGGTCCATACGCGGCACGCTCGACATCAGGCCCCACGTATAGGGCATCTCTGCGCGGTAGTAGACGTCGTGAGCGCTGCCCCGCTCGACCGCACGTCCGCCGTACATGACGATGACGTCGTCGGCCATGTCGGCAACGACGCCCAGGTCGTGGGTGATGAGGACGATCGCAGTACCGAACTCGTCCTGCAAGGTGCGCATGAGCTGGATGATCTGGGCCTGCACGGTCACGTCGAGGGCCGTGGTGGGCTCGTCCGCGATCAGCATGGCCGGGTCGTTGATGAGCGCCATGGCGATCATGACGCGTTGGCGCATGCCGCCGGAGAGCTGGTGTGGGAACTCGTCGATGCGGGCCGCCGCGTTCGGGATACCCACGTGCTCGAGCATCTCGAGCGCGCGCGCCCGAGCCGCCTTCTTGTCGACGTCCTTCTTGATCTGGACGGCCTCGACCAGCTGCTTGCCGATCGTGTAGAAGGGATGCAGGGACGACAGCGGGTCTTGGAAGATCATCGCCATCTCGCTGCCCCGCAGCTCACGCACCCGTTCGGGCGTGGCGGTGATCAGGTCTTCGCCATCGAGGAACGCCTGCCCGGTGATGGTGGCCTGCTTCGGGTTGAGCAGTCCCATGACGGCGTTGCTCGTGACGCTCTTGCCCGAGCCCGACTCGCCGACCACAGCCAACGTCTTGCCGCGCTCCACCTTGTACGACACGCCGTCGACGGCGCGCACCACCCCGTCCTCGGTGCTGAACTCGACCGTCAGGTCGCGCACGTCGAGGTAGGCGTGGCCGGGGTCACGTCCTCCGGTGGCGACCTCCACGTCGGGCGCCTGCCCGCTCATGAGAGCCGCACCCGTGGATCGATGACGCCGTAGAGCAGGTCGACGATGAGGTTGGCGAACAGGATGAAGACTCCCGAGATCAACGTGGTGGCAGCCAGCACCGGGAGGTCGAGGGTGGTGGCCGACTCAAGGAACAGCTTGCCGATGCCGGGCAGGGTGAAGATCACTTCCGCGACGATGGCGCCACCGAGCAAGAACGCGAGGTCGAGGCCGGTGGCCGTCACGATCGGGGTGAGGCCGGCACGCAGGGCGTGCTTGCGGATGACCGTGCGCTCGCGCAGGCCCTTGGACCGGGCCGTACGGATGTAGTCCTCGCCGAGCGTCTCCAGCATCTGGCTGCGCGTGAGCCGGGTGTAGAAGCCGGCGGAGAGCAGCGCCACGGTGAGCCACGGCAGGATCATCGTCTGGAACCAGCCCCACGGGTCCTCAGATAAGGGGATCCAGCTGGGATAGGGAACCAGTCCCCATCGGATGACGACGAAGAACAGCAGCACGAGGCCGAAGAAGAAGGTCGGGAACGAGTAGAAGAACATCGCCGCCGCGGTGATGGTCTTGTCTTGCCACTGCCCACGTCGCAGCGCAGCGTAGATACCGGACGAGATACCGATGACCAGCCATAACGTCACTGCGCCGACGGCTATGGATGCGGTGACGGGAAAGCGTTCGACAAGCAGGTCCGTCACGGGTTCACGCTTGACGAACGAGTAGCCGAGGCACGGTGCCTCGCACTCGAAGGCCGCGCTCCCCGAGCCGTAGGTGCGTCCGACGAAGATGCCCGTGACCCAGTCGGTGTACTGCTCAGCGAGCGGCTTGTCGAGGCCCAGGCGCTCCCGGTTGGCCTCGATCACCTGCTCGTTGCATGCCTTGCCACAGGTGAGGGCCGCCGGGTCGGCCGGGACGGCGTTGAAGAGGACGAACACGAGGATGCTCAGAAGCACCAGCATCCACGCCACGGTGAACAACCGCCGCGCGATGTATCCGCCCATCTGCTGGCCTCTCGTGTGTGGTGGTGGTCAGCCTGCCACGGCTGACCGGTGGTGGGTGCGGGTCGGGTGCCGGGGTCGGGAAGCCGCGAACGAGCTTCCCGACCCCGCATCACCTGACGATCACCTCAGGTGCCGGTCGAGGACTTACTCCTCCGAGCCCGCACCCTCGATGTAGATCTCCGCGTACGGGTAGGAGCCGTAAGGCGCCCAGAAGTACACGTTGCCCAGGCCGGAGCCCCAGATGCGCTGGTCCTGGCCGAACTGGGTCGGAGCGACGAGCGCAAGCTCGGAGCCCCTGGTGTTGAGGTCCTGCCACAGCGCGGCCTGCGCGTCACGGTCGGTCTCGGCGAGCGCCTCCTGGATCTCGGCCTCGAACTCCGCGTCCTCGGCACCGCCCTGGTTGTACTGCGAGAGGTTGAACCCACCCTGGGCGCCGTAGAGCTCAGGGATGACGGTCGAGGCGTTGGCCCAGTCCGGACCCCAGCCGCCCCACGAGAGGTGGTTCTGGGCTTCCTGGTCGAGCACGGTGCCGTAGTAGATGCCGCTCTCGATCGGGTTCGGGGTCACGGAGATGCCGGCGGCGTCCATGGCCTCGATGAACGCAGCAGCTTCCTTGCCACGGGTCTCGGTCTCGGGGTAGTCGTAGATGAGCTCAGGCATCGGCTCACCGGACTCCTCGATCAGCTGCTGGGCGTACTCCGGGTCACCCTGCGCAGGGATCTCCTGACCCAGCAGCCCGCTCCACAGGTCGGTCGCCGCGTAGTCCAGAGCCAGGTTCGGCTTGACGATGCCGTCAGCCTCCGTGCCGGCGAAGTCACCACCGAGGACGGTCAGGATGTTCTCCCGGTTCATGGCCGCGAGGATCGCCTGGCGGTGCTTCTCGTTCGGCACGAGACGGGTGTTGATGGCGATGTAGCGGCTGTAGGGGTCGAACTCGTCCCACGTACGGTCGTTGAACCGCGGGTCGTCAGCAAGGATCTGCGGCTTGTTGGCCGGCTGGATGCCCAGCGCGATCGCGTACTGGTCGTCGCCGGAGTCGGCGATCAGGCGCTGGTCGATCGCGTTCTCGTCGAGCGCGAACTGCCAGACGATCTCGTCCGGGTACGCCGGGCGGATCGGGTCGGACTCCGGGTCCCAGTTCTCGTTGCGCGTGAGCACGAGCTGCTGGCCCTTGGTGTACTCCTCGATCTTGTACGGGCCGTTGGACGCCGGGGCGTCGGTGTACTGCTCGCCGGTGTCGAGGTCTTCGCGCACCGGGCTGAAGGCAAGCAGCGTCGTGGCGTAGTTGAAGTCGGCAACCGTCTTGTTCAGCTTGAACGTGATGGTCTGGCCGTCACACGTCACAGCCTCGTCGAACAGCTCCTGGCCCTCGCCGGTGTAGGGGCCCTTGTACTGCGAGGCGCCCTCGTCGTCGGTGGGGATGTCGAGCAGCGAGACCGCGAACTGCGGGCCGTCGGTGATGACGTCCTGCGCGAACGTGCGCGAGACGCCGTACTTGACGTCCTCGCAGGTGACGGGCTGGCCGTCCTCCCAGGTGGCGTTGTCGACCAGGGTGAACGACCACTCGGTGGCGTCCTCGTTCGGCGTGCCGGTGTCGGTGGCCAGGTCGGCGACGAGCTCGTTGGCCTCCGCCGGATCCGGGCTGAACTTGTACGTGGTCAGCGTCCGGTGCAGGAACGACCCGGCGAACGCCAGGTCCTCACCGGTGTAGTTGCGCTGCGGGTCCAGGTGCTGCACCTGCTCGGAGACGTCGAGGTAGTACAGGGTGCCGCCCTGGGCACCCTCCTCGTTGCCGCTTCCCGAGGATTCGCTGCTGTCGCTGTCCCCGCCACCGCATGCGGCGAGCACAAGTGCGCCGCTGGCAGCGAGGACGACAGCACGCAGACCCCATGTGGTCTTTGCCATGTGTTTCCTCCTGGTCTGGTCCTGGGCCTTGTGCCCAGATCCCTGGCCAGTCCGCCGGATTCGGCGGACCTTTGCCCGGTGCCGGGATAGGGGCACCGAAATCTGTGGGACCGGCTCAGGGGCCGGTCGTTGTCATACCCGCCCCGCCCTCGGGTCGAGCGCATCGCGCACGGAGTCCCCCAGCAGGTTGAACAGCAGCACGGTGATCAACAGCGCCGTCCCCGGGATGAACATGTACGTGGGGACCACGGTGAAGAACTTCACGGAGTCCTCGAGCATGTTGCCCCACGTCGGGGTGGGGGGGAGGACGCCGACGCCGAGGAATGACAGCGTCGCCTCGGTGATGATGAAGCTGGGCAGCAGGATCGACATCACGACGATGATCGGCGCGATCAGGTTGGGCAGGATCTCGGCGAACAGCACGCGCCGGTTGGACGCACCCAGCGACTCCGACGCCTCCACGAACTCTCGCTCGCGAAGGCTCAGCACCTGTCCACGAACCAGTCGTCCGAGGTAGGGCCAGCCGAACAGGCCGAGGACGATGATGATGAACGTGACCCGACCGGTGTTGGGGTCAAGGCCGGCGTCGCTGGCGATCTGCTGGGCCACCGGGCCGAGGGCGATGAGCAGCACCAGCACCGGGAACACGAGCGTGAGGTCGGACAGCCGGCTGATCAAGGTGTCGATCCAGCCACCCCGGTAGCCGGCGAGGATGCCGGCCAGGGTGCCTAGAACAACGGTGATGACCGTGGCGATCAGCGTGATGAACAGGGAGAGCCGAGCGCCGAAGAGCAGGCGCGCCAAGATGTCGCGACCGGTCTGCGGCTCCACTCCCAGCGGGTGCTGCCAGGTGATGCCGCCCCAGTTGCCCAGCGGCAGCGAGCCGGCCGAGCTGAGCTGGTCGGGGTTGAACGAGTACGGGTCGACACCGATCAGGCGGGTGATCAACGGCGCGAAGAGCGCCGTCAGCAGGATGATCGTGAGGCCGATGAGCGACACGACAGCCGTGCGGTCGCGTTTGAGTCGTCCCCAGACGATGGCCCGTAGCGAGCGACCGACGTCTTCGGTCTGCTCCGCGGACGCCGCTTCGGGCGTCTCGACGGTGCCAACGGCCATGGGCTTCAACGACTCTCGGATCGGGGGCGGAGGGGCGACGCGGGAGAGATGCTGGGGTCTTACCCCAGGTCAGACGCGAGTCTGCTCGTCAGACCGTGCGAATGTACGCCAGCGGTCTCGGGGTTCCCAAACCTCGCACGGCGCTGTGTCCGAATCGTGACCGGCCAGTAACAGAGCCGGAACGGGGTCTCTCGGGGCGAAACAGGCAGGAAACCGGCCGGTGGCCACCGCCCGGGGCGCGAGGGCTACTTGTCATGCTTGCGTCGCGCGGCCTCACGCGCGCGCTCGGTGGCTGCGAGCGTGACCTTGCGCAGGCGCACCGCGACGGGCGTCACCTCGACGCACTCGGAGTCGCGGCAGAACTCCAACGCCTGCTCCAACGACAGGATGCGTGGCGGGACCAGCCGTTCCAACTCGTCCGCGGTCGAGGAGCGCACGTTGGACAGCTTCTTCTCCTTGGTGATGTTCACGTCCATGTCGTCGGCCCGGGAGTTCTCCCCCACGATCATGCCCTCGTACACGTCGGTGCCCGGCCCGACGAACATGGTGCCGCGTTCCTGCAGGTTGAACATCGCGAACGAGGTCGCCTGGCCGGTGCGGTCAGCCACGAGCGAGCCGGTCGGCCGGGTCAGCAGCGCGCCGAACCATGGCTCGTAGCGCTCGAACACCTGGTGGGCCAGCCCCGTACCTCGCGTCTCGGTGAGAAACTGCGTGCGAAACCCGATCAGGCCACGGGCCGGCACCAGGTACTCCATGCGGATCCAGCCGGTTCCGTGGTTCACCATCTGCTCCATGCGGCCCTTGCGTGAGGCCAAGAGCTGCGTGAGCGCGCCGAGGTACTCCTCCGGGGCGTCGATGGTGAGGCGCTCGACCGGCTCGTGCAGGCGGCCGTCGACCTCGCGCGTCACCACCTGTGGCTTGCCGACGGTCAGCTCGAAGCCCTCGCGACGCATCGTCTCCACCAAGATCGCGAGCGCCAGCTCGCCTCGTCCCTGCACCTCCCACGAGTCGGGTCGCTCGGTGGGCAGCACGCGCAGGCTGACGTTGCCGACGAGCTCGCGCTCCAGCCGTTCCTTGACCAGGCGGGCGGTGAGCTTGGTGCCACCGGAGCGTCCAGCCAGCGGCGAGGTGTTGGTGCCCATCACCATCGACAGAGCCGGCTCGTCCACGGTGATCAGCGGGAGCGGACGAGGGTCGTCCACGTCGGCGAGCGTCTCACCGATCGTGATCTCCGGGATGCCGGCCACGGCGATGATGTCGCCCGGGCCTGCCTCGTCGGCGGGAACGCGGTCAAGCGCCTCGGTGATCATCAGGTCCCCGAGCTTGACGTGCTGCACCGTCCCGTCCGTGCGGCACCAGGCCACGGTCTGGCCCTTGCGCAGCGATCCCTCGTGGATGCGGCACAGCGCGAGCCTGCCGAGAAAGGGGCTGGCGTCGAGGTTGGTGACGTGGGCCTGCAGGGGGGCACCTTCGGTGAAGTGTGGGGCCGGGATGGTGGTGAGGATGGTGTCCATCAACGTCGTGAGGTCGGCGGTCTCCGGCTCGGTGCCGTCGGACGGCTGCTCGAGCGAGGCCTTGCCGGCGCGGGCGCTGGCGAACACGACAGGGAACTCGATCTGCTCCTCGGATGCGTCCAGGTCGAGAAACAGCTCGTAGACCTCGTCCACGACTGCCGAGATGCGCGCGTCTGCACGGTCGGTCTTGTTGACGCATACCACGATCGGCATGCCGGCGGCCAAGGCCTTGCGTAGCACGAAGCGGGTCTGCGGCAGCGGGCCCTCGCTGGCATCGACGAGCAGCACGATGCCGTCGACCATCGACAGCCCGCGCTCGACCTCGCCGCCGAAGTCGGCGTGGCCGGGGGTGTCGACGATGTTGACCGTCACCGGGTGCTCGGCGGCGCTGCCGCGGTCCCAGTGCACGGCGGTGTTCTTCGCGAGGATGGTGATGCCTTTCTCGCGCTCGAGGTCACCGGAGTCCATGACGCGATCGGCGACGGCCTGGTTGGCGCGAAACGCCCCGGACTGCCAGAGCATGGCGTCCACCAGCGTCGTCTTGCCGTGGTCGACGTGCGCCACGATGGCGACGTTGCGGATGTCGGAGCGTGCAGGCATCGCACAAGTCTGACGGGCACCGAGGGGTGCTCCCGACCAAGCACCCCCGCCGCGCCACCCCTGCCCGCCCTCCACCGCCTTCGAAACGATCACGTGACGGCGGCAGTTTGGGGGTTTCTCAGGGCGATCTCCCTTGGAAACCCCCAAACTCCCACGTGATGCACGCCCTGCGTGAGCCGCGAACGGTGGACGGCGGGCCGGCGGCGGGCCGCGCGCGGCGAGCGCACAAGCCGCGAGCGCGGCGGGCGGCGGGCGGCGGGCGCCTCAGCCCAGCCGCACAAGCCGCGCAAGGTCGTCCCGGCGAGCGAGCACCGCCTCAACGCCGGCCTCGGTGGCCTCTGGGATGCCCGTGGTCAGCAGCCGCTGCAGCCCCGTGTCGCCGTCCGCCGCACCTGCACGCATGAACCGGACGGCGCCCCGCAGGCGGGGCGCGACCCGATCAAGCACGCGTACCGGGTCGCCCAGCTCACCGCCGTAGCCACTGGCCAGGGCGCGAAGGCCCCGCGCCTCGTTCGCCAGGTCGCTCGAGTGCCGCAGCACGAACTGCCACGCAGCGAAGGCGAGATCGTCGCGCGGGTCGCCGGGGGCCGCCATGTCCCAGTCGAGCACAGCCGCCAGCGACCCATGGGAGTCGAGCACGACGTTGTGGGGGCTGATGTCGTTGTGGCAGATCACCGCGTGCGGACGCCGCGGGAGAAGCCCGCGCCGCCACTGCCTGCGCTCCATGGGAAACGTGGCGCTCGCCTCATGCATGGCGCGCAGCCACGCGCCCACCTGGCCGACGAGCCTGAAGGAGCGAAAAGCGGCCGGCGTCGTCGCGGCATCACCGACGGTCGTGCCGGGCACGAACCGGTACACCTCCCGTCCGCGGGCATCGGAGCCGAGCAGGTCGGGAACCGACGCGACACCAGCCGCCGACACGTGCTCGACCAGCGAGTGCACCGCAGGCGTCCACGGCCCGGTCGGGCGGCGCACAGTGTCACCGACCCGCACCGCTCCCCCAACCCGCCCTCCGGGCAGTGGTACTTCGTCGACGTAGCACTCGGCGAGCGCGTGCACGATCGGCCAGTCCGCGGGTAGCCAGGCGACGCTGGAGAGCGCGTCGGGCTCGAGCCATCGCAGGGCGTCGTGGTCCTGCAAAGGGCGCGGCTCGGCGGGTGTCTGACCGTCATCAACGATCCCGGCGAGCCAGACGCGAAGCACGCGGTCGTTCGGCAGAGGGGTGTCGGGCCCGACTCGCTGCCCGAGACGCACCGTGACGCCCAGTTCCTCTTGGCACTCCCGCACGAGTGCCGCAGCCTCGGTCTCGCCCGGCTCGACCTTGCCGCCGGGGAACTCCCACCCGCCGGCCATGGCAGGCGGGCCGCTCCGGCGAGCAGCGAGAAGGCGCCCGTTGCGCTCGATCGCAGCACCGACGACCACACCCGCGTCGCCGTCCACGCGAGCACCACCTCCCTCTGGCTCGACTGGCCACCCTTCCACGGGTCGCGGCGCTCGGCCCGTCGTGCCACGGTGACATGCATGGCAAACGTCTTGTCCCCCGCCGACCTCGCGACCGCCCTGGGCACGGTTCCCGCCTGGGCGGGCACCATCGAGTCGATCGAGCGAACCATCACCGCCCCCAGCTTCGTGGCCGCGATCAGCATCGTGGACGACGTGGCGCTCGAGGCCGAGCAGGCCAACCACCACCCCGACATCGACATCCGTTGGCGCAAGGTGCGGTTCGGGTTGTCGACTCATGACGCCGGCGGCGTCACCTCGCTCGCTCGACCTCGACCTCGCCTCGCGCATCGACCGCATCGCGAGCGACCACGGCGCGGCCTGAGCGCAGCCACCCACCGCTTGCAGCGGCCTTCAGTCGTCCGTACTGCGCCGCTGCCGCTTGAGCTCACCGCGACGGTGCTTGGCCACCAGGCGGCGCTCCACCGCACTGCGGCTCGGCCGCGTCGGGCGCCGAGACCGTGGGCGCGTGACGACGACCGAGCGCACCAATTCCGTCAGCTTCTGCCTAGCCGCTCGTCTGTTCTGCCACTGCGAGCGGTGCTCGGACGCGGCCACCCAGATGACTCCGTCCGGCAGTCGCTCCAGCAGCCGGGCGCGCTGAGCCGGTGAGAGGACGTCGGAGCTGCCCGCGTCCCAGCCGAGCTGCACCCGGCTGTCGGTGGTGTTGACCGACTGCCCACCCGGTCCGGACGAGCGCGAGAACCGCCACTGCAGCTCTGCCTGCGGGATGACCAGCCGGCTCGTCACCGCAAGGTCCCCGGCGACGTCGTCGGCCATCGTGGCTACTGGGACGTGTCGGCTCGGGAACCGACCTCGGCGGAAGATCGCGGGTAGATCCACGCGTAGGCCAGTCCGATGAACAGGGCGCCGCCCACGATGTTGCCCAGGGTCACGGGCACCAGGTTGTCGACGAAGAAGCTCGCCCAGGTTGCGTCCAGGCCCGAGAAGAGAGCGGCCGGGATGAAGAACATGTTGGCGACGGAGTGCTCCATGCCGAGGGCCACGAAGCCCATCACCGGAAACCAGATCCCCGCCATCCGGCTGATCGTGTCTTTCGCCGAGTAGGCCTGCCATGCGGCGATGCAGACGAGGAAGTTGGCGCCGATGCCGCGGGTGAAGCTCTGCAGGTAGGTGCGGTCGAGCTTGTCGTCGGCCAACTCGTGCAGGTACTCGGTGGCGTCGGCGCCCGCGACGTAGATGCCTGTGGCGACGCCGAGCACGAGTGCCGCCAGCAGCGATCCGGCGAAGTTGCCCGCGAACGACGTGCTCAACGACCGCAGCGCCGCCGCCAGGCCGATCGAGCGCCGGTAGAGCGAGACGGTGAACGTGGCGCTGCTGGAGGTGAAGAGCTCGGCGCCGGTGAGCACCACGGCGATGAAGCCCAGCGGGAAGACGGCTCCGGCGACCAGCTTCTGCAGCCCAGGGTTGGTCTCGGCGAGGCCGACGGCTCCCCCTGCCACGACCGTGGACAGCAGCCCACCGAGCGCGAGGAACGCTCCACCCAGCACGGCCCGCGCGACGAAGCGCGCGCCTGACATCGATGCCGACGCAACGCTCGACTGCTCGGCGTAGTCGACGACCTGCGCCGGGCCGAGGTAGTTGCTGCTCATGGCGCCGCCACACTAGCGGCGCGCTGTGGTCAGCGGATGTAGGGCACCGGGTCGATCGGGTTGCCGTCCACCCGTAGCTCGAAGTGGGCGTGCGGGCCGGTGGAGTAGCCGGTGCTGCCGATGTCACCCAGCTTGTCTCCGGCGCTGACCTCTTGGCCGAGGCTGACCTGCAGCTCTGGCTGGTGCGCGTACCAGGTCTCGACGTGGTGGCCGTCGATCTCGCCGTGGTCGATCTTCACCATGTAGCCGTAGGCAGAGTCGTAGGCGGCGTAGGAGACCGTCCCGTCCATCGCCGCGTAGTAGTTGCCGTCGGTGGCGGCGAAGTCGGTGCCGGTGTGCAGCTTGTGCTCGCCGGTCACGGGATGGACGCGGTTGCCGTAGTCGCTTGTGACACCGCCGGTTGCCGGCGCGACCAGTCCTTGTGCGCGAAACGCGTCGTGCACCTCGGCGGCCAGCGACTCGTACCCGGTTGCGAGCTCGTGGGCTGCCTCGGCCTCTGCGGCCGCCAGCGCCAGCTCTGCCTCAGCCTTCGACATGTCGTCGTTCGCCTGGGCGAGCGCAGCCTGGGCCTCGTCGACGTCAGGCGCGAACTGCTGATACTCCGCGTAACGCTCTGCCTCCACCGCGTGGGCGTGGGCCAGCGCCTCCTCCGCCGCGGCGACAGAAGCCTCAGCGGCAGCAACGTCGTCCGGGGTGGCACTGAAGCGCAGAAGCCCGCTCAATCCGGAGGCGTTGCGTGCCAACGCCTCGTGCTGGTCCTGGGCGACAGCGAGGGCGGCCCTGGCCGCGGCGAGGTCGTTGCGTGCGGCAGCGACGCCGTCGGCGCTGGGCTCGGCGCCGGCTTCAGCCTTGTCCACCTGCCTGTGCGCCTTGGCCACGTCCGCCTCGGCCTGATCGAGCACGGCCGTGTGCTCGTCCACCTGCTTGGTGGCCTTGGACGCTTGCTTCTGGGCGTCGTCAAGGGCTGCCATCGCCACGGCGTGCTCGTCGACGGACACGTCCTCGCCGAGGCTGTGAACCCAGTCGTGTGCCGTCGCCAGCTGCTCGGCGACGTCGGCGGCGGCTTCCGGTGACTGCGTGTCTGCGACGTCGGCGTGGGACTGGTCATGCGACGAGGTCTCGACGTCGCCAGGCTGGGCCGAGGCGGTCACGGCCGGTGCGGTCGCACTGCTGCTCGGTGCAGCCATCGCCGGCGCAGCGGCGCCCAGCATGCCCACCGTCATGGCCGCGACTGCGCCGGTGCGCAGAACGCCGGCGGGAAGCATCCCGAGGGCGACGCCGTCGATCACCGTCAAGACGTCGCAGCCAGAGTTGCCCATCGCCCACAACGGAACGGCTCCGCCTCCGTCGTCGGCGAGCAGTCGTCTGACGCTGCGGCGCTTGCCGACGCGCTTGCGGATTCGCGCGCCACCGAGGTCGTCGACGACCACGTCGTAGGCGCCGTTCGCGAGCGCGGTACGCAACGCCTCTACCGCCGACAGTCCGAAGCCGCCAGCGATCCAGGTCGGCGCGATGCCGAACTCGTCCATGCGGTCGAGGGCGAGTCTTAGCAGGTCAGTGCGCCGTGCGACCGGGATGTAGCTCTGCCGTGCATCTCGGGACGCCATCGGCGCGCCGGGCGGCACGCCGACAGCCAGCACGTCCACGTGGGCACCCGTGCGCTCGGCAAGCGCAACGGTCACCCAGGCGGCGAAGCCTGATGCGGTGGAGCCCAGCGGGTCGACGACCACCAGGATGCGCTGGTAGGGCCATCTCGTCCCCGGTACACAGGTCAGCAGCGCAACTCCCGGATGCTCGACATCGACGACCTTGGCGACCGAGCGGACGGCTGAGCCGAGCAGGTACTCGGGCCCGCCCAGGCTGGCCGGGACGACCACCCACCACGAGTCTCGAGCAGCGGCCTCGCGCACGGCTCGACCGATTCGGGCCTTGCCAGGTGGGGTCTCGACTGTCGTAGCTCCCGGCGGCGTGACCGCTCCGGCCTCGGCCACGACGACGACGTTGCTGTTCACGCTCGCAGCGCGCTGCGCAGCAACCATGCCGTCCTTGTCGGCAAGTCCGATCGCCACGACGGGCTTGTCTGACCTGTCCACGCGTCCCCTCGTCAGGCGGTCAGCTTGGGCTGAGCGTCGAAGGTATCTCCGCCGACAGCGTCCGGGGAGGCAGTTCGCCCAGATCGCCGACCTAGACGTTGAAGCGGAACTCGACGACGTCCCCGTCGGCCATGACGTAGTCCTTGCCCTCCATACGCACCTTGCCGCGCGCCTTGGCCTCGGCCATCGACCCGGCGTCGACAAGGTCGCCGAACGAGACGATCTCGGCCTTGATGAAGCCCTTCTGGAAGTCGGTGTGGATGGCACCTGCGGCCTCGGGCGCGCTGGCCCCCTGCTTGATGGTCCAGGCGCGCGACTCCTTGGGCCCGGCGGTCAGGAAGGTCTGCAGGCCGAGGGTGTCGAACCCAACGCGGGCGAGCATGTCCAACCCCGACTCCTGCTGGCCTACCGACTGCAGCAGCTCCAGCGCCTCGTCCGGGGCAAGCTCCACCAGCTCCGACTCGATCTGGGCGTCCAAGAACACGGCCTCTGCCGGGGCCACCAAGGCCGCCAGCTCGTCGCGCCGCTCGGGGTCGGTCAGCACGTCTTGGTCAAGGTTGAACACGTACAAGAAGGGCTTGGCCGTCAGCAGGAACAGCTCTTTGAGCGGCCCTGGGTCAAGCTGGGCCTCGAACACCGTCCGGCCCTCCTCGAGAACGTCTCGGGCCTGCTCGACGGCGGCGAGCACCTCGGCCTTGCTGCGGTCCATCCGGGCCTCTTTGACCAGGCGAGCGTGGGCCCGCTCGATCGTCTGCATGTCGGCGAGGATCAGCTCGGTGTTGATCGTCTCGATGTCAGATCGCGGGTCGACGCGCCCGTCGACGTGGACGACATCAGGGTCGTCGAAGGCGCGGATGACCTGGCAGATCGCGTCGGACTCCCGGATGTGGGACAAGAACTGGTTGCCCAGCCCCGCTCCCTCCGACGCGCCGCGGACGATGCCGGCGATGTCGACGAACGACACCGTGGCCGGCATCTGTCGGGCTGAGGCGAAGATCTCTGCCAGCACGGCGAGGCGTGCGTCGGGGACCCCGACGACGCCGACGTTCGGCTCGATGGTGGCGAAGGGATAGTTCGCAGCCAGCACGTCATTGCGCGTGAGGGCGTTGAACATCGTCGACTTGCCGACGTTGGGGAGTCCGACGATTCCGATGGTGAGGGCCACGGGACGAGGATCGTATTCGCCCTGCGAAGGCGCCCCCGCCGCGCGCCGCTCCCGGGTTGTGTCGGACCCCCCCGGCACAGTGGGACGCATGACAGCAACGGACGTGCTCCTCCCCGTGATCCTGCTGGTCGTCGGCCTTGGCGCCGGCTACCTGATCGGCCGCGCCCTGTCGGCCGGCGCCTCGGCGGCGGCGGTCAGTGCGGCCCAGGCCCACCTGGCCTCCGAGCGCGCCAGCGGGCAGGAGCGCCTGCAGGCCGAGCAGCAGGCGGCGAAGGTGCAGATGGAGGCACAGCGTGTCGCAGCCGAGCAGCGCCTCGCAGCCGAGCAGCGCTCGGCGCAGCAGCGCCTGGACGACCTGCGTGCCGAGCAGGCCGACCTCGACGAGCGCCTTGCCGTGCTGTCCAGCCAGGCGCTGGCCAAGAACTCCGAGCAGCTTCTTGCGCTGGCAGCCGAGAGGTTCACCGCCCAGCGGGAGTCGGCCGACGCCGACCTCGGAAAGCGTCAGCAAGCGATCGAGTCGCTGGTCAAACCCCTGCGTGAGTCGCTCACCCAGGTGCAGACCCAGATGACGGAAGCGGAGAAGGCCCGGCTGAAGGCGTACGGGGCACTCACGGCACAGGTGGAGAACATGCGTGACAGCTCCGAGCTGCTCCGCACCGAGACCCGCCAGCTGGTGACGGCGCTGCGCTCGCCGCAGCAGCGCGGACGGTGGGGTGAGCACCAGCTGCGTCGGGTCGTCGAGATGGCCGGCATGGTCGAGCACTGCGACTTCACCGAGCAGGGCACCGTCTCCACCGAGGACGGGAACGTGCTGCGACCCGACCTCGTCGTCCACCTTGCCGGCGGACGACGTCTGGTCGTGGACGCCAAGGTGGCGTTCAACGGGTACCTCGAGGCCATGGAGGCGCGTGACGACGCGACGCGGGCGGCGAGACTGAAGGCGCACGCTCGCCACCTCAAGACGCACATCGACCAGCTCGGGGCGAAGGAGTACTGGAAGCACCTCGAGCCGACACCGGACTTCGTGGTGATGTTCGTCCCTGCGGAGGTCTTCTTGAACGCGGCACTGGACGAAGACCCGACGCTGCTCGAGTACGGGTTCGAGAGGAACGTCGTGATCTCGACCCCAGCCACGTTCGTCGCGTTGCTGCGCACCGTGGCCTACACCTGGAAGCAGGAGGCGCTCGCGGCCAATGCCCGGGAGGTCTACGAGCTCGGCAAGACCCTCTACGCGCGCCTGGCGACGATGGGCGGGCACGTCAACAAGCTCGGCAAGGAGATGTCTGGGGCGGTCGAGGCCTACAACAAGCTCGTCGGATCGCTGGAGTCTCGCGTCATGGTGTCGGCCCGCAAGTTCGTCGAGCTGAAGGTCTCCGACCAGGAGATCGACCCACCCACGCACATCGACCTCGTCCCGCGCGACGTCACCGCCGAGGCGCTCATCGCGTCAGCGAACGAGGAGCTGCTCGCCCTGGATGCCAAGCCGAGTCAGCGGGCGGCGGGGTCGACGTCGTAGGCCGCGCAGTAGCCCGCGACCAGGGACGCCGTCACCTGCGACACCGAGGCGGGCACACCGCGGGCCGACAGTGCCCCGTTGAGCGCCTCGACCTCGGCCGCTCCTGACTCACGCGCGACGCACCACGCCGCCTCCACGCAGCGGTGGGCCTCGGTGACATCGACCCCGGTCAGACGCTGCACCTCGCGGGCCACCCACTCGACGTCGAACGTGCCAAGCGGCGGGCCGAAGACCCGCTCCCCCGACACGTACGTCGATGGCTCAGGCTCACCCCCCACGTCTACCAGCGCCTCTCAACGCTTGCCGTTGGCCTTGAGCTCGCGACGCAGCTCGGACGGAAGGGAGAACACCACGGACTCCTTGGCGGTGAGGATCTCCTCCGGAACCGGGAAGCCACGCTCGGCGAGGTAGTCGATGACCCCGCGCACCAACGACTCAGGCACCGACGCTCCGCTGGTCACCCCGACGGTCTGCACCCCGTCCAGCCAGGCCTCGTCGATCTCACCAGCGTTGTCGACGCGGTAGGCGGCCTTCGCACCTGCGTCGAGGCCGACCTCGACGAGCCGCACCGAGTTCGACGAGTTGGCCGACCCGACGACTATCAGCAGGTCAGCCTGCGGTGCGACCTCTTTCACCGCCACCTGTCGGTTCTGGGTGGCGTAGCAGATGTCGTCGCTCGGCGGGTCCTGCAGTCCTGGGAACCGCTCTCGCAGCTGGCTCACTGTCTGCATCGTCTCGTCCACGCTGAGCGTCGTCTGCGAGAGCCACACCATCTTGCTCGGGTCCTTCACCTCGACCTCGGCCGCTTCGTTCGGGTCTTGGACGAGCGTGATGTGCTCGGGTGCTTCCCCTGCGGTGCCCTCGACCTCTTCGTGTCCCTCGTGACCGATCAGCAAGATCTCGTAGTCGTCGGCAGCGAACCGGCGAGCCTCGGCGTGCACCTTGGTGACCAACGGGCAGGTCGCGTCGATCGTGCGCAGGTTGCGTTCGATCGCCTGCTGCCGCACCGCCGGCGACACCCCGTGCGCCGAGAACACTACGAGCGAGCCCTCCGGTACCTCAGTGAGCTCGTCCACGAACACCGCGCCCCGCTCCTCCAGCACCTCGACGACGTGCTTGTTGTGCACGATCTGCTTGCGCATGTAGACCGGGGCGCCAAAGTGGTCGAGGGCCTTCTCCACAGTGACGACCGCACGGTCGACGCCGGCGCAGTACCCCCGTGGGGATGCCAGGAGTGTCCGCTTCGTGGAGTCGCTCATCGGTCAATGGTAAGGACGCGACGTAGGCTCCGCGCGATGGCGCTCGACACCTCGGCGGAGAACCCGATCCCGGTTCGGGTCGTGTCGACGCACATCGGGGCCTGGATCCACCGACTGGGCACCGTGTGGGTCGAGGGCCAGGTCACTCAGCTGTCGCGGCGACCGGGCGCACGAACTGTGTTCCTCACGCTGCGCGACCCGTCGGCCACCGTGTCGCTGCAGATCACCTGCTCTGCCGACGTGGTGGCAGCCACCACTCCTCCGCTGGTCGAGGGTGCACGAGTGGTCGTTCGCGGGCGCCCCAACTGGTACTACGAACGAGGCACGTTGAGCCTCGCCGTCGACGACATCCGGCCCGTGGGCGTCGGGGCGCTGCTCGCGCGGGTCGATCAGGTGCGGCGTCTGCTCGCCGCCGAGGGGATCTTCGCTGTCGAGCTCAAACGTCGACTCCCGTTCGTACCGGCTGGGGTCGGGCTGATCTGCGGACGCGCGTCCGCAGCCGAGCACGACGTGCTCGAGAATGCACGCCTGCGAGCAGCGGGCATCGCATTCCGCGTCGAGAACGTCCCGGTGCAGGGGGCGGCAGCCGTTCCCGAGGTGATCGCCGCGCTGCAACGGCTCGATGCCGACCCTCGGATCGAGGTGATCATCGTCGCCCGCGGCGGCGGGTCGGTGGAGGACCTGCTGCCGTTCTCCGACGAAGCCCTCGTGCGTGCCGTCGCCACCTGCACCACGCCGGTCGTCTCGGCCATCGGCCACGAGACAGACGCGCCGTTGCTCGACCTCGTCGCCGATGTGCGGGCCAGCACGCCCACCGACGCCGCGAAGCGTGTCGTCCCAGACGTCGCCGACGAGAAGCGTCGGGTGCACGAGGCACGGCATCGCCTGAGCCGCCGGGTACGGGCGCTGCTGGAGCAGGAGCACGTGCGCGTCCAGGGCATGCTCGCTCGTCCAGGGTTGGCAGACCCCGGCACCGTGCTGATCAAGCCGCGCCGCGTCCAGGTGGCGCAGTCTCGACGGGACGCGATGCGCGACGTAGCGAACGTGCTCCGGCACGAGAGAGCGCGCGTCGACCACGCGCGCGCCCAGGTCAGCGCCCTCTCGCCAGCGGCGACGCTCGCCCGCGGCTACGCCGTCGTCCAGGGCGAGAGCGGGGCGGTCGTGCGCTCACCTAACGACGTGCGCCCCCGCGAGCGGCTGCGGCTGCGGCTGGCCCACGGCGAGGTGGCAGCCGTCGCTGAGGACGGGCCCGAGGGCTCGATCACTCGAGGCGAGACCGACCCGCCGCCGTCGGCCTAGAGTGACGGCGATGACAGACAGCCCGGCCGTCCAGCCCGTCGACGACCTCACCTACGAGCAGGCACGCGACGAGCTCGCCGGCGTGGTGCGCGGGCTGGAGGCAGGCGGTTTGTCGCTCGAGCAGTCACTGGCACTGTGGGAACGTGGCGAGAAGCTCGCCGACCGCTGCGAGCATCTGCTCAACGACGCCCAGCAGCGCCTCGACGCCGCTCAGCGCAGCCAGGAAGCGAACGACTCGAGCTCGTCGTAGCCCTGCGACCCGATGAGCACGACGACCGAGTCAGGTCGTTCCTGCACCAGGGCGACGTCCGGGTCGTCCTCGCCGGTCTCGAGGTAGCGGTCCCACTGCTCGCCCGACGCTACGGACGTCCCGTCGGGCTCGAACTCCGGCAGCTCGCTCCGCACGACCGTCTGCACGTCACCGGAGCGCTGCACTAGTCCGACGTAGCCCCGCTCGTCGGTGACGAAGTTCATCCGCCACACGCCGTCTTCGGCAGAGGCGCCCGACTCGTAGGAGACCAGGGTGGCAGTCCACCCCTCGGGCACGCTCTGTGGGCCCACCAGGTCGTACTCGGCCGCGTCCCGTGCGGACGCCAGCGCCGACTCCCACTCCACGTCGCGCAGCGTCTCGCTCGACGGACGGATCAAGCCGACGAGCCCGGCGATGAACGCCACCGGGATCAGGACGACGAGCATCGATCGCGCCATGTCGCCCATGGTCTCGGTGCCGCGCTTGCGTGCCATGCCCCCATCGTCCCTGGTCTTCACCGCCGCCGCGCACCGAGGTGTCCTACGGTGCTGCGGTGATCACTGTGTGCGGCGAGATGGTGGCAGACCTGATCGAGCAGCCGGACGGGACGCTACGGCCGGTTCCCGGAGGCAGCCCGGCCAACACGGCCCTGGCCTGCGCTCGCCTCGGCGCCGACGTGGAGTTCCTCGGCAGGTTCGGCAACGACGTGTTCGGCGGGCGCGCTCGCGCACGCCTCATCGACAACCGCGTGGGCCTGAGCGCCAGCGTGGACGCCACCGAGCCATCCACCTTGGCCGTGGCAACGACCGACTCCGACGGTCACGCCACCTACGCATTCTGGACAAGCGGCACCGCCGACTGGCAGTGGACCGACGACGAGCTCGCCGCGGCACCCTCCCCCGGAACGCGCGCGGTGCACGCCGCCTCGGTCGCGTCGTGGACGCCGCCGGGGGCCCCAGCGATCATCGCCATGCTGGCGCGCGCTCGCCAGGCCGGCTGCCTGGTCTCCTACGACCCCAACATCCGGCCCGCGCTGGTGAACGCGGAGACTGCTGGGCTGATCAGGGCCGCCATCGCCACTGCGCACGTGGTCAAGGTGAGCGACGAGGACGTCACGACGCTGCACCCAGACACCGACCCGGTCGAGTCAGCGCGGGCGTGGCTCGACCTCGGCCCGTCGCTGGTCGTCGTGACCGCCGGTAGCGAGGGCGCTCGAGCAATGCGCCAAGGGCGCGACGACGTCGTCGTGCCGAGCGCGGCTGTCACGGTCGCCGACACGATCGGGGCCGGCGACACGTTCACCGCCGGGCTGCTGACGACGCTGCTCGACCTGATGCCTGCCGGCGGCGACCCCGCCGTCTCGCTGAGCGACCTCACCGACGCCGACGTCGCCACTGCGTTGCGAGCAGCCGCCGCGGCCGCGGGCATCACGGTGACCCGACCCGGATGCGACCCGCCGAGTGCCACCGAGCTCGCCGCTGCGCTGGGAGCACCGACGCTGGCAGCACCGGCGCTGGGCGGCTGAGGTCAGCGGCGACTCTTCTTGAGCAGCTTGCGCTTCACGTTGACGCTTCCGAAGAGCGCCACCCCGTTGACGACCACATGCGGCTTGCCCGGCTCGGGCTGCTCGTGCGGACCGTCGTACTCCCCCAGTACCCCGTTGCCCAGCGTGCTCACGGTGACGCCGTCCCCGATGAGAACCTTGACCTCCCCGAAGACGGCGTTGGCCTGAATGGACACCTCCGACGCCGCCAGTGACGCCTCGCGCAGGTCGAGCTCGACGGCACCGAACACCGCGACGCTCGCGAACTCGGCAGGAACCACCCACGCCCCGACCCGTTTGTTCTCGCTGAAGATGGCCACAGCGCTGTCGCTCGTCCCGCCGCCGATCACCACCTGATTGCCCTGCCTGGTTGCGGGCACGTTCGAGGTCTGCGGCGGCGCGGGCATGCCCGGAACACGTGCCCCCGGCAGGTCGTGCACTGCGGCCTCGAGCTCGCGATACGTCCGAGCGGCGTAGACGACGTCGAGGCGCTCGAGCAGCTCGTCCAGGGTCAGGCGCCCGTCGCCGGCCGCCTGGCGCACGACCTCGGCCACCAGCTCGCGCTCGGCGTCCGAGCACCGCAGGTCGCGCGGGTCGGCCGCTGCTCCCGGCTCTCCGCGGGGCTCGACGTCGCTCACTGCTCAGACGGTACTCATCGCAGCGGCTCCGTACAGCGCTCGGGCTGGTGCGGTCGCACTTCAGGGGCTCGTGAAGGACCTCGAGTCGTTGCCCGCCGTGGACGGACTCGATCTCGACGCGCGTCCGGGCATCTGCATGGGTCTGCCCGGGCCCAACGGGGCTGGCGAAGCCGACCACCCCGCTGTTCCCGAGGTACTGGGGGGTATGGCTGACCTTCGTTCGGTAGGAGGGCGTCAGGTCGCCGACTCTTCCCTCGTAGGCTCAGGGGGTGCCAGAGTTCCGCTACTCCGACCTTCTGCCCCTCGGCCCGGACGACACCGAGTACCGGCTGCTCACGACCGAGGGAGTGCGCACCGTCGAAGCAGCCGGACGGACGTTCCTCGAGGTCGACCCCGAGGCGCTGCGGCTGCTCACGGACGAGGCGATGCACGACATCGCCCACTACCTGCGCCCGGCCCACCTAGCCCAGCTGCGCCGCATCGTCGACGACCCCGACGCGTCACCCAACGACCGCTTCGTGGCCCTCGACCTGCTGCGCAACGCCAACATCGCTGCCGGCGGAGTGCTGCCGATGTGCCAAGACACCGGCACCGCGATCGTGTCGGCCAAGCGGGGACGTCAGGTGCTCACCGACGGTCGCGACACCGAGCACATCAGCCGCGGCGTCTTCGACGCCTACACCCGACTGAACTTGCGCTACTCCCAGCTCGCGCCGCTGACGATGTGGGAGGAGAAGAACACCGGCTCAAACCTGCCTGCCCAGGTCGAGGTCTACGCCGACGACCCCGGCGGCGACCCGGCCGCCTACAAGCTGCTGTTCATGGCCAAAGGTGGCGGCTCGGCGAACAAGTCGTTCCTCTACCAAGAGACCAAGGCCGTGCTGAACCCCGACGCGATGATGCGCTTCTTGGACGAGAAGCTGCGCGCGCTCGGCACCGCCGCCTGCCCGCCGTACCACCTGGCCATCGTCATCGGCGGCACGAGCGCGGAGTACGCGATGAAGACCGCCAAGCTGGCCTCGGCCAAGTACCTCGACGCGCTGCCCACACACGGGTCGATGGACGCCCACGGCTTCCGCGACCTCGACCTCGAGCTGCAGGTGCTCGAGCTCACCCGCAACTTCGGCATCGGCGCCCAGTTCGGCGGCAAGTACTTCTGCCACGACGTCCGTGTCGTGCGCCTACCCCGCCACGGGGCGTCGTGCCCCGTCGCGATCGCCGTGTCGTGCTCGGCCGACCGGCAGGCGATGGCGAAGATCACCGCCGATGGCGTGTTCTTGGAGAAGCTCGAGACCGACCCAGTCCGCTTCACCCCCGACGTCACCGATGCGCACCTCGACGACAGCGACGTGGTGCGCATCGACCTCAACCGGCCGATGGCCGAGATTCGCGCCGAGCTCACCCGCTACCCGGTCAAGACCCGGCTCTCGCTCACCGGCCCGCTCGTCGTGGCCCGCGACATCGCCCACGCCAAGATCGCCGAGCGTCTCGACGCCGGCGAGCCGATGCCCGACTACCTGCGCGACCACCCCGTCTACTACGCGGGCCCGGCCAAGACACCCGAGGGCTACGCCTCCGGCTCGTTCGGTCCGACCACCGCCGGGCGAATGGACTCCTACGTCGCCCAGCTGCAGGCTGCGGGCGGCTCACTGGTGATGCTGGCCAAGGGCAACCGGTCGCAGCAGGTGACCGACGCCTGCGCGGCGCACGGCGGCTTCTACCTCGGCTCGATCGGCGGCCCGGCCGCGCGCCTGGCACAGGACTGCATCAAGCACGTCGAGGTGATCGAGTACCCCGAGCTCGGCATGGAGGCGATCTGGCGCATCGAGGTCGAGGACTTTCCTGCCTTCATCGTCGTGGACGACAAGGGCAACGACTTCTTCGCCGAGACCTCCAAACCGATGCTCAGCATCGGGCGCCGCCCTCCCGGCTGAGCCCCGTCAGGCCTGCGAACGAGGCACCAGACGCGGCACCAGACGCGGGACCCGGGAGGCATAGGCGTCGTAGGCGTCGCCGAACCGCTCGCGCAGCAGGCCCTCCTCGTAGCCGGACTTCACGTGCAGCACGAGCGACAGCCCCACGAACCCGATCAGGGGCTCGGGACGCGCCGCCAGCACCGCCCCGGCGGCCGAGCCCACGAGCACCGCGGCGTAGATCGGGTGGCGCACCAGCCGGTAGGCGCCGGCCGTCCGGAGCTCGGCCCGCTGTGCCGGGCGCGGGTGCACCCGCAAGAACCGGCCGAGCCCGCCGGCACCCCACAGCCCGAGCAGCACGGCACCCGCGATGACGACCCAGCAGCCGGCGACGACCCACCCCGGCAGGCTCCACATCGGCGGGGCGGGCCACAGCCAGACCACAGCGAGGCAGACGACCTGGGCGGCCACCAGCCATGTGCCGCGGTCCAACCGACGTGCATCTGCCACGGGCGACACCGTAGGCCGAGAGCTGCAAGCGTGGGCGCACGACGCCGGCGCGCAGCAAGATGAAGCCATGACCCGGCAGCCCCACCGCGAGATGCGTACCGAGCACGACACCATGGGCGAGGTGCAGGTGCCCGTGGACGCCCTCTGGCGGGCGCAGACGCAGCGGGCCGTAGAGAACTTCCCGATCTCCGGGCAGCGCCTCGACCCAGCGATCATCGAGGCGTTGGCGCTACTCAAGGGTGCCGCCGCCACCGTGAACGCCCGCCTCGGCGTCATCGACGCCGAGGTCGCCGACGCCATCGAGCAAGCAGCACGCGAGGTCGCCGACGGTGAGCATGCCGAGGAGTTCCCGGTCGACGTCTACCAGACCGGGTCGGGCACCAGCACGAACATGAACGTCAACGAGGTTCTCGCCACGCTGGCCGAGCGGGGGCTCGGGCGGCCCGTTCACCCCAACGACGACGTGAACGCCGGCCAGTCGAGCAACGACACGTTTCCCACGGCGCTGCACCTCGCCGCCGCAATCCAGGTCACCGAGGTCACGCTGCCCGGGCTGGAGCACCTCGCGACCAGCCTCGACGCCAAGGCCCACGAGCTCGCAGCAGTCGTCACCGTGGGCCGCACGCACCTGATGGACGCCACGCCCGTCACACTGGGCCAACGGTTCAGCGGCTATGCCGCCCAGGTCGAGCATGCCGTCGCGCGAATCGTGGCCACCCTGCCGCGACTGCTGGACGTTCCCCTCGGCGGTACCGCCGTCGGTACCGGGGTCAACGCCGCACCGGGGTTCGCCGTCGACGTCATCAGCCGCCTCGCCGAGCAGACCGGGCTCGACCTGCGTGAGGCGCCGAACCACTTCGAGGCCCACGCCGCGCGTGACGGGCTCGTCGAGACCAGCGCCGCCTTACGCGGCGCGGCGGTGTCGCTCACCAAGATCTGCAACGACCTGCGCTGGATGGGCTCCGGGCCCCGCGGCGGGCTCGGCGAGATCGCGCTGCCCGATCTTCAACCCGGGTCGTCCATCATGCCGGGCAAGGTCAACCCGGTGCTGCCCGAGGCCACGCTGATGGTGTGCGCCCGGGTCGTGGGCAACGACGCAACGATCGCATGGGCGGGCGCATCGGGGTCGTTCGAGCTGAACGTGGCCATGCCGGTGATGGGCCAGGCGCTCATCGAGTCGGCCCGCCTGCTCGGACGCAGCGCCGACCTGCTGGCCGCCCGCTGCGTCGACGGCATCACCGCGCACGCCGAGCACGCCCGGGCGATGGCCGAGGGCTCGCCCGCCATCGTCACCCCGCTCAACCGCTACCTGGGCTACGAGGCCGCCGCCGCGGTGGCCAAGCGCGCGCTCGCCGAGCAGCGCAGCATCCGCGAGGTCGTGCTCGACGAGGGCCACGTCGACCGTGGCGTCCTCACCGAGCAGCAGCTCGACGAGGCGCTCGACGTGCTGGCCATGACCCGGCCCCCGTCCATACCTACTGTGGCAGGTCCTCCAGCATCTCGGTGACCAGCGCGGCGATCGCCGAGCGCTCCGAGCGGTTCAGGGTGACGTGGGCGAACAGCGGGTGGCCCTTCAGCTTCTCCACGACCGCCACGACGCCGTCGTAGCGGCCGACCCGCAGGTTGTCGCGCTGGGCCACGTCGTGGGTGAGCACCACCCGGGCGTTGGCCCCCATCCGTGACAGCACCGTCAGCAGCACGTTGCGCTCCAACGACTGCGCCTCGTCCACGATGACGAACGAGTCGTGCAGCGACCGTCCGCGGATGTGCGTCAGGGGCAGCACTTCGAGCATGCCGCGCCCGATCACCTCCTCGACCACGTCCTGCGTCGTCACCGAGGTCAGCGTGTCGTAGACGGCCTGGCCCCAGGGGTTCATCTTCTCGGCCTCGCTACCGGGCAAGTAGCCCAGCTCTTGACCGCCGACGGCGTAGATGGGGCGGAAGACGACCACCTTCTGGTGGATCCGGCGCTCCAGCACGCTCTCCAGCCCCGCGCACAACGCCAGTGCTGACTTGCCGGTGCCCGCACGCCCGCCGAGGCTGATGATGCCGATATCAGGGTCGAGCAGCAGGTCGAGGGCCACGCGCTGCTCCGCGGAGCGTCCGCGAAGCCCGAACACCTCTCGGTCTCCGCGCACGAGCCGCACGCGCTTGTCGGCGGTGACCCGGCCCAGGCCGCTCCCGCGTTCGCTCAGCAGCACCAAACCGGTGTGGCAGGGCAGGTCGCGGGCCTCCTCCAGGTCGGCGATCCCGCCGTCGTACAGCTCGTCCAGCACGGACGCGGCAACCTCGACCTCGGCCATGCCCGTCCAGCCCGACTCGACGACGGTCTCGGCTCGGTACTCCTCGGCGTGCAGCCCCACCGATGACGCCTTGACCCGCATGGGCAGGTCCTTGGAGACGAGCGTGACGTCGTAGCCCTCCGCCTGCAGGTTGCGGGCGACGGCGAGAATGCGGCTGTCGTTGTCGCCAAGGCGAAAGCCGGGCGGGAGCACGTCGGCGTCGGTGTGGTTCAGCTCGACCCGCAGAGTTCCACCGTGGCTGCCCACGGCGAGCGGGGCGTCCAGGCGACCGTGCTCGATACGCATCTCGTCCAGCAGACGCAGTGCGGCGCGGGCGAAGTAGCCGAGCTCGGGGTGGTGGCGCTTGGCCTCCAGCTCGGTGATCACGACGACAGGCAGCACCACTTCGTGCTCGTCGAAGCGGAGCAGAGCATACGGATCAGACAGCAGCACGCTGGTGTCGATCACATACGTCCGTCGTCCGGGCATGGACGACTCCTCTCTGGTCAGGGTCGGGGTACCAACGATTGCTCAGCCTCCGAACCTTCGCTCGCGCTGCTCGTACGCGCGAAGGGCTCGGAGGAAGTCGACGCGCCGGAAGTCCGGCCACATGGCTTCGCAGAAGTAGAACTCGCTGTGCGCGCTCTGCCACATGAGGAAGCCGGAGAGACGCTGCTCACCAGAGGTGCGAATCACCAGGTCGGGGTCGGGCTGCCCGCGCGTGTAGAGGTGCGCGGCGATGTGCTCGACGCTCAGCTGCTCGGCCAGGTCGGCCAAGGACGTCCCCGCGTCGGAGTGCTCGGCGAGCAGCGACCGGACGGCGTCGGCGATCTCCTCACGCCCGCCGTAGCCGACGGCGACGTTGACCAGCATGCCGTCGATGTCGGCGGTGCGGTCGGCGGCATCCTTCAGCGTGCGGTGCAGGGACGCCGGCAGCACGTCCGGGGAGCCGACCAGGTGAACTCGCCAGCGGCGCGTGTCGGCGATCGAGTCGACGGCCCGCTCGATGATGGACACGAGGGCTTCGAGCTCGGTGGCGGGACGAGCGAGGTTGTCGGTCGACAGCATCCAGAGGGTGACCAGCTCGACGCCGGCGTCGTCGCACCACCCGAGAAACTCGACGATCTTGGCCGCGCCCCGTTCGTGGCCGGTGCTCGCATCGAAGCCGGCGCTGCGGGCCCAGCGTCGGTTGCCGTCCAAGATGACGCCGACGTGGTGCGGCAGCTTGGCCGGGTCGAGCGAGCGTGCAAGTCGGCGCTCGTACACCCCGTAGGCGAGGTCGGTCAGCGCCACGTTTTCAGGCTACCTGGGCCCGGGCTCGAGCCCAGGGCCAAATGGGTGAGCGTCGCGTAAGTTACGCATCAGTAGGTTGGTGCTCGCGAGCCGACGTCGGCTCGGCGGGCCAGGGCGGACCACGACAGGACGGGTGCGATGGACAACGACTCCAAGGTCGAGCGCAGCACCCGCGACCGGGCCGAGGCCGCCTACGACGCGTTCGCCGACCGCGTCGAGACCCGCATGCAGGAGGCTCTCGACAGGCTGCCCGCCGACGTCAAGCCGAAGCTACGTGGCTGGCTGCACCTGGTCGCCATCCCGGTGTCTGCGCTGCTCTGCCTGGTTCTGCTGGTCGTCGCTGACGACCCGGCCGACCGGCTGGCCGTCGCCGTGTACACCGCGACCAGCGTGCTGCTGTTCTCGGTGAGTGCGGTGTACCACCGGGGCTCGTGGAGCCCGCGCATGGAGGGCTTCTTGCGTCGGCTCGACCACGCGAACATCTTCTTGATCATCGCCGGCACCTACACCCCCTACGCCGTGCTGCTGCTGTCGCCGGAACGGGCACGGCTGCTCATGGTTCTGGTGTGGGGCGGAGCGGTCGCCGGTGTGTTCTTCCGCCTCTTCTGGCTCGGCGCGCCGCGCTGGACCTACGTCACCGCCTACATCGCACTCGGATGGGTGGCGCTGTTCTTCATCGGTGACCTGGTCGAGGCGGGTGGCTGGGTCATCCTCGTGCTCATGCTGCTCGGCGGGCTTCTCTACACGGTCGGGGCTGTCGTCTACGCGACGAAGAAGCCCGACCCGAGCCCCCGGTGGTTCGGCTACCACGAGGTGTTCCACGCACTCACGATCGGGGCATGGCTGGCGTTCTACGCCGGCATCGCGGTGAGCCTCGCTCGCGCCTGAGGCCCGGTGACGGCAGCCCCTGCGAAGGGCGCGTACCGCGGCGCTGGAAACCCTACGGTGGGCACATGAGCATCGACCCGCGCGCCGGCACACCTGCCCAGCCCGGCGACCTGGTGGACCTGGCCCGTCTGGTCACCGCCTACTACAGCGAGCACCCCGACCTCGCCGACCCGGCGCAACGCGTCGCCTTCGGAACGTCCGGTCACCGTGGCTCGGCGCTGCGCGGCTCGTTCAACGACGACCACATCGCCGCGACCACGCAGGCGATCTGTGAGTACCGGGCCGCGAACGGCATCGACGGGCCCGTGTTCGTGGGCCGCGACACCCACGCGCTCTCCGACCCCGCCCAGGTGAGTGCACTGGAGGTGCTGGCTGCCAACGGCGTCACGACACTGCTGGACGTCGCCGACCGCTACACCCCGACGCCGGCCCTGTCGCACGCGATCCTTCGGCACAACAAGGGACGGGTCAGCGGCCCCGGCCTCGCCGACGGCATCGTCGTGACCCCGTCGCACAACCCGCCACCCGATGGTGGGTTCAAGTACAACCCGCCCAACGGCGGTCCGGCCGACACCGACGTGACCCGCTGGATCCAGGACCGCGCCAACGAGCTGCTCGATGCCGGCCTGGACGGGGTCGCGCGCATCCCGTACGCGCGCGCACGCGCCGCTGACACGACCGGCACGTACGACTACCTCGGCGCCTACGTGGACGACCTGCCGTCGGTGGTGAACATCGAGGCCATTCGGTCAGCCGGCGTGCGCATCGGCGCCGACCCCATGGGTGGGGCCGCGGTGGACTACTGGGGCGCCATCGCCGAGCGGCACAACCTGGCTCTCGACGTGGTCAACCCGCTGGTGGACGGCACGTTCCGGTTCATGACGCTGGACTGGGACGCCAGGATCCGCATGGACTGCTCCTCCCCGCACGCGATGGCGTCGCTCATCGACCGCGTCACCGGCCCGAAGGCCACCGCGGGCTACGCCCTGGCAACCGGCAACGACGCCGACGCCGACCGGCACGGCATCGTCACCCCCGACGGCGGGCTGATGAACCCCAACCACTACCTCGCGGTCGCGATCAGCTACCTGTACCAGAACCGTCCCGGGTGGCCGGGTGACGCGGGCATCGGCAAGACGCTGGTGTCGTCGTCCATGATCGACCGTGTTGCCGCCGACCTGGGACGACGCCTCGACGAGGTGCCCGTCGGCTTCAAGTGGTTCGTCCCCGGGCTGCAGGACGGGTCTATCGGATTCGGTGGCGAGGAGAGCGCCGGCGCGTCGTTCCTACGCATGGACGGCACGACGTGGACCACGGACAAGGACGGCCTGCTGCTCTGCCTGCTCGCCGCCGAGATCATCGCCGTCACCGGCCGCTCCCCCAGCGAGCACTACGCCGACCTCACGCAGCGCCACGGGGCCCCGGCCTACGCCCGCATCGACGCCCCCGCCACCCGTGCGGAGAAGGCGAAGCTGGGCGCGCTGTCCCCCGACCAGGTGAGCGCTACTACGCTGGCCGGCGACCCGATCACGGCCGTGCTCACCAAGGCGCCCGGCAACGGGGCGGCGATCGGCGGTCTGAAGGTGACCACCGACCACGGCTGGTTCGCTGCCCGTCCGTCGGGCACCGAGGACGTGTACAAGATCTACGGCGAGTCGTTCCGCGGACCGGAGCACCTGGCCGAGATCCAGGACGAGGCCCGATCCGTGGTCAGCGCGGCGCTCGGCTCCTGAGCTCACCGGCCAACGCGGCCGGGTCGGTCACCGGGCGTCGGCACACGAAGCCTCGACACACGTAGGCCGCGGGCTGACCGTCGACCAGGCCACGGTGAGCAAGCAGCGGGACGGGGCTCGCGCTGCGGTCGTCCCCGCGGGGCTCACCGGTCACAACGGCAGACCCGGGCATCGCCACCCGGGCCGCTGTCCGGTGCAGCGCTGCCGTCGAGGGGTCATCGGGGTCGCCCACGATGGCGACCTCGAGCGGGCCGTCGACGGCGCTCTCGGCGGCGGCGAGGGCCCACGAGACGAACCGTGGTGCTCGCCCGGCCAGCGCTTGCGCCGTGCCCAGGGCCTGCTCGGCAGCGATGCGGTACCGCGCCTCGCCGGTGTAGGCACCTGCCAGCAGCAACGCATGCACCAGCGCCGAGCGCCCTGACGGGGCGGCGTTGTCGGTGGGGTCGAGCGGACGCCGACCCAGCCGCTCGTCCGTGGCGTCGACAGCCGTGTCGTACAGCTGTCCCTCGTCGGTGAACTGGTCAAGGGCGATGTCGAGCAGAGTCTGCGCCTGGCGTAGCCAGGCGGGCTCGCCGGTCGCAGCCAGCAGAGCCAGCAGCCCCTCAGCGACCGCTCCGTAGTCCTCGAGCACACCGGCCGGCTCGCCGGCGACTCCGTCGCGGGAGACCCGGCGCAGCCGGCCGTCGCGCCAGTGCACCGCCATCAGCAGGTCGGCACACGAGCGGGCGGCGTCGAGCCAGCCCGGTTCGCCCAGCACGACAGATGCCTCCGCCAGCGCGGTGATCGCCAGGCCGTTCCAGGCGGCCACGACCTTGTCGTCGCGGGCCGGCTGCGGCCTGCTGGCCCGGGCGAGCAACAGGCGCGCCCGCACATCGGCCCAGCGGGCGGCGTCGTCGGGGTCGGCCCGTAGCTGCAGCGTCGACATGCCGTGCTCGAACGTGCCCCGTGGGGTGACGGCGAGAAGGTCGGCCGCCCACGCGCCGTCGCCGTCACCGAGCACCTCGACGAGCTGTGCGGGGGTCCAGGCGTAGGTGAGTCCTTCGACTCCCTGGGCGTCGGCGTCCAGCGCGGAGGCGAACGCACCGTCGTCGGTACCGAGGTCGCGCACCAGAAAGCCCGCCGTCTCTCGGACGATCCGTTCGGCCAGCGGGCTGCCCGTCGCGCTGAACCAGTGCAGGTAGACGCGCAGCAGCAAAGCATTGTCGTAGAGCATCTTCTCGAAGTGCGGCACGACCCAGGCACGGTCGACGCTGTAGCGGGCGAAGCCGCCGGCGAGCTGGTCGTATATGCCGCCGCGGGCCATGCGCTCGCACGTCGCGCCGACCATGGCGAGGGCGTCGGGGCGACCCGTGCGGTGGTGGTGGCGCAGCAGCCACTCCAGGGCCATGGACGGCGGGAACTTGGGCTGGGTACCGAACCCTGCGTCAGTGTGGTCGAACTCGGACGCGAGCACGCTCACCGCGGCCTCGAGGTCGGCGGCGGTAGGTGGGTGCTCGCCCACCAGCACCGAGCGCGCAGCGAGCTGGGCATTGATGCGCGCGCCGGTCGACTCCACCTCGTCGCGCCGGGTCATCCAGGCGTCGGTGACGGCGGCGAGCACCTGCGTGAACGACGGCATCTGGTGGTGCTGCTGCTTGGGAAAGTAGGTGCCGGCGTAGAACACCCGGCCCTGCGGGGTGAGAAAGGCGGTCATCGGCCAGCCGCCGTGACCGGTCATGGCCTGGACGGCCTCCATGTACACGGCGTCGACGTCAGGTCGTTCCTCCCGGTCGACCTTGATGCTCACGAACCCGGCGTTCATCATGTCGGCGGTCGCCGCGTCCTCGAACGACTCGTGGGCCATGACGTGGCACCAGTGGCAGGCGGCGTACCCGACGCTGAGCAGCACGGGCACGTCGCGCCGTCGAGCCTCGGCGAAAGCCTCGTCCCCCCACTCGAACCAGTCGACGGGGTTGTCGGCGTGCTGCTGCAGGTAGGGCGAGGTCGAGGAGGTCAGCCGGTTGGGCACCCGTGCGACCGTACCGGCGTCCGGTGACGAGGACGAGCGCTGGGAACCGACCTGCCCCGGCAGGCATCCCACCATCACCCGACACGAGAGCTCCCCATGTGGTGGCCGTCCTCAGCGACAGTCTCACCGCGAAGGCGCGGCACGCGCGGGTGTGCCGCCGTACCGCAATCCCCACATTCGGGGCGTCTACCCGGCCTTGCTCAGAGGTATGCCCAGGTCAAATCGCTGCATGATCAGCGAATGTGGGGATTCACGTACAGGCGACGAGCCGACCCGACGAGGCGGCATGGTCCCCACGAGGCGGACTCGCTCGGTGGACTTCGGCGAGCGGGTACAGGCCGGTGTGGTGCTGGACGTTGTGGCCACCGGCGCATTGCTGGTCTGGGCTCTGGACGAGGTGGTGCGTGGCGTCAACACGTTCCGGCACATGCTCGGCGCAGGCGTCCTGCTGTTCGTAATCACGGGGCTGGTCGCCGGGTAGCCGTCGGCGCTGAGCCGGGGGCGCGCTGCGCGCAAGCAGCAGTCTCAGTGCTTGCCAGGGTCGGACGAGTGGCCGGGGAACACCTTCGCCGTCGGGTCGATCACGGGGGCTGCGTTGTTGACGGCCGTGGCGGCCTCGCCGAAGCCGGTCGAGATGAGCCGCACCTTGCCCGGGTACTCCACCACGTCGCCGGCGGCGAACACCCCCGGGATGTTGGTGGACATGTGCGTGTCGACGACGATGTGGCGCTTGGCGAGCTCGAGGCCCCACTTCTGCATCGGGCCGAGGTCGGCGATGAAGCCCAGCGCGGCCACCACCTCGTCGCACTCGATCACCGTGTGCTCGTCGGTCTCCTTGTCGACCACGTCCACAGCGCGGACGCGTCCGTCGTCGGCAGCGAGAATCTCGTGCGGCACGTAGGGCGTCAGCACGTTCACCTTGGACGCGCGCAGCTGCGCCACCGAGCCCTCGTGCGCCCGGAACTGGTCGCGACGGTGCACGAGCGTCACCGACGACGCCTTGTCCTGCAGCACCAGCGCCCAGTCGACGGCGCTGTCGCCACCCCCGACGATCACGACATGCTTGTCGTGCAGCACCGAGAGGTCGGTCACCACGTAGCGCAGACCCTTGCCTACGAACGCGTCGCCGCCGGGCAGCGCGCGTGGCGTGAACGTGCCGATGCCGGCGGAGATGATCACGGCCTTGGTGTGCACCGAGTCGCCGTTGTCGAGATCGATCACGAGCGAGCCGTCGTCGTGTCGCACCAGGTTCTCCGCGCGGCGTCCCAGCAGGTAGGTCGGGTCGGCGGCCGAGGCCTGCTCGACCAGGTTGCCCGCCAGGTCGCGGGCCAGCACGGACGGGTAGCCGGCAACGTCGTAGATGGGCTTCTCCGGGTAGAGCGCCATCAGCTGGCCGCCCGGTTCGGTGAGCGAGTCGACCAGCGCGACCTTCATGCCCCGGAAGCCGGCGTAGTAGGCGGCGTAGAGACCGGTGGGCCCGGCTCCGATGATGAGTAGGTCGACCTCAGTGATCATGTGTGCTCCCCAGGGCGTGGTCGAGTAGGTACGAGCTCAACGTACGGATGTACTGCGACCGTTCGTAGCTGGATCGGTCGGCTGCCGTCTTGTACGACACGCTGCCCTGCATCTGCTTCACCGACGTGTACTCGTTCTCACTCAGCCAGCTCGACAGCTCAGCCTCGACGACGCCGACGTGCTCCGCACCGTGCAGCAGCACCGCGGAGGTCATCATGGCGACGTCGGCACCGGCCAGCAGCACCTTGATCGCGTCGGCACCGCTGTGCACGCCGGACGTCGCCGCCAGCCCAAGCTCGGGTAGCAGCGGTCGCAGGATGCCGATCCACCGCAGCGGCAGCCGCAGCTCGCTCGGGTGCGAGAGCGCCACCTTGGCCTCGACGCCAAGAGTCTCCAGGTCGATGTCGGGCTGGTAGAAGCGGTTGAAGAGCACCAGCGCGTCCGCGCCGTCGGCGGCCAGCCGCATCGCCAGTGACGGCAGGGCCGAGTAGTACGGCGAGATCTTCACCGCCAACGGAACGGCCAGCTCGGCCCGAACCGCGCGCACGGCGTCGCACAGCCGGTCTTCGACGCTCAGACAGTCCTCGTCCGGGTCGGTCACCACGTCGTAGAGGTTGAGCTCGATCGCGTCGGCGCCGGCGTCGGCCAGCATGCGTGCGTAGCGCACCCAGCCACCGGGCGAGCGGGCGTTGACGCTGGCGATCACCGGGATGTCGAGCGCGGCCTTGGCATCGACCAGCAGGTCGAGGTGGACGCCGGGGCCGAGGTCGTGCAGGTCGAGGTCGGCGAAGAAGCCGCTCTCGGTAGTCGCCTCGGCGAAGCTCTCCTGATGGGCCTCCATCGTCTGCGCACGGTGCAGGGGCTCGTCCTCCACCTCCTCCTCGAACAGCGACGGCAGCACCACGGCGGACACGCCCGCCTCAGCAAGCGCGCGCAACGACTCGACCCGTCCGGTCAACGGACCGGGCGAAGCCACCAGAGGCGTGCGCAGCGTCAGCCCGAGGTACGTCGTGCTCAGGTCAGGTTCCATCAGTCGTCCACCCCGTCGTCGAGATCGTCGTCGCCTGTGTCTGTGCGGGCGATGGCCCGCTCCACTCCCGCGAGCTGCTCGTAGTAGCGCCGACGTTCGGTGACGTCGTGCTGAGCCAGGGCGAACAGCTCGCGCGCCCGGGCCGGGTCGCTGCGCGCCAGCGACGAGAACCGTGTCTCGGCGAGCAAGAAGTCGCGCAGCGGCGTGCTGGGCGCCTTGGAGTCGAGCTTGAAGGGCTGCGCGTGCTCGTCCGGCGTCGGCGCGTAGCGGTAGAGCTCCCAGTACCCCGACGACACGGCGGCCTTCTGGTGGGTCATCGACGTCGTCATGTCGATGCCGTGCGCGATACAGGTCGAGTAGGCGATCACCAGCGACGGCCCCCGCCACGCGTCCGCCTCGAGCAGCGCCCGGACGGTCTGCACCTCGTTGGCCCCCATCGCGATCTGCGCCACGTACACGTTGCCGTACGAGCGAGCGAACGCACCCAGGTCCTTCTTGGCGCTGGCCTTACCGGTTGTGGCGAACTTCGCCGTCGCGCCCCGCGGGGTCGCCTTCGACGCCTGCCCGCCGGTGTTGGAGTAGACCTCGGTGTCCATCACCAGCACGTTGATGTCCTGGTCGGAGGAGAGCACCTGGTCGAGCCCACCGAACCCGATGTCGTAGGCCCACCCGTCGCCGCCGACGGCCCAGACGCTGCGGCGCACGAGGTTCTCGGCCAGCTGGGCCAGTCGGGGCAGACGTTCGTCCGTCTCGCCCTCGGCGACGAGGCGAGCGATGCGGTTCTGCAATGCCTCCACCCGTGCCCGTTGGGCCTGCACCTCGGCCTCGGTGTCCTGCTCGGAGAGCAGCAGCCCGGAGACCAGCTCGGTGCCCAGCGCCCAGCCCAGCTCGGAGATGAGCCGGCGGGCACCGTCAGTGTGGGCGTCGATGCCGAGGCGCAGACCGAGCCCGAACTCGGCGTTGTCCTCGAAAAGCGAGTTGCTCCACGCCGGTCCACGGCCGTCCGGGCCCTTCGCCCACGGCGTGGTCGGCAGGTTGCCGCCGTAGATGGAGGAGCAGCCGGTCGCGTTGGCGACCACGAGCCGGTCGCCGTAGAGCTGGCTGAGCAGCTTGACGTACGGCGTCTCACCGCAGCCGCTGCACGCACCGGAGAACTCGAAGAGTGGCTGGAGCAGCTGCGATCCCTTGACCGTCGACTGCTTGACCGCACTGCGATCGATCTCGGGGATGGAGAGGAAGAAGTCCCAGCGTGGCCGTTCGTCCTGCCGCAGCTCGACCGCGGGGCGCATGTCCAGTGCCTTGTGGCTGGCGTCGGACTTGTCGCGTGCCGGGCAGACGTCGGCGCAGATGCCGCAGCCCGTGCAGTCGTCGGGGGCCACCTGCACGGTGAGCAGGTGGTCGGCGATCGACCGGTCGCGGAACTTCTTCGACTGGAACCCCGGCGGGGCGCCGTCCAGCTGCTCCGGCGGGTAGACCTTGAGCCGGACGGTGGCGTGCGGGCAGACGATGGCGCACTTGCCGCAGTCGATGCACAGCGACGGGTCCCAGACCGGCAGGTTCACGGCGAGGGCTCGCTTCTCCAAGGCGGCGGTGCCGGTCGGGAACGTGCCGTCGGCGGGAAGCAGGCTCACCGGCAGTCGGTCGCCCTCCCCGGCGATCATCGGCGCCGTGACCGACCCGAGAAACTCCTCGGCCGACTCGGGAACGACCACCTGCGGGCGTGGCTGCCCAGTGATGGCCTCGGGCACGCTCATGTGGGCCAGGCCTTCCAGCGCCTGGTCGATGGCGGCGAGGTTGCGTTCCACGACCGACGGGCCCCGCTTGGCGTAGCGGGACTTGACGGCATCCTTGAGTGCGGCGAGGGCCTGCTGCTCCGGCAGCACCTGGGAGAGCGCGAAGAAGCACGGCTGCATGACCGTGTTGATCCGGGTGCCTAGACCCAGCGACCGGGCGACCTTGTGCGCGTCGATCACCCACACGTTCAGGCCCTTGGCCATGATCGCCTGCTGCACCTCCGCGGGCAGCCGGTCCCACAGCTCGTCCGGCGCATAAGGGGCGTTGAGCAAGAAGGTGGCGCCGGGCCGGGCGCTGGCGAGCACGTCCATCCTGGTCAGCAGGCTGAACTGGTGGCAGGCGACGAAGTCGGCGCACCCTGGCTCGATGAGGTAGGTCGAGGTGACCGGGTCGGGGCCGAACCGTAGGTGCGAGACGGTGACCGAGCCGGCCTTCTTGGAGTCGTAGACGAAGTACCCCTGCGTGTAGAGGTCGGTCTGCTCGCCGATCACGGTGATGGCCGTCTTGTTCGCCCCGACGGTGCCGTCCGATCCGAGACCGTAGAAGACCGCTTGTACGGCACTTGTCGGTACTTGGAAAGATTCATCAGTAGGCAGAGACAGGTGCGTGACATCGTCGTCGACCCCGAGCGTGACCACCCGTGGGCCCGACTCGGGCGTGCGGGCTCGCTCGAGCAGCGCCGCGATGTCGCCGGGGCGTACCTCCGCGCTGCCGAGCCCGTAGCGGGCGCCGATCACCGGCAGCGCGTGGCGGCCGGTCGCGTGCAACGCAGTGACCACGTCGAGGTAGAGCGGCTCCCCCGGTGCACCCGGCTCTTTGGTGCGGTCCATGACGGCGACCACGCGCGCCGCAGCCGGGATGGCTGCGGCGACGTCCTCGAGCGGGAACGGACGGTACAGGCGCACCAGCACCGCACCGACCTTCTCACCCTGGGCGACCATGGTCGACACCGTCTCTCGGACGGCGCCGGCTGCCGAGCCCATCAGCACGAGCACTCGCTCGGCCTGCGGGTGTCCGACGTAGTCGACCAGGTGGTACTGCCGACCGACCTGCTCGGCCAGCTCGTCCATCACGGTCGAGACGATGCCGGGCACCTCGTCGTAGTAGGAGTTGGACGCCTCGCGCGAGGCGAAGAAGACGTCCGGGTTCTGCGCGGTTCCGCGCACCACGGGACGCTCCGGGCTCAGGCCGCGCAGCCGGTGGGCGACGACGTCGTCCTCGCGCACGAGAGCCCGCAGGTGGCCCGGCTCGAGCAGCGAGACCTTGTCGATCTCGTGCGACGTGCGAAAGCCGTCGAAGAAGTGCACGAACGGCACCCGCGCACGCAGCGTCGCGGCGTGCGCGACGAGGGCGAGGTCGTGGGCCTCTTGCACGCTGTTGCTGGCCAGCATGGCGAACCCGGTGCTGCGCGTGGACATCACGTCGGAGTGGTCGCCGAAGATCGACAGCGCATGTGTGGCAAGGGCCCGTGCGGCGACATGCATCACTGTGGGCGTGAGCTCGCCGGCGACCTTGAACATGGTGGGGATCATCAGCAGCAGGCCCTGGCTGGCGGTGAAGGTCGAGCCCAGCGCACCGGCCTGCACCGCGCCGTGCAGCGCACCGGCCGCGCCGCCCTCGGACTGCATCTCGACCACCCGGGGGATGTCACCCCACAGGTTGGCCTGCTGCCCTCCGCTCCAGGCGTCGACCGACTCCCCCATCGGGCTCGCGGGGGTGATCGGGTAGATGGCGAGCACTTCGGACAACGAGTACGCGACGCGAGAGGCGGCTTCGTTGCCATCGATGCAGGCCCAAGTCATGCACCGACGCTAGGGGGTCGACGGCACTCGCGGGCACGTACTTTGGTCCCGACACCGGACGGCCCCTGCGGCGTCGACACCTAGGCTGCTGGCATGCCCGCTGCCGCAGTGGTTGCCGACCTTGTCGCCGAGCTACCCGTCCCCGACGATGGAACGCTGAGCAAGACTCTCTACCAGAGCGACACCCTGCGCCTCGTGGGGTTCGCCTTCGCCGCGGGGCAGGAGCTCACCGAGCACTCGTCGGCGCTGGCAGTCACTGTGCAGGTGGTGTCGGGACGCCTCGCCCTCACCCTGGGCGAGGACGAGGAGACCACGCTGGACCCCAGCGGCTGGGTGCACATGCCACCGCGGCTACCCCACTCGGTGCGCGCACTCGAACCGACCGTGATGCTGCTCACGATGTACCGATCCTGAACGACAGCCTCAGGCGCGCTGCTGGTCGCCGCCGGGTGTCTCGGCGCGAGGCGTGCCGGTCATGCGCTCGGCGTCGGACTCGCCCTGCTCGTTGAAGCGGACGCGACGGATCTGCTTGCGCAGGCTGAACAGCAGGAAGACCAGCGCGAGGCCCATACCGACGAAGAAGAAGAAGGCGTACGGGCCCGCCTGAAGGCCGAAGCCCTCTTCAGTGGAGTCCTGGGCGAGCACGGAGACCACGGCTGCTAGCTGTTCCACAGGCCCATTGTGACCCATCCTCGCCCCGACGTCAGGCGCAGCGTCAGCACGCGCCGTCGCGCAGCCCGGCGAACAGGTCGTTCTCGGGCCGCCCGGTGACAACGGTGCTGCGCACAAGCTCGTAGTCCTCGGTCGGCCACGCGGCCTCGTGCACGTCGCGGGGGCAGGCGAACCATGCTCCGAGCGGGTCGATCTGGGTCGCGTGGGCCAGCAACGCGGCGTCGCGCGTGGCGAAGAACTCCGCGCAGGGCACGAGCGTGGTGATCCTGGTGTCGTGGGCGGGGTCGGGCACCCACTGCTCCAGGCGCTCGGCGTAGGGCGACTCCAGGCCGCGGCGCAGCATCTCTTCGTGCAGCGCCACCGTGCGCTGCCGGTGGAAGGCGTGGTGGTAGTAGAGCTTGGCCGGCTGCCACGCAGCACCGGCCTCGGGGTAGCGCTCGGCGTCCCCGGCAGCGTCGAAGGCCGCGACCGAGACCTCGTGGCAACGCACGTGGTCGGGGTGCGGGTACCCGCCGTTCTCGTCGTAGGTGGTCACCACGTGCGGGCGGAAACGACGGATGACCTCGACGAGGCGTCCGGCCGCCTCGTCCAGGGGCACCAGGGCGAAGCACCCGTCCGGCAGCGGGGGCAGCGGGTCGCCCTCGGGAAAGCCAGAGTCGACGAAGCCCAGCCACTCCTGGCGCACGCCGAGGATCTCGCGGGCACGGTCCATCTCCGCCCGACGGATCTCGCTGATGTCGGCCAGCACCTCCGGACGGTCCATCGCGGGGTTGAGCACCGACCCACGCTCCCCACCGGTGAGCGTGACGACGAGGACGTCGACCCCCTCGGCGACGTACTTCGCCGTGGACGCAGCACCCTTGCTCGACTCGTCGTCGGGATGGGCGTGCACGTGCATCAGCCGAAGGCGCTCGGTGGGGGCGACGGCGTGGTCCGAGGTGGGCACGGGCGACAATGATGCCGTGCCGAGCGTTCCCCCGTTGCCGCCGGACCGTCCGGACCTCGCCGAGCGGTACGGGCTGACCGCGCCGACGTGGCGTACCCGGCTGCCCCTGGTGGTGCTTGCCGTGGCGCTGATCGGTGCTCTGCTGGCCGCGGCGTGGGGCCTGTCGCAGCGCGGAACCGGGGTGCGGGCCGGAGTCCTCGCTTTCGGCGACATCACCGCCTCGACGATCTCCATCACCCTCGAGGTCGTCCGCGACCCGAACCAGGCAGTGGTCTGCGACGTCGCCGCCGTCGGCGACCAGCAGCTCGACGTGGGCGCCGAGCGCGTCGAGGTGCCCACCGGAGGAGGTGAGCGCGCGGTGGTGACCGTGGTGATCGACACCGCGTCACCGCCGCTGGCTGCCCGCCTGCTCTCGTGCCAGCCCGTCGGGTAGCCGTCGTCGCGACATGCTCGGGTTGCCGCCACCGGGCTAGGCTTGTCGTTTTCGCTGACTGACCAGCGCGGGGTAACCCCCGTCACCGACCCCGCAAGGAGCCTGCTGTGACCTCGACCTCGGACAACGTGGCCTGGCTGACCCAGGAAGCCTTCGACACGGTGAAGGCCGAGCTCGACTCACTCATGACCGTCGGGCGCCCCGAGATCGCCAAGCGCATCGAGCTGGCCCGCGCCGAGGGTGACCTGTCGGAGAACGGCGGGTACCACGCGGCCAAAGAGGAGCAGGGCAAGCAGGAGGCACGGATCCGGCAGCTGCAAGACCTTCTGCACCGCGCGAAGGTGGGCGAGCGGCCGGCCGACGACGGCGTGGTCGAGCCGGGCATGGTCGTCACCGTCCGTTTCGCCGGGGATGACGAGACCGAGACGTTTCTGCTCGGGTCACGCGAGATGGCCAGCATGGACGCCGTCGTCACCCACGAGGTCTACTCCCCCAACTCGCCGCTGGGTCAGGCCATCGACGGCCACGTCGCCGGCGACGTCGTGACCTACGAGACCCCGACCGGGCGCAGCGTCGAGGTCAAGATCATCGACACCAAGCCCCTGGCCTGACCTGCCGCCTCAGCGGCTGGTGCGGTTGTAGCTGCGCACCCCGAGCGGGGCGAAGATCGCCACGATGACGACGATCCAGATGGCCGAGAGCAAGTAGGGGTTCTCGCTCGGCCACGAGCCGGTGGACGCCACAGGGTTGCCGAACAGCTCGCGCACCGACTGCGTGACGGCGCTGAACGGGTTCCACTCCGCGATCGGCTGCAGCCAGTCGGGCAGCGACTCCAGCGGGACGAAGACGTTGGAGATGAACGACAGGGGGAAGATCGTGATGAAACCCATCTGCTGCACGACCTCGACGGTCGGCGCCTTCATGCCGAGCCACACGCCGATCCATGTCATGGCGAAGGTGAACGCGCCGAGGAGAAGCACGGCGCCGACGAACTCGAACGCCGTGCCGTTCATGCGCCAGCCGACTGCCAGGCCGCTGAGCATCAGCACGACGAGGATGAGCGCGTTGTAGACGACGTCGGCAACGACGCGCCCGCCGACCACGGCCGAGCGCGCCATCGGCAGCGACCGAAAGCGGTCGATCAGGCCCTTGTTCATGTCGTCGTTCATCCCGACAGCGGTGGTGATCGCCGCGAACCCGAGGGTCTGCACGAAGATGCCGGGCATCAGGTAGTTGCGGTAGACCTCCGCACCGCCGTCGCCGACCGGAATGGCGCCACCGAACACGAACGCGAACAGCAGCACGAACATGATCGACTGCAGCACAGCGAAGATCGCCAGCTCGGGGATGCGCGTGATGCGCTTGAGGTTGCGCCAGACGATCACCTGGCCGTCGGCCAGAGCACCGGACAGGCCCGTGGACGTGCCGGTGGGCGCCTGCGCAGCCGCGGTCGTCGCCGTCGTGGTCGGGGTGGTGGTCATGCGTTCCTCCTCGCGCCGGCAACGGCCCGCGCCGCGTCCGCGTCGTCGTCCTCGACCGCCTCGGCCGCCCGGCCGGTGAGCGACAGGAAGACGTCGTCAAGCGTGGGTCGGCGCAGCGCGACGTCGTCGAGGGCGATGCCCTCGGCGTCGAGCCTGCGCACGACCTCCATCAGATGGGTGGCGCCGCCGCTGGCGGGCACCGTGACGCGGCGGGTGTGCACGTCGATCTCGGCCGGGCCGAGGGCGTCGGGCTGCAGCAGCCCCACGGTCTGGTCGATGCGTGCCGCGTCGCGCACGACGACCTCGATGCGCTCCCCGCCGACCTGCGACTTGAGCTCGTCGGCAGTCCCGCGGGCGATGATGCGACCGTGGTCGACCACAGCGATGGTGTCGGCCAGCTCGTCCGCCTCCTCCAGGTACTGCGTGGTCAGCAGCAGCGTCGTCCCCTCGCGCACCAGGTCGCGGATGACCTCCCACATGCCCAGCCGGCTGCGCGGGTCGAGGCCGGTGGTGGGCTCGTCCAAGAACAGCAGCCGCGGGTGCCCGATCAGGGCCGAGGCCAGGTCGAGGCGCCGCCGCATGCCGCCTGAGTACGTCTTGGCCACCCGGTCGCCGGCGTCGGAGAGGGTGAACTGCTCCAACAGCTGGTCGGCCCGCTCGCGGGCCGCGGCCCGGGGCATCTGGTAGAGCCGGCCGAACATGGTCAGGTTCTCCCGGCCGGTCAGGTTCTCGTCCACCGCCGCGTACTGCCCCGACAGCCCGATCGAGCGACGCACCTGCTGGGCCTCGGACACGACGTCGTGCCCGGCCACGGTGGCCCGACCGCCGTCGGGTTGCAGCAGAGTGGCGAGGATGCGCACGGTGGTGGTCTTGCCGGCCCCGTTCGGCCCGAGAAGGCCGAGCACGCTGCCTTCAGGCACCTCTAGGTCCACACCGTCCAGCGCGCGGACGTCGCCGGCACCACGTGTCTGGAAGATCTTGACCAGGCCTTCGGCCTCGATCGCGTTCATGGGGAAACCCTTCGTGCGGTGCTCACGTGGCTACTAAGCCGATAGCGCGGCCCGTCATTCCCGGACGACGTAACCTTCTGCGGCCAGCCCGGACAGGATTGTGGCACGGTGCTCCGGTCCCCGCGTCTCGACGTTCACGGCCACGTACACGTCGCCCACCGCCAAGGTCGCGCGGGTGCGCTCGTGCACCACGTCGAGCACGTTGGCGCCGAGGTCGGCGAGCAGCGCGATCAGCTCCGCCAGGCCCCCGGGCGAGTCCCGGATGGGCGTGGTGAACGCCAGGTAGCGGCCGTCGGCTCGCATGCCGTGCCGGATGACGCGCATCACCAGCAGTGGGTCGATGTTGCCCCCAGAGACGGTTGCCACCACCGGGCCCCACACGTCGACCTTGCCGCTGGCCAGCGCGGCGACGGCAACCGCCCCGGCCGGCTCGGCGACGAGCTTGTTGCGCTCGAGCAGCCGGACGAGAGCGGCCGCGATGGCGTCCTCGTCGACCGTGACGATCTCGTCGACCTGCTCGGCGATCAGCGTGAAGGGCAGGTCACCCGGACGGGCAACGGCGATGCCGTCGGCCATGGTGCTCATCTGGGTCAACGCGACCGGCTCACCGGCGGCGAGCGACGGCAGGTAGGCCGAGGCACCCGTGGCCTGAACTCCGACGACCCTGATGTCCGGCCGAGCGTTCTTGATCACCGTGGCCATGCCCGCCAGCAGGCCACCACCGCCACAGCAGACGACCACGGTCGCGGCGTCGGGCGCCTGCTCCAGCACCTCCAGGGCCACGCTGCCCTGGCCCGCCACGACGTCGGGGTGGTCGAAGGGATGCACGAACACGGCACCGGTCCGCTCGGCATGACCCAGCGCCTCCTCCACCGCCTCGTCGAGGGTGGCCCCCGCGCTACGCACCTCGGCGCCGTAGCCGCGGGTTGCCCGCTCCTTCACCAGGGAGGCCCCCTCAGGCATGTAGACGGTGACCGAGGTGTCGAGCATCGCCCCGGCGAGCGCCACCCCCTGGGCGTGGTTGCCAGCGCTGGCCGCCACGACGCCGCGCGCGCGTTCGTCTGCCGAGAGACGCTGGATGCGGGTGTAGGCGCCACGGAACTTGAACGACCCGGCCCGCTGAAGGTTCTCGCACTTGAGGTGTACCGGTACCCCCAGCGGCTCGCTGAGCCACCGGGCGTCGGCCAGCGGAGTCCGCCGCACGACGTCGTGCATCTGGGCAGCGGCCACGACAGCGTCAGCAGCAACCGTGGACGACAGGTGACTCATGCGCGAAGTGTGGACCCTCCGGCTTCCCGCCGACCTTCACATGCTGCGTTCCCCACGCCACTGCACCTATGGTTGCGTGGTGCAACCAACCATCGCGCCCTCGGATGCAGGATCGGCGCACGATGATCCGTCGCTGGTGCCGGACCTGTACAGGGTCATCCGCCGACTGCGCACCTCGGGCGGCTCGCCACCCACCATCGACGTCACCGCGATGATGCTCCTGCACAAGCTCGGCTGCGAGGGGCCGCGCCGGCCGTCCGACCTTGCCCTGGACTTCGGCCTCGACCTCTCCACGGTCAGCCGTCACGTCCGCGCCCTCGAGCACGACGGGCTGCTGGCTCGCGAGCCTGACCCCGACGACGGGCGCGCTCACCTGGTGAGCGTCACCGAGCCGGGGACGACGGTCATGACCCATGCCTTTCGACGCCGCGAGATCGCCGTGACCGACGCTCTTGCCGGCTGGCCCGCCGACGACGTCGCCGCCCTGCACACGCTTCTCGGCCGGCTGGCCGACGACCTCGACCACCTTGCTGAGGAGACCTCATGACCGAGCCCAACGAGCCCACCTCGACAGCCGGGCCGACCGAACCGACCCCGCCGGGCGGCGTCCCGGCACCGATGACCCACCGCGAGGTGCTCGTCGTCATCGGCGGGCTCATGGTCGGGCTCTTCTTGGCCGCGCTCGACCAGACGATCGTCGCCACGGCACTCCCGACGATCGTGGGCGAGCTCGGCGGCATCGAGCAGTACTCCTGGACGGTCACGGCCTACCTGCTGACGGCCACGGCCTCCACACCGCTGTACGGCAAGATCGGCGACCTCTACGGACGCAAGTCGGTCTTCCAGGCCGCCGTTGTCATCTTCGTGCTCGGCTCTCTCATCTCCGCCGTCGCCACGAGCATGGGCGTTCTGATCATCGGCCGTGCCGTGCAGGGCCTCGGCGCGGGCGGCCTCATCGCCCTCACGCTGGCCATCGTGGGCGACATCGTCAGCCCGCGCGAGCGTGGCCGCTACCAAGGGCTCTTCGGTGCCGTCTTCGGCATCTCCAGCGTCCTCGGCCCGCTGCTGGGTGGATTCTTCACCGAGTCGCTGTCGTGGCGCTGGGTGTTCTGGATCAACGTGCCGCTCGGCCTGGTGGCTCTGATCACGATCCAGCGAACGCTGCACCTGCCCAAGAAGCGGGTGGAGCACTCGATCGACTACGTCGGGGCAGCACTGATCGTCGCGGCCGTGAGCTCGATCCTGCTGGTCACCGTCTGGGGGGGCAACGAGTACGAGTGGAACGACCCGTTGATCATCGGCCTGGCCGTGCTCGGGGTCGCCCTGATCGGGGTGTTCGTCGCCTGGGAGCTGCGCGTGCCCGAGCCGCTGCTGCCGATGCGCCTGTTCACGAACCCGGTGTTCAGCAACACCAGTGCGGTCAGCTTCTTGTTCGGCATCGCGTTCTTCGGTGGAATCATCTACCTGCCGGTCTACCTGCAGGTCGTGCGTGGGTACGGGCCGACGGCCTCCGGACTGCTGCTGCTGCCGCTGGTGCTGGGCATCTTCATCACCTCCACCGGGTCCGGACTGCTCATCACGCGAACCGGTCGCTACAAGATCTTTCCGGTGGCCGGCCTGGGGATCATCGCGGCAGCGATGCTCTGGCTGTCCACGCTCGAGGTCGACACCCCGATGTGGAACGTCTCCCTACGCATCTTCGTGCTGGGGTTCGGTCTGGGTCTGGTCATCCAGACTCTCGTGGTGGCCGTCCAGAACGCCGTCGCCCCGCGCGACCTGGGGGTCGCCACGAGCAGCAACACCTTCTTCCGCTCCATGGGCGGAGCCATCGGCACGGCCGTGTTCGGCTCCATCCTCACCGCGACGCTCACCAGCTCGCTGGCCGAGCGGTTCCCCAGCGGAACGCCTGCCGGGGTTGACCCCTCGGCGATCTCCGGCACGCCGGAGGCGATCCAGGCACTGCCCGACGCCGCCAGGGAGCCACTGCTGGCGTCGTTCATGGACGCCATCGACCGCGTGTTCTTCGTCGCCGTCCCGGTCGTGATCGTCGCCTTCGTGCTGACGCTGTTCCTGAAGGAGCTGAAGCTGCGCGAGACGTCCGGGCTTCAGGAGGACGCCCGCGAGCCGATGGCGTGACGCCAAGCACGACTCGGGGTCGGCTGCGCGGGGACCTGCCGGTCGAGGTGCTCATCCTGGCGGCCATCGCCTTCGCGGTGGCCGTCGGGTTCGGCATCGTCGCGCCCGTCATCCCGCTCTACGCCACCGAGTTCGGCGTCGGCCCGACCGCGGCGGGCGCTGTGGTGTCGGTGTTCGCGGGCATGCGTCTGGTGTCGGGCCTGCTTGGTGGACGCCTGGTCAACAGGTTCTCCGAGCAGTCCGTGCTCACCGCCGGACTGGCCATCGTCGCGGTGTCGAGCCTGTTCGCCGGCTCGGCGCAGACCTACGCGCAGCTGCTCGTGATGCGTGGGGCCGGCGGTATCGGGTCGGCGATGTTCACCGTGTCGGCCTTCGCCCTGCTGTACCGGGTGGTGTCGCCAGGCATGCGCGGACGGGGAGCGGGCATGGTCCAGGGCGGCTTTCTGCTCGGCGGCATCGCCGGTCCCGCGATCGGCGGGCTGCTCGCTGAGGCCTCGCTGCGCGCTCCGTTCTTCGTCTACGCGGGAACCTTGGGGGTCGCCGCGCTCATCTCCGGAGTCGCGCTGCGCGGCGCCGCCACAGCGCGCCGCGAGGCCGGCACACCGGAGTCGACAGAGCCGGTGACCTCGCTGCGCACAGCGCTGCGCTCGCGGGCCTACATCGCCGCACTCGTCACCCAGGTGGGAACCGGGTGGGCGCTGTTCGGCATCCGCTCGTCGCTGATCCCGCTGTTCGTGGCCGACTCCCTGGGCCTGTCCGCCCGGTGGGTGGGGATCGGCTTCGTCATCAGCGCCGTCGTTCAGGGGGCCCTGCTGATCCCGGCCGGGCGGTTCGTCGACACCGTCGGGCGCCGCCCCGGCATGGTCGGTGGCGGAGCCGTCGCCACCGTCGCGATCGCGTTGCTGGCCCTGTGGCCGACACAGCCGGCCTTCTTGGTCTCGATGGCGGTCTATGGGGCCGGCGCTGCCCTGCTCGGCACGGCGCCGGCGGCGGTGGTGGGCGACGTGGTCGGCAGCCGGGGCGGCACCGTGGTGGCGGTGTCGCAGATGGCCTCCGACGTCGGCGCGATCGTCGGCCCCCTCGTGGCGGGGCTGCTCGTGCAGACCGGGTCGTACCAGCTGGCCTTCGCGGTGACTGCGGGCGTCGTCGCCATCGGTGCCCTGGTCAGCCTGTCCATGCCCGAGACGCGCACCTCGGTTGCCGAGACGAGTCGGTTGTCACCAGGCGTGGGCGACGAGGGCGACGTAGCGTCGCGGCCGTGACCAAGGCGTCCGGTTCCACTCCCCCGCCCACCCCGGCCACGGTGGGCGAGCTGCGCGCGTCCGGCCACGACTACCGCTCGGTCAAGGACGAGGTGCGCACCAACCTGGTCGCCGCGATGCGGGCGGGGACGCCGCGCTTCGGTGGCATCGTCGGCTACGACGACACGGTCGTCCCCGAGCTCGAGCGTGCGCTGCTGGCCGGGCACGACCTAGTGCTGCTCGGCGAGCGCGGCCAGGGCAAGACGCGACTGGCCCGCTTGCTGGTGGACCTGCTCGACGAGTGGACGCCGGTGATCACGGGCTCGGAGATCCCCGAGCACCCTCTCGCCCCGGTGACGCCGTGGGCCGTGCGGATGGCTGCCGAGCTGGGCGACGACCTGCCCGTCTCGTGGCTGCACCGGTCGCTGCGCTACGGGGAGAAGCTCGCGACCCCCGACACGAGCGTCGGCGACCTCGTCGGCGACGTCGACCCCACCAAGGTTGCCGAGGGCCGACGACTGGGCGACCCCGAGACCGTGCACTACGGCCTCGTCCCGCGCACCAACCGCGGGGTGTTCGTGGTCAACGAGCTGCCCGACCTGGCCGAGCGCATCCAGGTGGCGCTGCTCAACGTGCTGGAGGAGCGCGACATCCAGGTGCGCGGGTACTCCCTGCGCCTGCCGCTGGACCTGCTTCTCGTGGCGACCGCCAACCCGGAGGACTACACCAACCGAGGCCGCATCATCACCCCGCTCAAAGACCGCTTCGGTGCCGAGGTGCGCACCCACTACCCGCTGACCGTCGCCGACGAGGTCGACCTCGTGCGCCAGGAGGCGCGGCTGGTCGCCGACGTCCCCGAGCCGGTGCTGGAGGTGGTGGCGCAGTTCGCCCGTGGTGTGCGCGCCTCGCCCGCTGTCGACCAGCGCTCCGGCGTGTCGGCCCGCTTTGCGGTCGCCTGCGCAGAAGGAGCCGCCGCGTCCGCCCTGCGCCGCGGTGCGCTCACTGGCGAGGACGACCCGGTCGCCCGGGTCAGCGACCTCGCGGCCGTCGTCGCGACGCTGCGCGGCAAAGTGGAGTTCGAGATGGGGCACGAGGGCCGCGAGCGCGACGTGCTCGACCACCTGCTGCGGGTCGCCGTTGCCGACGTTTTCCGAGAGCGCATGCGCGGCCACGACCTTGCGCCGCTCACGCAGCGCTTCGCCGAAGGTGCGACAGTCGAGGACGGAGACCTGGTCGAGTCCGCCTCCCTGCTTGACCAGCTGGGCCCCGTCCCAGGTCTCGCCCGGATGCTCGACGCGCTCGGCCTCGCCGATGCGTCCACCCCGGCCGAGGCCGCCGCCGGGGTCGAGATGATGCTGGAGGGTCTGCACCTGACGCGACGTCTCGCCAAGGACGTCGTGGAGGACGGACGGGCGGTCTACTCGGCGTGAGCCGGTACCGGTACGGGGCCTGGCGCGGCGGTGACGACCCGCTGGCCCCGCCGTACGACGTGTCGTCGGCGGTCGACCGGATGGGACGCGACGTGCTGGAGGGCGCCTCGGTCGCCGAGGCCCGCGACGCGCTGTTCCAGCGCGGCGACGGCGAGCGCCGGGGGTTGGCCGAGCTGCGGGAGCAGCTGCGCCGCCGTCGTGACGAGCTGCGCCGGGGTCGTCTCGACGGCGCGTTGCAGCAGGCCCGCGACACCCTCGACGACGCGCTGGAGGCCGAACGGGCCGCCCTGGCCGGCGACGACTCGCCCCGGGCACGCGACGACGAGGCAACGCTCGACCGGCTGCCCGACAACGTCGCCCAAGCCGTCCGCGACCTGGCCGACTACGAGTGGAGCTCCGAGCAGGCCCGCACGCTGTACGAAAGCATCCGCGGCCAGGTGCGCGACGACGTGCTGCGCCAGCAGGTCGACCGGTCGCGCCCGGACGGACAGCCGGCCGACACCGCAGCACTCAAAGACCTGCTGGCCGACCTGAACTCGCTGCTCGACGCGCACGCCCGCGGTGAGGACACCACCGAGCAGTTCGCCGAGTTCATGCAGCGCCACGGCGAGGCGTTCGGTGAGAACCCGCGCACCACCGACGAGCTCATCGACCTGCTGGCCCAGCGCGCAGCAGCCGCCGAGAAGCTGCTGGCCAGCCTGACACCCGAGCAGCGCGAGCAGCTGCGCGACCTGATCGAGCAGGCGCTCGCCGACGACATCGACCTGGCCTCCCAGATGCAGCAGCTCCGCGACAACCTGGCGACGCTGCGGCCAGGCATGGACCGCCGCCCAGGCCGGTCGACCGGCTCGGGTGAGCCGCTGGGCTACGTCGAGGCGACCGACGCGCTCAGCGAGTCCGCGCGCCTCGACGACCTCATCGACCAGCTCGGGCAGAGCTACCCGGGCGCCACGCTGGACGATATCGACCTCGAGGCGGTCACGGAGTACCTCGGACCCGCGGCCGCCACCGACCTAGCCGCCCTGCGACGTCTGGAGCGCGAGCTCGAGGACCAGGGATGGGTGACCGGCACCCGAAGCACCCTCGAGCTGTCTGCCAAGGCCGTCCGAAGGCTCGGCCAGACCGCCCTGCGGCGCGTTCTCGAGCAGGGACGCCAGGCCGGGAGCGGCCCGCACGAGGTGCACCGGGCAGGGGCCGCAGGCGAGACCACCGGCGCGTCACGGGCGTGGGAGCTGGGTGACGAGCAGCCGCTCGACGTGGTGCGCACCCTCACCCAGGCGCAGCTACGGCGGGCGGCCGCCGGGACCGACCGGGTTGCTGGCGACGCCCGGCTGCTGCCGGCCGACCTGACGGTGCTGGAGACCGAGACCCGCACCTCGGCCGCCGTCGCCCTGCTGGTCGACCTGTCGTACTCGATGGCCGCCGAGGGCCGCTGGGGACCGATGAAGCAGACGGCGCTGGCCCTGCAGCACCTGGTGAGTACTCGGTTTCGCCGCGACACGCTGCAGATCGTCGGGTTCGACCGGTGGGCGCGCGAGATCGGGACGACCGAGCTCGCCACCGTCGAACCGTCCTACATCCCGGGCACGAACCTCGCGCACGCCCTCGCGCTCGCGCACCGCTTCGTGCGGCGGCACCCGTCCGCCCAGCCTGTGGTGCTCGTGGTCACCGACGGTGAGCCGACCGCGCACCTGGACACCTCCGGCGAGGCCGTGTTCTCGTGGCCACCGATGCGCGCGACGGTCGCAGCCACCGTCACCGAGGTCGACGCCCTGACCAGGCTCGGGGCAGCGCTCACGCTCGTGCGCCTGGGCGACGACCCTGGTCTGGCACGCTTCGTGGACGCGCTGGCCCGCCGCAGCGGTGGGCGCGTGCTGAGCCCGTCGGTCGACCGGCTCGGTGAGTACGTCGTCAACGACTACGTGCGGGCGCGGCGCGGGCGCTGACACCCCGTCCGGGCGCTGGCAACTCTGGCGCCGGCCCTCCTGGCGCTATCCACCCGCGGGGTCGCCGTCCGCGGGCTCATTCGTGCCGGTCGCGGGAGGCGTGCTCGTGGCAGCCGGTGTCACCGTCTGGGCATCCGGCAGCTCAGCGTCCGACGGCGGTGGTGGGGTAGGGGTGGGGGAAGGCGTCGGCGTCGGCGTCGGCGTGGGTGACGGCGCCGGGGCCGGGGCCGGGGTGGGGGTCGGGGACGGGGTGGGCGTCGGGGACGGCGTCGGCTTCGGGGCGGGTGCGGTGGGCGCGGGCGGTTGCTCGGTGGGCCGGTCGGACTGTGTGCCCGTGCCCGCCTTCTCGTCGCCTTCGTCAGCCTTGTCGTCGCCCGGCTTCGGCTCACGCTTGGCGTCGCGTGTCTTCTCGGGCGCCTTCTCCGGCTTCGGCGGCGACTCGGGGTCGGCGATGGTGCTCGCCCGTCCGGCGTAGCCGTCGGCCCACGCGATGACGGCGTCGGCGTAGGCGCCGGAGTTGTTGTAGCGAAGCAGCGCCGTGCGCAGCTGGTCGGGATCGGTGAGGTCGCCGCCGTGCGCGCACAGGTACCGAGCGGCGCCCGCCGCAGCATCGTCGATGTCGTTCGGGTCGGCGTCACCGTCGCCATCGGCGTCGGCCCCGATCCAGGTCCAGGTGCCAGGGATGAACTGCATGGGCCCGACGGCTCGGTCCCAGGTCTCGTCACCGTCCAGCGCACCGCCGTCGGTGTCGCTGATGGCCGCGAAAGGCGCCCCGTCGAGCACCGGGCCGAGGATGGGCTCCCACGTGACGCCGTCGGAGAAGAGCTGGCCGCCGTTGGCGTGACCGCTCTCGGCGCGGCCGATGGCGGCGATCACCTCCCACGGCAGCCCGCAGCTCGAGCCGTAGGCGTCCGCGGCGGCGCGGTAGGCGGTCATCGCCCGCTCCGGGATGCCGAGTGAACCGCTCGGCGACGGGCCGTCCGGCAGCGCTCGCGCGGAGACGACCTCGGCCTGGGCCTTCTCGGCCGAGCGGTTGGGCTTCGGCTGCTTCTTCTTCTGCTCCTTCTTCTGCGCCGGCGCGTCGTCTGCCACCCCCACCTGGGCGTGCGCCAAGTGCTCGGCCACGTTGACGTAGGCGGGCGCTGTGGTCAAGGGGCGCGTCACGTCGAGCACCGCCGAGGTCGCGACGTCCAGCACGGCCGAGGATGCCACCTCGGCCGGCGGCGGTTCGGCAGCGTTCGCCGCCCCGGTCACGCTCCCTGCGAGCATGAGCGAGCCAACCAGCAGACGCGCTGGACCTCGACTCACCACAACACCCTCTTCACCACGGACGACCTGCCGCCGATGCTACGTACCCAGAGACCATCGCAGATCGTCCAGAAGGTCCACAACCGATTCGATGCCAACCGACAGGCGCACGAGGTCACCAGGGACCTCCAACGCCGACCCGTGCACGCTCGCATGCGTCATCTGCCCCGGCAGCTCGATGAGCGACTCAACGCCGCCCAACGACTCCGCGAGGGTGAACAACCGGCTGCGGGCGCAGACCTCCGCAGCCGCCTTGGGTCCCTCGGCCACCGTGAACGAGACCATCGCCCCGAACCGTGCCATCTGTCGCGCCGCGACCTCGTGCCCCCGGTGCCCGGCCAGCCCCGGGTACAGCACCGACTCGACCCTGGGGTGCTCGACCAGCAGCGCCACGACCTGCTCGGCGTTGTCGCAGTGCCGGTCCATCCGTACCCCCAGTGTCTTGATGCCACGCAAGGTGAGGAACGCGTCGAACGGCCCGTTGACCGCTCCCATCGCGTTCTGGTGGAAGGCCAACGTCTCGGCGAGCCCGTCGTCGTCGACCACGAGCGCACCACCCACGACGTCGGAGTGCCCGCCCAGGTACTTGGTGGTGGAGTGCACGACCACGTCAGCACCGAGCGCGAGGGGCTGCTGCAGCACCGGTGTCGCAAACGTGTTGTCGACGACGAGCCGCGCACCGGACCCGCGCGCGATGTCGGCCAGCCCGGCGATGTCGGCCACGGTGAGCAGCGGGTTGGTCGGCGTCTCGGCCCAGATCATCGCCGTGGCGTCGGTCACCGCGGCGGCGACAGCGGCGAGGTCGTCGAGCGGGGCCGGCGTGAAACGCACGCCCCAGCGGTCGAGCACGCGCGCGAACAGGCGATACGTGCCGCCGTAGGCGTCGTCCGGGATGACGACGTGGTCGCCGGGCTGCAGCACGGCGCGGATCAGCGTGTCTTGCGCAGCCATGCCAGAGGCGAACGCGAAGGCGTGCGCTCCGCCTTCCAGCGCGGCCAGGCACTCCTGCAGCGCGGTGCGGGTGGGGTTGCCACTGCGGCCGTAGTCGTAGCCCGTGCCGAGGCCGGTGCGCAGCCCGCCGACCCCGTCCTGGGCGAAGGTGCTGGTGGCGTAGATGGGCACGTTGACCGCCCCGGTCGCCGGGTCGGGGTCTTGCCCGGCGTGGATCGCTCGGGTGTCGACTCCCTGCTCGAGGTGAAACCAGACCATCTCGACCTCGGTGGTGTCGGTGACGTCGTAGCCCTCCCCGGCCCAGAACGTGCGATGGGCCTGCGCCCAGTCGGCCACCGACGAGAAGCCTTCGCCCTCGGCCTGCGCGAACGCCCACGGGACGTCGGCGAAGCGCGTCCGCTCCACGCGGTCGACGACGACGACGCCGACCCGCGCGCCGGTGTCGTCGACCAGCACGAGGCGCTCCCCTGGCTGCTCGGGCAGCTCGTCCTCGGCCTCGTACTCCTCGGCCAGGCCGGCTGTGGCCGTCTTGCGCCCAGCCAGCACGAGCGCGTTCAGCTCGGTACGCATCGACCCGGGGCTGCCGAGCTCCAGGGTGCGCAGGTCGCCGACGGTGGGAAAAGTCATGGGCGCACCCGATCACCTTGGCGCGCGTTGCGGCAAGTCGCGGAACACCGCCGGCCGCGTCAGGGTTGTCACAGGGTGTCGCGCCGTGCGTCCAGCAGTCGACGTGACCGGCAACCCGACGGCGACAAGGAGACGGTGATGTTCGACTTCCTCTTTCGTGGCAGCGCGCTCAAGACGGCGCTGGTGGAGCCCGACGAGGCGCTGAGCGGGCGGGCCGTGCGCCCCTACGTTCTCTCCGGCACCCACAGCGTGCTCGGCACGCCGATCGAGGCCGAGCCGCCGCCGGGCATGTCCGAGATCGTCATCGGCATGGGCTGCTTCTGGGGGGCAGAGCGGTTGTTCTGGCGCCTCGACGGGGTGTGGACGACGGCGGTCGGGTACGCGGGTGGGTACACGCCCCACCCCACCTACGAGGAGACCTGCACGGCCCGAACCGGGCACACCGAAGCGGTGCGCGTCGTGTTCGACCCGGCGGTGATCACGCTCGAGCAGGTGCTCGCCACCTTCTGGGAAGGCCACGACCCGACTCAGGGCATGCGTCAGGGCAACGACGTCGGCAGCCAGTACCGCTCGACCATCTACTGGACGACAGACGAGCAGCGCGACGCCGCCGAGCGCACGCGCGACGCCTACGCGGCCCGGTTGCGTGCGTCGGGCTACGGCGACATCACCACCGAGATCCGTCCGCTGTCACCCGACGATGCCGACGGCGCCGGCCCGCTGTTCTACGCCGAGGAGTACCACCAGCAGTACCTGCACAAGAACCCGAATGGCTACTGCGGGCTGGGAGGCACCGGCGTCTCCTGCGGTGTGCGCTTGGACCTCGGGTGACGCGACGGACGCGGGGCGGCTGAGCACAGCACCATCCCCGTCGACGGCGTCGCGTCGCTCAGAAGAGCGATGACTCGACGCACAGCTCGGTGCCGCACCAGCGGGCCTCGGCCATCGTGCCCAGCACGAGGATGGCCACGACGGCCAGCGCCACGGCGACTGCGAGCCATGCCAGGGACCGCACCTGCGTCCTCGGCTCTACGTGGTGGGCTTGCGCTGCGACGAATCCGGCTTGGGCTGTGTTCATGGTGACTCCCCCTCTCGCAAAGCCACGCCAACCAACTGTCATGATCGGCCTCTGACCCGCCCGCCGCCAGGGTCAATGGGCCGCGGAGGCCCGGTTGTCGGGCGGCGTGTGCCCAGCGGGGCCCGCGCCTGAGTCAGACGTGGCGGGCCCGAAGGACGACATCGATCGCCGTCCCGTTGGGAGTGTCGCGCTCGACCTCCTCGAGGCGCTCGACGACGAGGTTCGCCGCGGCCTCGGCGTAGAGCTCTTCGTCCTGGAGCCGATCGACGTCATCGGGGCCGCCGACCCCCTCGTTCAGGTTGCGCACCGCGTGCCCGATGACCACGAGATGACCGTCCGGAGCGACCCACGACGCTGCATGGTTCAGCACCCGCCGCATCAGCTGCCGCGGAAGGTGCAGGTAGCAGAGCAGCACGAGGTCGAACCGGTCGTCCGGGGCGTAGGTGGTGATGTCGGCGACCTGCCAGTCGACGCCGTCCCCACCGGGGCGCACCCGGCCGCGCTCGACAGCGACGGAGGAGAAGTCGACCGCGGTCACCGCCCAACCCTGCTCAGCCAGCCACAGCGCGTTGCGGCCCTCACCGGCCGCCACATCGATGGCGGTACCCGGCGTGAGGTCGTCAACCAGAGTGACGACGAAGTGGTTCGGCTCGGCCGACCACACCAGGTCGGACGCCGCGTACCGCTCGTCCCACTGCTCAGCGTCCATTGCCGTCTCCTCTCGTCGCGACCAGGGCGTCGGTGTCAGCCACCGGCGTGACCTGCTCGAGCAGGTCCGCACGCGTGAGCACCCCGACGGGCCGACCGTCATCCAGCACCATCAGCGCGTCCGCCTGACGCAGCGCCTGCACCGCGGCTGCCACCGGCTCACCTGAGCCGATGGACGGCAGCGGCGAGGCCATGTGCGCCTCGACGGAGTCGGTCAGCGACGCGCGTCCGGTGAACAGCGCGTCGAGGAGCTCGCGCTCGGAGACCGATCCGGCGACCTCGGCCGCCATGATCGGTGGCTCGGCCCGCACCACGGGAATCTGCGACACCGCGTACTCCCGCAGGATCCCCACTGCCTCGGCGACAGTCTCGTTCGGGTGGGTGTGCACGAGCGCGGGAAGGTCACCGCTCTTGCCGCGCAACAGCTCACCGACGGTCTCGTCGTCGGGATGGGCGTGCAAGAAGCCGTAGCGGGCCAGCCAGGAGTCGTCGAACACCTTCGAGAGGTAGCCGCGACCGCTGTCGGGAAGCAGCACCACGACGACGTCGTCGACGCGTCCCTGCTCGGCCAGCTCAGCCGCAAGGCGCTGCGCAGCGACGACGGCCATGCCGCACGAGCCGCCGACGAGCAGCCCCTCCTCGCGGGCCAGCCGCCGGGTCATGGTGAACGAGTCGGCGTCGCTCACCTCGATCACGCGGTCGCAGAACGCCGGGTCGTACGTGGTCGGCCAGAAGTCCTCCCCGACGCCTTCGACGAGGTACGGACGACCCGTCCCACCGGAGTAGACCGAGCCGGTCGGGTCGGCACCCACGACCTGCACCCGACCGTCGGTGACCTGCTTGAGGTAGCGGCCCACCCCGGTGATCGTGCCTCCGGTACCGATGCCGGCCACGAAGTGGGTCACGCGTCCGTCGGTCTGCTCCCACACCTCTGGCCCCGTCGTCTCGTAGTGCGACAGCGGGTTGTTCGGGTTGGCGTACTGGTCGGGCTTCCACGCATTCGGGATCTCGTGCACCAGCCGGTCAGACACCGAGTAGTACGAGTCGGGGTGCTCCGGCGGTACTGCCGTCGGGCAGACGTGCACCCGCGCCCCGTAGGCCCGCAGCACGTTGATCTTGTCGGTCGACACCTTGTCGGGCACGACGAACTCGCACGAGTACCCGCGCTCCTGGGCCACAATGGCCAGGCCGACGCCGGTGTTGCCACTGGTGGGCTCGACGATCGTGCCGCCTGGACGCAGCTCGCCGCTTGCCTCGGCGGCCGTCACCATGCGCAGCGCGATCCGGTCTTTCACCGACCCGCCGGGGTTGAGGTACTCCACCTTCGCCAGCACCAGCGGCCCGTCCGGGGCGACCACGTGGCGCAGGCGGACGAGGGGCGTGTGGCCGACAAGGTCGACCACCGACGTGACGTAGTCCACCCGTCCGACTCTAGGCATGTCGGGCGCGGTCCCTCGCATCGTGCGTCAGCGCAGCGACGCATCAGGGCAACGCGCGTCGAAGTGCCAGCAGCAGCGCCTGCCCACGGGCCGCCGTCGCGGGGTCGGGACGTCGGCGCAGCCCCTCGACGAGGTCGTGACCGAGCACCGTCAGCTGGTCGCCCCAGGCCCGCGGGGCCACCTGGGGCAGCCGACGAGCAGGCTCGCCCTGCGCAGCCAACGACAGCGCCGCAAGGTCGACCAGCGCCGCCCGCACGTCGGCCTCGATCGGCACCAGGCGGGACGTCGACAGGTGCGCGAGCCGGTCGGCCAGCCGTTCCACCAGCCGGACCAGGTCGTCGGTGTCGAAGGTTGACCGGTCCCGCATCGGGGTAGGTTCCCAGACGTGAGCCCACACGAGGGTCGGCGCGTCCCCGAGGACGACCCGATGCAGCAGACCCAGGTGTTCGGCCGGGTCTCCGACGCCGGCGCGGGCGCCACGACGGTGCTGCCCAGCACACCCAGCCCGGACGCACCCACGAAGCGTCGTCGCGGACCGGTCCGCTGGTTCTTTCGCGTGCTGGCGATCCTGCTGGCCGTCCTGCTGGGCTATGGCCTGCTGCTCGTCGTCGTCGCCTACACCGGGCTCGACCGGGTGGACGCGACACCCGCAGGCGAGCGGCCGGCGCCGGGCCCGGGACGCACCTGGCTGCTCGTCGGCTCCGACAGCCGCGAGAACCTCACCGACGAGCAGAAGAACGAGCTGTCGACCGGCTCGTCCGACGGTCGCCTCACCGACACCATCATGATGCTGACGACCGCCCCCGACGGGGTGGCCACGCTCATCAGCATCCCCCGCGACTCCCTGGTGGAGATCCCCGGCTACGGGCAGAACAAGATCAACGCCGCCTACGCGTTCGGCGGCCCCCCGCTGCTGGTGCAGACGGTCGAAGGGGCCACCGGCGTCCGGATCGACGGGTACGTCGAGGTGGGGTTCGACGGGTTCTTCGAGATCGTGCAGGCCGTCGGCGGGGTCGAGGTGTGCCTCGACGCCCCGATAGACGACGAGCGGGCGGGCATCGACCTGGCCGCGGGCTGCCAGACCCTCGGCGGTGCCGACGCGCTGGGGTTCGTCCGCGCTCGCTACACCGACCCCGAGGGCGACTTCGGGCGCGTCGAGCGGCAACGGCAGTTCGTCTCCGCCCTGGCCGACGAGATCACCAGCCCCGCGGTGCTGCTCAACCCGTTCGTGGCCGTACCGCTGTTCGCCACCATGGGCGACGCGCTCACCGTCGACGACGGCTCCGGCCCGATCGACCTCGCCCGCTTCGGTCTGGCCGCGGTTCGGGCCACGGGCGAGAACGGACAGATGCTCACCGTCCCCTTCGGCGGGTACGCCACCACCGACGCCGGCTCCGTCGTGCTGTGGGAGGAGGCGGAGGCCGAGGCGCTCTGGTCGGCCGTCCGCGAAGGCACGCGCGTCCCACCGCGGCTGCTGAATTAGCCTGAAGCCCATGAGTGCGCGCATCACCGTGATCGGTACCGGCTACCTCGGGGCAACCCACGCCGCCTGCATGGCCGAGCTGGGTCACGAGGTGATCGGCGTCGACGTGGACGAGACCAAGCTCGCAGCCCTGGCGGACGGACGGGTGCCGTTCTACGAGCCCGCCCTGGAGCCGATGCTGGCGCGCCACGTTGAGTCCGGCCGGCTGCGCTTCACCACCTCGTTCGCCGAGGCCGCCGACTTCGGCGACGTCCACTTCGTCTGCGTCGGCACCCCGCAGCGACCCGACAGCCTGGCCGCCGACATGAGCCACGTCGACTCCGCGGTGACCGCGCTGGCCGAGCACCTGCGCCGCCCGGCCCTGGTGGTGGGCAAGTCGACCGTGCCCGTCGGGACGGCGAGCCGTCTGCTCGACCTGATCCATGCCACCGCCCCGGCCGGCGAGCAGGTCTCACTGGCCTGGAACCCGGAGTTCCTGCGCGAGGGCCACGCCGTGGACGACACGCTGCACCCCGACCGGCTCGTCTTCGGCGTCGTCCGTACCGAGGACGAGGCCACGTTGCGCGAGGTCTACGCCATCGCGCTGGCCGAGGGAACCCCGACAGTGACGACCGACTTCGCGACCGCCGAGCTCGTCAAGGTGGCGGCCAACTCGTTCCTGGCGACCAAGATCTCGTTCATCAACGCCATCGCCGAGATCTGCGAGGTGGTGGATGCCGACGTCGTCGCCCTGGCCGACGCCATCGGCCACGACGCCCGCATCGGCCGCAGCTTTCTCAACGCCGGGCTCGGGTTCGGCGGCGGCTGCCTGCCGAAGGACATCCGCGCCTTCATGGCCCGCGCCGGCGAGATCGGGGCGTCGGACGCCCTCACCTTCTTGCGCGAGATCGACTCGATCAACATGCGCCGGCGCCAGCGCGCCGTCGAGATCACCCGCGAGCTTCTGGGCGGCACGGTGCTCGGCGCCCACATCGCGGTGCTCGGTGTCGCCTTCAAGCCGGAGTCCGACGACGTCCGCGACTCCCCCGCGCTCAACGTCGCCGGCCAGCTGCAGCTGCAGGGCGCCCAGGTGAAGGTCTACGACCCCAAGGCGATGGACAACGCCAAGCGCATGTTCCCTACGCTGCACTACGTCGACTCCGTCACGGCCGCGGCGCAGCACGCCGACATCGTGCTGCACCTCACCGAGTGGGCCGAGTTCGCCGCCCTCGACCCCGTCCAGGTGGGCACCCTCGTGAAGCAGCAGGTTGTCATCGACGGACGCAACACGCTGGACGCGCCGCGATGGCGCGCGGCGGGCTGGACCTACCGTGGGCTCGGCCGCCCATGAGCCCGACGGGACGCCCGTACGAGCCCTCGGACCTGCTGATCCGCCGGGTGCTGGAGGACTGCGAGGTGTGGGCGGTCGTCGGCCTGTCGACGAAGGAGTCCCGGGCTGCCTTCGGTGTGGCGCGCTTCTTGCAGGGCCACGGCAAGCAGATCGTGCCGGTGCACCCCAGGGCCGAGACGGTGCACGGAGAACCCGGCTACGCGACCCTCGCCGACATCCCGTTCGACGTCGACTGCGTCGACGTCTTCGTCCGATCCGACCTGGCCGGCCACGTTGCCGACGAGGCGATCGGTATCGGCGCGGGTGCGGTGTGGTTCCAGCTCGGCGTGATCGACCGCGACGCGGCCGCACGTGTCACCGACGCCGGGCTCGACATGGTGATGGACCGCTGCCCGGCTATCGAGTGGCCCCGTCTCGGACCTGCTGCCTGAGCGCCTGACCCTTCGCCCGCGCAGCCTCGGCCAGGCCCTGCTGGAACTCCAGCATCGCCGCCCGTAGCCGGGTCGACTCGGCGCCGTCACCGGTGGCCAGGATCCTTAGCGCGAGCAGACCTGCGTTGCGGGCGCCCCCCACGGCGACCGTGGCCACCGGCACACCTGCCGGCATCTGCACGATGGACAGCAGGGAGTCCAGGCCGTCGAGCACCTTCAACGGCACCGGGACGCCGATCACCGGCAGCGGCGTGACCGAGGCGAGCATGCCGGGCAGGTGAGCAGCCCCGCCGGCACCGGCGATCACCACGCGCAGACCGCGCTGCGCCGCAGACTCCCCGTAGGCGAGCATCTCCTGGGGCATCCGGTGCGCCGACACGACGTCGACTTCGTGCGCGACGCCGAACTCCGCGAGGACGTCCGCGGCGGGCTGCATCGTCGGCCAGTCGCTGTCCGAGCCCATGACGACGCCCACGACGGGCGGCGTGGCGGCCTCATCGGTCGCGCTCACCGCTCGGCCACCCGGCTGATGTGCTCCGCGGCGTGCCGGGCACGCGCCCGTACGTTCTCCATGTTGTCACCGACGACGGTGACGTGACCGATCTTGCGTCCCGGGCGCATCTCTTTGCCATACAGATGCACCCGAACGGCGGGATCGTGTGCGAAGACGTGTCGTAGTGCACGGTGTACGTCGGGCTCGTCGCCACCGAGGACGTTCACCATCGCCGCCGCCGGGGCCAGCGCTGTCGGTTGGCCGAGCGGCAGGTCGAGCACCGCACGCAGGTGGTTCTCGAACTGCGACGTGCGCGCCCCGTCGATCGTCCAGTGCCCCGTGTTGTGAGGGCGCATCGCCAGCTCGTTGACGAGTACCGAGCCGTCCTCCAGCTCGAACAGCTCCACGGCGAGCACGCCGACGACGTCGACAGTCGCGGCCACGTCCAGAGCGAGGCGTTGCGCAGCGATCGAGGTCTGCTCGCTCAACCCGGGTGCGGGAGCCAGCACCTCCACACAGATGCCGTCGCGCTGTACCGACTCGACGACCGGGTACGACACCGCCTGCCCGGACGGTGCGCGGGCGACGAGAGCCGCGAGCTCGCGCACGAAGGGCACGCGCTCCTCGACGACGACGGGCACCCGGGCGGCAAACGCGTCGGCGGCCTGCTCGACCGACTCCACGACCCAGACCCCACGGCCGTCGTAGCCGCCGCGGGCGGTCTTGAGCACGACCGGCCAGCCGCCCACCTGCTCGACCGCCCCGGGCAGCTCGCCTGGCGCCTCGATCACCTCGAAGCGGGGCACACCGAAGCCCGCGTCGCGCAGGCCGCGGCGCATGACGGCCTTGTCGGTGGCGTAGGGCAGGGCGTGCGACCCGGGCCGCACTCGCACGCCCGCAGATTCCAGGGTGTGCAGGTGGGCCGTCGGGACGTGCTCGTGGTCGAAGGTCAGCACGTCCAGCCCGGAGGCGAAGCGCTCCAGGTCAGCCAGGCCGCGCTCGTCGCCGACCATCGTCGCGGGGATCACCTGCGCGGCGCTGTCGGTGCCACGCGCTGCCAGCAGGCGAAGGTCGATGTCGAGCTCGATGGCCGGCGACGCCATCATGCGGGCCAGCTGACCGGCCCCCACGACTCCCACGACCGGACGGAACGAGGGGACAGTCGTCACGATGTCGGCCACGGCGACACCTTAGATCGCGGATACACTGCGCCGGTGCTGATACCGGACGCGACCCTGTCGCGACTCCGGGCGGCTGCCGGGGAGATCGCACGCTTCTTGACCGTCGGCGGCGTGGGCTTCGTGGTCGACGTGACGGTCTTCAACCTACTGCGCTTCAACCTGGGCTTCGGCGACGGCGAGGGCGTCCTCGTGGACAAGCCCCTCACCGCCAAGATCATCTCGGTGATCGTCGCCACCATCGTCACCTACACGGGCAACCGGGCCTGGACGTGGCGCCACCGCGAGCGCACGGGCGTCGTGCGCGAGTACGCGCTGTTCTTCGTCCTCAACGGCATCGCCATGGCCATCGCGGTCGTGACCCTTGCGATCAGCCACTACGTGCTCGGCTTCACCAGCCCCCTGGCCGACAACATCGCGGCCAACGTGGTCGGCCTCGCGCTGGGCACGGCCTTCCGCTTCTGGTCCTACCGACGCTGGGTGTTCAAGGCGCCGCAGCCGCAGGCCGTCGCCGTCACCGGCTGAGGCCCGATGTCAGGCGTCGTCGGGGACGTCGGTGATCAAGTCGGTGAGAACTCGCTGGACGTTCTCGACGTCCGGGACGTCCTTGAACACGACGTTCGACGTCTCGGCAGACGACTCGATCAGCAAGGTGCCGCATCCCAGCATCCGGTCGATCACGTCCTTCTCGAACGAGACACCGCTCACCCGCTTGAGCGGGATGTTGCGCCCCGTCTGTCGCAGGATCCCGTTGCGCTCCATGATGCGCTGCGTCGTGATGGTGTAGCTCGAGCTGAGCCACCTGATCAGGGGCGAGAGCGCGAACCAGAGCACAGCGAGCCCGATGCCGACCAGACCCACCCATCGCACGACATCCTCGACGTTTCCGCTGGGCAGCAGCACCAGCAGCAGCACAACGGCGACGACGCCTAGCGCGAGCCACAGGATCGACCCGATCAGGGCCTTCCAGTGGGTACGGGTGTGCACCAGCACGGCCTCGCCGCTTCCCAGGGCGTCTTCGGGGTATCCCATGGCGCGCATACTGGCATGCCGGTGCGCCCGCATCGGCGCGAGCGGGTCGCTGGCGTGCCGCGATCCCCCTGATGTCAGCGCTCAGCGGGCCGCAGGTGGACGACGTCGCCGGCCGAGAGGGCTACCTCGTCCACGCCCTGCTGGACGACAAGGCGCCCATGGGCGTCGACGCCCACGGCCGGCCCGCTCACCTGCGTCCCGTCCGGCAGACTCACCCTCACCACCTGCCCGAGCGTCGAGCACGCGTCTCGGTAGGCCCCCGTCACGGCCGCGTCGTCGTGCTCCCAGAGCGAGACCCAGGAGAGGATCTCATCGAGCAGAGCCCGCGCCATGTCGTCTGCCGCGCACCGGACGCCGAGCGCGTCCAGCCCCACGGCCCCCTCGGGGGCGTCGGCGGTACGCAGGTTCACCCCGATCCCGAGCACGCATGCCACCGGGGCGGACGGCTGGTCGACCCGTTCGGCGAGCAGGCCCGCCAGCTTGGCGTCGTCGGGGTCGAGCACGTCGTTGGGCCACTTGAGCCGCAGCGCCTGGGCCGACGGCGGGGCCAGCGGCGGGGCTTGCGGCGGGCCCGAGCGGGCCCGCACCCGCTCGACCGCTCTCACCACGGCGACCCCGGTGAGCAGCGGCAGCCAGGTCCAACCGTCGGCGCGCCGCGGGCGCAGCAGCACCGACAGAGCGAGCCCGCCGCCGGGCGGGCAGACCCACGCACGGCCGCGACGACCGTGCCCGGCCGTCTGGTGCGTGGTCGCCAGCGCCTGCACGGGCGCCCCCTCCCGCGCCCTGGCCACGAGCGTCACCTGGGTCGAGGCAACCTGGTCGACCCAGGTCAGGGGGACGTCGTCGGACACCGGCCGGCTCTCAGCCGGTGTTCTGAAGGCCGGCCGCCACGCCGTTCACCGTCAGGCGCACGAGCCGGTTGAGGGCCTCGGCGTGGGCTTGGTCGGCACCCTCGTCCGCGCGTACCGCCCGCAGCTCGGACAGTGCCCGCATCTGAAGGTACGACAGCGCGTCCACGTAGGGGTTGCGCATCTGCACCGCGCGTCCCAGCACCGTGTGGCTCTCCAGCAGGCGTGACTGGCCCGTCACGGCCAGCACAGCCGCCACGCTGCGGCGCTGCTCGTCGAGGATCGCCTCGACGATGTCGGGCCGGTCGCCGGAGGAGAGATAGCGGGTGAGGATGCGCCGGTCGGTCTTGGCCAACGACATCTCGGCGTTGTCGATCATCACTGTGAACAGCGGCCACTGGGCGTACGCGGCCTGCAGCAGGTCGAGGTCGTCCACCTGCTCCACCGCCGAGCCGAGCCCGTACCAGCCGGGGACGTTCGCCCTGCTCTGCGCCCATGAGAACACCCACGGAATCGCCCGCAGGTCGGCCAACGAGTCCAGCGACAGACCGCGCCGGGCCGGACGTGAGCCCAGCGGCAACCGGCCGATCTCGTCCAACGCGGTGGCCTTGACGAACCAGTCGGCGAAGCCCTCGCGCCGAACCAACGCCCAGTAGGCGTCGCGGGCGCAGGTGAACAGCCGGTCGGCGAGGTGCTCGAAGGTCCGCGCAGCGTTGCTGGCGCGCTCCTCGACGGTGGGGGTAGAGGCCAGCAGCGCCGCCGAAGCCACCTGCTCGACGTGTCGCATGGCCAGCATGGGGTCGCCGTAGCGGGCGAAGATCACTTCGCCCTGCTCGGTCACCTTGAACCGGCCCGACACCGAGCCCGGTGGCTGCGCCAGCACCGCCCGGTTGACCGGGCCGCCACCGCGGCCGAGGGCACCGCCCCGGCCGTGGAAGAGGGTCAGTGCGATGGCATGGCGCTGCGCCCAGCGCGCCAGGCCGTCCTGGGCGTCGTAGAGGGCGAGGGTCGCCGACACGGGGCCGATGTCTTTGGCGGAGTCGGAGTAGCCGACCATCACCTCGAGGCGACGGCCGGTGGCCGACAGCCGGTGGCGCACCGGCGCCAGCCCCACCATCTCGTCGACCACGTCCACGCTGCGGGCAAGGTCGTCGCCGGTCTCGAAGAGCGGGATCACGTCCAGCACCATCTGTTCCGTGCCGGCTGCCTGGGCGAGCTCGTAGACCGCTGCAATGTCGTCGGCGCTGCGCGTGAACGACACCACGTACCGCCGCGCGGCGTCTGGGCCGAACCGCGACTGGATCTGGGCCATCACCCGGATGGTCGCCAGCACCTCCTCAGTCTCCGGCGAGAGCTCGCCACCGGCGCGCACCTCAGCGAGGGCCCGTGCGTGCACCTGGCTGTGCTGGCGCACCTCGAGCTCGGCCAAGTGAAAGCCGAACGTCTCGACCTGCCAGACCAGGTGTGCCAGCTCGCCGTACGCCAGCCGCGCAGCTCCCGCGGCGGCCAGCGAGCGCTGCACGGTGACGAGGTCGGCGCGCAGGTCGGCGGCGGACGGGTAGGCGGTGTCGGCGTTGCGCTCGCGGGTGGCCCTGATGCGCTCCGCACACACCAGCAGGGCCAGCCGGTGCGGTTCGCTGGTGGCGCGCGCAGCGAGCGGCTCCATCACCTCCGGGGCCATCGCCCGCGCCTCGGCGATCAGTCGGCGCACGCCAGGGCTCGGCGGGGTGCTGGACGCGCCCGCCGTCATCGCCCAGGCGATGCGGGAGGTGGCGTCCTCGAGTGCGCGCAGCACGTGGTCGGACTGGATGGCCATCGCCTGCCGGGTGATCGACGCGGTGACGTTGGGGTTGCCGTCACGGTCCCCGCCGATCCACGAACCCCAGCGAAGGAACGCCGGTACCCGTGGCGGGACGGCGCCGGTCTGGTCGGGGCTCAGCGCGGTCTCGACCCGGCGGTAGGTGTGGGGCGCGATCGTGAACAGCACCTCGTCGAACACGGCCATCGCCGTGCGCACCTCGTCGAGCGGGCCGGGGCGCTCGTCGCGCACCAGTCCGGCCCGCCACAGGCTGTCGACCTCCTCCAGCAGCCGGCGACGCACCTCGGAGCGCTCCGCGGCGGACGTGCGGGGGTCATCCTGCTGCTCCAGCAGAGCCGAGATGCGCCGGATCGCCCGGACGGTGGACCGGCGGCGAGCCTCGGTCGGGTGCGCGGTGAGCACCGGGCGTATCTCAAGCCCGGCGAGCATCGCCTGTGCGTAGGCGGCCCCGTGTGCGGCCTCGATCACCGATACCGCGCTGCCCACCCCGTCCGGGGCCGGCTGCTGTGCCGACCCGGCCCGGCTCATCATGCGCTTGCGGTGGTACTCCTCGGCCAGGTTGACCAGGTGGAAGAACACCGCGAACGCCCGCGCCACCTCTTCTGCGCGCTGCAGCGGCCAGGAGTCGATCAGTGCCTGCGCCCCGGCGGCGGCCTGCTCCCCCGCACCGGGCTCACCGAACCGGGCTGTCCCGGCATCCCCATACGCCCCGTCCTCATCGACGTCATGGGCGGCGATCACGAGTCGACGCAGCGTCGTGACGTCGTCGAGCAGGCTCGTTCCACCGAACTCGACCAGAACGTCGCCCAGTACCTCACCGAGCATGCGGACGTCAGCGCGCAGCTCGTCGGGCACGTCCAGGCGCGCCGACGACCGGGCGAGCGGCGGCTGCGCAGGGCTGGGCACGATCGGAAAGGCTAGTGCGGGAGGGCTTCTCGGGCCTGCTCAGTCGACACCGTCGGAGGCCTTACTAGGCTGTGGCAAGCCGGGTGGCTCGCACCCGACACCCGCCGAACCTGGCTCAGGAGGACCCGATGTCTGGCGACCCCGCCGCTGACGTCCCCGTCCGGGACGTGAGCACCACCGCAGCGAAGCTGACCGACCTCACGGCACGAACCGACGAGGCCATCCACGCCGGATCGGCCAAGGCCGTCGAGAAGCAGCATGCCCGCGGCAAGATGACGGCCCGCGAACGCATCGCTGCCCTGGTCGACGAGGGGTCGTTCGTCGAGTTCGACGAGCTGGCCCGGCACCGGTCCACCGCCTTCGGGCTGGACGAGACGCGACCCTACGGCGACGGCGTCGTCACCGGCCTGGCCACCATCGACGGTCGGCAGGTGGCGCTCTTCGCCCAAGACTTCACGGTGTTCGGCGGCAGCCTCGGTGAGGTGTTCGGCGAGAAGATCGTGAAGGTCATGGACACCGCCCTCAAGATCGGCTGCCCGGTGATCGGCATCAACGACTCCGGGGGCGCGCGCATCCAGGAGGGCGTGGTCTCCCTCGGCCTGTACGGCGAGATCTTCTACCGCAACGTGCTCGCCTCTGGCGTGGTGCCGCAGGTCTCCCTGATCATGGGCCCGTGCGCCGGGGGTGCGGTGTACAGCCCCGCGATCACCGACTTCACGGTGATGGTCGACCAGACCAGCCACATGTTCATTACCGGCCCCGAGGTGATCAAGACGGTCACCGGCGAAGACATCGGCTTCGAAGAGCTCGGCGGGGCGCGCACGCACAACGCAGTGTCGGGCAACGCCCACTACCTGGGCTCGGACGAGAAGGACGCTCTCGACTACGTGCGCGACCTGCTGTCGTACCTGCCGTCGAACAACCATGAGAAGGCACCGGTGCTCGAGGCGCTCGACCCGCTGCCCATGGCGGCGACCGACACCGACCTTGCGCTCGACACCCTGATCCCCGACTCGGCGAACCAGCCCTACGACATGCTGACCGTCATCAGCGCGGTGCTCGACGACGGTGAGTTTCTCGAGGTCCAGCCCCTGTACGCGCAGAACATGCTCACCGGCTTCGGACGCGTGGAGGGCCACGCCGTCGGCATCGTCGCCAACCAGCCCATGCAGTTCGCCGGCACGCTCGACATCGGGGCCTCGGAGAAGGCGGCCCGGTTCGTGCGCACCTGCGACGCGTTCAACGTTCCGGTGATCACGTTCGTGGACGTGCCGGGCTTCTTGCCCGGCACCGGCCAGGAGCACGACGGCATCATCCGCCGCGGCGCGAAGCTGATCTACGCCTACGCCGAGGCCACGGTTCCGAAGGTGACAGTGATCACCCGCAAGGCCTACGGCGGCGCCTACGTCGTCATGGGCAGCAAGCACCTCGGGGCCGACATCAACGTGTCGTGGCCCACCGGCCAGGTCGCCGTCATGGGTGCGCAGGGCGCGGTGAACATCTTGCACCGCAGCAAGCTCGCCGAGGCCGACGACGCCGAGGCGGCGCGGGCCGAGCTGATCAAGAACTACGAAGACACCCTCGCCAACCCCTACGTCGCCGCCGACCGCGGCTACGTGGACGCGGTGATCGAGCCGTCTCGCACCAGGGTCGCCGTGACCCAGGCGCTTCGTGCGCTGCGGACGAAGCGGCAGAGCATGCCGCCGAAGAAGCACGGGAACATCCCGCTGTGAGCGCCGCTGACGCATCAGGCTCCACGTGGCGGATTCGTGGCAACCCCAGTGACGTCGAGATCGCTGCTGTCGTGACGGCCCTGACCGCCGCCGCAGCGGCGGCGTCCACCCTCGGCGGCGGGCAGGCACCTGCGCAGACGGGCGACGTCGGCGGCTGGTCGGCCTACTGGCGTGGGCACCGGGCGCCGGTGCACGTCGGCCCGGGCGCGTGGCAGGCGAGTGGGTGGACGTCCGGATAAGGACCTTCGGCCCGGACTTTCTACCCCCGCACACCGCCCTTGGTCCGATAGCCTCACTCGAGTCGGAGTTGTGACAGAAGTCTCAAGCCGACGCCGGGAGGGCTCATGAGCGCCAGCCAGACCACCAGTCAGCCCGAGGGATACGTCGAGATCCCGCTGGACAGACCCATCTGGGAGCGGTTCCCCATCGTCGCCCCGCTCGTGCTGGTGGCCACGACAGAGCCGGACGGCTCCCCCGATGTCGCCCCGAAGCACCTGGCGATGCCCGTGAGCTGGGAGAACTGGTTCGGCTTCGTGTGCCACCCCGACCACGGGACGTACCGCAACGCGCTGCGAACCGGGGTGTTCACGGTCGGCTACCCCTCGCCGACCATGCTGCTCGAGGCGAGCCTGGCTGCCGCGCCGCGCGAGACCGACGGGTCGAAGCCGACGCTCGACATGCTGCACTTCATCCCGGCATCCGCCGTGGACGGGCACCTGATCGCGGGATGCCGGCTGCACCTGGAGTGCGAGCTGCACGACACCGTCGAGGGGCTGGGCCACAACGTGCTGCTGCTCGGCAAGGTGGTCGCGGTGCACGCGTCGGCCAAGCTCGTGCGGCGCATCAACAAGGACGAGCACGACGCGCTGGCGGCAGCGCCGTTGCTGGCCTACATCCACCCTGGCCGGGTCGCGACGATCGACGAGACGCAGGCGTTTCCGTACCACCTGATGTTCAAGCGCTGACGCCGTTGTCGGTTCGCCTGGTTCTGGCCTCTGCCTCCCCCGCACGGCTGGCGACCCTGCGCGCCGCGGGCATCGAGCCCGAGGTCGTCGTGAGCGGTGTGGACGAGGACGGCGTCGATGCCGGCTCGCCCGCCGCGACCGCCGCTGCGCTGGCGCAGCTCAAGGCCGAGGCCGTTGCCGCGCGGCTGGGTGAGGACCGCCTGCACATCGGACGCGAGCTGGTTCTCGGGTGCGACTCGGTGTTCGAGCTGGACGGAATGGCCTCACGGCAAGCCGCGCGACGCCGCCGACGCCGTCGCGCGCTGGCAGGCGATGCGCGGACGCACCGGCGTCCTGCACACCGGGCACCACCTGGTCGACCTGGGCAGCGACCGGGCTGGCTCAGGCCTGGCATCGGCACAGGTGACGTTCGCCGAGGTGTCCGACGACGAGGTCGCGGCGTACGTCGCGACCGGGGAGCCGCTGCACGTTGCTGGGGCGTTCACGATCGACGGGCTCGGCGGAGGATTCGTCGAGCGGGTGGTCGGCGACCCGCACACCGTCGTGGGTCTGTCGCTGCCGCTGCTGCGCCGCCTGCTGGCCGGCATGGACGTCGCCTGGCCGTCCCTCTGGCGCTCGTGAGCCGACCCGTCGCCGTCCTTGCCACCGCCCGTCCCCGTCCGGCGACCCACGCGATCACCGAGCGACTCGCCCAGTCGACGTACGAGAGCAGTGGGCTCCGGACGGTGGGCGACATGGATTGGTGATGGTGACACCTGCTGCCGACAGCGGCGGTAGATGCGTGCGGTCTTGAAGTCGGTGACCGCGTCGAGCACCCATGCTCAGCTGGGGTGTTCGGACGTCGTGGCGGGCACCTCCATGAGCACCGGCTCGGTGACCAGCAGCGGGCCGTCGGTGGCGATGAGCGCGGCAGTGTGGTGTGGTGGGTGGTGAGGAGGGTCGGCAGGATGGGGGAGCGACGTGGACGTCGCGATGACACGATGCAGGCTGCTCCGGGTCTCGGCTGGCGAGGCGGCGGACGGCTCGGTTTGGTGTGGACGGTAGGGTCTGATGGGGACGTGGTCGTCCTCGACTCGATGTTGTGCGCCGGACACGAGCCGGGGAGAGACGGGAGGGGGTCAGACCGGCGGGACGCCGTGGCGCTTGGCCGGGCGCGAGCGGTCCTTGCCCGACGCTGCGGCGAACCGGGCGATCAGCTCGGCACGCATCTCGTCCGGCTCGATGATCGCGTCGATCACCAGATCAGCGGCCAACCGAAGGATGTCGATGTCTTCTTCGTACTCCTCGCGCAGCGCGGCGACGTACGTCTCGCGCGCGCCGGGGTCGTCGATCGCAGCAATCTTGTTCGCGTACACGGCGTTGACGGCTGCCTCCGGCCCCATCACGGCAACCTTCGCGCTCGGCAGGGCTAGGCAGGCGTCGGGGGCGAACCCGGGACCGGCCATGGCGTAGAGCCCGGCGCCGTAGGCCTTGCGCAGCACCACCGACACCGTCGGAACGGTCGCCTCGGCGACAGCGGTGATCATCTTCGCCCCGTGCCGGATGATGCCGGCGCGCTCCACGGCCGAGCCGATCATGAAGCCGGGCACGTCCATCAGGTAGAGCAGGGGCACGTTGAACGCGTCGCACAGCCAGATGAACCGGGCAGCCTTGTCGGCGGTGTCGGCAAACAGCACACCGCCCTTGACGCCGGGGTTGTTGGCCAGCACCCCGATCGGAGCCCCGTCCAGCAGGCCGAACCCGACCACCATCTCGGGCGCGAACAACGGCTTGACCTCGAAGAACGAGCCTTCGTCGACGAGGGCGTCCACCACGGCGTGCACGTCGTAGCCGATCGCCTCGTCGTCGGGGACGAGGTCGCGGGCGAACTCCCGCTCGGGTGTTCCGGCCGCGTACACCGGCGGCGCCGTCCGCCATGTCGACGGGAGGTAGGAGAAGAACGCCTGGGCCTGCTCGATCGCGTCGGCGTCGTCGACGGCCAGGTTGTCGCCGCAGCCGGAGACGCTGGCGTGCATCCGAGCCCCGCCCATCTCGTCCAGCGTCACCTGCTCACCGACCACCATCTCCGCCATACGAGGCGACCCGAGGTACATCGAGGCGTTGCCCTCCACCATGATCACGATGTCGCAGAACGCCGGGATGTAGGCCCCGCCGGCCGCGCTCGGCCCGAACAGGCAGCAGATCTGCGGCACCTTGCCCGAGAGCAGCACCTGGTTGCGAAAGATGCGACCGGCCCCGCGGCGTCCCGGGAAGAGCTGCACCTGGTCGGTGATCCGCGCCCCGGCGGAGTCGACCAGCCAGAAGATCGGCAGCTCCTCGTTCAGCGCGATCTCGGTCGCCCGCACGATCTTCTCGACCGTGCGCGCGCCCCACGAGCCGGCCTTGACCGTCGGGTCGTTGGCGACGACGACGACCGGTCGACCGTCCACCAGCCCCCGGCCGGTAACGACGCCGTCGGCCGGCAGCCCGTCGGCCAGCGCATTGGCCAGCTGACCGTCCTCGATGAACGTGCCGGCGTCGAGCAGCAGGTCGAGCCGCTCCCGTACGTGCAGCTTGTTCTGCGACGCCAGCTTGGTCGCGCCCGCCTCGGACGGTGCCAGGGTGCGCTCGCGGGCCGCGGCGACCTCGGACCAGTGGTCGTGGGACATCAGCCGACCGGAAGCCCCAAGGCCCGAGCCAGCACGAGACGCTGCACCTCGCTGGTGCCCTCGCCCACCTCGAGGATCTTCGCGTCGCGGTAGAACCGGGCGACGGGGTACTCCTCGATGAAGCCGTAGCCACCGAACACCTGCGTGGCGACCCGCGTGGCGCTCACCGCCGCCTCGGTCGCGTACAGCTTGGCGCGCGCGGCGGCACGGGCCACCGTCGCCGGGTCAGCGCCGGCGTCCTTGAGCGCCGCCGCCTTGTAGACGAGCAGGGTCGAGTTCTCGACCGCGACGTCGAGGTCGGCCAGCGGAAAGGCCACCCCCTGGTTCGACCCGATCGGACGGCCGAAGGCCATCCGATCGCCGGCGTAGGCGACCGACTGCTCCAGGCACGCCCGGGCCAGGCCGAGGGCGAGAGCGGCGATGGCGATGCGTCCGTCGTCGAGCGTGGCCAAGAACTGGCGGAAGCCGCTGCCGCGCTCCCCCAGCAGGTTGGCCGCCGGCACGCGGGCCCCGTCGAAGGTCAGGCCGTGGGTGTCGGAGGCGTGCCAGCCCAGCTTGTCGTAGGCCGGCTCGACGATGAACCCCGGCGTCCCGGCGGGCACGAGGATGGCCGAGATCTCGGGCTTGCCGTCCTCGCGGGTGCCGGTTCGTGTCGTGACGGTGACCACCGAGGTGATGTCGGTGCCGGAGTTCGTGATGAAGGCCTTGGCGCCCGTGATCACCCACTCGTCGCCGTCGAGCCGGGCGAGGGTCGTCGTGCCGCCCGCGTCCGAGCCCGCCTCTGGCTCGGTGAGACCGAACGCCGCCAGTGCCCGGCCGGCGACCAGGTCAGGCAGGTAGCGCTGCTTCTGCTCGTCGGTGCCGAACATGGCGATGGGGGTGATGCCGAGGCCCACACCCGCCGACAGGGTGATGCCCACCGACTGGTCGACGCGTCCCAGCTCTTCGATGGCGATGCAGAGACTGGTGAAGTCGCCGCCGGCGCCCCCGTACTCCGGCGGGGCGGTGATGCCGAACAGTCCCATCTCGCCCATCGCGGCGACGGTCTCGAGCGGGAAGTGGTGCTTGCGGTCCCACTCGGCCACGTGCGGGGCGACCTCCTGCTCGGCGAAGTCGCGCACGACCTTCCTGAACGCCTCGTGATCGGCAGAAAGCTCATGGCTCATGGGCCTCACGGTAGGGGGTCGTGGTTGTGACGGACGACCCTGCCCGCCGCCGACGCCGTGCATCTAGACTTTGGAGCCGTGCCGACGATCACCAAGGTCCTCATCGCCAACCGTGCCGAGATCGCTGTTCGCGTCGCCCGTGCGTGCAAGGACGCCGGCATCGCCTCGGTCGCCGTCTACGCCGACTCCGACCGCGACGCCCAGCACGTCCGCGTCGCCGACGAGGCGTACTCCCTGGACGGGGAGACGAGCGCGCAGACCTACCTCGACATCGAGAAGCTGCTCGACGTGGCCCGGCGCTCCGGCGCCGACGCCGTGCACCCTGGCTACGGCTTCTTGTCCGAGAACGCCCACTTCGCCCAGGCCGTCATCGACGCCGGGCTGATCTGGGTCGGCCCACCACCGTCGGCCATCGAGTCCCTCGGCGACAAGGTGAGCGCCCGGCACATCGCCGAGCGCGCCGGCGCGCCGCTGGTGGCCGGCACCCCCGACCCGGTCGCCGGCGCGGACGAGGTGGTTGCCTTCGCCGAGCAGCACGGCCTGCCGATCGCCATCAAGGCCGCGTTCGGCGGTGGCGGGCGCGGGCTCAAGGTGGCCCGTGAGATGGGCGAGGTCGCCGAGATGTTCGACTCGGCGGTGCGCGAGGCCGTCGCTGCCTTCGGACGCGGCGAGTGCTTCGTCGAGCGTTACCTCGACCGGCCCCGCCACGTCGAGACCCAGTGCCTGGCCGATCAGCACGGCAACGTCGTCGTGGTGTCCACACGTGACTGCTCGCTGCAGCGTCGCCACCAGAAGCTGGTCGAAGAGGCGCCTGCGCCGTTCCTGAGCGACAAGCAGAACGCCGACATCTACGCAGCCAGCAAGGCGATCCTGCGCGAGGCCGGCTACTACGGCGCGGGCACCGTCGAGTTCTTGGTGGGCCAGGACGGCACCATCTCGTTCCTCGAGGTCAACACCCGGCTTCAGGTCGAGCACCCGGTGAGCGAAGAGGTCGCCGGGGTCGACCTGGTGCGCGAGATGTTCCGCATCGCCGAGGGCCAAGAGCTCGGCTACGACGACCCGACGATCCGTGGTCACTCGATCGAGTTCCGCATCAACGGCGAAGACCCGGGCCGCGGCTTCTTGCCCATGCCCGGCCCGGTCACCGTGTTCGACCCTCCGTCCGGTCCCGGCGTGCGCGTGGACGCCGGCGTCGAGGCGGGCAGCGTGATCGGCCAGAACTTCGACTCACTGCTCGCCAAGCTCATCGTCACCGGGGCGAACCGCCAGCAGGCCCTTCAGCGCTCTCGCCGCGCCCTGGCCGAGTTCGAGATCGACGGCATGGCAACGGCCCTCACGTTCCACCGGGTGGTGGTGGCCGACCCGGCGTTCGCGCCGGACGACCCCGACACACCATTCTCGGTGCACACCCGCTGGATCGAGACCGAGTTCGACAACACCATCGAGCCGTTCGTCGCCGCTGGTGCCGAGGCCGAGGAGGCGGCCCAGCGACAGAGCGTCACCGTCGAGGTGGACGGCAAGCGCCTGCAGGTCACGCTGCCCGGGTCGCTCGCCGTCAGCGCGGCGCCGGGGGCAGCGGGAACCGCCGGGCGTCCGCAGGCCCGCCGCGTCGGCAAGCGCGGTGGCGGTGCTGCGGCCGGCGCGTCCGGCGACTCCCTGGCCTCGCCGATGCAGGGCACCATCGTGAAGATGGCGGTCAGCGAGGGTGACATCGTGGCGGCCGGCGACCTCGTCGTCGTCCTGGAGGCCATGAAGATGGAGCAGCCCCTCAACGCTCACAAGGCCGGCACGATCACCAACCTCACGTCCGAGGTGGGCTCCACCGTGTCCAGCGGCGCGGTGATCTGCGACATCGTGGAGTAGCGCTACCCCGCTACCAGGCAGAACGGGTGCCCGGCAGGGTCGAGGTACACCCGGAACGAGCCGTCGGACGACGGCTGGTGCTCGTGGACGCGCGCCCCGGCTGCCAGCACGGCAGGCTCGACAGCGTCGATGTCTGCCACGGAGAAGTCCAGGTGCACCTGCTGCGGGTGGCTGCCGCCGGGCCAGGTGGGCGCGACCCAGTCGTCGATCCGCTGGAAGGCGAGGGTTGCGCGGCCGTCCGGGTTGTCCGGGGTGAGACCGCCGCCAGGGGGCACGAGCGTCGTCCAGTCGGCGCTCGAGCCGTCCTCGACCTGCCACCCCAGCACCTCGGCGTAGAACCGGCCGAGCGCCGACGCGTCGGGGCAGTCGAGCACCACGAGATCGAGCCGGGGCCGTGGCGAGCGCGCGTCCATGCCGCCCAACGTATCGACCAGCCGACCGGTCGCTCTAGGCGCGGGCTGAGTGCGTCGTCATCGGGACGGACGCCACGTCCGGGGTGTGGCGCACCGCGAGCTCGACCAGGCGCCGAGCGGCTGGGGCGTGCGTGCGGTCCGCGCGCAGCGCCACGCAGATCTCGCGCGGCGCCAGGGGCGGGTCGAGCGGGTGTATGTGGATCGTCGGGTCGTCCTGGTCGACGGCAAGAAGGGGCATCACCGCGGCTCCCATCCGAGCGGTGACCATGGCCTGGATGGCGGCGTTGTCGTTGGACCGGAAGACATAGCGAGGGGACACGCCGCGCGCCTTGAGCCCGTCGTCGATGAGCACCTGGCACGAGTCGTCGGCGTTGCCGGCGATCACCGGGTACCCGTCGAGGCTCGACATCGGCATGACCGGCGCCGCCGGCTGCGGCGCGGCCCCGGCCCGGTTTCGTGCGCGCCGCGTGGGCACCGAGCACTCCTCGGCGGGCGTGACGACCACGAAGGGGTCGAAGCACAGATGCGTCCCGTCCAGGTGCGGGTCGTCCACCGGCCCGAGGACGAAGGCGACGTCGAGCTCGTCGCCGAGCAGACCGCTGAGCAGGTCGGCGTTCACGTCCTGCTCGTGCAGGGTGATGTCCAGCGCCGGCGCCTCACGTCGAAGATCGGCGATGACCGGCGGCAGCAGGGCCACCGACGCGCTCTGGAACGTGCCGACGTGCAGCCGTCCGCCCACCCCGGCCGCGAGGTCGGCGAGCTGGCGGTCGGCCACGTCGAGGCGCGCCAGCACGGCGTCGGCGTGCTCGACCAGCAGGCGACCAGCCGGCGTCAGCACCGCAGCGCGCGGCCCGCCCGGCCGGTCGAACAGCTTCGCCCCGACGACCTTCTCCAGGGCCGCGATCTGCTGGCTCACCGCAGCCTGGGAGAACCCGAGGACGGCGGCGGCGCGACCGAACGACCCTTCGCGCGCCACCGCCTGCAGTGCCCGCAGCTGACGGACGTCGGCATTGCGAAGGCTGCCCATAGTCATAAGCATAGCCGTCCATCACCATAAGAGATCATCGTTTGTGCTTATGACAATCCGGGCGTACCGTCTTGGTATGCGCCAGTTCTCGCCCCAGTCCATCGGCACCCTCGACGACCTTGCGTTCCGCGTCGCCGCCGACGGCGTGGACACCGATCGCAGCGCCGTCACCCAGGTGGTACGCAGCGCCGCACGGCAGGGAGCCCCGAGCGTGCTCACCGACCTGGTGATCGACCCGCGTGAGCCCGGCGTGGCGCGCCAGCGGGCCTTCGGGGAGCTGCTCATGTTCCTCGGCCGCAGCCGCCAGCCGGACGAGGCCCCCGTGTCCACGCAGCCGAACGACCCCGGCCGGCGAGACGCCGCATGGCCTGCGCACGCCGCCTGAGGTAGACATAGCAGCGTGGAGCTGCTTCTGATCCTGCTTGTTGTGGGCGCGATCTTCTGGTTCGTGGGCAAGTCGACCAACCAAGGCCGTCTTGCCGACGGTGCCGCGCCGGCCCAGGTCGGCCGTGGTCGCCGAGGCGGGCAGCCCGACCCGCGCATGGACGCCGTGCGCCGGGTGGCGTCCGAAGACGTCACGCAGCTCGGTGAGCAGCTGCAGCGCGAGCCCATCCCCGAGGGGCTCGGCGACGAGGCGTACGCCGACTGGCAGCGCGCCCTGGACGCCTACGAGAACGCCAAGGCCGCGCTCGACAACGCCGCGACGCCAGAAGACCTGGCCTGGGTCACGCGGGCGTTGGACGACGGACGGTTCGCCCTCGCCACCCTCGCAGCGCGTCGAGAGGGCCGCGAGCTGCCCAACCGGCGCGGCCCCTGCTTCTTCGACCAACGCCACGGCATCTCGATCCAGGACTCCTCGTGGGCTCCCCCGGGCGGGGCTCCCCGCGACGTGCCGGTGTGTGCGGCCTGCGCGACGCGCATCGCCGACGGCATCTCTCCCGACGCCCGTACCGTCCCCACCGCCGACGGCGAGCGTCCGTACTGGGAAGCCGGGCCGGAGTACGGACCCTGGGCCCGGGGGTGGTACGGCGCGCAGGGTGCCTACCTGCTCAACGGCATGCTGGTCGGCACGATGCTGGGATCGATGCTGTGGGCCCCGATGGGCTACGGCATGGACGGTGGCGGCTTCGAGGGTGACGGTGGCTCGGACGCCGGTGGCGACGCGGGCGGTGACGCCGGTGGCGGCGACTTCGGCGGTGGTGGGGACTTCGGTGGCGGCGGGGACTTCGGCGGAGGCTTCGACTTCTAGCCGGCTCTCCCGTCCAAGCGTCAAGGCGGCATGTGGGTAGTCAGGGCAGCCTGAGCCGCACCGCGACGGCTGGTAGCGCGACCTGAGCCGCACCTCGACGAGGCTCCCGTGACCCGAGCTGCACCACGATGCCGTGGTGGCCTCCTCGGGCCCACCTCGACGTCGTCGGCGACGGGACGACCGCGCGGATCATGAGGTGCGTCGACGCAGGCGTCGTGCGGCCTCGGCGACCGAGCCCGAGAGCGACGGGTAGACGGTGAAGGCTCGCGCCAGCTGGTCGACGGTCAGCCGACACTCCACGGCCAGCGCGACCGGGTGGATCAGCTCGCTGGCCTGCGGTGCCACCACCACCCCGCCCATCACGATGCCTGTGCCAGGACGGCAGATCACCTTGACGAAGCCGTCGTGGATGCCGCTCATCTTCGCTCGCGCGTTCGTCGCCAGGGGCAGGTTGACCACCGACGCGGCCACCTCGCCGGAGTCGACCATCTCTTGCGTCCACCCGACGGTTGCGATCTCCGGTGAGGTGAACACGTTGGACGACACGGTGGTCAGGTCGAGCGGGGCCACGGCGTCGCCGAGGGCGTGCCACATCGCCGTCCGGCCCTGCATGGCCGCGACCGAGGCGAGCATGAGCACGCCGGTGCAGTCGCCCGCCGCATACACACCCCGAGCTGACGTCCGGCTCACTCGGTCGACCGTGACGTAGCCGCCCTCGTCGAGGGCGACTCCGGCTTCGTCCAGGCCCAGCCCGGCTGTGTTGGGGATCGACCCGACGGCCATCAGACAGTGGCTGCCGTCCACGACGCGCCCGTCCTCGAGCTCGACGCGCACCCCGTCCGCCGTCCGAGTCGCGGCTACCGCCCTCGACCGCGGCAGCACGCTGAGCCCTCGCCGCTCGAAGACCGCTTCAAGCACGGCAGCAGCATCCGCGTCCTGCCCGGGCAGCACCCGCTCGCGCGACGACACGAGCACGACGTCGCTCCCGAGCGCGTGGTAAGCGCTGGCGAACTCCGCCCCGGTCACCCCCGAGCCGACGACGATCAGCCGCTCGGGCAGCTCGTCGAGGTCGTAGACCTGGGTCCAGCTCAAGATCCTCTCGCCGTCGGGAAGCGCGCTGGCAAGCTCACGCGGGTGCGCGCCGGTGGCGACGAGCACCACGTCGGCGTCGACCACGTCGGTGCCGCCCCCGGGCAGGTCGACGACGACCCGGTTCGGCCCGTCCAGGCGACCGCGTCCGGCCACGACGCGCACCCCGTCGCGGACGAGACGGCGGGCCGTGTCGCCCGACTGCGCCTGCGCCAGCGCGACGACGCGGGCGTTGACCGCGCCGAGGTCGACTCCGACACCGGAGACCGACGTCGACGACGCCGCGTCGCGCGTGCGACCCACCCGCACCCCGAGCTCGCCGGACTCCGCGACGTCCACCATCCGGTCAGCCGTCGCGACGAGCGTCTTGCTCGGCACGCAGTCGGTGAGCACCGCCGAGCCGCCGATGCCGTCGCTGTCGACGACGGTCACCTCAGCGCTGAGCTGAGCCGCCACCAGGGCCGCCTCGTAGCCGCCGGGGCCGCCGCCGATGATCGCTACCCGAGTCACAGCGGGCCAACCTACCTACGTAATCTTCCGGGTCGTGCTGTACGCCGCGTATGCCTCGAGCATGCATCCGGAGACCATGCTGCGCCGTGCCCCGCACTCGCCGCTGCGGGCAACCGGCTGGTTGGCGGGCTGGCGGCTGGCGTTCGCCGGTGAGGAGCTGGGCTGGGAGGGCTCGATCGCGACCGTTGTGCAGGCGAGCGACCTCGAGGCCGACCTGCCCGAACCATCGGTCTTCGTCGCGCTGTACGAGGTCAGCGACGCCGACGAGTCGTCGATGGACGAGTGGGAGGGCCTCGACCTGCGCACCTTCCGCAAGCTTCGGGTGCGCGTGGAGACGATGAACGGTCCGGTGCCGGCCTGGCTGTACGTGGTGGACTCCTACGAGGGCGGGCTGCCGTCCGCCCGCTACCTCGGCATGCTGGCCGATGCCGCCGAGGCGGCCGGCGCCCCCGGCGACTACGTCGCCGACCTGCGCGCTCGCCCGTGCCGCTGAGGCCCATGGACGACCTAGAGTCAGGTGGGTGACGACGGACGACCCGACCCTCGCACTCGCCCAGCGGGCGGCAGCCCGTCTTGCCGAGGCCATGGGCGTCGAGAGCCACGACGTCGCCGTCGTCCTGGGGTCGGGGTGGGGCAAGGCCGCCGACCTGATCGGTGAGCCGCAGGTCGAGCTCGCTCTGGGCGACCTTCCGGGGTTCAGCGCCCCGTCCGTGGCCGGGCACGGGGCAACCGTCCGCAGCGTGCGCCAAGGGAACAACCGGTGCCTGGTCTTTCTCGGTCGCACCCACCTGTACGAGGGCAGGGGCGTGGACGCGGTGGCCCACACCGTCCGCACTGCCGCGGCGGCCGGATGCACCCGCGTCGTGCTCACCAACGGCTGCGGCGGTCTCGACCCGGCCTGGGCACCGGGCACGGTGGTGCTGATCAGCGACCACCTCAACCTCACGGCCACGTCGCCTCTGCGCGGAGCAGAGTTCGTCGACCTCACCGACCTGTACTCCCCCCGCCTTCGCGCGGTGGCCCGCGACGTCGACCCGGCGCTGCCAGAGGGGGTGTACGCCCAGCTGCCCGGACCGCACTACGAGACGCCGGCCGAGATCCGCATGCTCCGGACGCTCGGCGCCGACCTGGTGGGCATGTCGACCACGCTGGAGGCGATCGCTGCACGGGCCGCCGGCCTGGAGGTGCTCGGCCTGTCGCTTGTGACGAACGCAGCCGCGGGCATGTCCGGCCAGCCGCTCGACCACGCCGAGGTGCTCGAGTCCGGACGGGCCGCGGCCGACCGGCTCGGTCGCCTTCTCAGCGACATCGTGGAAAGGGTGTAGACGCCATGGACGAGCTGCTCGACCAGGTCAACGTCTGGATCGCCGACGACCCCGACCCGGCCATGCGGCACGAGCTGGCGGCGCTGGCTCAGCGGGCGACCGACGGCATCGACGCAGCCGAGGCCCGCGCCGATCTCGCCGACCGTTTCGCCGGCACGCTCCAGTTCGGCACCGCCGGCCTGCGTGGCGAGGTGGGCGCCGGACCCAACCGGATGAACCGGGCCGTCGTGATCCGCGCCGCAGCGGGGCTCGCCCGATGGTTGCGCGCAGACGACGGTGGGGCCCTCGTCGTCGGCTTCGATGCCCGGCACTACTCCGACGTCTTCGCCCGCGACACGTGTGCGGTGATGGAGGCCGCCGGGGTCGAGGCGATGGTGCTGCCTCGCCCGCTCCCCACGCCCGTGCTCGCCTTCGCGCTTCGTTACCTCGGCGCGGACGCCGGCGTGATGGTCACGGCCTCGCACAACCCGCCCCAGGACAACGGGTACAAGGTCTACCTCGGGGACGGGTCGCAGCTCGCGCCTCCCGCCGACACCGAGATCGCCGCCCAGATCGACGCCGTCGCATCCGTGTCCGACGTCGCACGGGCCGACGACGGGTGGGTCACGCTCGACGACTCGGTCGTCGACGCCTACCTGGACCGGGCCGCCTCGCTGCTCGACCCCGACGGGCCGCGCGCACTGTCCGTCGTCTACACCCCCCTGCACGGCGTCGGCCGCGACCTGCTTCTCGACGCCTTCGCGCGCGCCGGGTTCGCCGAGCCCCAGGTCGTGGCGAGCCAGGCCGAGCCCGACCCCGCGTTTCCCACCGTCGCCTTCCCTAACCCGGAGGAGCCTGGCGCCATCGACGCCGCCCTCGACCTCGCCGCCGAGAGCGGCGCCGACCTCGTCATCGCCAACGACCCGGACGCCGACCGGTGCGCGGTCGCCCTGCCCGGGCGTGACGGCGCCTGGCGCATGCTCACCGGGGACGAGGTCGGCGTCCTGCTCGGACGCCACCTGCTCGACCGCGGCGCGACAGGCACGTTCGCCAACTCCATCGTCTCGTCCACACTGCTCGGAAAGGTGGTGACAGCGGCGGGGCAGACGCACGCCGAGACCCTTACCGGCTTCAAGTGGATCACCAAGGCCCCCGGCCTGCGCTTCGGCTACGAGGAGGCACTCGGGTACTGCTGCGACCCCGAGGCCGTGCTGGACAAGGACGGCGTCACCGCGGCGCTGCTCGTGTGCGAGATGGCCGCCGACCTGCGATCGCGGGGCCGCACGCTGCACGACGAGCTCGACGCCGTCGCCCGCGAGCACGGCGTGCACACCACCAGCCAGGTGAGCGTCCGAGTCGACGACCTGGCGGTGATCGACGCGACCATGACGCGAGTGCGGGCCACCCCACCCACCGCGCTCGGCGGCCTGGACGTGCTCGCCGTCGACGACCTTCTCGACCCGGACGGTCCGCTTCCCCCCACCGACGGCCTGCGCCTGCACCTTGACGGTGGAGCCCGGGTGATCGTGCGTCCCTCGGGCACCGAGCCCAAGGTGAAGTGCTACCTCGAGGTGGTGGCGACGGTCGCCGGTGGCTCCGACGACGCGCTGGCCGCCGCCCGCGCGGCCGCAGCGACGTCGATGGACCGCCTGCGCCGCGACGTCGAGGCGCTGCTGACCTCGCCCGCCTAGGATCGCCGCCGTGGCCGTGATCGCAGGAACCCCGGCGAACGACCTGCGGGTCGACGACATCACCCGCTCCGAGGCCGACCTCACCCGGTTCTTGCACGGGCTTCCCGGCGTCGACCAGGTGGGAGCGGAGAGCCGGGCCGCCGAGCTGGCCACCCGCTCGATCAAGAACGAGGCCAAGGCCCGCCTTGTCGACCTGGCGATCTCGATGGTCGACCTCACCACGCTGGAGGGCCAGGACACCCCGGGCAAGGTGCGCACCCTCGCCGCGAAGGCGATGCACCCCGACCCCTCCGATCCGTCGTGCCCGTCCACGGCGGCGGTCTGCGTCTACCCCGACATGGTCGCGACCCGGTCGCGCTGTCGAGGCGCTCGGCGGGTCAGCGGGGTCAACGTCGCCGCGGTCGCCACCGCGTTCCCCGTCCGGCCGGGCGGCGATGGACGGTCAAGCTCGCCGACACCGCCGACGCCGTGGCGGCCGGCGCCGACGAGATCGACATGGTGATCGACCGGGGCGCGTTCCTGTCCGGTCGCTACCTGCAGGTGCACGACGAGATCGTCGCGGTCAAGCAGGCGTGCGGCGACGCGCACCTCAAGGTGATCCTCGAGACCGGCGAGCTGCAGACCTACGACAACGTACGCCGCGCGTCCTGGCTCGCGATGCTCGCCGGCGCCGACTTCATCAAGACCTCCACCGGCAAGGTGCAGCCGGCGGCGACCCTGCCCGTCACGCTGGTGATGCTCGAGGCCGTGCGCGACTTCCGCGAGCAGACCGGCCACGATGGTCGGCGTGAAGCCGGCCGGCGGCATCCGCACCACCAAGGACGCGATCAAGTACCTCGTGATGGTCAACGAGGTCGCCGGCACCGACTGGCTCGACCCCGACTGGTTCCGCTTCGGCGCCTCCAGCCTGCTCAACGACCTGCTGCTGCAGCGGCAGAAGCTGCGCACCGGCGCACTACTCCGGCCCCGACTACGTGACGGTGGACTGAGCACCCGATGAGCATGGAAAAGCAGACAGCTGTTTTCGAGTACGCACCTGCGCCCGAGTCCCGCGCGATCGTCGACATCGCCGCGTCGTACGGCCTGTTCATCGACGGCGAGTTCGTCGAGCCCACCGGCGGACGGTCGTTCAAGACGATCAACCCCGCCACCGAGGAGGTGCTGGCCGAGGTCAGCGAGGCCTCGGCCGAGGACGTCGACCGCCGCCGTCAAGGCCGCCCGTCGCGCCCATACCCGCACCTGGTCGCGGATGTCCGGACGCGAGCGCGGCAAGTACCTCTTCCGCATCGCCCGCCTCCTGCAGGAGCGTGCGCGCGAGCTCGCCGTGCTGGAGTCGCTCGACAACGGCAAGCCGATCCGCGAGAGCCGCGACGTCGACGTCCCGCCGCCGCGGCGCACTTCTTCTACTACGCCGGCTGGGCCGACAAGCTCGAGTACGCCGGCTTCGGGCCCGGCCCGCAGCCGCTCGGCGTCGCCGGCCAGGTCATCCCGTGGAACTTCCCGCTGCTGATGCTGGCCTGGAAGATCGCCCCGGCGCTGGCCGGCCGGCAACACCGTCGTGCTCAAGCCGGCCGAGACCACGCCGCTGACCGCGCTGCTGTTCGCCGAGATCTGCCAGCAGGCCGACCTGCCGCCGGGCGTCGTCAACATCGTCACCGGCGCCGGCGAGACCGGCCAGGCGCTGGTCGCGCACCCCGACGTCGACAAGGTCGCCTTCACCGGCTCGACCGAGGTCGGCCGGGCGATCGCCAAGTCGGTCGCCGGCACCGACAAGAAGGTCACCCTCGAGCTCGGCGGCAAGGCCGCCAACATCGTCTTCGACGACGCCCCGATCGACCAGGCCGTCGAGGGCATCGTCAACGGCATCTTCTTCAACCAGGGCCACGTCTGCTGCGCCGGCTCCCGGCTGCTGGTGCAGGAGTCGGTCGCCGACGAGGTGATGGAGCGGCTCAAGCGCCGGATGGCGACGCTGCGCGTCGGCGACCCGCTCGACAAGAACACCGACATCGGCGCGATCAACTCCGCCGAGCAGCTGGCCCGGATCCGCGAGCTGTCCGACATCGGCGAGGCCGAGGGTGCCGAGCGCTGGACGGCGCCGTGCGTGATCCCCGAGAACGGGTTCTGGTTCCCGCCGACGGTCTTCACCGGCGTCTCCCAGGCCCACCGCATCGCCCGCGAGGAGATCTTCGGCCCGGTGCTGTCGGTGCTGACCTTCCGCACGCCCGCCGAGGCGGTCGAGAAGGCCAACAACACGCCGTACGGCCTGTCCGCCGGCGTCTGGACCGAGAAGGGCTCGCGCATCCTGTGGATGGCCCAGCAGCTGCGCGCCGGCGTGGTGTGGGCCAACACGTTCAACAAGTTCGACCCGACCTCGCCGTTCGGCGGCTACAAGGAGTCGGGCTACGGCCGCGAGGGCGGCCGCCACGGCCTGGAGGCCTACCTCGCGAGTGAGTCGCATCGACGTCCGCAAGACCTACAAGCTCTACATCGGCGGCGCGTTCCCGCGCTCGGAGTCCGGCCGCACCTACGAGGCGACACGAGGGGGCCAGCCAACGCCGCCCAGGGCTCGCGCAAGGACGCCCGCGACGCCGTCGTCGCCGCCCGCAAGGGCTTCGTGCGGCTGGTCGGCGGCCACCGCCTACAACCGCGGCCAGGTGCTCTACCGGATCGCCGAGGTGCTCGAGGGCCGGCGCGCCCAGTTCGTCGACGAGGTCGCGGCCGCCGAGGGCGTCACCCGGCGCAAGGTGCCGGACGCCGTGGTCGACGCCGCGATCGACCGCTGGGTCTGGTACGCCGGCTGGGCCGACAAGCTCGCCCAGGTGCTCGGCAACGCCAACCCGGTGGCCGGCCCGTTCTTCAACTTCTCCGTCCCGGAGCCGACCGGGGTGGTCGGCGTCGTGGCCCCGCAGTCGTCGTCACTGCTCGGCCTGGTGTCGGTGGTCGCGCCGGTGCTGGCCACCGGCTGCAGCGCGGTCGTCCTCGCCAGCGAGAACAGGCCGCTGCCCGCCGTCACGCTCGCCGAGGTGCTGGCCACCTCGGACGTCCCGGCCGGCGTCGTGAACATCCTGACCGGCTCGGTCGCCGAGATGGCGCCGTGGCTGGCCTCGCACATGGACGTCAACGCCATCGACCTCACCGGCGTGGACGACCCCGACCTGGCCCACGAGCTGGAGTCGGCGGCAGCCGGCACGCTCAAGCGCGTCCGCCGACCCGAGCCTCGCCATGACTTCGCTGACGTCCCGGGCCTGTCACGGATGCTGGACGTGCTCGAGATCAAGACCGTGTGGCACCCCGTCGGCACGTGAGCGAACCAGCCGCCTCGCACGGGCGGGTCGTGCTGCTCGCCGGTCCGTCCGGCAGCGGCAAGTCACACCTCGCTCGCGCGTCCGGCCTGCCGGTGCTGTGCCTCGACGAGTTCTACAAGGACGGTCGAGACCCGACCGCCAGCGGGACGGGGGTCGGGGGGGGCGGGGGGCGCGCGCCCGGGGGACGCCGGCGCCGCGAGGGCCGGGTTCGTCCGACGTGCCGCGGTTCGACATCTCCCGACACCGGGCCGTCGTCACCACGACGGTTCTCCCGCGCCGTCGGCCGTCGTGGGGGGGGGGGAGGTCGGGCAGGTGGTCGCCCGATGCCGCGACGCGGGGCTGCTGGCCGACGCGATCGTCGTGGACCGGGCGCCGTGGAAGAACTACGCCCGGCGCCTGGCCCGCGACCTCGCCGAGCGGCGCAAGCCCCCGATGACCGTCATCCGCCGTGGTCGGGCGCTGATGGCCGAGGAGCGGGCGCTCGTAGCGTCTCTCGTCGCCGCCGGCTGCCGGCCGCTGACCGCCTCTCGGGCGACGGACGCGCTGGCGCGATGGGGCCGCGAACCGGCCACCGATTCGGCCTAGTGCCCGGCGTGCCGGCGTAGCGGTCAGTAGCGTGAGCAGGCGTGACCCGAAGCCTCTACATCGCCGCCGCACAGCCCTACAGCGGCAAGTCCGCCGTCGCCCTCGGGCTGTACGAGCACGCGCTGCGCCGCTCCAGCGACATCGCCGTCTTTCGGCCCGTCGTCCGCTCCGCCGACGAGCCGGACGCCGCCATCGATCTGCTCCGCTCGCGAGGCGGCATCGGCCTGTCCGCCGCGGAGCACTTCGGAGTCACCTACGCCGACGTGCTGCGCGCGCCGGAGGACGCCTTCGCCACGATCATCGACCGCTACCGCGCGCTCGCGTCCAAGGCCAGCGCCGTGCTCATCCTGGGCACCGACTTCACCGACGTCGGCGCGCCGGCCGAGCTGCAGTTCAACGCCCGCGTGGCAGCCAACCTCGGTGCCCCGGTGCTGTTCGTCGTCACCGCGCACCACCGCAGCCCCACCGAGGTGCACTTCGCCATCGACCTCGCCAGCGACGTGCTGGCGACCAACCACGCGTCGCTGATGCGTGTGGTCGTCAACCGCGCCGACCCGTCCGCGGTCGACGCCATCCGAGCCGAGGTGGCCGGCCTCGACGTGCCCGTCGACGTGATGGTGGACGCACCGCTGCTGCTCGCGCCCATCATGCGCGGGGTGGCCGCGCGCATCGACGGCGAGCTTCTGCTGGGCGACCCCGAGCTGCTCTCGCGCGAGGCCCAGGGCGTGGTGGTGGCCGCGATGACCCTGCCCAACGTGCTGAACCACCTGCACGAGGGGTCGGTCGTCGTCACACCCGGTGACCGTGAAGACATCGTGCTGGCGACGCTCTCGGCGCATCGGTCCGACGCCTTTCCCTCGCTCGCCGGCCTCGTGCTGACCGGCGGCCTGCGCCCGCGCGACGAGGTCTGGCGCCTCGTCGAGGGCGTCGGTGCGCGGCTGCCCGTCATCTCGACCCAGCTCGACACCTTCGGCACGGCGGCGGCCCTGGCCGACGCCCGCGGCGGCATCCACGCCGACTCGGCGGCCAAGATCGAGACTGCGCTCGCGCTCGTCGACGACGCCGTGGACGTCGAGGCGTTGCTGGACGAGGCGGCGATGGAGGCGGTCGGCGCGGTGACGCCACTCATGTTCCAGTACGAGCTCGTGGAGCAGGCCCGCTCGCAGCCCCGGCGCATCGTCCTTCCCGAGGGCAGCGAGCCGCGGGTGCTGCGGGCCGCCGAGACGGTGCTGCGGCGTGGCATCGCCGACCTGACGCTGCTCGGTGACGAGGCCGAGATCAGGGCCGTGGCGACCAACCTCGGCGTCGACGTCTCCGCGGCCACAGTGATCAACCCCTTCACCACCGACCTGCGGGCGTCGTTCGCCGAGGAGTACCAGCATCTGCGCCAGCACAAGGGCGTCACCTACGACGCCGCTCTCGACGTGGTCGCCGACGTGTCGTACTTCGGCACGCTCATGGTGCACCGCGGGCTCGCCGACGGGATGGTGTCCGGCTCGGTGCACACCACGGCCCACACGATCCGTCCCTCGTTCGAGATCATCAAGACCAAGCCAGGCACGTCCATCGTCTCCAGCGTGTTCTTCATGCTGCTTGCCGACCGGGTGCTGGTCTACGGCGACTGCGCGGTCAACCCGAACCCGAACGCCGAGCAGCTCGCCGACATCGCCATCTCCTCGGCCGACACGGCCGCCCAGTTCGGGGTGGAGCCACGCGTCGCGATGCTGTCGTACAGCACGGGCAGCTCAGGGTCGGGCGCGGACGTCGAGCGGGTGCGCACGGCCACCGAGCTGGTGCGTGAGCGCCGCCCCGACCTGTCGGTCGAGGGCCCGATCCAGTACGACGCGGCCGTCGACGCCAGCGTCGCGCGCACGAAGCTGCCCGAGTCGGCCGTCGCCGGACGAGCCACCGTGTTCGTCTTCCCCGACCTCAACACGGGAAACAACACCTACAAGGCCGTGCAGCGCAGCGCAGGGGCGCTCGCCATCGGCCCGGTGCTGCAGGGCCTCAACAAGCCCGTCAACGACCTCTCCCGGGGAGCGCTCGTGGACGACATCGTCAACACCGTCGCCATCACCGCCGTCCAGGCGCAGGGAGAGTAGTCGTGAGCAGCAGCGTCCTCGTCGTCAACTGTGGGTCGTCCTCCATCAAGTACCAGCTGATCGACGCCGAGTCGGGCCAGGCCAGCGCCAAGGGCTTGGTCGAGCGCATCGGCGCGGACGACGCCGTCGTCCGGCACACCGGACCCGGCGGCGACACGGTGCTGGAGGGTCCGCTCGCCGACCACGAGGCCGGGCTTCGCGCGGTGATCGGCGCGTTCGAGAGCCACGGCCCGAACCTGGCCGATGCCGGACTGGCTGCCGTCGGGCACCGAGTCGTGCACGGCGGTGACAGGTTCGCCGACCCGGCGCTGGTGGACGACGACGTGCTGGCCGCGATAGCCGACCTGGTTCCGCTCGCGCCCCTGCACAACCCGGCCAACCTGGAGGGCATCGAGGTCGCCCGTCGGGTCTTCCCCGGTGTCCCGCAGGTCGCGGTCTTCGACACGGCCTTCCACCAGACGCTCCCCCGCCACGCCTACACCTACGCCATCGACCGCGACGTCGCGTCCCGCCTGGGCATCCGCCGGTACGGCTTCCACGGCACGTCGCACTCCTACGTGTCGCGCGAGGCCGCCCGCCTGCTGGGGCGTGACCGCGCCGAGCTCAACATCGTCGTGCTGCACCTGGGCAACGGTGCGTCGGCCTCGGCGGTGCAGGGTGGGCGCTCCATCGACACGTCCATGGGGCTCACGCCCCTGGAGGGGCTGGTGATGGGAACCCGGTCAGGTGACATCGACCCAGCCGTGACGTTCCACCTGCGCCGCGTGGGCGAGATGACCGTGGACGAGATCGACACGCTGCTCAACAAGCAGAGCGGGCTGCTCGGCCTCGCCGGCGCCAACGACCTCCGCGAGGTGTGGGCCATGGCCGATGACGGTGACGCCGACGCGCAGAACGCCTTGGACACCTACGCCTACCGCATCCGCAAGTACATCGGCGCCTACGCCCTGGCCCTGGGGTCGCTGGACGCGATCGTCTTCACCGCCGGGGTGGGCGAGAACGACGTCCGCATGCGTGCCAAGGTGCTCGAGGGCCTGGAGGGGCTCAACATCAGCCTTGACCCGGCGCTCAACGCCGACCCGCGAGGGCTGGGTCCGGTCATCTCGACCGCCGACTCCCGGGTAGCGGTGCTCGTGGTTCCCACGAACGAAGAGCTGGAGATCGCCCGGGAGTCGCTGCGCCTGGTCGGCGACTGCCATCCCACCCCGCCACCCCACGCCGCCACCCCACGCCAGCCGCCCCACGCCAGCCGCCCACGCCAGCCGCCGATCTTGGCGGTGCGGCCGCGTACGCCGGCCCATACGGCCGGGCTGCCAAGATCGCGAGTGTGGGTGGGCGGGCGCGGCGGGTCGGGCGGCGGTGCGTGGTGCTGGGTCGTGCTGGGTCGTGCTGGGTCGGCGACTACTCGGGGTCGCGGTGGGCGAGGTCGACGTCGAACGCCGGAGTGCAGACTGCGACGTAGTGGGCGCCCTGCGGTCCGACGGCGAAGCGGACGCGCTCACCGGCCCGGGTGATGACGGCCTGGCCCGCGGCGACGTGCAGCGCCCCGGCGGCGTGCTCCACCACGACCTCACCGGCGAGCACGACGGTGACCTCGTCGAACTCCGGCTGCTGGGCGGGCTCTGACCAGCCGGCCGGTGCGGTCATCACGGCGACGCTGACGCGGCTGTCGCCGCTGACGACGCGGCCGGCGTACTCGTCGATCTGCTTGCCGCCGGGCACGGGGATAGCGGTCGGCGTGGCGATGAGCTGAGGCATCAGTTCTCCTCGGGGTCGGCGATCCGGTCGAGCACGAGCGGGACGGGCGACGGCCGGGAGTGCTCGGGCGCGATCACCGCCGCCCCGGCCAGGGCCGAGCGCGCCCCGACGAACCGAGCCGGGTCGTCGGTGTGCAACGTCAGCAACGGCTCGCCGGCCCGTACCCGGGCCCCGGGCTTGGCGTGCATCACCACGCCGGCGCCGGGGCTCACCGGGTCTTCTTTGCGGCTGCGACCGGCCCCGAGCCGCCAGGCGGCTACGCCGACAGCCATGGCGTCGAGCGCCACGAGCACGCCGTCAGCCGCGGCAAGCACCGTCTCGCTCTCCTTGGCGACGGGAAGCGCGGCGTCCGGGTCGCCGCCCTGCGCGCTCACCATGCGACGCCAGACGTCCATGGCGCTGCCGTCGGCGAGGCGATCGACTGGGTCGATGTCAGTGATGCCTGCTGCGATCAGCATCTCTCTCGCCAAGGCAACGGTGAGATCGACCACGTCGGGCGGGCCACCACCGGCGAGCACCTGGACGCTCTCGGCCACCTCCAAAGCGTTGCCGGCGGTAAGACCTAGCGGCGTGGACATGTCGGTGAGCAGCGCGACGGTGCGCACGCCCGCGTCGGTGCCCAGGGCGACCATCGTCCGCGCCAGGTGCCGCGCCGTGTCGAGGTCTTTCATGAACGCCCCGGTGCCCACCTTGACGTCGAGCACGAGCGCCGACGTCCCCTCGGCGATCTTCTTGCTCATGATGGACGACGCGATCAGCGGGATCGACTCGACCGTGCCGGTGACGTCGCGCAGCGCGTACAGCTTGCGGTCGGCGGGGGCAAGGTCGTCCCCGGCGGCGCAGATCACGGCACCAACGTCTCCGAGCTGGGCCAGCATCTGGTCGCTCGACAGCGACGCGCGCCAGCCCGGGATCGACTCGAGCTTGTCCAGGGTGCCGCCGGTGTGGCCGAGGCCGCGTCCGGAGAGCTGGGGCACCGCCGCGCCGCAGGCGGCGACCAGCGGCGCCAAGGGCAACGTGATCTTGTCACCGACGCCGCCGGTGGAGTGCTTGTCTGCGGTCGGCCGGCTCAGCGTGGAGAAGTCCATGACGGTGCCGGTGCCGATCATGGCCCGCGTCCAGCGAGCGATCTCGGCCTGGTCCATGCCGTTGAGCAGGATGGCCATCGCGAGCGCCGACATCTGCTCGTCCGCTACGACCCCCCGGGTGTAGGCGTCCACGACCCAGTCGATCTGCTCGTCGGTCAAGCGCTCCCGGTCGCGCTTGGCCCGGATCACGTCGACGGCGGCGTACGGCTCGGTCATCGGGCGCCCTGCGCGCCGCCGGGTGCGGCGACGACCATCTCTGCGGCAGAGAACGCGTGCGGAAGAAGCGTCTCGAGCGTGACAGGGCCGTCCGGCCCGTCCACGAGCAGGTCGCCCCCACCGTTCTCGGCCAGGAGCTGTCGGCACCGACCGCAGGGCAGCACCACTCTGGCCGGCTCGTCGGCAGTGCCCCCGACACACGCCACGGCCACCAGCCGCCCGCCCCCCGTCGCGTGCAGGTCGGAGACCACGCCGCACTCGGCGCACAACGTGATGCCGAACGAGGCGTTCTCGACGTTGCAGCCGGTCAGCAGACGGCCGTCGGCGGCGAGTGCTGCGGCGCCCACGAGATAGCCGGAGTAGGGCGCGTACGCGTGCGCACGCACGGCCCGGGCGGCGGCTCGCAGCGAGTCCCAGTCCACCGTCGCACCGCCGGGCGGTGAACCCGGGCTCGGGGAGCGGCCCTCGCTGGTCGTCACCATGCGAGCCTATCCGCGCACGAGCACGTCACGACTTGATGTAGGGCTTCCCGTCCGCCGCCGGCGCCCTCACCCGTCCGACGAGACCGGCCACGGCGAAGATGGTTGCCAGGTAGGGCGCCATCAGCATGAACTCGCTCGGGATGGGCGTGCCGATGATCGACAGCACGCTCTGCAGGTTGTCGGCGAATCCGAACAGCAGAGCCGCGGCCAGCGCTCCCAGCGGCGTCCAACGGCCGAAGATCATGGCAGCCAAGGCGATGAAGCCCTTGCCGGCAGTCATCTCCTTGCCGAAGGCGCCGACGGACCCAAGGGTGAAGAACGCCCCGCCGAGGCCGGCGACGAACCCGCCGATCAGCACGTTGCGGGCCCGGACGACGTTCACCCGGATACCCACGGTGTCGGCAGCGGCGGGATGCTCTCCTACCGCACGAACGCGCAGCCCGTACCTGGTCTTGAACAGCGCGATGTGCACGACTGTCACGACGACGTACATCAGGTACACGATCACCGACTGGTTGAACAGCACCGGACCGAGCACAGGGATGTCGCCCAGGAGGGGGATCTTGTACGGGGAGAACGTCCCGGGGGTGTTCCAGGTGTCTTGGTAGGGCACCAGCAGCCGGCCGTACAAGAACCCGGTGACACCGATGACAAGCACGTTGAGCACGACGCCGACGATGATCTGGTCGACGAAGTACTTGATCGTGAACAGCGCGAGAAGCATCGCGACGAGCAGCCCGGCCAGCGGCGCAGCCAGCAGGCCCGCCCACAGGTTGTTGGTCAGCGACGCGACGACCGCGGAGAGGAAGGCGCCGGCCAGCAGGTGACCCTCGATCGCGATGTTGATCACGCCGGCCCGCTCGCAGAGAACCCCGGACAGCGAGCCGAACACGAGTGGCACCGCCAGCAGCAGCGACCCCTGCAGCAGGCCCGTCAGCGACATGCTCTTGTCGGCTACTGCCCAGACCAGGAACCCGAACATCCACACCGCGCCGAACAGGATGCTCACCCACGCCGGGGTGCTCCGGCGGGCCACCGTGCGCGCCCACGAGAACGCCGCCAGGCCCAGGAGCACGACGCCCAGCGCAAGACCTGTCGCCTGCGAGGGCAGGGTGACCGGCGACAGCTGTGTCTCGTCGCCCGGGAGCGACAGGGCGAAGGTGCTGCTCACGCCGGACGGGGCGAGCAGCCCGAAGACGACAAGGGCCAGCAGCGCGAACAGCGTCAGCGACACCGACGTCTTGCGTGAGACAGGCAGCCGGGGCTGGTGCGGCTCGACTGAACTCGGCGGCGGAGCGGTGGACGTGGTGCTCATGCGCCCCACCCCTTCGAGACCTGCAGCGTGTCGATGCTGCCGCCGCTCTTGAGTCGGAAGATCGCCCGCACCAGCGGCGGCGCCGCGACGAACAGGACGATGAGCGACTGCACGACCAGCACGATGTCGATCGGCGTCCCAGTACGTGCCTGCATCGTCACGCCGCCGGCGCGAAGACCACCGAAGAGGATGCCGGCCAGCACCGTGCCCGTCGGGCTTCCCCTGCCCAGCAGCGCCACGGTGATGGCGTCGAACCCGATGCCGGCTGAGATGCCGCCGGACAAGGCCTTCTCCGTTCCCAGCACCTGAAAGCTCCCGGCCAGCCCCGCCAGCGCGCCGGCAATCATCATGACAAGCACATAGCTGCGCTCCACCTTGATGCCGGCCGTGCGAGCGGCGCTGGGGTTCGCACCGACCGCGCGGAACTGGAAGCCCAGCACGCTGCGGTTCAGCAGCCACCACACGAACGCGGCCGCCAGCAGTGCCACGACGAACCCCAGGTGAAGTCGTGACCAGTCGCCGAGCAGCAGGGGGTACTGCGCGGTGGTGTCCACGATCGGACTGATGGGGTCATTGCGGCCGGGCCGTTGGAAGAGCGTCGTCGTCAGCAGGTAGGCCAGCAAGAAGCGGGCGACGTAGTTGAGCATGATCGTGACGATCACCTCGTGCGCACCAGTGCGGGCCTTGAGCAGGCCGACGATGCTGCCCCACGCCGCACCCATCACGAGCGCTGCAACCACCGCTAGGAGCAGGTGGACACCCCACGGCAGGGAGAAGGCGAAACCGACGTACGCCGCCCCGATCGCACCCAGGATGATCTGGCCCTCGGCACCGATGTTGAACAGCCCGGCCTTGAACGGCAGCGCCACAGCGAGCCCGGCGACGATCAACGGCGCAGCCACCGTCAAGGTCTCGGTGAGCGGGCGGATGGCCGCCTGAAGGGTGCTCGCCGACGTGTCGTAGACCGCGCCCTGGAAGAGGGCCAGGTAGGCGCCGGCCACGCTGTCCCACGCCGCGGACAGGGTGTCCATCGGCTGGGCGAAGAAGTAGCCGGCCGCCTCCGCGACGTCCGGGTCGGAGACCGCGATGAGCACGCCCCCGATCGCCAGCGCCAGCACGAACGAGAGGAAGGTGACCAGCGCGGTGTCCCACAGCGGCGAACGGACCTTGGGTGGCGTTGCTTCCGGTTGCGGCGCGGCGGGTGTGGCCCTGCACCGTCGGTGGAGCGCTCACAGGGCACCTCCGTCCACCACGGGCCTCGATGATCGACGTCATCAGGGACGGTGCCTGCGCCGCCGCCTCGTCACGGGGAACACCGGCCATCATCAGGCCCAGCACGTGGCGGGAGGTGTCCGGTCCCACGATCCCGACGACGTGGCCCCGGTACATGACGACGATGCGGTCGGCGAGGGCGAGCACCTCGTCCAGCTCGGTGCTCACGATGAGCACCGCGGTGCCGCTGTCGCGCTCGGCGACCATCCGGGAGTGCAAGAACTCGATCGAGCCGACGTCCACACCACGGGTCGGCTGGGACGCCAGCAGCAGGTCGATGGGCCTCGACAGCGCCCGCGCCATCACGACCTTCTGCTGGTTGCCGCCCGACAGAGAGCTGGCTGGGTACCCGATGCCCTGCGTCCGTACGTCGAACTGGTCGACAAGCGACGGTCGAGACGTCCTTGATGGCCGACAGCTGCAGCGATCCGCGAGACGGAGTACGTCGGTGACGACACCTGGTCGAGCACGAGGTTCTCGGCGATGGAGAAGTCGCCGACCAGGCCGTCGACCTGCGGTCCTCGGGCACGTAGCCGACGCCGGGTCGAGGATCTGCGCTGCGGACCGTGCGCGGCCGACCAGCTCCTCGCCGTCGAGCGTGATCGAGCCCGTCGACCACGTGCTGCTGCAGCCCGATGATCGCCTCGACGAGCTCGGTCTGGCCGTTGCCCTGCACGCCGGCCACCGCGAGCGATCTCGCCGGCGTGCACGTCGAAGCTGACGTCGTCGACGACGGGCGTGGCCCGTCGTCGTCGATCGACGTTGAGGTTGTCGATGGACCAGGGCGACGTCGCCGGGGCTTGGGTCGGTCCTTGTCGACGGTGAGCTCGACCGTCGCGACCGACCATCATCGCGGCCAGCTCGGCCTCGGTGTCGCCGGCGGAGGCCTCGCCGACGACCTTGCCGCGACGGATGACGGTGATGCGGTCGGCGACCTCGCGCACCTCGCGCAGCTTGTGGGTGATGAACACGATCGACGTGCCATCGTCGGCGAGCTCCCGCATGATCCGCATCAGCTCGTCGGTCTCCTGCGGGGTCAGCACCGCGGTGGGCTCGTCGAGGATCAGGATGCGCGCTCGCGGGACAGCGCCTTGATGATCTCCACTCGCTGCTGCACGCCGACGGGCAGGTCTTCCACCATCGCGTCCGGGTCGACGTCGAAGCCGAAGCGGGACGACAGGGCACGTACCTGGTCGCTGGCTGCGCCACGGTCGAGCACGCCGAGATGGCGGGTGAACTCGTAGCCGAGCATGACGTTCTCCGCCACGGTGAAGACGGGGACGAGCATGAAGTGCTGGTGCACCATGCCGATGCCGGCGGCGATGGCGTCGCCGGGACCGGTGAAGTGCTGCACCTCGTCGTCGAGCAGGATCTCGCCCTCGTCCGGCGCAGCAGCCCGTACAGCACGTTCATCAGCGTGCTCTTGCCGGCACCGTTCTCCCCGAGCAGGCAGTGGATCTCACCGGGGTTCACGGTGAGGTCGATGCGGTCGTTGGCGACCAGGGAGCCGAAGCGCTTGGTGATCCGCCCTCGAGCTTCAGCTTCATCGCGTCCTCCATCGTCGACTCCAGCCGGCAGCAGACCGGGGGACGGACCGGGATGGGGTCCGCCGCCCCGGATCTTGCCAGGGGACGCTGGCCGTACCGGGTCCTGTCGGACCCTGGCGTGTCAGGCCAGGGCGCCGGCTAGGACTCCACCGACGATCTCGCCGGCGATGATCTGCTGGCGCTTGAGCTCGTCCACCTCGGCCTTGAGGTCGTCGTCGACCTGGTCCTCGAAGTCGTGGAACGGGGCGAGGCCCACGCCCTCGTTCTCCAGCGTGCCGACGTAGGCTCGTTGTCGAACTCGCCGTCACAGCGCGGCGGCGATCGCCTCGAAGGTCGCCGACGTCGATGCGCTTGAGGACCGAGGTGATGAACAGGTGTCGGCGAAGTCGGGGTCGGTCTCGAAGCCGTCGGCGTCGACCCCAGATGCCGATTGACGCCCGAGTCGCGCGGCACCGAGCGGCGCGCCCTGGTAGCCGACCGGACCGGCGACCGGCAGGATGATGTCGGCGCCCTGCTGGATGAAGTTCTGGGTGAGCTGCTTGCCCTTGTTCTGGTCCTCGAAGTCGCCGGTGAAGGAGCCGTCCTGGGCGTCCTTGTCCCAGCCGAGCACCTCGACGTCGTCGCCCTTGACCTCGTTGTACTTGGCGACCCCGTCGACGAAGCCGTCCATGAAGATCGTGACGGTCGGGATCGGGATACCGCCGAACGTGGCGACCGTCCCTGTCTCGCTCAGTCCGGCCGCCAGGTAGCCGGCCAGGTAGGCGGCCTGGGCGGTGTCGAAGAGCAGCGGCTTGAGGTTGGGCGTCGATCGGCTCCGTCGAAGTCGGCGTCGGAGTCGACGATCGCGACGAAGTCGACTGGTCGGGGTTCGCCGATCGCGGCCTCGTTGGTCGCGTCGCCCATGAGCGAAGCCGACGGTGACGATGAGCGTCCGCAGTCCTCCTGCAGCAACGAGTTGATGTTCGGCGCGTAGTCGGTGTCGGCCTGGGACTCGACGAACTTGGAGCTCACGCCCAGCTCGGACTCGGCATCCTGCAGGCCCTTCCATGCCGGAGGCGTTGAACGACTGGTCGTCGAACCCGCCCTCGTCGGAGACCATGCATGCCTGGAAGTCGACCTCGGCGGCCGCGGTGTCGTCGGTCGCCGCCGTGGTGGCGTCGGCCTCGTCCTCCGGTGCCGTGCCGCACGCAGCGACGACGAGCGCGGCAGCACCGAACAGTGCCGCCGAACGCAGTGTGATGTTCACTAACCCTCCCGTACAGAAGTGGATTCTTCCCCGGGCACACTTCTGGCCAGGGTCGGCGGCAACGATACCTTCACCCCTCGCGACGTCGTCAGTCCGCGACGTGGGGGCCCAGCAGCACGGACGCCGCCAGCAGGCGCATCGCCAGCCCGATCGCGTCCTCGTCCGGGTCGAAGGTGCCCTGGTGCAGGTCGGGCGCGTGCTGCTCGCCGGGCGGGCGGGTGCCGAGCCGCGCCAGTGCACCCGGCACGTGCTCGAGGTACCAGGCGAAGTCCTCCGCGCCGAGGCTCTGGTCGGTCGGCACCGGGCCCTCCGGTCCCAGCACGGCCGTGGCCGCGCTGCGCAGCAGAGCGACGGAGATCTCGTCGTTCACGACCGGCGGCACCCCGCGGTACGTGTCGACCTCCGCGGTCACCCCGAACGGGGCGACGAGCTGGGCGGCCAGCTCGGCGGCCAGCGCCGGCGCGGTCTCCCAGGCAGCCGCGTCCAGGCACCGGATGGTGCCCTCGGCCCAACCCTCCGCCGGGATCGCGTTGGCTACGTGCCCGGCGGTCACCCGTCCCCACACGAGGCTGACGCCGGCACGCGGGTCGAGCCGACGGCCCAGCACGGCGGGCAGCTGCGAGACCAGCACACCCAGCGCGTGCACCACGTCCTGGGTGAGGTGCGGACGGGCGGTGTGCCCGCCCTCGCCGGACAGCCGCACCAAGATGCGGTCGCTGGCCGAGGTGATCGGGCCCACGGTGAGCCCGAGGGTGCCGGTGTCCAGGCGCGGGTCGCAGTGCAGAGCGAGTATGCGGTCGACCCCGTCGAGGCCGTGCGCCTCGATCACGTCGTGCGCGCCGCCCGGCATGATCTCTTCGGCGGGCTGAAAGATGAGCCGCACCGGCCGGGCCAGCAACCCGAGGCGAGCGAGGTCGGCGAGCACCAGGCCCGCGCCCAGGACGCCCGCGGTGTGCACGTCGTGCCCGCAGGCGTGGCAGACACCGGGAACCTGGGACCGGTAGGCGACCGGCTTCTCGTCGCGCACCGGGAGCGCGTCGATGTCGGCGCGCAGGGCGATCGTCTCCGGCCGAGGCGTGCCCGGGTCGACCGCAGCCGTGGGCTCGATGTCGCACACCAGCCCGGTGGTGGGCAGCAGGCGGGGTGCCAGACCGGCCCGGCGCAGCACGGCGGCGACGGTGCGCGTGGTGCGCACCTCGGCGCGTCCGAGCTCCGGGTGCGCGTGCAGGTCACGGCGCAGCTCGACCATGTCGGCCTCGTGCTGCTTGGCCAGCCGGTCGACCTCGCCGAGCAGCTCGACCGCAGACAACGCCAGACACCCACCTCGACACGTGGCCCGGACGTCGAAAGCCCACAACGCCGCGCTCAGGGCACCGCCGGGATGGGTCTCAGGGTACCGGCCACGACGACCCAGACGGGTGGAGTGCCTCACATGAGCGTTTCACCAGGTACTGCCCGATGATCAGGGTCGATACGATGCCCCTCTCGGGCTCGTCGAAGCCCCGTGCGCGAGGAAGGTGAGTCCAGTGCCAACCGCACCTGCCGGGACCCTCTACCGCGGTCGGGAGGGGATGTGGTCGTGGGTCGCCCACCGGGTGACCGGTGTGCTGCTCTTCTTCTTCCTCTACGTCCACGTCCTCGACACCGCCCTGGTCAGGGTGTCCCCCGAGGCCTACAACACGGTGATCGAGACATACAAGAACCCGATCGTCGGCCTGCTGGAAGTCGGCCTCGTCGCGGCCGTGCTGTTCCACGCCTTCAACGGGGTGCGCATCGTCCTCATCGACTTCTGGGCGAAGGGGCCGCGGGTGCAGAAGCAGATGCTCTACGGCGTCCTGGGCCTCTGGGTCGCCATGATGATCCCCTTCACGATCCGTCACCTCAGCATCGTCTTCGGAGGAGAGTGAGTCAGATGGCCACCGCGCAGCTTCCTCCGCCGCCCGTCTCGGCCCCGCGCACCCAGCGGGCTCGTGCCGGGCGTACCAACTTCGAGCTCTACGGCTGGCTCTTCATGCGCGTCTCCGGCGTGCTGCTCGTCGTCCTCGTCATCGGGCACCTCTTCGTCAACCTGATGCTCGGCGAGGGCATCAAGCAGATCGACTTCGGCTTCGTGGCCAACAAGTGGGCCAACCCGTTCTGGCAGGTCTGGGACCTGCTGATGCTCTGGCTGGCGATGATCCACGGGGCCAACGGTCTGCGCACCGTCATCAACGACTACGCCGAGAAAGACCAGACCCGGTTCTGGCTCAAGGCACTGCTGGTCGTGTCGGCCAGCGCCATCATCGTGATCGGCACGCTCACCATCTTCACCTTCGACCCGTGCATCGACCCGGAGTCCACCCTCGACGTCTGCCAGATCGGCTGAGGTCGCACCACAGCCGACGACAGCGCTCGACCAGCGACAAGGAGAGCAATGCAGCAGCACCGATATGACGTCGTGATCGTGGGCGCCGGCGGCGCCGGCATGCGCGCTGCCCTGGAGTCAGGCCAGCGCACCCGCACGGCAGTGCTCACCAAGCTCTACCCGACCCGCTCGCACACCGGCGCCGCGCAGGGCGGCATGTGCGCCGCACTGGCCAACGTCGAAGAGGACAACTGGGAGTGGCACACCTTCGACACGGTCAAGGGCGGCGACTACCTCGTCGACCAGGACGCGGCCGAGGTGATGTGCCAAGGAGGCCATCGACGCGGTGCTCGACCTCGAGAAGATGGGCCTGCCGTTCAACCGCACGCCCGAGGGCAAGATCGACCAGCGCCGCTTCGGCGGCCACACCCGCGACCACGGCAAGGCCCCGGTCCGCCGCGCCTGCTACGCCGCCGACCGCACCGGCCACATGATCCTGCAGACCCTCTACCAGCAGTGCATCAAGCACGGCGTGACGTTCTTCAACGAGTTCTACGTGCTGGACGTGCTGGTCGAGGAGGTGGACGGCGAGAAGGTCACCTCGGGCGTGGTGGCCTACGAGCTGGCCACCGGCGAGATCCACGTGTTCGCGGCGAAGTCGGTGGTGTTCGCCAGCGGCGGGTTCGGCAAGGTGTTCCGCACCACGTCGAACGCCCACACGCTCACCGGTGACGGCATGGGCATCCTCTACCGGCGCGGACTTCCCCTGGAAGACATGGAGTTCTTCCAGTTCCACCCGACCGGCTCTGGCCGGGCTCGGCATCCTGCTGTCCGAGGCCGCCCGCGGCGAGGGCGGCGATCCTGCGCAACTCCGAGGGCGAGCGCTTCATGGAGCGCTACGCCCCCACGATCAAGGACCTGGCGCCACGCGACATGGTGGCGCGGGCGATGGCCAACGAGGTGCGCGAGGGCCGCGGCTGCGGGCCGGAGAAGGACTACGTCTACCTCGACCTCACCCACCTGCCGCGTGAGCAGATCGACGCCAAGCTGCCCGACATCACCGAGTTCGCCCGCACGTACCTCGGCGTCGAGCCCTACACCGAGCCGGTGCCGGTCTACCCCACCGCGCACTACGCGATGGGCGGCATCCCCACCAACGTCGAGACCGAGGTGCTCAGCGACAACGACACCGTCGTCAAGGGCCTCTACGCCGCCGGCGAGGTCGCGTGCGTGTCGGTGCACGGCGCCAACCGGCTGGGCACCAACTCCCTGCTCGACATCAACGTCTTCGGCCGCCGGGCCGGCATCGCCGCCGCCGAGTACGCGACGAGCGCCGAGTTCGTCCCCCTGCCGGAGGCGCCCGAGGCCACCGTCGTCGGCGACCTCGCCCGGCTGCGCGACGGCGACGGCGGCGAGCGGGTCGCGGCCATCCGCAACCGAGCTGCAGGACGACCATGGACATCAACGCGCAGGTGTACCGCACCGAGGAGTCGCTCAAGCAGGCACTGTCCGACCTGGCCACGCTGCGCTCGCGCTACGCCAACGTCACCGTGCAGGACAAGGGCAAGCGCTTCAACACCGACCTGCTCGAGGCGCTCGAGCTCGGGTTCTTGCTCGAGCTCGCCGAGGTGCTGGTGGTCGGCGCCCTGGCCCGACGTGAGTCGCGCGGCGGGCACTTCCGCGAGGACTACCCCACCCGCGACGACGAGCAGTTCATGCAGCACACCATGGCCTACCGCGCCGAGGCCGGCGCCGGGTTCGGTGGCAGCGAGGTGCGCCTGGACTACAAGCCGGTCGTGATGACGCGTTACCAGCCGATGGAGCGGAAGTACTGATGCAGGTCGACCCTCAAGATCCGACGCCGGCCGACAACCGGCATCCAGTCGTTCACGTCACGCTCTCATCCGCCGGTTCAACCCCGAGGTCGACGCCGAGCCGCACTGGGAGGACTACGACGTCGAGGCCCAGCCGACCGACCGCGTCCTCGACGCCCTGCACAAGATCAAGTGGGAGCAGGACGGCTCGCTCACGTTCCGCCGCTCGTGCGCGCACGGCATCTGCGGCTCCGACGCGATGCGCATCAACGGCCGCAACCGGCTGGCCTGCAAGACGCTGATCAAGGACCTCGACGCGTTCACCCAGATGGGTGACGGCACGATGGGGCCGGGCAAGGAGATCACCGTGGAGCCCATCAAGGGCCTGCCGGTACTCAAAGACCTCGTGGTCGACATGGAACCGTTCTTCGACGCCTACCGCTCGGTGATGCCGTTCCTCGTCAACGACAGCAGTGAGCCGACGCGGGAGCGGCTGCAGAGCCAGGTCGACCGCGAGCGCTTCGACGACACCACCAAGTGCATCCTGTGCGCGGCGTGCACGACGTCGTGCCCGGTCTTCTGGGGCGACGGGCAGTACTTCGGCCCGCAGGCCATCGTGAACGCCCACCGCTTCATCTTCGACAGCCGGGACGAGGGCGCGAGCAGCGCCTGGAGATCCTCAACGACAACGAGGGCGTGTGGCGCTGCCGCACGACCTTCAACTGCACCGAGGCGTGCCCCCGCGGCATCGAGGTCATGGTCCATGCCGACATCTGGCACGCCGTAGCCGGGCTGCCATACTTCGCGCGCCCGGCGATCACTGGGCTGCGTCGTCCGAGGCACCCGGTGCCTGGCATCGACCTGGCCGGCACCGTCGAGGCGGTTGGGTCGGGCGTGAGCCGGTTCGCACCCGGGGACGCCGTCTTCGGTCAGGTGGCGCCGCCGAACAAGCAGTGGGTCAACGCAGGCACGTTCGCCGAGTTCGCGGCGGCGCCCGAGGCCGTCCTGGCGAGGGCCCCGAAGAACCTGTCCTTCGAGGAGGCGGCCGGGATCCCCGCACCGGGACTCATCGCCCTCGCCAACATCGAGCAGGCCCCCGACCTGCGCCCCGGTGACAGGGTGCTGGTCAACGGGGCCGGGGGCACGGTCGGCGCCGTTGCCATCCAGATCGCCAAGGCCGCCGGCGCGCACGTCACCGGTGTGGACGGGCCGGGCAAGCAGGAGTTCATGCGCAGCCTGGGCGTCGACGAGGTGCTCGACTACACGCGCACCGACTACACCGCCGCCGCAGGGCGCTACCGCCTCATCGTCGACATCCCGATGAACCATCCCTTCTCCCAGGCCCGACGCGCCCTTCAGTCGGACGGGGGCTACCTGGCCATCGGCCACGACGACTTCGGCCGCAGCGGCAACAAGTGGCTGGGAAGCATCCCGGCGATGCTGTCGCTGACGGTCCGCGCCCCGTTCACGCAGCAGCTTCCCGGCCTGACGACAAGCCAAGACATGGGCGCCCTGATGCACACGCTCGCCGACCTGGCCGGGGCTGGGCAGCTCACACCGGTGATCGCGCGCACCTACCCGCTCGCCGAGGCTGCGGCGGCGCTGCGCTACCTCATGGATGGCGAACCCCGCGGACGCGTGATCCTCACCGTCTAGCCCTGGTACAGCCAGGCGTGGGCGAGCGGGGCGGGCGCGTCGGCCGGATCTTGGCGTCGCAGCCAGACGCGCCTGCCGGCCGAGCCGACCGCGGCGAGGACGGCGGGCTCGGACCTCATGAACCTGCTGGTGCGCCAGCGCGTCGATCTGGTCCTCACCGGGCACGAGCAGATGTACCAGCACTATGGCGTCGAGGCTCATGGCGAAGCAGCCCTGACTCAGGTCGGGCGGACACCTGCGGGTAGCAGCTGATCGGTCAGCCACGCCCGCACAAGGTCGCTGAAGGGCTGGGGCTTCTCGGCGTTCCACTGGTGGAAGCCGCGTCGACGACGGCCGCTGTCGCTGCGGGCGCCACGCTCGGTAGCTCGTGGACGAAAGCGCGAGCCGGCGCACTGTCCTTGCTGTCCACGACAGCCAGGGTCGGCACCTGCAGGTCGTCCAGGGGCGGCACTGCACCGTTGGCGATCTCGTCCTGTCCGCGACAGTGCCGCAGGGGACGTCCGGGTGGCTGCGTCGATGAACGCTGCGCGTGACTCCTTGTCGGGCATGCCGCGGGCTCGAGCGACGACAGGGGCCCCCACGGCTTGACGTAGAGCCACGCAAGGAGCCGGTTGGCGAGGCGCAGAGGCGTGCTCAGGCTGCCCAGCGGGACACCGGAGGCCAGCAGCGTCCGTACGGCGTCCGGGTGCCGGACCGCGAGGTGAAGGCCGACGAGCCCACCGAGTGAGAGCACGACGACGTGGGCACGGCCGTCCGGCGTCTGTGTGCGGATCACGTCGGCCACGCGGTCGGCGGTCTCGGCCAGGCTCTGCCGCGCGGCGACAACTGGAGCGCACCGACGACGGACTCGGACGCGTCGCGCGCAAGTGCGGGTACACGACCGTCGAGACGTTCCACCGCTCGATCCGCCGGCTCGTCGGTGTCACTCCCGCCGACTACCGCGACAGGTTCCGGGGCCCGACCGCCACCGGCTGACCCGGCCAGCGACCCACGCCATCGGTGGCGACTGTCCGGACTCCGGGTCGGAGGAGCGAGTCTGTGAGGGCCCGCGAATAGACAAGGAGCGAAATCATGCTGTCGGAGTACGTGGAGCGGCGCAACGGCGTGGCGCTTTGGGCAGCTCGCTAGCTCGGATGCTCCACCGATCACTGCTGCGGCCGTGGTTGCCACGTTCATCGTCGGCGGGGCGATCTCCGGCTGGACGTGAGCGCGAGGCACGTCACGCCGACTGCCGCTCAACCGCCCCCACGGTGGCACGTGCTGGCGTTCGGCCGGCTGCCGTGGACGGTCGCCGCGTTCGCGGTGGATCGCTGGTCAGTGATTCGCCTCGGGGGGGTGCTGATGGAGAAGTGTGGGCGCGTGGTCGGCGCCGAGCTCGTCGAGCACGGCACGGAAGGTCGCGTACCGGTCCTCGCCGACTTGCCGGGCCCAGGATCGTTCGAGGTCGGCGATGTGGCGGTGGAGTTGGGCGGCGACGCGGTCGCCGGCGGGGGTGCGTCGCACGATCACGGCTCGTCGGTCGGTCGGGTCCGGGTCGGTGCGCACGAGTCCGAGGTCGACGAGCTCACGGACTCGTTGGCCGATGGCTTGCTTGGAGACCCACCGACCGTCGGCGAGCTCGGTCGGGCGTGCCCCGTCCTCGGGGAGCAGGTGCAGGATCAGCCCCTGCGATCCGCGCGTGATGGGCACCTGGTGGGTCTGCCGCAGTGCCCGCACGTCCTCGGCGATGCGACGGGTCAGCCACTCCACGGCTGCCAGCACGTTCGGGGACGTCATCTCTGGCCGGGAGGACATGCGACCTCGCTTCTCACCGTCGAACAGGGGCGTCGGTAGTCAATCTACTTGACCATAGTAGTCAATCTGGTTTACGTTCCGGGGACCTGCCCGAAGCCACCCGCCGGAGGTGCTCCCCATGGGAGTCGACACGACCCAGACCCACGAGGCCACCATCGACCCGGACACCCACCCGGCGGCGGCCCCGGACCAAGAACAGCTCACCGCCGTCGTGCGCCGCGTGACCGGACGACCCGACGCGCAGCTCGCCACCGTCAGGGTCCGTCCGGCCTCACATCGGGTGGAGAACTACACGACTCAGGCGCTGACCCACGTGTGGGGGACCCTGAGCGACGGCACGCCCTGGCGGGTGTTCGCCAAGACGCTGCGACCGGCCTGGCACGCCCCGCAGTGGGAGCTGATCCCGCCGCAGTTCCACGAGCAGGTCCGGCGCACGCTGAACTGGCAGGACGAACCACGCGTGTATGCCAGCCCGCTGGCTCGCGACCTACCGCCCGGCGTGCGGTTCCCCCACGTGTTCGCCGTCGACCACGGCGAGGAGCGAATCACCTTGTGGCTGGAGGACGTCGACGACACCGGGCCGTGGGACACCGCCCGCTACCTGCGCACCGCCCGCCGGCTCGGGCGGCTCGCCGGCCGGTGGCCCGAACACCGCGTGGTCGACGAGCTCGGACTGGGCCGCCGGCCACATGTGCAGACGTTGTTCAGCAAGGTCACCCATGCGGACCTGCCCGCACTCGCCGACGACGCGTTGTGGCAGACACCGGCCCTGCAGGCCGCGACCGCCCGCCACGGCGACCTGCGCGGCGACCTGGACCGGCTGGCCGCGGTGGCACCCACACTGGTCGAGGCGTACGAGAACCTGCCCCACGCACTCGCCCACGGCGACGCCACACCGGACAACCTGCACGAACCCACCCCAGGCGACACCGTCGCGATCGACCTCAGCTACGTCGGACCTGGCGCCCTCGGCAGCGACCTCGGCCAGCTTCTGGTCGGCCGGTTCGAGTCCGGCGCAGCCACCGAGCACGACCTCGACGCGATCCGGACGACGCTGCTGCCCGCCTACCTCGATGGCCTGGCCGACGAAGGCCTCGACGTCGACCCGGACCTCGTCGAGGCCGGGTGGGCCATTGCCCTGGCCATCAGGTCGGTCTTCACGGCCCTGCTCGTCGACCACCGTCCCGACCGCGACCCCGCAGCCCACAACGAGCTACTGGCCCGCCGGGCACTCACCTGCCGCTTCGGCCTCGACCTTGCCCTGGATGTCGCCAACCGACTCCGCTGAACGCCCTACCGGAACCGCGGGTGTCCTGACCTTGGCATTCTCCGCAGGCACGTGGGCGTGGATTCTGTCCCCGCAAGGCCAGGCCCTGATCCCATGGATGCGCGACTGACTGCCGACCCTGGGCCCTGGTCGTGTGGGGCCTGCCGGGCGCTGCGGACCGCCCTCGTCCGCAGTCCTGCTGACCTTCCGCCGGGTAGCGGCGGGGAGTCCGGGAGCGGCCCCGGAGGGCTGTTCAGTTCGTGGTCTTGGTGGAATTCCGCTCGGCGAGGTCACGGGCCCAGACTTCGGCGGCTGTGGGGTAGAGAGGCACGTCCTCATGATCTCCACGCAAGGAACGCCAGACCACCGGGACCACCGTCCCGTCGGCCTCGGTGAGCGTCGCGTCAGCATCAGGGGGAACCGGGTCGAGTCGACCCGAGTACAGGAAGACGATCTCGTGCCCGAGCTCGCCGTTGAGCCGATAGATGTTCTCCAGCACCGCAAGGAACGTGAGGTGGTGAACCGTCGCGGCCAGCTCTTTGCGCACTTCGCGCACGATGGCGTCGCGATGCGACTCGCCGAGTTCGACGCTGCCACCGATCAAGCGGTGGTATCCCCGTGGATCCTCAGCGGTGGGAGAGTGAACGCTGACCGCGTGCGGCGGGCGGTCGCTGAGGGTCGAGGACTACTGGGCGGCCGCTGCGGCGGGAGATGGCGACGCGGTGTTGGCACTGCTGACCGATGACGTTTCGGTGGGACCTTCCGGCACAGGAATCCAACCTGAGGGAAGCGATATCAGGCTGGTCCAGCCTGGTGGTCCGACGGATCGGTGACCCGGTCGTGGTCGACAAGCACGGGTCCTACGTCATCGCCCAGAGGGGCTCCATGCTCGACGATGAGACTCTGTACCTGATTCGCACCGCCGAGGAGGACGGCGAGCTCAAGATCGACTCCCTGACTCCCTACTACGACGCGGGACAGGCCGAGGCCGCCCGGAGGACCACAACGCTGTCGGAGTGGCGGCCCAGGCCCTCACTGTCCATCTGCAAGGTGTGCCCTGATCCGCGACAGTGCGCTCGGCTGTCACGAAGGCAGTGCGTCATGACCGCGATCCGGTAGCGCAGCCGCAGGCGACGGGGTGGCCCACGGGGCGCAGGCCCTCCTGCCGGGGGCGTACGCGCGTACGCTGGTCCCTGAGTGCCAGCCCTGCGCGACGAGAACGCGGAAGCCGCCGCGCCGACCCCCCGGGACCCGGTTCGTGGAAGGATCCAAGATGTCAGTGTGGTTTGACGGCTCCCAGCAGATCGACTGCAGCATCGAGGATGTGAAGCGCGCGCTTCAGGACCCCGGCGACCTCTACGCGGGGGTCGTGCGCCACATGCCGGGGATGACCAGCGTCGAGGTGCTGGAGAAGTCAGCCGGTTCGGTCGTCATCCAGACCAACGAAGGCACCATGACTCGCACGGCCATCACCGTGAGCCTTGACCACGACCCCGTCACCCTGGACGTGGACGAGGAGTACCAGGCCGGCACGTCAGTCACGACCACGGCGCACTTCCGCGACGAGTTCACCCCCACCGACACCGGCGTCAGCCACCGCCTGATCATCAGCGACCTCACAGCCTCCGGGGTGCTGGGGTTCTTCTACCGCCGGCTCGGCAGCGCCAAGATGGGCAGCGCCTTCCTCACCGCGTACGCGACACACCTCCACGACACCAGCACGTAGCCGCCGCACACCAGCCGAGCCGCAGTAGGACTCTCACCCGGCCTTCATCGGCGGACGTTCCGCTGACGGGTCACGCCGACGCCCGGCGTGACCCGGGGTTGGTCAAGGTGAGTCAGCGACACCCATGCACCGATGGGCTCGGGTCGTGGCGTGGCTCTCGGCTAGCGGCTGCGGCTTGCAGCGGTAGGCGCGCGTCGGTCCAGGGTGAGCAGTCGCATCGACACCGTGGTCATCCACAGCAGTGCCGGCCACATGCCAGCACGTTGGAGCAAGCCGTTGGCGCCGGTGAGGACTTCGGACTGGATGACGGGCCCGGAGGCAAGCGTGAAGATGCCGACCAGCATCGACAAGACCTGCCAGCGGGTGCTGAAGCGGCCGTCGCGCGCGAACACCCACGCGGAGAGGATCGCCGCGGCGGGCAGGCCGATGGCGCCGGGCACGCTGAACACGCCGTGGAGCCGGCCTGTGGCGGTGACATCGACACAACCCGCGTCGCAGGGGAAGAAACCGACGATCACCATGCCGACCCCACCCACCCCGAGGAAGACCACCGCCACCGCCTGCGGCCAGCCACCGCGCAGGACCAGGGCGTAGCAGGCCGCGAAAGCCAGGATCGACAACCCGAGCCCACCGAACCCGGCCACGTTCATCACCCACTGGTACGGGCTGTCCACGGCGCCCAGTTCGCTCTGGGTGTCGCGGATCGGGTCGTAGCCCTCCCACAGCAGGCCGAGCACCACGGTGAGCACGATGTACAGGACGGGTCCGACACCGGCGACGATCGCCAGCAGCATCGTCGTTCGCTTCGGCACCCGCTCGTGCCACGAGCTGATCGAGCCCTCCTGCACCCGCCACCTCCGGTCACACGGCAACGACGACACCCATCATCGCGCGACAAGCCGCGGGACACCGGACGACGGATGCGCGGATCTGCCGCATGTAGGGGGCCATCATGACCGCGACGATCGCGGGCGTTCGGCTGGGGTGACCCACTCCGCCGCGCAGCGTCCCGCTCGCGGCAGCGGTCGCCCGCACGCGGTTGCTTCTCGACCGGCCCGAGCCGGATCTCAGCAGGGTCGGGCTCCCGTCTCGCGCCATGCACCCTGTGTCGCGACGGCCGCAGCTAGCGGCGGCGTCGAAGCGCCATCCCGACCGCCACGCCGATGGCCGCAGCGACCGCCATGTCGCGGCGGCGTGAGCCGCCCGGCCGGTCGGAGGTGGTGCCGTCCGCGCCCCTCGCGAGATGCTCGGCCTCCAACCGCTCCTCCTGCCTGGCCTCCTCGGCGTCCCCCGCGGCCCGCATGGCTGCGGCAGCCTCCAGAAACCGCGGCTGGACCAGAGGGGCGTCGCTGCGCTCGGCCGTCCACGCGGCGACCACCATGAGCAGTCGAGCGATGACGTAGATCCAGATGAGCAGTGCCACAGGCACCCCGAAGGCGCCGTAGGTGCTGTTGCCAGCGAAGCCGGATATGTAGCCGATGAGCAGCCGCTTGAGCAGCTCCAGCGTCAGGCCTCCGACGAGGGCGGCCGGGAGCAGCACGCGCCACTGCATGAGGATGCGCGGCAGGCCCGCGAGGATGTAGCCGACGAGAACGCTCGCTGTGAGCAGGGCCAGTGTCTGGGCCAGCACGTTGGAGGCGATGAGCCCGGCGGTCGACCCCTCTTGGTTCGTCAGGGCCAGCAGCCGCTCTCCTTCTCCGGAGACCCAGGCGCTGGCCGTGAGAGACAACGCGACCAGCGCACCGAGGCCCACGAGCGCCAGCAGGTCGATGAGCTTGCGCACCACGACGTTGCCGTCGCGGTCGGGCAGCCCCCACATGGCCCGGATGGACGCTCGTGTCGCGTCGACCCACCCGAGCCCAGTCACCAGCAACGTGGCCACGCCGACGACCTGCAGGGACGCCGCGCTGCTGCGCACCTCTTGCAGCCGAAGCTCGTCGGCTATGCCGGGGACGTACTGCTCGACGAAGTCTTCGAGCTGGGCGACCCCGTCGCTGCCGACCACGCGTAGCGCGACCGAGAAGGCCAGGATGAGCAGCGGGAAGACGGAGAGGAACCCGTAGAAGGTGACCGTGCCAGCAAGCCTGGTCCCCCGAAAGTGGTTGAACCGGTGAAGGGAACGCCCGATGGGCGTCGCCTTGGCCCACTGGTTCGCCGCGTGGACCCGTTCGCGCGTGCGGCGCCACAACCCGGGTGCGGTGTCCGCACCTGTGCCAGGCCGATCCTGCACCGTGGCCACCTGCTAGGGCCCCAGGTGGAACTCGCGACGGGCCTGCCATCCCTGGTGCGTGCTCTCGTAGAGGGAGAACGACGCCACGGCCCAGGTTGTGTCGAACCGAGCCTGCTCGTCGAAGGCGCGGTCGAGCTGCCCGTCGGGCAGGTCGTGAGCGATCGTGACGTGCGGGTGGTAGGGAAAGCGTTGGCGAGTGTGCAGCGGTCCCGCCCGCAGGCGGCCGGCGAGCACCTCGCAGCTGCTGATGCCGGCGACGACGCCGATGAACACGACGGCGGACACCGGGCGGAACGTCCCGGTGCCGCGGATGTGGACGTCGAAGGGCGCCGTCATGGCTGCCGCGCTCGCCATGTGCTCGACCGCCGCCGGCCACTCATCGGTCTCGATCTGGGTCGGCGGGACGAGGGTGATGTGCGCAGGCGTCGGCGGCACATGCCCGGACAGGGCCGTGCGGTACTCGTCCAGCTCCCGTCCCGCAGGTTGCGGGACGGGCAGGATGACTCCGACGGTAGGCAGGGGTCAGCGGCTTCCTGGGACGAACCCGATGCGGTCGTAGACGGCGCGCAGGGTGTCGGAGGCGACGACGGCGGCCCGGGACGCACCGTGGGCCAGGATGTCGTGCAGCGTGTCGGGGTCGTCCATCAGCGAGAGCGTCCGGTCACGGAAGGGGGTGAACCTCTCGACGAACACCTCCGCCAGCTCCTTCTTGAGGTCCCCGTAGCCCCGTCCGGCAAACGATGCCTCGACGTCGTCGACGGACTGCCCGGTCAGGGCGCCCAGCATCGTCATGAGGTTGGTGACCCCAGGCTTGTTCTGCGGGTCGGCCACCACCTCGCGGCCGGCGTCGGTCACCGCCGAGCGGATCTTCTTGGCGTTGACCTTGGGGTCGTCCAGCAGGTCGAGAAGGCCGGTCGGGGCCGAGGCCGACTTGCTCATCTTCGCCGTCGGGTCCGCCAGGTCGACGATCTTGGCTGTGTCGCGCGCGATGGTCGACTCCGGCAGCACGAAGGTGTCGCCGAAGCGTGCGTTGAACCGTTGCGCCAGAGTGCGCGTGAGCTCGAGGTGCTGACGCTGGTCTTCGCCGATCGGCACCCGGTCGGCCTGGTAGAGCAAGATGTCGGCGGCCTGCAGCACCGGGTAGGTGAACAGGCCGACCGTGGCCCGGTCCGCTCCGCCCTTGGCCGACTTGTCCTTGAACTGGGTCATGCGGCTGGCCTCGCCGAAGCCGGTGAGGCACGAGAGCACCCACGCGAGCTGAGCGTGCTCGGGAACCTGGCTCTGCACGAAGAGCGTGCAACGCTGCGGGTCGAGGCCAGCTGCCAACAGCTGCGCAGCCGCCAGCAGGGTGCGGCGGCGCAGGGTCGCGGGGTCGTGCTCGACCGTGATCGCGTGCTGGTCCACGACGCAGTAGAACGCGTCGTGGTCGTCCTGCATCGACACCCAGTACTGCACCGCACCGAGGTAGTTGCCCACGTGGAAAGAGTCAGCGGTGGGCTGGATGCCGGAGAGAACCCGGGGCATGGCGAGAGCGGGGGTGTCCGTCGGCATGAGGGCATTCAAGCAAACGGCTCAGGATGTGCCCGATGCCGCGGGCAGCGCGCTCACGTGCACGCGGGCGATGCGGCGCCCGTCCAGCGAACGCACCTCGAGCCGGTGACCGACGGCCTCGACGGACTCCCCGACCGCGGGCAGCCGACCGAGCTGCGCGACGACGAAGCCGGCGACGGTCTCGTAGGGACCGTCCGGCAGCGTCACCCCGGTCTGCTCGGCGAACTCGTCGAGGTTGAGCAGCCCGTCCACCTCGCCCAGGCTGGGCTCTCGCTCGTCGGCACCGGGCGCGTCGTACTCGTCGCGGATGTCGCCGATCAGTTCTTCGACCAGGTCTTCCATCGTGACGATGCCGTCGGTGCCGCCGTACTCGTCCACAACGACGGCCAGGTGCGAGCCGGCGCGTCGCATCTCGCTCAGCGCCGACAGCAGCTGCTTGGTGTCGGGCATGAAGATGACGTCGCGCGCCAGTGCCCCGACCCGGATGCTGCGTCCAGCCATCGTGGGATCGAGCAGGTCACGGATGTGCACGAAGCCGACGACGTCGTCCGGTGACCCGTCGGTCACCGGGTAGCGGGAGTGCGGCTGGGCCATGGCCTCGATGACGGCCTTGCTCACCGGTTGGTCGGCGTCGAAGAACTCGACCTCGGTGCGCGGCACCATCACCTCACGAATCTGCCGGTCGCCGGCGTCGAAGACGTCACCGACGATACGGCGCTCCTCCTCGCCGAGCTCTTCGTGCCCGGAGACCATGTCACGCAGCTCGTCCGGCGTGATGTGGCCGCGACCGATGCTCGGGTCGCCACCGACCAGCCGCACGACGAGGTCGCTGGAGACCGAGAGCAACCAGATGACCGGCCGGAACAGGGTCGCCAGCACGTCCAGCGGTGGTCCGAGCGCCCACGAGACCCGCTCGCTGCGCTGCAGAGCCAGCCGTTTGGGGGCGAGCTCACCGAAGACGAGCGAGAGGTAGGCGATGAGGACGGTGATCAGCACGAGCGCCGTGGTCTGCGCTGCCGCGGGCTCGAGGCCCCAGCCCTGCAGCACCGGGGCCAGGTCGTCGGCCAGCGTCGCCGCACCGAATGCGGCGGACAAGAAGCCCGCCAGGGTCACGCCGATCTGCACCGCAGCCAAGAAGCGGCTCGGGTCGGCCGCCAGTCGGGCGATGCGACCACCGCGACGTCCTCGTGCCGACAAGGCCTTGATCTGGCTTTCACGTAGCGAGACGAGCGCTATCTCGGCGGCGGCGAACAGTCCTCCGACGAGAACGAGGAGCATGACGAGAGCGAGGTTCTGCCAGGTCTGGCTCACGTTCTGCTCACCGTCTCAGCGGCGGGATGGTCGTACTCGTCCACGCCGCCGAGGGTAGGCGAGGTGAGGCCGAGGTCGTCGATGGCCCGCTATGGGACGCGGTGCGTGCCGGGTCGCTAGGGGGACGTGGATGCCGCCTTGTCGACGGTCTCGTCCGCAGCAGGTCCCGGCGCACCGACCCACCACGTCCAGCGGTAGGTGCCCGGGCCGACCCTGGACGCTTCTCGGGTGTCGGGACCGCAGGCACCGGTGCCCACGCCGCGGACGGCGACATCGATGTGCAGCTCGCAGCCGGTGCGCGACGGCAGGTCGGCCGCGAGCGCGCTCGCCTCGAGGTCGGGGTCGCGGTCACGGCCCACCCGGAAAGCCAGCAGGGGCCCGTCCGGGTCAGCTGCGGCGACCAGACGTCCGGCAGCACCGGACAGCGCCAGCTCGCGCACCTCGACCCGAGTGCCGTGCTCCTGCGGATGAACGAGCGGCTCGGCCATCTGCTCGACGTGGCGTTGGTGCCGCCCCACCACGGCTGATGCGCGACGGTCGGGATAGCACTCGTGCGGCCCCAGCCCCCACCACTCGACGTCGTCGAGGCCGTCTGCCACCTCGACGACAGCACCGACCCGGGGGACGTCGGCGAAGGCATCGGGGATGACGACAGCCTCGTCGATCCGCAGTGGGCCAGACCGTGGTGCGGTGACGGTGCGCGACCACGTCGCCAGCCCGAACCCGGTGGGAGACACCAGGCGTCCGCTGGCCTCGACGCGCAGCACGCCGTCGTAGTCGGAGACGACCGGCGCCTCCCACTGGGCTTCGAGTCGGTCCAGTCCCCAGGAGTGCCAGTCGCCCGCGCGGCCACGCTGCCAGGCTGGACCGCCGACGGTTCCGTCGTTGTCCGTCGGGGCCCGCCAGAGCGTCGCACCGAGGCGGCCCAGCACATCGACCCCGTCCATGCGCACCGCGTCCCACCCCGACGGGCCGGGGACGACGTCGAGCACACACTCCACCGAGGGCAGGCGTCGGGCAGTCGGTGCGGGCACCGGGAGCGGGTGCTGGTCCCACGCGACGACGTGGCCGGCCGGGGCCCACGCCGTGGCGTCGCGTTGCCTGGTGACGACGTCCAGGTGCGCTTCGGTGGCTCCCCCGACCAGGTCGGCGAGGGGCGGCGAGGCATCGATCGTCACCGCGCGGGAGTCGCGTGGGCCAAGGGGTGGCAGGTCGAGCGGACCCGAGGCCACGACAACGCCGTCGGCGCGTACCGCCCAGGAGGCCCACAGGTCGCTGACGTCGCGGTGGAAACGCTCGTTGCTCACGCGCACGGTCAGTCCACCCTCCCCTGCGGGGTCGCCGTCGAGCGCGACCCGCACGGGGCGGCCCAGCCACGTCAGCTCGGTGAGACCGGCGTGCGGACGTCGGTCGGCGTCCACGAGTCCGTCGGCGCAGAAGGCCCCGTCGTGGTCAGGCTCGCCGAAGCCGCCGCCGACGACGAGCCGGCCGTCGCGGCGCAGCGAGTGGTCAGCCCACTCCCACACGAACCCGCCCTGCACCCCGGTACCCGGCTCGAAGAGCGCCCAGTACTCGTCCAGCCCGCCGTTGGTCGTACCCATCGCGTGGCTGTACTCGCAGAGCACCATCGGGCGGGAGTCGTCCCCGTCCGACCACGCCTGCACCTGCTCGATGCTCGGGTACATGGGGCACGCCACATCGGTGGCGGGCCCTGGCACCGAGCCGGCATCGAGCCGGTGGCACCCCTCGTAGTGGACGAACCGTCCCGGGTCGACTCGGTGGATCCACGCCGACGCTGCGTCGTGCACCGGGCCGTAGCCCGACTCGTTGCCCAACGACCAGCCGATGACGCTCGGGTGGTGCCGGTCGCGCACGACCATGCGCTGCACCCGGTCGAGGATGTGCGCGTCGAACGTGGCCGTCTGCGTGAGGCTCGCCGTCCGCCCGTGAGACTCCACGTCGGCCTCGTCCAGAACCCACAGCCCGAGCTCGTCGCACAGGTCGTAGAGCGCCGGGTCGTTGGGGTAGTGCGACGTGCGCACCGCGTTGATGTTGGCGGCCTTCATCATCAGCATGTCGCCACGAATGTCGTCAGCAGTCACGGCCGGCCCGCGGTCGGGATGGTCGTCGTGACGGTTCACGCCCTGGATACGCACGGGTTGCTCGGCGAGCAACAACTGTCGATCCGTCACCCGCACCGATCGGAAGCCGACGACAAGGCTTGACACCTCGACCACCTCGCCGGACGGGTCACGAAGCGAGACGAGCACCCGGTACCGGTGCGGTGTCTCGGCCGTCCAGACGGCGACGCTGGGGATCTCGGCACGGAGTTGTGCGACCTGACCCGGCCACGCGTGCGCCCAGACCGTGGCCGACGCGTGCGACGCCCCGTCGAACCTGGGTATGTCACCGGCCAGCACCGAAGCGTCCGTGAGCGCGACGGGCTCGCCGGCAAGGGTCTCGACGCTCGCCTCGACGGCCCATCCGGGCTCGAGCCGACCCGGGGAACCAACGTGCGCAGCAAGATCGAGGTGGCCGACGCCGTTGCGAACGTCGGACGTCGTCGCCAGGTCGGCCAGGTAGACGTTGTCGGTGCTGAGCAGCAGCACCTCGCGGGGCAACCCGGCCTGCCACCACTGGTCCTGGTCCTCGATCCACGAGGCGTCGCTCCACCTGGTGACCACGAGCGCGAGGTCGTTGGCACCGGTGCGGACGGCGGCGCTCACGTCGAACTCGCTGGGGAGATGGCCGGGCTTGGCCATGCCCACCGGGTGGCCGTTCACGAACACGTAGAGACCGGAGAGGGCGGCGCCGACGTGCAGCACGGTGCGCCGCGACCCCCACGCGTCGGGCAGGGTGAACGACCGCCGGTAGACGACGGTGGGGTTGTCGTCAGGGATCGCGGGGGCCTCCAGCCCGGGCGCGCTGTCGGTGTCGAGGTCCCAGGGGTAGACCAGGTTGAGGTACGCCGGGTCGTCGCCGAGGCCCGCCATGGTCCAGACGCCGGGGACAGCGACCTCGTGCCAGTTCTCGCCCTCGGTGGCTCCGGTGACGTCGGCCCCCTCGACGAGGTCGGGCCGCTCGCGTCGCACGAGGCGCCAGGTGCCGTTCAGCGACTGGAACCACGGGCTGGCTTCACGGCCGTGCCGTGCGCTGGCCTCGTCCGGGCAGGGGTACGCAGTGGCGCGAGCCGGTAGCCGACCGATATGCACCACCTCGGGACGAGCCCACGTACAGGGGCCGAACACCTCGAGAACGCCGGTCATGCCGCGGTCACCTCCAGGAGAAGAATCTGCTCGGGCCACATCGCCGGCATGGCCAGCCCAGCGTCGGCGAGCGCGCCACCGCAGAGCCGTACCGGGCCGGGCAACCAGGGTGGAGAGCCGACGGCGGGCGGGGTACCGGCGGGGTCGAGCGCCACGACGGTGTAGGTGGTCGAGCGGCTCAACCCCGGCAGCCGAACGGGTGGTGGCGGTGAGAACACACTGGTGCAGACGCTGGCAACCGCGAACACCGCGTGGTCGAGGTGCTCGGAGACGACGCCGTGCACCAGCCGGGACGGGTCGGGGTCGTCGGCACGGACGACCTGCCCACCGTGCAGCAGCGGACGCAGGCGCTTGTAGAGCGTGATCCACCTGGTGAGCTCGGCTCGGTCCGCCTCGTCGGCCGAGGCGATGTCCCACTCGATGCCGAAGTGCCCGAACAGGGCCGTGCCTGCGCGCAACGACAGGTTGTGGCGACGCCCGGTGGTGTGCGACGCGTCTGGTCCGACGTGGGCGCCGAGCATCTCCGGCGGCACGATCAGGCCGGTCCACCGCTGGATCTGTTGGCGCTCCAGGGCGTCGTTGCAGTCGCTGGCCCATACCCGGTCGGTGCGTTGCAGGATCTCCAGGTCGACGCGCCCGCCACCGGAGGCGCACGACTCGATCTCCAGCCCGGGGTGCCGAGTGCGCAGCTCATCCATCAGCCGGTACACCGCAAGGGTTTGCCGGCGTACCCCCGGCTCGCCTCCTGGGCTGTGCCCAGCGTCCACGAGCACCCGGTTGTGGTCCCACTTGAGAAAGGCGATCGGGTACTGCACAAGTAGGGCGTCCAGGTGGTCCAGCAGGTAGTCGTAGGCGGCTGCGTGGCCGAGGTCGAGCACCTGCTGGTGCCGCGACGCAGGTGGAACCCGGTTGCCGGTGCCCAGCAGCCAGTCGGGGTGGGCCCGCGCGAGGTCGGAGTCGGGGTTGACCATCTCCGGCTCGACCCACAGGCCGAGCTCCATGCCCAGACCCTGGACGTGCTCGGTCAGAGGGTGCAGGCCGTCGGGCCAGGCCACCGGGTCGACCGTCCAGTCACCGAGCCCGGCGGTGTCGTCCCGCCGTCCGCGGAACCAGCCGTCATCGAGCACGAACCGCTCAACGCCGACGGCCGCGGCAGTGTCGGCCAGTCGGGTGAGCGTGGCCAGGTCGTGGTCGAAGTAGACGGCTTCCCAGGTGTTGAGCACGACCGGCCGTGTCCGGTGGGGATGGCTGTCGCGATCGCGGAGCCAGCGATGAATGCGCGAGGAGACCTCGTCGAGCCCGTCGCCGTACGACGCGACGAGCCACGGGCCCTCGTACGTCTCCCCCGGACCGAGCTGAACCTCACCGCTGAGCAGCAGCTCGCCCCCACCGAGGACGGTCGTCGCGGTCGGCAGTCGCTCGACGTAGGTGCGCTGGTTGCCGCTGTAGGCCACGTGCACCGCCCACACCGGCCCATGGCGAAACCCGAAGCCCGGCCGCCCCACGCACAGCAGCGTCGGCGAGTCGTGCCCCGTCCGGCCAGACCGGATGTCGCGGACGTGCGCACCGACCAGCACCGGGCCCCGCTGCGGGCTCCGCTCACGGGTCCAACGGCCGGTGAGGTCGAGCATCTCGCCGGCCTCAGCGGGGACGGGCAACGCGGCGACGAGCCCGTCGACGGTGAACGTGCTGTGCGCGTCGTCGTTGGTCACGGTGGCCCGCACGCGCAGCAGCCCCGACACCTCGAGCCTGATCTCGCACGTCAGCGACACCAGTGCCACCGGGTCACTCGCCTTCACCACGACCGAGCCGCCGAGAGTGCCGGCCGACGTCACGTCCACCTCTGTGCTCGCCAGCAACGGCGACCAGTCGCGGCCGTCACGATGCCCCCGCAGCCCCGGCAGGCCGAGCCAGCCGCGGCTGTGCTGGGGGACGACCTCGGCGACGACCGGCACGTCCAGCCCCGCCGGCACGACGGCAGGGGTCATGGCTCGGGCCAGGTCGGCGACCTCCGCGTCATGCCCCAGATCGGCCCCCCAGTGAAGCACCCGAGGTAGGTGGTCACCGCCGACGTCCACGAGCAGCGAGACGCCCGCGGCCCGAAGGTGGACCAGATCGGTCACCCCTTGGCCGAGCCCATCGTCAGGCCGCTCACGAACTGCTTGCGCAGCACGAAGAACACGGCGAGCGTGGGGATGGCGATGATGACCGACCCCGCAGCGACCAGGTTGATGTCGGTGAAGAACGTGCCACGCATGTTGTTCAACGACGACGTGATGGGGAACTTCGAGGAGTCCTGCAGCAAGACCGTCGCCCAGAAGAACTCGTTGTAGATCCACGTCGTCTGCAGCACGGCCAGCGCCGCCAGGGCCGGCCTCACCAGCGGCAGCGTGAGCTGGAAGTACTGCCGCCAGACCGACGCACCGTCGACCTCAGCCGCCTCGTACATCTCTCGGGGCAGTGTCTTCATGTAGTTGCTCAGCACGAAGGCACAGAACCCGGTCTGGAACGCCACGTTGACCAGAATCAGTCCGAGGTGGGTGTTGAGCATGTTCCCGTTCGGGTTGAGCCACTCCGGTACCGGGATCGCCAGGAACATCCGGAAGACCGGCACCAGCAGGGCCTGCGGGGGCAGCAGGTTGGCCGCCAGGAACAGGGCGAGCATCGTGAGGTTGAACTTGAACGAGTACCGGGACAGCACGAATGCGAACATCGACGCCAGCACGAGCGTCAGCAGCACCGCGGGGACGGTGATGATGAGCGTGTTCTGGAAGGACTGCGCCATGTTGCCGCGGTCCCAGGCCTGGACGTAGTTGTCGAACGTCCACCCTCCCAAGGACAGGTAGCCGTTGGCCTGGGTGTACTCGTAGCTGCGCAGCGACTGCGCCAGCGCGTACAGCAGGGGGAACAACCAGGCCAGCGACAGGAAGGTCAGCAGGCCGTAGGTCAGCACCTTGTTCTGCTGCTTCTGGCCCGGGTAGCTGACCTGGCTGTCCGCGGCCTTCTTCTGCTTGCGTGACGGCGCTGCGATGGCACTCATCGGGAACCTCCGGGCTCGTCCTTCATGACCACCCGCAAGTAGATGATGACGAAGACTGTGGAGATGAGCAGCATGATCGTGGCCAAGGCGGATGCGAAGCCGATGCGACTGGCTTCGCCACTGACGTTCTGGGTCACCAGCGCTGCGATCAGCTCCAACCCGTTGCGACCCTTGTTGATCACCCAGACGATGTCGAACGCACGCAGCGACTCGATCACGGTGATCACCAGGACGATGATGTTGATGGGCTTCATCACCGGGAAGATGATCTTGAAGAACGTCTGTCGCTCGGTGCAGCCGTCCATCAGTGCGGCTTCCCGCAGGGCGACGTCGACGCCCTTCAGCCCGGCCAGGTAGATCAGCATGATGTAGCCGGTGTGCCGCCAGCCCTGGGCGACGAGAACGGCGTAGAAGTTGACGCTCGGGTCGCCGTACCAGTCGGTCGTCCCGCCGGTGACGGCGTTGATCAGACCCTGGTCACGCGAGTAGATGAGCTGCCAGATGAAGCCCGTGAGGGCCAGCGACAGCACCACCGGCATGAAGAACGACGTCTCGTAGAACCAGCTGTACCGCAGCTGGCGGTCCAGCAGCACCGCGAGATACATCCCGAGCACCGTGGGCACCGTGAACAGGAAGACCAGCATGACGACGTTGTTCTGGATGGCCGGCCAGAACGGTGGGTAGATGGTGACGGCGTTGACGTAGTTGTCGGTGCCGATCCACTCGATCTGGTCCAGCCCGCCGATACCGTTCCACTTGCCGAAGCTCAAGATGACGGTCGCGATGGCCGGGAAGACCACCAAGACGAGAACAAGGACCAGCGGTACACCGAGGAAGAAGCCGACGACCATCTTGTCTTTGCGACCCAGCTTCTTGAGATCGCTGACCTTCTTCAGCCGCTTGGGCTTCTTGCGGCCGCCGTCCCCGCCCGTGCTGAGCGGGGACTCGACCGTCGCGGGTGCAGCCGTGGCCACGAGAACCGACTCCTAGCCGAAGATCGTCTGTGCTTGAGCTTCCATGTCGGCCAGGATTGAATCGGCGTCTCCTGGGGTCTGCAGGAAGTTCTGCAGCGACGGGATCACGACGGTTGCCGCGAAGCCGGAGTCGGTGTCCCGGTCGAGGAACTGGGCGATCGACTCGGCGGAGGCGATCAACTCGGCGCCTGCCTGCTGGACCTCGCCCAGCTCGGAAGTGTCAGCGTCAGCGTTCGCCCACAGCTGCGGGTACCCACCCGCGGACTGAGCATCGCCGTTGGCAGGACTGCCGAGCCAGGCCAGGAAGTTGCTGGCGCCCTCCAGGTTCTTCGGGTTCGCTGCCATGGCGTAGCCGTCGATCGGTGCGTCGATGGCGCCCTTGCCGATGGCCGGGTCGATCTCGGGGAACGGGAACAGGGCGAAGTCGTCGATCTCTTCGGCGATGGCCGGGGTGTCGGTGATGGCGAACTGCCCGAAGTAGTACATGCCGGTCTCGTTCTTCTGGAACGCCGTCGCTGCCTCCTGCCAGGTTCGGCCAAGCGGGTCTGGCTGCATGATCGGTAGCAGCTCGGCCCACTCCGCGAAGACCGCCTTGACCGGGTCGCTGTCCCACGCCTCGTTGTGCCTCATGAGACTCATGTGGAAGTCGTAGCCGTTGATACGCATGTTGAGGATGTCGAAGGTGCCCATCGCGGGCCAGCCGTCCTTGTCCGAGAACGACATGGGAATGATCCCGGCCGACTCCATCTCCGCGGCGAGGGCCTTCAGCTCGTCAAGGGTCTCCGGGGGCGTCCAGCCGTTCTCGTCCCACAGGCTCTTGCGGTAGTACACGGCCCAGGGGTAGTTCTGCTCCGGGATGAAGTACTGCTTGCCGTCCTCACCGGTGGACGCGGCCTTGAACCCCTCCGACATCTGGTCGGTCGGGAAGATGTCGGAGATGTCGCGGAAGAGGCCGTCGGCGGCGAACTGCTGCATGCGGTACCCGGCGAACCAGGTGAATACGTCGTCCGGGTTGGACTGGACGTAGTTGTTGAACTGCTCCTGGAACGTGTTGTGGTCGACTGCATTGGTCTTGACCGTGTTGCCCGACTCGGCCTGGTAGGCGTCGACCGCAACGACTCGACGGTCGTAGGCGGGACCGCTGCCGTCACCCTCGTTGAGCCCGAACGTGATCTCCTGTCCGCCTGCAGCGGCGCCCGCGTCGCTGGTCGACGTGCTGCCAGACGTGGAGTCGTCGGTTCCACAGGCAGCGAGCAGCCCTGGGACTGCCAGTCCCGCACCGACCATGCCGGCACCACGCAAGAACGATCGCCGCGGCACGCTTGCTCCAGCCACGCTGGGCGGGATCATTCGGGCGAGGTAGTCGGACTCGCTACGGGGCTTGGACATGGGTGCCTCCCTCGGCGCATCTGCCACGGAGCAGACCTCCGCAGCTGAACCTGTTCGAACAATGAACAACATCGTTCGCGATGTGATCACCTTCTTGACTGGTGGCAGCCATGTCAAGGGCCTTGCGGACCTCGAATGCAACAAACTGGCAACGAATCGCCCGGGCTCGTGGGCACCGGTGCCCACTGACGGACATCTTCACAGGTATTCATGTCGCTTTGTGTGCCAAATGTGTTGACATCGCCACGCCCTGTGGCAGACTGAGACGTCCGCCCGAGTGAGTGAGGGGGTGCGCAGTGCTCGCCTCGGAACGTCAGGCTCGCATCGTGGGCGAGGTCAAGAAGCGGGGCGCCGTTCGGGTGGCGGTGCTGTCAGACATCTTCGGCGTGTCCGACATGACTATCCGTCGCGACCTCGACGTGCTGTCGGGCCAAGGGCTGCTGGACAAAGTGCACGGCGGGGCAACGGCGCCGTCCTCCCTGAGCACGGATGAACCGGGCTTCGAGGCCAAGTGGGTTCACGAGCAGGACGAGAAGGCCGCCATCGCCGCGGAAGCCGCCGGTCTTGTTCGGCCCGGTATGGCCATCGGCCTGTCCGCGGGCACCACTACCTGGGCCCTTGCCCAGCGCCTCACCGAGGTTGCCCAGCTCACGGTGGTCACGAACAGCATGCAGGTGGCCCAAGTCTTCCAGGGCGAGGCGGCTCCCATGCGTACCGTCATCCTCACTGGAGGAGTGCGCACTCCGTCCGATGCCTTGGTCGGACCCGTCGCCGTGGCGTCGCTGCGCCAGCTGCACCTGGATGTGCTCTTCCTCGGAGTACATGGGATGACCGAGCGCGCGGGCTTCTCCACCCCCAACTTCCTCGAGGCCGATGTCAACCGTGCGTTCGTCGAGGCGGCTCACCAGCTCGTCGTGCTCGCCGACCACACCAAATGGGGGAAGGTCGGGCTCTCAAGCATTGCGCCCCTGGAAGCCGCTGACATCGTCATCACAGATGAGGCACTGGAACGAACGGCACAAGACAGGATGCGCGATCTGGTCGGCGACCTTCGGCTCGTTGACGTGACGGCTCCGGCATCGTGAACATCGCCTCCGGTCACCTCGCCGACGGGCGCGAGATCCTGTTCTTCGACCGGTCCAACGTCGAGCGGCCGATCGTGGATAGTCGCGACCTACCGCCAGTACGCACGTCCGCGGAGATCCGCTACGACGCCACGGCGGACGAGTGGGTGGCGGTCACCGCCCACCGCCAGACGCGTACCCACCTGCCACCGACGCAGCTCTGCCCGTTGTGCCCGTCCACGGCCGACCGGCCCACCGAGATCCCTGAGCCCGACTACGACGTGGTCGTGTTCGAGAACCGCTTTCCCAGCTTCGCCGTCCAGTCCGCACAGGGCTGGGAGCCCTCGTCGGACGACCCCCTCGACCAGCGCCGCCCGGCAGTCGGGCGCTGCGAGGTGGTGTGCTTCTCGCCGCGCCATGATGCCTCGTTCGCCGACCTCGACATCGACCAGGCCAGGGTCGTCGTCGATGCCTGGGCGCATCGGACGGAGGAGCTGTCGGCGCTCCCCGACGTGGCCCTCGTCTTCTGCTTCGAGAATCGGGGCCCAGAGATCGGCGTCACGCTCCCGCATCCGCACGGGCAGATCTACGCCTACCCGTTCGTCCCGCCGGCGACCGAGAAGATGCTGGTCGCAGCTCGACGGCACCGCGACCGCACGGGCGGCAACCTGTTCGGCGACGTGCTCGCGTCCGAGCTCAAGGCCGACGTCCGGGTCGTGCTGCAGTCCGAGCAGTGGGTCGCCTTCGTCCCGGTTGCCGCTCGGTGGCCGGTCGAGGTGCACCTCTACCCGCGGCGCCAGGTTCCCGATCTGGCTGCGCTGAGCGAAGCGGAGCGCGATGACCTCGCCTCGTCCTACTTGGTTCTGTTGCGCGCGCTCGACAACCTGTTTGGCGTCCCACTGCCCTACATCGCGGCCTGGTACCCGGCCCCCACCCGCACGGACCGAGACCTTGCGTGGCTGCACCTGCGCCTGATGTCGATCAGGCGAGCCCCCGACAAGCTGAAGTACCTGGCTGGCTCGGAGTCGGCCATGGGCGCCTTCATCAACGACATCGCGCCCGAAGACATGGCCGCCCGGATTCGCTCCGCGATTGGCGTCGACCCGCTCGCTACCCTCACGTGACGTCGTCGACGAAGGGACGCACATGAAATTGCTCGTCACTGGTGGGGCCGGATACATCGGGTCGGTCGTCGCCACCCAGCTGCTCAGCGCCGGGCATGAGGTGGTGGTGCTCGACAACCTCGACACCGGGCATCGTGACGCCGTCCCTGAGGGCGCCACCTACGTACAGGCCCGCATCGACGAGGCCGAAGATGTGCTGGCCGACGGCATCGAGGCCGTCGTGCACTTCGCGGCCAAGTCGCTCGTGGGCGAGTCCGTCGCGGCCCCGGAGATCTACTGGCGCAACAACGTCGTGGGCAGCCTGGCGCTGCTCGATGCCATGCGCCGCACCGGCGTCGGGCGGATCGTGTTCTCGTCCACCGCAGCCACCTACGGCGAGCCGGACGTGAGCCCGATCACCGAAGACACCCCGGCCGTCCCCATCAACCCGTACGGGCAGACCAAGCTGGCCGTCGACAACATGCTGTCCGGCGAGGCCGCAGCACACGGGCTGGCCGCGGTGTCGCTGCGCTACTTCAACGTCGGTGGGGCCTTCGCCGACCGCGGCGAGCGCCATGTGCCGGAGACCCATCTGATACCCAACGTGCTTGCCGTTGCCACGGGAGACCGCGAGCAGGTCGCCATCTTCGGCACCGACTACCCCACCCGCGACGGCACCGCGGTGCGCGACTACCTCCACGTCGAAGACCTCGGACGAGCGCACCTGCTGGCACTGGAGAAGGCGGTGCCCGGGGAGCACCTCATCTGCAACCTCGGCACCGGTACGGGCTACACAGTGCGCGAGGTGGTGCAGGCCTGCCGGACCGTCACCGGGCACGCGATCCCGGCAGTCGAGCAGCCCCGTCGCGCCGGTGACCCCCCCGAGCTCGTGGCGTCGAACGCACGCGCTGCCGAGCGGCTCGGGTGGACGGTCGAGCACGGGCTGGAGCAGATCGTCACCGACGCCTGGGACTTCATCTCGTCCACCTGAACCGAGGCATCTCGCCCACGCACGCTGCCTGAGAAGGCGACGGCAGGCATGAGCTCGTAGGATTCCCCGTCGTGCCTGAGCTGAGAACGGTCGTCGACCAGCGGCGCATCACGGTGGCACCCGGCGTCGAGCTCGCGGCGCGCGAGTGGGGCGCGACGTCGTCTGCTCCTACGGTCGTTCTTGTCCACGGGCTCGCCTCGACGTCGCGGCTGTGGGACGGGGTGGCCGCGCGGCTGGCAGCGCTGGGTCATCGGACAGTAGCCGTCGACCTGCGTGGGCACGGTGAGTCCGCCGCCCCCGAGAGCGGCTACGACACGAGCACCGCTGCCAGCGACGTCGTGGCGGTGCTCGACGCGACGGGTGACGAGCCCGTGCTGCTGGCCGGCCAGTCGTGGGGCGGCAACGTCGTGCTGCAGGTCGCTGCGCGGCGACCTGACCTTGTGGCCGGGCTGGCACTCGTCGACGGTGGGTGGATCGACCTCGCTCGCCGGTTCGACTCGTGGGAGTCGGCTCTTTCCCTGCTCACCCCACCAGCCATCGACGGCATGGACGCCGCGGCCTTTCGCGCGATGGTGGCCGGCTCGCTGGCCGGCTTTCCGCCCGGCGCGGTCGACGCCGCGGCGTCCGTCGTGCACGAGATGCCCGACGGGACGATCCGGCGACGCCTCACCGTCGCGCGCCACCTGTCGATCCTGCGCTCGATGTGGGAGGACGACCCGACGCAGCGGTACCCGTCGGTGCGTTCCCCGACCGTGCTCATGCCCGCGACGATCGATGACACGCTGCCCGACGAGGTGGCTGCCGCAGCGCTGTCCATCCCCCGAGCCACGGTGCGTCCCTACCCGGGCGCCCATCACGACCTTCACCTGCAGCGACCCGATGAGGTCGCCGCCGACATCAGGAGCCTGCTGTGAGCCTGCTCGTCATCATGGGATCAGGCGAGACGGCCCCGACGATGGTCAAGGTGCACCGGCGGGTGTTCGACTCCGTCGGGGACGGCCCGTCCCTGCTGCTGGACACCCCGTACGGGTTTCAGGGCAATGCCGACGACCTCACCGAGCGGGCGGTTGCCTACTTCGCCGATGTGGCGAACCGCGCGGTGCGCCCGCTGCAGTGGCGCGTCCCTGGCGACGCCACGGCTGCCGATCGCGCCGTGGCCGCCCTGCGTGAGGCCCGCTGGGCCTTCGCCGGCCCGGGCTCGCCGACCTATGCCTTGCGCGTCTGGGCTGGCAACGGCCTGGATGCCGAGATTGCCGGAGTCGTCGCGCGCGGCGGCGCCAGCGTCTTCGCCAGCGCTGCCGCGCTGACGCTCGGGTCGCACACCGTCCCCGTCTACGAGGTGTACAAGGTCGGCGAGGAGCCGGCCTGGCGCCCGGGGCTCGGGGTGCTCGAACGTGTGACGGGCATCCGGGCCGCCGTGGTACCGCACTGGGACAACAACGAGGGCGGCAACCACGACACGCGGTTCTGCTACCTCGGCGCCGACCGCCTCGCGCGGCTCGAGGTGGCGCTGCCCGAGGGCGTGGGCATCCTCGGGGTCGACGAGCACACGGCGCTGCTGATCGACCCGGACGCCGGTACTGCCGTGGTGGAGGGGCGCGGCACCGTGACCGCGCGGTACCGGGCCGTCGAGACAGTCTGGCGGGCCGGGGCCGAGTTCTCTGTCGTCGCGCTGCGGGAGACCCTGGCGGGACGTGACGCAGAGGCGGCCGAGTCACTCGTCATCGCCGACCACGTCGAGCCCGGTGGTACCGGCGACGAGCCAGACCCGGATGACGTGAAGGCGCCGGCCACGCTGCGCGACGCGAGTGACGCCGCCGAGGCGGCTTTCGCCGTGGCCGTCGACGCCCGCGACGCCGAGGCGGCCGTGGCAGCCGTCCTCGGCCTGGAGCAGGCCATCGACGACTGGTCGGCCGACACGACGCAGAGCGACGACGCCACACACGCGCGACGCACCCTGCGGGCGTTGGTGGTGCGTCTCGGCGATCTCGCCCGTGGCGGCGTCACCGACCCGCGCGAGGTCGTCGGGCCCTTCGTCGAGCTGCTGCTCGCGCGCCGGGAGGCGGCCCGCGACGCGCGAGACTGGCCGGCCGCCGACGCGGTGCGCGACGGGCTGGCTGCCCGGGGCGTCGAGGTGCGCGACACCGCCGACGGCAGTGAGTGGCACCTGCGCGATGTCTGACATGAGCTCTCCCGCGCTGGCCGTCCACCCCTGCCGCAAGGAGTGCCGATGGCTCCCGACGCAGCGTGTCGTCGCAGGTGAGAGGCTCTTCTCCTGCCAGTCGTGCGGATCGCAGTGGGTGGCGTCGCAGCAGTGGACACCGGTCGACGCCGACGGGTCGCGACACCCCGACCTCGTCGCGGAGATCGCCGGCGACAAGGGTCACAGTTAGGTTGCGGTCTGGCTAGGGGCGTGGCTGCGATGTGACCACGATGCCCGATCTGGCTATGGTCGTCGAGTTCGTGCCGTGGGCTTGTCCCCGGTGAGCCTTGCCCGGCGCCTTGTTGGTTGTGGTGCCAGTGCGGCTCGCTGGAAGCCGGCGGAAGGCTGGCGTGAGTGCGGCGCGGACGTCCTTGTACCCGATCTAGGAGAGAGCTGTGACCCTCGCACGCAACCGGGGCTTCGCCCCACTCGCCCTTCTCGCGACGGCCGGACTGGTGCTGGCCGCATGCGGCAGCGACGACGACACCACCGCTGACACCACCACCGAATCGCAGGTGGATGCCACCGCTCTCGACGGCGTCAGCATCACCGTGGGCTCCAAGGACTTCACGGAGAACATCCTGCTGGGCGAGATGATGGCCCAGGCGCTGGCCGCCCAAGGAGCCGACGTCACCAACCAGATCAACCTCGGCGGGACGGTGGTCGTCCGTGACGCGCTCGTGTCCGGTGAGATCGACGTCTCCCCCGAGTACAACGGCACCGGATGGACCGTCCACCTGGGAAACCAGGACCCCAGTTCCGACCCCGTCGAGCTGTTCGAGGTGACCGCCGAGCAAGACCTCGCCGACAACCAGATCCAGTGGGTGGGCAGCTCGTCGTTCAACAACACCTACGGCTTCGCCGCCAACGGCACCCTCGTGGAGGAGAACGGCGGCCCCTTCGATGTTCAGGGCATGTTCGACTACGTCGCCGCCAACCCGGACGCCATCGTGTGCATGGAGTCGGAGTTCCCCGACCGCCCCGACGGCCTCATCCTCTTCGAGGATGCCACGGGTGTGACGATCCCCCAGGACCAGGTCCAGATCCTCGACACCGGCCTCATCTACACCGAGACCGCCAACGGCGCCTGCCAGTTCGGCGAGGTGTTCACCACCGACGGCCGCATCGCCGCCCTCGACATCGAGCTCGTCGAAGACCCGGGTGTCTCCATCCTCTACAACGCCTCCTACACCTTCCGTGACGACGTCTTCCAGGAGCACGCCGACACCTACACCGAGATCGCCGAGGCAATCCTCGAGCCGCTGACCCAGGAGAAGATGGCCGAGCTCAACGCGACCGTGGACGTCGACGGCGAGGACGCCGAAGACGTGGCCGCACAGTTCCTCGCTGACAACGGCCTGCTGTAGCACCAGACCTCGCCACCCCCCGGGGCAGTGAACGCGCCCCCGCCCCGGTACTTCCGGGCGGGGGCGCAGTCACGTCCGCCCGCCCCACCGCGATCTTGGCATCTCAGCCACAACCGCGTGCGGATACGGCTGTACCGCCAAGATCGCCGGCGCCGGTTGGCCGGGGCCCGGGGCCCGGGGCCAGGAGGCCGGGGCCCGGGGCCAGGGGGGCGGGCCAGGGGCCGGGGCTAGAGGCCTCGGGGCTTGAGGTAGCGCTCAGCGACGGCGCCGAGCCAGTCGAACGTGAGCGCCACCAGCGCGACCATGACCGCGCCGACGATCAGTACCGAGTCTTGCTGCAGCTTCAGGCCCGAGTTGATAGTGATGCCCAGCCCGCCGCCGCCGACAAGGAACGCCAGCGTTGCCATGCCGATGTTGATGATCATGGCGGTGCGAACGCCCGCGATGATCACCGGGACGGCCAGCGGTAGCTCGATGCGGGTCAGCGCCTGCCACTTCGTCATGCCCATTCCACGACCGGCTTCGATGGTGGCACGGTCGACGTTGTCGAGGCCCACCATCGTGTTCCGTAGCACCGGAAGCAGCGCGAACAGCACCAGGGCCCAGATCACCGTCGTCGTGCCCTGGCCGAGCAGGATGAGGAAGAGGATGAGCAGGCCGTACGCCGGCAGCGCCTGGCCGGAGTTCGCAATCGTCAGAATCACCGGGCCGAAGCGTCGCAAGGCCGGGCGCGTGAGCACCACCCCGAGCGGAATGGCGATCAGCACCACGATCACTGTCGACCAGAAGGCGATCGTGACCTGCTCGACGGTCTGCGGCCACAGCTTCGTCTGCCAGTCCAGGGCGCTCGCCTGCTGGATGTTGACGTCAGGGTCCAGCGTGAGGCTGCTGTAGTAGAGCGCCAGGGCGCCGGCGATCGCGAGGATGCCGAGCGGTGCCAGCAGCAGCCCCATGGGCCGCGAGCGCTCCTTTGTTGCCTCGACCGCTGCGACGGCGAGGTCGGTCTCGTCATCGTCGGTAGACCTTGACCGGTCGACGACCGGGCCGGTACCCCGGTCGGCGATGACAGCGAACTTGCCGAGGTCGTCGCTCATGGTGTGGCCGCCTCAAGGGCGTCGTAGTGGTCCTTGGCCTCCGTGCGGAGGCGTCGGATCACCTCAGTGAGGTCGCTGATCTCGACCACGCCCTGGTAGCGCCCACGATTGTCGACGACGCAGCAGATCCCTGTCGACTCGTTGAGCATCTCCTCCAGCGTGTCGTGCAGCGTGGCGTTGGGCTCGACCTCGGCCCGGATGTGCTGGCCCATCGTCAACAGGTCGCCGTTCCCACGCTGGAGATCGGTTCGACGCAGCCAACGCGTCGGCTTGTGCTCGCCGTCGAGCAGCAGCACCCACTCACGGTTCGCCTCATCCATGGCGCGCAGCCCGTTCTCCGGTGCCTCGCCGACCGTCAACGTCGGGTACGACGACAGGTCGAGCCCCGAGACCCGCTCGAAGTTCAGCCCCTTCAGCGTGGAGCCCGACCCGATGAAGTCGTCGACGAAGTCGTCCACGGGGTAGGCCAGGATGCGTTCCGGTGTGTCGATCTGTCGGATGACGCTGCGCTCGCCCAGGATCGCGATGCGGTCACCCATCTTGATGGCTTCGTCGATGTCGTGGGTGACGAAGACGATCGTCTTCTTCAGCTCACCCTGCAGTCGCAGGAACTCGTTCTGCAAGCGGTCGCGGGTGATCGGGTCGATGGCTCCGAACGGCTCGTCCATGAGCATCACAGCGGGGTCGGCCCCCAGCGCGCGAGCGACGCCGACGCGCTGCGCCTGCCCGCCGGAGAGCTCCTTGGGGTAGCGGTCGCGAAATTCCGCGGCTGGCAGCCCAACGGTGTCGAGAAGTTCCTCCACACGTTGGGCGGTGCGGTTCTTGTCCCAGCCGAGCATCTTGGGCACCGTGGCGATGTTCTGCCCGATCGTCTGGTGGGGGAACAGACCAATCTGCTGGATGACGTACCCGATGCGGCGCCGCAGCTTGTCGGGGTCGACGTTGGTGACATCCTCGCCGTCGAAGTAGATGTGCCCGCCGGACGGCTCAATCATCCGGTTGATCAGACGCAGCGTCGTGGACTTGCCGCAGCCGGATGGGCCGACGAGGACAAGGATCTCGCCCTCCTCGATGTCCATCGTGAGCTCTTCGACAGCCGGGTCGGTGCTGCCCGGGTAGACCTTGGTCACCCTGTCGAGGTGGATCATCGAACGGTCAGACATCGTGGTCTCCTAGATCCTCAAGCCTTGCGAGGTCGTGAGTCGTTGGACGGCGGCGAAGCCGAAGTCGAGAATCAGTCCCAGCAGCACCGTGAACACCGTGCCCACCCAGACCGACTCGACGCTGCCGGGAAGCCCCAGCCGCGTCAGCCCCCCTTGGATGAACGTGCCGAGACCGTCGCCCCCGACGAGCACGGCAATGGCAGCGATGCCGACGACAAGCAGGCTGGATACCCGAACGCCGGCCATGATGACCGGCCAGGCGAGCGGCAGACGAACCTTGAACAGCTGCTGGCGGGTGTTCATCCCCATGCCGCGCGCCGACTCGACCACGGCGGGACTCACCTCGTCCAGCCCGGTGACGGTGTTGCGAAGGATCGGCAGCAGTGCGTAGAGGAAGAGCGCCATCATCGCCGGCGGGTTACCGATGCCGACGATGGGGATGAAGAGCGCGAAGAGCGCGAGCGACGGGATCGTCAAGAAGATGCCCGCGGTGCTGAGCGTCAGCTGCCGCGCACTGCTGTTGCGTTGGACGATGACACCGAGGGTTACCGAGAACACAGTGGCCGCGAGGATCACGACGAGAACCATCTGGGCCTGCTGGAGTGTCGCTTCCCAGACCTCGTCGAGGTTGTCAGCGACATAGTTGAACCAGCTGAGCAGGCCGTCCACGGTGCGCCCTTTCGTCGCGGTCAGTGGTCGTCCGGTGCCAGACCGCCACCTGCGAAAGCGACAACCGAAACTCCGGGTGTTCGACAACCATAGTGCAGTCGGCCCGATCTGCCCCATAAGTCGCTGACGACGCGAGCAGTCTCCGCGACCGCACCACACCCTTCCCCTTGATCACGTCACCCGGGTTTCAGTCGGCTGGGCGAGGTGTATTCACCTCGTGAGCCAACGTTCGGCTGGTCAAGCAGGCTCTCCTCGCCCGGGTAGCCAGGGTCCGCGCGCAGCACGGCCTCTCGTGAACGTCGTCCGCAGACGGGACGCCGTTCGGTGTGGCCGGTCGAGGTCGGGCCAGGTCACGCGGGCGAAGCCGTACCCGAGCGAACGGATGTCATCCTCCCGGCGCTTCTCGGCCCAGAGAACGTCCTCCAGCGAGCGAGGGTCGGTCGACTCGCCAAGCCGGTACTTCATGCGTCCGTCGAACTCGACAATGGTCATCGACTCCTCGTCGAGAAAGTCACCCCGGCCGAGAAGACGTCCGTCCTGCCATATCTCCACCTGGAGCCTGGGCGGCGGCAGTCCCTCGACGCGGAACAGCACGCGCGTCCGAGACTCCCCCGCTGACTCCGAACGACTGTCGGCGAACGCCACGACCCTGCCGACAACCCGTGAGCCGGGCCAGTCGGCGAGGTCGTTGGCGCGAGTCAGCAGGGCGGCAGGCGTCACCAGCCCGCGGTGCAGCGCGGCGTCGGCCGCGACGACGCCCGGTTCGAAGCCGCCCAGCCTGGCCAGGTCGACAACCGTGCAATCAGGGCGCGTGACGCGCAGACCGTCGGCCTCGACGACGTGCTCGTGGGGCAGCTGACCGTTGTGGTGAACGACGTCACCCTCGTGCCGGGACTGGCTGCGCAGCGGTCGCATGACGTGCACATGCTCGGGCTCGACTCCCCACACCGGCAGCCCGAGTGCGATGGCGGCGCTGACGTGGCTCAGCGTCGCCGGCGCGTGCAGCGACGCGAGCTCTGCTCGTGCCCGCAGCAGATGACGTCCCGCCTCGTCGAGCCCATCCCAGAGCACGCGCCGGGCGTAGGCCCCGTGGCGGATACGCACGATGTTGCCGCTGCGAAGGGACCGTCCAAGGTCGTCGGGGGTGTACCCGGCGCTCAACAGCTCGCGCCGGAGCGCGACACCCCGGTGGCGGATGAAGACAGCGGTGAGGTCGTCCACGCGCCAAGAGTGGCCACGACGAGCTACCGTCCGCAGAACTCATCCCCAGGCGGGGGCCACAGCCGGCACTTGGCGAGAAGTGCGTCCGCTGGGCGAGGTGAATACACCACGCCAAGCCGACCGATATTCAGGTGACGTGATCAACGGGACGCAACCAATCGCCGGGCGCAGCCTCTGCCCCGTTTGGGTCGTCAGGCCATCGCTGCCTGGAGGTTCTCGTCCAGGGCGCCCAAGAAGTCCTGCGTGGTCAGGAAGGGCTGGTCCGGCCCGACGAGCAGGGCGAGGTCCTTGGTCATCTTGCCCTCCTCGACCGTCTCGACGCAGACCCGCTCGAGGGTCTCGGCGAACGCCGTCACCTCGGGGGTGTTGTCGAGCTTGCCACGGTGCTTGAGCCCTCCGGTCCAGGCGAAGATCGACGCGATCGGGTTGGTCGAGGTGGGCTTGCCCTGCTGGTGCTGGCGGTAGTGCCGGGTGACCGTGCCGTGGGCGGCCTCAGCCTCGACGGTCTGGCCGTCCGGCGTCAGCAGCACGGACGTCATCAGGCCGAGTGACCCGAACCCCTGCGCGACGGTGTCGCTCTGCACGTCGCCGTCGTAGTTCTTGCAGGCCCAGACGTAGCCGCCCTCCCATTTGAGCGCGGCCGCGACCATGTCGTCGATCAGCCGGTGCTCGTAGGTGAGGCCGGCGTCGGCGAAGCGCTGCGCGTACTCGGCCTCGAACACCTCTTCGAAGGTGTCCTTGAACATGCCGTCGTAGGCCTTGAGAATCGTGTTCTTCGTCGACATGTAGACCGGGAACTCGCGCTCGAGCCCGTACTCGAACGACGCCCGAGCGAAGTCGGCGATGGAGTTCTTGTAGTTGTACATGCCCATCGCCACGCCGCCGTCGTCACCGAACTGGGCGACCTCGAACTCCATTGGCTCGCTGCCGTCGGCCGGCGTGTAGGTCATGGTCACAGTTCCGGCGCCCGGCACCTTGAAGTCGGTCGCCTTGTACTGGTCGCCGTGGGCGTGACGGCCGATGATGATTGGCTTGGTCCACGACGGCACCAGCCGCGGGATGTTGCTGATGATGATCGGCTCGCGGAACACCACACCACCGAGGATGTTGCGGATGGTCCCGTTCGGCGACCGCCACATCTTCTTCAGGCCAAACTCCTCGACCCGCGCCTCGTCGGGGGTGATCGTCGCGCACTTGACCCCGACGCCGTGCTCCTTGATGGCGTTCGCCGCGTCGATGGTCACCTGGTCGTCGGTGGCATCGCGGTACTCGATCGACAGGTCGTAGTAGCGCAGGTCGACGTCCAGGTACGGCAGAATCAGCTGGTCCTTGATGAAGGCCCAGATGATGCGGGTCATCTCGTCGCCGTCGAGCTCGACGACGGGCCCGTTCACCTTGATCTTGCTCATGCGGATGGGTCTGCCTCTCTGTCAGAAACCTGGCTTGTCAGATGCTTGCTGAGTATGGCTGCGGAGCAGCCGGGTCACATGTTCGCGACGTCGGCCTGCTTCGCGCGGACGGCGTCGGCCGCCTCACCGAGGGCGGTGCGCTCCGACTCGGTCAGGTCGGTCTCGACCACTGCGCGGACGCCGTCACGGCCGATCTCAGCCTCGACCCCGAGGTAGACCCCCGAGATGCCGTACTCGCCGTCGACCCATGCGCACACCGGCATGACCGCGCCGGCGTCCTCGATCACGGCCTTCGCCATGCGCGCGGCGGCGGCCGATGGCGCGTAGTACGCCGAGCCCGTCTTGAGCAGCGCGACGATCTCGGCACCGCCGTTGCGGGTGCGGGTGACCAGCTCGTCGATCGTGTCGGCGGGGAGCATCTCGGTGAGCGGCTTGCCGTCCACGGTGCACCGTGACGGCACCGGCACCATCGTCTCGCCGTGCGACCCGAGCGTCAGAGTCTTCACGCTGCCCACCGGCACGCCGAGCTCGACGGCAACCGAGTTGGTGAACCGCGCGGTGTCGAGCATGCCGGCCTGACCCATCACCCGGCTGTACGGCAAGCCCGAGGCGATCTGCGCCAGGGCTGTCATCTCGTCCAGAGGGTTGGTGACGACGACGATCACGGCGTCTGGCGCATAGCGCGCGACGCTCTCGCTCACCGGGCGGACGATGCCGGCGTTCTTCTCCAGCAGGTCCATGCGCAGCATGCCGGGCTTGCGCGGGAAGCCGGCGGTGATGACCACCACGTCGGACCCCTCGATGGCCTCGTAGCCAGACCCGTCCATACCGGTGGTGACGCCGACGACGGTGGTCTCGAAGCCCTCGACCGGGCGCGACTGGTTCATGTCGAGCGCCAGACCCTCGGGCTTGCCTTCGACGATGTCGGTGAGGACGACGGTCTCGAACACGTCGTACTCGGCCAGCCGCTGCGCCGTCGTGGAGCCGTAGAAGCCCGCTCCGACCACAGTGACCTTGCCCGACCTGATGCCCATCGCTACCTCCGAGGTGTGTCGTTGCTGTCGGGGCCCATGCCCCCGCCGTCAGCCTAGCGATGCACGCCTTCAGCCGGGTGGGGGTACCACGACTGCCAGCACGACCGCGGAGACACCGAGCACCGCGTAGACGGGAACGTCGACGCGCCGGGAGCGCAGCACGAGCATGCCGGCGGCCTCGTCGGACAGAAAGGCTCGTCCGAGCGCAGCCAGGCACACAGCGGTGGCGACGAGCAACGCCCCGGGACGGAACAGGCCGTCGTCGGCCTGCCCCCAGCCGACCACGGCCATCAGCACCAGCCCGACCGCGCCGACGAGCACGACCACCAGGTAGGCGACGCTGACGGACGGCCACGGTCGTGGCGGCTGCTCGACCTCCTGGGTCCACTGGCCGCGTCCCCACTCGTCGGACTCGTCGTAGAAGTCCCAGCCCTGGGCCGCACCTCCAGTCGGCGGTGTCTCGGGCGACTCCGGGTCGGGCATGGTCGCGGCCCTCAGCCGGCCGCGCTGCGCTCGGCCGACTCCACCACGTTGGTCAGCAGCATGGCGCGTGTCATCGGCCCGACCCCGCCGGGCATGGGTGCGACGAAGCCGGCCACCTCGCGAACCCCGGCGTCCACGTCGCCGACCAGACCCGCGTCGGTCCGGGTGATCCCCACGTCGAGGACGGCGGCCCCAGGCTTGACCACGTCGGCGGTCACCAGGCCGGGCACCCCGGCCGCAGCGACGATCACGTCGGCCCGGCTCAGGTGCGCGGCCAGGTCACGGGTGCCGGTGTGGCACAGCGTCACCGTGGAGTTCTCCGAACGCCGGGTCAGCAGCAGCCCCAGCGGACGTCCCACCGTGACGCCGCGCCCGACCACGCAGACCTCCGCCCCGGCCAGCGCGACGTCGTAGCGGCGCAGCAGAGTGACGATCCCCCGCGGAGTGCAGGGCAGCGGTGCCGGGCGTCCCAGCACCAGCCATCCCAGGTTGGTCGGGTGCAAGCCGTCGGCGTCCTTGGCCGGGTGCATGCGGGCGAGAACCGCATTCGCGTCCAGCGCAGCTGGCAGCGGAAGCTGGACGATGTAGCCGGTGCACCCCGGGTCGGCGTTCAGGTCGTCCACGACCTTCTCGACGTCGGCCTGGGTGGCGTCGGATGCCAGCTCGACCTGAATGCTCTCGATGCCCACCTCGGCGCAGTCGCGGTGCTTGCCGGCGACGTAGGCGTGGCTGCCCGGGTCGTCGCCGACGAGGACGGTGCCAAGGCCGGGAGTCACGCCCTGGGCGCGCAGAGCTGACACACGCTGCGCGAGGTCGGCCTTCACCTCGGTCGCTGTCGCCTTGCCGTCGAGGATCGTTGCGGTCATGGCGTCGATCCTTTCATCGTCGGCTAGTGGAAGAAGTGGCGCGTGCCGGTGAGGTACAGCGTCATGCCGGCCGCCTGCGCGGCGGCGACCACCTCGTCGTCGCGTACCGAGCCCCCCGGCTGCACGACCGCGCGGACGCCGCCGTCCAGCAGCACCATGAGTCCGTCGGCGAACGGGAAGAAGGCGTCGGACGCCGCGACCGACCCGGCCGCCCGCTCGCCGGCTCGGCTGACGGCGAGCCGTGCTGAGTCGACCCGGTTGACCTGTCCCATCCCGATGCCGACGGCTGCGCCTGCCTGCGCCAGCAGGATCGCGTTCGACTTGACCGCCCGGCATGCCCGCCACGCGAAGGCGAGGTCGGCGAGCGTGGCGTCGTCGGCGGGCTCGCCGGCGGCAAGCGTCCATCCGGCCGGGTCGTCCCCGGGCGCGTCGACCCGGTCACGCTGCTGAAGCAGCAGCCCGCCACTGACCGGGCGCCACTCCGCGCCCGTCGGTCCCGGGGGCTCGACAGTGAGCAGACGGACGTTCTTCTTCGCCGTCAGCACCGCGAGCGCGTCGTCGTCGTAGCCCGGCGCCACGACCACCTCGGTGAACACCTCGGCCACCTGGCGTGCCATCGCTGCCGTCACGCGACGATTGGCGGCGATCACGCCTCCGAAGGCCGAGACGGGGTCGGTGGCGTGTGCGGCGGCGTGCGCGGCGGCGATGTCGGTGCCCACGGCCAGCCCACAGGGGTTGGTGTGCTTGATGACGGCGACCGCCGGCTCGGCGAAGTCGTAGGCGGCGCGCAGCGCTGCGTCAGCATCGACGTAGTTGTTGTACGACATCTCCTTGCCGTGCAGCTGGACGGCGCCGGCCAGCCCCGAGTCGCGACCGTCACGGTAGAGCGCGGCCGCCTGGTGCGGGTTCTCGCCGTAGCGCAGGGTCGCCGCGCGCTGCCACGTCGCACCGAGCCAGCGCGGGAACTCGACCCGCTCCGCCGCATCGGCGCCGGCCTCGGTCACCAGGGTGGACTCCATCCATGACGCCACCGCCACGTCGTAGGACGCCGTATGCGCGAACGCCTCGGCGGCCAGCGCGGTGCGCTCGGCCATCGTGAACCCACCGGCTGCGACGGCCTCGACGAGCTCGGGGTAGCGCTGCGGCGAGACCACGACCGCCATGCGGGCGTGGTTCTTGGCCGAGGCCCGCACCATCGCGGGCCCCCCGATGTCGATCTGCTCGACACACTCGTCGGCGCTCGCGCCTGAGGCCACCGTCTCGGGGAACGGGTAAAGGTTGACGACGAGCAGGTCGAACGGCTCGATGCCCAGGTCATCGAGCTGCCGGTCGTGCTCGCTGCGGCGGGGGTCGGCCAGCAGCCCGGCGTGCACCGCGGGGTGCAGCGTCTTGACGCGCCCGTCCAGGCACTCCGGAAAGCCGGTGACCTGCTCGACCGGCGTGACGGGGATGCCGGCCTCGGCAATGCGCGCGGCCGTCGACCCGGTCGACACCAGGGCGACGCCCGCGCCATGCAGGGCCGTGGCCAGCTCGACCAGCCCCGTCTTGTCCGACACGCTCACCAGGGCTCGGCGCACCGGGCGCCGCTCTGCTGTGGTCGCGGTGGGGCTCACGGGATGGTCACTCTCCTGCCGTCGATGGTCCAGCCGTTGCGCAGCATCCCGAAGGCGACCTCCGGGAGCAGGTGGCGTTCTTCGGTCTTGATGCGCTCGTGCAACGACTCCTCGTCGTCGCTCGGACGTACCTCCACCACTCGCTGGGCGAGCACCGGTCCAGTATCGACGCCGGCGTCCACCAGGTGCACCGTGCACCCGGTGACCCGCACGCCATAGGCCAGCGCGTCGCGCACCGCGTGGGCGCCGGGAAAGGCGGGCAGCAGGGCGGGGTGGGTGTTGATGACGCGGTCGGTGAACCGGTCGAGCACCGCCGGGCCGAGGATGCGCATGAAACCTGCGCTGACCACCAGGTCGGCCTCGCCCGCCGCGATGGCGTCAGCGACCGCGACGTCCCACTGCGCACGAGCCGATCGGTCGATCAGCGGGACGGCGACTGCCTCGACACCGGCCTCGCGGGCGCGCGCCATGACCCCGGCGTCGGGCTGGTCGCAGACCAGTCGTGTGACGCGCACCGCACCGGCCGCGTCATCAGACGTGCGCGCGGCGGCCTCCGCCAATGCCGCGAAGACGCTGCCTGACCCCGACGCCAGCACGACGACGCGAGCGGGCGACGTCGCAGGGTGGGGCACGGGACGGCTCCTGACAGCAGAGGGAGAGCGGGCCAGCACCAGCGAGAGCCCTGCGATGAGGGAGGATAGTCCGGTGAGCGTGAGTGGTGGTGACCCGCACGACCCGTTCCGCACCGACGCTCCCCCGACCCCTGCCACCGAGAAGACCAACGACCAGTCCGGCGGCCCGTCCGGCGGCCCGCAAGCGCCGCCGCCGGAGCCACCACCCGACCCCGTCGAGCCCCTGCCGCAGTCACGGGCGCTGGCACTTCGCCTCGCGATCATCTCGGTCGCGGCGGTGGCGGCCGCATTCTTCGCGTGGCCGGTCGGCGCGGCGCTCGGCGTGGTGACGGTCGTTCTGGCCCTGCGCTCGAAGGGCACCGTGCCGCCTCGAGTGCGCGCAATCGCCCTGGTGGCAGGCTCGATCGCCATCGTGGTCGGTGTCGCCATATCGGTCGTTGCCTGGGTATTTCGTACCGAGTTCCTCGACTACAACCAGTGCGTTCAGGGTGCGAACACTCGACAGGCGCAGCAGAACTGTCAGGACGCGCTGACCGATGCCCTGACGTCGCGGCTCGGGTTGTAGCGCCGCCGACGCCAACCCAGGAGCGCCGCAGTGGCCGCACCCGACAGCGCAACCGCGGCGCCGATGACCACACCGGTCACCGCCGACTGCACGCCCACCCACCCCAGGTCTCCCGGCCCCATGCCGCCGCTGGCCGCCCAGGTCAGCGCGCTGACCGCGAGGGCGACCATCAGACCTGCCACAGCGGCGCTCGCTGGCCCCTGCCACCAGGCGGCACCGGCCTGGTCACGACGCCACACGAGCAGGCCGGCGACGACGCCCGCGCCCAGCAGGGAAACGGCCCCGACGACGCCGACCCAGCCGGGCATCGACTCCGGGACGATGCCGAGCGCAGGGAACCCGGGCAGCGGCCCGACCTGCACGTCCTGGGCGCTGACGCTCACCTGTGCGCCGAGGCTGACGCCTGGTCCGACGAGGACGGCCAGCGTCCACACCACCAGCGTGGGCACGTACACGAGGGTCAGCACCACCAGGGTGACGAGGCCGGCCACGCCAGGATCGATCTGCTGGACCAGCGACGAGATGGTGCCGAACGCGCCGACGAGGGCGACGGTCATGACGGCTGTCGAGACCATGAGCAGGGTCGCCAGCGCACCAGCGGCGGGGATCGCACTGCCGCGCAACCAGCCGGGCAGACGGGCGCCCATCAGCCGGCGGATATCCGGCTCGGCCACCAGCACTCCGACCGCGGCACCGGTGAGGATGACGAGCGCGGTCTGGGCGGCGGCCTCACCGGGGTCGATCGTGATCTGCGGCACGGTCAGCACGCTGGCCGCCAGGGCTCCGAGGGCGGCTGCGGTGACGGTCATGGCCGCCGCCAAAGCGCCTGCCCGTGCCCCGGTGATGGGGTGTGACGATTCCGCGGTCCAGATGCCGCCGCGGTAGGCCAGCACGAGGGAGACGAGCGTCAGGCCGAGCGGGGTGAGGTTCCAGGAGGCGTCCGCGCTGCTCAGGGTCGCGCCGAGGCCGAGCAACCACCCCGCCGCAGCGATCGACAAGGCATCACCCAACGGCTCGGTCGCACCGGCTCCAAGCCACGCGAGAAGAACCGGGGCGGCGACGACGCCGAACCCAACCACGCACACCCACACTGCGACAGCTGCGCCGTGCAGCAGCAGCCGCGCGACCGGCACGCCCCCGTCGGGAGCATCGGCGTGCAGGCGCGAACGATCAGCCAGGGCAGAGCTCACGTCCCCATGGTTGTCCCCGCCACGTCCGGAGGCGGGTGCAACACGCCGGTCAGAGCTGGGCCATGACCTCGCGCATCAGGCGGGCGGTCTCGCTCGGCGTCTTGCCGACCTGCACTCCGGCGGCCTCCAGCGCCTCCTTCTTGGCCTGCGCCGTGCCGGCGGAGCCGGAGATGATCGCCCCGGCGTGCCCCATCGTCTTGCCCTCGGGCGCGGTGAAGCCAGCCACGTAGCCGACGACCGGCTTGGTGATGTGGGCCTTGACATAGTCGGCCGCGCGCTCCTCGGCGTCCCCGCCGATCTCGCCGATCATGACGATCGCGTCTGTCTCCGGGTCGTCCTGGAACGCCTGCAGGCAGTCGATGTGCGTGGTTCCGATCACCGGGTCGCCGCCGATGCCGACGGCGGTGGAGAAGCCGATGTCACGCAGCTCGTACATCATCTGGTAGGTCAGCGTGCCGCTCTTGCTGACCAGGCCGATGCGCCCAGGCTTGGTGATGTCGGCCGGGATGATGCCGGCGTTGGACTGTCCGGGGCTGATCAGGCCGGGGCAGTTCGGGCCGACGATGCGCGTCGTCCCCGACTGCTCGGCGTAGGCGTAGAACCCGGCTGTGTCGTGCACCGGGATGCCCTCGGTGATCACCACGACCAGCGGGACGCCCGCGTCGACGGCCTCGATCACCGCCGCCTTGGCGAACTTCGGCGGCACGAACACCACCGAGACGTCGGCACCGGTCTCGGCTACGGCGTCGGCCACAGACGAGAACACCGGCACCGTGGCTCCGGCGAAGTCGACCTTCTGGCCGCCCTTGCCGGGGGTGACGCCGCCGACGACCTGCGTTCCCGAGGTGATCATCCGCTGGGTGTGCTTGCTGCCCTCGGACCCGGTCATCCCTTGGACGATGACCTTGGAGTTGTCGTTGAGAAAGATCGCCACTGCTCAGGCCCCCTGTGCTGCCAGCTCGGCCACGCGGCGCGCGGCATCGTCCATGGTGTCGACGAGCTCGACGATGTCTTGCTCGGCTTCTTGCAGGATGCGTCGTCCCTCGCGGGCGTTGTTGCCGTCGAGGCGCACGACCAGCGGCTTGTCGATCGTCTCGCCGCGCCCCTTGAGCATCTCGATGGCGGCGATGATGCCGTTCGCGACGGCGTCGCAGGCGGTGATGCCGCCGAAGACGTTGACGAACACGCTGCGCACCGCCGGGTCCGACAGGATGATCTCCAGCCCGTTGGCCATGACGCCTGCGGATGCTCCACCGCCGATGTCGAGGAAGTTGGCCGGGCGCACCCCGCCGAACTCCTCACCCGCGTAGGCGACGACGTCGAGCGTGCTCATCACGAGGCCCGCGCCGTTGCCGATGATGCCGACCTCGCCGTCGAGCTTGACGTAGTTGAGGTCCTTCTCCTTCGCGGCGCGCTCCAGCGGGTCGTCGGCATCCTTGTCGGCGTAAGCAGCGTGGTCGGGGTGCCGGAAAGCCGCGTTCTCATCCAGGCTCACCTTGCCGTCGATGGCGAGCACCGCGTCGTCGGGAGTGCGCACGAGCGGGTTGACCTCGACGAGCGTTGCGTCCTCCTTCACGAAGACGTCCCAGAGCTTGACGAGCACGTTGACGATGGCGTCGACGACAGCCGGCGGCGCGAACGCGGCGAAGTTGCCCTGCTCGACGATCTCGCGGGCCTTGGCCTCGTCTACCCCGGCCAGCGCGTCGACGCTGACCTTGGCCAGGGCCTCCGGACGCTCGACCGCGAGCTGCTCGATCTCCATGCCGCCCTCGGCGCTGGCCATGGCCAGGAACGTGCGGTTCGCCCGGTCGAGCAGGAACGACACGTAGTACTCCGCGGCGATGTCGGTCGCCTCGGTCACCAGCACGCGCTTGACGACATGGCCCTTGATGTCGAGGCCGAGGATCGCCTCGGCCTTCTCGGCGGCCTCGTCCGGCGTCTCGGCGAGCTTGACACCGCCCGCCTTGCCGCGGCCACCGGTCTTGACCTGCGCCTTGACCACGACGGTCGTGCCGATCTGCTCGGCAGCCGTACGCGCAGCGTCCGGGTCGTCCGCCGTCGAGCCGGGCAGCCCCGGTACTCCATGGGCGGTGAAGAGCTCTTTGGCCTGGTACTCCATCAGGTCCACGCGCGTCACGTCCTTCGACTCGGCTCGGCAGGAACATGATGAGCGTATCCAGCCCCACCGGGCCGCATGACGCGAGGTCGCCAGGTCGCTCGCGACAGGCGGCTGAGCGGACGCGCGACGACGACGAGCGGTCGCTGTGCGCGCGACCTGGGGTGCGCGGACGGCGCGTGGACGCCGCAGGGCAGCGTGGGTGGCGGTTTCGTGCTGCGCGCCGGACCGTGGGTGGCGTGTTTCTGCCGCCCCAGCAGCACCCACCCTCCACCCACAGCGGCAAGCACGACACCGCAGCGCCACCCACCCCCGTCTGGACCCGGCCTACACCTGGAGCACGCCTACATCGTGCGCAGCAGGCCCATCCGGTAGGCGGCCTCGATCTCAAGCAGCACGCCGGCCGGGTCCTCGCGCAGGCGCCGCGGGCTGATCGGAAGCACCGTCCACCCGGCCGCGGCCAGCCGAGCATGTCGGCGCTGAGTGACGTCGGGGCCGTGGCCAAGCTGGTGGTGCTCGACCGAGTCGATCTCGACGACCAGCCGGGCCTGCGGCCACCAGGTGTCGCCGAAGACGTCGGGCACGTCGGGCAGTGCGACGTTGTGCATCGCCGGCGGAAGCACGCGGCTGGTGGCCAGCAGGTCGAGCAGCTCACACTCGGGGGCGCTGCGAGCCCCGAGATGAAGGTCGTTCAACGTCCTCCTGATCAGCCGCGAGTCGCGCACCGGCGCGGTGGAGAACTCGGCACCCAGCCGGTCGAGGGTCGTCAACCTGCGCTGCACCGCCTCGCACATGAGCGCTCGGACGTCACGCAGCACGTGGGTCGCCGCGCATGTGTCGAGAACCGCACGGTCAATCGGGGCCATGGGCAAGCCTCGACGCTCGACGGCATCGGGCAGACGTCGGGTGCGCACGACGACGACGGTGTCGGGAAGCGTCACGCGTTGCTCGGCCGGGACGAGCACGATCGTGCGCGCCCGCCCGGGCAGGTAGGCCAGGCCGTAGGCCCGGCACGCGGGCGCACCGCTGATCACCGCTCGCGGGCCAGCGCGCAGCACCAGGGCGCGCAGCAGGTGCCCAGCGGTCAGCGGCCCAGTGAAGGTTGCGTAGACGCCCGGGAGGATGCGTTGCCACGGACCGTCCGGCCTCGTGGCATGACGCAGCGACGACGCTGTCATGCCCAGTTCCAGCGCTTGCCGGCGCGAGACCAGCCCGTCCTGCGGGGACGTCACACTCGACAGGTGCCTGGACTGGCGCATGGCCCACGACTACCCGGGCGCAAGCCTTGGTCGTCACCGATGCCGGCGCGGCAGTGGACGACGCGCCGACAACGTCCCACCTGGGGACGATTGGGCTAGGTCGGGCGTTGACCGATGTTGGCCTTGACCCAGTCCACGATCTCGGTGGTCGTCGCGCCGGGAGTGAAGATGGCGGCGACGCCGAGCCGCTCGAGTTCGGCGACGTCCTCGTCCGGGATGATCCCGCCGCCGAAGACGACGATGTCGCTGGCATTCCGCTGCGCCAGAAGCTCGGTGACCAGCCGGAACTGCGTCAGGTGAGCCCCAGAGAGCACCGACAGCCCGATCGCGTCGGCATCTTCCTGCAGCGCCGTGGACACGATCTGCTCGGCCGTCTGGTGCAGCCCGGTGTAGATCACCTCGATGCCCGCGTCACGCAGCGCCCGGGCGACGATCTTCACCCCCCGGTCGTGGCCGTCGAGCCCCGGCTTGGCCACGACCACCCGCAGACGAACCCCCGGCTCCATGCGCCTCAGGCTAGTCACTTGGGGTTTGGCGGGAGGGCATCCAGGGAAGGCTCACGTCGTGACTCGATCACGAGGCAGTAACGGCAACCAAGAAGGCAGGCGCACCAACGCCAGGTGTGCGCCTGTGGATGACGATTTGGTCCGCCGATACCAAACCGTTACCTTGGAAGCACGGAGAAGCCACTCGGTTCGGGCAAATCGACCACCCTCCCCCTCAGCTAAGGACATCTGACATGGCGACACGAAGGAAGGGCAAGCACCGTCGAGCGCGGCAGCGCCACCTTCCGATGCCTGCCGTGGCGGGCACCGTGACCCTCGCCGTTGCCGTCGCCGGCTCACTGACCGTGAGCACGGCCGGTGCCAACGGCTCCGCCGGCGACACGATGCGTGCCCTCAACGCTCCGACTCGTCCAGCAGCCGATGTCGCGGGTGCCAGTGCCGACCCGTTCGCGGACATCATGGTCGCTGCGACCGCCCTGACCGAGGTCACCGAAGAGGCGGCGACGACCGGCCACGAGACGATTCGGGCCGCAGAGATCGAGAAGAAGAAGGCCAAGCGCGAGCGTGAGCGGCGCCTGGCCGCCAAGCGGGCTGCCCGCGAGGCCGACGAGCGTGCCCGGCTGGCCAGCATGTACAGCAAGCCGCTCGAGGGCTACCGCGTCGCGACCCAGTACGGCGTGGCCGGTTACGTCTGGTCGCGCGGCTACCACACCGGTCTCGACCTCACCGCGAGCTACGGCACGCCGGTCAAGGCCGTGCACTCCGGGCAGGTCACCTTCGCCGGCTGGGACGGCGCCTACGGCTACAAGGTCGAGATCACGCACCCGGACGGCACACAGACCTGGTACGCCCACATGTCCAGCCTCGCTGTGTCGGGCGGCGCCGTCACGACGGGTCAGGTCATCGGCGCCATCGGCTCGACCGGCAACAGCTACGGAAACCACCTGCACCTCGAGGTGCATGGGCCCGACGGCTCCGAGCTCGACCCCTACAGCTGGCTGCAGGGCAAGGGCATCACGCTGTAGGCGGCCGCTCCGCGGACGCGACCGTGTCCGAGTGGGCCGCTACAGCTTCTCCAGCGGCGCGTAGCGCACCAGCAGGGTCTTCATCCCCGACGAGCCGAAGTCGACGCTCACTTGGAGGTCGGATCCGCCCCCGCGGGTGCTGACCACGGTTCCCAGACCAAAGGCGTCATGGGTCACCTTGTCGCCCACGTTCAGGTTGGGCACCGGCTTGGCGTTGCCGCGTCCGCTCGCCGACCGGCCGGTCGCCTGGGCGGACGACCGCGCTGCCGAGCGCCACGACGTCTGCGACGCCGCGGCCTCCTCCCCCGTGCGCTGCCAGGTGACCAGCTCGGCCGGGATCTCGTCCAAGAACTGCGACGGCGGGTTGTACTGCGGTGCACCCCACGACGTGCGGACGGCCGCCCGTGTCAGGTAGAGACGCTCACGGGCCCGCGTGATGCCGACGTAGGCCAGCCGCCGTTCTTCTTGCTGCTCCTTCGGGTCGTCCAGGGAGCGCTGGTGCGGGAACACGCCATTCTCCATGCCGGTGAGCATGACGGCGGGGAACTCCAGCCCCTTGGCGGTGTGCAGGGTCATCAGCGTGACCACGCCGCCGCCGTCCTCGTCGTCGGGGATCTCGTCGGCGTCGGCCACCAGCGACACCTGCTCGAGAAACTCCGTGAGCGTGCCGTCTGGACGCACCTCGCTGAACTCGGTGGCGACGGCGATGAGCTCGCGCAGGTTCTCTGCGCGGGTGGCGTCCTGCGGGTCGCTCGACTCGGTGAGCTCGGCCAGGTAGCCGGTGCGCTCCAGCACGTCGCTGAGCAGCTCGGCCGGGGGCGTGCCCGCCTCGGCCGAGGCGACCCAGGCGTCGAACATCGAGGTGAACCCCTCGACCGCGTTCACTGACCGGGTTGCCATCGCCGGCACCTTCTCGACCCGACGCATGGCGTCGACGAAGCTGATGCGCTCACGCTCGGCGTAGGCGTCGAGCTGGGCCTGCGCCCTGTCGCCGATGCCGCGGCGAGGCGTGTTGAGGATGCGGCGCAGCGACACGGTGTCGTCGGGGTTGCCGATCGCGCGCAGGTAAGCCAACCCGTCACGAACCTCGCGACGCTCGTAGAAGCGCACACCGCCCACCACCTTGTAGGGCAGACCGGTGCGAATGAACACCTCTTCGAACACCCGCGACTGCGCGTTCGTCCGGTAGAACACCGCCACGTCGCAGGGCCGGGCGAGCCCGGCGTCGGTGAGCCGGTCGACCTCGTCGGCGACGAACTGCGCCTCGGCGTGCTCGTCGTCGGCGACGTAGCCCACGATGCGCTCGCCGTCGCCGGAGTCGGTCCACAGCCGCTTCTCCGGCCGCTTCGGGTTCTTCGCGATGACGGCGTTGGCGGCGCTCAGGATCGTCTGCGTCGAGCGGTAGTTCTGCTCCAGCAGCACCGTCCGGGCGTTCGGGAAGTCGCGCTCGAACTGGAGGATGTTGCGGATCGTCGCGCCACGGAACGCGTAGATGGACTGGTCGGCGTCGCCCACGACGCACAGCTCGCCGCTGGCGCCCACCAGCTCGCGCACCAGCACGTACTGGGCGTGGTTGGTGTCTTGGTACTCGTCGACCAACACGTGCTCGAACCGCCGCCGGTAGTGCTCGGCGACGTCGGGGAACGCCTGCATCAGGTGGACGGTGGTCATGATCAGGTCGTCGAAGTCGAGCGCGCCGGCCTGGGTGAGTCGTGCCTGGTAGCGGGTGTAGGCCTCGGCCAGCATCCGCTCGGTGTCGTTGCTCGCCCGCGCGGAGAACGTCTCGTAGTCGACCAGCTCGTTCTTGAGGTTGCTCACCTGCACGGAGAAGGCACGCGGCGGGTACCGCTTGGGGTCGAGGTCGAGCTCGCGCACGACCATCGTCATGAGGCGCTGGCTGTCGGCGGCGTCGTAGATCGAGAACGACGACTTCATGCCGAAACGGGTGATCTCTCGCCGCAGGATGCGCACGCACGCACTGTGGAACGTGCTCACCCACATATGCCGCCCACGCGGTCCGACGAGCTCAGCGACTCGCTCGCGCATCTCGGCGGCGGCCTTGTTGGTGAAAGTGATGGCCAGCACCGACCCCGGGTGCACGTCGCGAGCACCCAGAAGGTAGGCGATGCGCCGGGTGAGCACCCGTGTCTTGCCCGAGCCGGCACCGGCCACGACCAGCAGCGGGCTCCCCTCGTGCAGCACGGCCTCACGCTGCGGCGGGTTCAGCCCGTCGAGCAGGTCGGCCAGGTCGGGGCCGACGGCGCCGGCTCGTGGCACGGCTGGCTGGACAGCGGAGTCGACGGTGGCGACGGCATCGCGAGCAAGGGATTCCATGACACCTGTCAGCGTACGTGGGCCCGCCGACACCACAGGTAGCGTGACGCCGCACTGCCGACCCGCGTGGAGGACCCGCCATGACTGCCGAACCAGCCGAGATCACCCCATCCCACACCGACGTCGAGCGCGTGCTCGCGATCACCGCGCACCCCGACGACATCGACTTCGGCTCCGCCGGGACGATCGCCACCCTCACTGACGCCGGCGTGGCGGTCACCTACTGCGTATGCACGGACGGCCAGGCGGGGGGCTTCGACCCGGCGGTGCCGAGGGAGCGGATGCCGGAGATCCGTCGGGACGAGCAGCGGGCCGCCGCCGCCGCGGTCGGCGTGAGCGACGTGCGCTTTCTCGGCCACGTCGACGGGGAGCTGGAGCCGACGCGCGAACTCGTCCGCGAGCTGGTCGCAGTGATTCGCGACGTCCGCCCGCAGCGGGTGATGCTGCCCAACCCCGACCGCTGGTGGGACCGCATCGGTGCGAGCCACCCCGACCACATGGCAGCCGGCGAGGCCGCGATCCGAGCGATCTACCCGTTCGCACGCAACCCGTTCGCGTTCCCCGAGCTGCTGGCCGACGGCCTGGAGCCCTGGACCGTCGAGGAGGTCTGGGTGATGGCCGTGCCCGACCCCAACACCTACGTCGACGTCACCGACACGTTCGAGCGAAAGATCACCGCGATCATGGCGCACGACTCCCAGCACCCCGAGCCGGAGAACGTGCGCGAATGGGTGTCGGGATGGCTCGGCGCCAACGCCGAGCGGGCCGGGTTCGGTGCGGGACGCCTGGCCGAGGTGTTCCGTGCCCACTCCACCGGCTAGCCCGCCCGAGCGCGACGCCATCCCGACCGGGCGGGCCATCGACCGCGAGGTCACCCGCCTCGCGGTACCCGCCCTCGGCGCCCTGCTGGCGCCTCCGTTGTTCCTGCTGGCCGACGCCGCGATCGTCGGCCGTCTGGGTTCGGCGCCCCTGGCCGGTCTCGGCCTGGCCGGGGCGGTGCTCACCACCGTCACCGCGCTGTCGATCTTCTTGGCCTACGGCACCACCGGGTCGGTCGCCCGCCTGCTCGGAGCCGGCGACGTACCGGGCGCGCTGCGCCACGGCGTCAGCGCGATGTGGCTCGGTGCCGGCATCGGGGCGGTGGCCGCCGTTGTCGGGTGGGCCGTCACCGAACCGGTCGTCGCGCTGTTCGGGGCACCGGCCGAGGTGGCCGACGAAGCGGTCGCGTACCTGCAGGTGGGCTGGTGGGGAGTGCCGGCGCTGCTCGTGTCGCTGGCCGGGACAGGCGTGCTTCGCGGCCTGCAAGACACCCGCACACCGCTGGTGGTGGCCGCGTCGGGGGCTGCGGTCAACGTCGTGCTCACCGTGGTACTCGTGCTCGGCCTCGGGCTGGGGATCGCCGGTGCGGCGCTGGGAACCGTGCTGACCGAGGTCGCGATGGCGCTCGCGCTGGGCCTGGTGGTCGCACGGGGTGCACGAGCGCACGGCGTCGGGCTTGGCCCACGCCGCGCCGACCTCACCTCGTCGTGGCAGACCGGCTGGCCGCTGCTCGTGCGCACCGCCGCGATGCGTGTCGCGCTGCTCGTGGCGACCGCTGTGGCCGCACGTCTGGGCACCTCGGGCCTCGCGGCGTTCAACGTCGCCTACGTGATCTGGGGGCTGCTGGCGCTCGCGCTGGACGCGCTGGCGATCGCGGCCCAGGCCCTCGTCGGTCGGTACCTGGGCGCCGGCGACCCCGGCCCGGTGCGGGCACTGACCGCGCGGCTCGTGCGCTGGGGAGTCGTCGGCGGCCTGGTGCTCGGGCTCATGACGGCGGCCGTCGCGATCCCGATCGCTCCGCTCTTCTCCGACGACCCGAAGGTCCACCGTCTGCTGGTCGTCGCTCTGCTCGTAGTGGCGGTTCTTCAGCCACTGGCCGGCTGGGTGTTCGTGCTGGACGGGATTCTCATCGGCGCCGGCGACGGCCGCTACCTGGCGCTGGCAGCCATCGCCGCGACGGTGGCGTTCGTGCCAGCGGCGCTGCTGGCCGCGTCCGTCGCCGACACCCGCGGCAGCGAAGTCGGAATCGCCGCGCTGTGGGCGTCGATCGGCGTCTGGATGCTTGCGCGGGTACTCACCCTGGCCCCACGCGCAGCATCCGAGCGATGGCTGCGCACCGGCTCAGGCTGAGGGCTACCAGAGGACGGCGATCGCGACGTTGACGATCGAGAGGCCACCGATGATGTAGTACAGCCCGTCGGGGATGAGGTCTTTGCGACGGTTCACCCAGACGAGGAGCAGGACCACCGCCGTGATCGCGAGCTTCACGCTGATCTTGGCGAGGTCGTACTCCCGGTCCAGCACGCTCTCCCCGAGCCCCACGATGATGACCCCGGTGACCAGCTGGGTCAGCGCGCCGTGCAGCATCGCCGGGTTGACGACCCGTTCACCGCGGGCGCGCATCTGCACGAGCCAGCCCCCGATCAGGCTCGCCAGACCTAGGAAGTGCACCACGACGACGATCTCGTAGACAGTCTCCACAGTCATGAGGCTACTGACAGTGCGTGCCTGATCAGCGCAGGCTGGTCGCCGATCAGCGCGGCAACACCGCTGCGGCGTGCCTCGAGCACCTGCTCAGCCATCCCACCGAGCTCGCGCTGGTCGTCGCTGGAACGCAACGCCACGGGAAGAAAGGCGTTCTCGGCGCGAAAGGTCCAGCACCACACCGGTAGGCGGTGCGCCGCTGCGTCCGCCAGCACCGACGCACCGTCTGTCGCGCCTGCGCTGGCCAGCACGAGGTCGATGCAGGGGCCGACGACGTCGGCGCGAGCCGCTATCGACTCCCACGCCCGCCCACCGGACGGGGCGGTGTACTCGACGAGCTGAACCAGGACCACGCCCGGCAGCATCCCCGCGGAACGCTGCCCCCACAGGTCAGACAACGGCTCGGCTTCGAAGGCCATCACCCAGATCGGGACGTCGGACGACTCGCCGACTGCTGCCAGGTCGCCGGCCAGGGCAGCGAGGACGTCCAGGCCACGCACCGAGCGCGCGGCGCCGACGTCCTTGAGCTCGATCGCCACCCCGACGGGTCGTCCGCGGGCGCCGGCCTCGCGACGGGCGAGATGAAGAACCTCACGCAGAGTGAGCACGGGCCACTGCCCGTCAGCGCTCGCGCTGTCGGGCCGCACCTGCGGCCAGCGCTCCCGGGCCCGCAGCTCGGCCAGCCTCGTCGACGTCACGAGGTCGACCCACCAGTCAGTGACGGGTCCGAAACGGCCGTCCCGCTTCTGATGAGCGACCGAGAAGCCCACCCGGTCAGCAACATCCGTGGTCACCGACAGCGCCCAGTCGTGTCGGGCGACCAGCACGTTGTCAGCGGTCGCGACGACATCGACCTCGATCACGTCTGCGCCGTCGTCGATCGCGGCGACCAGCGCCGCCTCGGTGTGCTCGGGGAATCGTCCCGACGCTCCGCGGTGCCCGACCACCATCGGGCGAGCTAGCGACATGTCATCCGATCAGCCTCTTTCGTCGCGGCATGGGAGTAGCAGGAACCACAGCACTACCACGCTACGACGAGGCCACGATGGACGAGCAGTTCTCGGCGGCCGAGCTGGCCACCCGCACCGGCAGGCCGCTGGAGTGGATCCTCGACCGGCCCGACGTGGCCTCACGCCTGCGCCGTGAGCCGCCGGACCGGGTGCTGGTGCTGGGCTGCGAGGACGGCCGAGAGGTGGTCGACCTCGCCGCGTCTTTGCCCACCATCACGGTGTGCGGGATCGACGACGGCCAGGCGAAGGTCGACGAGGCATCCACGCGCTTTCACCGCAGCAGCGTGCGCGACCGGGTGCTGTGCCAATGCAGCTCGCCCACCTACGCACGAATGGCCGCCAGCTTCGACCTCGTCATCGCCGTGTGGGGTGCTGACCCGCCCCGACCATCCGGTGGAGACCACCGACACCGAGATGCTCGACGTGCTGGCCAGGCTGCTCGGCGACGAAGGCCTCGCGATCCTGGACACGTGCGCGCCACTGTCGGTCGAGGACGCCAAGGACGCCGGCTTCTCCCGCATCGAGCTGGTGGGCCAGTCGCCGCACACGTGTCCCGCCTACCCGCTGCGGCGCTGACCTACTCCCACTCGATCGTGCCGGGTGGCTTGCTCGTCACGTCCAGCACGACTCTGTTGACCTCGCGCACCTCGTTGGTGATGCGGGTGGAGATGCGTTCGAGCACGTCGGCGGGCAGCCGGGCCCAGTCCGCCGTCATGGCGTCGTCGCTGACGACTGGCCGCAGAACCACCGGGTGCCCGTAGGTACGCCCATCGCCCTGCACTCCGACCGAGCGGACGTCGGCCAGCAGCACCACGGGGAACTGCCAGATGTCACGGTCGAGGCCGGCCCTGGTCAGCTCGGCGCGCGCGATGGCATCGGCTGCCCGCAGCGTGGCGAGCCGGTCGGCGTCCACGGCCCCCACGATGCGGATCGCCAGGCCCGGGCCGGGGAACGGGTGCCGCCAGACGATCTCAGCGGGTAGCCCCAGCTCTTCGCCGACGGCACGCACCTCGTCCTTGAACAGCGATCGCAACGGCTCGACCAGACGGAACTCCAGGTCGTCGGGCAACCCCCCCACGTTGTGGTGGCTCTTGATCGTGGCCGTCCCGCTGCCGCCGCCGGACTCGACCACGTCGGGGTACAGCGTTCCTTGCACGAGAAACTCCACGCCGTGCTCGCGCTCCGGGGCTGCGGCGACGACGTCGGCGGCCGCCTGCTCGAACACCCGGATGAACTCGCGCCCGATGATCTTGCGCTTCTCCTCCGGGTCGCTCACCCCCGCCAGCGCGTCGAGAAAGCGCTGCTGGGCGTCCACGACCACGAGTTCGACGCCCGTCGCGGCGACGAAGTCCCGCTCCACCTGCTCGGCCTCGCCCTCGCGTAGCAGGCCGTGGTCGACGAACACACACGTGAGCTGGTCACCGACGGCGCGCTGCACCAGCGCCGCCGCGACCGCGGAGTCGACCCCGCCGGACAGGCCGCAGACCAGGCGCTTGCTGCCCACGTCGGCGCGCACAGCGGCCACCTGGTCGTCCACGATGGTGGACGTCGTCCAGGTCGGGCGGCACCCGGCCAGGTCGTAGAGAAAGTGCTCCAGCACCCGCTGGCCGTGCTCGGAGTGCATCACCTCGGGGTGCCACTGCACCCCGGCCAGGCGTCGGTCGGTGTCTTCGAAGGCCGCCACCGGCGCGCCGTCGGTCTGTGCCAGGGCCCGCAGCCCGGCCGGGGCGGTGATCACGGCGTCCCCATGGCTCATCCACACGTCGAACGCCGCCGGCAGCCCGGCGAGCAAGGTGCCGTGCGGGGCCACGCTCAGGCGGGTACGGCCGAACTCCGACAGCCCGGTCTGGGCGACCTGGCCGCCGAGGGAGCGGGCCATGGCCTGAAACCCGTAGCAGATGCCGAACACCGGGACGCCGGCGTCGAACAACGCCGGGTCGGTGGCCGGAGCGCCCTCGGCGTACACGCTCGACGGTCCCCCGGACAGCACGATCGCCGCCGGGCGGCGCTCGAGCATCTGCGCGACCGGCATCGTGTGCGGCACGATCTCGGAGTACACCCTCGCCTCCCGCACCCGTCGGGCGATCAGCTGGGCGTACTGGGCGCCGTAGTCGACGACGAGGACGAGGTCGTGCGCAGTCACCACCGAAGTCTAGGCTGCGCGGGTGACGCGCTACTCGCTCGACGAGCTCGCCGAGCACGCAGCGCTCCCGCCTCGCACCATCCGGTTCTACCAGGCCAGCGGTCTGCTGCCCAAGCCTCGCCGGGAGGGCCGCGCGGCCGTCTACGACGACGAGCACCGAACCCGACTCGAGCTCATCGGTGACCTGCGGGCGCGCGGGCTCAGGCTGGACGCCATCCGCGACATGGTCGACGCCGGGTCGCTCGGCAAGGCACCGGTCGTCGCCCTGCTCGGTCCCGACGCTGCCAGCGAGCGGTGGCTGGTCGAGTCGTCCAAGACGTTCGACGCCCCCGGCGTCGCGGAGTTTCTCGGCGAGGCGAACCTTGGGCTGCTCAACGAGCTGGTCGCCGCCGGGTACCTGCAGGTGGTGCAGACCGATGCGGGGCGCCGCTGGTACGCCGCTGACCTGCCGCTGCTTCGAGCGGCGCTGCAGATGGCCGAGATGGGCATCGACGTGTCGCTGAGCGCCCGCGGCCGCGACCTGGTGCGTCGGCGCATCCGCAGCATGGCCGAAGACCTCGTACGGCTGTGGACCGACGAGGCCGGCCAGTCCTACGCAGGTGACGCCACGTCCGCCGAGCTGAGCATGCACCTCGACCGTATCCGGGCGGTGGCCTGGCAGTCCGCGGCGCACGTGACGGCGCAGGAGATCGAGCGGGCCGTCGCCCGGGCCGACGAGCTGGCTCGGCGCAACCACGCGGGCCAGCCCGAGTAGCCGGTAGCACCGCAGCAGGGACCGGCCCTGGCCGCCCGTTGCGCCGCCGGCCAGAAAATCGTTTCGGAACCCTCGCACCCGCGGTCTACCGTCGCCCCTTGTGCGTGGCCTGCCCCTGACCGATCCCGGGACACCCGACCTTGCCAGCGCGGAGCGCTTTCTCTGGTGGGTGGCCCGGGGTCAGAAGCGCACCCTGCTCATCGGTGTGGCATGGGGCATCGCGTGGATGGGAGCCCAGGCCCTGGTGCCGGGAGCCCTCGGCGCCGGTGTACAGACGGTGGTGGACGCCGACCCGTCCGGTGCCGTCCGCTGGGGGTTGGTCGTGCTGGCCCTCGGGGCCGTGCAGGCCTTCGTTGGCATCATGCGCCACCGGGCTGCCGTCACGAACTGGCTCACCGCGGCGTCGCGCACCCAGCAGCTCGTGTCGCGCCAGGCCAGCAGCCTGGGCGGTGACCTCGCGGGGCAGGTCTCTACCGGCGAGGTCGTCACGGTGACCGCGAACGACGTCGAGCGCGTCGGGTCGCTGTTCGACGTGACGGCCCGTTTCGCCGGCGCCATCGTCTCGTTCTTCGTCGTCGCGGCCCTGCTGCTGAGCAGGTCGGTGTCGCTGGGCCTCATCGTGCTCATCGGCGTGCCGCTGCTGTCGCTGGGCGTGCTGCCGCTGGTGCGGCCGCTGGAGCGGCGCGAGGCGGCACAACGCGAGCGCATCGGCATCGCCAGCGCCCGCGCCGCCGACACCGTGGCCGGGCTGCGTGTGCTGCGCGGGATCGGCGGGGAAGGGCTCTTTCTCTCGCGCTTCGCCGACGCCTCGCAACGGGCGCGGCAGGCCGGTGTGCACACCGCACGGGTGCGCTCCGTGCTCGACGCCCTGCAGGTCGCGCTGCCGGGGGTGCTCGTCGTCGTCGTCACCGGGCTCGGCGCGATGCAGGTGGCCAACGGCACCTTGCAGGTCGGTGCCCTGGTCGCCTTCTACGGCTACACCGCCTTTCTCGTGCTGCCGCTGCGCACGCTCACCGAGGCCGCCGAGAAGCTGACCGCGGCCCGCGTCGCCGCTCGTCGGGTCGTGAAGGTGCTCTCGCTCCAGCGTCTGCGTGACGAGCCGCAGACGGCCGTCGCCGAGCCTGCCACCGGAGACCTCGTGGACCCCGTCACCGGGCTGGTCGTCCACCCCGGGCGCACCGTCGGACTGGTCAGCGCCGACCCGACCGCGACTGCCGCACTGGTGCGCCGCCTCGGTGACGTGCCGGTCGCGGGGACGCAGCCGGCGCGGGTGACCCTCGCCGGCGTCGCGCTGGCCGACCTGCCGACCGACACCGTGCGGCGACGGGTGGTCGTGCAAGACACCGACCCCGTCCTGCTCTCCGGCTCGCTCGACGCGCTGCTCGACGTCCCACGCAGCGGACGGGTCTCTGCCGAGCAGGCCGTCGCCGGGTCGTGCTCCCAGGACGTGCTGGAGGGGCTCGGGGGATTCGACTCCGAGCTTCCCGAGCGCGGTCGCTCGCTCTCGGGCGGGCAGCGCCAGCGCCTCGCTCTGGCCCGGTCGCTGCGCGCCGACCCCGACATCCTGGTGCTGGAGGAACCCACCAGCGCCGTGGACTCCCACACCGAGGCCGCCATCGCATCGTCGCTGACGGCGCTGCGGGAAGGCCGCACCACCGTCGTGGCCACGGCCAGCCCGCTCGTGCTGGGCGCACTGGACGAGGTCGTCCTGATCGAGGGCGACCAGGTCGCGCGACGGGGCAGCCACACGGACCTGATGACGGATGCTCGCTACCGGGCGATCGTGACGAGGGAGGACTCATGAGGACGCCACCGGCGCCGAGCGAGGACGCCACGCGCGTGCACCGGCTTCCCGTCGCCTCCGGCGCAACGATGCGCGCCGAGGTGCGCCTGCTCCTGGGCCGCCACCGCACGACGATGCTGGCGGTGGTCGCGATCCATGGCGTCGCTGTGCTCGCCGGGCTCGTCGGCCCGCAGGTGCTCGGCGCCCTGGTCGAGCAGCTCAGCGACGGTCAGGTCGACGCGCTGGGCTGGCTGATCGGCGGTTTCGGGGTCGCCGTCGTCGTGCAGACCGTGGCCACGCGCTCCTCCCGGCTGCGGGCGAGCATCCTGGGCGAGTCGGTGCTGGCCGACCTGCGCGAAGACTTCTTGCGCCGCGCCGTCGACCTGCCGCCGAGCGAGGTGGAACGGGCCGGGACGGGCGACCTCGTCACCCGTTCGACCACCGACGTCGACCGCCTGACCTGGGCGGTGCGCCACGCCGTCCCCGAGATCGCTATTGCCCTGGTGAGCGTGCTCGTCATCGGTGCAGCGCTGGTCGTCACCGCTCCCCCGCTGGCGCTGGCCTGGCTGCTGGCCATCCCGCCCATCGTGGTCGTCTCTCGCTGGTACTTCCGTCGGGCCCCGGCGGCGTACCGGTCGGAGATGGGCGCGTACGCGGCCGTCAACGCCGTCGTCGCCGAGAGCGTCGACGCCGGACGCACCGTCGAGACCTACCGGCTCGGCGGTGCCCGGGTCGAGCTGACCGACCGACGCGTCGGTGAGTGGCTCGACTGGGAGCGCTACACGCTGTACCTGCGGTCGGTGTTCTTCCCCTCGGTCGAGTCGGCCTACGTCGTCCCACTCGCCGTGGTCGTGGGCATGGGCGGCTGGCTCGTGGCCGACGGCCGCATCAGCATCGCCGCGTTCACCGCCGCCGTGCTCTACACCCAGATGCTCATCGAGCCCGTCGACCTGGTGCTCATGTGGTTCGACGAGCTGCAGGTCGGGCAGGCATCCCTGGCGCGGCTGCTGGGCGTGGCCGAGGTGAGCGCACCGCCGAGCGACCCGGATGCGCGCCCGGCCGACGAGCACCTCGAGGCCCGCGACGTGCACTTCGGCTACCGCGACGACCAGGACGTGCTGCGCGGCATCGACCTCGGCGTCGTGCCGGGTGAGCGCCTGGCCGTGGTGGGTCCGTCCGGGGCGGGCAAGTCGACGATGGCGCGGCTGCTGGCGGGCGTGCACCCGGCCCGAACGGGTGAGGTGCGCCTCGGCGGCGCCGACGTGTCGGCCATGGCGCCCGAGGCGATCCGTCGTCACGTGGTTCTGGTGACCCAGGAGCACCACGTGTTCGTCGGGCCGCTGCGTGACAACCTGCTGCTCGCCAAGGCCGACGCCACCGACGCCGACCTGTGGCACGCGCTCGAGGTGGTCGGGGCGCACACCTGGGCCCGCCGGCTGCCCGGCGGCCTCGACACCGAGGTCGGGTCGGGTGCGGCGAGCGTGTCACCGGTGCAGGCGCAGCAGATCGCGCTCGCCCGGCTCGTGGTGGCCGACCCGCACACGTTGATCCTCGACGAGGCCACCTCGCTGCTGGACCGGCGCGCCGCCAGGTCGCTGGAGCGCTCGCTCGGGCGGGTGCTGGACGGGCGCACAGTCGTGTCGATCGCGCACCGGCTGCACACCGCGCACGACGCCGACCGAGTGGCTGTCGTGGAGGACGGTCGGATCAGCGAGCTGGGCAGCCACGACGAGCTGGTGGCCGCCCGGGGCTCCTACGCGGCCCTGTGGGAGTCGTGGCAGGGCGAGACGAGCACACCGACCGTCTAGGGCGTCGCTCCTGCAGGGCGGCAGGACCTACCCCAGTGGTCCACCGCCGGCACGGTCGACGGGGGCCATGGTGCTCGGCGTCCTCGGCGGATCCGGCTGCCGGCTGAAGTGCCGTGCGAGGCCGGCAAGCCCGACAAAGATCCCTGCGAGCAGGATCGTCCCGACGTTGAGCCCCCACCCGAAGGTCCAGACGTAGGCGATGGCTCCGGCGGTCAGGCAGTAGTACGACGCCGGGATGACCGTCTTGCGAATCAGGTCTCCCTCGCGGCCGAGCAGCCCGACCGTCGCCGAGGCGGCGACCACGTTGTGGATTGTGACCATGTTGCCCGCAGCGCCGCCGACGGCCTGGGCCGCCACGATGACCTCCGGGTTCGCCCCGATCTGCTCGGCCGTGGAGAACTGGAAGAGCGAGAAGGTCAGGTTGCTGATGGTGTTGCTGCCCGCCAGGAAGGCGCCCAGCGCGCCGATCCACGGGGCTACGAGCGGCCACCCGCTGCCCGCGGCCGCGGCCGCGCCTTCGGCGAGCGTCAGCGGCATGCTGGGCAGGTCGGAGGTGTTGAAGGCAGGACCCGAGTTGATGAACACCCGAACCAAGGGAAGCGCGAACAGCAGGGCAGCTCCAGCTCCCAGGATGTGTCCGCCGGCGATCTTCCAGGTGGCGGCGATCTCGGTGCGGTTCATCCTGTGCAGCCAGTAGGTGATGACGCACACGACGAGGAAGACGGTGCCGGGCAGGTAGAGCGGTTGCACGGTGGTGCTGATGTCCGTGCCCGCGATGTTGCTGAAGGGGACGGCGGTCGTGGTGGTCAGGAAGTTGGTGATCGGGTCGACGACGCGCGTGAGGACGAGCAGCAGGGCGACAAGGCCGTAGGGAGTCCACGCCCGGATGATGGACATCCGGGCGTCCGCGACCCCGGCATCCGGCGTGATGCTGCCCGTCCACCGGTCGAGCCAGTTCTCGCGGGGAGCGAAGTCCCACGTCTCCTTGGGCATGAGAAAGCCCTTGCTCGAGGTGTACATCACCAGCGCCAGGCCGAAGGCGCCCCCGAGCAGGGACGGGAACTCCGGGCCGAGCAGCCAGGCGACCAGCACGTAGGGCACGGTGAAGGCGAGCGCGGCATACAGCGCGAACTTCCAGATCTTGAGACCGTCACCGAAGCGCTTGTGCTCGCCGAAGAAGCCGGTGAGCATGCAGGCGAGGATCAGCGGGATGAGCAGACCCACCAGGGCGTGCATGATGGCGACGTTGATCGCGATGCCGTTGATGTAGGCGGGGAAGGTCAGTCCCAGGAGTTCAACCCGCTCGTCGACTCCGGCCCCACCTTCCAGACCCCCGGTCACCCCGATCAGAATGGGCGTTCCGACGGCACCGAAGCTCACCGGGGTCGACTGGATGATCAGCCCGACCATGACTGCGGCCATGGCGGGGAAGCCCAGAGCGAGCAGCAGGGGAGCCACGACAGCCGCCGGCGTCCCGAAGCCTGAGGCTCCCTCGATGAAGCTGCCGAAGAGCCAGCCGATGATGACGGCCTGCACCCGGCGGTCCGGGCTGATGGTGGTGAAGCCGGCTCGGATCGTCGCCATCGCGCCGCTCTTGGTCAGCGTCGCCAGCAGCAGCAGGGCACCGAAGACGATGTAGAGCAGAGTGACGGCAATGATGAGCCCCTGGACCGTGGCCGCAGCCACCGCGACGGGCGCCACGTCCCAGACGAACAGGGCCACCAAGACGACGACGATGAAGCCCACCGGCATCGCACGCTTGGCCGGCCAGCGTAAGCCAACGAGCAAGAATCCCACGACGATGATCGGCGACATCGCGAAGAGGCTGAGCGCCAGAAGATTGTCCATCGTTGACCTCCCTTGTCGACCCGCGGCAAGTGGGGAAACGGGAAACGGGTGCGTCATACAAGCACTTGGTATGCCGCCGCCACTAGCCCTTGGCTCAACTTTCTGTCCGCTCAACCTCCTCTTCGGCACATGACGGTGGACTTCGCGGTGGGCAGTCTGCTGACTCCTCGTCGCCAGACAGGTGCAGACGACCTGGGAGTGGGGCAGCATCCGATCCGCCCGTGGCGGGCCGGTCGCCGGGTGCTCACGGACATCGCGCCACCGGAGTCCGCGGCGGGCCGCTCGTCATGCCATCCGCTACGCTCACCGCGCATCCCCGGCGGCCACCCGTTACCACGACGGCACAGCTGGTCCACAGCAGCGGCGGCCGCCGCTCGACTGAAGGGACGCGTGATGGTCAGCACATCCGTCTCGCCGGGCGCACCACCCCCGGCCCCTCGGCGTGGCCCACGACCGAACGGCCACCCTCGTCCGCATGCGGCTGCCGGTCACGCTCGATTGCGATGGATGCTCCCGTGACCGCCGCGACCGTCGGCACGCCGGCCGAACCATCGGCAGGCCGGACCTACGGACCGGTGGATGAGACGGTGCTCGCCGAGCTGCGCGGCATCGTCGGCGAGCAGTACGTACTGTCCACCGACGGCGACGTCGAGCCCTACAGCCGCGACGCCACTCCCCTGATGCAGGCGACACCCGACTGCGTGGTGCTGCCGGAGACCACCGAACAGGTGGCCGCGGTGCTGAAGCTGGCGACCGCGCGGCGCGTCCCGGTCATCCCACGCGGCGCCGGGTCGAACCTGTCCGGTGCCACCTTGGCCGAGCACGGCGGCATCGTGCTTGCCCTGACCCGGATGCGCCGCATCCGGGAGGTGGCCCCGAACGAGCTGCTCGCCGTCGTGGAGCCCGGTGTCACCACCGCCGAGCTCGACGTGGCCGCATCAGCCCAGGGCCTGCTCTACGCGCCCGACCCGGGCAGCCGCACGGTCTCGACCGTCGGCGGCAACGTGGCCATGTGCGCCGGCGGCCTGCGCGGGCTCAAGTACGGCGTGACCCGCAACTACGTGCTGGGGCTCGAGGTGGTGCTGCCGACGGGCGAGATCATCCGCACCGGTGGACGGCTGTGGAAGGACGTCGCCGGGTACGACCTCACCCGCCTGCTCACCGGCTCGGAGGGCACCTTGGGCGTCATCACCGAGGTCACGGTGGCCCTGGTGCCCATGCCGGCAACGTCACGGACGGGGGTCGCCTACTTCGACTCCCTGGCCGACGCCTCGACGGCGGTCGCAGCAATCATCGCCGACGGCGTGCTGCCCGCGACGCTGGAGTTTCTCGACCAGCGCTGCATCGCCGCGGTCGACGACTTCGCCGCCCTCGGCCTCGACCGTGACGCCGGGGCGCTGCTGCTCTTCGGCGACGACGGTGGGGAAGACACGGCAGCGGCGTCGCTGGGTCGCATGGCCGACACCTGCTCGGCCAACCGGGCCCGCGACGTCACGCTCGCCCGCGACGTCGCCGAGGCTGACGCTTTGCTGTATGCGCGTCGCTGCTCGTTGCCGGCCCTGGCTCGGCTCGGTCCGGTGACCATGCTCGAGGACGCCACGGTGCCGCGACCGCGGCTGCCGGAGATGGTCGAGCGCATCGAGGCCATCGCGGAGCGCCATGGCGTGGTGTGCGCGACGTTCGGGCACGCCGGCGACGGAAACCTGCATCCGACGATCGTGTTCGACCCCGCCGAGGACGGCGTCACCGCCGCGGCGCACGCCGCTTTCGACGACGTGTTCGCGGCGGCGCTCGACCTCGGTGGCACGATCACCGGCGAGCACGGGGTGGGTGCGGCCAAGCGGGCCTGGCTCGGCCGTCGCCTCGGCGACGACCAGGTCGACCTGCTGCGCCGCATCAAGACGGCATTCGACCCCGCGGGCATCCTCAATCCCGGAAAGCTGGGCTCGTGAGCGCGCCGGCGTTGCCCACCGGAGCCTCAGGGGCGACGACGCGGGGCATCTTCGACCCCGACCTGCTCTCCACCTGCATCTCGTGCGGCTTCTGCCTGCCGGTGTGTCCGACGTACAAGATCACCGGAGACGAGCGTTCGTCCCCCCGCGGGCGCATCACGTTGATGCGGGCGCTGGAGACCGGCCGCCTCGACGAGGACGACCCGACGCTGCTGGAGCAGTCGTCCTACTGCCTGGGCTGCCGGGCCTGCGAGACGGTCTGCCCGGCCGGGGTCAAGTACGGCGAGCTGCTCGAGCAGTGGCGCGACCACCAGTGGCGGGGCCGCCGCGGCCCCGTCCTGGTCGCCGGGCTACGGCTCGGGGTTCGCAACGCCCTGCCGCTCAGCATCGCGGGGACGGTGCGCCGCCACGCCCGCACCACCGGCCCGGGGCGCGCGCCGGAACCGGAGGGGTCGTGGCCGGCCGCAGCCAGCGCCCCGCCGCAGGACTCGATGCAGCTCATGCTTGGCTGCTTCGAGCGCTCGCTGTTCCCCGGCGTCTCCAAGGCGGTAGCGCGGCTGCTGCCGGGCATCGAGATCCCGTCCGGGCAGGGCTGCTGCGGTGCGCTGCACTCGCACAACGGTGACAGCACGGGCGGCAGGCAGATGGCCCACGAGCTCGCCGAGGCTCTTCCGCGCACCATCCTGACCACGGCCGGCGGCTGCGCCACGCACCTCGCCCACGAGCTCGGCCGCGACCGGGTGGTCGAGCTGAGCGAGTATCTGACCAGCGCGTGGGTCGACGACCCGACCTCGACTGCGTCGCTGCTGCGACCGCTGACCAAGGACGGCCGACCTCTGCGGGTCACCGTCCAGGACTCCTGTCACCTGCGCAACGGGCTCGGCACGCATCGTGAGGCACGCGAGGTGGCCGGCATGGTCGCCGAGGTGGTCGAGCTGCCCTCGGCCGGCTCGTGCTGCGGTGCCGCCGGCACCTACTCGGTGGTGCGCCCGAAGGACAGTGCTGCCGTGCTGGCTCCCAAGCTGGACGAGATCGAGGCGCTCGGCGTCGACCACGTCGTGGCGGTCAACCCGATCTGCCAGCGCCAGCTGATCGGGGGCCTGCGCAAGCGCAAGTCGTCGGTGACGGTGCTGCACCTGGCCGAGCTGATGGCCATGGCGCTGCCGAGATGAGGGCCGCCGCCCGCCGCTGAGGCCCCGTCCGGCGATGGGAGCGCCGCGATCCCGCTCCCATCGCGGACCGGCCCGGTCAGCCGACGGGCAGGCGCAGCGCCCCGGGGGCGTCCGCGGGCACGACCGGGCTCTTCGGCTCGATCGGCGCGACTCGCTTGTAGTCCGCCCCGACGACCGGCCGCGGGTCGTCCTGACCCTTGTTCGGCCAGAACGACATCGCCCGCTCCGCCTGCGCGGTGATCGTGAGTGACGGGTTGACGCCCAAGTTCGCCGACACGGCCGCCCCGTCCGTGACGTGGAGCCCGGGGTATCCGTACACCCGGTGCCAGGGGTCGATGACTCCGGTCTGGATGGAGTCGCCGATGGCCGCGCCGCCAAGGATGTGCGCTGTCATCGGGATGTCGGCGATCTCGGGCCACGACCCGCGGGGACGTCCCCCGACAGCCTCGGCGACTCGACGAGCGACGTCGTGGCCTTGGGGGATCCACGACGGGTTGGACTCTCCGTGCCCTTCCGACGTGACCAGCTTGGCTCTGCCCGTCAGGCCCCGGTCGAGCGACACCGTCAAGGAGTTGTCGCGCGACTGCATCACCAGCATGACGAACCCTCGCTCGGAGTACCGCACCCACGGACGTGAGGACGATCTCCGAGGGCTCTCGTGGCGAACTCGCTCAGGAAGCGTCGCCAGCGCGGGACGGCCGTCCTCTCCGGGAAGGTTGCCCTCGACCAGCAACGTCGACAGCAGCAGCATGGCGTTCGCACCCTTGCCGAACCGAGTAGGCTCGACGTGGGTCTCGTGGTCGGGAGGGAACGACGAGGTGATCGCCACACCCCGGCTGTGGTCGGTCGAGTAGTCGAACGTCTCCACCCCGAGAAGCGCCTCGCTGTTCGTCCGGAACAAGTGTCCGAGCCGGTCCGACAGGGCCGGCAGATGGCCGTCGCCCTTCATCCTCAACATGAGGCGCTGCGTGCCCAGCGCACCTGCGGCGAGCACGACCTGGTCTGCCGTTATCGTCTTCGTGGCGCCAGGACCGCTACCACCGGTGCGTCGCACATCGAGCGCATAGCCACCCCCCGCCAGGGGGCGCACAGTGCTGACTGTCGTCATGGCGGCGATGCGAGCCCCGGCATTCTCGGCGAGGTACAGGTAGTTCTTGACCAGGGTGTTCTTGGCGCCGAACCGGCAGCCGACCATGCACCCGCCGCAGGAGGTGCACGTTGTGCGAGCGGGTCCGGCCCCGCCGAAGAAGGGGTCGCTCACCGTCGCCCCAGAGTGGGCGCCGAACAGCACACCCACGGGGGTCCGCCGGAAGGTGTCGCCCACGCCCATCTCGCGCGCGACCTGGTGCACGGCCTCGTCGGCGGGCGTGCGGCCCGCGTAGGTGACCGACACCGAGCATGCGCCGGGCCTGGTCGTAGTAGGGCGCGAGCTCGGCCTTCCAGTCGGTGATGTGCGACCAGGACGGGTCGTTGTAGAAGGCGTCCAGGGGTCGGTACAGCGTGTTCGCGTAGACCAGCGACCCGCCGCCGACGCCGGCGCCGGACAGCACCATGACGTGCTTGAGGATGTCGATGCGTTGCAGCCCGTAGGCACCCAGCGCCGGGGCCCACAGGTAATTGCGGGCGTTCCAGTTGGTCTTGGGGAAGTCCTCGTCGCGCCACCGCTTGCCGGCCTCGACAACGAGTACCCGGTAGCCCTTCTCGACGGCACGCAGCGCCGCCACCGACCCACCGAACCCACTGCCGACGACGACGACGTCCCAGTCAGCCATGAACAGTCACCTCTACCCTCTGAAAGTCCTTCACCTCGGTGAACCCGGTGGTCGCCATGGCTCGCCGCAGCGCCCCGACCAGGTTCATCGACCCGTCGGCCGCACTCGACGGACCGCGCATGATCTGCTCCAGCGTCCCGGACGCACCGACCCACACCCGCTCGCCGCGGGGAAGCTCGGTGTGCCAGGCCTCCGCCCCCCAGTGCCAGCCCCGCCCCGGGGCCTCGAGCGCTCGAGCGAGCGGAGAGCCGATCATCACCGCGTCCGCCCCACACGCTATGGCCTTCGGGATGTCGCCGGACCTGCCGATGGACCCGTCTGCGATGACGTGGACGTAGCGTCCGCCGGACTCGTCGAGGTAGTCACGTCGTGCCGCCGCGACGTCGGCGACGGCACTGGCCATCGCCACCGAGACGCCGAGCACCGACCGGGTGGTCCCGCCCGCTCCCCCGCCGAAGCCGACCAGCACCCCGGCGGCGCCGGTGCGCATCAGGTGCAGCGCGGCTTGGTAGGTGGCGCACCCGCCGACGATCACCGGCACGTCGAGCTCGTAGATGAACTGCTTGAGGTTCAGCGGCTCGGTCTGACCCGAGACGTGCTCGGCCGACACCGTCGTGCCCCGGATGACGAGCATGTCGACCCCGGCGGCCAGCACCGCCTTGTGCAACGCCAGCACCCGCGGCGGCGACAGCGCGGCGGCGACGGTGATGCCCTCGGTGCGCAGCTGGTCGACGCGCGCAGCGATCAGGTCGTCACGGATGGGCGCGGAGTACACCTCCTGCAGCCGGGCGGTGGCCTGTGCGCCGTCCAGCTCGGCGATCTCGGCCAGCAGCGGCTCGGGGTCGTCGTAGCGCGTCCAGAGCCCCTCGAGGTCGAGAACCGGCAGACCGCCGAGGCGTCCGATCTCGACTGCGGTCGCCGGCGAGACGACCGAGTCCATCGGCGCCGCCATGATCGGGGTGTCGAACCGGTAGGCGTCGATCTGCCAGGCCGTGGAGACCTCTTCGGGGTCTCGGGTGCGCCGGCTCGGGACGATACCGACGTCGTCGAGCTGCCAGCCCTGCCGGCCTCGCTTGCCTCGGCCGATCTCGACCTCTGCCACGGCTCTCCCCTATCGCGGGCTGTAGTTGGGTGCCTCGGTGGTCATCTGGACGTCGTGCGGGTGGCTCTCCTGCAGACCGGCCGCGGTGATGCGCACGAAGCGTCCGCGCTGCTGAAGCTCGGGAACCGTCGGTGCGCCGACGTAGCCCATCGCCGCACGCAGGCCACCGACGAGCTGGTGGGCGACGGCCGACAGCGGGCCACGGTAGGGCACCTGACCCTCGACGCCCTCGGGCACCAGCTTGTCCTCGCTGAGCACGTCGTCCTGGAAGTAGCGGTCGCGCGAGTAGGACTTGGCGTAGGAGGCGCTGTCGGCCGAGCCTGCGGCACCACGCGAGCGCATCGCGCCGAGCGACCCCATGCCGCGGTAGGTCTTGTACTGCTTGCCGCTGATGAACACCAGGTCGCCGGGACTCTCGGCACAACCGGCCAGCAGCGAGCCGAGCATCACGGTGTCGGCGCCGGCGACGATCGCCTTGGCGACGTCCCCGGAGTACTGGAGCCCGCCGTCACCGATCACCGGGACACCGGCCGGACGAGCGGCCCGCGCCGCCTCGTAGATCGCGGTCACCTGGGGGACGCCGACCCCGGCCACCACCCGGGTGGTGCAGATGGAGCCGGGGCCGACCCCGACCTTGATGCCGTCGGCGCCCGCGTCCACGAGCGCCTGCGCGCCTTCGTACGTCGCGACGTTGCCGCCGACGACGTCGACGTCGGGCAGGTCGGCCTTGAGCGTGGCGACCATCTCCAGCACCGACCGGGAGTGTCCGTGCGCGGTGTCGACCACCAGCAGGTCGGCTCCGGCGGCGGCGAGAGCCAGGGCACGTTCGTGGGCATCGGCCCCCACCCCGACGGCGGCGCCGACGCGAAGGCGTCCGCGCTCGTCCTTGGTCGCCAACGGGAACGCCTCGCGCTTGACGAAGTCCTTGAGCGTGAACAACCCGGTGAGCCGCCCGGCCGCGTCCACCAGCGGCAGCTTCTCGACCTTGTGCTGGCGCAGGAGCGTCATGGCGTCGTCGGGGGCAATGCCCTCGGGGCCGGTCACCAGAGGCATCGGCGTCATGACGGAACCGACCATCCGGTTGCGGTCGGTCTCGAACCGGATGTCGCGATTGGTGATGATGCCCACGAGCATGCCGTCGTCGTCCACGACCGGGGTGCCGGAGATGCGGAACCGGCCGCAGATCTCGTCGACCTCGTCGATCGTCGTGTCCGGACGCACCGTGACCGGGTCGCTCACCATGCCGGCCTCGGACCGCTTGACCAGGTCGACCTGGGCGGCTTGGTCCTCCAGAGGCAGGTTGCGGTGCAGCACGCCGATGCCGCCCTGACGGGCCATGGCGATCGCCATGCGCGCCTCGGTCACGGTGTCCATGGCCGATGACAGCAGTGGGATGGACACGGTGATGCGGCGCGACACCCGGCTTGCGGTGTCGACCTGGCTGGGGATGACGTCGCTGGCCCCGGGCAGCAGCAGGACGTCGTCGTACGTGAGACCGGTGGGCGGATCAAGCAGCGTCATGACGCGGCCATGCTAGACCGCCTCAGCAACGGCTCAGGCGCCGACCGAACGGGCCATCAGGGAGACGGCCTCGGAGAGGTCGTGCACGGCGACGATGCGCTGGCGCGGCGCCCAACGCTCGGGGTGCGGCGGCCATCCGGGACCGCCGACAGCGATCACCGGGGCTGGACGGATCTCGGGGAGCGTCGCGAGCTGTCGAGGGTCGGCGGTGTGCGGGCGCTGCGCCCAGACGAACACACCGGCCGGCCCCGCGCGCCGGATCGCCGAGCCCAGCGCGTCCACCGGCACGCGGGCACCCAGCACCCTGGTCGCGACGTGGCGTTCGGCCAGCGCCGCCGACACGGCGTGCAGGGGCAGGGAGTGCTGCTCCTCCTCCGCGCAGGCCAGCAGGATCGGCCTGGTGTTGACCGGGTTGGCGGTGAACCGCTGCACGTGGTGGCGTAGCACGCCGAGCACGCACTCGGAGACGAGGTGCTCGGAGTCCACGCCTTGGCCAGTCTTGGCCCACCGCTGCCCGACCGTGACCAGCGCCGGGACGATGAGGCTGTCCCAGGACGCGATCACGCCGCGGCGCTCCAGCGACTCGCGGATGATCGTGCTCACCGCGTGCGAGTCGAGCGCGTCCGCCGCCTTGACCAGGCCACGCACCTTGTCCTCGGCCCGCGCCATGGGCACGACCGTTCGCCGCAGGCTGCCCACATCGGTAACGGAGTCGAGGCTGACGCGCGGCAGCTCCATGTCGTCGGTGGCGAGGGCGACACGTGCGGCCTCGCCCGCCGACACCCCTTCCAGGGTCAGCCGACGCATGAGCTCCAGGCGGGCCAGGTCGGTCAAGGAGTAGCGGCGGTGGGTGCCGGCCTCGTGCTCGGACGGGCCGAGTCCGTGACGACGGTCCCACGTGCGAAGCGTGGTCGGGGAGATGCCCAGACGGCGGGCGACCGTGGCAACAGTGAGCGTCGCCTCGCGTGACTGGACGACGTGCGACTCGATCACTGACATGAAGCGATTGTGGAACCGATTCGGGCTCCCCGCATCTCGACGCGCCTGACCTGCGCAGACTTCCTGACGGCTGCCCGAACGTAACCGTTACGTAAACGATTCATTCAGGGTCTTGCAACGCTTCTGAATCGTTTCTAGAGTTACCTGCATCCGGTCGGCACCTCGATCGGGAACAACAAGACAAGAGAACGCCTTCCCTTGATCGAGGAGATGACCATGGCTGACATATCGCGCCTTCCCGGACCGATCGCCGACATCTGGGAGTGGCAGTACGACGGGGCGTGCCGCTCGGCCGACCCCGACCTGTTCTTCCACCCCGAGGGTGAGCGCGGCCCGCGCAAGGCCGCCCGCGACGCCGCCGCCAAGGCGGTGTGCGCGAGCTGCCCTGTTCTGCAGCAGTGTCGCGAGCACGCGCTGCTCGTGCGCGAGCCGTACGGCGTCTGGGGAGGTCTGACCGAGGACGAGCGCGAGGCGATCTACGCCGGCGAGCACGTCGTCCCCGCGCTGGTGCCGGTCGCGAGCTAGGCCGGACGGCCCAGAAGGGGCTGGGGTTCGGGCATCACGCCCGAACCCCAGCCCCTTCTGTCGTCCCTGACTCGCCTCCCCCACCGCGTCCCCCACCCGCGATCTTGGCGCGGTGGCCACATCCTGCGGACTATGCGGCTCCTACGCCAAGATCACGGCGGGTCGGTGGGGTGGTGGGGTCGTGGGGTGGTGCTAGTGGCCGTGCCCGTGGCCGTGACCGGAATCCGCCGACTCGGCCTTCACCGGCTTGTCGGCGACCAGCACGTCGGTGGTCAGCAGCATCCCGGCGATCGAGGCCGCGTTCTGCAGAGCAGAGCGGGTGACCTTGACCGGGTCGATGATGCCGGCGCCGACCATGTCGACGAACTCGCCCGTCCGAGCGTCGTACCCGACGCCCGCGTCCTGCTCGGCGACCTTGATCGCGGTGACTGCACCCGACACGCCGGCGTTCTCGGCGATCCAGTACAGCGGCTTGGCCAACGCGCCGGCAACCAGCCGGACGCCGGTGGCCTCGTCACCCTCGAGGCCGAGGGAGTCGGCCAGCACCGGGGTGGCCTGGGCGAGGGCGGTGCCGCCACCGGCGACCACACCCTCTTCGATCGCAGCGCGAGTCGCCGAGACGGCGTCCTCGACCCGGTGCTTCTTCTCCTTCATCTCGACCTCGGTGGCAGCGCCGACCTTGATGACGCCCACGCCGCCGGCAAGCTTGGCGAGTCGCTCGTTGAGCTTCTCCTTGTCCCAGGACGAGTCGGTGTTCTCCATCTCGGCGCGAATCTGGTCGATCCGTGCGGTGATCGCGTCGTGCTCGCCCGCGCCGTCCACGATGACGGTGTCGTCCTTGGTGACCACCACCCGGCGCGCGGTGCCGAGCACGTCGAGGCCGACGGTGTCGAGCGACAGGCCCACCTCTTCGGCGACGACCTGGCCGCCGGTGACCACGGCCATGTCCTGCAGCGTGGCCTTGCGGCGGTCACCGAAGCCCGGGGCCTTGACCGCGACGCTGGTGAACGTGCCACGGATCTTGTTGACCACCAGGGTCGACAGCGCCTCGCCGTCGACGTCCTCGGCGATGATCAGCAGCGGACGGCTGGTCGGCACGACCTTCTCCAGCAGCGGCAGAAGGTCGTTGAGCGCGGAGATCTTGGTCTGGACGAACAGGATCCACGGGTTCTCCAGCACCGCCTCCATGCGCTCGGTGTCGGTGACCATGTACGGGCTCAGGTAGCCCTTGTCGAACTGCAGGCCCTCGGTCACCTCCAGCTCGGTGCCGAGCGTGGTGCCCTCCTCGACCGTGATGACGCCGTCCTTGCCGACCTTGTCGAAGGCCTCGGCGATCATGGCGCCGATCTCGGCGTCCTGCGCAGAGATCGTGGCCACGGCCGCGGTGTCGCCGGCCGTCTCGACCTGGCGCGCGGTGTCGAGCAGGTGCGCGGTCACGGCCTCGACGGCGGCGTCCAGGCCCCGCTTGAGCCCGGCCGGGCCGACGCCGGCAGCGACCAGGCGCAGGCCGTCGTGCACCAGTGCCTGGGCGAGCACGGTCGCCGTCGTCGTGCCGTCCCCGGCGATGTCGTTGGTCTTGGTGGCGACCTCTTTGACGAGCTGGGCGCCCATGTTCTCGTATGGCTCGTCCAGCTCGACGGCCTTGGCGATGGTCACCCCGTCGTTGGTGATCGTCGGCGCGCCCCAGCTGGAGTCGATGACGACGTTGCGGCCACGCGGGCCGAGCGTCACCTTGACGGTGTCAGCGAGGGCGTTGACGCCCCGCTCGAGGCCCCGGCGAGCGTCCTCGTCGAAGCTCAGAATCTTTGACATGAAGCAGATGTCCTCTCAGCACAAGTGAGACCGGCGGCTCCAGACGGCCGAAGGACCGTCCGGAGCCGCCGGCGGGAGATGAAGGGTGGACGTACTAGCCGAGGATGGCCAGGACGTCGCGAGCGGACAGGATGAGGTACTCCTCGCCCTGGTACTTGACCTCGGTACCGCCGTACTTCGAGTACAGAACCTTGTCGCCGACGCTGACGTCGAGCGGCACGCGGTTCTCGCCGTCCTCGTCCCAGCGGCCCGGGCCCACGGCCAGAACCTCGCCCTCCTGGGGCTTCTCCTTGGCGGTGTCGGGGATAACCAGGCCAGAAGCAGTGGTCTGCTCGGCGTCGAGGGTCTTGACGAGGACGCGGTCCTCAAGTGGCTTGATCGACACGGACACGTGCTGACTCCCCTTTCGCGGGACGTCGATGTTTGTATGTCTGGTGGCCGTTGCGCCGGACCGTCGTCGCGGGTGCCGGTCAGGTGCTGGACGGCTGGCACCCGGGTACTCCGAGTGCCAAGTCAGACACTAGAACAGGCTTAGCACTCGGTCAACCCGAGTGCCAACCGTGTTGCCGGCTCAGCACGAGGGGGGCCGCACGCCGTCGACCCGCACCGGCAACGTCCCCGAGGCGGGGCTTCGCCCGGTCAGGACGCCAAGCAAGGCGTCGAAGGCCGTCGGGGTGCGTCCGAAGAGCGCCAGCATGGCTGACGACGCGCTGCTGCGGGCCAGTCCGTACGGAATGTCCAGCGCGACCACGACGTCACCGGCGCCGGCTGACCCGGGCGAGCCGAGGAGAACGACCACGTCGCCCGCCCCGGTGCCCAGCCCGGCCCGGCGGGCCGCGGCGGCGAAGCGGGCGCGGTCGGTCTCGGTACCGCCCACCACCTGCACCGACGCCCCGACCAGCGGGCTGTCGCAGCGCCCGGACACCAGCGTGACGGCGGACGCGGACAGTCGCCGGGAGGCCTTCGTGGGCGCGGGCGACCCGACGTAGGACAGCTCGACGGCGCCCGCCTGGTCGCGCAGGTCGGCCTGGTGGAGCTGCAGGGCCACCACGCGCCGGACGGCGGTGCTCAGCCGCTGCGGTCGCAGCTGCCCGTTGCGCACGGCCTCGACGATCCCGTCGCGGGCGGCGCGAGCGTCGGGAGGCATCAGCAGCAGGTCAGAGCCCGCCCGCAGCGCGGCCACCGCCGACTGCGCCGCGGAGTAGCGCTGAGTGACGGCCGCCATCGACAGCGAGTCGGTCACCACCACCCCGTGAAACCCGAGATCGCCGCGGAGCAGGCCGCGCACGACTGGGGCGGACAGCGACGACGGCACCCCGGGGTCGACGTCGCGCACGTCGAGGTGGGCCACCATCACCGCGGGCACGCCGGCCGCGACCGCGCTGGCGAACGGGACGAGGTCGTGCGTGGTGAGCCGCTCGAGCGACGCTGCCTGCACCGGCAGCTCGACGTGGCTGTCGGCCGGCACGCTGCCGTGCCCAGGAAAGTGCTTGACCACCGGCACCAGGCCGGCCTCGGCAAGACCGGCAGCCTGAGCGGTGGCGACACGGCCCACCAGCCGGGGTCGGCCCCCCGGGGCGCGCACACCGATGGTGGGGTCGGACAGGCCGGCGGTGACGTCGGCCACCGGCGCGAAGCTCATGGTGAAGCCCAGCGCGGCCAGCTCCCTGCCCTGCGCATGGGCGGCCGCACGGCTCACGTCGGCGTCGCCGGCCGCACCGTGCGCCATGCCGGGCGGGAACTGGGTCGCCGGCGGACCGACCCGGGCGACCGGACCGCCCTCCTGGTCGACCGAGACGATCAGCGGGTAGGGCCTGTCCAGGGTGGCCTGCAGACGCGCCGTCGTCCGGGCCAGGGCCGATGCACTGTCGGACCCTGATGGCACGTTGTCGCCCATGAGGATGACTCCGGCGAGGCCCAGGTCGCGCACGAGGTCGACGGGTGGTTCCAGACCGCCGTAGGTGCCGACGATCACGTGCCCGGCGCGCTGCTCCAGCGACATCGCAGCGACGAGCTCGTCGGCGCGCTGCCAGCTCTGCCCGCTCGGTCCCCAGTCGCGGTCGCGTGGTTCTCGCGGTGCCTGGGCGACCGCGGGCACGGTCGGGGACGGGCTCGGCTCAGGTGGCAGTGCTGACCGGTACGCCAGCGGCTCCCCAGCCTCCGATGGGACCGGTGGTGCCGTCGCCGCGTTGTGATCCGCCGAGCAGCCGAGGGTGGACACGGCGAGGGCAACAGCAAGAGCCAGAATCACTGGCGCGCTCAGTCGTGCACGCATAGAGCGGTCAGGCTCTCACGCCTTCCCACGTCCGCAACTGCTCAGCCATCGTGTCGGCCGGTCGAGTCTCACCTGCCAGCCGGAGCACGGCGTCAGCGTCACCCAGGCCGACTCCTCGAGTGGCCCGGTGGTCCAGCAGGGCAGCCACGAAGCGGCCGAGGTCGGTGCGCGGCCGGCCGCCGGGCAGTCTCACGGCGTCGGGGCCGGCCCGCACGTCTCGCACCTGCCAGGTGGCGCGGACTCGCTCGGCGGCGACAGGGTCCAGTGCGTGGTTGGCCTGCCCGGGGCGGGCATAGGTTGCGACGACGGCAGCCGGGGTCCAGCCGAGCAGGGTGGTGAGCGGGCCCAGGCATACGAGCAGCGCGTCGTCGTCGGACCCGTGCGCGTCAGCCGCCGACACGGTGTCGTCAGACTCCGACGACACCGCCGCGGGCGGGAGGTGGGGCGCAAGCCCGGCCAGCCCGTCCGAGCCGTGCACAGCCCGCCCCTGGAAGGCCGACCCGTCCGCGCGCCGGGCGGCCCCGGCCGTGACCGGCACCGTGTCGGCACCCAGCAGACCGAGCACGAAGCGGGTGTTGGTCAGCACCCGGTCGAGTGGCACGTTGCCGCCCACCGCGACGGCCTCGGCCAGGTCGAGCCCCGGGTGCAGCACCGCCGCCACGAGAGCCAACGCGTCGTCGACGCCCGTGTCGACGAGCAGCCTCACCCGCAGCGCGCCCATGAGCGGGCTACATCGTCACGACGTCGACCGGCAGCGACGACGAGGCGCCCAGCTCGTCCGCGGAGGGGTGCCGGCCGGCGGCGACCAGCAACGACCCCAACGCCGCGACCATCGCGCCGTTGTCGGTGCAGAGACCTGGTCGGGGTACCCGTAGCGTGACACCCGCACGCTCGCAGCGCTGCTGGGTGAGCACCCGCAGCCGTGAGTTCGCGGCCACGCCACCGCCGAGCAGCAGGGTCTCGATGCCGTGCTCGGTGCAGGCCAGCACGGCCTTGGCCGACAGCACGTCGGCCACCGCCTCCTGGAACGACGCGGCGACGTCAGCGCGCGGCACCTGCTCCCCCGCAGCCTCGCGCTGCGCGACCCACCGCGCCACGGCGGTCTTGAGCCCGGAGAACGAGAAGTCGTAGCGGTGGCGCCCCATGTCCCGCTGGGACGTGAGCCCCCGGGGGAAGGCGATGGCCGACGACGTCCCGTCCCCGGCGAGCCGATCGATCTCGGGTCCACCAGGAAACGGCAGACCGAGCACCCGTGCCACCTTGTCGAACGCCTCCCCCGCCGCGTCGTCGATCGTCGCCCCTAGCGGCGACACGTCGCCGGTGAGGTCGTCCACCCGCAGGACCGAGGAGTGCCCGCCGGAGACGAGCAACGCCACAGCCGGCTGCGGCAACGGTCCGTGCTCCAACGTGTCGACGGCAACATGTGCTGCCAGATGGTTCACGCCGTACAGGGGCTTGCCCAGCCCGAGTGCCAGCGCCTTGGCCGCTGCCACCCCGACCAGCAGCGCCCCGACCAGCCCCGGTCCGCTGGTGACCGCGATCGCATCGACGTCAGCCAGGTGGACCCCGGCCTCGCGGCAGGCGCGTTCGACGGTGGGCAGCATCGCCTCGAGGTGGGCGCGGCTGGCCACCTCCGGCACGACGCCGCCGAAGCGGGCGTGCTCGTCGACGCTGGAGGCGATCTCGTTGGCCAGCAGCGTCGAGCCGTGCACGATGCCCACACCCGTCTCGTCGCACGAGGTCTCGATGCCCAGCACCAGCGGTCGGTCGGTCATGGTCGCCTCATTGTGCTCGCCGGGCCATGACGACGCCGTCGCGCCCCTGGCCGTAGTAGTGGCGTCGCGTCGAGATCGTCACGAAGCCGAGGTTGGCGTAGAGGGCGATCGCCGCCTGGTTGGTCGCGCGCACCTCCAGCAGCACCTCCCGGGCCCCGTGCGTGTCGGCGTCGTCCAGCAGGGCTCTGACCAGCCGTCGACCCACACCCCTGCCGCGCCACCCGGGATGCACGGCGACCGTCATCACGTCGGCGGTGTCGAGGGCGAGCGAGATCCCGGCGTAGCCGACGACGGTCTGCGCCGCCTCGGCCACGACGTAGCGTCGGCGAGCCGGCACCCCGGCAAGCTCGGCCCACAGCTGCTCGACCGACCATGCCCCCTCGTCGGCGAACACCGTCGCCTCGATGCCCGCCACCTGCTCGACGTCCCACCAGCGCATCGCCCGCAACGCGACCGGGCCGCTGCGCTGGGCCGGGTCGAGGCTCAGCGCGGACGCCCGGGCTGCAGCACGGGCTTCGCCCCGGCGCCCACCGTGGCGTCGGGTTGGCGCAGGTAGAGCGGCTCCACCGGCAAGGAGTTCACGGTCCCGTCGGTCAGCCCCTGAGCCAGCCAGGCGGCGTCCGGGTGCGTCGGCTCGAGCGCGGACGGGAAGAGCCCGCGATGCGCGACGGCCCCCGACCCGACTGCCGGCAGCCCCCCACCTGCTGGCCCACCGCTCGCCACGACGTCCGGCGTGTCGACGGCAGGTCCCGACACCCTGGCTCCCGTGGCGTCGTAGCGAGCCCAGAACACCTGCCGGCGCCGGGCGTCGGTGACGACGAGCAGCCCGCTCGGATAGCGGTGTGGGTGCTCGGCCACCGCCTGCAGCGCGAGGGCGTCCAGGCTGCACGCGCCACGCACGGGCACGCCCCAGGCCAGCGCCAGCGCCTGCGCCGTCACCAGGCCGACCCGCAACCCGGTGTACGCGCCGGGACCCACCCCGACGGCGAGACCGTCGAGCTCGGCGCCCTGCATCTGCGCATCGGAAAGAAGGCCGGCGACGAGCGGGGTGAGCACCTCCGCATGGCGGCGCGCCCCGCTACCGGTTCGGTGGCCCACGACAGCCGTCCCGTCGTGCAGCGCCACCGTCACCACGTCGGTGGAGGTGTCCCAGGCCAGCAGCACCCCTCCAGCGTAGGCGCGGCTGCCCCGGGGCGACTGCCGGTGGCTAGCCTCGGCGCATGTCCGCCGACCCCGCCCCTGCCCCGTCCCACGGCCAAGAAGCGGTGGACGAGCTGCTCGTCGTGCTCGCGCTGGAACGCATCGAGGAGAACATCTACCGAGGCCACCACCCGCGCGGCGGCCTCGCCCGCACCTTCGGCGGGCAGACGGCGGCACAGGCCCTCGTCGCGGCGTCACGCACCGTCGACCCCGAGCGGTCGATCCACTCGCTGCACTCGTACTTCTTGCGGCCCGGTGACCCGACCCTGCCCACGGTGTTCCAGGTCGACCGCATCCGCGACGGCAGCAGCTTCTCCATGCGTCGGGTGCACGGGATCCAGCACGGCAAGCCGATCTACTCCTTCGCCGCCTCGTTCCAGACGCCGGAGGCCGGCTTCGACCATCAGGACGCCATGCCGGAGGTTCCCGACCCGGAGACGCTGCCGACGTTCCACGAGGCGCTGGCGCCCTACGCCGACCGGCTGCCGGTGTCGTCGGCGCTCGCGAGCACCATCGACCTGCGCGCCATCGACCCCCACCCCTTCGCCCAGCGCGACCTCGGCCCTCGGGAGGAGGCCCGGCACCGGGTCTGGATGCGGGCGGCCGGCCGCCTGCCGGACGACCCCGTCGTCCACGCCTCGATGCTGGCCTACATGAGCGACGTGTCGCTGCTGCACCCCGTGCTGGCCAAGCACGGCGTCTCGTTCAGCCTCGACCCGATCATGGGCGCGAGCCTCGACCACGCGCTGTGGTTCCAGCGTCCGTTCCGCGCCGACGAGTGGCTCCTCTACGACGCGATGAGCCCGTCCGCGATCGGTGCGCGGGGCCTGGCGATGGGCCGGCTGTTCGCGCGTGACGGCCGACTCGTGGCGGCTGTCGTGCAGGAGGGTCTGGTCAGGCAGGTCGACCCGGAGAGGGTCGCGGCGATGACCGCTCGCCACAACCCGCTACGCGGCTGAGGTCGGGCTGCCACCGCACCCCCACCGCGCTCCAGCGCACCTCACGAGAGTCGTCCGGGCTCAGGAGCAGCGTCAGCTCGAGCCGGTGCTCGCCGAGGTGCTCCGCCCTGCCGCTCGCCCACTCCACGACGGTGACGCTGCCGGCCATGGCCGGTGCCAGGTCGAGGTCGTCGAGCTCGTCCGGCGACGACACGCGGTAGGCGTCGACGTGCACCAGGCCGGGGGCGGCGTCGGTCGGCGGGTGCTCGCGGGCGATCACGAACGTCGGCGAGGTCACCGGGCCCGCGACCCCGAGGCCTTCGGCGATGCCGCGGGTGAGCGTGGTCTTGCCGGCGCCCAGGCCGCCGTCGAGCAGCACCAGGTCACCGGCCCGCAGCAGGCCACCGAGGCGAACACCCAGGTGATGCATGTGCTCTGCGGTAGGGACGTGCCAGGTGCCGCTCGCCGGGGCGTCGGGACCGGTCACGACCGGCGCAGCCGTCCCCGCCGAGCACGCCGAGAGGGGCGGGGCAGGGGGACGGGTACCGCGCCCGGGTCGTCGACCGGGTGGGCCGTCTTGCGCGTCGCGCGGGCCAGCAGCGAGCGTAGGTGCGCAGTGACCAGCTCGGGGTGCTCGAGCATCACCATGTGCCCGGCGTCCGGGATCTCGACGTAGTCCGCGCTGGGCACGGCAGCAACGATGTCGCGGCTGTGCTGCACCGGCGTCATCTGGTCGCGACCCGCCCCGAGCACGAGAGTCTCGGCCCGGTCCAGCCCGGCGAGGGCGCGGCGCGTGTCGTGCGTGCCGAACTGCGGCAAGAAGTCGGCGATCACCCCGACCGGCGTGCCGGCGACCATGGCCGCCACGAACTCCACCAGGGACGGGGAGACGTCGCTGCGGCCGAAGGAGAAGCGCTTGGTCAGCACGTAGCCGAGGTCGTTGCCGGTGCGACGCACCGACTCGACCAGGTCGGGCTGCTTCGCGGCGGTGGCGACGGCAGCCGGCCCGTACCGGTGCAGAGCCTGGGTGGCTCGTCCGCGAAGGCCCATCTCGTCGGCGCGGACGAGCACCGCGCTCGTGGCGACCAGCCCCACCCCGACGATGCGCTCGCCGAACAGCTCAGGGCGCTGGTCAGCCAGCGACATCACCGACATGCCGCCCATCGAGTGACCGACGACCACGACCGGGCCGGGCGGCACGACGTGGTCGATCACCTCCCCGAGGTCGATGCCGAGGCGGCGGATCGACGTCTCGTCGCTGGGGGCGCGCCCGGAACGTCCGTGGGAGCGCTGGTCGTAGAGCACCAGCCGGGACGTCGCGCGCAGGTCGCGCCGCTGGAAGTGCCAGCAGTCGTGGTTCAGGGCGTACCCGTGGGCGAGCACGATCGTGGGGCCGGGCTCGTCGCCGCCGTCCATCTCGACGTGCAGCTGCACGCCGTCGGAGGTCTCCAAGGCGTAAGGAGTGCCGCGCAGGCCACCGAGCGGCTCGTTGACGTACGGGTCGTGACCACCCAGCGCCCGTCCCATGGCGTAGCGCTCGGTGGCGAACCCGACCGCCGCGCCGGTGACGGCGACGAATCCGCCCGCGCCGAGAGCGGCCGCCGACCGGGCGAGGGCGAGGCGGTCAACCATCGGAGGTGCCCGTCTGGCCGATCACGGGGCCGACACCGAGGTACCGGCGAGGCAGCCGGGAGGAGACGCGGGTGACGATCTCGTACGAGATGGTGCCCGCGGCCTGTGCCCAGTCCTGCGCGGTGGGCTCGCCGTCACGTCCGTCGGAGAACAGCACGGCAGTGTCGCCCGGTGCCACCGGTGCGTCACCGACGTCGAGCACGACCTGGTCCATGCACACCCGCCCGGCCACCGGGAACGTGGCCCCACCGACTCGCACCGGACCGGTGTTGGATGCGTGGCGCGGCACACCGTCGGCGTAGCCCAGCGGGACGAGTGCGACCTGGGTGTCGTCGGTCGTCGTGTAGGTGTGCCCGTAGGAGACACCCTCGTGCGGCGGGACGGTCTTCACCAGGGCGACCTGGGCGCTCAGGCGCATAGCCGGGCGCAGGCCCAGCTCGTCCGCACTCGCCACCTCGGGGATCGGCGACAGCCCGTACACCGCCAGGCCCGGCCGGACGAGGTCGAAGTGCGCCTCGGGAAGCGTGAGCGTGGCGGCGGAGTTGGCGGCGTGGCGCACCTCGGGCCGCAGACCCGCCCGGTGCGCGAGCTCGACCGCGTGCCGGAAGGCGTCCAGCTGGGACGCGATCGTCGGGTGGCCCGGCGCGTCGGCGTAGGCGAAGTGCGTCCAGATGCCGACCACGCGCACGACGTTCTCGGCCTCCAGGGCCAGCGACTGGTCGAGGACGGCGGGCCAGTCGGCCGGCATGACGCCGCCCCGGGTGAGCCCGGTGTCGGCCTTGAGGTGCACGCGCGCCTGTCGGCCGGTGCGCCGGGCGGCGTGGGCGATCTCGTCCAGCTGCCAGTCTGCGTACGCGGCGACGTCGATATCGGCGTCGAGGGCCGCGTCGTAGTCCTCCCCGGGGGCTGACAGCCACGCCAGGATGCGTCCGGTCAGGCCCGCCTCGCGCAGCGCGAGGGCCTCGGCGAGCACCGCGGTACCGAGCCAGGTCGCCCCCCCGGCTTGGGCGGCGCGGGCGGCCGGCACCAGTCCGTGCCCGTACGCGTCGGCCTTGACCACGGCCATCGTCGCGGCCGGGCTTGCCTTGGCCGCGAGCACGGCGACGTTGTCGCGCACGGCGCCGAGGTCGATCTCGACCAGGGCATGCGGGACGACGGGTGGGCTCACGCCGACGATTGTCCCAGGCGCAGCGTCAGCAGCGCAGCCGGCAGGGCCGCGAGCACGTCCGTCGCGCTGGGCGCCCCGACCCGCTCGGCGGCGAGACGCCCGGCGAGACCGTGGACGTGGGCGGCGACGCTGCCCGCATCCAGGGCCGACAGACCGGCAGCCAGCAGCGCCCCGGCAAGGCCGGCCAGCACGTCCCCGGAGCCGGCCGTGGCGAGCCACGGGGTGCCCGTGCCGTTGGCCCGTACCCGCCCGTCGGGCGTGGCGACGAGCGTGGTCGACCCCTTGAGCAGCACCGTCGCCCCGAAGCTCGCCGCTGCCTGGGTGACCGACGCCAGCCGGTCGGCCTCCACGGCGTCGCGGGAGATCTCGAGCAGCCGGGCGAGCTCGCCGGCGTGCGGCGTGAGCAGCACGTCGTCCCGTAGCGCGGTGGGCGCCGCCCCGAGCGCTCCGGCGTCGAGCACGAGCGGCACTTGCGCGTCGAGCAGACGCGGGACGACCTCGACGGCCTGGTCGGGATCCATGCCCGGACCCGCCAGCCACGCCTGCACGCGTCCGTCGGCCAGCACTGCCTCGGGGCAAGCCCGGCGCACCTCGGCGGTCACCGACTCCGCACCGAGAAGACGCACCATGCCCGCGCCGGAGTGGATCGCCGCTGTGGTCGCCAGCACGCTCGCCCCGGCGTACTCCACCGCCCCCGCGTGCACCCCCAGCACGCCGCGGCGGTACTTGTCGTCGTCACGTCCAGGCACCGGCACCAGCGCAGCCACGTCGGCGCCATCGAGGCGTTCGACCGCCGGCTGCGGCAGCAGCGCCCGGAGCCCGATGTCGACGAGGTGCACCGTGCCGCACACGGCGGCCGCCGGGTCGACCAGGTGGCAGACCTTGTGCGTGCCGAAGGTGACCGTGACGTCCGCCGTGACGTGCGGCTCGGGCGTGCGGCCGGTGTCGACCTCGACGCCACTCGGCAGGTCGACGGCGACCGTAAGGGCCGCGGACGTCGCTGCTGCGCGCGCCAACCGTTCGGCGGCGGGTCGCAGCCCGGGCTTGCCACCGATGCCGACGATGCCGTCGAGCACCATGTCGGACTCCGCCACCTCGTCCACTGCGATCTCGCCGGTGACCACCCGGCCACCCGCCGCATGCAGGGCGCCCAGTCCAGCGGTGTGCACCTTGGCCTCGTCCAGCAGCACGGCCCGTACCCGTGCGCCGCGGGCGGCCAGCCGCGCGCCCGCATAGAGCGTGTCGCCGCCGTTGTCGCCACCGCCGACCAGCAGGACGACGCGGCTGCCGGTCGTACGACCGAGCAGACGCATGCAGACCACGGCGAGGCCGGTGGCAGCGCGCTGCATGAGGGCGCCGTCGGGCACCTGCGCCATGAGGGCGTGCTCGGCGTCGCGGACGTCGGGCACCCGGTGGGCCGCGATCACGTCATGACTCCAGAACGACCATCGCCACGGCGAGGCCCCCGTCGTGGCTCATGGTCAGGTGCACTGCGCCCACCCCCTGACGCTCGCAGGCATCGTGGACGGTGCCGGTGACGTCGAGCACCGGACGGCCGGACGGCTCGTTGCGCACCACAGCATCGTGCCACCGCAGCCCGCGAGGCGCGCCCAGCGCCTTCGCGAGGGCCTCCTTGGCGGCGAACCGCGCCGCCATGCTTCGCACGCGATCGGAGTGCTCGCCGGCCGTGAGTACCCGCGCGGCAAACCCAGGCGTGCGCACCAGTGCGGCCGCGAAGCGGTCGACGTCCACGACGTCCACCCCGATACCGACGACGGCCATCCGTGCCCGACCGACTACTCGACTGTGACGGACTTGGCCAGGTTGCGCGGCTGGTCGACGTCGAATCCGCGCAGCGCCGCCATCTCGCACGCGAACACCTGCAGCGGGACGGTCGCCACGACCGGCTGCAGCAGCGTCGCCGTGACCGGGACGCGGATCAGGTGGTCGGCGTACGGAACGACCGCCTCGTCGCCCTCCTCGGCGATCACGATCGTGACCGCACCGCGGGCCCGCACCTCTTGGATGTTCGACACGATCTTGTCGTGCAGCACGCTTCGTCCCCGCGGGGACGGGACGACCACGACGACCGGGATGCCCGTCTCGATGAGGGCGATCGGGCCGTGCTTGAGCTCGCCGGCGGGAAAGCCCTCGGCGTGCATGTAGGCGATCTCCTTGAGCTTCAGCGCCCCCTCGAGCGAGACCGGGTAGCCGACGTGGCGGCCGATGAATAGCACGGACTTCGCATCGGCGAGGTGGCGGGCGAGGTCGCGCACCGGTTCCATCGTCTCCAGCACCTGGTCGACCTTGGCGGGCAGGGCGGCCACCTCGTCCAGCATGAGCGCCACCTCGTCACCCCACTTGGTGCCGCGCACCTGCGCGAGGTACAGGCCCACGAGGTAGCAGGCGACGAGCTGGGTCAGGAACGCCTTGGTCGAGGCGACCGCGATCTCCAGACCCGCGCGGGTGTAGAGCACAGCGTCGGACTCGCGTGGGATCGTCGCACCGTTCGTGTTGCAGATCGCCAGCACCTTCGCGCCCTGCTCGCGGGCGTGGCGCAGGGCCATGAGGGTGTCCATCGTCTCGCCCGACTGGCTGATCGCGATCACGAGCGTCTGCTTGTCCACGATGGGGTCGCGGTAGCGGAACTCCGAGGCCATCTCGACCTCGCACGGGATGCGCGTCCAGTGCTCGATGGCGTACTTCGCGACGAGCCCGGCGTGGAACGCCGTCCCGCAGGCGGTGATGATCACCTTGTCGATGTCGCGGATCTCCTCGTCGGCGAGGCGCATCTCGTCGAGAGTGAGGCGCCCGTCCGGGCCGAGGCGTCCCAGCAGCGTGTCGGCGACGGCCTTGGGCTGCTCGGCGATCTCTTTGAGCATGAAGTAGTCGTAGCCGCCCTTCTCGGCGGCCTCCAGATCCCAGTCGATCGTGTACTGCTTGCCGAGCACGACACTGCCGGCCAGGTCGGTGAGCACCACCGAGTCGGGGGTCAGGTCGATCACCTGGTCGTCGGCGATCTCCATCGCGGTGCGGGTGAACTCCATGAACGCCGACACGTCCGAACCGACGAAGTTCTCCCCCTCGCCCAGGCCGACCACCAGCGGCGAGTTGCGACGGGCAGCGACCACCCGGTTCGGCGAGTCGGCGGCGACCGCGACGAGCGTGAAGGCACCGGTCAGCCGACGGCACACCCGGCGCATGGCCTCGGCGAGGTCGCCGTCGGTGTCGCCCAGCAGGGCGCCGACAAGGTGGGCGACCACCTCGGTGTCGGTGTCGGACGCCAGCGTGGTGCCGCTGGCCTCGAGCTCGGTGCGCAGCTCGGCGAAGTTCTCGATGATGCCGTTGTGGATCACGGCCACTCGGCCGGCCTCGTCGGTGTGCGGGTGCGCGTTCGGGTCGGTCGGGGGGCCGTGCGTCGCCCAGCGGGTGTGCCCGATGCCGGTGGTCGACTCCGGCATCGGTGCTGCGGTCAGAGCGGCGTCGAGATTGGCGAGCTTGCCGGCCCGCTTGAGGGTGCTGAGGCGGCCGTCCTCGCCGACGACCGCGATGCCAGCAGAGTCGTACCCGCGGTACTCCAGGCGGCGCAGCGCCCCGAGGACGACGTCGACAGCCGGTCGGTGCCCTGCGTACCCCGCGATCCCGCACATGGGCGCGAGCCTAGTTGGGCTGCAGTGGGTGTCCCGGCAGCGAACCGGGTGTCAGCGGCGCACGAGCGCGAGCCGGTCGGTCACCAGCGAGGCGATCCGCCCGGCGATCTGCGACGCCTGGCTCTCCGAGGGCGCCTCGACCATCACCCGCACGACGGGCTCGGTTCCCGACGGTCGCAGCAGCACGCGACCGACGCCAGCCAGCTCGGCCGTGGCCTCCTGCACGGCGGCCGAGACGACCGCGTCGCGGGTCACCCCTGCCTTGTCGACACCGCCGACGTTGACGAGCACCTGGGGCAGCCGGGTCATCTCCCCGGCAAGGTCACGCAGCGGACGCCCGGAGGCAGCGACCTCGCCCAGCAGGTGCACCGCAGTCAGCAGGCCGTCGCCGGTCGTGGCGTGGTCGAGCAGGACGACGTGGCCGGACTGCTCCCCACCGAGGTTGTAGCCGCCCGAGCGCATGGCCTCCAGGACGTAGCGGTCACCGACGGCCGTGTCGAGGTAGGCGATCGCGTGCGCGCGCATCGCGGTGCGAAACCCCTCGTTGGCCATCACAGTGCTGACGACGGTGTCACCGCGCAGCGCGCCGCGACGGCGCATGGCGAGCGCCAGCACAGTGAGAATCTCGTCGCCGTCCACGAGATTGCCGTCGGCGTCCACAGCGAGGCAACGGTCGGCGTCGCCGTCATGCGCGATCCCGGCGTCGGCACGCACGCTCACGACGGCCTGCTGCAGCGCCTCCGGGTGCGTCGAGCCGCACGACTCGTTGATGTTGAGCCCGTCCGGCTCGCAGTGCATGAGCACGACCTGGGCGCCGAGCCGCTCGAACGCGCGGGCACTGGTGACGGACGCGGCGCCGTTGGCCCCGTCGACCACGAGCGTCATGCCGTCCAGCCGGGCGGGGGCGGTGGCGACGACGGCGTCGACGTACTCGTCCAGGGCTGCCTCGTCGGAGCGCACCCGTCCGACGGCGCCCCCGGTTGGCCGCTCCCACGGCTCACGCATGCGGGCCTCGATCTGCGCCTCGAGGTCGTCGTGCAGCTTGTGCCCACCGCGGGCGAAGAACTTGATGCCGTTGTCGGGCATCGGGTTGTGCGACGCCGAGAGCATCACGCCGAGGTCGGCCCCCCGGGATGCCGTGAGCCAGGCGACGGCCGGGGTCGGCAGGACGCCGACGCGAACGACGTCGATACCGGCGCTGGCCAAGCCCGCGACCACGGCGGCCTCGAGGAACTCCCCCGAGGCACGCGGGTCACGCCCGACGATCGCGAACGGACGATGGCCGGCGAACACGCCGCGCTCGGACAGCACGTGGGCAGCCGCCACCGACAGGTCGAGCGCAAGCTCGGCTGTGAGGTCGACGTTGGCCAGCCCACGGACACCGTCCGTGCCGAACAGGCTCACGCTGCTGCCACCACGGCGGGCGCCGCGGCGATCAACGCTTGCTGTACTGCGGAGCCTTACGGGCCTTCTTCAGGCCGGCCTTGCGACGCTCCTTGGCGCGCGGGTCACGAGTGAGGTAGCCCTGCTTCTTCAGCGGCGCGCGGTTGGCGTCGAGGTCGATGGAGTTCAGTGCCCGGGCGACGCCGTGGCGCAGCGCGCCGGCCTGACCGGAGGTTCCGCCACCGTGCACGCGGGCGATGATGTCGTAGGCGTCGTCCTGGCCGAGCTCGACCAGCGGCGACAGCACGGTCTGCTGGTGCACCTTGTTCGGGAAGTACACGTCGAGCGGACGGCCGTTGACCGACACCGTGCCGGTGCCGGGGACGAGGCGGACACGAGCGACGGCCTCCTTGCGGCGGCCGGTGGCCTGCCCGGGAGCGATGATGCCGCTGACGCGCTCCTTGGTCGTCTGGCTGGTGTAGCTGCCACCTTCGAGCGGCGCGTCCTCGGTGGGCACGTCGGTCGTCGAGTCGGGCGTGATGCTGGCGTCGGTCGTCACCTGGGAAACCTCGTTCGTCTGGAGAGCTACTGGGAGATCTGCGAGATCTCGAAGGGCACCGGCTGCTGGGCCTGGTGAGGGTGCTCGGGGCCGGCGTAGACCTTGAGCTTGGTGAGCATCTGGCGCCCGAGCGTGGTGTGCGGGAGCATGCCCTTGACGGCCTTCTCCACCGCGCGGCGGGGGTTCTTCTCGAGCAGCTCGACGTAGGACGTGGCGCTCAGCCCACCCGGGTAGCCGGAGTGCCGGTAGTCCATCTTCTGCTCGCGCTTGGCGCCGGTCAGGGCGATCTTTCCCGCGTTGACGACGATCACGAAGTCACCGGTGTCGACGTGCGGGGCGAACTGGGGCTTGTGCTTGCCGCGCAGCAGCGTGGCGACGTGGCTGGCAAGGCGGCCCAGCACGACGTCGGTGGCGTCGATGACGTACCACGCCTGCTCGACCTCGCCCGGCTTCGGGGTGTACGTGCGCACAGTTGTCGGCCTTCGTTGTCGTAGATGATGAAGACGGGAGGAGTCCTGCCTACCTGCACCGGACGCAGACGTCCGGCCACGGCCTTGCAGAATACGGCAGACGCGTCCGACCGGTCAAAACGCCCCCGCGCTGCCCGCCACTGCACCCTAAACGATCACGTGACGGAGGGGCCTTGGGGGTTTCCAAGCCAGATCTTCCGTGGAAACCCCCAAAGTTCCGACGTCACGTGATCGTTTCGGGCCGGGCGTTGCCCCGGCTGCGGGCGCCCGGCTCGTCCCACACCGGCTCGGTCGACTCGACGACGGTGCCGTCGGAGCGGAACACCACGTAGCGGTCGAAGTCGCGCGCGAACCAGCGGTCGTGGGTGACCGAGAGGACGGTGCCGGTGAAGCCGGCCAGCCCGTGCTCCAGGGCCTCGGCCGAGGCCAGGTCGAGGTTGTCGGTGGGCTCGTCCAGCAGCAGCAGCGTCGCACCTGACAGCTCGAGCAGCACGATCTGGAAGCGCGCCTGCTGCCCGCCCGACAGCGTCTCGAAGCTCTGCTCGCCCGCGTAGGCGAGCTCGTAGCGGTCGAGCACCCGCGCCGCCTCGTGCTGGGGCATGCCACGGCGCTCGCCGTCCCCGCGGTGCAGGATGTCGAGCAGCGTGCGGCCCACGAGCTCGGGATGGTCCGGCGACTGGGTGAAGAACCCGGGCTGGACGCGCGCGCCGAGCCGCGCCACGCCGGTGTGCGCCACCACCTGTCCCGCGGTGTCGGGGTCGCCGGCAGCCTGCAGCAGCCGCAAGAAGTGCGACTTGCCGGTTCCGTTCGCGCCCAGGACGGCAACCCGCTCCCCGAACCAGACCTCGAGGTCGAACGGGTGGGTCAGCCCGGACAGCGCCAGCCGCTCGCAGATGACGGCCCGCTTGCCGGTGCGGCCCCCGCCGAGGCGCATCGAGACGCGCTGGGTGCGCGGCACCTCCTGCGGCGGACCGGCCGCCTCGAACTTCGCCAGCCTCGTCTGCGCCGCGTGGTAGCGGCTCGCCAAGCCGTCGCTGTTCGCTGCGGCCTGGCGAAGGTTGAGCACGAGCCGAACGAGCTGCTCGTGCTTGTCGTCCCAGCGCCGCCGCAGCTCGGCGAGGCGGCTGGTGCGCTCGTCACGGGCGTCGGCGTAGGAGGCGAACCCGCCGCCGTGCGTCCAGACCGTGTTGCCGGCCGCGCCGAGCTCAATCGTGACGATGCGGTCGGCCGCCCGCGCCAGCAGTGCTCGGTCGTGGCTGACGAGCAGAACCGACGTGGACGTGCGGTGCAGCGCCTCTTCGAGCCACTGCTTGCCGGGCACGTCCAGGTAGTTGTCGGGCTCGTCGAGCAGCAGAACGTCGGCGTCAGAGCGCAGCAGCGCCTCAAGCATCACCCGCTTCTGCTCGCCACCGGAGAGCGTGGGCAGGTCGCGGTACTGCGCGGTGCGGAACGGCGTGCCGAGCGCCAGGGTGCACACCTCGTCCCACAGCACCTCGATGTCGTAGCCGCCGGCGTCGCCCCAGGCTGTGAGCGCGTGCGCGTACTCCAGCTGCGTCTTCTCGTCGTCGCGCTCCATCATCGTCAGCTCGGCGGCGGCGAGGTCAGCTGCGGCGGTACGCAACGGCTGCGGCGCCACCGCGAGCAGCAGGTCGGCAACCGTGTCGGCGCCAGGCAGGTTGCCCGCGACGAACTGCGGCATCGCCAGCACCGTGCCGGAGCGCACGACGACTCCCTCGTGCGGCGCGAGGTGACCGGCGACCATCGCCAGCAGGGTCGACTTGCCGGCCCCGTTCGGGCCGATCAGCGCCGTGGTCGTGCCGTCACCGACCCGGAACGACACCTCGTCCAGCAGCGTGCGCCCGTCGGGCAGCACGTAGCTGACCTCGCTCAGCTCAACGTGTGCCATGACGCACCTTCAGCAGCCGGTAGCCGCGCACGCTCGTGTGCCGGTCGCAGGAGTAGCCCTGCTCGACGAGCCAGCGCGCCAGGGAGTCCGACCCCAGGTTCTTGGCCACCACCAGCCAGGCGGTGCCGTCCGGACGAAGCCGAGCGAGCCAGTGGGTCAGCATCGCGTGCAGCGCCGGCTTGCCGATACGGATCGGCGGGTTCGACCAGATCTCGTCGAACGTCACCTCCCCGGGCACGTCCTCGGGTGCCGCCACCCGCACCCGGTCGCCGACGCCGAGGGCTTCGGCGTTGCGGGCAGTCAGTCCGAGCGCCCGCTCGTTCACGTCGACAGCCCAGATGCTCGCCGCCGGAAGCCGCTCAGCCAGCAGGCAGGCGATGGGCCCGAAGCCACAGCCGAGGTCCAGCAGCACCGCACCGGACGGCCTGGCCGCGTCGCGCAGCAGCACCTCGGTTCCGGGGTCGAGCCGGTCGGCGGAGAACACGTGGCTGTCGGAGGCGAACGTGTAGGTGCGTCCGTCCATCCTGAACCGCACCTCGCGTGGGCTGTGCCCGGCGTCGGGGTCGGGGGCGAAGTAGTGGTCGCTCATCGGGGCAGCTCGCGCACCGAGCGAGCGCGCTCAGCCTGGGCCGCAAGCTCGTCGTCGGGCGGGTAGGTGACCGCTTCGAGCGTCAGCCCGGTCGGGGGCGCCACGTGGACGGCGCCGTTGCGGCGCTCTCCGGCCAGCACCTGCGCAGGCCACGACTCGTCGCGCTGCGCGGCCCCCACCGCGAGCAGCGCGCCGACCATGGCGCGCACCTGGTTGTGGCAGAAGGCGTCGGCGGCCACAGTCCACCTCGACGACACCGTCCACGCGACGACGGACGTCGAGCCGACGCAGGGTGCGGATCGTGGTCGCGCCGGGCCGGGGACGGCAGTAGGCGATGAAGTCGTGCTCCCCCAGCAGACCCTGCGCTGCTCGGTGCATGACGGCCGTATCGAGCGGTCCGCGGACCCACGTCACATGCGAGCGCAGCAGCGGGTCAGGTCGGTGTGGCGTGTCGGCGATGCGGTAGCAGTAGCGGCGCCCGGTCGCGGAGAAGCGCGCGTCGAAGGTGTCCGGCACGCGACGCACGGATGTCACGACGACGTCATGAGGCAGCACCCCGGCGAGGCGGTGCACGAGGGCTACCTCGGGGCTTCGACTCGAACGGCCCGGCAGTGCCGCCACCTGCTCAGCCGGGGCGTCGAGATGGACGACCTGCCCGCGGGCGTGCACCCCGGCGTCCGTGCGACCAGCGACCACCAGAGCCGGTGGGTGCTCGAGTCGCAGGACGCGGTGCAGGCCCGCGGACAGCTCACCCTGGATAGTGCGCAGCCCGACCTGCGCGGCCCAGCCGTGGAAGGCCGAGCCGTCGTAGGCCAGGTCCAGCCGTAGCCGCGCCGGGGCGTCGACCTCAGGCGTCCTTGGTCTCGGCATCCTCGTCGGACGCAGCCACATCAGCGGGGGCGTCCGCTGGGTCCGAGGCAACGTCCTCGGCTGACTCCCTGCGGTCGACGCCTCCGGACGCCGCCTCGGACCCAGCGGACTCCTCAACGTTGACCGGCGCCTCAGCGGGCTCGGCGGGTGCCGCGTCCAGAGCGTCGACGGAGGAGCCAGCGGAGGACGCGGCAGCCGCCGAGCCCGCGACCCCAGCACCGGCGCCCGTCGAAGCGGCCCGACGCGTGGCGGCCTCGGCAGCCTTGACGGTCTGCTCGGCCAGCGGCTCGACCAGCTCGATGACGGCCATCGGCGCGTTGTCGCCCTTGCGCGGGCCGAGCTTGGTGATGCGGGTGTAGCCACCGTGGCGGTTCTCGTAGCGCGGACCGATCTCGGTGAACAGGACGTGCACGACGTACTTGTCCTTGATCAGCGACATCACCTGTCGTCGGGCGTGCAGGTCACCGCGCTTGGCCTTGGTGACGAGGCGCTCGGCATACGGACGCAGCCGCTTGGCCTTGTGCTCGGTGGTGGTGATCGAGCCGTGCTCGAACAGCGCCGTGGCGAGGTTGGCCAGCATCAGACGCTCGTGGGCGGGGCTGCCGCCCATACGCGCACCCTTGGCGGGGGATGGCATGGTGTTCTCCTGTCAGTCGTGATGCGTCAGAGCTGCTCGTCCTCGGCGTACGACACGTCCTCGTCGTCGTCGTAGGCGATGACGGCGGCAGTCGGGTCGAAGCCGGGGGCGCTGTCCTTGAGGGCCAGCCCGAGCTCGGCGAGCTTGGCCTTGACCTCGTCGATCGACTTCTGCCCGAAGTTGCGGATGTCGAGCAGGTCGGCCTCGCTGCGCGCGATCAGCTCGCCCACGGCGTGGATGCCCTCACGCTTGAGGCAGTTGTACGAGCGGACGGTGAGCGTCAGGTCTTCGATCGGCATGGCCAGGTCTTGGGCCAGCTGAGCGTCCATCGGCGACGGGCCGATCTCGATGCCCTCGGAGTTCACGTTGAGCTCGCGCGCGAGGCCGAAGAGCTCGACCAAGGTCGATCCGGCCGACGCGAGGGCGTCCCGCGGCTGCATGCTCGGCTTCGTCTCGACGTCGATGACCAGGCTGTCGAAGTCGGTGCGTCCCTCGACGCGGGTTGCCTCGACCTTGTAGGTCACGCGCAGGACGGGGCTGTAGATCGAGTCGACCGGGATGACCCCGATGGGGGCGTCCGGCTGCTTGTTCTGCACTGCCGAGACGTAGCCGCGGCCACGCTCGACGGTCAGCTCCATCTCCAGCGAGCCCTCGTCGTTGAGCGTCGCCACCACGAGGTCGGGGTTGTGCACCTCGGTGCCGGCCGGCGGGGCGATGTCACCGGCGGTGACCTCGCCGGGGCCCTGCTTGCGCAGGAACATGGTGACCGGCTCGTCGTGCTCGCTGGAGACCACCAGGGCCTTGAGGTTGAGGACGATGTCGGTGACGTCCTCCTTCACCCCCGGGATGGTGGAGAACTCGTGCAGCACGCCGGAGATGCGGATCGAGGTGACCGCGGCCCCCGGGATCGACGACAGCAGCGTGCGGCGCAGCGAGTTGCCGAGGGTGTAGCCGAAGCCGGGCTCGAGCGGCTCGATGGTGAACCGCGACCGGGTGGGCTCGACGACGTCCTCGGTCAGGACGGGGCGCTGAGTGATGAGCACAGGTGTTTCCTCTCCGCGACGACCGCTATTTGACGCCGCGACAACACGGCCACCAAGCGGTGGCCAGGGGGATGGCTACTTCGAGTAGAGCTCGACGATGAGCTGTTCCTGGATCGGCATGTCGATCTGCTCGCGGACGGGAAGCTGGTGAACCAGGATCCGCATCTGCGAGGGCAGCACCTCGAGCCAGGCCGGCACGTTGCGCTCGCCGTGGGTCTCGCGAGCCACGATGAACGGCGTCATCTCTGCCGACTTCGGCCGCACGTCGATCACGTCGTGCGCGCTGACGCGGTAGGACGGCACGTTGACCTTCTTGCCGTTCACGGTGAAGTGACCGTGCACGACGAGCTGGCGGGCGTGCCGGCGGGTGCGCGCGAAGCCGGCGCGGTAGACGACGTTGTCGAGGCGCGACTCGAGGATCTGAAGAAGGTTGTCACCCGTCTTGCCACTGCGACGGTTGGCCTCTTCGAAGTAGCGACGGAACTGCTTCTCCAGCACTCCGTAGGCGTAGCGCGCCTTCTGCTTCTCATGCAGCTGGGTGCGGTACTCGCTCTCCTTCTGCCGCGTACGGCCGTGCTGCCCCGGTGGGTAGGGGCGACGCTCGTACGACTTGTCCTCGCCGACGAGGTCGACACCAAGTCGCCGGGACTTCTTCGTGAGGGGTCCGGTGTATCGGGCCATGGGTAGCTACTCCTCGGGCTTCAGACGCGGCGGCGCTTGGGCGGACGGCAACCGTTGTGCGGCGCAGGGGTCACGTCGGCGATCGAGCCGACCTCGAGACCCGCGGCCTGCAGAGACCGGATGGCGGTCTCGCGGCCCGAACCGGGGCCCTTCACCAGCACGTCAACCTTGCGCATCCCATGCTCCTGAGCGCGGCGGGCGGCCGCCTCAGCAGCCATCTGCGCGGCGTAGGGCGTCGACTTGCGCGACCCCTTGAAGCCGACCTGGCCCGAGGACGACCAGGCGATGACGGCGCCACTCGGGTCGGTGATGGTGACGATGGTGTTGTTGAACGTGCTCTTGATGTGGGCGACGCCGTGAGCGACATTCTTGCGCTCTTTACGCCGCACCTTCTTCGCGCCAGCGGCGCGGGACTTGGGGGGCATTGCTTCTCCTAGTCGAGGGTGCGAGGGGTGGCTACTTGCCGACCTTCTTCTTGCCGGCCACGGTCTTGCGCCGTCCCTTGCGGGTACGCGCGTTGGTGTGGGTCCGCTGTCCCCGCACCGGGAGGCCACGGCGGTGCCGCAGCCCCTGGTAGGACCCGATCTCCACCTTGCGCCGGATGTCGGCCTGCACCTCGCGGCGCAGGTCGCCCTCGACCTTGTAGTTCTGCTCGATCCAGTCACGCAGCTTGATCAGCTCGTCGTCCCCGAGGTCGCTGACCCTCAGGTCTGAGCTGATGCCGGTGCCGGCCAGTGTCTCCTTCGCACGGGTGCGACCCATGCCGAAGATGGATGTGAGCGCGATCTCCAGGCGCTTGTCGCGCGGGAGGTCGACGCCGACGAGTCGTGCCACTTCTCGACGATCTCCTTGGTGCTCTCGCAGAGGTGTCGTGCGCACCGCGTCCCGGCGCCCTGGTGGGCTCGGGCCCCGGCCTCCGCTCCGGGGGTGCACCGCGTGACGAGCACGCGGTTGCAGGTGCGCTTGGATGCCCCGCACGTCGCGGGGCCGGTGATCAGCCCTGCCGCTGCTTGTGCCGCAGGTTCTCGCAGATCACCATGACGCGCCCGTGGCGACGGATGACCTTGCACTTGTCGCACATGGGCTTGACGCTTGGCTTGACCTTCATGCTGCTCTCTTCTCGTCCTGCACCAGTCGTGCCGGCGTCACTTGTAGCGGTAGACGATGCGTCCGCGGGTGAGGTCGTAGGGGCTGAGCTCGACGACCACACGGTCCTCAGGAAGGATGCGGATGTAGTGCTGACGCATCTTTCCGGAGATGTGGGCGAGCACCTTGTGCCCATTGGCGAGCTCGACCCGGAACATCGCGTTCGGCAACGCCTCCACGATGGTTCCCTCGAGCTCGATGACCCCTTCCTTCTTCGGCATGTCCTCCGCACTTCTTCTCTAGGCATGGTTGTCGGCCGGGGATCCCCGGCCGTCGACCTATGTTACGCGCTCGCCGCGTGTGCCCCAAACCGACGAGTCCCCCCGGCACCACCGGTCAGCGTGGGCGGGTGATCGTGCGCACCAGCAGAACCGCTCCCCACGGCCCCGCGACCCACATCGGCCAGAAGTAGATGGCCTCCCCGGCGCTGAACGACACGAGGGCCCAGATCACGACGTTGACGGCAACGGCGACGGCCCACGCCGTCCACACTGCCCGCAGGTCGTTGTCGCCACGGCGGGCCGGCACCGACCCGCTCGTCCGCACAGCCGGTTCCGAGCCCGGCGGTCGTGAGCGCGGTCTCGCGGTCGGCAGGTCGTCGGTCAGCGTGGCCAGCTCGCCGAAGGTCTTCGCGCGGTAGGTGGCGTCGAGACGTTCGGTGAGCTCGTCAAGGTCCAGCCGCCCCTCGGCGTGAGCGTCGCGCAGCACCGCGGCCACTCGGTCGCGGTCGCCGTCGCCCGCTCGGTGCTCCGGAAGAGTCACGACGACTCCGCGGCGGCGACAGGTTCCGGGGAGTCCAGGGCCGTGAGCACCCACGGCCCGGCCGGAGTGACGGCGATGGTGTGCTCGACGTGGGCGGCCCACGAGCCGTCGTCGGTGCGTACCGTCCACCCGTCAGGGTCGGTGCTGACCTCGGGCGAGCCGAGGGTGATCATCGGCTCGACTGCCAGCACCACGCCCACGTCCAGCTTGGGACCCCGACGGCGGGTGCGGTAGTTGGGTACGAACGGCGGCTCGTGCATGGCGCGCCCGATGCCGTGCCCGGTGAAGTCGGTCAAGATGCCGTAGCGCCCCGACGACTCCACGGACGCCTGCACGGCGCTGCCGATGTCAGCAAGGCGCGCGCCCGGCGTCATCGTGGCGATACCTGCGGCCAGGGCGAGCTCGCACGCCTGCACCATCGCCGCGACGTCCTCGGCAAGGGCGCCCACACCGACGCTGATGGCGGCGTCGCCGTGCCAACCCTCGACGACGGCGCCGCAGTCGATCGAGATGACGTCACCGTCGCGCAGCTGCCGGTCGTCGGGGATGCCGTGCACGACGACGTCGTTGACCGACGTGCACAGCGTCGCCGGGTAGCCGTGGTAGCCGAGGAAGGACGGGGTAGCACCGGCATCGGCGATCACTCCGGCGGCGACCGCGTCGAGGTCACGCGGAGTAGCCCCGACGACAGCGGCGTCCCGCACCTGTGCCAGCGCCCGCGCTACCACCAGGCCGGCTCGTCGCATCGCCCGAACCTGGTCCGGCGTCTTGGTGGCCAGACCCATCGGCGCTAGCTGCTCAGCGCGGCGAAGATGCGCTCGGTGACCTCATCGACCGACCCCATGCCGTCGACCTTCACGAGCAGCCCGCGCTCGCCGTAGGCGGCGGTCAAGGGGGCCGTCTCGGCGAGGTAGACCTCCATGCGGCGACGGATCGTGTCGGCGTTGTCGTCCGCGCGGCCCTCGATCTCGGCCCGCTTGAGCAGACGGTCGATGACGGCCTCGCTGTCGACGGTGAGCTCGACGACCGCGTCGAGGGCTGTGCTGGAGTCCGACAGGATGCGCTCGAGCGCCCCGACCTGGGCCAGGGTGCGTGGGTAGCCGTCGAGCAGCCATCCCGCAGCGGCGTCGGCCTGACCGAGCCGGTCGGCGACCATGTTGTTGGTCACCTCGTCCGGCACGTACTCCCCGGCGTCCATGTAGGTCTTGGCCTGTTCCCCCAGCGGTGTCCCCTCGGCCAGGTTGCGCCGAAAGATGTCGCCGGTGGAGATTGCCGGGATCGCGTACCGCTCGGCGATCCGCGACGCCTGGGTGCCTTTGCCCGCACCGGGCGGGCCCATGATGATCAGTCGCATCAGCGCAGGAACCCCTCATAGCTTCGTTGTTGCAGCTGGGAGTCGATCTGCTTGACCGTCTCCAGGCCCACTCCGACCATGATCAGGATGCTAGTGCCACCGAACGGAAGGTTGGCCGAGACGCCGAGCAGGGCTACCGCGATGTTCGGGATGAGCGCGATGATCGCCAGGTAGATCGAGCCGGGGAAGGTCAGCCGAGAGAGCACGTAGTCGAGGTACTCCTCGGTCGGCTTGCCGGCGCGGATGCCGGGGATGAAGCCGCCGTACTTCTTCATGTTGTCGGCGACCTCGGACGGGTTGAACGTGATCGCCACGTAGAAGTAGGTGAAGAACACGATGAGCAGGGCGTAGGTGATCATGTAGATCGCCGTGTCGCCGGACGCGCCGAAGGTGCGTTGCAGCCACACCGACCACCCCGCCTCCGGGTTGAGCACCGTCAGCAGGATCGGGATGTAGAGGATGGACGAGGCGAAGATCACCGGGATGATGCCGGCCTGGTTGATCTTCAACGGGATGTAGGTGGACGAGCCGCCGTACATTCGCCGGCCGACCATCCGCTTGGCGTACTGCACCGGGATGCGACGCTGGGACTGCTCGACGAACACCACGGCCACGATCACGGCGAGCCCGACTGCGCAGACGATCAAGAACGTCGTCACGTTGGTCTCGAGCCGGATGCTCCACAGGGCCGCCGGGAACGTCGCGATGATCGAGGTGAAGATCAGCACCGACATGCCGTTGCCGACGCCGCGGTCGGTGATGAGCTCACCGAGCCACATGACGACCGCGGTACCGGCCGTCATGATGATGATCATCAGCGCGAGGTTCCACACCGACTCGTCGGGGATGATCACCTCGTTGCAGCCCGGGAACAGGTTGCCCGTGCGGGCGAGGGTGATGAAGCTGGCCGACTGCAGCACCGCGAGCCCGATGGTCAGGTAGCGCGTGTACTGGGTGATGCGGGCCTGCCCGGCCTGGCCCTCCTTCTTGAGCGCCTCCAGGCGCGGGATCACCACCGTGAGCAGCTGCAGGATGATGCTCGCGGTGATGTAGGGCATGATCCCGAGCGCGAACACCGAGAGCTGCAGCAGCGCACCGCCGGAGAACAGGTTGATGAGCCCGTAGATGCCGGTGTTGCCGGCGTCGGTGAAGCACGTGTTGATCGCCGCGACGTCCACGCCGGGGGTCGGCACGACCGAGCCGAGCCGGAACACGGCAATCATGCCGATCGTGAACAGCAGCTTTCGCCGTAGGTCCGGAGTCGTGAAAGCCGCACTGAAGACGGAGAGCACTCAACCTCCCGAGTGGGGACAAGCCTGACAGTATCCGGTCACACCGCGCTACGGCGCGGCCAGCGTGGCGATCAGGCGGTGGTGATGCTCCCGCCGGCGGCGGCAACCTTCTCCGCGGCGCTGGCCGAGGCTGCGTCGACGCGCAGCTGGTAGGCCGCGCTCACGTCCCCGGTGCCCAGAACCTTCACGGGCAGGCCGTCACGCACCGCGCCCTTGGCGACGAGGTCAGCGACGGTCACGTCGCCGCCCTCGGGGAAGAGCTCGGCGAGGCGGCCCAGGTTGATCACCTGGTACTCGGTGCGGAACGGGTTGCGAAAGCCCTTCAGCTTCGGCACCCGCATGTGCAGCGGCATCTGGCCACCCTCGAAGCGGTCGGGGACGGTGCCCCGGGCCTTCGAGCCCTTCGTGCCCCGCCCTGACGTCTTGCCCTTGGACGCCTCGCCGCGGCCCTTGCGGGTCTTGGCAGTGTTCGATCCGGGGGCCGGACGCAGGTGGTGGGGCTTGAGCGGGGAGCCCGTGGACTCCGACGACGTGGTCACTTCGAAACCTCCTCGACGGTGACCAGGTGGGCCACTGTGGCGACCATGCCCCGAAACTCGGGCCGGTCTGCTTTGACGACGCTGTCGCCGACGTGCTTGAGCCCCAGCGAGCGCAGCGTGTTGCGCTGGCCCGAGGTGCCCCCGATCGACGAGCGCACCTGGGTGACGAGCAGCTCGCTCATGCGCCCACCGCCGTCTCCGGCTCGGTCGCCTTCGGCGCGGCGGAGCCGGCTCGCAGCAGCGCCGCCGGGGCGACGTCGGCCAGCGGCAGCCCGCGACGGGCGGCGACCTGCTCCGGGCGCTCCAGCATCTGCAGGGCAGCGACCGTCGCGTGGACGATGTTGATGGGGTTGGACGACCCGAGCGACTTGCTCAGCACGTCGTGGATACCGGCGCACTCCAGCACGGCTCGCACCGGGCCACCCGCGATCACCCCGGTACCGGGCGAGGCCGGGCGCAGCAGCACCACGCCGGCGGCCTTCTCCCCCTGCACCGGGTGCGGGATGGTGCCCTCGCTGCGCGGCACGCGGAAGAAGCTCTTCTTCGCCTCCTCCACGCCCTTGGCGATGGCGGCGGGCACCTCCTTGGCCTTGCCGTAGCCCACACCGACGGTGCCGTTGCCGTCACCGACGACGACGAGCGCGGTGAAGCTGAACCGGCGGCCACCCTTGACGACCTTCGCGACACGGTTGATCGCGACGACGCGCTCGAGGTACTGGTTCTTGTCGGAGTCCCGGCCACGCCGGTCGTCTCGGCCACGGCGGTCGCCGTCGCGACGCGACGTTCCACTCATCAGATGACTCTCTCTCTGGTCTCTAGAACGTGAGTCCGGCCTCGCGGGCGCCATCGGCGACCGCGGCGACCCGACCGTGGTAGGCGTTGCCGCCCCGGTCGAACACGACAGTTGACACGCCGGCCTGCTGCGCGCGCTGGGCGACGAGCTGGCCGACGGTGCGCGCCTTGGCGGTCTTGTCACCGCTGTCGGTGCGCAGGTCGCCCTCCATCGTGGAGGCCGACGCGAGCGTGTGGCCGGTGGTGTCGTCGACGACCTGGGCCACGACGTGGCGAAGCGAGCGCGACACCACGAGGCGCGGGCGTCCCGCGTCCCCGGTGATGCGCTTGCGCACGCGCAGGTGCCGCCGGTTGCGGGCGGCTGCCTTGCTGTGACCGCGCTTGTTGCTGATCGCGATACCCATGACTACTTACCGGCCTTTCCAGCCTTGCGGCGGACGTGCTCGCCCGCGTAGCGGATGCCCTTGCCCTTGTACGGCTCGGGCTTGCGCAGCTTGCGGATGTTGGCCGCGGTCTCCCCGACCTGCTGCTTGTCGATCCCCTGCACGGAGAACTTGGTCGGTGACTCCACGGCGAACGAGATGCCGTCCGGCGCCTCGATCAGCACCGGGTGGCTGAACCCGAGCGCGAACTCCAGGTTCGAGCCCTTGGCCGCCACGCGGTAGCCCACGCCGACGATCTCGAGCTTCTTCTCGTAGCCCTGCGTCACCCCGGTCACCATGTTGGCGACCAGGGTGCGTGAGAGGCCGTGCAGCGCCTTGCTGTCGCGCTCGTCGTCGGGACGCGCCACCGCCAGCGAGCCGTCCTCGGCCTTGTCGACGCTGATACCCCCCACGAGCGTGTGGCTGAGCGTGCCCTTGGGGCCCTTCACGGTGACGGTGTCACCGTCGATCTGCACCTCGACCCCGGACGGAACCGGGACCGGCATCTTGCCGATGCGAGACATGGCTGTTCTCCCTTACCAGACGTAGGCGAGGACTTCCCCGCCCACGCCCGTCTTCGCAGCCTGGCGGTCGGTGAGCAGCCCCTGAGACGTCGAGATGATCGCGATCCCCAGGCCGCCGAGCACCTTCGGCAGGTTCGTGGACTTGGCATACACCCGCAGGCCGGGCTTCGACACGCGGCGCAAGCCGGCGATCGAGCGCTCGCGCTGCGGGCCGTACTTGAGGTCGAGCCGAAGCGTGCGGCCCACCTCCCCCTCGCCGGGCTCGGCGACGGTGTAGCCGCCGATGTACCCCTCGGCCTTGAGGATGTCGGCGATGCTCACCTTGAGCTTGCTGTACGGCATCGCGACGGTGTCGTGGTAGGCGGAGTTCGCGTTGCGCAGCCGCGCAAGCATGTCCGCGATCGGGTCTGTCATCGTCATGATCGTCTGCTCTCTCTACCCGCTACCAGCTCGACTTCGTGATGCCGGGCAGCTCGCCGGCGTGCGCCATCTCGCGCAGGCACACCCGGCACAGCCCGAACTTGCGGTAGACCGCCTGGGGACGCCCACACCGCTGGCAGCGGGTGTAGGCACGCACCTTGTACTTGGGCTTGCGCTTGGCCTTGACGACCAGTGCCTTCTTCGCCACGTCAGTTCTCCTTGAACGGGAAGCCGAGCGCCTTGAGCAGCGCGCGTCCCTCGTCGTCGTTGGCCGCGGTGGTCACCACGGTGATGTCCATGCCGCGAGCGCGGTCGATGCGGTCGGGGTCGACCTCGAGAAACACGACCTGCTCGGTGAGCCCGAAGGTGTAGTTGCCCGAGCCGTCGAACTGCTTGGGCGACAGGCCGCGAAAGTCGCGGATGCGGGGCAGCGCCAGCGACAGCGTGCGGTCGAGGAACTCCCACATGCGGTTGCCGCGGATCGTCACGTGCGCGCCGATCGGCATGCCCTCGCGCAGCTTGAACTGCGCGATCGACTTGCGCGCCTTGGTGACGACGGGCTTCTGGCCGGTGATCGTGGTGAGGTCGCGCACGGCGCCCTCGATCAGCTTGGCGTCACGGGCAGCCTCGCCGACGCCCATGTTGACCACGATCTTGGTCAGGGTTGGCACCTGCATGATGTTGTCGAAGCCGAACTGCTCGCGAAGGGCCGGGACGACCTCGGCGCGGTAGCGCTCCTTCAGCCGCGGGACGGCCGGTGCGGTCACGTCGCTCATCAGATGTCCTCACCGGTGCGCTTGGCGACGCGCACCTTCGTGCCGCTAGCGTCGATGCGGTACCCGACGCGGCTGCCCACGACCTTCTTCTCGCCGTCGACCTCGGTCTCGACCGCCAGCATGACGTTGGAGATCTTGATCGGTGCCTCGGTGTTCACGATGCCCCCGGTGCGCGACCCACGCGTGGTCTGGCCCACCTTCGTGTGCTTCGTGACTCGGTTGACGCCCTCGACGATCACCGTGCCGGCGCGGGGGTTGGCCACGATGACCTTGCCCACGACACCCTTGTCTTTGCCTGCGATGACGACCACGCGGTCGCCCTTACGGATCTTCACTCAGATCACCTCCGGGGCGAGCGACACGATGCGCATGAACTTCTTCTCCCGCAGCTCGCGGCCCACCGGGCCGAAGATGCGTGTCCCGCGCGGGTCGCCGCCCTCCTTGATGATGACGGCCGCGTTCTCGTCGAACCGGATGTAGCTGCCGTCGGGACGACGACGCTCCTTCGCGGTTCGGACGATGACGGCGCGCACCACGTCCTTCTTCTTCACGGTGCCACCGGGGATGGCCTCTTTGACCGAGGCGACCACGACGTCACCGATACCGGCGTACCGGCGACCGGAGCCACCGAGGACGCGGATGACTAGCAGCTCCCGCGCACCGGTGTTGTCCGCGACGCGTAGCCGCGACTCCTGCTGGATCATTCCTCGCTCCTACTTGGCCTTCTCGAGGATCTCCGTCAGGCGCCAGCGCTTCGTGGCTGACGTCGGACGGGTCTCCATGACTCGCACCAGGTCTCCGGTGTGAGCGTCGTTCTGCTCGTCGTGCGCCTTCAGGCGGCTCGTGCGCCGCACGACCTTGCCGTACCGGGGGTGGGTGAAGCGGTCTTCGACAGCGACCACGATGGTCTTGTCCATCTTGTCGCTGACGACATACCCCTCCCGCACCTTGCGGAAACCCCGAGCAGCCTCCGCGGTGGCGGTGACCTGGGGTGCCTCGTTCTCGCTCATGCGCTCTCCTGCTCGCTCAGAACCGTGGTGATGCCGAGCTCGCGCTCGCGCATGATCGTGTAGATCCGCGCGATGTCGCGGCGCACGGCGGTGAGCCGGCCATGGCTCTCCAGCTGACCGGTGGCGGCCTGGAAGCGCAGGTTGAACAGGCTCTCCTTGGCCTGCACCAGCTCTTCGCGGAGCTCGTCGTCAGACTTGGTGCGCAGCACCTGGGCCGAGGTCTCGACGGCCATCAGAACTCACCGCCTTCCCGGGTGACGATCCGACACTTCATGGGCAGCTTGTGCATGGCGCGGGTGAGCGCCTCACGGGCCACCTTCTCGTCCGGGTACGACAGCTCGAACATCACCCGGCCGGGGCGCACGTTGGCGACCCACCACTCCGGGGAGCCCTTGCCCGAGCCCATGCGGGTCTCGGCCGGCTTCTTGGTGAGCGGACGGTCCGGGTAGATGGTGATCCAGACCTTGCCGCCACGCTTGACGTGCCGGGTCACCGCGATACGCGCCGACTCGATCTGCCGGTTGGTGACGTAGGCGCCCTCGACGGCCTGCAGGCCGAACTGGCCGAAGGTCAGCGTCGTGCCGCCCTTGGCCATGCCCGAGCGCTTCGGGTGGTGCTGCTTGCGGTGCTTGATGCGACGGGGCATGAGCATGGTGTCAGCCCTCCTTGGCCGGAGCCTGCGTCGCAGGCTCGGCGGTGCTCGTGGCCACAGCCGACGGCGCGGTTGCAGCCTCGGTGGTCTCAGTCGGGGCGCTCGCCTCGCCGGCCTCCGCGCCGGAGCGCGGACGGCGACGCTCGGGACGACGGCGCTGCTGCGCGACACGCTGCGCGGCCGCTGCCGCCTCGCGCTCGAGCCGGCTGCCGCTGACGTCCCCGGTGTAGACCCAGACCTTCACGCCGATGCGGCCGAAGGTGGTCTTGGCCTCGTAGAAGCCGTAGTCGATGTTGGCCCGCAACGTGTGCAGCGGGACGCGACCCTCGCGGTAGAACTCCGTGCGCGACATCTCTGCGCCGCCCAGGCGACCCGACACCTGCACCCGGATGCCCTTGGCACCGGCGCGCATGGTGGTCTGGATGCCCTTGCGCATCGCGCGGCGGAACGAGACGCGAGCAGACAGCTGCTCGGCCACGCCCTGGGCCACCAGCTGGGCGTCCAGCTCGGGGTTCTTGACCTCGAGGATGTTCAGCTGCACCTGCTTGCCGGTGAGCTCCTCCAGCTTGCCGCGAAGCTCGTCGGCCTGCTGGCCGCGTCGTCCGATGACGATGCCGGGGCGTGCGGTGTGGATGTCGACGCGTACCCGGTCACGGGTGCGCTCGATCTCCACGCGCGAGATGCCGGCGCGCTCCATCCCGGTGGACAGCAGGCGACGGATGGCGATGTCTTCGGCGACGTAGTCGCTGTACATCTTGTCTGCGTACCACCGGCTGGTGTGGTCGCTGCTGATCCCCAGGCGAAAGCCCTTGGGGTTGATCTTCTGACCCATCAGCGGTCCTTCCTGGACTCGACCACCACAGTGATGTGGCTGGTGCGCTTGCGAATGCGGTAGGCGCGGCCCTGCGCACGCGGCCGGATCCGCTTGATCGTGGGGCCCTCGTCGACGTAGGCCTCGCTGATCCACAGCGTGGCCGGCGCGAGCCCCTCGTTGTTCTCGGCGTTGGCCATGGCGCTCTGCAGCACCTTGCGAACCGGCTCAGCGGCCGCCATGGGGGCGAACTGCAACGTGGCGACGGCCTCGTCGGCCTTCATCCCGCGGATGACGTCCACCACGCGACGCGCCTTCATGGGCGTGACGCGGACGTAGCGCGCCTGGGCCCTGGCTTCCATGATTACTCCTGTCGACATGTCGTCAGCGCCGCCGAGCCCGGCGGTCGTCCTTCTCGTGGCCGCGGAACGTGCGGGTCGGCGCGAACTCGCCGAGCTTGTGCCCGACCATCGCGTCGGTGACGAACACGGGGACGTGCTTGCGCCCGTCGTGCACAGCGATGGTGTGGCCGATCATCTCCGGCACCACCATCGACCGGCGCGACCAGGTCTTGATGACGTTCTTGGTTCCCCGCTCGTTCTGCTCCTCGACCTTCTTGGCCAGGTGCTCGTCGACGAACGGGCCCTTCTTCAGGCTGCGTGGCACTTCGGCTCCTAGCGCTTCTTGCCGGTCTTGCGACGGCGGACGATCTGGCGGTCGCTCGGCTTGTGCGCCTTGCGAGTGCGGCCCTCGGGCTTGCCCTTCGGGTTGACCGGGTGGCGGCCACCGGAGGTCTTGCCCTCACCACCACCGTGCGGGTGGTCGACCGGGTTCATGACGACGCCACGCACCGTGGGCCGCTTGCCCTTCCAGCGCGAGCGGCCGGCCTTGCCCCAGTTGATGTTGGACTGCTCGGCGTTGCCCACCTCACCGATCGAGGCGCGGCACCGGGCGTCCACGTTGCGGATCTCGCCGGAGGGCATCCGCAGCTGGGCCCAGGTTCCCTCCTTGGCGACGAGCTGCACCGAGGCGCCGGCCGAGCGGGCGATCTTCGCCCCGCCCCCGGGCCGCAGCTCGATCGCGTGCACGACGGAGCCGACCGGGATGTTGCGCAGCGGCAGGTTGTTGCCGGGCTTGATGTCAGCACCCGCCCCGGACTCGATCGTGTCGCCCTGGCGCAGCCGGTTCGGGGCGAGGATGTAGCGCTTCTCCCCGTCGGCGTAGTGCAGCAGCGCGATGCGCGCGGTGCGGTTCGGGTCGTACTCGATGTGCGCGACCGTGGCCGGAACGCCGTCCTTGTCGCCACGACGAAAGTCGATGACGCGGTACTGACGCTTGTGCCCGCCGCCCTGGTGGCGGGTCGTGATGCGACCGGAGTTGTTGCGTCCGCCCTTCTTGGGGAGCGGGCGGACCAGCGACTTCTCCGGCTCGGCGCGGGTGACCTCGACGAAGTCGGCGACGGACGAGCCACGTCGGCCCGGCGTCGTCGGCTTGTACTTGCGGATTCCCATGGTTGTCTACCTCGTCTGCATTCGTGCGGTCGCCGCTAGGCGACGGGTCCACCGAAGATGTCGATGCGCTGTCCGTCGGCCACTGTCACGATGGCGCGCTTGGTGTCAGGACGGCTGCCCCACCCCGCACGGGTGCGGCGGCGCTTGCCCGCACGGTTCATCGTGTTCACGTTGGTGACGGTGACGTCGAAGATCGTCTCGACCGCGATCTTGATCTCGGTCTTGTTGGCGTCTGTCGCCACGACGAACGTGTACTTGTTCTCGTCCAGCAGGCCGTAGCTCTTCTCCGAGACGACCGGGGCGATCAGCACGTCGCGGTGCGTGCGACGCGGGGGCAGCGCGGTGCTCATGCGGACTCCTCTTCGGTCTGCTCGGCGGCCTCGGTCGCGGCGGCAGCCTCGGGTGCGGCAGGAGCCTCGGTCGCGGCTGCGGCCTCACCCCGCTCGATGCCCAGCCCGGTGAGCCAGGAGTCGAGCGCGGCAGACGTGAAGATCACGTCGTCGGCGCACAGCACGTCGTAGGCGTTGAGCTGGTCGGCGGCCAGCGCGTGAACGTGGCCCAGGTTGCGCAAGCTCTTCCAGCTCACCTCGTCGTCGCGCGTGAGCACGACCAGCGGCTTGGCCCGCTCGCTGACCGCGGCAAGCGCAGCGATCGCTGCCTTGGTGCTGGGCGTGTCGCCGGACACCAGCGAGTCGACCACATGGACGCGACCGTGGCTGGCCCGGTCGGACAGGGCCCCGCGCAGCGCGGCGGCCTTCATCTTCTTGGGCGTGCGCTGGACGTAGGAGCGCGGCTGCGGGCCGTGCACCACGCCACCACCGGCGAACTGCGGGGCGCGGATCGAACCCTGACGGGCGCGACCGGTGCCCTTCTGCTTGTACGGCTTTCGGCCGCCACCGGCGACCTCGCCGCGGGTCTTGGTCTTGTGCGAGCCCTGCCGGGCCGCGGCCAGCTGGGCCACCACGACCTGGTGGATCAACGGCACGTTGACCTCGACGCCGAAGATCTCGGCGGGCAGCTCGACGTTCTGCTTGGTGGTCACTGGGTGCCCTCCTTCGCGGAGCTCGTGATGACCACGACGCCGCCGGCAGCACCAGGGACGGCGCCGCGCACCAGGATCAGGCCCTTCTCCGCGTCGACGCTGTGCACCGACAGGTTCTGCACGGTGACGCGCTCGCCGCCCATGCGGCCCGCCATGCGCAGGCCCTTGAAGACGCGGCCCGGGGTGGCGCAGGCGCCGATCGACCCGGGGGAACGGTGCTTGCGCTGCACACCGTGGCTGGCGCGCAGGCCGGAGAATCCGTGGCGCTTCATGACGCCGGCGAAGCCCTTGCCCCTGCTGGTGCCGACGACGTCGACGACCTGGCCGGCCTCGAAGACCTCGGCGGTGAGCTCCTGGCCGAGCGTGTACTCCGAGGCGTCGGAGGTGCGCAGCTCGATGACGTGACGACGCGGGGTGACCCCTGCCTTGGCGAAATGGCCAGCCTGCGGCTTGGTCACCTTGCGCGCTGCGATGGCGCCGAAAGCGATCTGGACGGCGTCGTAGCCGTCGGTGTCAGGTGTACGAACCTGGGTGACCACACAGGGGCCGGCGGCGATGACCGTGACGGGGACGACACGGTTGTCGGCGTCCCACACCTGGGTCATGCCGACCTTCTCCCCGAGAAGGCCGACGACGCGGCGGGTGGTCCCGCTCGTCGCAACAGTGGTAGCAGTCATGTCCTTCGCCCTACAGCTTGATCTCGATGTCGACGCCGGCCGGAAGGTCCAGGCGCATCAGCGAGTCGACGGTCTTCGGTGTCGGGTCGATGATGTCGATGAGGCGCTTGTGCGTGCGCATCTCGAAGTGCTCGCGGCTGTCCTTGTACTTGTGCGGCGACCGGATGACGCAGTAGACGTTCTTCTCCGTGGGCAGCGGCACCGGCCCTGCCACCGTCGCGCCGGTCCGGGTGACCGTGTCGACGATCTTGCGTGCCGACGTGTCGATGACCTCATGGTCGTAGGCCCGGAGCCGGATGCGGATCTTCTGTCCCGCCATGTCTGCCCGTCATCCTTCTCTGTTGTGAAACCGTGGTGGGCGCCCTCGCTGGAGAACGTCCCTGGTACCTCCGACCCCCGCGCCCGGGCGTGTCGCAACTCGGGGCACTTTGCGCCCCAGGTCGGGAACCGTTCGGGTGGGTCGGACCTGCTGACTCTCGGCCAGCACAGTGGCCGGACCTCCGTGTCGGCTCCCTGCTGGTGCCAGGGGGCTACGGCGTTCCGGCCAGAGAAGTCAGTATGCCAGAGCCCTTCCCCCGACCCAAATCGACCCTCACGAGCTCGCCCGGGGCGGTCCGCCTGCCCTCCAGACCGCAGCGCCGCCCCCGAACGATCACGTGAAGCGGGAAGTTTGGGGGTTTCCAAGGCCCATCTGCCGTGGAAACCCCCAAACTAGCGCCGTCACGTGATCGTTTCTCGACGGTGGCATGGTTGCGCGGCGGCGTTGCGGCGTTCGGCGCGCAGCCGGGCACGCGAAACGGGGACGACCGGTGTCCCGGCCGCCCCCGTCCGCGGGGTGGTGCTACTTGATGATCTTCGTGACGCGGCCCGCGCCCACGGTGCGGCCACCTTCGCGGATGGCGAAGCGCTGGCCCTCCTCCAGGGCGATGGGCTGGATGAGCGTGACGCTCATCTCGGTGTTGTCGCCGGGCATGACCATCTCGGTGCCCTCGGGCAGGTCGACCACGCCGGTGACGTCAGTGGTGCGGATGTAGAACTGCGGACGGTAGTTGTTGAAGAACGGCGTGTGCCGGCCGCCCTCGTCCTTGCTCAGGATGTAGACCTGGGCCTCGAACTCGGTGTGCGGGGTGGTCGAGCCGGGCTTGACCACGACCATGCCGCGCTCGACGTCTTCCTTCTTGGTGCCGCGCAACAGCAGGCCGACGTTCTCACCGGCGCGCCCCTCGTCGAGCAGCTTGCGGAACATCTCGACGCCAGTAACGACGGACTTCTGCGAGCCCTCGCGGATGCCGACGAGCTCGACCTCCTCGTTGACCTTGAGCACGCCGCGTTCGATGCGGCCAGTGACGACCGTGCCACGCCCGGTGATCGTGAAGACGTCCTCGATCGGCATGAGGAACGGCTTCTCGGTCTCGCGCTCGGGCTCGGGGATGTAGGAGTCGACCTCGTTCATCAGCTCCAGGACGGTGTCGCCCCACTCGGCGTCGCCCTCCAGCGCCTTGAGCGCGGAGACCCGCACGACCGGGATGTCGTCGCCCGGGAACTCGTACTCGCTCAGGAGCTCGCGCACCTCGAGCTCGACGAGCTCGAGCAGCTCCTCGTCCTCGACCATGTCGGCCTTGTTGAGCGCGACGACGATCGACGGCACGCCCACCTGGCGGGCCAGCAGCACGTGCTCCTTCGTCTGCGGCATCGGGCCGTCGGTGGCGGCGACCACGAGGATCGCGCCGTCCATCTGGGCTGCACCGGTGATCATGTTCTTGATGTAGTCAGCGTGACCCGGGCAGTCGACGTGCGCGTAGTGCCGGCTCTCGGTCTGGTACTCCACGTGCGCGATCGAGATCGTGATGCCGCGCTGGCGCTCTTCGGGCGCCTTGTCGATCTCGTCGAAGGGCGTGAAGGGGTTCAACTCGGGGTACTTGTCATGAAGGACCTTGGTGATGGCCGCGGTCAGCGTCGTCTTGCCATGGTCGATGTGACCGATGGTGCCGATGTTGACGTGCGGCTTGGTCCGCTCGAACTTGGCCTTCGCCACTTGGTCCTCCTGTGGACTGGTACTGGACTGGTCTTGAGACGACGCGTCCGGCTTCGTGTGCTGGGTGGTAGCTGCTGGGGGCAGAATCTAGTGCGTTGCGGTCGTGCTGTGCACGGGGGCGGTGCTCACTCCCCGCGGGCCTTCTTGATGATCTCCTCGGCCACGTTACGCGGAACCTCGGCGTAGGAGTCGAACTGCATGGAGTAGCTGGCCCGTCCCTGGGTGCGGCTGCGCAGGTCACCGACGTAGCCGAACATCTCCGACAGAGGGACGAGCGAGGAGACGACGCGGGCCCCGGAACGCTCGTCCATGGACTGGATGTGCCCACGACGGGAGTTGAGGTCACCGATCACATCACCCATGTACTCGTCCGGGGTCACGACCTCGACGGCCATCATCGGCTCGAGCAGCGCGGGGTCGGCGCGGCGGGCGGCGTCCTTGAACACCATCGACCCGGCGATCTTGAACGCCAGCTCGGAGGAGTCGACGTCGTGGTAGGCGCCGTCCACCAGGGTGACCTTGACGTCAACCAGGGGGTAGCCGGCGAGGACGCCGAACTCCATGGCGTCCTGGCAGCCCTCGTCGACGGCCGGGATGTACTCCTTGGGGATGCGCCCACCGGTGATGGCGTTGACGAACTCGTAGCCGCCGTCGCCCTCCCCACCGGTCGGCTCCAGGTTGATGAGCACCTTGGCGAACTGGCCGGACCCACCGGTCTGCTTCTTGTGGGTGTAGTCGACCTTCATCACCGCGCGGCGGATCGTCTCGCGGTAGGCCACCTGCGGCTTGCCGACGTTCGCCTCAACCTTGAACTCGCGCTTCATGCGGTCGACCAGCACCTCGAGGTGCAGCTCGCCCATGCCGGAGATGATCGTCTGACCGGTCTCCTCGTCCGAGCGCACCTGAAAGGTCGGGTCTTCTTCGGCCAGGCGCTGGATGGCCAGCGAGAGCTTCTCCTGGTCAGACTTGGTCTTGGGCTCGATGGCCACGGAGATGACCGGCGCCGGAAAGTTCATCGACTCCAGCACGACGGGGTGCGCCGGGTCGCAGAGCGTCTCCCCCGTGGTGGTGCCCTTGAGCCCCATCACAGCCACGATCTGGCCGGCCCCGACGCTGTCGATCTCCTCACGCTTGTTCGCGTGCATCCGGTAGATCTTGCCGATGCGCTCCTTGCGGCCCTTGGTGGGGTTGAGCACCGCCGTGCCGGCCTTCAGCACACCGGAGTACACCCGGATGTAGGTGAGCTTGCCCAGGTGCGGGTCGCTCATGATCTTGAACGCGAGGGCGGAGAAGGGCTCGGAGTCGGCCGGACGGCGCGGGATCACGGCGTCCTCGTTGTCGACCTCGTGGCCCTCGACCGCCTCGACGTCCAGCGGGCTGGGCAGGTAGTCCACGACGGCGTCGAGCATGGGCTGGACGCCCTTGTTCTTGAACGCAGAGCCGGTGAGCACCGGGGTCAGCGAGCCGGCGATGGTCGCGCGCCGGATGGCGGCCGTGAGGGAGTCGACGTCGGGCTCCTCGCCCTCGAGGTACAGCTCCATCATCTCGTCGTCGGCCTCCGCAAGCGTCTCCAGCAGCCGGTCACGCCACTCGCGGGCCGCCTCGGCGTGCGAGGACGGGATCTCCTCGACCGAGTAGGCCTCACCCAGCGGTGTCTCGGCCGACCAGAGCAGGGCGCGCATGTGCACCAGGTCGACGAGCCCGTGGAAGTCGGACTCCGCTCCAATCGGGATCTGCAGCACCAGCGGCACGGCGTGCAGCCGGCTGACGATCATGTCGACTGTGCGGTGGAACTCCGCCCCGACCCGGTCGAGCTTGTTGACGAAGCAGATGCGGGGAACGTTGTAGCGGTCGGCCTGGCGCCAGACGGTCTCCGACTGAGGCTCCACACCGGCCACCCCGTCGAACACGGCAACCGCGCCGTCCAGCACGCGCAGCGATCGCTCCACCTCGACGGTGAAGTCGACATGGCCGGGGGTGTCGATGATGTTGATCTGGTGGTCGCTCCAGTAGCAGGTGGTCGCCGCAGACGTGATGGTGATGCCGCGCTCCTGCTCCTGCTCCATCCAGTCCATCGTCGCCGCGCCCTCGTGGACCTCACCGATCTTGTAGTTGATGCCGGTGTAGTAGAGGATCCGCTCGGTCGTGGTGGTCTTGCCGGCGTCGATGTGCGCCATGATCCCGATGTTGCGTACTCGGGAGAGGTCCAGCGCGGTGTCGGTGGCCACGGGGTGTCCGTTCTGTCTTGAGAAGGTCAGCGGTCCGCTGGTTACCAGCGGTAGTGAGCGAAGGCCTTGTTGGCCTCGGCCATCTTGTGGGTGTCTTCACGCTTCTTCACAGCGGCGCCGAGGCCGTTGGACGCGTCGAGGATCTCGTTCATGAGCCGCTCGGTCATCGTCTTCTCCCGACGTGCGCGGGAGTACTGGACCAGCCAGCGCAGGCCGAGGGTGCCGGAGCGCCCGGCGCGCACCTCGACCGGAACCTGGTAGGTGGCGCCACCGACACGGCGGCTGCGCACCTCGAGGGTGGGCTTGACGTTGTCGAGCGCACGCTTGAGCGTGATCACCGGGTCGGTGCCGTTCTTGGTGCGGCAGCCTTCCAGGGCGCCGTAGACGATGCCCTCGGCGGTGGACCGCTTGCCGTCAGTCAGCACCTTGTTCACCAGCTGGGTGACCAGGGTCGAGTCGTAGACCGGGTCGATCACGATGGCCCGCTTCGGGGCCGGCCCCTTGCGCGGCATCAGCTCTTCTCCTTCTTCGCGCCGTAACGGCTGCGAGCCTGCTTGCGGTTCTTGACGCCCTGCGTGTCGAGCGCGCCGCGCACGATCTTGTAGCGAACACCCGGCAGGTCTTTCACACGACCGCCGCGCACCAGCACCATCGAGTGCTCCTGCAAGTTGTGCCCGACGCCCGGGATGTAGGCAGTGACCTCGATGCCGCTGGACAAGCGCACACGCGCCACCTTGCGCAGGGCGGAGTTCGGCTTCTTGGGAGTGGTGGTGTAGACACGCGTGCACACCCCACGGCGCTGGGGGCTCCCCTTGAGCGCCGGGGTCTTGGCCTTGGCGGCCTTGTCCGTGCGGCCCTTGCGGACCAGCTGCTGAATCGTGGGCACTCGTGCTTCTCCGGTCTGTGTTCGTGCGGGGTGGTACATCAGGACGATCGTCGGGAGGGCGCGTCCGAGCGCGCCCGAGGTGCCTGCTCTGCGGCAGGCACAGCCCCGCAAGGGTACCGGCCTGCCGCAGAGCAGGTCAAAACGGCATCAGCCGTCGAATGAGGCACTGCTCATCCGTAGGAGCCCATGTCGTAGTCCTCCAGCCGGATGGCCTCGCCCGAGCCTTGCCCGAAGGTGTACTCGGAGTAGTCCGCGGAGTACTCCGGCAGCGAGTACATCGCCGCCTTCGCCTCCTCCGTCGGCTCCACCCGGATGTTGCGGTACTGCGCCAGGCCGGTACCGGCCGGGATGAGCTTGCCGAGGATCACGTTCTCCTTCAGCCCGAGCAGCGGGTCGGACTTGGCGCTGATGGCCGCCTCCGTGAGCACCCGCGTGGTCTCCTGGAAGGAGGCCGCCGACAGCCACGACTCGGTGGCCAGCGACGCCTTCGTGATACCCATCAGCTGCGGGCGGCCGGCCGCGGGCTGTCCGCCCTCACCGGCGACCCGGCGGTTCTCCGCCTCGAACCGGGTGCGCTCCACGAGCTCGCCCGGCAGCAGGTGCGCCTCGCCGCTCTCCAGCACCGTGATCCGGCGCAGCATCTGCCGCACGATGATCTCGATGTGCTTGTCGTGGATCGACACGCCCTGGCTGCGGTAGACCTCCTGCACCTCGTCGGTCAGGAACTTCTGCACGGCGCGCACGCCGAGGATCCGCAGCACGTCGTGCGGGTCCTGGGTGCCGGCGTGCAGCTGCTCGCCGACCTCGACGTGGTCACCGTCCTGCACGCGCCACTGGGCGATGCCGGCGGTGCGTGTGCGGACGAACTCGGCCACGCGACGGCTGATGGGATAGATCATCTCGTCGCTGCCGTCGTCGGGGACGATGACCAGCTGCGGGCCCTTGGCTCCGTCGGCCTCGAAGCGCACACGCCCCGCGACCTCGGTGATCGGGGCCTTGCCCTTGGGGGCGCGGGCCTCGAACAGCTCGACCACACGCGGCAGACCGTGCGTGATGTCCTCACCGGCGACGCCGCCGGTGTGGAACGTGCGCATGGTCAGCTGGGTACCGGGCTCGCCGATGGACTGGGCCGCGATGATGCCGACCGCCTCACCCTCGTCGACCAGGTGCCCCGACGCCATCGACCGGCCGTAGCAGGTCGCACACACGCCGGTGGGGCTCTCACAGGTGAGGACGGTGCGCACCCGGATGTTGGCGACGCCATGGCCGACCAGGCGGTCGACGATGGCAGGAGTGATGTCGTCGCCGCGGCTGGCCAGCAGCTCCCCGCTGTCGGCGTCGGCGACGTCCTCGGCGAGGCAGCGCGCGAGCACGCCGGTCTCGACGTCGTCGCGCACCCGAAGCTGACCGTCCGCACCGGGTGCGGCCAGCGGGATCTTCATCCCGCGCTCGGTCTGGCAGTCGATCATCCGGATGATGACGTCCTGGCTCACGTCGACCAGGCGCCGGGTGAGGTACCCGGAGTCGGCCGTGCGCAGCGCGGTGTCGGCCAGGCCCTTGCGGGCGCCGTGGGTGGAGATGAAGAACTCCAGCACCGACAAGCCCTCGCGGAACGACGACTTGATCGGGCGCGGGATCGTCTCGCCCTTGGGGTTGGCCACGAGGCCACGCATACCCGCCAGCTGGCGGATCTGCATCCAGTTACCGCGGGCGCCCGAGCTCACCATCATGTTGATGGAGTTGGTCGGGTCGGCCACGAAGCCGGCGCGCATGTCGTTGTCGACCTCGTTGGTGGCGTCGGTCCAGATGTCGATGAGCTCCTCGCGGCGCTCGCCGTCAGAGATCACGCCACGCTCGAAGTTGCGCTCGACCTTGTCGGCCCGCTCCTCGTACTTCTCGAGGATCTCGGCCTTGTGCACCGGCTCGATGACGTCGTCGGCCGACACCGTCACACCCGAACGGGTCGACCAGTGGAACCCGGCCGACTTCAAGGCGTCCAGCGTCGTCGCCACGTCGATCTTGCGGTAGCGCTCAGCGAGGTCGTTGACGATCCCGCCGAGCTGCTTCTTGTCGACCTCGAGGTTGACATAGGGGTAGTCCACCGGCAGGGCCTCGTTGAACAGCACCCGACCGAGGGTCGTGTCGAGCAGGACGGGGCCGTCGGCCGGCACCCGGTTCTCGTCCACGAAGCCGTCGATGCGGATGCGGATCTTGCTCTGCAGCGTGATCGCACCGCCGTCGAAGGCCATGGTCGCCTCGGCGACCGAGCCGAACACCCGGCCCTCTCCCGCCTCACCGTCACGGCCGGCGGTGAGGAAGAAGATGCCCAGCACCATGTCTTGCGTCGGCATCGTCACCGGCCGGCCGTCGGCCGGCTTGAGGATGTTGTTGCTGCTCAGCATCAGGATGCGGGCCTCGGCCTGCGCCTCGGCCGACAGCGGGACGTGCACGGCCATCTGGTCGCCGTCGAAGTCGGCGTTGAACGCCGTGCAGACCAGCGGGTGGATCTGGATGGCCTTGCCCTCGATCAGCTGCGGCTCGAACGCCTGGATGCCGAGGCGGTGCAGCGTCGGTGCCCGGTTCAGCAGAACCGGGTGCTCGGCGATGACCTCCTCCAGCACGTCCCAGACCTGGCCGCGCTGACGCTCGACCATGCGCTTGGCGCTCTTGATGTTCTGCGCGTGGCTCAGGTCGACCAGTCGCTTCATGACGAACGGCTTGAACAGCTCGAGCGCCATCTGCTTCGGCAGGCCGCACTGGTGCAGCTTGAGCTGCGGGCCGACGACGATGACCGAGCGGCCGGAGTAGTCCACGCGCTTGCCGAGCAGGTTCTGGCGGAACCGGCCCTGCTTGCCCTTGAGCATGTCCGACAGCGACTTCAGCGCCCGGTTGCCCGGTCCGGTGACCGGACGGCCGCGACGGCCGTTGTCGAACAGCGCGTCCACCGACTCCTGGAGCATGCGCTTCTCGTTGTTGACGATGATCTCGGGGGCCCCGAGGTCGAGAAGGCGCTTGAGGCGGTTGTTGCGGTTGATGACCCGGCGGTACAGGTCGTTGAGGTCGGACGTGGCGAACCGGCCACCGTCGAGCTGCACCATGGGGCGCAGGTCCGGCGGGATGACCGGCACCGCGTCGAGCACCATGCCGCGGGGGTCGTTCGTCGTGGTCAGGAACGCCGACACGACCTTGAGCCGCTTCAGCGCGCGGGCCTTCTTCTGGCCGCGCCCGGAGCGGATGGTCTCGCGCAGGGAGAGCGCCTCGGCCTCGAGGTCGAAGGTCTCCAGGCGGTCCTTGATCGCCGCCGCGCCCATGCCGCCCTTGAAGTAGCGGCCATAGCGGTCACGCATCTTGCGGTAGAGGATCTCGTTGCCCTCGAGGTCTTGGACCTTGAGGTTGACGAACCGGTCCCAGACCTCGTCCATGTCGGCGATCTCGGCGTCGGCGCGCTTGCGGATCTGCGCCATCTCGCGCTCGGCCGACTCCTTGACCTTGCGGCGCACGTCGCCCTTCGCACCCTCGGCCTCGAGCTCGGCGAGGTCGCCCTCGAGCTTGGCGGCCCGGGTCTCGATGTCGGAGTCGCGACGCTGCGCGACGCGCTGGCGCTCGATGTCGAGGGCGGCCTCCATGTTGGGCCGGTCGCGGTGCCGGCCCTCGTCGTCCACCTCGGTGATCATGTAGGCGGCGAAGTAGATGACCTTCTCGAGGTCCTTCGGGGCGAGGTCCAGCAGGTAGCCCAGCCGGGACGGGACGCCCTTGAAGTACCAGATGTGCGTGACGGGCGCGGCCAGCTCGATGTGGCCCATCCGCTCACGACGCACCTTGGCGCGAGTGACCTCGACGCCGCAGCGCTCACAGATGATGCCCTTGAAGCGGACGCGCTTGTACTTGCCGCAGTAGCACTCCCAGTCGCGGGTAGGACCGAAGATCTTCTCGCAGAAGAGTCCGTCCTTCTCCGGCTTGAGCGTGCGGTAGTTGATGGTCTCCGGCTTCTTGACCTCGCCGTGTGACCAGGTGCGGATGTCGTCGGCCGTGGCCAGGCCGATGCGAAGCCGGTCGAAGAAGTTGACGTCGAGCACTCAGGCTCCCTCTCTCGTTCTCTCTTGGTCGTGCAGGTGAGCTACGGGTCAGACTTCTTCGACGCTGCTCGGCTCACGCCGAGACAGGTCGATTCCGAGCTCTTCAGCGGTACGGAACACGTCTTCGTCGGTCTCGCGCATCTCGATGGCCAGGCCGTCGCTGGAGAGCACCTCGACGTTGAGGCACAGCGACTGCATCTCCTTCATCAGCACCTTGAACGACTCCGGGATGCCCGGCTCGGGGATGTTCTCGCCCTTGACGATCGCCTCGTAGACCTTGACGCGGCCGAGCACGTCGTCGGACTTGATGGTCAACAGCTCCTGCAGGGCGTAGGCCGCCCCGTAGGCCTCCAGCGCCCAGACCTCCATCTCGCCGAACCGCTGGCCGCCGAACTGGGCCTTGCCACCCAGGGGCTGCTGCGTGATCATCGAGTACGGGCCGGTCGAGCGCGCGTGGATCTTGTCGTCGACCAGGTGGTTGAGCTTGAGCATGTAGATCTGCCCCACGGCGACGGGGTGCGGGAAGGGCTCCCCGGACCTGCCGTCGTACAGCGTCGCCTTGCCGTCGGGGTTGACCAGCGGGCTCCCGTCACGGCCCGGCCTCGTCGAGGCGAGCAGACCGTCGATCTCGTCCTGGCGCGCCCCGTCGAACACCGGCGTCGCGACGTTGGTGCCCGGCTCGCCGGAGTTCGCACCGATGGAGCGCAGGCGCTGCGCCCACTCCTCGGTGGAGTCCGCCGGCACGTCCCAGCCCGCCGAGGCGACCCACCCGAGGTGGGTCTCCAGGATCTGGCCGAGGTTCATCCGGCTCGGCACGCCGAGCGGGTTGAGCACGATGTCGACCGGGGTGCCGTCGGGCAGGAACGGCATGTCCTCGACCGGGAGGATCTTGGAGATGACGCCCTTGTTGCCGTGGCGGCCGGCGAGCTTGTCGCCGTCCTGGATCTTGCGCATCTGCGCGATGTAGACCCGCACCAGCTCGTTGACGCCCGGGGGCAGCTCGTCGCCGTCCTCGTCCCGGAAGACGCGGACGCCGATGACCTTGCCGGACTCACCGTGCGGCACCTTCAGCGAGGTGTCGCGCACCTCGCGGGCCTTCTCGCCGAAGATCGCCCGCAGCAGCCGCTCCTCCGGGGTCAGCTCGGTCTCACCCTTGGGCGTCACCTTGCCGACCAGGATGTCGCCGGGCACGACCTCGGCGCCGATGCGGATGATGCCGCGCTCGTCGAGGTTGGCCAGCACGTCATCGGCGACGTTGGGCAGCTCGCGGGTGATCTCCTCCGGGCCCAGCTTGGTGTCGCGTGCGTCGACCTCGTGCTCCTCGATGTGGATCGAGGTGAGCACGTCGTCCTGCACGAGACGCTGGCTCAGGATGATGGCGTCCTCGTAGTTGTGGCCCTCCCACGACATGAACGCCACGAGAAGGTTCTTGCCCAGCGCCATCTCGCCGGTGTCGGTGCACGGGCCGTCGGCCAGCACCGCGCCGGCCTCGACCCGGTCACCGGTGTCGACGACAGGCTTCTGGTTGATGCACGTTCCGGCGTTGGAGCGACGGAACTTCGACAGTCGGTAGGTGCGGTAGGTGCCGTCGTCGGCCATCACCGTGACATCGTCAGCGCTCACGCTGGTGACGACACCCGCGTCGACGTTGACGACCACGTCGCCGGCGTCGACTGCGGCACGAAGCTCCATGCCCGTGCCGACCAACGGTGCCTCGCTGCGGATGAGCGGCACGGCCTGGCGCTGCATGTTCGAGCCCATGAGCGCCCGGTTGGCGTCGTCGTGCTCGAGGAACGGGATCATCGCGGTCGCGACCGACACCATCTGGCGCGGGCTGACGTCCATGTAGTCGACGATCTCGGCCGGGACGTACTCGACCTCGCCGCCCCGCTTGCGCACCAGCACCTTGGGCTCGGCAAACGAGCCGTCGGGGCTGAGCTCGGCGTTGGCCTGCGCGATGACGAAACGGTCTTCTTCGTCCGCGGCCAGGTAGACGACCTCGTCGGTGACGACGCCGTTGTTGGCCTTGCGGTACGGGGTCTCGACGAACCCGAACCGGTTGATGCGCCCGTAGGTCGACAGCGAGCCGATGAGGCCGATGTTCGGGCCCTCCGGGGTCTCGATCGGGCACATGCGGCCGTAGTGGGACGGGTGCACGTCGCGCACCTCGAACCCGGCCCGCTCGCGCGACAGACCACCCGGGCCCAGCGCGGACAGGCGACGCTTGTGCGTCAGCCCGGCCAGCGGGTTGGTCTGGTCCATGAACTGGCTGAGCTGGCTGGTGCCGAAGAACTCCTTGATCGCGGCCACCACGGGACGGATGTTGATCAGGGTCTGCGGCGTGATCGCCTCGACGTCCTGGGTGGTCATCCGCTCGCGGACGACCCGCTCCATGCGCACCAGGCCGGTACGCACCTGGTTCTGGATGAGCTCGCCCACGGTGCGCAGCCGGCGGTTGCCGAAGTGGTCGATGTCGTCGGTCTCCAGCGGCAGCTCGCCGACCGGCGACGGCATGCTCACCTCGCCGGCGTGCAGCTTGACCAGGTAGCGCAGGGTCGCGGCGATGTCGTCGATCGTCAGGACCTTGTCGTCCATGTCGACCTGGCCGAGCTTCTTGTTGATCTTGTAGCGGCCCACGCGGGCGAGGTCGTAGCGCTTCGGGTTGAAGTAGGCGTTGTTGATGAGCTGCTCGGCCGCCTCCCGCGTCGGGGGCTCGCCCGGACGCATCTTGCGGTAGAGGTCGAGCAGCGCGTCGTCCTGAGCGGTGGTGGTGTCTTTCTCCAGGGTGTTGCGCACCGAGTCGTAGTCACCGAGCTCGGCCATGATGCGCTCGGTGTCCCAGCCCAGCGCCTTGAGCAGCACCGTGACGTGCTGCTTGCGCTTGCGGTCGAGACGGACGCCGATCATGTCCTTCTTGTCGATCTCGAACTCCAGCCACGCACCGCGTGAGGGGATGACACGGGCGACGAAGATGTCTTTGTCCGACGTCTTGTCCAGCGAGCGCTCGAAGTACACGCCGGGGCTACGCACGAGCTGGGACACCACGACGCGCTCGGTGCCGTTGATGATGAACGTGCCCTTGTCGGTCATGAGCGGGAAGTCGCCCATGAAGACCGTCTGCTGCTTGATCTCGCCGGTCTCGTTGTTCGTGAACTCCGCCGTCACGTAGAGGGGGGCGGAGTAGGTGAAGTCGCGAACCTTGCACTCCTCGACGGTGTGCGCGGGCTCGTAGAAGCTCGGGTCGGAGAACTTCAGCTCCATCGACTCCGAGAAGTCCTCGATCGGGCTGATCTCGGTGAGAATCTCCTCCAGCCCCGAGCGGGCCTCGGTCTCACCGCGTGCCGCGGCCTGCTCGCGCCAACGCTCGTGGCCGATGAGCCAGTCGAAGCTGGTGCTCTGCAGGGCCAGGAGGTTCGGGACCTCAAGTGGCTCGTCGATCTTGGCAAAGGAGATGCGGGTGCTGCGCGTGGAGGCCAAGTGTGGTCCTTCCCTACTGGCACGACATGTGGCACATTCGGTTGTAGGCGCGGCTCAGCCCGCCCGACGAAGGGCGTTCGATGTAGGGGCAGGGTGCAGCCAGCGCAACGCACCACTGTAGCGCGGGGCTACACGGTTGTCGAGTCGTGCGTGCGCACAACTCGCAAGGGTCCTCGACCGTAGTCGGGCTACGGTCGAGGACCGATGTGGTGCGGGTGAATCAGTCGGCGGGCCGGCATGCAGCCCGCCCGCTGCTACTTGACGGAGACGGACGCTCCGGCAGCCTCGAGCTGCTCCTTGGCCTTCTCCGCCACGTCCTTGGCGACCTTCTCCAGCACCGGCTTGGGGGCGCCGTCCACCAGGTCCTTGGCCTCCTTCAGGCCGAGGCTGGTCAGGGCGCGCACCTCCTTGATGACCTGGATCTTCTTCTCGCCGGCGCCCTCGAGGACGACGTCGAACTCGTCCTGCTCCTCCTCGGCGGCGGCCTCGCCACCGCCGGCAGCGGCCGGGGCAGCGGCCACGGCAACCGGAGCAGCGGCGGTCACGCCGAAGGTCTCTTCGAACTGCTTCACGAAGTCCGACAGCTCCAGCAGGGTCATCTCCTTGAAGACGTCCAGCAGCTCGTCGGTGCTCAGCTTGGCCATGGTGGTTCCTCTCGTTGCTGTGGTGAGGTCTGGGGTGGGGTGATTAGTTGTCGGTCGAGTCGTCGGTGCCGGCCGGGGTGGCGCCCTCGGCTGGCTCGCTGGCGTCGGCTCCGGCCGAGGACGCTTCCTCGGCTGGCTCCCTTCGGTCGACGCCTCCGGAAGCGTCCTCGGCCTGCGCCTCGGACTGCGCCTCGGACGGCGCCTCGGACGGCGACGCGGCCTCGACCTGCTGGCGCAGGGCGTCCACGACGCGGGCGGTCTGCGACAGGGGCGCGGCGAACAGGCTGACGGCCTGGCTTGCGGAGGCCTTCATGGCGCCGGCCAGCTTCGACAGCAGCACCTCGCGCGACTCCAGGTCGGCGAGCTTGGCGATCTCGGCGGCGTCCAGCACACGACCGGAGAGCAGGCCGCCGCGCAGCACGAGGGCGTGGTGGGTCTTGCTGAAGTCGCGCAGGCCCTTGGCGGCCACGACCGGGTCGCCCTTGACGAAGGCGACGGCCGACGGGCCGGAGAACTCGTCCACGAGCGCGTCGGCACCGGCCTCCATGGCGGCACGCCGGGCCAGGGTGTTCTTCACGACGGTGTAGGTGACGTCGTCGCCGAGGGTGCGGCGAAGCTCGGTGATCTGCGCCACCGTCAGGCCGCGGTACTCGGTGAGCACGACGGCGTCGGACGAGCGGAACTCCTCGACGAGCTCGGCGACGTCTGCGACCTTGTCTGGCCGGGCCATGGGTCTCCTTCGCTGGGTCGGTGCCGAAGCGACGGGCGTCCCCATGAGAAACGCCCCGGCGCGAGGCCAGGGCGTGCCACGCTGCTGCGTGGTGGTCCAGGCCTGCGCGGGACGCCCTGTGGGCTTTTCACGCTGTGCGGCGTAGGGCTGCACGGCTGTCCGGCGGTCTTCGGCGCGCCAAGAGTACGTGCGGAACGCACGCGGGCCAAATCGCGCTAGAGCAGGCCTTCGGGGAAGTCGGCCACGTCGGATGGGTCCGGCACCACGACGGTCACCGGCTCGCCCCAGTCGGTGTAGGTGTGCCGGCTCGTCGCCGGAGTGCTGTCAGCGGGGTCTCGAGCGGTGCTGTCGAGTCGGCGCGGCAGGTTCTCGCTGTCGACCCAGTAGGTGCGCTCGATGTCGACGCCGTCGACGGTGGCGCGCGCCTCGTACAGCTCGACCGCGACGCCGTCGAGGCTGTCACTGCCGAGGAAGGTCAGGGTGCTCGACGAGTCGTCGAGGTCCACCAGCGACGCGCCGGGCACCTCGGCGGCCAGCGCCTCGACCAGGCCGTCCACCTGGTCGGAGATATCGCTACCGGCGCCGGTGGGCAGGCGAACCCAGGGGGCGGACGTGAACAGCTGGTACAGCGTGGGCACCCGCAGGTAGACGGTCCCGTCGGCGAGGACGACGCCGAGATCGGCGCTGATCGGCCCGGAGACCGAGACCTCGGCGGAGATCGCGACGTCGTCGGTGGCGAACTCGTACGCCAGCGCGCCGTCCACCCGACCGTCCGCGCTGCTGGCGATCAGGTCGCCTTGGGCGCTGCCAGCCGCGAGGGCGGCGTCTTGCAGTGCCGTGCCGAGCTCGGCGGGGTCGGCGAACCGGCCCGCCCCCTGGGGGGTCGGGGTAGGGCTCGGGGCGGAGGAATCGGTCGCTGGGCTGCTGCACGCGCTCAGCAGGAGCACTGCGAGCAGGACGAGCGCCGCCGGCGCGACCCGTGGCCGGGCCGTGCAGCGTCGTCTGGCTGTCAGCTCGAACGCCTCAGACGTCGGTTGCGGCGGCAGCCTTCACCGCAGACGGGTCGAGGGGGATGCCCGGGCCCATCGTCGTGGAGAGCGTCGCCTTGCGCACGTAGCGCCCCTTGGCCGCCGACGGCTTGAGCCGCATGACCTCGTCCATCGCAGCCTGGTAGTTCTCCAGCAGCTGCTCGGCAGAGAACGACACCTTGCCGATGATGAAGTGCAGGTTGGCGTTGCGGTCGGCGCGAAACTCGATCTTGCCGCCCTTGATGTCGCCCACGGCCTTGGCGACGTCCATGGTCACGGTGCCGGTCTTGGGGTTCGGCATGAGGCCGCGCGGACCGAGGACGCGCCCGAGCCGGCCCACCTTGCCCATCATGTCGGGCGTGGCGACGACGGCGTCGAAGTCGAGGCGTCCGCCCTGCACCTCGGCGATCAGGTCGTCGGAGCCGACGATGTCGGCGCCTGCCTCCTCGGCCTCGCTGGCCTTCGGGCCCGCAGCGAACACCAGCACGCGGGCGGTCTTGCCCGTGCCGTGCGGCAGGTTGACGGTGCCGCGCACCATCTGGTCGGCCTTGCGGGGGTCGATACCGAGTCGCAGAGCAACCTCGACGGTGGAGTCGAACTTGGTCGGCGACGTCTCCTTGGCCAGCACGACGGCGTCGTCCGGCTGGTAGACGCTGTCGCGGTCGATGGTGGCGGCGGCCTTGTCGTAGCTCTTGCTGCGCTTCATGAGATCTCCTTGACGAGACGGGGGGAGAGTGTGGTTGCGGACGAGCGCGTCGTCCTCCCACGTGACACGTCCGGCGGCGCCGGCGCGTCGGAGGTGGTGCGTCAGTCGGTGACGGTGATCCCCATCTGACGCGCGGTGCCGGCGATGATCTTCTCCGCAGCGTCGAGGTCGTTCGCATTGAGGTCGGGCATCTTCTGCGTGGCGATGTCACGCACCTGGTCGCGGCTGATGGAGGCGACCTTGACCCGGTTGGGCTCGCCGGAGCCCTTGTCGATGCCGGCAGCCTTGAGGATGAGCTTGGCGGCAGGCGGTGTCTTGGTGACGAAGTCGAACGAGCGGTCTTCGTAGACCGTGATCTCGACCGGGATGACGTTGCCACGCTGGGCCTCGGTCGCGGCGTTGTAGGCCTTGCAGAACTCCATGATGTTCACGCCGTGCTGGCCCAGCGCCGGGCCCACGGGCGGCGCGGGGGTCGCCTGCCCAGCCTGGATCTGCAGCTTGATGAGGCCGGCGACCTTCTTCTTCTTGGGGGGCATGGGGTGTTCCTTCGTTGTGCGTGAGCGGAGTGGGGGTGGGCGGTCAGATCTTCTGGATCTGGCTGAAGGAGAGCTCCACAGGCGTCTCCCGTCCGAAGATCTCGACCAGACCCTTGATCTTCTGGGCGTCCGGGTTGATCTCGTTGATCGTGGCGTGCAGCGAGGCGAACGGCCCGTCGATCACCATGACCGAGTCGCCGACGCCGAAGTCGGCCACCTCGGTCTGCGGGCGTGCCCCGGTGCCACCTGATGCGGCAGCCGGTTCGACGATCGTCGGGGCCAGCCAGCCCTCGACCTCCTCCAGTGACAGCGGGAGCGGCTGGTGGGCGTTGCCCACGAACCCGGTGACCGACGGGGTGTTGCGCACCGCGGCCCACGACTCGTCGGTGAGCTCCATGCGCACCAGGACGTAACCGGGGAAGCGCACGCGCTTCACCAGGCGACGCTGGCCGGACTTGATCTCGGAGACCTCCTCGGTGGGAACCTCCACCTCGAAGATGTGATCCTCCATGTTGAGGCTGCCGATGCGGCTCTCCAGGTTCGCCTTCACCCGGTTCTCCATGCCGGAGTAGGAGTGGATCACGTACCAGTCCCCCGGCTTGGCGCGCAGGGCGGCGCGAAACTCCTCCAGCGGGTCGGGCGCGGCGGAGGCCTGCTCGGTCGCGTTCTCGTCAGTCACTGCGTCAGCCACCGCTGCTTTCTCGTCGTTCGTCATCCGAGCACCGCCCGGACAGCCTCGCCGAAAGCGAGGTCGAGCACCGTGACCAGCGCAATCATGATCGCGACGAACACCAGCACCACGATGGTGTAGTTGATCAGCTGGGGCCGAGTCGGGTACACCACCTTGCGGAGCTCGGCCACGACCTGTCGCAGGAAGAGCGTCAACCGCGACCAGAGGCTGGTGCGGGTGTCTGTCACGTTGTTCGTCCTGTCGTCGGTCGGTCGGGTCTGGCGCAGGGCAGGAGGGACTCGAACCCCCAGCCGCCGGTTTTGGAGACCGGAGCTCTTCCAATTGAGCTACTGCCCTCGGGGCGGACGTCCGCCAGCCGATCAGTGTACGTGCCAACCGGCGTTGGGGTCGAACCCGATCGTGGCCGTACCGGGGGGCATGCCACGATGCCACCATGACCACCAGCGCGCCAGAGCCCACCGCATCGCACCGGATCAGCCGTCGCATCGCCTCCATCGCCGAGAGCGCCACCCTGGCCGTCGACGCCAAGGCCAAGGCCCTGAAGGCTGAGGGTCGTCCGGTGATCGGCTTCGGGGCAGGCGAGCCCGACTTCGCCACGCCGAACTATGTGGTGGCGGCTGCCGAGGCGGCGTGTGCCGAGCCGCGCAACCACCGCTACTCCCCCGCGGGCGGGCTGCCCGAGCTCAAGGCCGCCATCGCCGCCAAGACTCTGCGCGACTCCGGGGTGCAGGTCTCGGCCGCGCAGGTGCTGGTGACCAATGGCGGCAAGCAGGCGGTGTACGAGGCGTTCGCGACGTTGCTCGACCCGGACGACGAGGTGCTGCTGCCCGCTCCGTACTGGACGACCTACCCCGAGGCGATCCGGCTGGCCGGCGGCGTCCCCGTGGAGGTGCTCGCCGACGAGACCCAGGGCTACCTGGTAAGCGTCGACCAGCTCGAGGCCGCGCGCACCGAGCGCACCAAGGTGATGCTGCTCTGCTCGCCGTCCAACCCGACCGGCGCGGTGTACCCGCCCGAGCAGATCCGTGCCATCGGGCAGTGGGCGCTCGAGCACGGGGTGTGGGTGGTGACCGACGAGATCTACGAGCACCTGGTCTACGGCGACGCGTCCGCGCCGTCGATCCTGGCCGAGGTGCCCGAGCTCGCCGACACCTGTGTGATCCTGAACGGGGTGGCCAAGACGTACGCGATGACCGGCTGGCGCGTCGGCTGGATGATCGGGCCGAGCGACGTGGTGAAGGCCGCGACCAACCTGCAGAGCCACTTGAGCAGCAACGTCGCCAACGTCTCGCAGCGCGCGGCCCTGGCCGCCGTGTCCGGCGACCTGACGGCGGTGGACGAGATGCGCAAGGCGTTCGACCGTCGTCGGCACACGATCGTGACGATGCTCAACGAGATCGACGGCGTGGTGTGCCCGATGCCCGACGGGGCGTTCTACGTCTACCCGAGCGTCACCGGCCTGCTCGGTCGTGAGGTGCGCGGACGGGTGCCGACCACCTCCGCAGAGCTGGCCTCACTCATCCTCGACGAGGTCGAGGTGGCCGTGGTGCCGGGTGAGGCGTTCGGCCCGAGCGGGTACCTGCGCCTGTCGTACGCGCTGTCCGATGCCGACCTCGTCGAGGGGGTCACGCGCCTGCAGCAGCTGTTCGGCCCGTCGTCCTGAGCCCGTCACGCGATCTTCGGCTGCTGCCGAAGGCACACCTGCACCTGCACTTCACCGGGTCGATGCGCCCGGCCACGGTGCTCGAGCTGGCCGCCCGCGACGGCATCCGGCTGCCGGACAGGCTTGCCCACGCGCTGGCCACGGGCTCGCCGGTGCCGCTGTCGGCGGCCGACGAACGCGGCTGGTTCCGCTTCCAGCGGCTCTACGACGTCGCCCGCTCGGTGCTGCGCACGCCGGGTGACGTGCGCCGCCTCGTGCTCGAGGCTGCGGTGGACGACGCGGCCGAGGGTTCGGGATGGCTGGAGATCCAGGTGGACCCGTCCGGCTACGGCGCCCGCTTCGGCGGCATCACGACGTTTCTCGAGCTGGTTCTCGACGCCGTCGCCGACGCCGCAGCCCGTACCGGTCTAGGCATGGCCGTCGTGGTGGCCGCCAACCGCACCCGCCACGAGCTCGACGCCCGCACGCTGGCCAGGCTGGCCGCTCAGTACGCCGAGCACGGCGTCGTGGGTTTCGGGCTGTCCAACGACGAGCGCCGGGGTAGCGCGGAGTCGTTCGCCCCGGCGTTCCGCATCGCCCGACGGGCCGGCCTCGCCGCCGTCCCGCACGGCGGCGAGCTGCTCGGACCGGGCAGCGTGCGCGACACGTTGAACCACCTGGGTGCCGACCGGCTGGGGCACGGCGTGCGCAGCGTGGAGGACCCGACCGTGCTGGAGGCGGTCGTGGGCGCGGGCACGGTGCTGGAGGTGTGCCCGTGGTCGAACGTCTCGCTCGGTGTCTACCCCGACCCGGCGGCGGTCCCGCTGCCCCGGCTTGTCGAGGCCGGAGCCCGCGTCGCCCTCGGCGCCGACGATCCGCTGCTGTTCGGCCACCGCCTCACCGCGCAGTACGAGATGGCGCGGCAGGTGCACGGGCTCGACGACGCCGCGCTGGCCGGGCTGGCCGCCTCGTCGATCCACGGGTCGCAGGCGCCGCCGCCGCTCAAGCGCCACCTGTTGGACGGGGTGGCGGCGTGGCTGCGTGCCCCGGCGGTTGGACGCTCTCGGCCCGTTCGCTGAGCAGGGTTCGGACGGCGCGCAGCCCCACCGAGATCCGCGACAGGTCGGGCGAGTCGTCGCCGAGCACGTCGGTGAGCAGGCGACGGGCACGGGCCATGGTCTTGGGATCGGCCTCGATCCACTCCGTCACCCGCTCGTGGGCGTCCCCGGGAGCGGTCGTCGTGACGATGGACTGCGTGATGCGCGCGTGGGCGGCGTAGAGGTCGTCGCGCAGAGCGGCCCGGGCCATCGTCTGCCAGCGGTCGTCACGCGGTAGGGCGATCACCCGCCGTTGCAGCGACTGCAGCTCGAGCACCTCACCGGCGGCCAGGTGCACACGCATGGCGTCCAGCAGGTCGGTGCCGCTGCGCTGGGCGATGTCGGCCACGTCGAGCGCGGGGAACGACCACGTCAGCACCGACAGTGACGCGGCCAGGTCGTCGGGCACGCCACCGGCCAGCAGCGTGTCGCGGCGGGCGGCAGCCTCGCGCTCCGGGCGTCCGACGAGCAGCGTGGGCAGCGCAGCCAGGATCGTCGCCACCGGTTCGGCGAACAGCGCGATCTCGCGGGCCAGGTCGAGAGGCGCGGGACGCGACAGCACGAACCAGCGGGCGGCTCGTTCGACGAGCGTGCGCAGCTCCAGGCGCATGCCCACCTGCGTCGCGGAGTCGACCTGCAGGTCGAGCGCATCGATCGCGTCGGACAGAGGAGCCCGCCCGAAGACCGCCGCGGCCACGAGGTGAGCGCGTGTCAGCTCGTCGGCCGAGGCGGCCGTCTCCAGCCCGAGGCGGTGCAGGTAGGTGATGCCGGCCTCGTCGACCACGCGGTTGGCGACCTGGCTGGCCAGGATCTCGCGGCGAAGCGGGTGCCCGGCGACCTGCTCCGGATAGCGGCCCCACAGCGGGGCCGGGAAGTAGTGAGCGAGCATCGTGGTGAGCTCGGGGTCGTCGGGCAGGCTGGCCTCGAGCAGGTCGCTGAAGAGCAGGTTCTTCGTGTAGGCCATGAGCACCGCGAGCTCGGGACCGACGAACCCGCCTCCGGCGGCGCGGCGCGACGCCAGCTCGCGCTCGTCGGGCAGGTCTTCGACGACGCGGTCGAGACCTCGAGAGCCGGCCAGATCGCCCAGGTAGGCCTCGTGCACGGTGACCAGGGACGGGGCCTGGGCCAGCGCCATCTCCAGGGCGACGTTCTGCCGGTAGTTCGTGCGCAGGACGAGACCGGCGACCTCGGCAGTCATCGACGCGAGCAGAGCGTTGCGCTGCTTGCCGGTGAGCTCGCCTGCGGCGACGACCGCGTCCAGCACGATCTTGATGTTCACCTCGCGGTCGGATGTGTCGACACCCGCGGAGTTGTCGATGGCGTCGGTGTTGACCCGCCCGCCCCGACGGGCGTAGGCGACGCGGGCCGCCTGGGTGAGGCCGAGGTTGCCGCCCTCGGCCACCACCAGGCAGCGCAGCTCGTGGGCGTCGACGCGCACGGCGTCGTTGGCCTTGTCGCCCACCTCGGCGTTGGTCTGCCCGCCCGCCTTCACGTAGGTGCCGACTCCGCCGTTGAAGAGCAGGTCGACGGGGGCCAGGAGCAGAGCGTGGATCATCTCCGGAGGTGTGAGGGCAGTGACCGACTCGTCCAGGCCGAGCCGGGCGCGTACCTGCGGCGAGACCGGCACGGTCTTCGCCGTCCGCGCCCAGACACCGCCTCCGACGGAGATGAGCGCGTGGTCGTAGTCGGCCCACGAGGATCGGTCGAGGCCGAACAGGCGGCGACGCTCCTCGAACGAGGCCCGGGGGTCGGGGTCGGGGTCGAGAAAGATGTGGCGGTGGTCGAACGCCCCGACCAGCACGATGCCGGGAGACAGCAGCATCGCGTTGCCGAACACGTCGCCGGACATGTCGCCGATGCCGACGACGCTCAGCCCGCCCGACTCGCCCCCGTCGATGCGGCGCCCGAGGTTGCGGAAGTGGCGACGCACCGACTCCCAGGCTCCGCGCGCGGTGATCCCCATCGCCTTGTGGTCGTACCCGGCCGAGCCGCCCGAGGCGAAGGCGTCCCCGAGCCAGTAGTGGTAGTCGCCGCTCACGCCGTTGGCGACGTCAGACATCGTCGCGGTGCCCTTGTCGGCGGCGACGACCAGGTAGGTGTCGTCGGCGTCGCGGCGCACGACGTCCGGTGGCGGCACCACCTGCGCCGCCCCGGCACCGTCGACGACGCGGTTGTCGGTGAGGTCGAGCAACCCGCGGATGAACTGGACGTAGGCCCCGGTGCGGTCGCCGCCCTTGACGACGAACCCACCTTTGGCCCCGACCGGCACGATGACGGAGTTCTTCACCGCCTGGGCCTTGACCAGGCCCAGCACCTCGGTGCGAAAGTCTTCGCGGCGGTCCGACCAGCGCAGCCCGCCGCGCGCGACCTGCCCGTACCGCAGGTGGATGCCCTCGACCTGCGGGGAGCAGACCCACATCTCGGTGCGCGGACGCGGCGCCGGCAGCCCCGGCACTGCCGAGCAGTCCATCTTCAGCGAGAGGTAGGGCTTCGGGACGCCCTTGTCGGTCTGGAAGTGGTTGGTGCGCAGCGTGGCCTGCACGAGCGCCAGGACGGAGCGCAGGATGCGGTCCTGGTCGAGCCCGGCCACCTGGTCGAGCCCGGTCTCCAGCCGCTGCATGGCGGCCGTCACGGCGGCTCGTCTGTCGTGGGCCTGCGGCGCGAGCATCGCCTCGAACAGGCGAACGAGGTCGGCTGCGAGGTGCGGGTGCTCGCGCAGCGTCTGCTCGATGTAGGACTGGGAGAACGCGCTGCCGATCTGTCGCATGTACTTGGCGTAGGCGCGCAGCACGGCGCACTCACGCCACGTCATCCCCGCCAGCACGACCAGGCTGTTGAAGCCGTCGTTCTCGGCGGCGGCGTCCCAGACGGCCACGAACGTCTGCTCGAACCGTGACCTGTCGGCCGGTGTGCTGAGCATCGGCGCCGCCGGCACCCGCAGCCCGAAGTCGTAGATCGACGCCCGTGACCCGTCGCCCCGCACGATGTCGTACGGCCACTCGTCGTCGACGTCGACGCCCAGGGCGGTCAGGATGGGCAGCACCTGCGTGAGCGCCAGCTCTGGCCCGGTGCGGTAGATCTTGAAGCGGCGCTCGTCCGGGGCCAGGGACGGCGGGTGGTAGAGCGTGACCGACAGGTCGCAGTCGTCGGCCAGCGCCTCCAACGCCAGGACGTCGGTGACGCCCACCCGTGGGGAGAAGTCTTCGCGGTAGCCGTCGGAGAACGCGCCGCGGTAGCGACGGGCCAGGCTCGCGGCGCGCTCCTCCCCCACCGCCTCGACGAGAGCTGCGCCGAACTCGTCGGCCCAGTCGCGGATCGCCGCGGCGATCTGGCTCTGCAACGCAGCCAGGTCGAGGTCGGGCAGCGACTGCCCGACCGGCATGCCGATCACGACGTGCAGCCGGGCGAGCAGCGACTCGCCGACCCGGGCGGTGTAGTCGATCGACTCGCCCCCGGTGGCCTCGATCAGCACCTTCTGCACGGCCAGGCGGACGTCGGTGTTGTACCGGTCGCGGGGCAGGTACACCAGGCATGACAGAAACCGCCCGTAGTCGTCGGGGCGGACGAAGAGCCGAAGCCGTCCTCTGTCTTGCAGGCCGACCACCGACCGGGCGACCGACACCAAGAACTCCACCGGCGTCTGGAACAGCTCGTCGCGCGGGTAGGTCTCCAGCACGTGCAGCAGGTCTTTCGCGTTGTGGCTGGCCGGGGCGTAGCCGGCCTCGACCATCACCCGCCGGGCCTTCTCACGCAGCAGCGGTACCCGCAGCACGCTCTCGTAGTAGGCCGAGGACGACAACAGGCCGAGGAACCGGCGTTCGCCGACCACCTCACCGTCGGCGAACACCTTCACCCCGACGTAGTCCATGTGTGCCGCGCGGTGCACCGTGGATCGCGAGTTGGCCTTGGTCAGCACCATCAGGTGCTTCTCGCGCGCCTTGGTGCGTGCCGCCGGCGGAAGCTTGGCGAACCCGGCCGACACCTGGCCGTCGGCGCGCAGGATGCCCAGTCCGGTACCCGTCACCGGCCGCAGCACGTCCTGGCCGTCCACGATGTCGAGGCGGTACTCGCGGTAGCCGAGGAACGTGAAGTGGTCGTCGGCCAGCCAGCGCAGCAGCTCCTCGGCGTCGGTCACCTCCGCGTCGCTGACCGGCAACGACGCGCTCAGCACGTCTGTGGCCGCGTCCAGGGCACGCTGGCGCATCTTCGGGTAGTCCTCCACCGCGTCGGCGACGTCGCGCAGAACCCGGCGCAGCGTCGCCTCGATCTCGCCCAGCGTGTCCTCGTCGGTCTCCCGTCCGATCTCGACGGTGATCCACGACTCATGGCGGCGGTCGGTGCCGCGCTGCCGGCCGCTGGGAGGCTCCTGGTCGAGCACCTCCAGCAGGGCGCCGGTGACGTCGCGGCGCACGACGAGCACCGGGTGAATGAGCTCGTGCACGTTGACGTCGAGCCGCGACAGCGCGGCGACCACGGAGTCGACGAGAAAGGGCATGTCTTCCACGACGATCTGGATCAGCGTGTGCCCGGTCGACCAGCCGTGCTCGGCAACCGTCGGGGTGAACACCCGCAGCGCGAGCGTGCCGTCCGGTCGGCTGGCGGCGAGGTCGAGATGCGCGAGCGCGAGTCCCGCGACGTCGTCGGTCCGGCGGCACAGCAGGTCGTCGGGAGCGGCGTCGCGCCAGTAGCGGTGCGCGATCGCCATGCCAGGCCCGCGAGCAGCCGCTACCTGCGCGTCGACGTCAGCCAGAAGGCCGGTGACGCGCGTCGCCCGTGACGAGGACATGCTTCGACATTAGCGGCGCCGGGCGGTTCGCACCCGGCTCCTGCTCAGCACGTGACACGATCCGGCGGGTGAAGATCGAGGCAGCAGTCGTGTTTCCGGCCGACGCCGACGCCGTGTTCGCCATGCTGACGGACGAGCAGTACGTCATGCGCAAGGCGACCGCGATGGGGGCACTCGAGCACGATGTCTCGGTTACCCCGCTCGCCGGCGGCGGAGCTCGCATCCGTCTGGAGCGGACGCTGCCGGCGATGGTTCCCGACTTCGTCCGCCCCCTCGTCGGCGACACGATCCGGGTGGTGCAGACCGAGGACTGGGGCCCCGCCCGGCCCGACGGCGCTCGCACAGGCCGCATGACCGCCACGATCTCCGCCGCCCCCGTGAACCTCTCCGGCGAGCTGACCCTGGAGCCCAGCGACGGCAGCTCCATCCACCGCATCGAGGCCGACGTGCGGGCCAAGGTGCCGTTCGTCGGCGCCAAGATCGAGAAGGCCATCGGCGAGGTCATTCTGCTGGCTGCCCGCAAGGAGGAGCAGGTGGGGGCCGCCTGGCTGAACGAGCGGTCGGGATGACCGCTGCGCTTGTCGGGCTGCACGGCTTCAGCGACTCCGCTCAGTGCCTCGCGCCGTTCTTCGCCTCGCTCGGCGTCGAGCCGGTGGCTCAGCCGCACCTGCTTGCGCACGGCGGGCGCAGGATGGCGCCGGACGTGGGTTTCACGCACGCCGCGCTCGTGGCTGACGTGCGCCCGGTGCTCGAGCGGGCCGTCGATGCGGCCGGGCGGCCAGTGGTGCTGTACGGGCACTCCCTGGGGGCGAGCACCGCGGCGGGCGTGGCGGCGAGCGCGCCTGACCTGGTGGCCGCGCTCGTGCTGGAGGACCCGCCCTGGCAGGCACCGATCTCCCCGGACGGGACCGGGCCCGACGACCGGGCCGCCGAACGGTCCAACCCGCACCGTGACTGGCTGGCCGGGCTTGCGGGCACCGACCACGCCGGCCGGCTGGCCTGGATCGACGAGCACAACCCCACCTGGCCGGCAGACGAGCGCGACCCGTGGGCGCGAGCGAAGGCGTCGGTCGACCTCGCGCTGTTCGACGCCGAGCAGCACTGGCTGCGACGCACCTGGGCCACCGTGGCGCGCGGCGTGCGATGCCCCACGCTGCTGCTCGTCGGTGAGCCGTCTCGGGAGGCCGCGTGCGGGCCGCGGGTCGCTCGCGAGCTCACCTCGTACCCGGGCTGGCAGGTGCACGAGGTGCGCGGCGCGGGCCACAGCGTCCGTCGCGATCAGCGGGCGCGTACCGGTGAGCTCGTGCGTCAGGTTCTGGACAGCTGATCGACCAGCGACTCGAGCTCGGAGGCATCGAACCAGTCCAGCGCGACGTCGTCGAGCAGCCAGGCCGGTGCCCCCTCGAGGACGCGCGCGATGACTGCTCCGGCCTGCTCGTCGTCGACGTGCACCGCGGCCACGCTGCGTCGCCTCACCTCGCCCGGGACAGCCACCGCGCTGGAGGGTGGACCGTCAGCAGGTGCCACGTCGGCCGGGTCGAGGTCGACCGACACCACCACGCGGCGCAGTCCCCCGGAGTCGGGGTCCAGCAGCCCCACACCGGCCGCCGCCGCGTCGCCGAAGGCCTCGAACTCCCACTCGTCGTCGTCGCCGTCGGGGCCGGCCTCGCGTACCTGCGGCGTGACGGCGTACCCGATGCCCCGGGTCGGCATCGACCCGGACTGCACCAGCCCGACCAGCATGGCTGGCGTCGCCGCCACGTAGACCCGTGCCCGGGGCTGGCGCACGGGCATCAGCTGACGATGAGTCGCTGGCCGGGCCCGATACCGGAGTCGTCATCGGCGTAGTGTCCTGGCTCGCTCAGCGCAGCCGCTGACGTGCGCAACGACGTCTCGACGACCAGCGGACGTCGGCTGACGTCCATCAGGTTGGCGCCCATGGCCTCCAGGTCTTCCGGGCCGGGGCCCAGGATGGTGACCTCGGTACCGGAGCGGTGAACCTTGGCCGCCTCGGTGAGGCACCGCTTGGTGATCTGCACGCGCCACCGACGTTCGAGCCGGGTGAGCAGCGAGCTGGGGTGGTCGACGGCGAACGACACCATCGGGGCCACCACGTACACCTCGTCCAGCCCCAGGTCGGCGAGCAAGTCGACGCTGGTGGCCGAGCACGTGCCGCCGTCGACGTAGCGCCGACCGTTGATCACGACCGGTGAGAACCACGCCGGGATCGCGCACGAGGCCATCACGGCCTCGGCGAGGTCGGCCGGTGGGGCTCCCGGGCTGCCGAACGCCACTCGCTCGCCGGTCTCGTAGTCCATCGTGCAGATGAACGTGCCGCGGTGGGGCGTCCACTCACCCGCCGGGTTGACGGCCTCGACGAGGTGACCGACACGGGCGAGCGACCCCTTGCCCTCCGGCAGGAACGCCGACAGGACGGCGGTCGGCGGCATCGACCGCAACCGACCCAGGTTGCGCAGCAGCCCAGCAGAGCCGGGGCCGAAGTTGGGAACGCCTGGACGGCTCCCGCCGGTGGCGTTGTCGTAGTCCCACCAGAACCCGGCAAGCGGGCCTTGGTCGACCGGCTCACCCAGCTGGTGACGGCGGATCTCGTCTGGGGTGACTCCCGAGGCGAGCAGCGCCGCCATCACCGACCCGGCGGATGTCCCGACGATGTAGTCGCAGTCACGCAGGTCGACATCGAAGGCATCCTCGAGGGCGCACATCGCCCCGACCATCCAGGCAGCACCGAGTACTCCACCGCCGCCGAGAACGATCCCGCGGCGTGGCGTATCGCTCGAGGCTCTGGCCACAGGCTCCAGTGTCCGTTTCTGACTCGAAAAGGCAAGTGCCTCTTGCCCATCCGTGGGTGTCGGACGACCCTATCGGGCTTCAGGCGCCTGGGCTGGCCGATCGCAGACGGGCGGCTCCTCGCGACCGCTTGCCTCGCACGGTGTCGGTGAGCAGGTCGCTTGCCCCGACGATCTCGGCGGCCAGCAGGTCGAGGTCGCCGATGGCGTCACGGTCGGCGTTGAGGCCGATGAACACTCCGCTGTTGTACGAGGTCACGCCGATGCCCAGGCCGTGCCCGCGGGTGAGCGGCACCACCGGGTACGAGCCCACCAGCAGCGCGCCGGCCGCGTAGAGGGGCATCTGCGGCCCCGGGACGTTGGTGACCATCAGGTTGTAGACGCGGCTCGGGGCCTCGGTCGCCGTCCGCGCGCCGAGCTCGTGCAGGGTGGGCGGTGCGAACCCGGCGACGCCGGCGATCTCGAGCGCGGGCACAGGCTGGCCGACCTCGGGCAGGCCGCGCATCGAGTAGGCGATGCGCTGCAGGCGCACGACCGGCGACGGCTCGCCGACCGGAAGGTCGATCACGAAGGGCGCGACGTGGTTCGGGCCGCCCTTCTCCTCCGGCGCCGAGACGCTCAGCGGGGCGATGGCCCGCAAGGTGGTGGACGTGCGCACGACCTCGCCGCGCATCAGCAGCCAGTCGCGCAGCGCGCCGGTGACCACCGCGAGGACGACGTCGTTGACGGTGGTGCCGTGGTAGTCCTTGACCCGCTTGAGGTCGGCGAGCTCGAGGTCGACGGTGGCGAACCGGCGGGCTTTGCCGATGGACGGGTTCAGCGGGCTGGGCGGGGCAGGGCTGGCTGCCTGGCGCAGCACGTGGACGGCGCTGTCTGCGGCGGCGAGCAGCCGCTCGGCCGTGGTACGCACCTCGGTGACCCCGCCCTTGACCAGGTCGACGGCTGCGGTGGGCCGGCGGACGAAGTCGTTGGCGACCCCCAGCAGCACCTCGGCCGACGTCGGCGCCGAGTGGGGTGCCCATGTGTCCGGGCGGCTGCTGCGCGGCTGCGGGCTCACGTCGAGCATCACCTGGGCGATATCGATGCCCCGAAGGCCGTCGACCATCGCCAGGTGCGTCTTGGACAGGATCGCGAGCCGGTTGCCCTCCAGGCCCTCGACCAGGTAGACCTCCCACAGGGGACGATCGCGGTCGAGCCGGCGGCTCATGATGCGGGCGACGAGCTCGGCCAGCTGGTCGTCCGTGCCGGGCCGAGGCAGCGCCGATCGGCGCACGTGGTAGGTGAGGTCGAAGTCGGTGTCGTCCACCCAGACGGGGTTGGCGATGTGCCCGGGAACCGTGCGAAGCCGCTGCCGGTACCTCGGGACGAACGCGATGCGCTCGCGGATCAGGGTGAACAGCCGGTCGTAGTCGAACCCCTCGTCGGGCGCGCGCAACACCTGCACGGTTCCGCTGTGCGCCGGCGTCTGGGCACGCTCGGCGTTCAGGAAGGAGACGTCGGTTGAGCTCAGCCGGTCAGGCACGCCGCCTCCCCATGTGTGTGCACCGCTGCGATCGGGCGGTGTCTGTGGATGCCGGTGCCACTATTCCATGTCCCGGCTGCCCGTCAGGTCTCGACCGAAGAGCGCGCTCAGCTCGGCTGCGGTCGTCTCGTAGGCGACGTGGTGGACACCGAGCATGCCCAGCGCGGCCGCTGCGTCGACGTTGTGGGCCAGGTCGTCGACGAAGACGCACTGCTCGGGGGCCAGCTCGAGCTGGCTGCAGGTGTGGGTATAGATCGCCGGCTCGGGCTTGCGCATGCCCACCTCGCCGGAGATCACGACCGTGTCGAACATCCCGTCCCACACCTGCGCCGGGTAGGAGTTGCCCCACGAGTTCGACAGCAGCGCCGTGCGGATGCCCGACTCGTGCGCGCGCCAGACCAGCGACGTCATGGCCGGGGCGTGGGTGAAGTACGAGAACATCCGTCGCAGCAGCCCCTCGGCGACGATCGTGTGCCCCACCGCGCTGCTCATCTCCCCGGCGAGGTAGTGCTCGAACTCGGCCACGGCGATCTCGCCCCGTTCGAGAAGGTGCACCGGGTTCACCATCTCGCGCTCGGCCTCGGCAGGCCCCAGCCAGCGGCGGAACGCCGAGCGCATGGTCTGCGTGGGAATGCCCTCGGACTGTGCCCACATGGCGATCGCGACGCGCACGTCTTCGGTCAGCACCCCGCCCCAGTCGACGACGAGGCCGCGCGGCTGCGCATCGGAGGTCACCCCAGCGATGGTACGGAGCGCCTCCCTCGGCGTCTGCCCCGCGGTGGCGGCGAAGCCGCGCTGCCGGGGGCGACCTTGCGGGACAGCTCGGCGATCGCGGCCCGTAGCTGGCTCGACCCGGCGGCCTCGGCCAGCGGTCGGCCCAGCCGCAGGGCCCGGTCGGCTGCGGCCGCGTCGTCGGGCAGCAGGTGCACCGACGAGATGCCCGCGAAGCGGGCGAGAGCGTCGCGAACCTGCTGGCCGGGCCGGGCTCCGACGACGCTCTCGCGCAGCCGGTTCACGACGACCACCGCCCTCTGGCCAGGTGCGTGCTCAGCGAGCTGGTCGAGGGCGTGCACGAGTCGGAGCAGCCCGAGCGGATCAGCGGCGCCGACCACCACGACCACGTCCGCGGCATCGAGGACGGACGCGGCCACCACGCCCGGGCCGGTCGCCCCACCGTCGCCGGACGCGAGACCGGCGCCGAGATCGGCCACGACCAGGTCGGCGCTCTGCCGAGCAGCGTCAAGCACCGCGCCGAGCGCGGCCGGACGCAGCTCTCGCCACCGGTCGGGGCGGGTGGCTCCGGTGAGCACCCGCAGACGCTCGCCTACCTGCACCGCGTGTCCGGCGAGCCCCGGGGCGTCCAGGCGGCCTCGTGCTGCGGTGCGACAGGCCGCGGCCAGGCCGGGAGCCTCGTCGAGGACGCCGAGCAGGGTGCTGAGCGCTCCTCCCGCCGGGTCGGCGTCGACCAGGACGGTGTCGGCGCCGCCCATCGCCGCCTCCACAGCGAGGTTCGCCGCCACGGTGCTGCGGCCCGGGGCACCGGTGGGCCCCCAGACGGCGACCACGGTGCCCGGGGAGTCCGCGGCAACGTCGGCACCCCGGCCGTCGGCTGGCGCACTGGTCTCGTCGCCGCGGTCGCCGTCGTGGCCGGCAGGCGTCGACGCGCCAGCCTCGCCGTTGCGGTCCGCCAGCGCTGCGATCCGCTCCACCAGCGTCGTGGGTGGTGTGCTCGCGGTGGCGACGTCGGACACGCCCCACGACAGAGCGACACCGGCGTGGGCGTCGTCCTCGATCACCAGCACCGAGACCCCCGAGCTGCGCAGCCGGGCGACCTCGTCGCCGTCCAGGCGGGCCAGCCCCGCGGAGACGACGGCCACGCTCACCAGGCCGGCCCGGCACAGCGCGACCAGGTCGGCCAGGTCGACGCACCGGCGCACCAGATGCAGACCGCTGCGGTACTTGTCGATCAGCGGCACGAGCTGCGGCTCCCACGAAGCACCGGCCGAGGCGAGCGCGACCCCGGCATCGACCGGCCCCGGGCCGGGCACCGGCAGGACGGCTCCGCTCATCGTGGCGACGGGTCCAGCGTCAGGGCGACCCGTCCGGCAGCCGAGGCCGCGACCAGTCGTGCAGTCACCTCGGCGAGGTCGGCGTCTGACCACACGTCCGAGGTGAGGCGGAGCACCACCGACTCGCCGGCAGCGGCACCTGCGAAGCTCGACTCGACGACCGGCACCGATGCCACCGACACCGCATCGGCCAGCAGCGTGGCGGCCGTGTCGGGCTCAGCGAGGTTGTCGGGCACCAGCCAGACGTCGACCTCGTCGCCGGCGCGCAGAGTGCCAGGGACGCCCTCGGGCGACACGGCGACGGCCACCAGCCGCGACTCGCCGGCAACCTCGCTCGCCGCAGCCACGGCCGAGACAGGCACCAGCTCGCCTGCGCTGACGGGCCGGACGAGCACGTATCCCTGCGGCACCGGCCCGGTCAGGTAGGGGTTCACCGGGGCCTCGATCCGGACGGGGACCGGGACGAGGTCGGCCGCTGAGAGCACGGCGCCGTCGATGAGATCGTCCCGGGCCGCCCAGGCATCGACGGTGTCGTCGGCCGCTGCCAGCGCAGCCGCCCCCGCCGCCGCCGAGCCGAGCACGAGCACCACGCCGAGCAGCAGACGCCAGTCACGCCATCGTCGTCCCGGCAGGCGCACGGCCGGTGGCGAGGACGCATGGGTCGTGCGGGGGTCGAGGCCCACGTCGTTGCGCTCGGATGTCGCCGTCAGGCCCATACGACCTCCCCCAGGTAGCCGCGACGCGCTTGTTGGAACATATAATGACACACAACCCTAAATCGGTCTGTTCTGGGCACATCCTGGCAGCAGGCTAGGCGCACGCGGGCGATCGCGTTCGCCGTCATCCACAGCATTTCGTGTCCACACGGCCGCATGCGGACGCTTCCTGACACACTCGCCCCCGTGAGCACACGCCGGTTCTTGACGCTGGCCGATGTCGCTGAGGTACTGAACACATCGGCCAACCAGGTGTACGCGCTGGTGCGCAGCGGAGAGCTCGTCGCGATCAAGATCGGCGGCCGGGGGCAGTGGCGGGTGGAGGAGTCCGAGCTGGAGAACTACATCGCCCGGATGTACGCCGAGACCGCGCAGTTCGTCGCCGACCACCCCTTCGGGCCAGGCGATGGGTTGGAGCCCGACCAGGGCGGGGCCGACACGGTCAGGGAGCGGTGACGGCGACGATCGCCCCGGTCACGACCGACCAGGTGAGCGCGTCGTCGTCGACGACGTCGACGTAGTCGCGCCCGACCCGTCCGACGTCACCCCGCAGCAGCCGCCCGTCCTCGAGGTGCAGACACACCTGCTGAGCACCCTCGGCGGCCCGACGCAGCACCATGGCCAGCGACACCCGCCCCGCCACCGGTCCGAGTGCGGCGACCGGGACGGCGCGGGCGCCGAGCCCACGCACGGTGAGCACGGCCGCCGTCGGGACGATCACCTGCATGCCCCCGGCCAACGGGTCGGTCTGAAGGGCGACCCAGTCAGAGCCGTGGGCGACGAGAGTGCCGTCGAAGCGACGACCGCCGCGCACACCGACCTGCAGCCGGCGCCCTGAGCAGGCGCGAAACCGGTCCATCAGGGTGAGCGACGCGTTCTCCACGCGGGCCCGGTCGTCGACCTCGGCATCGAAGTCGTCGCGGTCCCACGCGTCGGCCTGAGCCCCGAGGTCGTCCCAGAGCCTCTCCCAGCGCATACCTCAGGTTACCCACAGCCCAGCCATACCGTTGACACCGTGCTTCATCACGCTTTAAATGATGTAAACAGAAGCAAACAGGGGGTTAGCGATGGTTCTACGTCTCGTGGCGCTGGCAGCGGTCAGCCTGGCCACGTCCCGCTACGTGGCCGGCGGCTGGGGCACGACGACCGACGCACTGACAACGCGGACGGCCGCCACCTTGCTCGCCGACGTCACGATGACAGCGCTCGTCGCGATGCTGGCCTGGGTCGCGGCCGTAGGTGCGCTCGACCGGCTTCGCCGACGTGCCGGCCTGGCCGGGCGGATCGCCGGAGCCGGCTGGCACCTCCTCGTACCGGCTGCCATGCGCATGGCAGCGACCACCGCGGTGACCGTCGGCGGGGTCACCGGGGTCGGCGGGCTCACACCGGCTGTGGCGCTGGACGCAGCCGCGCCACGCGACGCTGCCCTGCCCCGAGTCGACCGCCCGACCACCAGCGCGGCCACTGCTGCTGTGCCGTCAGCACCCGTGGTGCATGCCGTGGCCGCCCGAGTGACCGTGATGCCGGGTGACTCGCTGTGGCGGATCGCGGCGAGGCATCTCGGTCGCGGCGCGACGACACCGGCCATCGCTGCGCACTGGCCCCGGTGGTACGAGGCGAACCGGGCCCGGATAGGCCCCGACCCCGACCTGATCCTGGTCGGCACGCACCTTCGCCCGCCGACACCCGAGCAGGTGGCGCGATGACGGTGCTGCCAGCCGGCGAGCCACGGCGGCAACCCGTGCGACTGATCCCTGTCCCCCGGCCCGCGCCGCACGTCGGGCGCCGCGGCGGCACACCGGCTCTCGCCCTGGTGCCGGCAGAGCCGAGCGCTCCAGTCGTCGACCCGACGACGTGGCGCGACGCCGACGAGCCGCCACCTCGCACGCCCGACCTGGGAGCGCTCCCCGAGCCGCGGCGCTGGGCGGCGCTCCTCGCCCAGGCGGTCGTGGAGATCCTCGGTGGACGGCGCCCGGCGGCTCAGGTGCTGCGGTGGGTCGACCCCGAGATCCATGAACGACTGCGGAGGTCCGCGCCGAGCGTTCGGCGAGCACCGGGCGGGCCCCCGGTGCGGGTGCGGCGGGTACGCATCAGCACGTCGCTGGAGGGGACCGTTGAGGCCGTGGCCGTCGTGGACGACGGCACGCGCTGCCGGGCCCTACCGATGCGCCTGGAAGCACTCGAGCGGCGGTGGCTGTGCACCGCCCTCGACATCGTCTAGCGGCGGCGGCCCTTCGACCGCGTGCGCCGCCCGCGGGTGCGGCCGTCGCCGTTGCCCTGGTCAAGCTCGCCGCCGTCGCTCTCGCCACCGGCGTCGGCACCGTCGGCCGAGCTCGCGCCGACCGTCCGATGCATCACCTCACCAGCCCCGTCGACAGTCGGGGCGGTGTACTCCAGCTGCGTCGGCGCCTTGGCGGAGACCAGCCCGTCGGCGATGAGCACCCCGGCCCCCTCGGCCTGACCGGTCGTCGGCTCGGGCTGCTGGACCTCGACGTGGAAGATCAGCCCGACCGACTCCTCCTTGATTCCGTCCATCATCGCCGAGAACATGTCGTAGCCCTCGCGCTGGTACTCCACCAGGGGGTTGCGCTGCGCCCATGGCCCGCAGGCCGATGCCCTCGCGCAGGTAGTCCATCTCGTAGAGGTGCTCGCGCCAGCGCCGGTCGAGGACGGTGAGCACCACACGGCGCTCGAGCTCACGCATCACCGGCAGGCTCAGCTCGGCCTCACGCTCGACGTAGGAGCGCTGCGCGTCCTCGACGATCGCGGTGGCCAAGAAGTCCGACGTCAGACCCTCCCGGCCGCCGGCCTCCTGCTCCATGCCGGGCACGGTCAGCGTGATGGGGTAGAGCGTGCCCAGGCTCGTCCACAGCTTGTCGAGGTCCCAGCTCTCGGGGTAGCCCTCGCTGGTCGCTGCGCGGACGTACTCCTCGACCACGTCGTCGATCATGTGCCGGATCTGGTCCTGCATGTCCTCACCGTCGAGGACGCGGCGCCGTTCGGCGTAGATCACCTCGCGCTGGGCGTTGAGCACGTCGTCGTACTTGAGGACGTCCTTGCGGATCTCGAAGTACTGCGCCTCGGCCTGGCTCTGCGCCCGCTCGATGGTGCGGCTCACGGTCTTGGACTCCAGCGGCACCGAGTCGTCGCCGAGCCCACCGAGGGCGCGGTCCATCAGCCCGAGGGCACCACCGAAGCGACGCATGAGGTCGTCCTGCAGCGAGATGTAGAAGCGCGACTCGCCCGGGTCGCCCTGACGGCCCGACCGACCACGCAGCTGGTTGTCGATGCGGCGTGACTCGTGACGCTCGGTGCCGATGACGTAGAGCCCGCCCAGGGCGGTCACCTCGTCGTGCTCGGCCTTGACCTGCGCGCTGTACTTCTCCAGCGACGGGGTCCAGGCGGCCTCGTAGGCCTCGGCGTCCTCGGCGGGGTCGAGACCGCGGTCGGCCAGCTCCTGGGCGGCCAGCACCTCGGGGTTGCCGCCGAGGGTGATGTCGGTGCCTCGTCCGGCCATGTTCGTCGCCACGGTCACGGCGCCCCGCCGGCCTGCCTGCGCGACGATCGTGGCCTCTCGCGCGTGCTGCTTGGCGTTGAGCACCTCGTGGACGATGCCCTGCCCGCTCAGCAGCGTCGACAGCTGCTCGGAGGTCTGCACGCTCGCCGTGCCGACCAGCACCGGCTGGCCCTTGCGGTGCCGCTCGACTATGTCGGTGACGGCGGCGTCGAACTTGGCGTCGACGGTGCGGTAGATGAAGTCGGACTTGTCGAGGCGCACCATGTCGCGGTTGGTGGGGATGGGCACGACGCCGAGGCCGTAGATCTTGTCGAACTCGCTGGCCTCGGTCATGGCCGTGCCGGTCATGCCGCCGAGCTTGTCGTAGAGCCGGAAGAAGTTCTGCAGGGTGACCGTGGCGAGCGTCTGGTTCTCCTGCTTGATCTCGACCGACTCCTTGGCCTCGATCGCCTGGTGCATGCCCTCGCTGTAGCGGCGGCCGGACAGCACGCGCCCGGTGTGCTCGTCAACGATGAGCACCTCGCCGTCCATGACGATGTACTCCTTGTCGCGCCGGTACAGCTCCTTGGCCTTGATGGAGTTGTTCAGGTACTGGATCAGCGGGGTGTTCGCCGACTCGTACAGGTTGTCGATGCCGAGGTGGTCCTCGATCGTGGCGATGCCCGGTTCGAGGATGCCGACGGTGCGCTTCTTCTCGTCGACCTCGTAGTCGACGTCGCGCTCCATGGACGCTGCGAGGCGGGAGAACTCCGAGTACCACTTGGTGGGCTGGTCAGCAGGGCCGGAGATGATCAGCGGGGTTCGGGCCTCGTCGATGAGGATCGAGTCGACCTCGTCCACGATCGCGAAGTGGTGACCGCGCTGGACGAGGTCGTCGCGCATCATTGCCATGTTGTCGCGCAGGTAGTCGAACCCGAACTCGTTGTTGGTGCCGTAGGTGATGTCGGCGGCGTACTGCTCGCGCCGCGTCGCGGGCGGCATCTGGGCGAGGATCGTGCCCACCGACAGGCCGAGAAACCGGTGAACCCGTCCCATCCAGTCGGAGTCGCGGCTGGCCAGGTAGTCGTTGACAGTGACCACGTGAACGCCGTCGCCGGCGAGCGAGTTGAGGTACGCCGGCAACGTCGAGACAAGCGTCTTGCCCTCACCGGTCTTCATCTCGGCGATGTTGCCCAGGTGCAGCGCTGCTCCACCCATGATCTGCACGTCGTAGTGGCGCTGGCCCAGGGTGCGCTTGGCTGCCTCACGCACCGTCGCGAACGCCTCGGGCAGCAGGTCGTCGAGGGACTCCCCGTTACGTGCCCGTGCCTGGTACTCCCCGGTCAGGGCGCGCAGCTCGGCGTCGGAGAGCCCGACCATGTCGTCTTCGAGCCGGTTGACCTGTGCCGTCAGCAGGGTGAGCCGCTTGAGGATCTTGCCCTCACCGGCGCGCATCAGTCGATCGAAGAAAGTGGCCACGACTCACCATGGTAGGTGCCGTGCGAGGTGCGCGGCGAGGTCGCCGGTCTGGTCGACCTCGACGCGGTGCAGAGAAAGCCACTCGGCCAGCTCGACGAGCGCCGCGGCGAGCTCGCCGGCTGTCGCATCGTCCGGCTCCGGCTCGGCCCAGGCCGAGCGCACGCGCAGCACGCCCGGCGCCCGGTCGGCCTTGAGGTCGACCCTGGCCACCAACCGATCGCCCAGCAGGAAGGGCAGCACGTAGTAGCCGTGGATCCGCTTGGCCGCCGGAACGTAGATCTCCAGCCGGAACCGAAACCCGAACAGCGACTCGACGCGCGGCCGGGTCCAGATCAGGGGGTCGAAGGGGGCGATGAGCGCACGTCCACTCGCCGCTCGGGGCACGCGTGCGTCCTTGTGCAGCAGGGCCGAGGACGACCATCCTCGCACGGTCGCGGGAACCAGGGTCCCCTCCTCGACCAGCTCGGCCACCGCACGTCGGCTCTCCGACGCAGGCAGTCGGAAGTAGTCGCGAAGGTCGGGCTCGGTCGCGATGCCGTGGGCGCGGGCCGCAATCTCGACCAGGCGGCGGATGGCGTCGTCGCGCTTCGGCGTGGACGCGTTCAGAACGCTCGGCGGCAGCACCTTCTCCGGCACGTCGTAGCGCCGCTGGAAGCCCGAGCCGCGTCCGGCGGCGACGACCTGACCGGACCAGAACAGGTACTCCAGCGCCCGCTTGACCTCGCTCCACTGCCAGCCCCAGTAGTCGCCCTGCGGGACGTTCTTGCCGTGCCGGGACTCGAGCTCGGCGGCGGTCACCGGCCCCTCGGCCGCCACGCTCGCCCTGACTTGCGCGACGAGGTCGGGGCGCTCGATCGCGATGCGGCGCATGCCGCCCCAGGCATCGGAGTCGGCGGTCTGCATGCGCCACCGCAGCAGCGGGTGCGACTCGACCGGAAGCAGGGACGCCTCGTGAGCCCAGTACTCGGTGAGTGCAACCGGACGCCGTCCGGGGACTGCGGCGTCGTCGAGCCACTCGGGGCGGTAGGGACCGAGGCGGCTGAACACCGGCAGGTAGTGCGCCCGGGTCAGGACGTTGACGGAGTCGATCTGCACGAGTCCGAGCCGCCTGACGGTGGCGAGCACGTCGGCTCGGTGAGCAGCCCGGCTGGGCCGTCGAGCGAGACCCTGGGCACCGAGGGCGACCCGACGCGCGGCGGCCAGGGACAGCCGCCGTGGTTGCGACCTCAGACGGCCAGCCTGATCACGCCGTACTGGTAGCCCCGCCGACGGTAGACCACGCTCGGGAGCCTGCTCTTGTCGTCGACGAACAGGTAGAAGTCGTGCCCGACCAGCTCCATCTCGTAGAGGGCCTGGTCGAGGCTCATCGGCTCGGCCTCGTGCGTCTTGTCCCGCACGATGAGCGCGGCCTCTTCTGCCTCGGACAGGGCCGGCTCCTCGGGCCCGTCGAGAGCCGGCACCGACGGCAGGTCAGCGGGCAGGGGTTCGGGCAGACCGTCGGGCATGCCGCTCGGGGCGCCGGCCTTGCGACGGTCGTGACGCCGGTCAGCGGCACGACGCAGGCGAGCCTCGAGACGGCCGACGGCCTGGTCGAGGGCGGCGTACCGATCGGGAGCGGCCGCCTCGGCCCGGATGACCGGGCCCTTGGACCGCGCCGTGATCTCGACACGCTCGGCTTCGTCGGCCTGCCGCGGATTGCTCTCACGCGTGACCTCGACGTCGATGCGGCTCAGCCGGTCGTCGTACTTGGTGAGCTTGGCGAGCTTGGCTTGCACGTGCTCCCGAAATCGCTCCGGCACCTCGGTCTTGCGACCCCTGACCACGATCTCCACAGCCACCTCCGCGTCACGATTGGACCCCCACGCTAGTCGCGCGGGTTCTGGCCCGGTAGCGGCAGATGGTCCCTACCGGTGGCTCAGGGCGAAGCCCGGCGCAGCACGGGCGTCGCGACGACGGCCGCCCGGATCCGGCCGGGCGGCACGCCGACCGAACGCAGTGCCCGGGACGCGGCCGCGAGCGTCGACCCCGACGAGCAGATGTCGTCGACCAGGACGACGTCGCAGCCGCCCAGCCGCACCGCAGATGCTGTGACCTGCAGCGCACCGCCGAGATTGGCCTGTCGCTGCTCGAGGTCGAGGCCGCTCTGGTCGATCACGCGACGGCTGTAGCCGAGGATCGCGCGCACCGACACCGCCGTCCCGAGCGCAGAGGATGCCGAGCGGGCCATCCGCGAGACGGGCGCGTGGCCGCGGCGTCGGGTCGCTGAGCGGCGTGAAGGCACCGGCACCAGCACCTCGGAACCGCACCGTTGTGCGCGCCCCGCGACCACGGCCGCCTGGAGCAGCACGCCCAGCGGTTGGACCAGGGCAAGCCGGCCCTGCTCCTTGTGCGCCACGAGCAGGCGGCGGACGACGCCCTCGTAGGCGCCGGCCGCGAACGTGGGCGGAAAGTTGCGAGGCGGGTCGAGCGGCCGGACACGTCGAGGGTCGACGGCCATCCCGGCCCAGCAGCCAGCACACACCGCACCGCCGCCAGTCGGCGCCTGGCACCCAGCACAGGTCTCACCCAGCACGAGGTCACGGGCCGCCGCCCCCAGCGCCGTCCAAGCTGTCACGCCACCACGATCGATGCCTGGTCCGGAGCCGTGGAGTGCTCCCTGGCGTCTGGGGACGACGCGCCGGACCCGACCGCGCTGGGGACGGGCTGGCACCTAGCCGGCGTAGGTCGGCGCCGAGCCTTCCAGCAGGGGAACCCACTCCTGCAAAGCGTCCTGGCGCACGAGTGTGGGCACCGGAGCGTCCTCTGCTCCGGAGTCTGTGGAGGGCCGGGGGGACGGGGCGGTGCCGATGACCAGAGCCTGCCCGGGCGAGGCAGCCAGGCTGACGGCGCCGGCGACCTGGCCGCGCGAGCTGAGCGCGGCGTTGGCCATCTCGACCAAGAAGGGCTGCACGTCTTCGGCGTCGGCGCCCAGCAGCGCCAGGGCTGTCGCCGACGCCCACGCGACGTCCACCGCTTCCACCTGCTCCAACGGCAGGTCACGCACACGGCCGATCCTTGTCTCGCCGTCCCTCGAGTCGATGACAAGGGCGAGCAGCAGCCGGCTCACCCCGTCGCTCTCGTAGACGGCGGCGAGCCGCACGCCGTCCGGAGCGACCTGCAGCCGCTGCACACGCACCTTCTCCAGCGCCCCCGCGCGCACCTGCTGTGCCTCGTCGCCGTCGTCCAGGAGCAGCACGCGGCTCGTCTCGCCGTCCCGGTCGACGACCCAGACCCGGTCTTGTCGGTCGAACGACGGCGTGGCCAGATCGGCACCGAGCTCAACGGTCTCGGCCACGCTGTCGTCGGTGAGGCCCGCCGTCGTCACCGACCGTCCGTCGGCCGACACGGCTGCGGCGGACGTGGCGGTGAGGCCTACCGCGACCGACCGGAAGGGGCCGGTCGACCCGAGCGGGCCGGCCACCGGTGTCGCGTCCTCGTCGGAGACGACGACCATCTGGCCGTCGGCGACGGCGAAGAGCAGATCTCCAGCCGGAACGGCGGCAGGGTCGTAGAACGCGAACTCCTCGGCGGACACGATCCCAGCCGAGCTGGTCGGCAACGGCACCGGCCGGCCGTCGCTGATCACCGCGACCTCGGCGACGCCGGGCGCCTGGCGCAAGGTCCAGGCAAGCTGGGCGGCCAGCCGGTCACGCTGCTCCGCCGACGCCAGGGCTACCTGAGCGCTGAGATCGACCTGGGCCACCGTGCCGGACAGCACCACCGAACCAGAGGTCAGCGTGACCCCCGGGCCGAGTGCCGATCGCACACCCGGGTGGAGCCACTCGGTGGGGCCGTCGAGCAGGTCTTGAACAAGAAGCGTCGGGAGGTTCCCGCGCACGGGCAGGTAGGTGAGGTCGGGGACGAGCACCGAGTACTGCGGGTCGAAGAAGTAGCTCGCGTACGCGGCGAACTCACGGTTGAAGTCGAACTCCGTCATGACGAGCCCGTCCGGTGGGGAGTCGATGCGCCACTGGCCGTCGACCTGCGTGACCGCCAGGTCAAGAACCAGGCGCGCGCCTGGTTCGGACGGCGTGTAGCTGCCGTCGGACGCAACGCTCGCCTCGAGCCGCAACGCGATGGTGACACCGTCCTCGGTGGCCGACACGTTGCGCGAGCCCTCGCCCGCGCCGTAGACCGCGATGCCCGACTCCGGCTGCCAGGCCGCCGAGGCCTCCGGGGTGAGGTACTCCCGCGAGGTCGGGTAGCCGGGCTCGTACGACGCCATCGACGACAAGAAGCCCTCGACGATGGCGAGCGGGTTGTCCCCCGGCCGTGGCCCGGTCACGATCACCGAGACGTTCGGTGGTGCGACCGGCTCACCGGCCGGCCGGCCTTCGACCACCGGCCCGTCCGTGGGCACCGACACGCACCCGGAGGCGAGGAGCATCACCGCGACCAGCATCACGACCAGCCGCCTCATGGGCGCACCGTCGCATCCGGGCCGCCGGCGACTGTGGTGGCCGCGTCGTCGCCCTTCTCGGTTTTCACAGCAGTTTCTAATGCGCGAAGAGACTGAGTGGGAGCGTCATCAGGGATGAGTGCCAGCGGCGACGCCACCTCGGTCTGGCCGGCCGCGCGCGGCAGCGTGAGCCGGAAGCACGACCCGTGGCCGGGCTCTCCCCAGGCTGACAGGTCGCCACCGTGGATGCGGGCGTCCTCCAGCGAGATGGCCAGGCCCAACCCGGAGCCGCCGGTCGTGCGGGCGCGAGCCGGGTCGGCGCGCCAGAACCGGTTGAAGACCAGCTCGAGCTTCTCCGGGTCGAGCCCGACCCCGTGGTCGCGGACGCTCACCGCGACAGCCTCGTCGTTGGCGCCGACGGTGACCTGTACCGGGCGCCCTTCCCCGTGCTCGATGGCATTGGCGACGAGGTTGCGCAAGATGCGCGCCACCCGACGTGGGTCGAGCACGGCGACGGCCTCCTGCGGTGGCAGGTCGAGCACGAGGTCGGTGTGCGCGTCGCGCGCCACGGCGCTGAGCCCGTCGCAGACGCTGGAGACGATGTCACGAAGGTCGACCTGCTCGAGGTCGAGACCCGCGGCCCCCGCGTCGATGCGGCTGATCTCCAGCAGGTCCGACAGCAGCGACTCGAAGCGGTCGAGCTCGGACTGCATCAGCTCCGACGCCCGCCGCGTTCCCGGGTCGAGCATCTCGCTGCCGTCGTGCAGCAGGTCGGCGGCCATGCGCACCGTGGTCAGCGGGGTTCGCAGCTCGTGGCTGACGTCGGAGACGAACCGCTGCTGAAGCCGCGAGAGCTCCTCGAGCCGGGTGATCTGCTGCTGCAGGCTGCCCGCCATGTGGTTGAACGACTGGGCCAGGCGTCCCAGCTCGTCCTTGGGATCCTTGGGGGGCACGGCCATGCGCTCGTCCAGGGCCCCGGCAGCGAGCTGCTCGGCCGTGCGCGCGGCCTGCTGCACCGGAACCGCCACTTGGCGGGCGACGAGCAGGGCGATACCGCCGAGCAGCAGCACGACAAGAACCGCCACGCTGGCCACCGAACGGGCCACCAGCTCGAGCGTCGCGGCCTGCTGCCCGAGGGGGAACAGGTAGTACAGCTCGTACAGGCCGATGGACGGGACCGGAACCTGGGCACCGACGGCCAGCCCAGGCTCGTTCGCGCCGTCTGCGTAGGCGACCGTCGTGGGCGTCCAGTACACCGACGGGCCCGAGCGCACCGTCTCGCGGAGCCGCTCGGGCACCGACGTCGGCTCGACTCCGCGCGAGGTGCGGGTCGCCCGTGACGCGGCCGAGGCGTCCGCGGGCGCACGAGGCGCAGGCAGCAGCACGACGTCGTAGCGCCCCGAGGCGGCGCCGGCGCTGGCGAGGTTCTGCACCACCAGCGTGAGCAGCTGACCCACGGTGGCCGGGTCGATCGACTCGGTGGCCTGAAGCTGGGCACGCGCCGAGGCCACCCCGGCGGCGGTGTCGTCCACGGCCGACTCGACCTGCGCCTGCTGCAGGCCCGCGGATATCTGCCGCATCAGCGTCGTGGCCAGCAAGGTCATGACCACGAGTGACAGCGCAAGGGTTGTGGCCACGACCCGAACCTGGATGGAGCCGCGCCACCAGCGGCCGACGGCGCCGACACCGGTTGTCGCCATGGTGCTAGGCCGACGCCGCCTTGTAGCCCACGCCGCGGACGGTCTGCACGATCTCAGGATGCTCGGGATCGGCCTCGATCTTGGCGCGTAGCCGCTGGACGTGCACGTTCACCAGACGGGTGTCCGCGGAGTGCCGGTAGCCCCAGACCTGCTCGAGCAGCTCTTCGCGCGTGAACACCTGCCAGGGGCGACGGGCCAGACACACGAGCAGGTCGAACTCGAGCGGGGTGAGCGCGATCTCTTCCTCTCCGCGGCGCACCACGTGGCCCGGGACGTCGAGCGTCAGGTCACCGGCATGCAGCGTCGTCGGTCGCTGCTGGTCGGTCCCGCGCAGGCGGGCACGAACCCGGGCGACCAGCTCCTTCGGCTTGAACGGCTTCATGACGTAGTCGTCGGCTCCGGACTCCAGTCCGAGCACCACGTCGACGGTGTCGGTCTTCGCGGTGAGCATCACGATCGGCACGCCGGACTGCCCACGGATGGCTCGACACACCTCGATGCCGTCCATCCCGGGAAGCATGACGTCGAGCAGCACCAGGTCGGGCTGGAAGTCGGCGAACGTCGCCATGACCTCGTCGCCGCGGGTCACGGTCGTGGTCTCGAAGCCCTCGCCGCGCAGCACGATGCCCAGCATCTCGCCCAGGGCGATGTCGTCGTCGACGACGAGGATGCGTCCTCTCACGCGCCCATCGTGTCATGACAGCTGTGAAACGATGGGCAGCGTGAGTCAGTCCGGTCCGCCCGCAGGCCAGCAGCCGCCGCCAGAATGGGGCGCGCCCCCGCCGCCCGGGTGGGGTGCTCCGCCACCGCCGGGCTGGGGCACGCCCCCGCCGCCGGGTTGGAACCAGCCACCATGGGCGGCCACGCCGGAGGCGCCGAAGCCGGGCAGCATCCCGCTGCGGCCACTCGGCGTGGGCGACATCCTCGAGGGCACTTTCTCGATCCTGCGCCGCTACCCCGCCGCGACCTTCGGGTCGTCGGCGCTGGTCGTCGGCGTCGTGAGCATCGTCCAGGTGCTGCTGCTGGTGCCCGTGCTCAACCGAGTCACGCCAGTGCTGGACGCAGCCGCGACTGGGGACACCGACGCCGTCGTGGCGGCAGTCGAGTCGATCTCGTGGGGGGGCCTGGCCGCAGCCGGCGCGCTCGTCGGCCTGCTGTCGTTCGCCCTCTTCGTGCTGCTGTCCGGTCTTCTGGCCATCGTGGTGGGGCAGTCGGCGATCGGCCGGCCCTTCGGCTTCGCCGACGCCTGGCGACGAGCCGCACCCCGGCTCCCACGGCTGCTCGGTGGCGTCGTGCTCGTCGCCCTGCTCGTCGGGTCGGTGTGGGTGCTGACCGTCCTGCTGTGGGCACTGACCATTGCGATCGACGCCGGTCTCGCCTACGCCGCCATGACCCTGCTGACGCTGTTCGGAGCGATCCCGGTGTCGATCTACCTCGGCGTCAAGGCGTCGCTGACGACGCCGGCGATCGCGCTGGAGAGCACCGCCGCCGGCCCGATCGGCCCGCTCACCGGCCTTCGCCGCTCATGGACCTTGGTGTCCGGCGCCTGGTGGCGCACCCTGGGCATCCTGGTGCTGGCCGCCATCATCGCCGGCGCCCTGTCCCAGGTCATCACGATCCCGTTGAGCATCGTGCTGTCGGCGGCTCCGCTGGAGCCCAGCGCGGCCATCGTGGCGAGCACGATCGCGGCCGGGGTGGGGCAGGCGATCTCGTTGCCCATCTCCGGGCTGATCCTGGGCCTGGTCTACGTCGACCGGCGCATCCGCACCGAGCAGCTCGACGCCGCGCTGGCACGTGCCGCGGGTGTCGAGCTGCCGCCGCAGGCTCAGTAGCGGTAGGAGTCGGCCTTGTAGGGGCCGGCCACGTCGATGCCGAGGTACTCCGCCTGAACCTTGGTGAGCTCCGTCAGCCCGACGCCGAGTGCGTCGAGGTGCAGCCGGGCCACCTTCTCGTCCAGCGACTTGGGCAGCACGTGCACGCCCAACGGGTACTCCTCGGCGCGGGTGAACAGCTCGATCTGGGCCAGCACCTGGTTGGTGAAGGAGCACGACATGACGAACGACGGGTGGCCGGTGGCGTTGCCGAGGTTCAGCAGCCGGCCCTCGCTCAGCACGATCACGCTGTGCCCGTCCGGAAAGCGCCACTCGTCGACCTGCGGCTTGATCTGGTCGTGCACGACGCCCGGGTAGGCGGCCAGGCCGGCCATGTCGATCTCGTTGTCGAAATGGCCGATGTTGCCGACGATGGCCTGGTGCTTCATGCCGGCCATGTGCTCCACGGTCACCACCTCACGGCAGCCGGTGGCAGTGATCACCAAGTCGGCAGTCCCGAGGACGTCCTCGAGCGCGGCCACCTGGAAGCCGTCCATGACGGCCTGTAGCGCGCAGATCGGGTCGACCTCGGTGACGATCACGCGGGCACCCTGGCCACGCAGCGACTCTGCAGAGCCCTTGCCCACGTCGCCATAGCCGCAGACCACCGCGGTCTTGCCACCGATGAGCACGTCGGTGGCGCGGTTGATGCCGTCCGACAGCGAGTGGCGGCAGCCGTAGGTGTTGTCGAACTTGCTCTTGGTGACCGAGTCGTTGACGTTGATGGCGGTGAAGAGCAAGGAGCCGGCCCGCTCCATCTCCAGCAGCCGGTGCACGCCCGTGGTGGTCTCCTCGGTCACGCCGCCGATGCCCTCGGCCACCCGCTGGAAGCGGGTCGGGTCGGCGGCGAGGCTCACGGCCAGCAGCTCGAGCACGACCGCGAACTCCTCGGAGTCAGCGCCGGCCGGGTCGGGCACCATGCCGGCTCTCTCGTACTCGACGCCCTTGTGCACCAGCATGGTGGCGTCACCACCGTCGTCGAGCAGCATGTTGGGCCCGGTAGCCCCAGCGTCGTCAGCCGGCCAGGTGAGCGCCTGGTCGGTGCACCACCAGTACTCACTGAGCGTCTCGCCCTTCCAGGCGAAGACGGGGACCCCGGCGGGCGCATCCGGCGTGCCGGTCGGACCGACCACGACGGCGGCGGCTGCCTGGTCCTGGGTGGAGAAGATGTTGCAGGACGCCCAGCGCACGTCGGCGCCGAGCGCGACCAGCGTCTCGATGAGCACCGCGGTCTGCACCGTCATGTGCAGCGAGCCGGTGATACGGGCACCGGCGAGCGGCTTGGTCTCGCCGTACTCGCTACGCATCGCCATCAGGCCGGGCATCTCGTGCTCGGCCAGGCGGATCTCTTTGCGACCGAGCTCGGCAAGAGCGAGGTCGGCAACCTTGAAGTCGAACGAGGCAGGCATGTGTGGCGCTCCAGCAGGGGGTGTCAGGGTGAGGGTCGCCATCGGGCGACTGCCTGGGAAAGTGTAGTGCTGGTCGTCGCCTCCCGGCTCGACCTAGATCGGTGCAGGCATGTCCGAGGTGCCCGGCTCGGGCAGCCCCGGGCGCGCGCGGACGGCCTCGCCCATGCCGGTCACCGTGACCGGGCCGGCGGCGGCCGGGACGAACACTGCGGTGCCTCGGCGCAGCTCGGCCCCCCCAGCGGCGGCGCTCACGCTGAGGGTGCCGTCCATGGCCAGCAGGATCGCCGGGGTGCCGCCACCGAGGACGAAGCTGCCGCCACGGGCGAGGCAGATGCGCTCCAGCGCGAAGTCGTTGACACCGGGGTGGAAGGTCTCCAGGCCGGGTGCGGGCTCGCTGGGCCAGACGAGAGTCGGCTGCGCGGCCGCGTCGAGCAGCGTCAGCACCTCGGCGACGTCCACACGCTTGCTGGTGAGGCCTGCGCGCAGCGTGTTGTCCGACGTTCCCTGGATCTCCACGGCCAGCCCGCTGGTGTAGCAGTGCAGCAAGCCCGCCGGGACGGCCATGGCCTCACCGGGTTCGAGCACCACGTGGTTCATCAGCACGGTGACGACCACCGCGGGGTCATCGGGGTACTCCTGCGCGAGCCCGGCGCTCACCGTCAGCTCGACGGACTCCGGAGCATCCTGGTCGACGAGGCGCGCCACGCCTTCGCGGGTCTGCGCGACGACCTCGCTGCGCTGGGCGCCACGCAGCCGCAGCAGCGCGGCCACCAGGTCGGCGACCTCGCCGGCGGTGGGGTTCGCACGCAGGGGTGCAGCCATCTCGGCCAGAATGCTGCCCCCCACGGCGTCCACGCGGGCCAGCACGGCCGCGGGCGGACGAAGCCCGGCGAAGGCGTCGAAGCGCGTCAGGGCCAGCAGCATCTCTGGCTTCGCCCACTCGTCGGCGTAGAGCGGGTCGGGCGGGGTGCCCGACCCAGCCCGTTCCGCGCGGTAGCCGGCGACGGCCTGCTCCCGCGTGGGGTGCACCTGCAGCGACAGCGGGCGGGCCACCGCCAGCACCTTGAGCAAGAAGGGCAGCCGAGGACCGAACCGCTCGGCCACGTCGGCGCCCAGGACGTGCTCGGGGTCAGCGGCCACCAGCTCGTCCAGGGTCGTCGCCGGTACCGAGCCGACGGTGGACGGGGCCTGCGGGTGGGCGCCCAGCCACCACTCCGCCCACGGCCGACCGTCCGGCGGTCGACCGAGGAACCCGGGCAGGGCCTCCCCGCTGCCCCACGCGTAGTGCTGCACCCGTCCGTCGAGCGGCAGCAGGGCGTTCGGCCGTCGGGTCACGCGACGGCCCTGCCGACGGCCAGGTAGGCCGCGGTGAAGCGACCTACGGCGAGGAGTGTGGCGAACCGGGCGACGTCAGGTCCGGCGTCGGCGACGACGGCGTGCGTACGCACGTCGCGCGCGCGGGCCGCGTCCTCGAGGCGTTCCTGGCCGTCGCGCGAGGTCGGGTCTCCGTCGTCGAGAAACACCAAGGCGGGCGGGGCGGCGCCGGACGCTGAGTCGTCGGCGTCGTCGAACGGGTCGGCGAAGATGTCGTGCTCCGGTGCGCTGGCCAGCAGCGGCTCGATCTGCTTGACCGTGCCGGCCACGGCCGGCATGCCGGTCGCCGTGCGCATCTGCTCAGCCACGCGCCGGGCCGCCCGCGAGGCGAGCGGCGACCCACCCCAGAGCAGGGGGACGTGGTCAGCCAGCACGAGGGCCAGCTCTTTGGCGGGGTTGGCGTCGACGGTCACGCCGGGTCCGCACCGCTGCGCCACGTCGTCGAGCGCCAGGGCGACAGGCTCGGCCCCAACCTGCGGGCCCAGTCCCATCTCGTGCAGCGCGGCCAGCACCGGCACGCTCAGCGCGAGCGGGTCGAGCGAGCCGGCCGGAAGCAGCAGGCCGGCCCCGGCGGCGGTGGCGGCCAGGGGCGAGTCGACGGGGCAGCTGACCAGCAGGTCGCACCCGCGATGGACGGCCTGCGCGACAGTCGCCTCGTCGTCGACCGAGCCGGCACCCCGGGCGGAGACCACGACGACGAGGTCGAGGGGGCCCGCCCATCCCGGCAGACCGGCGTACGGCCACGCCACGAACGGCACGGGGCACACCCGCTCGAGCACGGTGCGCAGCAGGCGACCGTCCGGTCCGGCAGCCACCACGGCGCGAGGACGCGGGCCCACCCGTCCGGGCAGGGTGCGCAGCGCGTCGGCGGCGGCACCGCTGGCGAGGCGCACCTGAGCCCCCCATCCGGCAATCTCGCGCAGGTCGTCGTCGACGGACGAGAGTGCCTCAGCGTCGTCGAGCCTGGTCTCGTCGAACACGTCAGCCCTCACCGCGGTGTGTCGCCTCGTCGAGCAGAAGCACCGGGATGCCGTCCTCGATGCGAAACACCCGGTCGCAGGCGGTGCAGGCCAGCCGCCCGGCGCCGGCGGCCGCTGCCGGGTCGTAGGACAGGCTCGCGTGCTGGTCACAGGGGCAGGCGAGGATCTCGACCAACCATGGCTGAAGGGTCACCGGGCACTCCTTGCGTCAGGCGCTGTGGGCGGCGACGAAGTCGAGCACCTCGTCGCGCACGCGCCCCATCGTGTCACTGTCGTCGGCCTCGACGTTCAGCCGGAGCAGAGGTTCGGTGTTCGACGCTCGTAGGTTGAACCACCAAGCGTCGGCGCTGACCGTCAGACCGTCCAGATGGTCCAGCGTCGTGCCCGGTCGCGCCCCGTACTCGGTGGCGGCGGCGACCAGCACGTCCGTCGGGGCGCGCACCGTCGAGTTGATCTCGCCGCTTCGGGCGTACCGCTCGTAGCCGGCGACCAGCCCGCTCACGGTGGTGCCCGGCGGCGTCTCCCCGAGTGCGGCCAGCACGTGCAACGCGGCGAGCAGCCCGGAGTCGGCCCGCCAGAAGTCGGCGAAGTAGAAGTGCCCGGAGTGCTCCCCGCCGAAGACCGCCCCGGTCTGAGCCATCGTGGCCTTGATGAACGAGTGGCCGACGCGCGTGCGCACGGGCACGCCCCCGTTCTCGAGGATCACCTCGGGGACGGCACGCGAGGTGATGAGGTTGTGGATGATCGACGCCCCGGGGCGACGGGCCAGCTCACGCTCCGCGATCAGCCCGGTGATCGCCGACGGGGTGACCAGGGCGCCCGTCTCGTCCACCACGAAGCAGCGGTCGGCGTCGCCGTCGAACGCGAGGCCAAGGTCGGCACCCGTCTGCACGACGCGGCGCTGCAGGTCGACCAGCGTCGTCGGGTCCAACGGGTTGGCGTCGTGGTTCGGGAAGGAGCCGTCGAGATCCAGGTACAACCCGTCCAGATCGACGGGCGTACCCGCGAAGACGGGCGGCACCGTCAGCCCAGCCATCCCGTTGCCGGCGTCCACCACCACGCGCATCGGGCGCGCCCCGTCCAGCGGCACCAGCGAGTGCAGGTAGGTGACGAAGGCCGGGACGAGGTTGCGCTCGGTGACGGTTCCGGGGGCCGGGTCGGCAGCTGAGGCAGCTGCTGGGGCGGCGGCTTCGGCGGCGTCCACCGCAGCCGCGATGTCGGCAAGGCCGGTGTCCCAGCCGACGGGGACCGCGCCCGCCTGGCACAGCTTGATGCCGTTGTACTGACCGGGGTTGTGGCTGGCGGTGATCATCGCGCCGGGCAGCCCCTCAGTGCCGGCGGCGAAGTAGAGCAGGTCGGTCGAGGCCAGCCCGAGGTCGACGACGTCGACTCCGGCACCGGTCACGCCGTTGATGAACGCAGCGGCCAGGGCCGGTGACGACACCCGGGCATCGCGGCCAAGCAGCACCCCGGGGTGCGGGGCCCCGTCTGTAGGCCGAGTCAGCTCGGCAAAGGCGCGACCGACGTCACCGACGAAGACGGCGTCCATCTCCTCGGGTACCTGGCCGCGGATGTCGTACGCCTTGACCACTGCGGAGCGGCGACGGGTGGGCTCGACGTTCTCGTTGCTGGGCACGACGCCTGGAGCCTAGTCGGCCTGCTCGGGTGGGCGCAGCACCCGCAGATGACCGCGACGGCCGACCTCGACCATGGCGGCCTCGGACGTCACGGGCGCCGGACGGGCCGCTTCGCGCACCGCGTCGGCCAGCGCCTCCAGGTCGTCTGACGTCGGCCCGTACCCGGCCGGGTCGGCCGCCAGGCGCAGCACCTCCCAGCCGCGGGGCGCGGTCAGGCGCTGGCTGTGCTCCGCGCACAGGTCGTAGCAGTGCGGCTCGGCGTAGGTGGCCAGCGGCCCCAGCACGGCGGTCGAGTCGGCGTAGACGTAGGTGAGCGTGGCGACAGCGGGCGACGTGCAGCCTGCCCTGGTGCACCGCCGGATACCTGCCACGACCCTCACCGTACCGGCGGGAGGGGTCGCGGCAGGCTCACCGCGACAGCAGGGCGCCCTCGTGTCGGACGGCGCCTCGACGCGCGTCGCCCGTCAGAGCGCGCCTGTAGCCTGCAGGCGTGCCTTCGACCCGACGTGAGACGGGGCCTGCCCACCGAGACCGTCGAGGCCGGGGCCTACGCGGGTCGCTTACCCCGGCGGAGGTGCCGCTGGCCCGCACGACGGCCGAACGCTTCGACGATGTCGCCACGGCCGCGGTGGCCCGGCTGGACAAGAAGTGGGCCCGCGAGCTTGCTGACGTCCAGTTCGTGGTCGAGGACGTACCAGACCTGTCGAGCTGGGAGCGCGACTGGGTGCCGCTGGGCCGCACCGAGGCGGCCGAGGCCGGGCTGCCGGCACGGGTGGTGCTGCATCGACGGCCCATCCAGACCAGGGCCCCGGGCGAGATCGCCATGCGCCGACTCGTCCTCGACGTGCTCGTCGAGCAGGTCGCGGAACTGCTCGGCCTCGAACCCACCGAGATCGACTCCGGCTACGACGAGGACGGCTCGTAGCGAGTCGAGGCCGCCCCGACGGGCAGCTGCCTCGTCAGCGCGGCAGGCCCGCCGTCAGGTCCGGTAGCACGGGCGGGACCTCCACCGTGGTGCGCAGCGCCCTCAACGCCCCGAGGTCGTACCAGTAGGCGTCGCGCTCGGTGTCGGGGTCGAGGGCGTCGGGAACCTGAACGGTCGCACTCGTCTGCCTGGCAGCGAGCACGACTCCGGGCTCCATCGGGACGACGACGACCCAGGCATTGCGCACACCGTTCGGCAGCTGCACCGGAACAGTCGCCGTCGTCCCTCGCGCGACCGTGGCCACCTCAGCACCCAGCACGGTGCCCTGAAGGCTGACGGTGCGCAGCACGACCTGAGTCGAGGGGGGCTGCGGTGAGGCCTCGGCGGTTGGCGACGCCGTGGCTGTCGCCCCGGGGGTCGCGTCCGGGGTCACGTCCGGGGTCACGTCCGGGGTCTCGGCTGTCGCCTCGGGGGTTGCGTCCGGAGTCACCTGCGGTGTCGGCTGCATCGGGTCACCGACAGCGGTGAGAACGACGCTGGTCGCCCGCCTGTCCGCGCGGGTCACCCGGGTGGCTGCGGGGCCGTGCAGCGGCTCGGCGCTGCTGACCACCGCGAAGTCGGCAAGCGAGCCTCCCGGACTCTCGCGGACGAGTACCGACGACACGACGGGCACGTTCGCGCTCACCTCCAGGGCGAAGGCCTCCTCACCCACCGGGGAGAGGTCGACGTCGACCACCTGGCCGGCCGGGACGTCGACGGCTTCGAGCCCGAGGGGAGTGAACGTGCCTTGCTCACCCAGCGCGCGCAGCGCGACGAGGGCGTCGTCCTCCCCGGGGTTGAGCAGCCGCAGTATGCGGTCACCGGACGCGGGCACCCCGGGGACGTAGGCGACCCGGGTCGGCGGCTGGCTGGCGGCGACCCAGCTGAGGCCGACCGGGTCGGCCCCATCGACATCGCGCAGCCCCACCGCGGCCCCGACCTGGCCCATCGACGCCGTCACGCTCACCCCGATGCGCTCTGCGCCCGCGGCGACCGCGTCCAGCGACACAGTTCGCGTGTCGCCCGCGGGGATAGGAAGGTCATTGGTCCCGGCGCCCGCCAGCACGCCGGACTCGGTCCAGACGGTCACGTCGACCACCGCCGAGCTCGGCGCCGGGTTGCCGAGCACCAGCGTGGCGCGCTGGCCGACCTGCCCGGAGCCGGCGACGAACCACCAGTCGCGGCCAGGGACCACACAGGCCTGACCGGCCAGCCCGGACGTGCCCACGTCGCGGGCGGTCGTACTCACCTCGGCTGCCACGCCGGGGGCCAGCTCGCCGGTGGCCGTCACGACCGTCGGCGCCAGCGTCCCCACGCCCAGGCTCTGCCCGCGGACGGTGGTCGACGCGTCGTCGAGCACGAGCAGCGGATCACCGTCCACCTCGGCTCCGGCCAGCGCCTGGCCGGGCACGGCCACGGTGTCGACGCTCGACTCGATGCCCGTGGTGGGGTCCTGCGGCTGCGCCTCGGACGCGACGACGTCGGCTGGTCCGGCGCAGAACTGCACGCTGGAGGCGAGCAGCTCCGTCGTTGATGCCGGGGTGGCGGCGGGGCCGGCAGGAGCGGGCACCAGCGCGCCGAGCGCCACGACAAGGGCCGCCGCGAGCAGCACCAGCAGAGCCGACCACAGCCCTCGGCGCTCGATCGACCTCCGATGTGTCATGGCCGGCTCCCGTCCAGGGACTCACGCCGGGCACCCAGGGACGGCAGCAGAAGCACCGTCACGGCCAGCAGGGCCACTCCCTGGCCGGCCAGCAGCCAGGAGCGGCCGGTGTCGTAGTGATCGATGCGCAGCTCGCCAGAGCCGGCCGGTAGGTCGAATGCGAGCAACCCTTCGGGGTCCGCGGAGCGGGTCAGGGGCTCGCCGTCGAGGGTCGCCGTCCACCCGCTGTCGTCGAGATCGGCCACCACCACGCGAGTGGCCGTCGGTGTGTCGATGCTCGCTCGGACGTCGATCGGCCCGGACGGCACGGCGACCCCCACCGGCTGCTGGCGCGACTCGCCCGCGGTGAGCAGCCGCACCCGGGCGATCGTTCCGTCGACGCGCCACACGGCACCACCGTCCGGAGCCGAGGCCCGCACAAGGCCCGCCTGGGCGTCGATGGTCTCGGCGAGGACGGGATCGACCGGTTCGGGGGCATAGACGTACTTGATCCCGTAGGCCGCGAGGCGCCCGGCTGCTGGGTCACGTCCGGCAAGCACGTCGTCCACGACGTCGCCGACGAGGCGGGACGACTCCGGGTCGGCGACCGCGGCCTCGCCCATGCGCGGGGAGTCGGCGTGCAGCAGTGTGAACTCCACGCCGGGCGGCGCGCCCGGCTGGGCGCCGCGCAGGACGAGCGTGCGGACGCGTTGCGGTCCGGCGGCCTCGTCGGCGACGTAGACGGGGAGCAGGCTGGGGTCGGTGCGCTCCAGCGGGTCGGCGAAGCCACGACTCAGCCCCACCGCGCCGGCCACGACGGTGGTGCCGATCGCGAGCGCGCCGAGCACGACCACCGCCGCGCGTCCGTGGGCGCGGATGTCATCGAGATGCACACTTCCGGCGACCACGGCCAGCATGCCGAGCCCGGTCAGCACGACGGCCGGACCGGGCCAGCCCGCGGCGCTGCCCTCGCCGAGCGGGCTGGACACCTCGACCCGCGAGGTCACGACTCCCGCCGCCACGGCGGTCGATGCCAGCACCCAGCCGAGGGCGCCGATGCGGCTCGGGCGCAGCGCCAGGGCCACCAGCGCGAGTAGGGGGACCGCGACCAGCAGCCCGGCGGGCAGGCTGCCCGGACCGCCCGGTGCCAGCACCGGCGGGGCCCAGGAGGGCAGGTCGAGCTGCGACAGCTCGCCGCCGCGTCCGGTGAGTCCCGGCTCGGTGACCAGCAGCTGCGGTCGAGCCCACAGCTGGCCCAGCCACGGGAGCAGCAGCGCGGCCGGCGTCAGCACGACGACGGCCCAGCGCACCAGGCCGCCCGGGGTGCGCACCCAGACGCCCACGCCCACCCCGGCTGCCACCGCGACGACCGGCCAGACCACCGGGGTGAACGCCGTCGTGACCGCCAGCACAAGCGCGGCAGACCATGCCAGGCGAAGCGGCGCAGCCGGGCTCAGCGCCCGCACGACGGCCCGGGCGAGCGGGGGCGCGAGCACGGCGGCGACGACCGTGCCCAGCCGTCCGGCTGCGACGGCTCCCGAAGCCAGCACCAGAGCGGCGTAGGTCAGCGACGCCCAGGCACGCACCGGCCACGAGGTGGCCACCCCGCGCAGCGACCACCACGCCGTGGCGGTTGCCAGCGGCACACCAGCCAGCATCAGGACCGTGACGAGTGCGGACGCGCTGCCGAGCAGCGGGACGGCCCAGCCGGAGGCCACGCCCAGCCACGGCGGTGCCCCGATGGCCGACCCGAGACCCACCGGGTGCCACGAGCCCAGGTAGGCCGCCCACCAGTCACCGGCGTCCGCAGGAGCGGGCAGCAGCGCACCCCCGACCAGCCGTCCGCCCACCAGCAGCGTGCGCACCGCCAGCAGGGTCGCGACCCCGACGCCGAGCACGACCCAGACGCCCGGCGCCGCCGCGGCGCGGACAAGCCAGCCGTCGGTGTCCGGCAGGGGGGCGTGCTCGGGGTCGTCCGAGTCGAGCACCGGCGCGGACGCCCGACGCGCGGCCCGCACGTCCTGGCCCGACCCGGTGCCGGCCATCAGCCCTCCGGCATTCTCCATGGCCTGGCTGAGCTGAGTGCCCATCGTTGGTCGAAGCCCGCGGATGGACCCGCCACGCGGCTGGGAGCGTCGCCACTGGCGGGCCCGGCGGATGCGTCGCGGGCTCAGGGCGCCGCGGATCGCCACCGCCTCGTCCCATGCCAGACCGGGCACCTTGCCGAGCACGAACCCCACCGAGCGCAGGGCGGAGCCGAGCAGAAGCCGCAGCAGGACGGGCACGAAGGCCCACGTGCTCGCATTGGCGAGCAGCACGTGCGCGGCGTTGCGTCGGTCTACCAGCGGCGCACGCTCGTGGATGGCGCCGGCGCGGCGGCGCCCGTGCCCGGCTGCGGCCACGTGCTCGACGACGGCACGCGGGGCCACCACGACCCGGTGACCGGCCAGGCGGGCCCGCCAGCCGAAGTCGACGTCGTCACGAAACAGATCGATCTGGGGGTCGAGACCGGCCAGCTCGTCCCAGACGTCAAGGCGCACGAGCATGCCGGCCGTGCCCACAGCCAGGACGTCGAGGCGGTCGTCGTGCTGGCCCTGGTCGTACTCCATCTGCTCCAGGCCGATGGAGCGCCGACCCGACCCGGTGATGCTCACCCCGAGCTCGACCAGGCGCCGCTGGCCGTCCCAGTCCAACGCCTTGGCGCCCACCACGGGTGCGTCGTGCTCGACAGCAGTGCTCAGCAGCCAGCGAAGGGCGTAGGGGTGGGGAGCGCTGTCGTCGTGCAGCAGCCACAGCCACTCCGCGGCGTCCGGATGGGCCGGCGACCCCTCGGTGCGCGGGACCTGGGATGCCGCGGCGGCCACCGCCAGCGGGAAGCCGACGTCGCGGCCCACCGACTGCACCGTGGTGACGAGAGGGTGCTCGGCCAGCAGAGCGGCGCTGGCGTCGATGCTGCCGGTGTCGACGGCATGGACGGAGGCGACCGGTCCGTCCACGCGGCTCAGGGCGCGCAGGGTGCGCGGCAGCCACTGTGCCCCGTCGTGGGCCACCAGCAGCACGTGGACGACCTGCCGGTCCAGCACGTCGTCGGGGACGCTCGGCTGCTCCGGACGGTGCGCCTCGTCCTCGAGCCTGTCCGGCGCGAGCGCGGAGTAGATCTCGTGCACAGCCTCAGCCGACGCAACCGCCTCGGCGTCAGCCTCAGCGGGCGTCGGGGTCGGAGGCAGGGTGTCGTCGCTCATGGTTTGCGTCGTGGGTCCGGGGAGACCCGGGCGAACACTACGCGGCGCGACGACCTATCCCGCTGCGGCGCTGCGACGCAGTCGTCGCCGTTCGCGCTCGCTGAGCCCACCCCAGATGCCGAAGCGCTCGTCATGGGTGAGTGCGTACTCCAAGCAGTCCGAGCGCACCTCGCACGACAGGCAGACCTTCTTGGCCTCCCTCGTCGACCCGCCCTTCTCGGGAAAGAAGGCCTCCGGGTCAGTCTGCGCGCAGAGGGCGCGCTCCTGCCAGGCAAGCTCGTCCACGGCCTCGTCGACCATCACATCCAGCCACTCGCTCACGGGGCTCCTCCTTCGCTCGACCTCGGCTGCCCCGTGCCGTTGCGTGAGGCGACTCCTACCTGGCCTCCGCACGGGCCCCTCGCGGAGGGCCCGAACGACACGCGTGTGATTACAACGATGAAATCCGTTGGCGTCAAGTGCAGGTTTGGTAGAAGGTCCGTTTTGAACCGGTGTGCGGGGATGCTTACGAGTCGGTGACGACGTCTTCTCCAGCGCGCCGAGCACCGGCAACCACCCGTAGCGTCGCGTTGGTGTCCGACGAAGCGCAGGTGCTCCTGGTCGAGGACGACCTGACCGTTGCCGACGTCGTCGTGGCGTACCTGTCCAAGAGCGGGTTCGGCGTCACCCACGTCGCCGACGGCGTGGAGGCGGTCACGGTGGCCCGTGCCGTCGAGCCCGACATCGTGGTGCTCGACCTGATGCTCCCCGGCATGGACGGACTGGAGGTGTGCCGGGCGGTGCGCGCGGAGAGAGACGTGCCCATCGTCATGCTCACCGCCCTGGGCGCGGAGTCCGACCGGGTGCTCGGCCTCGAGGTCGGGGCCGACGACTACATCACCAAGCCCTTCAGCCCACGCGAGCTGGTGCTGCGGGTGCAGTCGGTGCTGCGACGCAGTGCCCCGGCTCCCGCGACCGGCCGACGTGGCGCGGCCCTGCTCGACGGAGACCTGGCAGTCGATCCCGTCGCCCGGCAGGCGACGCTGGCCGGCCACCCGCTGACGCTGACGACGCGCGAGTTCGACCTGCTGGCCTTCTTGCTGGCGCACCCAGGCCAGGCGTTCAGCCGAGCCGACCTGCTGGAGCAGGTGTGGGGATGGTCGTTCGGCGACCAGTCGACGGTCACTGTGCACGTGCGACGGCTTCGGGAGAAGGTGGAGCCCACCCCGGCCGAGCCGCGCCGGCTCGTGACGGTGTGGGGTCTGGGCTACCGCTGGGACGCTGCGCCATGACCGAGCAGCTCACCTGGGCCGACGTCGGCGTCGTGGCCGTGGTTGCGCTGGGAGCGACAGCGGTGGTCGGGACTGCCGGCGGCCTGCTGGTGTGGCGCGGACGACGCCGGTCGTTGCAGACCCTCGTGCCCGCCGTGGCCGTGGTCACCATGGTCGCCGTCGTCGCCGGTCTGCTCGGCGCGGCCGCCGCCATGTTCTTGTCCGCGCACGACCTGCAGGTGGTGCTCGTGGTCGCGGTGAGCGCCGGCGCGCTCGGGGTTGCCCTGGCCCTCGTGCTCGGTCGTGCCGTCATGCGGGGCACCGAGGCCCTCGTGCACGCGGCACACCAGCTCGGCTCGGGGCAGGCACCGGTGATCGACCCTCGTCCGGTGACCGCTGAGCTCGGCGCCGTCGCCGTCGAGCTGGAACGGGCCGGCACCCGCCTCGCCGACGCCCGCGAACGCGAGCAGGCAGCCGAGGCGTCGCGGCGCGAGCTCGTCGCCTGGGTGTCGCACGACCTGCGCACCCCGCTGGCCGGGATGCGGGCCATGGCCGAGGCCCTCGAGGACGGCATGGTCGACGACCCGGCGGTGTACCACCGCCAGATCCGCCACGAGGTCGACCGCCTGGCCCTGCTCGTGGACGACCTGTTCGAGCTGTCGCGTATCAGGGCCGGGGCGCTGCAGCTGAGCATGGACGCGGTGCCGCTCGCCGACCTCGTCGCACAGTCGGTCACCGACGCCGACCCGCTTGCCCGCCGCCACGGGGTGCGGGTGGAGGGCTCCGCCGTCGCGCTCGCCGTGCCCGCCGACCGTCGCGAGCTGTCCCGGGCCGTGGCGAACCTCGTCGTCAACGCGATCCGGCACACGCCGCACGACGGCACCGTCAACATCCATGCCGAGCAGGTCGGCGACGAAGCGGTTCTGACGGTGCAGGACGCCTGCGGCGGCATCGACGAGGACGACCTGGCACGGGTGTTCGAGACGGGATTTCGTGGTCAGTCCGCGCGCACGCCGGGCCCAGACGCCGGCGGCGGTATCGGCCTGGCCATCGTCGCCGGCATCGTGTCGGCGCACCGCGGCACCGTCGACGTCGCCAACCACGGCAGCGGGTGCCGGTTCGCGATCCGGCTGCCACTCACGGCGTCCGGCGCCGCGCTGCCCGGGCCGTGACCGCGGCCAGCGCCACGTCGCCGAGCGTCATCACCACCCGCGACAGCAGCACCACGAGCGCCGCGGCGCCGGTGTCGACCACTCCGGCCAGCGTCGTGAGCAGGGCAACCTCGCGAAAGCCCAGCCCAGCCGGTGCGGCGACGACCACGACGGCGGCCCCCACGAACCCGACGCTCCACGCCAACGCGTAGGCACTGGTCAGCTGCACGAACGTGGCGCCGTCCACCGGCGCCAGCGGAGCCACCAGCGCGGCCAGGCTGAGCCCGTAGAACACCCAGGTCGCACCCAGCCAGCCGACGGCGGCTGCGACCGACGTCCACGGCGCCGCAGCCGGGACGACGTCGATGCGCATCACCCGTCCGGCGAGGCGCACCAGTGCAGCGGTGACGGCCGGGTGCACCAGCACCAGCACGGCGGGCACGAGAAGCAGCGCCCACGCGAACCGGGCGTCGAGGTCGGCGCCGAACAGCAGGCGTGGGATGCCGACCAGCATGCCTGTCAGCAGGTGCAGCAGCACGAACGTGACGCCGGCCTGCGCGGAGCGGGCCGGGGCGACGCCCAGGTCGGTGCCGAGGCGGGCTTGGGCCACGTAGGGCCACACGCTGCCGGGCACGTACTTGCCCAGCTGGGAGACGAAGAACACCGCGGCGCCCGCCAGCACCGGCACCGGGTGCCCGAGCCCGCGCAGCAGCACCCGCCAGGCCTGCGAGGTGCACCAGAGCCCCACCAAGGCCGCCGCGAACGACGCCACGAGCGTGGAGATGCTCAGCTCGGCCACCGCGGCCCGTACCTCGTCGGCGTCGCGGACCAGGCTCGCCACCACGAAGCCGAGCGCGGCCAGCACGAAGACGGTACCGGCGACCCGCCACAGCAGGCCCCGTCCCGATGTCACCGAGCGCCGCCCTCGGCGGCGTGGCAGGCGCACGTACCCTGCTGCGCGAGCGACGAAAGGGACCACCGATGCGAGCCGACGACCTGTACGTCTCTGCCTGGCGACTCGCGCGCCGCGGGGCCGAGCGGACGGGACTGCTGGACCGGCTCGAGGGTTCCGGGAGCCCCACCGCCCACCATGCGCGCACCCTGTTCGCGATCCACGACGTGGCCGACATGGTGCACCTCGACCTCGCGTGGTGGAGCTACGCCGCGATCGACGAGGTGAACGCGCTGCTTGCCGGGCGCCCCGCGCAGGTGTTCGAGTACGGCGCCGGGGCGAGCACGGCGTGGCTGGCCGCCCGGGCCGCGCAGGTGACCTCCGTCGAGCACGAGGCGGGGTTCGTCGAGGTGCTCACCCCGATGCTGGCCCACCTCACCAACGTCGAGGTCATGCTGGTTCCAGCCGTACGTTCGTCGGCTCCTGCCGTCCCCTCGCGTCGCCGCGGGCACGACGGCCTCGACTTCAGCGACTACGTGCAGGCGATCGACACTGTGCCGGGCGAGTTCGACCTCGTCGTCGTCGACGGACGGGCCCGTGTCGCCTGCGTCCGCCAGGCCCTGCCACGGCTGGCGAACGACGGCGTGCTGCTGCTCGACAACGCCGATCGCGACGAGTACGCCTGCGTGGTGTCCGACCCCGCGCTGGACGTCCGGGTGCTGCGCGGGGCGACCCCGTGCCTGCCCTACCCCACGAGCACGGCGCTGATCCGGCGCCGTTGAGAGCCGCCCCCTAGGGCGCACGGGACCGGACGATCAGGTCGGCCAGCAGCGCGATCGACCCGATGATGAGCCCGGTCAGCAGGATCAGCACGGTGTTGTTGGCCAGCCGGAAGGGCTCCTCGAACTGGTCGAAGATCAGCTTGCCCGTGCCGAGCACCGTTAGGGCCAGCGCGATGGGCATCAGCACCTTGAGCGGGTTGAAGAACATCACCATCCGCAGCACCTGGAGGATGTAGCGGTAGGCGTCGGCGAACGGGTGGAACTTCGAGCTGCCGGCCCGGGTGGCGTAGTCGATGGGCAGGTAGGCGACGGGGTGCTGGTTCTGCAGGAAGGCCAGCGTGATCGTCGTGACGCACGAGAAGCCGGCCGGCAGCAGGTGCAGGTAAGGCGCGGCGACATCGGCCCGGAACGCGCGCAGCCCGGAGTTGAGATCGGGGATCGACGCCCCGCTGAGAAACTCCGCGATCTTGCGGATCGTCCACTTGGCCGGCACCCGGAGGAATCGGTAGGTCCCCTGCTCCGACGTGCGGGCCCCGACGACCTGGTCGTACTCCGGGTTGTCGCGCAAGAAGGCCACGAGCTCAGGGATCCGCTCGTTCGGGTAGGTCATGTCGGCGTCGGTCCACACCACGATGTCGCCACGGGCGTTGGTCGAACCGATGCGCCGGACGGTTCCGGAGCCGCCGTTGGTGAGGAACGGCACGACTGTCAGGTGCGGAAACTTCGGTTCGAGCTCGTGCAGCCGTTGCAGCGTCGCGTCGGTCGACTTGTCGTCGATCGCGACCAGCTCATAGCTGAAGGGGCTGTCGTCCAGGGCCAGGCAGATGCGCTCGACCTCCAGCGCGACGTGGTCCTGCTCGTTGTAGCAGGGCAGCACCACCGTCACGTCGGGGACCTCGACCGACTCCTCTCGCACCGGAGCAGCGTAACCAGGGCGAACGCGACAACTCGCGGCGCGCCCACGTAGCGTCGTTCCTCGTGCCCGCCCTGAGAGTCACTGCCCTCGCCGGCGGCATCGGCGCCGCCCGCTTCTTGACCGGCCTGCTCGCCGCCCTCGGCGAGTCGCACCCGGACGCGCAGGTCACCGTCATCGGCAACACCGCCGACGACGTGCTGCTGCATGGGATGCACATCAGCCCCGACCTCGACACCGTCATGTACACCCTCGGCGGGGGCGTGCACCCCGACCAGGGTTGGGGTCGCGCGGACGAGGCGTTCACCGTCTCCGACGAGCTGCGCGCCTACGGCGTCGGACCTGACTGGTTCACCCTCGGCGACCGCGACGTCGCCACCCACGTCGTGCGCACCCAGATGCTGCTGGGGTACCCGTTGTCGCAGGTGACGGCGGCGCTGTGTCGGCGCTGGCTCGCCGACCTGCCCGTCGAGGTTCGGCTGCTGCCGATGAGCGACGACCGCGTGGAGACGCACGTGGTCGCGCTCGACCCCGAGACCGGACGCCGAGCCATGCACTTTCAGGAGTGGTGGGTGCGCTACCGCGCCGCGCTACCGGCCGAGCAGATCGCGCTGGTCGGCATCGAGTCCGCGACGCCGGCACCGGGGGTGGTCGCGGCAATCGAGCAGGCCGACGTGGTGCTGCTGCCCCCGTCGAACCCGGTAGTGAGCATCGGGCCGATTCTCTCGGTGCCCGGCGTGCGCGCCGCCCTGGCAGCCGCGTCCGCCCCCGTCGTCGGTGTGTCGCCGATCATCGGCGGCGCACCCGTGCGCGGCATGGCCGACGCGTGCCTTGCCGCGATCGGGGTGGCGACCTCGGCGCTGGCGGTCGCCGGGCTGTACGCCGATGTGCTCGACGGCTGGCTCGTCGACTCCTCCGACGCTGCGGTCTTGGGTGACCTCGACGGCGTGGGCGTGGCGGCCCGGGCCGTCCCGCTGCTGATGAGTGACGCCGCGACCACGCGGGCGATCGCGGCCGAGGCGCTCGACCTGGCGTTGTCGCTGCGAGTCTGAGGTGCAGTGCCTGCCGGTGCGCGGCGTCCCGCGTGTGCGGCCCGGGGACGACCTGGCTGGGCTGCTGGTGGACGCCGCCACCGCGCACGGCGGGCCCGGGCTGCGCGACGACGACGTGCTCGTCGTGTCGAGCAAGGTGGTGAGCAAGGCCGAAGGGCGCGTCGTGGTCGGTGCGGACCGTGACGATGTGATCGACGCCGAGACGCGGCGGGTCGTGTCGTCGTGGCAGGGGCCGGCGGGTCGGACGGTCATCGCCGAGACCCGGCACGGGTTCGTGCTGGCCGCCGCGGGCGTGGACGCATCCAACACCGAGCCCGGCAGCCTCGTGCTGCTGCCGGAGGATCCCGACGGCTCCGCTGCCCGGCTGCGTGCGGCGCTCGTGCGGACGACTGGGGCGAACGTGGCCGTCGTGCTCAGCGACACGATGGGGCGGGCGTGGCGCGTGGGCCAGACCGACCTGGCCGTGGGAGCGGCGGGGCTGACGGTGCTCGACGACCGCCGCGGGACTCTCGACGGGTACGGGAACCGCCTCGACGTGACGGTGGGCGCCGTGGCCGACGAGATCACCGGGGCTGCCGACCTGGTGGCCGGCAAGGCCGATGGGGTGGCCGCGGTGGTGGTGCGGGGGCTCGGCCACCTGGTGCGTCCGCGCGGCGAGGACGGCCCCGGGGCGGCAGCGCTGGTGCGCGCGGCCGAGGAGGACCGCTTCCGGTTGGGCACAGCCGAGGCCATGGCTCAGGCGGTGCTTGCGAGGCGCACGGTGCGCGAGTTCACCGACGAACCCGTCCGGCGTGGCGTCGTGGAGCGTGCCGTCGCCGCGGCGGTCACAGCCCCAGCACCACACCACACCAAGCCGTGGCGCTTCGTGCTTGTGGATGACGCCGCACGGCGCACGCGTCTGCTGGACGCCATGGCGCGGGCGTGGGAGGACGACCTACGCAGCGACGGCCTCGACGGGCGCGCCGTGGCTCGTCGAGTCGCTCGCGGCGACCTGCTGCGTCGGGCGCCCGCCGTGCTGGTGCCCTGCCTCGTGGACGAGGGGCGTCACGCCTACCCCGACGATCGCCGCTCGGCGGCCGAGTCGGCGATGTTCTGGTTGGCGACCGGGGCCGGCGTGCAGAACCTGATGGTGGCGCTGGCCGCCGAAGGGCTCGGCTCGGCGTGGGTCTCCTCGACGCTGTTCTGCGGCGACGTCGTGCGCGCCGAGCTGGACCTGCCGCGCGGGTGGCAGCCCGCCGGAGCGGTCGCCGTCGGCCACCCGGCCGGCACCCCGGCTCCGCGGTCCCCGGTGGCCCTCGACGCGGTTCTCGTCGTCCGCTGACGCGGTCGAGCGTCACATCCGTCACTCCTGTCACCTGCGTTTCTGCAGGTCACACGGTTGTAATTCATTCACAAGCCTAGACGCAGCCCCCGCGCGGCGGGCATGCTGCGGCGCGTCCATGCCGCTCTTCCCCCGTGCAGGGACCCGGAGGCTTTACTTATGGGGCACTTGTCCACCCGTCTACGACGCGCGCCCTCGTTCGTCATCGCGCCAGCGCTTGCTGCGTCGCTCCTCGCTCTGCCGACCGTCGACACGGCTCCGACGCCGACGCCGGTCGAGCCGGAGCTCGCCACCGTCGACCTCGATGGGGTGGAGTCTGCCTCGGCAGCGTCCGCCGACATGCCCGACGAGATACCCGACGAGGTGCACGACGACCACGCCGAGGACGGCGAGGACGCTGGGCACGACGACCACGCGGACGACCTCGAGGTGGCAGCCACCACCGAGCCGACCGACACCGACCCCTACCGCCTCGTCGCCGTCACTTGGGACGACCCGGACGTGCAGGTCGACGAGCTCGAGGCATGGATCCGCTACCGCTCCGACGACGGCTGGTCGGACTGGTACCCCCTGCCGTCCTCGGACGGCCACGCTCCCGACCCGGGATCTATCGAGGAAGCCGAGCAGCGCGACGGCACCGAGCCGCTGGTGGTGCCGGAGTCTGATGGCGTGCAGGTGCGGGTCGACACCGAGGACGGCGACGAGGTCGACGACCTGCGCGTCGACCTGATCGACCCCGGAGTCTCCCCCGCCGACGCGACCGCCGGGAGCACCGCGCCGAGCAGCGCCGAGGCCGCGAACCAACCGAGGATCTACACCCGTTCCGACTGGGGTGCCGACGAGAGGCTCCGCGGGAGCACGGTGCAGTACGGCCAGATCCAGGCCGGGTTCGTGCACCACACGGTCAACACGAACAACTACCGACCCGAGGACGTGCCGGCGATCATCCGCGGCATCTACGCGTTCCACGTCAAGAGCCGCGGCTACCGAGACGTGGGCTACAACTTCTTGATCGACAAGTGGGGGCGCATCTGGGAGGGCCGCTACGGCGGCATCGACAAGCCCGTCACCGGGGCGCACACCTACGGCCACAACGACGACGCATTCGCCGCCTCCACGATCGGGACCTACACCGACACCGAGCCGACCGGGGCGACCCTGGACGCCTACGCCCGGCTGTTCGCATGGAAGTTCGACATGCACGGCGTCGACCCGTCGTCGCGAGTCAACCTGGACGGGACGCGCGTGAACGCGATCTCGGGGCACCGCGACACCTACGCCACCGCGTGCCCCGGCGACAGGCTGTACGCGAAGCTGCCGCAGATCCGCACCGCGACCGCGGGGTACATGACGGCGGCACCGACCACAAGCTCACCACCACCTCCCGCTCCGGCTGCTCCTGCAGCCAAGCCCTCCCTGACGGTGACCGTGCCGTCCAACCGCCTGGCCAAGGGCTCCGCGACACGGCTGTCGGTCGCCACCACCGGCGTCCGCGACGGCGCAACAGTGGTTCTCAAGCGCCGGGTGCCCGGCCAGAAGTGGAAGAAGGCCCGCACGAAGACATTGGACGCCGCTGGCACCAAGGCGTTCAGAGTCGCTCCCAAGAAGCCGCGGCTGTACAAGTTCAAGGTCATCGTGCGCGGCAACCCGCGACTGGTCAGCCAGGTAGTGAGGGTCAGGGTCGTCAAGCAGGCAGCGGCGGTGAAGCCGGTCGCCTCCACCTCCCCTCCGCCCGCCCCGGCGCCGCCCTCAGCCCAGCGAGGAAGCGACGTGTTCTCCCGCCCGGCGAACGGGGTCTTCCAGATCCGCGGTCACGGTTGGGGACACGGACGTGGGATGAGCCAGTGGGGGGCGCGCCAGGCCGCCGTGCAGGGGGTCCGTGAACCACAGATCACCCAGACCTACTACCCGGGGACCTCACGCTCCACGACCTCGGCGAATCCGACAGTGAAGGTGCTTCTGACCGCCGACACCGGAAGCGACGTCATCGCTCGCTCCGAGGCCGGCCTCAAGGCGACGTGGACCCGGTCAGACGGGGTCACCGTCACCAAGACGCTGCCGGCTGCACCGGGCGGCTGCACTGCCCCCTGGTGGCGGGCCCGCGCCACAGGATCCGACCTTGCGATCCAGTCCCTCTGCGGGCAGGGCTGGCGGACGTGGCGGTCGGCCTCCAAGGTCAACGGCGACCGGCCGGTCGTCTTCCGTCCGGCCGACGGCATCATCGATGTCTCCCGCCGCACCGGATCTGGCTTCGAGCGCAAGGCCTACCGAGGCTCCTTGGAGGCCCATCGCTCCGGTGGATCAGTGCGGGCCGTCAACGCTGTGCCGATGGAGTCGTACCTGCGCTCGGTCGTGCCGAACGAGATGCCTTCGTCGTGGCCGCAGGAGGCGCTACGCGCCCAGGCCGTGGCCGCGCGGACGTACGCCATGCGTGAGATGCAGGACCGAGGCGGGTACTTCGACGTCTACGACACCACCGCCAGCCAAGTGTATCCGGGGGCGCGGCTGTACGACGCGTCGTGGCGGGTGGTGCGCAACTACGAGGCGAGCAGCGCCGACGCGGCGATATCGGCGACGGCCGGCGTGCACCTTCGCTACGGAGGTCGTCCGGCTTTCACTCAGTTCTCCTCGTCCAACGGCGGCATCACCTCGACGGGCTCGCAGCCGTACCTCACTCGCAAGCGTGACCCGTGGGACGCCGCTGCCACCGCGAACAGCCGGCTGAACTGGACCGACTCGGTGAGCGCCGCGACCCTGGAACGTGCGTTCCCGCAGATCGGACGGCTGTCGCGCATCCGCGTCACCAGCCGAGAAGGACTCGGCGACTGGGGTGGTCGCGTACTCACGATGGTTCTGGAGGGCAGCCGCGGCAGCGTGACCGTCTCGGGGGACTCCCGGGTACGCAGCGCCCTGGGCACCAACTCGTCGTACCTGACTCTCAGCTGACCGTCTCGGTCGACAGCCGTCTGCGGGTGCCAGTGAGGGGGCCGGCAACTGCCGGCCCCCTCACTCACGCGCCCGTATTACGGAAGCAGAACCTTGTTGATCACGTGGGCGATCTGCTTGTTGCCCTTCTTCTTGTTGACATCCACCGCAATGACCCGCGGGTTGGTCGCAGGACCGGATGCACGGAGCTTGAGGTTGCCGTTGTCGCGGATGTTGATCTTGACGGCGCCGCCGTTGGCCATCGTCAGAGAGGTCTGGTCAGCCGCGACGACCTTCTTGGAGTTGAGCTTCTTCAGCGTGACGTGGTACAGCAGGACGTCCTCAACTCCGTCGACGCCGAGTGTTCTCGCCAGCTTGTTGAGTAGCCGCTTCTCCTTCTTGGCCGTGATGCCGAGCTCGCCGGCGGTCCGCGCGAACGCCCCGTCGTTCGGGATGAACGCGGTGAGGCGCACCGTCGGGTCGGCCAGGACTGCCACCGCGGAGTCCGGCTTCGCTGCGAGCACCGCGCCCACCGCCCCATAGAGGATGTCGAAGTCCTTCTTGTTCTTGTCGAACGACGGCTGGCCGTTCTTCTTCGCGTCGGCGGCCAGAACCTCGGCCAACGACACAGGCGTCGCCTGTGCGCTCGGCGCCAGAGCCACTGCTGGCGCGACGACCATGGTTACGGCTGTTGCCCCAGCAACAATCGCTTTGCGGATCTTCATGCTTCCTCCTGGTGGGTCTGTACCGCGGGCCGGCACGTCCACTGATTGTTCTCCATAGCCGCGCGATTTGGATGCAGCACTCCACAAACATCTTCTCGTTCGTGGTGGACGCTTGCCCCATCCAGCGTCGCTCGCCTCCTTGACCACGAGTTCGGCGCATGGCCCCTGGCCTTCGTTACCGAAACTTGACATCTCCGTACCCATTCTGTGACCTTGGTTGCTCCGTCCGACCTGGACGGGACATCACGCGGTTGCCGACACCCGCTCGCGCGTGGGGACCAGGACCGGAGGCGGGGACAGGAATGACCTGTGGCTGGAGCATCAACTTGACACAACTCCCCGCCCTGAACACGCAGCCTTCCCCCGGCCGCCTGAGGCGTGTCCTGGCCGTTGCGGTTGCCGCTGCCGTCGCGCTTGGCCTCGGCATGACAGCCGTGCCCGCCCAAGCCGCGCCGTCGGGTTCGGTGACGATGAAGCAGGCCATCCAGTCCCACCCGACCTTGAAGATCGGTGAGCGCGACACAGCCGTGAAGTACCTCAAGCGTGAGATGGGGATGCGCGGGAAGCACGCCAAGTTCAACAAGCCTCTGAAGCGGAAGATCGTTCGATTCGAACGCCAGCAGGGCATGCGTTCCGACGGTGGCAAAGTCACGCGCGCGACCTGGCGGGCTCTCGGGGTGCCGTACTCAGCCAGGCGCAGGTTCGAGGCCCGCAAAAGCGTGCGGCGGCAGTGAGCCCGCCCGCACGAAGCACGGGCCGTAGCCAGGCCGTCCTCAACGAGGCCGCACGACACGCTGGCAAGCCGTACGCTTACGGCGGCAACGGGCCCGGGGCGTTCGACTGCTCGGGCTACACCCGCTACGTGTTCGCCAAGGTCGGCGTCAACCTCCCGCGCACCGCTGCCCAACAGCGCGGAGTCACCAAGCGGGTCAGCCGCGCGAACGTGCGCCCCGGCGACCTCGTCTTCGTGCACAGTGGCTCGTACGTGAGCCACGTGGCCATCTACGCCGGCGGCAACATGTGGTGGGAGTCATCGCGCCCGGGTCGGCCAGTGGGCAAGAACCACGCGTGGACCGGATCGGTCTCGTTCGGCCGGGTCTGACCTGCGCTACCCGAGCGGGCGGCTGCCCTGGACCGACCGCGGGACACCCGCGCCGAGCGGGTTGACGGCCGTGACGCGGACGTCGTAGCGGCGGTTGGGGGCCAGCCGCCGGATGACGACCCGCGTCTGCTCGCTGCTCACGGTCGCAATCCGCTGCCACGTCCGACCCACGGCGCGCATGTGGACGCGGTAGGCAGAGACGGGCTGGCGACCCTGCACCGCGGGGGCCGCCCACGTCACGACCAGTGACCGTGACCGCGGCGTCACCGACACCTTTCTGGGTGCGCGCGCGACTCCCCTGGCGCGGATGACCGCGTCGAAGACGTGCACGCGCTCCGCCTCGGTCGCTCCCGACCCCACCGATCGGGTCGTCCTCGTGATCATCGCGACCACTCGCTTGCTGGACATCCGTGGCTTGACCGCCCGGACGAGGGCGGCCTGCCCGGACACCAGCGCGGTGGCGAAGCTCGTTCCGTCGACCCGGGCGTACCCACCGGGCACTGCTGCTCGTAGTCGGACACCGGGCGCTGCCACGTCGCCCGTGGGGTCGGAGAACGACGCCAGACGTGGTCCGTTCGTGGCGCCCACGGACAGTACGCCGGGGTACGCAGCCGGGTAGATCGGCGTCGTCGACGCATCGTTGCTGACCGCTGCCACGACGACGACCCCCCGCTTGACGGCGAACGACACGGCCGAGCGGACGAAGGAGTCGTTCTGCGCCGAACCGAGGCTGAGGTTGATCACGTCCGCCCCGCGACGGGTGGCCCAGCGAATTCCCTGGGCGACGGCGTCGCCCCAGATGCCGCCCTTGGCGTCGCTCACCTTGACCGCCAGGATCGAGGTGCGCCAGCCGACGCCGGCGATTCCCTTGCGGTTGCTTGTCTGGGCCGCTGCGATGCTCGCCACCGCCGTCCCGTGCCCGATCCGGTCGACGACCGACCGTCCCCCGTTGACGGCGTTGTACCGGCCGACGACCTTGCCGCGGAGATCGGGATGCCGGGTGGCGACTCCAGAGTCGATGACCGCGATCGTCACCCCGGCCGAGCCGCGGGTGCGGTTCCATGCGCGTTGCACGCCAATCTGGCGCAGGTATGTCGACTGCCGCCGGTACTGCGGGTCGCGCGGCTTGCGCATCAGACTGAACTGCGCCGCCGGCGCCACATCCTCAGCAGCGGCTGTGTCAGCCAGCTCGGCCGACACGGCGTCGACCTGCGACTCGGGCACGGCGACCGACACGATCTGGCCGCCGTCCTCGTCCGACAGTCGCACCTCCCCGCCAACCTGCTCGGCGAGCCCGGTCGCCGTGTCGGCAAGGTCGTCAACCTCGGCGTCCGTGGCAGTGGTGTCCACCTCCACCGCCACGACGACGTCAGCCTCGCTATCGGTGGGTGCGGCGGAGTCACTCGCCTGGGCTGGCAGACCGGCCAGGGGTAGCACCAGCGCGGCAGCCGTGACCGCAACCAGACGGTTGCGTCGGACGGTTTCTGATCTCACCGCATCGAGTGTAGGTCGTCGCTCAGGACGGCCCGGGGCTGCCGACGGGCGCGAGCGGCACGACGAGCGAGGGTGCAGTTGCGGGCTGCAGGGCTGGCCCGGCGTTACCCTTGGAGCCATCGCCCCGGCAGTCGACCTGCGGCGGCGCCGATGAGCGGAGGAGGCGTGACGTGACAGTTGGCATCACCTACGGCACGTTCGACCTCTTCCACATCGGTCACCTGCGCATCATCGAGCGCGCCAAGGCGCTCTGCGACACCCTGGTGGTCGGCGTCTCCACGGACGAGTTCAACGCAGCCAAAGGCAAGAGAACTGCCGTGCCGTTCGCGGATCGAGCGGCGATCGTTGGTGCCCTTCGTTGCGTGGATCAGATCATCGCCGAGGCAGGCTGGGACCAGAAACGCGACGACATCCGCCGCCATGGCGTCGATGTGCTCGTGATGGGCAACGACTGGGAGGGAACCTTTGACGACCTGGGCGACCTCTGCGACGTCGTCTACCTTCCCCGAACGCCTGGGATATCAACGACTGAACTGCGCGGCCAGGTGGTGGAGCTCACCCAGAACGGGGCGTTCACGATCACTCCGTGACGCTCGGTAGGCGGACTAGGCGCGGGAGGTGTCGTTGGCGGTCCGCTGTTCCAGTAGGTGCTTCCGCTGCTGTTCGGTCCACAACCATGCGCTGATCTCGACAGCCCTTTCCACCGTCAGGCCCGCGAACGGCTCGTCCAGGTGCCGGTAGTCCTGCCGGAACAGGGGCGAGTCCGTCCACCCCAAGAACTGTCGGGCAATCTCCGCGTTGCCGGCCTCGAACCTCGACACGAAATGGCGAGCGGTGGCCGGATCGAGCGTGAGCGAAGGACCCGAGTGTGCAGCGAGTGTGACGGCCGGCGAGACATCGCCGCGTAGCGGATCGGGCCCGTCGGTCTTCGCCGGCAGGTGCTGGTTGATCAGCCGCAAGAACTCGGCGCCCTCGGCATCCAGACTGGGGTTGCGGCGGTCCGGCAAGCTCAGCTCGGGGCCGGGGGTGATTCCGACGACTTGCATGTAGTCCTTGACGACGTCCCCTTCGACCAACATCTCTGGCTCGAAGACCCTCACTTGCACGCTGTGCTTACCGAGCACAGTCGCCCACCGGCTGACCAGCGCCCAGTAGTCGTACTTGGAGCCGGGACCGGCCACGGACTCGTCCGGGATGGTCAATGGCTCGGTACGTCCCAGCTTGAGCGACTGCGAGTACGAAGCCAGCAGCAGCGAGTCCTGGCGCCGCAGATAGACGACAGCCTGGACCTCGTCCACGAGATCGCCCAACCACGAGACCAGCCGGCGCACCGAGGTTTCACTCGTTGGCAACGTCGACAGCTGCTCGCAGCTGAGCAGCAGACTCCCGTCCTTCCCCGCCAGCTCGCGGGCGAGCGCCTGTCGCCGGTCGTGTCGAAACGCCTGGACGTCCTCAGTCGTGCCCAACCCCAGACGACGATGAAGCCGCCTTCGGGGTTCGTCGGGGAGTGCGGCAACGGCGAGCGCCACTTGGCTCTTCCCGCCCAGCTCGCGGGAGGTGGCGAAGCCTTGAAGGCGCAACACCTGGCGGTTCGTGCGCAGGAACCGCTGGATTGACGTCGTGCCCGTCTTCTCCGTGCCGATGTGGAGTAGCGCCCGCATGGCTATCCACTCTTTCACGCATGCAGCCTCGAACTGCCTCCGACCGGTCCCCGGCGTTGCGAGCCGGCTCGTGCGGTCTTGGGGACGTCAGCCGAGGGCCCTGGCCTCCAGCACATCGACGAGCGCGCCCACAGTAAGGTCGAGCATTGTCTGTGGGTCGCCCGCGTCGTTCCGAATGGCCTCGACACGTGCTCGGCCTCCCCATCGCTCCAAGCCGTACGTAGCCGCGTCGAGCAGGTCATTGACAGGCAACGACTCCGGGCTCGGCGTGGCGCCCACTGGTATGGCTGCCGGCACCACGGGCTGCAACTCCTCCAGGTTGCCGTGAACCTGGGGCGCGAGCGAGGCCACCTCGTCCAGCATCTCGTCGGTGCGCTCTTCGGCCCAGGCTGCTGCGTCGAGCGGAAAGAGAACCCGCTGCTCCAGCGCGCTGCGCTGCGACAGCACACGCCGAGCGAGCCGTCGGATCACTCGGTTTCGTGCGATCGGGTCGATGTCGTCGTCATGACTCGGAGCCATGCCCGTGCTGACGCGCCGGATGACTTCTGCTGACGACGCTCCCAGCGACGAGTTGCGCATCGTCGCCAGCGGGTACGGGGCCGCGTCGAAACCGGCTGCGGCTCCGAACCGGTCCCACAGCGTGGACGCTGCAGACCCGGAGGGCGGAACCGTCAGGAGCGCCACGCGGCCGGACCCGAAGCGTTCTCCCCACGAGCGCAAGACCTCAGGCCAGTCGTGGGTCTTCCAGAACAGGGTCGCCGCGCCACTGGCCCCAGGGCCTTGGCGAAGATCGGCGATGTAGTCAGCATACGAGGGCGCGTTGCCGTCACCATTTCGGATTGTCGTCTGCCATTGCGACGGCACCGTGCGTACAAGGTCACGAGCCCCGTACACGACTCGGACCGGGCTGTCACCGAAGCCGCTCGTCACCGCGGCCAACATGCCACCTCGCATGAGGCTGAGGTTCTCCGCCGACAGGATCGCTGTGTGGCCGTCCCATCTCACGCACTGCTCGACCAGCTCAGACCACGATGACGTGCCGTCGTCCGACGCTCGCGGTGCGCGAACGAACTCCCGGACTGCGGAGAAGTGCGAGCCCTTGCCTGCTCCGGGATACAGGACACCATCTTCTCGCAGCGCTTCCCGATTGGCTGCCAACGTGTGCTGGATGAACGAGGTCCCGGTCTTGAACGCGCCGATGTGGAGCACTATCAGCGGCACTCGCACACCTCAAGACGCACAACGGACATCGCCTTTAGGGTACCTGAGCCAGCAGACGTCGTCGCCTAGGGTGGAGTGGTGGCGAGAGCGGAGGTCGTGCTGCATATCGGCGCCTTCAAGACCGGGACCTCGTTCATCCAGAGCGCCCTGTCGCTGAACCGCTCAACCCTCGCTGACGACGGCATCCTGTTCCCCGGCAAGACGTGGCCAGAGCAGGTGCACGCAGTCCGTGACCTGGCTGCGCGATCCATGCCTGAGGCTCCGGTCACCGCCAGAACCGCCGACACCTGGGACCGCATCGCGGACGACTGCCGCCGATGGGACGGTCCGCTGGCGGTGTTCTCGATGGAGTTCCTGTCGACGGCTCGTCCCGCGGTGGTGGGGGCAGCGATCCGCTCGTTCGACCCGAAGCAGGTACGGGTCGTCTACACGGCACGAGACCTGACCTACGCCATTCCCGCTCAGTGGCAGGAGTCGCTGCAGTCGAGCCGCCGCACGTGGACGCTGCGCGAGTACGCCGACGACATCATGCGACCAGTCGGACAGTTCACTGACGCGACCAAGCACTTCTGGCGCAAGCACAACTGGCAGCGGGTTCTGCACCGCTGGTTGCAGGACCTTCCGACCAGCCAGGTGACGCTGGTGACATTCCCTCGCCCGGGCAGTAGCCCCACCGAGCTTTGGCACCGGTTCGGCGTCGCGGCCGGTTTCGACGCGACGAAGTACCCGATCCCACCGTTGAGCAACGAGTCATTGGGGGCAGAGTCATTGGAGGTCGCAAGGCGGGTGAATCTTGAGGCCTCCTCACGTGGGGCTGTCACCATCAGCCCCACCTTTCGCAGAGTGCTGTGCAAGGGCGTCATGGCGGCCCGCAAGCCCATGGAGCCGGCTGTTGTGTTTCCCGACGACCTGACGCCCTGGGTCGCCCAGAGAACGGAGCGCCTGATCACCAAGGTTCAGCGCCTCGGGCCCGTCGTGGTGGGGTCAATGGACGATCTGCGCCCCCGGCCACGAGAGCACCTCCCGAACTCCACGTCTCGTACCGAGGGCTTCGCGATAGCGGACCTTGTGCCCGCCGCCGAGTCTGCCGCGTCCGGCCTGGCAGCAGCTCTGGGCACTCACTGGCAACCGGCCATCGGGGAGCCCGGTGCCCGCCTGCAGGCAGCGATCTCTTCGATGGCCGACCTGACAGCCTGAACACGAGACACCGCCGAGGGGCGGAGAGGAGAGCCGATGCCAGCGACGGGCGAACGGCCGATCGTCTACTTGATCGGCACCGCGGGCAACCCGCACTACGGCGACGAGGTGATCACCGCCTCGTGGCTGCGCTACTACGCCGATCGCCTGCCGGATGCCGAGATCTGGCTGGACAGCCCACGCCCGGGCCAGACGGCCGTTCTGCACGGCGGTGCCCACCCGCACCTGCGCTGCGTGGACACGCTGTTCCACGCGTGCTGGAACGCGCCGAGTGACGCGCCGGACGAATGTGTCGCGTTCGGCGCCACCGTGCTGGACGAACCGGGACGGCTGCCCCGCGAGGCCTCGGGCATCAGCGCGGCGCTGCGCGCCGATGTCGTCCACGTGCTGGGCGGCGCCTACATCAACGCCATCTGGCCCCGGCACCTCGCCCTGCTCGGCGCGGCGGCACGCATTGCCGAGCGTTCGGGGGCGCGCACCGCGGTCACGGGCGCCGACCTGATGCCCGTGACGGCCGACGGCCGTGCTGCTGTGGGCGAGGTGCTGAGCGGCTTCGACCTCGTCGACGTGCGCGACGCCGAGTCGCGCGAGGTACTCGCCCAGGCGGTGCCAACCGTCACACAGACCGGGGACGACGCATTCCTGGACCTCCAGCGCCAGCCGATCGACAGACGCACGCGCACCCGGACAGTCGTGGAGATCCAGTCCGACCTGCTGGACGTGCCGCTTGAGAGCCTCGCCGCACAGGCTGTGCGGCTGCTCCAGGAATGGGGGGCAGACCAGGACGAGGTGCTGCTGCTGGAGTCGCTGCCACCCAAGGACGTCGCCGCTCTGGAGTTCTTGCAGCCACACCTGCCGCACGTCACGGTCAAGCCGTTCGAGCTGCTCTGGCGGGAGGGTCTGCCACTGGCCGCCAACCAGCGTTGGGTCACCACCCGCTTCCACTCCCACCTGATGGCTGCCGCCGCCGGCGCGTGGGGGGTGGCGTTGGAGGGCAGCCCTACGATCGCGAGCCAGCATCGTTCCCTGATCGAGATGGGGAGTGGCTGGGCGCTGTGCACGCCGAGCGCCGAGTCGATGCCCTCCGGCCACCCCACCCGCAACCCCTTCGAGGGCCGCTTCGCCGAGATCGTGGCAGCGAAGCGCGGAGTGGCCGACACCATCGCCGGCTGGGTTGCGTGAGCGAGAACGCCCCCGCCCGCCGGGCCTACCTGCACATCGGCGCCCCGAAGACCGGGAGCACGTTCTTGCAGGGCGTCTTGTGGAACAACCGCGAGAACCTGCTCGAGCATGGGGTCCACATGCTGGGCGACGACCAGGGGCAGCACTACCGCGCCGGCAAGGACCTACGTGGCATCCCGTTCGATCCCGACGACCCCGGACGTGACTGGGATGGTGCCTGGCACCGGATGGTCCAGCGGGCGACCTTGTCGGCGTCCGACGTCGTCGTCCTGTCCGACGAACATCTGGCAGCACTCGCGCCAGGTCGCATCGAGCGAGCCGTCGACTCGTTGTCGTCGCGCGAGGTACATGTCATCTACGCGGTCAGGGACCTTCCTGGGTTGCTGCCGTCGGAGTGGCAGGAGAACGTCAAGCACGGGTCGACGCTGACGTATGAACAGTGGGTGCGTCGAGTGTTTGACGCACCCGAGGATTGGCCGGGCCGCTGGTTCTGGGCCGTGCACGATCCGCGGTCCGTCGTGGGGCGTTGGTCCCAGTCGGTTCCGCCAGACCGGATCCACGTGATCGTGATGCCGCCGCGAGACGCGCCGCGCGATGAGCTGTGGAGACGCCTTGCCGACGTCGTGGGAGTCGAGCCGGACGCCGCGACCGATCTGACCGCGGCGTCGAATCCATCGCTGGGGCTGGCTGCTGCAGAGGTGCTGCGCGAAGTGAACGATCGCCTTCCCGACGACCTGCCGCGGTGGCATCGCACAGGAATTGTGCGCGATGTGCTGGCCAACCAGGTCCTCAACCCGTTGGGGGACCAGGCCCGTCCCTCCCTCCCCAGCGACCTTGCTGAGCGAGTGAGGCTTGAGGCATCGAGCATCGCCGACGCCCTGCCTACCCTCGGCTGCGACGTCATCGGTGACCTGCCCTCGCCGGGTCTCGGCACTGTGGGTGAGACCGGCGTCGCTCCCCGCGAGGTACTCGAGGTCGCACTGGACGCTGTGACCGGCTCGGTTGTCCAGATGGCCCAGATGCGCGACCGTCATCGTGCCGCCCAGCAGGAGCTCCGGGCTCACCACGAGGCGAAAGCGCAGGCTTCCGAGGCTCGCCACCAGCAGGCTCTGGTCGAGCAGGAGGCTGATCTGTGGCGCCGCCACCCAGCGGCGCACCGCATACACCGTGCCAAGCAGAGGGTGGTGGCAGCCGGTGATCGGTCCACGTCCGTCAACGCCGCGCTCGGCGTGTACCGACGGCTACGCGGCCACCTGTCGGAGCAGCCGGAAGGGCGGGCGAACAACGGCTAGACGTCGGCTAGACGAGGTCCCACGTCAACGGCGTTCCTCGTGGCACGTCGCGCGCGAATACTCGCCCGACGACAACTGTGAGGGCATCCGGGGCCAGCCCGCCAGCCGGTCGAATGGCTCGAACGTTGGCCCGCGTCACAGGATCGCCTGCAGCGACGTCCTCGACGACGAACAACGAGCGCCGGAAGCGCAGGCCCTCGGCCTCGACGCTTCGCGGTCCGATACGGGGCTCGCCTAGCGAAGCCCACGCCCGCCGTGTCTCGACCACGAGGTCGCTCAGCTCGTCCGGCTCCAGCGAGAACTCCGCGTCGACTCCCCCGTCGGCGCGGTCCACAGTCACATGCTTCTCGATCATGCACCCGCCCAGTGCTACGGCAGCGGCCGCTGCGCCGATGCCAGGTGTGTGGTCAGACAGGCCCACGGGGCAGTCGAACGCCGCCGAGAGGATCGGCAGAGCACGAAGATTGCTGTACTCAACCGGTGCCGGGTAGGACGTCGTCGCAGACAGGACGACGACCCCGCCGTCACCGGCTCCACGGGCCGCCGACACCGCTGCGTCGATCTCGCCGGCTGTGGCCATGCCCGTCGAGATGATCACTGGCTTGCCTGTCGAGGCTGCAAGCCGGATCAGTGGCAGATCGGTGATCTCCGATGAGGCAATCTTGTAGACCGGGCAGCCCAAGTGCTCGAGCAAGTCCACAGCCGTCGCATCGAACGGACTGGAGAAGACGGTGACACCCACTTCCCTACCAACGGCGAAGAGGTCGGCGTGCCACTCCCACGGCGTTTGCGCCTCTTCGTACAGCGAGTAGAGGTTGCGGCCTCCCCAGAGCTCGTGTCCTCCCGACAACCGGAATCGTGGACTGTCGATATCCACGGTCATCGTGTCGGCTGTGTAGGTCTGCAGCTTCACGGCGTGGGCACCGGCGCGGGCGGACTCGACGACGATGCGCCGCGCTCGCTCCAACGACCCGTTGTGATTGCCCGACATCTCCGCCACCACGTACGGCTCTGAGTCAGCCGCCACACGCCGATCACCGATGAAGACTGCTGGCTCGGTCACGATCGCTTCCTCGCTGTGCGACGGTCGTCGCGCTCCATCGCGATGTTGACCACCTCGACCTCCCGACCGTCGACCGTCGCGACGCGGCGCCCGACTTCACGAAAGCCGTGGCGGCGGTGAAGGCGCATGACCGCCTCATTCGTCCCGATAACGTGTCCGACCAACGATGAGGCATCCAAGGCGTCGAACGCGTAGCCAACGGCCTCACGTTCCACCTCCAACCAGGCGGGCAGGATCTCGCCTCGCTCGTCCAGCCCTGACACATCGAGGTAGAACCCCCACTCCGCCACGCCGGGGGAGTTCCAATTGAACGTGACGACGCCCGAAGGGACGCCGAAACGCTCGTACACGAGCACCGTTCGGGCTGGGTTTGCCTTGACCGATGCCCACCACGAGAGATGCTCATCACGGCCGATCTCATGGGTCGTGAAGCTGGCCGCCCGCACGTCCGGGTGGTTGCGCCACTCTCGGATGCGCTCGAGGTCGTCGCGCTCGGCAAGCCGCAACATCGTCCGTCCCTTCAGCCGTCCTGGATCTACCCCAGGCTAGGCTCATCTACGCTGTTAGTGCCTCACCGACGACTGGAGTACGTGCGTGTTGACAAGAGCACAGCTTCGCGAGCAGATGGCCGACGTGATGGCGAACCAGGGCAAGAGTCTGCCCGAGGGCGAGGCGACACCACTTCGAGACATCGGGTTTCGATCCTTGGACTTCTCCGAGCTTGCGTTGCGTGTGGAGGACGAGCTCGGGCAGGAGCTGAACTTCGACGCACCCGGGCTCCGCCAGATCTTCACCGTGGGCGACGTGTTGGACTTCTTGCACCAGCTCCAGTCGGCGTGACCCACCAGACGCCGACATCCACCGACAGCCAGCTCTGGCTCGACGACCACTGGGTGGCATGGCACGAGTTGGACGCCCCCGCTCTGCCCGATCGGTGTGTCGCCCTTACCGACGATCAGTCGGCCGCCCTCGCTCACGTGTGGGCAGCCGTGCGAGACAACACCGAGCTGCTGCTCACCACACCGTCTCGCGCGGACGAGGTGATGCGGGACGACCTGGCGAGCGAAGGCTTCTCGATCCTCGTCGACGGGCGCGTCGAGCGTGTCGCCGACTCCGTGGGGCAGCCCGGTCGGCTGTGGCTCACGACTAGCGGTAGCACAGGTCGACCCAAGCGGGTCTCGCACACGCTGCACAGCCTCACCACCGTGACAGCACGACAGCCGCCACGCACATGGCTGTTGCCCTACTCCCCCGGGACGTACGCCTGGTGGCAGCTGGTGACGCTGTCGCTGGGACAAGCCCAGCAGAACCTGGTGCCGATCGACCACAGTGAGCTCGACCGATGGCCTGCGGTCGCCGCAGCTGCGAGGGTCACGGCGATCAGTGGAACGCCCACTTTCTGGCGGCAGGGCCTATGGCGTGACCCCGACAGCATCCGCGCGCTTCCGCTCGCCCAGGTCACCTTGGGTGGCGAGCCCGTCGACCAGGCGATCCTCGACCAGCTCCGGGACATGTTCCCCGACTCCCGCGTGTCGTGGATCTACGCATCAAGCGAGGCCGGCGCGTCGATCGCCGTTCACGATGGCATGGCGGGGTTTCCGGTCGAGTGGCTCGACCGAGACACGTCCGAGCGGCCCCGGATCTCGGTGGACGGCGACGAGCTCGTCCTGGCCTCCCCCCACCACGCCGTCGGACTTGACGGACCACTACGCACCGGCGACAGAGTCGAGGTTCGTGATGGCCGAGTTCACATCGTCGGACGCATCGGCAGCGACGAGATCAACGTCGGCGGGTCCAAGGTGTCAGCGGGAGCAGTGCGCAACGTGTTGCTGGCGCACCCAGCTGTCGCCTGGGCCCAGGTGCGCGGGCGGAAGGCGCCTATCGTGGGCACGCTGGTGCACGCTGACCTCACCCTCGATGCGCAGGTCAGCGAGGCCGACCTGACGGACTGGTGCGCCAACCGCCTGCCCGACTACGCCGTCCCTCGACGGTTCCGTGTGCTCCCCGAGATCCCGATCAAGGAGACGTTGAAGAGCGATGTCTGACCAGCCTGTCCCCCCCTGCTCCGCAGTCGTCGTGTCCGGAGGATCCCGAGGACTCGGCCTCGCCATGGCGACGGACCTGGTGAGCCGGGGCGTCAAGGTCGCCGCGTTCGCTCGCACCGTCACGCCAGAACTGGCAGAGCTTGCATCTCGCCACCCAAACGACGTGGCCGTCGGATCCGTCGACATCACCGACCAAGGCGCAGTCGCCGCCTTCATGAAGCAGGCGGCCACCCAGCTCGGGCCCTTGGACGGTCTGGTTAACAATGCGGCTGTCGGTCAGGACTCACTGCTCCTCCACACGTCGCCGGATACCGTGGGCGCGATCATCTCGACGAATCTCACCGCGACCCTTCTTGTCACCCGGACTTTTCTGCGCCAGGCCATGGCCAAAGGAATTCGGACCCGGATCGTGATGGTCACGTCGGTGTGCGCCCAGCGCGGCTACAGCGGGCTGACCGTGTACGCCGCAACGAAGGGAGCACTTGAGGCAGCGGCTCGAACCTTGGCCAGGGAGATGCACGGGCGTGCGCTGGTCAACTGCGTGGCCCCAGGGTTCTTCGCCTCGGAGATGTCGTCGGTTCTCGGCACAGAAGAGCTGAGCACGATCACCCGACGCACGCCGACAGGTGTCCTCGTCGAGCCTGAGAACATCTCACCGGTGGTGCAGATGCTCCTGTGCGAGGACACCAACATCAACGGTGCGGTGCTGGCCGTCGATGGTGGATCGACCATCTGAGAGCACCAGCAGGGCCATCGAGACCTTGCTGTGGAGCAGGGTGCGAGTGCTCGACTCGTCCGGCGAGACCGCAGCACAGCCGTGCGCCCACATCGGCGACGGACGAGTGGCCGTGTTGACGGGGATGACGGTCGGCGCCGGCGTCGCCGTCGACGCCGAGCTCACGGATCACGGCATTCCGCGACATCTCGGCCGCGCTGCGGACACCGACGACCCCGTGCTGTTCTGGTCGCGCTGGACGGGGTGGGAAGTCGTGGCGAAGCTCACCGACCAACCCATGGTTGGCCTCGTACGAAGCGGCGTGCTGCGCACGCACCCTCGACACCGCGACGTCCATGTCGCCCTCGGTGCGCGCAATGGTCTCACCGTGGCACTCGGGTGGCGTTGCGACTCAGCCACGATGCTCGGTCAGTTGGCTCTCGATCGCGTCCACGACCCGCTCGCGCCCGCGACCGTCCACAGCGTTCCACCCTCTCTGCGACAGCTCGGACAGCCGGCGCGGTGCACCGATCAGCTGTCGCAACGCGGCCACGGCTGAGTCTCGAGCGGCGGCGTCCTCGCGGAGCCCTGCGACACTACCCAGCCCCACAGCGAGGCCATGGCCGGTGGTGCTCTCGTAGCCGAGGCGTTGGTTGTCCACGACCCAGACGAGCGCCGCCGGCACCCCGAGGCACAACAGCTCCCAGGTGGACGTCCCACTCGCGCTGAGCACCAGGTCAGACCTGGCCGCGACATTCCCGATCATTGGCGTCGGCGCGATGACGTGAACGGTCTGACCTGGGCGACTGCCGAGTTCGGCTAGACGCCCCGCGGTACCGGGGTCTCGGGCCACCACGGTCAGCTCGAAGGGGATGCCGGTGGCCAGCGCGAGCGGAACCACGGTCGTGGCGGCTGCCGCGGCGTCCGTGCCACCGAAGAATGCCAGCAGGCGGAACGGTTGCCCGGCCTCGAACGACCGAGGTTCGGAGGGTCGTTGCCGGCGCACCGAGTCGCGCAGAAGCACGTAGCGCAGGCCGAGCATCAAGCGGCCGGCAACCTCGCGATAGGCGGGGTTTCGCTCGGCGTCGAGGTTCTGGTCGACGACGATGTCGGCATCTTGTTCGCGGGTGTCTCCGTCGCTGATGACGACGACCGGCCACCCGTGACGTCGCGCCTGGCGCGACACGCCGGGGTCGACCTCGTAGGAGTCGATCACGACCGCGGATGCCGAGAGCCGCTCGAGCAGTCCTGCCATCGAGGTGGGGTCGGCCGGTGCCGGTACCGCCGTGGCCCCGAGGCGCGCGACCTCGTGCGCCGCCCATGCGGGTGCCTGCACGTCTCCGGCGAAGCAGACGCGTTGACCGCGGGCCGTCAGCTCCTCGGCCAGGGCAAGACAGCGCATCAGGTGCCCGACCCCCATGGCCGCTCCCGAGTCGCATCGCAGCACGACCGGCCCCTGTCGCGACGTCACCCGTCGGCCAGGCCCTTCTGCTCGATAGCGGCGTTGAGCTCGCGGATGCCGGGGTTGGCGTCAAGCCATGCCACAACCTCGTCGAGCCGATGCGGACCGTCACCCATGGACTCGACGAGCGCAGAGATGACGGCCCAGTCCTCGGGAGTGTCCAGAGTGAGCCGGTACCCGGAGCGGTCGGGATGGAAGGTCAGACCCAGAAGTCGCGCAACCCCGGGGTGCGAGTACAGGTAGGAGGTGACGTGCACGCGGTGGTGGCGGTCCGCCGCGCGGTCGGCCAGGCGCAGAGCATCGGCCATGACGAACTCGACATCGAGGCCGCGCGGGAGGCACCGCGGCATCGCAGTGCTCACGTAGTCGACGCCGGGCACGACGCGCCCTACCTGTACGACGCTGCTGACGATCACGGGGTCGAGCAGCGGGCAGTCCGCCGTCAAGCGCACGAGGGCGTCAGCAGGAAACCGGTCAAGCGCGCCCACAAATCGCGTCAGCACGTCGTCGGTGGGACCACGGTGCACGTCGACACCGAGCCGAGCGCACTCGGCGACGACCGAGTCGTCCGTCGCCTCGAGCGTCGTGGCTACCACCAGGTCGTCCAGCTCCCCCAGAATCCCGGGCCGCCCGAACGACCCACGACAGCACCGATCGTCCCGCGAGCTGTCGCAGCACCTTGCCGGGCAGGCGAGTGGACCCCATCCGCGCCTGGACAACTCCCACGACGCGCACGACTCTCCCGTTCCCCGGGCTGAGTGCCCGGCACGACTACGCTGACCACACTAACGACAAGGAGGCGCAGTGGCGGCGCTTGAAGGCTCCTCGATCCTGGTAACCGGTGGGACCGGCTCTTTCGGCAAGGCGTTCATTCGTCATGCCTTGGACCACCTGAACCCGAGACGCATCGTCGTCATCTCGCGGGACGAGCTCAAGCAGTACGAGGCTCGACAGCTGTTCGCCAACGACCCGCGACTGCGCTGGTTCATCGGTGACGTCAGAGACCGGGACCGCCTGACGCGAGCCATGTACGAGGTCGACTACGTCGTCCACGCCGCAGCGCTCAAGCAGGTGGACACCGCCGAGTACAACCCGTTCGAGTACGTGCGCACCAACGTCAATGGGTCCCAGAACGTGGTCGAGGCCGCTATCGACAGTGGGGTCAAGCGTGTAGTGGCGCTCTCGACTGACAAGGCCTCCAGCCCCATCAACCTGTACGGCGCGACGAAGCTGACCGCGGACAAGCTGTTCGTCTCAGCCAATCACTACGCCGCCCACCACGTCACCCGCTTCGCGGTCGTGCGCTACGGCAACGTCATGGGGTCGCGGGGGTCGGTCGTCCCGTTCTTTCGCGAGCTGGCGTCACGCGGCGAGGCGCTCCCGATCACAGACAAGCGCATGACACGGTTCTGGATCACGCTGCCACAAGCGGTTGACTTCGTCGTGAGCTCGTTCGACCTGATGAACGGCGGCGAGCTGTACGTGCCGCGTATCCCGTCCATGCGCATCACCGACCTCGTCGAAGCCGTCGCCCCGGGCGCGACCACCTACGAGATCGGGATCCGGCCAGGCGAGAAGCTTCACGAAGAGATGATCGCGCCGGACGACAGCCGACGAACCCTGCGTTTGGCCGATCGCTATGTCGTCACCCCCACGATCGCCGAGTGGGGCTACCAGCCGCCAGCAGACGGCGAGCCGGTACCGGACGGGTTCGCGTACCAGTCGGACTCGAACGACCAGTGGCTGTCGGTAGCCGACATGCGCACGATGATCGCCGAGAACGCCTAGCCGGATGTTGCCCTACGGCCGGCACTGGATCACCGACGACGACGTCGACGCCGTCGTGGCCGTGCTGAGGGGCGACTGGTTGACCACCGGGCCTACGGTGGATGCTTTTGAACGGGAGCTGTCGGCATGGTCAGCGGGAGCGGGCTGCGTGTCCGTGACATCGGGAACGGCGGCGCTGCACACCGCCTATGCCGCAGCTGGGGTAGGGCCGGGCGACACGGTGGTGACCTCGCCGATGACGTTTGTGGCCACGGCGGCTACCGCGATGCAGCTGGGTGCGGAGGTCACGTTCGTGGACGTCGACCCGCGCACGGGCCTCATGGACCCGCAGGCAGCCGACGCGGCCGTCGACGCCCGCACGAAGGTCATTGCTGCAGTCGACTACGCAGGGCACCCCGCTGACTACGCCGCCTTGCGAGCGGTGTCTGACCGCAGCGGAGCACTGCTGATGTCTGACGCGGCGCATTCGATCGGGTCGCTCTACCGTAACAAGCCCGTTGCCGCGTGGGCCGACCTGACGGCCTACTCCTTCTTCCCAACGAAGAACATGACGACCGCCGAGGGCGGGGCAGTCGCCACCAATGACCCCCATCTGCTCGATCGTGCACGCAAGTTCAAGTCGCATGGTTTGGTCCGCGACAGGGGCGCCATGAGGTACCCCGACGAAGGCGGCTGGCACCAGGAGGTGCACACCCTCGGGCTCAACTACCGCCTTCCCGACGTCCTGTGCGCGCTCGGCATCGCCCAGCTGAGCCGACTGGCACAGTTCAAGGCCCGCCGGGCGGACCTCGTTGCGCGCTACAACGAGATGCTGGCGGACGTGCCAGGCATCCTCCTACCCGTCCAGCTCGATGACGTCGACCCCGCTTGGCACCTCTACCCGCTGCGAGTCCTCGACGGCCGCCGGCGACACGTCTACGACACGATGCGCGCCGCCGACATCGGCGTCCAGGTCAACTACATCCCTGTGTACTGGCACCCCGCGTTCGAAGACCTGGGATACCGGCGCGGCCAGTGCCCGAACGCAGAGGAGTACTACAGCCAAGAGCTGTCGCTACCACTCTTTCCGGCTCTTCTGGACTCTGACCAGGATCGCGTGGTGGAGTCGCTGATGGCTGCCGTGGACAACTAGCAAAGGTGGCTAGGGGAGGCGGATTTGTCGACTGAGCGTGCTGCGAGACATCGCTCGTGTACTCGGACGAGTCACTCCACGCCGCGCAACTCCGATCGGCGGGCCTACGTCGTCGAACGCGATGAGAGAGTCAAGAGTCCCGGCTCACCTGCCTCCCTGCGCTCATGCAACAGTGTGCGAGAGTGAGTAGCGGTCAGATGCCGCGCGGGTTGCCGGGCTGTTCGCAGCGGAGACCTCTGGGGGTGAGGACTTGAAGAAGTATGCAGATGCGTCCCACTTCAGGGTCTTGTTGTCGTCAGCCGAGGACTTCTGGGGTCGCTATGCCCACTCTGACGGTCGAAGAGTAATCGTGGCGGAGTCCATGATGACCGACTTCCGGGTGAACCTGCGAACGCTTACCGTCGCGAATGTTCTGCGGTCTATCGAACCCTGCGATCTTCTCGTCCTGGGTGGTCCGGACCCGCTGTGGACGAACGCGGTCTGGGATGGCGAGTTCCACAACGATGACGTGAAGAGCCTGGCGTATGCGTTCGGGGCGCGCGACGTCCTCGATGTGAGCCAGGCAATCAACGAGGGTACCGGTGCTGGTGTCCCCGTAATGGGCGCCGGCATCCCGCCCCTGGCGGAGATCGAGCCGGTCGTCGACCGGGGGAGAATCGACCACATCGCCGATTCAACCGCTTGCCGACTGTTGAAGGTGCCTCGGTTGTCGGCCTCAGTAAGCCACGCCGATCACGATCTCATCCAACGCGTGCGAGCAAACACCCTCGCAGCAGCCAAGGTCTATTCTTGGCTCTTCACTCAGTTCGATCACGTGGCACTGGTCACCAGCCATGTCGACTATCACCTGTGGGGGCTCGCCGTTGAGTCAGCGATAGCGAACGAGGTGCCGGTCATTCATGTGCAGGCGACCGGCGGCGTGAAGGCGTACGCGCACTTCCCGGACAAGTGTCAGAGTTCCTCTCTTCGCCAGGACACTACTCTTCGGGTGTCCGACTGGTTCGAAGACCACGTCTGGAGCAACCGCACCGCCTTACGACCCGTAGCAGACCTTGCAGTGCAGCGAAACAAGGAGAACCTCGGTCGACCCGGATGGTGGCGGGGGGCTGGCCCGAAGCTTGTCGAGATCTCCAATGCCAACGACCGGCGACGGTTCCGTCAGATCGCAGCTGGCCGATACGGTTTGGACCCTGATCGTAGGGTTGTCGGTGTCTACGCCCACGCAGTCTCGGATGCGCTCGGCACCAACCGAGCTGTCGAAGATGATCTTGCTCGATGGCTTGAACAGGTGGCTGCTTACGCACGTGACCGCACCGACGTGCTGTGGATTTTCATCAACCATCCACAGCAGGGCCTGTACGACGTTACACAACATTTCGAGACGTTGTCCAAGGCATGTCGTGCGAATTCGCACATGCGATTTATGTCGAGTCTCGACCTGACGAAGAACGCGCAACTGTCGCTCGTCGATCTGGGACTTACCGTACGCGGAAGCATCGGAAACGAGCTTCCTTCCTTCGGCATTCCGGTCATCCAAGCTGGTTGGTCCGAATCCAGCCACTGCGGCCTCAACGTGCGCGCTGACAACGCGGACGAGTACTGGCGAGTCTTGGACATGTCAATCACGGAACTGGCCGCAGGCCGCTCGTTACTGCAGCCCCAGCAGGTCGAGCGCGCGCGCCTGTGGCTCTGGTTCTACCGGACGATGGCTGATATCAGCACCAGCCTGGTCCCCGTGTGGGCGCTTTCCAACGACGCCACAGTGCTCGCCGCAACGGCCGCGTTGCGGCACGTTGAGCCAGATGGCGACCCCCTATTCCTGGCCATGCGGAGAATGTGGGAACGACGCGACCCACTCATTTCGCGATTCGATGTAACCACCGAATGGTTGCCTGTCTATCCTCGACCTCTCCGCGAGAATTCCGATTCTCCGTCAAGAACCGAACCCGACCGCGCTCTGACTCAGGGGGAGGCGTCCGTCAGGTTCGATTCAGGCTTCGAGAGACTCACGCGTCTGACGCCCCCGTCAACCCTCTCCAGTGGACTCTCCCATTCACTAACACTGGCTGACGGACTCGTACGTGGGGTATCGGTTGTCGGTCGTGCCACAGAGGATCCCATGATCTTGGGCCTGGGATTGGATGACGGGCCCAAGAGTCATAGCAGGTTGGATCTCCACATTCGCCTCGATCGAACCGCGAGGAAGTGGTGGGGCGAAAGAGCACCTCAGCCGCACAGGCGTCGCACCAAGGGGCGGCGTGGCGACCTGGCACGACTACTCATCGCTACCTCAGGTGATCGCTTCTCGGTCGTGCGGCTGCCCATGGAGAGAACGGCTCGTGATGGACCAATTCGATTGGCCGTTCCCGTTCACATCGAGGGCTCCGGTTCAGGTCAGTCAACGACGCTGGTGTCTGTGGGCGGGCCCGCTGGTGGGATCCCCGCGTGGGCCAAGTCTCGTCTGCTACCTTCCCCGGTCGTTGGAATCCAGTTCGACGAGCTCGTGCTGTCTGAGGGCGATCAACGCGAGGATGGCATGGCTATGACCGCGCGGGCCGCCATGGATCTGGTGGCTGGATGGACAGTCGTGCTTCCGGGTGAGGCGTCCGACGGTGGGGGAGGCCTGCGCCTGGCGTTCCGGCGCCTACCCGGCGTGGGAGGTCGTGGCCAGGTTCGGGTACCGCCTCGGTTCTGGCGACGGCGGACTGCCGACAGTCCCGCTTCGCGAGATGCGGATATCCGCTGCCACGCGCAAGGACTGGTGTCTGGTCGGCCACTGCCGGTGACGGCAAACATGACCGCAGGTGAGACGCTTCGCATGAACGTCGTTGCGTCCGATCTTGAGCCGATCCTCGTGGGCGTCGACGATGAGGACGTCGGGCTACTGGGGGACGTTACTTGGGCGCGACAGGATCCCGCGTGACCCCAAGAACCAGGCGGCCCGCACCTACCGCGACGAAAGCCTGGCCAGGGGCTGGACGAACATCAGCACCGGCAGGCGGCGTAGTGCCGTCTTGCGTCACGCCGATCAAGGGGAAGTAGCACCTGTGCATCACGCCAACCACTTCTACGGTCACTCACACGTCCTGGCGCGCTATGCAGGTGTGGCGGGGACACCGCGGATCTGGGGCTACGTCCAGCACGGCTGGAACATCTGGGATGGCTTCGCGGCGGGCATGACGCCAGACTTCCCAGCCATGCCCAGGTTCGTATGGTCGGAGACGGTGCGGCGTCGGGCCTGGAGCCTTGGCCGCCGCCGCGTCATGGCAATCGGCGCGCCGTGGCTGTACCTCCTTCAGCTGGAGCCAACGCTGGGCACAGTCCCCGAGGACCAGAGGCGGGGAACCATCTGGTACCCCTTCCACGGCTGGGAAGGCCAGGAGGTGCTGGGGAGCCACGACACGCTCATCGCACAGATCCGCGACGTCGAGTCGGGGTCGGTAACAGTCTGTCTGTACTGGAATGACTATGACGACCCAGCCATAAGGAGCAAGTACCAGAAGGCCGGGTTCAGGGTGATCAGCCACGGCTACCGGGGCCTGTACCACCAGGGAACTGAGACGGAGTTCTTGTACCGCCAGTTGGCAGAGCTCCGCAGCCACAGAAGAGTGGCCTCCAACCGGCTGAGCAGCGCCATCTTCTACGGGATCTCCGTAGGCTGCGCGGCCGGCGTTTACGGGGAGCCTATGACCCTCGAGCAGGAGAACGAGGTCTACGGCGGACAGCCACGCATCCGGGCCCTGTGGCCGCAGATGCACGGTGAGTTCATCGAACCAGCCACCGCCATCGAGACTTGCCGGGCAGAGCTGGGGATGGACTACCTCATCGACCCCATCGAGATGAGTGACGTCTTCCGCTGGAACGAGAGGACCTGACCTGTGGCCGTAGAGACGGACGACGGCGACCTGGCCATGCGCGGGTGGAGTGACCTGCAGAGCGAGGTCGGCCCGCAAGGAGGACCGGTACTCTGCTGGCTCCTCGCCCAGTTCGTGGACGACAACTCACCAACCCTCGTGGCCGGACCGCACGGACATGACGTCGTGGCGACCGTGGGTCAGTCCAAGGGGCGCGTCGACGTCCACATGCGCGGCCGACCGGACGCCCGGGTCATACGGCGCGCGCTCGACGCGGGGACCTCCGCCACGATAACGCGTGGCGGTCTTGGGACCCTCCCGGACGGCCCGTACGATCTTGTCGTCGCGCTCGACGGCTGGTCCCGGCTTCACTCACCAGAAGATCCAACCCCGCGCGCAGAGGCTGCTTTGGACCGCCTGCTGGCAGCAACGTCCGATCGTGGCGTCCTGATCGTCGGGCTACCCAACAGCATCGGCGTCGAGGCCTTGGTTCGTCTTCCCGCCCCGGAGTCGGACTGGAGCGACTCCAGCTGGACCGAACCACCGTCGCCGGCTGACCCTTCCTTGGGAAGCGTGTCTGGCCTGTTCCGTAGGCTGTCAGAACGCGGATTCGCTGCGCGCAGCCTGGCGCTTTTTCCGACGTTCCGACGCCCGTCCGCCCTTGTTGACGAGTCGCTGCTGTCTGCTTGCGACCCCGGCATGGTCCGGCGTCTCTATCCCGCGCACCGGACAGACGACGGCTGGAGTGAGGTTCTTCAGGACCCACGCAGCATCGCTGGTCGGGTGCTGGAGCACGGGCTCGGCTACGCGCTGGCACCGGGCTGGGTCATCGTGGCTAGCAGTGACAGGGAACGCATCGCTGTACCGTCCGACCTGTTGGCGGCTTCCGACGGAGCGCCATCCCCGTGGACGGTTCTCACCACTTCTGATGCCGGCAGCCCTGCAGCCCGGGTTCCTCGAACCGAAACCGAGCCACGAGTCGAGAGGGGACCGCTGGCACGGGACTTCTCCGCCGCTGGCGCCGGCTCCTTCGCGGATCGATCTCTCGAGGACGACCTGCTCGACTCCGTGACCCTTCCAGACCTCCCAACTACACGACGCCTTCTCCGCACCTACGCCACCTGGATGCGATCGCAGGCAAACGAGTCAGGCTGCGTCGGCGGGTCCCTGGTGTTCGCGACACTGGACAACGTGTGCGTTGCCACCGATGGACCGGTCGTCCAAGACTCGTCCTGGATATGGAACGAGCCCGTGGTGGTCGACATCGCCGTCGGACGGGGCCTCCGCAGACTGGCATCCCGAATCGTCATGTCGGGGCTGCGTCACCCCTGGCCAGGAATGACCACGACGGATCTGACCTACCACTTGGCCGCGATGTCCGGCTTCACTCCCGACGCGACAACCATGGCGATGGCGATCGACCTCGAAGCGACGTTAGCCGCAGCGATTCGTGGGGGAGGTCCCGCCGAGAAGCACCGGATCGCCGTGAGTCTCGCGGCCACAGGTGCCTCACCTCCCGACATCGTCGGGCTCCGCGAGGCACGTACGGCGCTCTCCGTCGCCTACACGGATCTTTCCACCGTGCAGGCACAAGCTGCCGAGCTCGACGTCGAGATACGTCGCCTTCGTCGAAAACTGAACCGGGCTTGGTCCGAGAGCCAGCACGGCGGCCCCGAACCCCGGACAGCAGCCATCAGCGCCGCTCAGCCCTCAAGCGACTCCTGAGCGCAGAGCGCGACTGATCAGCGGCCACCGTACGGGTGCGTGCCAGTCATTGCCGGACGGCGAAGACCGCCACCGCTTCGTTGTCGAAGACCTTGTCCGCGTATCGACTCAGGCCGCCGGAGACGTCTCCTGCCCGACGAACGCCCACGAGGTAGTCGACGCCATATTCGTCGCGGAGTTCAGCCACGGCGACCTTGGACGGGTTCGAGAAGACCTCCTCGGAAGCAGCGAGCCGATCAGGCCACGGACTTGGCTGACGGAAGCCATGCAAGCCACCCTCTCCGTGCTGAGCCGCGGCCTCCGGCGAGTAGGCCCAGCCTTCTAGGAGGACGCGGCGACCCGACAACCCACTCAACCAGAACGACCGGGCGTCGCAGTTGGGGGTGGTCTCGACCCGAAGGCAGTGGACGTTGGTCGCGATGATCGCATCGTCGGGGAGGTTGTCCCGCACCCACAGTGCGGCCTCTTGCTCAGCCCGAGTCACGAACAGTGCAGACTCCTCATCGACCACGACCGGAGTAGGTGCGAGAGTTCGCTCGATCTGCGTTGCCACGGCTTGGACGTATCCAGGAACGGCCATCCCGATCACGGCCGCCACAGCAATCGTCGGGCCGACCATCGGCGCCAGCCGCACGCGCCTCGATGCGAACCACCACGCGGCGGCCAATGCTGCGCCAACACCTGCAGCGGTCGCCAATGGCACGAGCAGACGGTCGGGGGCTCCCACGTCCGCCGCGTCGCCAACCACTCGAGGCACGATCCAACTGGCAAGCACCGCGACCGCCGCCCCTACCCCGAGGCCGACAACGACCACCCTGGTTCGCATCGGCAGGTCCAGACTCACCGAGCTCAACAGCCACACGGACAGGACCGCCGAGAGGGGCGCTGCGCTCATCAGGAAGTATGCCTGACTCAACCCGCTGTGGTCGATCAGCAGGTACGCCCCCCACGCAGCTACCAGCGCTGCCGATAGCAGCCATGCGGCTGGGTCTCCGCGAACACTGGGGTAGGCAAGACCAAGAAGGCCCACAAGCCTCGGCAGGTTGCCGACGATGATCCAGGCCAGCAGAGCGATGGCGACCGCCCACGCCTGCACGGTCGACAGCGAATCGAGAAGCCAGCCCGTACTGGTCCCCAGGAGAGCCGTGTCGCCTGTCAGCTCCCGGTACAGCCCGATGCCCCGCATGAAGCCGAGGAACGTGATGTTGTCGGTGCTGCTGCCAGCCGCAAGCCTTTGCGACAACGCCCACAGCCCGAGCATCGAGACCGTGGCCACGACCATGGCCCAGGGCAGGCGGCGCGCCACGATGGCCCGAACAACCGAGGCAGCGGCACTTCCCACGATCATCAGGGGTAGGACGGTTGGCTTGGACCCGGACGCCGCGAAGACCACGAGCGCCCCGTACAGCCAGCCTGCTGAGCCGACTTCGTCGCGGCAAAGGTCGACCAGGAAGATGAAGGCGACCGCCGCGAGCGGGTACGCGAGCAGCTGGGTCGGGCTCAGATACGTCAAGGCTCCACCGCCGGACGGCGGCATCGCCGGCCAGAGGTATCCCCCGCTTGCTGCAAGGTGGGCCAACCATGCCGCTACTGGCCCGGTCCAGTCGATGCCTGTGACTCGCCTCGCCAGTACGACGACTGTCAGCACGGCCAGCGCGGCCATGACTACCGGGAACAGGCGGAGAAGCACGGTCTCGGGGGGCACCCCGGATGCTGTCTCGGCGATGGCCATGTGGAGGTGGGCGAAGTAGTGGTACGTCAACGGCTCCCCCGCCACCTGGGGCAGCTGCAGGGGTCCGGGCTTGAGGACGTCCTGATTGACCGACAGGTGCCACCAGAGGTCTTGGTACACCTGGCTGTCTCGGGGTGGCAGGGCCGCTGAGCTGAAGTTCAGGGCCATGCCGGAGACGGCGGCGAACGTGACCAATGCGGTGGCCCCAAGCTGGGCGGTCGTCTCGCGATGGACGTAGCCGCCGAACCACCAGTGGGTACGAAGCCTGGGGACGAGCCAGAACGCTCCGTACACCGCTATCCACCACCAGCGGACCAGTGGTTCGAACCCGACGGAGGTCAGTAGCACCCCCACCGCGATCTCCAGGGCCAGCCCGGTGGCGGCACCAAGAACGACGTCTTCGATGAGTGACCGAGGACGTCCTCGCAGGGATCGGTGCACCAGCATCCCAGGGCCCAGTACCGCGACGATCCAATAGGCGGCGTAGCGCAGCAGCTCCGACGGCTCGACACCACTGCGCACCAGCAGAGCCGTGGTGGCAATCCCCACGAGCGGCCACGGCACCCATCGTGGGTCAAACCTTCGCGACGTCGGTCCTGGGGCAGGTGCCCGGATCACCACTGTCTCGGTCACAGGCGAGCCTCGCGAAGTCGGGCACTCACGTCGAGCAAGGTGGCATGGACCCCGGCCGGGAAGGGGGTAAGGGCCTGACGATCCATGTCTGTCCACACGACGGACTTGAGTCTGAGGTCCGTGGACTGGTGCCGCGCCATCGGCGACGCGCCCAGAACGATCGGCAGCCTTCGATGCAGGATGCGGCCCAGGTCGCCCAACACGGCCCCTACCGTGAGCGCCTGCTGGGACGCGATTACCTTCGTCACGGGCGGGCCCGACAGCTCCCGCAAGCGATCCATGGATGCGACGATCTTGTTGGCGGCATCATCGACGTAGATGTAGTCCCGGGTGGTGTCGAGGGAGACGTAGACGTGCAGTGGCCGCCGAAGCAGATGGGCTCGGACGAGTTGGGTGATGAGCCCTTGGGGCTTGGAGACATCCTGTCCGGGCCCGTACAGATTGGCGACCCGCGCGACCAGCAACTGGTTGCCCGTACGAGCCGCCCACCGCGTGGCGGTCGTCTCCATGGCGCGCTTCGTCTCGCCATACGGCGAGACGGGGCGCGGCGGGCTGCCCTCGTCGAACGGAGGGCTACGAGAACCCGCGTAGACGCCGCCTGCCGACGACACCAGGCACAGCGACCCCAGGCCTCCACCTCGATGGGCAAGGTTGTCCAGGAGCGCTTCGAACATGTCGAGTTCCTGGTCGAGGCTGCCCTGACTCGAGGCCGTCACCCCTGCACCGGCACACCAGAAGACAGCCCAGGCTCCCGTTCCCGCCTGCTCAACGAGACTGTCGACGCCAGCCCCCAGCCCAGCCCGCGACTCCCGCTCATCGGTCCACATGATCGAAGCCGGTGGAACCGCCACCTCACGACCTGAGCGCACGAGCGCCCGTTCCACGCGTGAGCCGAGCATCCCCCCGCGCCCCACGACCCAGCTGACCCCGTGTGTCACGTACCCACCGGACGGCCTAGAGGTCCATCAGAGGGGTCACTCACTATCAAGTACGGCGGCTTGCCCATGGCCATGTTCACCGCGACCCCGAGATACTCAGCCATCATCCCCAGCGAGAACAGGATCGCACCGGTACCCAGCAGGATCACCACGATGACGCTGGCCCAGCCTTCCACCGGGATGCTCTCGGTGAACGCGGCCACAAGGACGAAGACCGCCGCGGCTACGCCGATGAGAGCGATGACGACCCCGGCTCCCGACACCACACGAAGAGCCCGCGTACCTGAGGACAGCACCAGCCGCCAGAAGTGGGACAGCAGCCGACGAAAGGAGTAGCCCGACGGACGGTCGGCCTCCTCCCTCAGCGAGACCGGGGAATGGGCAACGCGGTCAGACACCCACCCCAGGGCCACGTCGAGGTAGACGCCGGCTCCGGCGTATGCCGCAACACTGCGACCGAGCTCGCCCAGCACCAAGCGATAGCTCTGGAAGGACGACACCGAGCCGCCAGCAAGAAACGTACCGAACAGCCACTTCGCGGTCGAAGACGCAGCGTTGCGCACGGCTCCATGGGGCGCGGGGTTGAGCGGCTCCGCATAGACCAGAGAAGCCTGCTCCGACATCGCCCGGTCAAGCAGCTCGCCGACGAACCGAGGGTCGTGCTGTCCGTCTTCGTCCATAGTGACGATCCAGTCGCCACCCGAGGACGCCATGCCGGCCAGCGTTGCCGAGTGCTGGCCGAAGTTGCGGCTCAACCACACGGGACGGACCGCCTCGTGCTTGCCTGCCAGCTCACGAATCACGGCGTCCGAGCGGTCCGGACCGCGATCGTGGACCAGCAGCACCTCCGAGACGCGGAACACGTGTCCCATCGCCGTCTCCTGGACATCCATGAGGGGCAGCAGCTCCCCGACCAGCTCTGTGAGCGTGGTCTCACCGCGGTACACCGGAATGACCACGCTGACCAGGTGAGGCACTCAGTCAGCCTACGGGAGGCGCTATCCGACTCGACCACGCTGTGTAGGCAACACGCCGCATCACAGCGTTCGTGTAGGCACGCACGGCTCCCAATCGATAGTCGTTCGTCGTCACTGCCGAGTGCTCGGCTGCGGTCTGGCGGCCCAAAGCCACCGTCTGTCGAGCTTGCTCCCTCATCAGCGTGACGCTCCACTGGCTGCTGCTCACTCTGAACGCAGCGAGAACCATCGGAAGGGCGTAGAGGTCACCCTGTCGAAGCACGCGCAGGTACATATCGACGTCGATCAGGTACGCCTTGTCTGGCGACCACATCCCCGCCGCGTCCAGGGCTTCACGCCGAAAGAGCACGCACGCCGGCTCCCCGAAGATGTTGCCACCCGACCGGACGCTGCGCCGGATCGCCAGTGTCCCATCGACCTGGCCGTCAAGACCGGCCAGACCACGGGCCCTCACCAACGTCCGTCCTGAGGCGTCAACCACATCACGCGGAGAGGCGACCATCGCGGCGCCCGGATGGGTACGCAACATCCTTGCCTGCTCGGCGATACACCTAGGGTGGAGCAGGTCGTCGGCACACACCAGCTTGACGAACTCGCCACGGGCCTCGCCCGTGACACGGTTCCAGTTCCGGGCTGCTCCTCCGCCGGCGGGCGTACGTAGCAGCCGAACGCGTGGGTCGTCGGCGTAACGGGCGAGCACATCCCATGTCTCGTCAGCTGAGGCATGATCGGCGACTACCAGCTCGAAGTCCTCGAACGTCTGTCCGAGGATCGACGCTATCGTGGCGGCCACGAAGGCGGCGTTGTTGTAGGCAGGAACCACTATGGAGACCGGCGGCCGCGCTGCACTCACGTCGAGGCCACGTGAGAGGCGCGGGCCGGCCGTCGGAACGCGAAGTACTTCTGTCCGACATAGGACACAACCGCGGTGATCGGAACAATCACGAATTGCGCCGGGATCGGGGCCAGGCCGAGTACCTCCACCGCAAGGGGTAGCAGGGCGAGGTTGATGCCGAATCCGGTGAGGTAGACCACCCAGAACCGGGCCAAGTCGCGGAGAACGTGCCCACGCACCGGGAAGACCAACGTCCTCGACAGCACGAAGGCAGTGAGCACAGCGGCAACGTGGGCCAGCACCAGGCTGGCCATGTAGCCGGCCGCCTGGCCGATCGTCATCTCGAACAGGACGAACCAGAGCGCACCGATGCCAGTGTTGGCAACCCCGACGATGACGAACGCGATCTTGTCGTTCTTCACCAGCCCGAGCAGGGGGCCGCGCTTCGGGTCCTGTGTGCCGGACGTGGGTGCCACCCAGTCGACGGTACTCGGCCGCGTCCCTCCGAGGCTGGATGGGACGGTGGCTACGCTCGCGTCCATGCCCGAACATGTTTCCGACACGCGTTCAAGCGCCTACGCGTCCCGACTCTCTCGCCTCCAGGGGGCGCACTGGAAACAGGTCGTTCCCAATCCATATCGGTGGTGGATTCGCCGGCTCAAGCCGGGCTTCGTGCTCGATGTTGGGTGTGGCGTCGGGCGTACGCTCGCTTTCCTGGACGGGAGCGGCGTCGGGATCGACCACAACCCGGAGATGGTCCGGACATGCACCCAACGGGGGCTGACAGCATTCACACCTGACAAGTTCGCTACCTCCCCGTACTGGCAGGACGGCCGTTTCGACTCCCTGCTCGCGCTGCACGTGCTCGAACACCTCGAACCCGGTCAGGCTGATCAGCTGCTGACCACATACCTGCCACTGATACGACCCGGGGGTCGCGTCATCCTGGTCACGCCGCAGGAGCGGGGCTACGCCAGCGATCCATCGCACACCGAGTTCGTGGATGGTGACGCTCTCGTGGATCTCACACGCAGGCATGGACTCCATGTGAGTGGGTGGAAGTCGTTTCCGTTCCCACGCTGGGCTGGCAACTCCTACATCTACAACGAGTTCAACGTGGTTGCCGCACTGCCAGGCTAACGAGGTCGGATCTGGTCCCTGATCTCGGCCACCTCAGACTCCAGCCGCTCCAGGCGTTCGACGTACCGCGTCACGGTGAAGAGCCGTGCCCGGATCCGTTCATGCTCGGCTCTCACCTCGTTGAGGAGTGCAGCGTCGGCTGACGGCGGTTCGGCTCCGCTGATAGCAGCGGCCCCTTGACGTTTCTCCTCGACTCGTGACTCCAGGGCCGCCAGCTGTGGACCCAGCCGCTGGAGTTCGTTGACCGCCCACGAGATCTCATTCGCCGGCTGCCGGATGCGATCGTCAACCACCTCGGGCACCCGTGCTGAGATCTCTTCGTCGGCCCGCCAGCGCACCGCACGGTCGAACCGCTGGGACAACCATCGCCTCATCGATCCTCGATTCTGCTAGCGGAGTAGAGAAGCACGCCCGTCATCGATCCAACCACGGACAAGCCGCGACTCGGCGCTGATCAGATGCTCGGGTCCGACGGGGGATGGATCCCCCCAGTGGTGTTCCCAAGACTCCTGGTCGGGGTCGTCCACGAAGGAGAACCCCGCCAGAGTCAGCGTTGCCTCCGGGAACGCGAGCATGGCCAGCCACACCGCTGTCGTACCCGTTGTCGCCCAGCTCGCGTCGGCGACTGAGTCCACACCCATGGCCTGCGACAACGGCCCGATCACCTCTCTGTTGGACACAACCAGGTAGCCGAGGTCTTCTGGCCACCAGTGAGGCCACGTCTCCGGCTCCCAATGGAGGCGGCCCGGCTCCACCATCAGGTAGAGCCGATCTCGGTACCCGTCGAAGAAGAAGGGCGACGCGCGCAGACCTCGGTTGAATACGACCAGGTCGGCTCGGCTGCCCAACGTCGTCGGTGCACCGCCATCGAGGGCGAATCCGTTCACGCGCACAACGACATCGGCGGAGTCGATGGCGTCGGCACGTTCAGGGCTCGGCCCGAGCGGTGCATTCCCGACGACAGCCACGCGACGAACGGGGTGATGCGGAGCATACGACTCGGCAAGCGCGCGCAGCGACTCCACAAATGGCGGCACACGACCGACTCTAGGGCGTCCGGCTAGGCAGAGATCGGCCCGCACCGTCAGGCAACACCGGAGCCCCAGGCGCTACCCTCACCAGATGGACACGAGCCGGCGAAGCCCCGGACGACGGTCGCTGACCGGGCTGGCCATCGCTACTGCCCTTGTCACGACCGCGTGCGGAACGACAGCGGGTACCGAGGCGGCGCCCACCGCCCCCGCTACGACGCAGGCCACCACCGACGCCCCAGCTGCCGGCACCTGGCCAGTCGTCGTGGACCTCAACTCGGCGTTGGCGGCCCAGGACTACGAGGTCGCGGCGGCACTGACCGCGCCCGGCAGCGCCGCGCAGACCTACGTCGAGTACCGGTCCGACGTCGCAGCGGCGCAGCAGGCAGCCGGCGCCGAGGCGGCGCCGGACGGAGTGGTGGTCGACGACGAGCAGGCCGGGACAGTCACCGTCACGATCGGCTCGGGCAGCGACGAGGTCACCTATGTCTGGAGCGACTTCGACGTCGACGAGGCGGGGCTCGTGACCGGGTGGTCCACCGAGCAAGGCAGCCTCAGCACCGTGATCAGCTCCCCCGGGTCAGAGGCTGAGGCCGCAGGCGCCACGGTGAGCGTCCGCAGCGCCTACCAGACCAACGAAGGCGACCTCTTCGTCGTCGTGGGCATCGTCGCCGACGACGACACGGTGAGCGTGGACGAGAGCACGGTCGTCCGTGGCGAGGACGAGTCGACCGCCGCCTCGTCTGCCACGGTCGGACCTGCCGAGATCGAGGCCGGCCAGTCGGGGGTGGTCGTCTACCGGTTCGATGGCATCCCGCTCGGCGGAGCGCTGGTCTACGAGGTGCAGAACAGCTTTGACGCTCCGGTCGCCGTGGAGCTGCCGCTCACCTGACGCGATCGCGCTCGGCCACCTCTCGCGCCAGCGCGTCGTACTCGGCCTGCAGCACACGCTGCCTGTCGATGAGCTCGCCGATCGCCGCCACGGCGGCTTCCAGGAGGTCGGCCTCGCTGACGGCAGGACTGGCGCTGGTAGGTATCGGTGCGGCCACGAGCTCGTCGAGGTCGCCGACGACGTGGTACCCGCGTCGATCGATCTCGGCGACCGCGTGCTCGCCGAGCTCGCGGACGCGTGCCGCACTGACGGGGTCGAGGGCGGGACGAGGCCCCGGTCGTCCGGCAACGATGTCCTGGGCGAAGTAGTCGCGCAGCCACTTGTGCCTGACCCGCTTCGGCGCAAGACCCTCCGGCAGGCCACCCGCGACGCGCCGCACCAGCTCGGTCTCGGCTACGCCCAACGAGGTGTTGGACGGCTGAGCCGGCGGCGCGAACCGGACCGGGTCGATCCCGCAGACGCCGGCGAAACGCCGCCAGAGCAACCCTGGCTCGGACCCCGGCTTGGGCACGGTGACCACATGCACCTTCTCGGGGCCGACGGCGCTGCCCCACCGGTCGAGGATGGCCACGGCGTCGATCGTCTGAAGGCTCCACGGTCCCTTCTTGTCGCCGCGGAGCACCTTGGCCGTGTACCGCTTCAGCGGCATCTGCGTGCCCATCTTGACCGCCTCCTGCCAGAGGGCCGGAAACTGGGCCACGTAGTCGCGGGCCGTGAAGACGACGTGCACGTCTGCGGGGGCCAGGGCCCGCACCGCGCGTGCGGCCTGCTCGGCCGTCGCCCCACCCAAGAACTCGTGCGACAGGACGGCCGTCCCGGGCCACTCCCTGATGCGCTGCTGCATGTCCAGCCAGACGTCGCGCCGACCAGGGGGCATGTCCTTCAGCCAGGGCACCTCGCGGATGGCTTGCGCGGCGTGGAAGGCAGCGAACCGCCGACCTCCCGGCACGAGCACGCCGACGGCGCGCAGCGCGTCACGGTGCGCCCACAGGCTGTCCTGGATGTAGGTGGTGCCGGTCTTGGGCGCCCCGACGTGCAGGTAGACGGTCGTCGCCATGTCAGAGCCCTTGGGCGTACCTGTCGAGTCGTTCCTTGAGCTCGGCGTCGTCGCGCTGGTCGACCGGCAGGAGGGTCTGCATGACGATGTCGGTCAGCTCAGCCACTCGACGTTGAAGCCGGCGTTCCTGGGCCACCTGGGCCTCCAGCCGCGCCACCGCTTCTGCAGCACTGCGTTGGCTGCTTTGAGTCGGTGCACGTCGGACACCAGAACCGGGAGGGCGCTGAGCCCCCGGAGCGCCCGTTGGGGCCCCGACGCGCGCCCGTCCTCACCAGGTACTACTCCCATTCGATCACCATGCGACATGCTGGCCCTTCCGACTCCTGTATCGACTCCTCGACGACGACACGACCGCCACGCTCACCTGCCTGCTCCGCCACGAGCGCCGGGTCGATCGGTCGACACGGTAGTCCGGGGAACTCTGCGAACGTCGTGTGCGCAGGATCGGTCGCGAACTCGAGCACGCAGCGTCCGCCGCCGTGCAGCAGCATGGCGCACAGCGCCCAGAAGTTGGGCAGGCCCGTGGGGCTCATCGCGTCGAGCAGGTGGCGCGCGACGATGACGCGGTTCAGCGGGTACATCCGGGCCAGGTGGGCCCCCGCCATTGCCGTGTGTCGCAGGGAACACAGGTTGACCTCGTAGAAGCTCGTTTGGGAGCCGGTGCGACGTGCCCGACGACGGGCTCGACGCACGCCCGAGCCCGAGCCGTCCAGCCCGACTGCTTGCTCCACCCGTTCGGCGTAGTACATCGTGTCGCGGCCCATGCCTGATCCGACGTCGACCACCAGGGCCGGCTGCTCGACCTGAGCCAGCGCCCACGGCGCGAACGACGTCGGTGTCCGCGGCACCACGTCCGGCTGCTGCCGGTACAGCTGGGTCCAGAGGTCACGGTCGCGTCGGTAGCCGCTGAACCAGTCCTTCATCTGTCGCTTGCCGGGCGGCAAGCCGTAGCTGAAGTTGGGGTCGGGCACGCGCCAGGACGGCCCGTAGGCAGCCTCCAGCAGCACCTCCGGCTTGTGGGGACTGGCGAAGCGACGGCCTTCGAGGCTCGCTGTGCCCAGCGGCAGAACGTCGTCGATCTCGGCGGGGTGAGCCGTGTCATTCAGCCCGTACAGCCGGCCGACGCTCGGGTCGAAGAACATCGTGAAGATGTCGACGTTGCGCCACCCGCCCCCCGGCGGGTCGAAGAAGACCTGGAGAAAGCCACCGTTCTGCCGTCGCAGCGACCACCCGAGTCGCCTGCAGTGCCGTTCGATCTCGAACGACTCCAGCATCGCGTCGGCGGGTGTCGTCGCCTCGCTCAGATACGCGAGGTCAATGTCCATGTCATGCCCGATGAGGTGGCCGGACCGCACGGCCCCTAGGAGCGAGCCGTAGGCCAGGAACGCGGGCACTCCCAGGTCGCCGCTGAGAACGGTGAGTACCTCATCCGCCCGGTCGAGGTACCAGTCGAGCAGGGCTGGGTCGAGGTCGGCGAACGACTGGTTCAGCCGTCCCCACTTGCTCAACGACAGCGGCCTGCCGTTGTCGTCGGTGAGGTCGACCGGTCCCTCGCCGGAGCCGAAGGAGCAAACTGCTCGGGCCGCGATCTCGTCCGACCCGTGCCAGCGCAACGCCACCTCGGCCTGCCCGTCGAGGCGGGTGGCAAGGGCGGCCGGCCAGTCGACTCGCCTCGTGCCATCGCGAGCCTCCAGCTGGTCGCCCGGGTCGATCGACCACACCCGGTGCCCGTCGAACAGCACGTCGAGCGGGTGCCCTGTGACCACGACGCGATAGGTGAGCGACGTGTCGTCAGCAAGCAGCACGTTCGATACGCCGCCCTTCGCTCGTCTTTCCCCAGGTCGCAGATGCCACGCGGAGCAACGTCGTCCCGGCTTGCCTGGACGAAGGTACTCCTCGTCGTGGAAGGTGCTGTCGATCTCCGGACGTGTCACGTCCCGGTGCGTGCGTACGCAGGTATCTTGTCCATCCTCGCGCCCGGGTGGTGCTCCACCACCAGCAGCGGCCGCGAACGCACAAGGGGGACCCGTGACCGACGCCGCCGACAACGCTGCGCGGACGCGCCCACGCCTGTCCCTTGTGCTGATCGTGGTGGCGGCCCTCGTTCTCGCCGTCACCGCCGTGGCCGTCGTGACCGATCGGCAGTCCGCGGATGACGCGGCGCTCATCACTCCTCCGCCGGCAGACCCCGCGGCGGGCGCAACACGCCCCAACATCATCCTCATCACCACCGACGACATGTCACTCAGCGACCTGGAGTGGATGCCCACTACCCGACGGCTGATCGGCGAGGTCGGGGCGACGGTAGAACCATTCCTCAGCAACCACCCGCTGTGCTGTCCGGCGCGTGCGCAGATCCTCACCGGCCAGCAAGCGCAGAACAGCGGTGTGTTCGACAACTCCGGCCGCTACGGGGGGTTCCCGCGGCTGAAGAAGCCCGGCAATCACATCGGGACGTGGCTGAAGGACTCCGGCTACCAGACGGCGTTCATCGGCAAGTTCTTGAACCTGTGGGAACGTCGGCCCGTTCAGCAGAAGGGCTGGACGGTCTTCAACCCCAGCTCCGAGGGGGTCTACTCCGCCTACGACATCACGATGTGGAACGACGGTGACCCACGTCGCTACGACGGCATCCACACCGGCGACCTCATGGGACGCCTCACCGTCGAGACGATCGAGCAGTTCGCCGCGGACGGCGCACCGTTCTTCATCTGGACCTCGCAGCTTCCGCCGCACGGCATGCGCGTAGACGGCAAGTGGACGTTCCCCGTGCCCGCCGAGCGGCATCGCGACGCCTACCCGGACGCGCTCCCGCCAGCGTGGGGCGAGCCGGTGTTCTTCGAAGAGGACGTGAGCGACAAGCCGGCGTGGGTGCGGCAGGCCAATCGACCGCCACGGGAGAAGATGATCGGACTCAACCGAACTCGCATCCAGTCGCTGCTGTCGGTCGACGACCAGATCAAGGTGATGCTCGAGACCCTTCGTGACACTGACCAGCTTGACAACACCTACGTGTTCTTCACCTCCGACAACGGGTTCGCAGTCGGCGAGCATGGATTGACGACGAAGAACCACCCGTACGAGACCAGCCTGCAGGTTCCGCTCCTGGTCCGCGGTCCGGGCATCGAACCCGGCAGCAGGTGCCCAGGGCAGTTCGGGATGGCAGATCTGGCCCCCACGTTCCTCGACATCGCCGACGCCGACGCTGGGCGCCCGCAGGACGGGCGTTCGATGCTGCCGGCCCTTCTCGAGGGCGCCCCTGGGTACTCGCACTACCCGATCCAGGCCTCGGGGTGGTCGTATGAACCCGGGCTGAAGTGGTGGTGGCGCGGGGTGCGGTCCGAGCAGTTCACCTACGTCCGCTACCACGACCAGTTCGAAGAGCTCTACGACCTGGAGCAGGACCCGACCCAGCTGCAGAACGTCGCGACCGATCCGCGCTACGCCGACGTCCTCGTCGAGTACTCCGAGCGGCTCGACGGACTGACGGACTGTGCAGCCGACACGTGCTGGGACGGCGGCTCGAACGACGCGACGGCCCTTGCGGCCGAGGGTCGGTGACGCGGCGTCCCCAACGAGGGGGTTTGTCCCTGCCCAAGGAGCGGGTACGGTGCGGGCCGTGATGGGTGTTGCATCAGTTCGTGCTCTCTTCGTGGCCTTGTTGTCAGCGGCTGTCGTCGTGTCAGCTCTGCCCGCGGCCGCGGCAGATGGCTCGGCGAACGAGCTACAAGGGCGGAGCGGACGGGTGCCGGTTGACGGTGCGACGTTCAACGATCCTTCTAGCTACGGAGCTGCCCAGAACCGCATCATCAACTACCTCAACGACATGATCGACCAGACCCCGTCCGGTGAGACCATTCGCATCACCCAGTACAACCTCACGTGCGGCTCCACCGTGGACAGGATCATCCGAGCCCACAGGCGGGGCGTGAACGTCCAGATCGTGGTCAACGACCGGGTCCTGGGCAATGACGTCAGCAACAGCGGTCTCTACCAACGGCTGCGCAATCTGCTCGGCACCAACACCAGCAAGCCGAGCTTCTTCGTCGCGTGCAAGCGAGGGTGCCGCGGCAAGGGCGCGCTGCACACCAAGTTCGTCACCATCACCAAGGTGAAGACCAGCGCGGGCCCCCGTACCAACCTCATCTTCACCGCGTCAGGCAACATCACCTGCGGCTGGGCGACCGGCCGGCAGTACAACGACCAGTACGCCATCGTCGGACGCCCCGACCTCTCCCGGTCGTTCAACGCCATCTTCGCCCAGCTGGCCGCCGACAAGCGCGTCAAGGCTCCCTTCCGCCGGTACAAGAGCGGCCCGTACACGGCCTGGTTCTTCCCGCGACCCGGCGCCAACCGCTTCAACGACCCCGTCTTCCGGGCCCTCAAGTCAGTCAAGTGCCGCGGCGCGAAGAACACCCCCGGCGGACGCACGATCGTGAAGGTCAAGATGTTCACCTGGAACGGCAACCGTGGGTTGACCCTTGCTCGCGAGTTGTACAAGCTCGACCAGCAGGGGTGCCGCGTCGAGGTCATTCTCGGGGCGCCTGGCGCAGGCGTCGTGCGCGAGGTGCGGCGACCCGGCCGGAATGGGGGGATCGCGGTCTGGGACAGTCGACGCGACCGCAACAGCGACGGCGAGCTCGACCTCTACACCCACATGAAGATGCTCACCATCAAGGGCCGCATGGGTAAGAACCGCAAGGCGCGCACCGTGTACACGGGTTCGGCCAACTGGACCCAGGACGCGTACACGATCGGCGACGAGATGGTGATCCGCCTCAACACCGGCAGGGCATGGCGTCAGTACAACCGGCACTTCCAGTACGTCAAGACTCGTTCGAAGCGGCTGCCCAACACCGTCACCACCGTGGCCAAGATCCGGCCGTACAACCTCAACCCCATCGCCGAGTAGGCGCCCCGGCTCGCCTAGAGTTCCGGGGTGACCCGGGTCGTTCTGCACATCGGTGCCCCGAAGACGGGGACCTCGTTCATCCAGTCGGTGCTGTCGAACAACCGCGAGCTGCTCCAGTCGAATGGCGTCCTCTGGCCCGGCAGCACCTGGGCAGACCAGGTGCGGGCCGTCGAAGACCTGCGCGACGCGGACCATCCGGCAAGCTGGCGTCCGCCGCCCGGTGGGACGCCCTGGTCGAGCAGGTCGACGCCCACCCCGGCGACGTCGCCGTCATCTCGATGGAGTGGCTCTGCTTGGGCAACCGGCGGATGGCGACGAATGCGGTCGAGTCATTCGACGGGCATGACGTGCATGTCGTTCTGACGCTGCGCGACCTGGCGCGGGCCATCCCGGCCCAGTGGCAGGAGTCGACGCAGAACGGGTTCGCCTGGACCTACCAGCAGTTCTTGACCGGTCTGACCGATCCCAAGCCGCAGAAGACACGAGCTGGCAGCCATTTCTGGACGAACCAGGACTGGGCCCGGATGGCGGACGTGTGGAGCCCGCTGGTGGCTCAGGGACGTCTATGGGTGGTCACGGTCCCGCCCGCCGGGACACCATCCGACGTGCTCTGGACACGCTTCTGCGAAGCGGCCGGCATCGACCCGACCGGCTACTCGCTTGCGGGGTGGCCCAACGAGTCGCTCGGTGCGGCATCGGCCGAGCTGATGCGCCGTCTTCAGGCGGCCCGGCGTGACGAAGGCCCGAACGTACGCCATCGGGCGAAGCTCAAGCACCGGCTCGCCAAGCAGACCCTGGCCGAGCACCGCAAGGCCGAGCCGTCGCTCGTGCTGCCGCCCGAGCTGTTCGACTGGACGGTGGACGCGCACCGCCGAGCTTGGTCGCCGCGGTGCGCCGGGCGAGCCCACGCGTGGTGGGCGACCTCGACGAACTCATTGCCCCTCCTGCCCGCCGCTCATGGGCCAGGCGTCGTCACCGACCCCGGCCCAGATCGGTGACGACGCGCTGCTCGATGCGGCCATCTTCGGGCTGCTCGGCCTCACTCGCCCCAAGTCCTAGTCGGCCCGCAGCTCGCGCAACGTCCTGAACGCGGGCTTGAGCGGTCCGTCGAAGACGATCTCGCCCTTCTCGAGCACGATCGCCCGGCTGCAGAGCTGTCGCAGCACCGGACGCCGGTTCGTCGCCAGCACCATCGCGTGACCGGCGTCGCGCATCGGCCTCCAGTCGGGCCATCGAGGCGTCGCGAAACTCCTTGTCGCCGACCAGCACCCTGCCGTCGGCGAGAAAGACGTCAGGTTCTGCGTGCAGCACCACCGAGTAGCCGAGCCGCTGACGTCGCCTTGGGCTCCAGCTCGCGCAGCGGGTAGCCAGCTCGGCGGGCTTGAGCCCGGAGAACGCGATGATGGCGTCCCGCCGGCTCTCGATCTCGTCGTGCGACATGCCGAGCAGCTGGGCGTTCAGCGTGATGTTGTCGGCGGCGGGCATGTCGGACGCGAAACCCACACTCATGGCGATCGGCCCGGTCGGTCGGCCCCGCACGTGGACAGTCCCCTGGTCGGGCCGGTACAGGCCGTTCAGGACGCTGATGAGCGTGGACTTGCCCGACCTCCGTCGTCCGATGACACCGATCGCCTCACCCGACCCCACGGTGAACGAGATGTCGATCAGTGCGCGGTCGACCTTGTCACGCTGCGTCTTGCTCACGTGGGCTCGCAAGGTCGGAGCGCCGTACTTGCGCAGGAACGACTTGTGGACGCCCTCGCACCTCACGTAGTCCATCGGAGCCTCTGCACGACGCGGTCGTGGTACCGCCACGACAAGTAGAAACCCAGTGCGAGCACTCCGATAGTCATCGCGATACCGATCATCACCGACGGCAGCGGGATCGGCGGCAGGCCCTCCTCCACCGTGGGGTACCAGAACGCCTCCCTGATCCCGAACACCGCGATGGTCACCGGGTTGGCCAGGTACAGAGTGGTGACGAGGCCGTCGCCGAACTTCTCCGGCACCAGCGTCCAGGGGTAGATCACCGGCACGGCCCAGCGGGAGAGGGTCGTGATGACCCCGACCACCTTGCTCGTGTCGCGGATGAAGACGTTGGCCACGCCGAAGACCATCCCGAGCCCGAACGTGAAGAGGACGAGCAGGAGGATGCCGCCGATGGCGATCGGGATGTACCTCGGCTCGGGGTTGTACCCGTAGACGACGCCGAACCCGGCCGAGGCAAGAAGCAGGATCAGCAGCGCCGGCCAGGCGCTGATGAGGGCCGTGCCCACCCGCGAGGCGGTGAGCATCGTCGAGCGGGACCGGCACGCGCCGCACGAGCGACGGCCACGGGTGAACACCGTCGTGGCCTGGGTGAGACCCGCGTTGAACACCTGCACGGTGATCAGCCCGGAGAAGATGTACAGCGGGAAGTTCTCCACACTGCGGCTCAGGCCGAGCAGAACGCCGATGACGAGGAAGTAGACGGTGAACTGGACGACCGGGTCGATGAAGTCCCAGGCCGCCCCCAGCACCGTGCCCTGGTTGCGCCCGAGCCGGTTCTTGCGGATGAGCCCCCACAGCAGCGACCGGTCTCGCCACAAGGCGAGCGGACCCCCGCTGATGCGCCACGGCTCCCGCAGGGCCGGGGCAGAGGGCTCGGGCTCAGTCACCCTCGTCGATGCCCCAGGTCGCGAACCAGGCTTGCGGGCTCGTCACCTCCGGGACGGCGGCCCGGTACTGGGTGGCGAGCCCGTTCCACCTGGTGAGCAGCTGCTCGTGCACCGCGATGCTGCGTCGCATGATCTCGCCGGCTCGCTGCCGGTCGCGCTTGTACCACGCAGCCCCGTTGCCGTCGGCCGTCGAGACCACGGCGGAGTCGAACTGGCTCAGCATCCACCACCGGGCATCCTGTGCCTGAACGGCAGCTTCGGGGTTCGTGCGGCTGCTCGGACGCTCCGGCGTCAGCTGGCGCACCGCGCCGGACGCGGCGGTGAGCACCCGCCCGACCGGGCCGCGCGGGGCCGTCGGCTCCTTGCCCTTCTTCGGCGGCTTGAGCCGCTTCACCCGAGGGAAGCCCATCGGGTCGGTGACCACCTTGGCGTCGTCCTGCTCCGACCGGTAGGCCCGCACCTCCCCCAGCTTCGAGCCGAGGTCGCGGTGCAGGTGCTCGGGGCCGGTGAGGATGTCTTCCAGCGCCCACAGCCGCAGCTCGGCGGCGCTGTACTCCATGGCCAGGATGTGCTTGACCTGCACCATCATCGAGTGGCGCAGCAGCTCACCACCGCGGGCGTACGGCGAGTGCACGAGCGCCATCAGCACGCGGTTGCGTGCGTGGTAGTACGCCTGCCAGTCGGTCGTGTCGTCCTTGTCGGTCCACGGGACGTGCCACACCGCCATGCCGGGCAGCGACACCGTGGGGATGCCGGCGTCCTGTGCCCGCAGGCCGAACTCCGCGTCGTCCCACTTGATGAACACCGGCAGCGCCAGGCCGAGCTTGCGCACGACCTTGGTGGGGATCATGCACATCCACCAGCCGTTGTAGTCCACGTCGATGCGCCGGTGCATCCACTCGGTCTCGCGCAGGGTGTCCTCGGCGAAGTCGTGCGCCTCCTCCACGTGGGCGGCCGGGCCCCACATGAACTTGTAGCGGTTCACCTTCTCGCCGAAGGAGTGCAGCATCGACGGCAGGAACATGTTGAGCATGTGCCCGCCGACGATCATGTCCTGGCGCACGAGGTCCTGGAACGCGAGGCCGCGCAGGATGCCCTCCGGCTCGACCCGCACGTCGTCGTCGAGCAGCAGCACGTAGCCGCTGTCGCCCTTGTAGGTGCCCTCGTACATGCCGCGGGCGAACCCGCCGGACCCGCCGAGGTTGGGCTGACGGATGATGTCGATCTTGTCGTCGGCCTTGGCTGCCAACCGGGCGTACTCCGGGTGGTCGGCGACGTTCTTGTTCCCCTGGTCGACCACGACCACCCGGTCGATCCGGTCCATCGTCTCCGGCTCGGCGATGAGCGAGCCCAGCAGCCCGACGCAGTCGTCGGGACGGTTGAACGTGGTGATCGCCAGGGTCACGCGACCCGCGGCCGGCCGGTCGGTCTCCACGACCCACTCGGCCCAGTCGAGGGTGGCGGGCTCGTGCCCGCCCGACACCTCGAACCAGTACCAGCCACCGTCCCCGAACGGTGCCAGCGGCAGCTCGAAGCTCAGGTAGCCGAAACGGGTGCCGGCCTGCTCACTGGCGACGCGTTGCTGGTGCCCGCGGGCGTTGGACCGGTAGACGGTGACCGTCGCGTGGCCGTTGACCTGCACCCGCAGCTCGACGGACGACACGATCGTCCACCGGCGCCAGTACGAGGCCGGGAACGCGTTGAAGTAGCTGGCGAACGACAGCCGCTCACCAGGTGGCACCAGGATGCTGCGCCGGTCGCGCACCAGCTCGGCCAACCGAGGCGCGCCCTCGGTGCACTCGACGTACAGCGGCATCGTCGCGCCGTCGTCGTGGACGGGAAACACGAGCCGCTGCACGACCGTCTCGTGCGTCGCCGTGCTTGCCTCAGGTGTGGCCACCGCGGTCACTCGCTCACTCCTCCTGCCAGGGGTGCCCCGGAGGTGAAGTGGGGCGCGACGACATTGTCCCAGCGCGACAGGGCCGAGCCGATCGCCATGTGCATGTCGAGGTACTTGTACGAGCCGAGGCGCCCGCCGAAGAGCACGCCCTGCTCGCCCTTGGCCAGGTCGCGGTAGGCCAGCAGCTTGCGTCGGTCGTCGTCGGTGTTGATCGGGTAGTACGGCTCGTCGCCGGACTCGGCGAACCGGGAGAACTCCCGCATGATCACCGACGCGTCCTTCGGGTAGTTGCGCTCGGGGTGGAAGTGGCGGAACTCGTGGATGCGCGTGAACGCGATCTCGGTGTCGGCGTAGTTCATCACCGAGGTGCCCTGGTAGTCGCCGGTCGGGACGACCTCGGACTCGAAGTCGAGCGTGCGCCAGCCGAGCTCGCCCTCGACGAAGTCGAAGTAGCGGTCGACCGGGCCGGTGTAGACCACCGGCACCTGCCCGACCATGTCGTCCTTGTGGTCGAAGAAGTCGGTGTCGAGCCGCACCTCGATGTTGGGGTGGTCGGCCATCCGCTCCAGCCAGGCGGTGTACCCGTCGACGGGCAGCCCTTCCCAGGTGTCGGCGAAGTACCGGTTGTTGTAGGTGTAGCGGACGGGGAGCCGGGTGATGATCTCGGCCGGCAGGTTGCGCGGGTCGGTCTGCCACTGCTTGGCGGTGTAGCCCTTGATGAACGCCTCGTAGAGCGGGCGCCCGATCAGCGAGATCGCCTTCTCCTCCAGGTTCGCCGCGCTCGCGCCGTCGACCTCGGAGGCGAGCTCGGCGACGAGTGCCTTCGCCTCGTCCGGGGAGTAGGCGGCGTCGAAGAACTGGTTGATGGTGCCGAGGTTGATCGGCATCGGGTACACCTGCCCGCGGTAGTTCGTGTAGACGCGGTGCTGGTAGTCGGTGAACGCGGTGAAGCGGTTGCAGTACTCCCACACCCGCGGGTTCGACGTGTGGAACAGGTGCGAGCCGTAGACGTGCACCTCGATGCCCGTCTCGGGGTCGGGCGCGGAGTAGGCGTTGCCGCCGATGTGGGGGCGCCGGTCGAGCACGAGAACCTTGAGGTTCTGCTCGGTGGCGGCACGTTCGGCGACCGTGAGCCCGAAGAACCCGGATCCGACAACGACCAGATCTGTCACGAGCACTTCCGTCCTGTCGACTCGGGCACTGTTCTCAGGGTACCCAGGCGATGCCGCGACACCCCCGTCACGACGCGTGCCGGGTGGTGAACACACGTCGATAGGCCCGCTGGCGAAGGCCCTCGGGGACGAGTCGGTAGCCGCCGCGCACGGCGATGTTGCGCACGTACTGCGCTCTGGTCACGTAGCCCGCCGCACGCATGCGCCGCTGCAGCTCGATCTCGCTGCGTAGCAGCTCCCGCCCGCCGCGGCGCGCGTAGGCACCGGCACCGACCCGGTAGAGCACGAGCGGCTCGGCCAAGTTGTCGGCGACGACACCACTCTCCAGCATGCGCATGAACAGCCAGTAGTCCTCCATCAGCGGCAGGTGCGCGTAGCCACCGACCGCCTCGACGGCGGCCCGTCGGTAGACGACCGTGGGATGGTTGAAGGGGTCACGGAACCGGGCCGAGCGGCGGATCTCGGCGCGGCTCGTCGGCGGCGTCCGCTGCCCCACCACGTCGTGCTCGTCGGCACCGAACTCCAGCAGGCCCGCTCCCACCAGGTCAGCGCCCGCCTCGATGAGCGGAAGCTGGCGTTCGAAGCGCTCCGGGAGGGAGATGTCGTCGGCGTCCTGGCGGGCCACGACGTCGTGCCTGCAGGCGGCGAGACCGCGGTCGAGTGCTCGGCCGAGCCCTTCGTTGTGCTGCAGGTCGACTTGCACCACCGGGACGGACGATCTCGCTCCGAGCTCGGCGAGGGTCTGCGCCAGCTCGGGGCTGACCGGACCGTCGCGCACGACGACGACCTCGTCGGGTGGCCGGGTCTGCTCGACTGTCACACTCACCAGCGAGCGCGCGAGGTAGTCGGGCCGGTCCCCGGCGTAGACCGGGAGCAGCACCGAGAAGGGCAGGCGCGTCATGCCCGCGACTCAACGGCTTCGGCGAGCACGACCTCGGTGGGCCGCGGCGGCCCCGTCCACGCGTCGGCCAGGCCGCGACGCAGCCCCTCGCGCAGCGTGGACCGGTCTGGTGAGTCGATGAACGTCCTGATCCAGCGCGTCAGCGTCGAGCCGCCGTAGGCGACCTTCTCCACTGGCGAGAGGCTGCCGCTGCGGGTGAACATCCAGACCTTGTTGCGCACCTCCCAGTAGAACCGGTCACCGGGGTCGGCATCGGTGCTGCCGAACACCCGGGTCTTGTGCACGACGACGCTGGTCGGCACGTACAGGCCGACGCCGCCGCGGATCAGCCGCGTCGTGTACTCGAAGTCGTCGTTCCACAAGAAGTAGTCCGCAACCGGCAGCCCGCGCTCGGCCGCCACCCCCGCGTCCACCAGCACCGACACGAACGAGGCCGACCGGACGGGACGAGCGCCGACAGCGGCGGCCGCGTCGAGCGCGTCGCGGGTGGCTCCCGGCAGCGTCCGCGGGGTGTTCATGGGGTGGTCGCGTCCGTCGGTCCACACCACCCGGCTGGCGACCACGGACGGTGTCAGGCCCGGGTACGCCTCGCGGGCCCGGACGAGCTCGGCGAGGGAATCGGGCTGAGGGATGGTGTCGTCGTCGAGCAGCCACACGGCGTCGCAGCCGCCCGCCAGCGCGGCCTGGATGCCCGCGGCGAACCCCCCGGCCCCCCCAGTGTTCAAGGCGAGCCGCACCGTGTCGACGTCGCGTCGCTGAGAGAGCACCGTCGCGGTGTCGTCCGTGGACGCGTTGTCGACCACGATGACGCGCCCCGGCCGGTGGGTCTGCCCCGCGATGGCGTCCAGGCACTCGACGAGCAGCGCAGCCCGGTTGTAGGTGACGACGACCGCCGTGACCGAGGTCGCCCTCACCTGCTCCTCCTTCGACTGACCTGCCTCGTCAGGCTACGTGCTAGACCGGCTGGCAGACCAAGCCCAACTCGGCCGCTGTCTTGTTCTGCGCGGGCTTCGCGCCCTGACCGCCTGACTCGCTGCCCTGGCCTCCGGCCTGCGCCGACTCGCCCTCTGCGGCGCCGCTCTGCGCGTCGGTCGTCGCCGGGACGCTCCCCTGGGTCGCCGCCGCCGCGCTGGACCCCGCGTTGCCCACGGTGCCGTCCCCGTCACCGGAATCGGCAGGTACGGCAGGTTCGCCGGCGAGCAGGCGCTGCACCATGGCGCGGATGTCCCCGTACTTCGGGTGCACCGGGTCGACCAGCGGTGGCACCAGCGAGATCGCGCTGATCTGCTGGTTGGGAACCTGCTGCGCAACGGCGAGCAGGCCGGGCAGGTCGCTCGTCGGGATGTCGGTCTCGATCAGTGCCGCCGATGCCTTGGCGAGCCCCTCGTAGTTGCGCAGCACCGTCATCGGGTCAGCCTGGCGTGCGAGCGACGACGTGAGGCACTTCTGCCGCACCATGCGTTCGTAGTCGCTGGCTCCCTCGCGAGAGCGTGCGAGCCACAGGGCTTGGTATCCGTTCAGCTCTTGCACGCCCGGCTCGATGTAGCCCTCGATCGGGCCGGTTCCACCGCCGATCGGCACCCGCTTGCCGACGTCGACGGTCACCCCGCCGAGCGCGTCGACGATCTGCTGGAAGCCCGCCATGTCGACGACGGCGGTGTAGGGGATGGACAGGCCGGTCACGCCCTCGGCGGCCAGCCGTGTCGCCTCGAGGCCAGGGTCGTCGAAGTCGGTGAGATCGACCTCCTCGGCGTTCTCGTTCGCCCACGTGTAGACGGCATTGATAGTGCAGCTGTCCCCGCAGTCGAAGCCCTCGGGCCACGTCTGGGCGAGCCCGGTGCCATCCGGGAACGGGGCGTTGAGAAGGTTGCGCGGGATGCCAAGAAGCACCGACTCGCCGGTCGTGGCGTCGACGGACACAACCGTCAGGCTGTCCGGCCGCAGGCCCACCCGATCGTCGCCGCGGTCGCCGCCTGCCACGAGAACGTTGTAGCGCCCGTCCACGGTGCCGATGGCCGGTCCCTTCGCGAACACCGAGCCGACGAGGTCGCGCTGCACGTCCAGCAGGTGCATGCCAGTAGAGATCAGTCCGGCGACAAGCATGAACACGATCGCCGTGACCCCGGTGAGCCCGAGCCTGCCGCGCCGCGACAGGGTCGGCGGACGGCTGAGCCGCCATGTGTCGAGCACGAGGAACAGCCAGCCCGCGCCGAGGATCGCCATCACGATCTTCACCGCCGTGAGGGCCGAGCTGCTCGACGCCAGCGTCACCACGAAGGTCGGACGCTGCGTGGCGACGAGCGCGACCAGAGCCAGCACCACGATCACCCCGAGCCACACGCGCAGCGCGACCTTGCCGAGCTGCCGGTTGCCCGCGAACCGCTGCGCGGAGCCGGGCACGAGCATCGTGGCAAGCATGAGCAGCAGGGCGCGTCGCAGCGCCGCGGCCTGGGCGCGCGCCTGGGCGGCAGACCTCGGTGGACGCGGCGGGCGGGGCGGCTGGCCGCCCCTGTCGGCGGGCATGGGCCGACGCTGACGGGGCGGCGGAGGCGCGATCGTGGCCAAGTGAGCTCCTACGTCGTCCGGGGAAGGACGCGGCACGGGTGCCGCCAGGACGTCGGGAGTATCTCCTTCTCAGGCATCAGGCACGGGTAGGCACGCCGGAGTGACGCGCAACCGGGCTTTGGTCCCCTTGTCTGGCGACCCCCCGTAGGGCAGGCTCGTTGCTGGACCCATACCCGAGACGTCAGGAGGCCCCTGCCATGTCCCTGCACCACTCCGAGGAGACCCACCGCAACCTCGTCGCCCGCGTTCCCGAGGCGACCGGACGTGGTCTTCCCGAGTGGTTCCGGACGTTGGAGGACGGTCCCAGCTTCTTGCGCTTCGACGATCGTGTGAACTGGCTGCGCGACGAGTATGGCCTCGCGCACGGCCATGCGACGGCGATCGTGCACGAGCACAACCTGGTGCGCGCGCACCGCTCGTTCGAGTAGCTGCTCACCCGGCGGCTACGCCGGCCCACAGACGCGAACCGGCCCCCAGACCCGAGATCGGGTGGGGGCCGTTTCCGTTCGACGAGGTGGGCGGCAAACGCCTCAGACGCTAATCCTGACCGCTGAAGATCGCGATCAAGCGCAGAAGCTCCAGGTACAGCCAGACCAGCGTGACGACAAGGCCGAAGGCCGCCGTCCACGCATACTTCACCGGGATGCCGTTCGCGACGCCCTTGTCGATGAAGTCGAAGTCGAGGACGAGGGAGAAGGCGGCCAGCGCCACGCCGATCAGCCCGGCCGCGATGCCAAGCCAGCCGCTGCGCAGGCCGAACGCGTTGTCGCCGTTGCCGAACACCATGACGAGCACGTTGACCAGCGAGAAGGCCAGGTAGCCCATCATGCCGATCAGCACCATGCGCTGGAACTTCGGCGTCACCCGGATGCGGCCGCTGCGGTAGGCGAACAACGCCACACCGAACACAGCCAGTGTCCCGAGGATGGCCTGCTGCACGATGCCCTGCCACTGCGCCTGGAACATGAGACTGATGCCGCCGAGGCCGACACCCATGAAAGCGGCGTAGGCGATGATCAGGGCCGGGCTGGGCTCTTTCTTGAAGGCGTTGACGAGGCCGAGGACGATGCCGACGATGAAGCCGATCATGGCCAGCGCTGGGTTGAACCAGCCGATCCCCGCGCCGACGAGCAAGACCGCGAACGTCATGCCGGTCTTCATGATGACGTCGTTATACGTCATCCGCTGCGTCTGCAGCGGGCCCGCGGACGGGCCGGAGTAGGCCTGCTCGAGCTGCTCAATGCTGGCGGCGTCAACCCCGGCGGTGGCCGTGCGGCCACCGGCCGCCATCGCCTCCGTCCGGGCAAAGACGGGGTTTCTGCTCTCCATGTCTCTCCTTCAACCGATCAGACCGGCTCGTCAGCGGGCCGCGTGGACCGCTCGTCAGCAATAGTAACGGCGGAAGCCGCCTTCTGTATTCCGACGTTCGGGGTCGACCCGGTCACGACTTGATCGTGGCTCGCGCCACGACCAAGGGGTGGTCGGTGGTGCGCCTGACCAGAGAGTTCTTGACGAATCGGTACCGCTGGAACGAGACGTCGCGCGAGCCGAAGATCCAGTCGACCCGGGCGATGCGACCCGGCGGCGGCTTGCAGGCACCACGGTTGGTGCCGCCCGCGGCGGCGTGCATCCGTACCTGGCGGGTGTAGGGGCAGAAGAAGGCCTCGCGGTCATTCATGTCGCCGGTGAGGAACACCGGCACCCCACGCTTGAGCAGCCGCTTGGTCAGCGCGACCTCTTGGCGCAGGGCGGCGCCACGGTGTCGCGCGGCTGCCGGGAACCGGCCGGGGGCGTTGTGCACGGTGATGACGTAGAACTCCTGGCCGGTGGCCTTGGCCCGCAGCCGCACGACCGGCATCGGCACCTTGCGACCGTTCATGTATGTGATCGGCACCGTGAAGCCCTTCACGAGAGAGAACGTGCTGGACCGCCACGCGATCGCGTTCTGCTTGTTGCGCTGGGCACGCTTGGCGCCTGGGAAGATCGAGAACGTTCCTCCGGCGCGCTTGCGCAAGGCCCGGTGCTGGGCCGGCTGAAACTCCTGGAGCCCCACGACGTCGACTTTGTGCTTGTTGAGCAGGGTGATCATCCATCCGGTGCGGGTGGTGCCCGAGGCGTAGTACGCGACCCGGCCGCCTGGACGCGTGTGGCTGTCGCCGAGCGCGTTGAAGCTGGCGATCCCGAACGTCGTCTTGGACGAGCGGACGAGCTGGTGGTCGTCGGAGGTGACCCTGCTGGTCGACGAGGGCGGCGAGGCGGCCGGCGGCACCGCCGTCCCGGCCAGCAGACCCATGACGAGGACGGAGGCGACGAACAGGCTCAGCAGTGGGCGCAGCACAGGGGAGCTCCAGAGAGATGCGGCATCGATGGCCCGGCGGGGTCGTCGATGACCATCCACCGCAGCGCGGAAAGGTAGCAGCCAGGTGCCGCTGGTACCGCACCGTGCAGGTCAGCGGATGGTCAGCCGATGTAGCGAGCCTCGGCCACGACGAGGGGATGGTCGGACGCCCGGTTGATGAGGGCGTCGTCCACGAGCCGGTAGCCGACGAACTCCACGTCGTCGGAGCCGAAGACCCAGTCGATGCGGGCCAAGCTGGGCGGCGGGGGCTGGCACGCCCCGCCCCGGCTTCCGCCCGCGGCGGCATGCATGCGCCCGCTGGCGGTGTAGGGGCAGAAGTACGACTCACGCTCGTTCATGTCGCCGGTCATGAAGAACGGGATGCCCTCGTTCAGCAGGTCATTGGTGAGGGCGATCTGCTGGTTGCGGGCCGCGACCCGCCAGCGTGACTGGTCACCGAGCTGTCGGATGCTCGCCGCGTTGTGCACGCTCATGACGTAGATCTCGAGCCCGGACTCATTGTGGCGCAGCTTCACCAGCGGCATCGGGACGAGGTTGCCCTTGAAGTAGGGAATCATGACCGCGCGCCCCTCGACGAGAGAGAACTCGCTCGTGCGCCATGCCACGGAGTTCTGCTTGTTGCGCTGGTCGCTGCCCGGGCTCGGGTACAGGGCGAACTCCCCGCCGGACTGGCGCACGAACTCGGCCAGCTGCGGCGGCTGGAACTCCTGCAGACCGACGACGTCGACGCCCCACGAACGCAGGGCCTCCATCGTCGCGCCCATGCGGGCGGGCCCGGACGGACGGGAAGGCGAGTGCCCTCCGCGCTCGGTGTGGGAGTGACCGAGCACGTTGAAGGAGGCCACGGTGAACTCGGGCTGCACCATCGCGAACGTGCAGGTGATGGTCTCGCCCGGGTCGAGAACGAGCTTGGCCGGGTCGCTGCCGTCGTCACACGTCGTGGTCGACACCAGCCAGCCGGACGGGGCGCTGGGGGTGACGGAGTGCTGCCCGGGGCGCAGCCAGACCGAGGTAGAAGACGTCTGGTTCGTGACACTGGTGGTCGTGCCCCACGAGCGGTCCACATCGATGGCGAGGTCGGGCCCGGCCGCGTCGGTCTGGTGGGCCAGCACGACCCGCCCGCGCTGGGTGTACTCGAAGGCGCACGTCACCTTCTCGCGCGGGTCGAGACGGATCTCTCCTGGCCGGCTGCCGTCGTCGCACCCCGAGCCGGTGAGGTCCCAGCCCTTGGGCACGACCGGCTTCAGGGAGTACCTGTCGGGCACGAGCGACTCGGCCGTGCGCGCAGCACCGTCGGTCAGGCGCACCGGCTTGCCCGACCACGAGGCGTCGAAGGCGAACTTCTGTGCGGCGTCGGACGGGATCGTCGTGGCTGCCACTGTGATGTCGCCGCGGCGGGTGGCCTCGAAGGTGCAGACGACCCGCTCCCCTGGGTCGAGCCCCACCGCGGAGGGGTCGCTGCCGTCGTTGCAGGAGGCGCCCGTCAGGTCCCAACCCTTGGGCTCGCGGGCGCTGACGCTGTACGTGCCGGGGACGAGTGGCTGCGACACCGCCGACTCCCGGTGACCGAGCCGGAGCACCTCAGCCCACGACGGGGTGAAGGCGAACGTACGCGTCGACTCCGGTCGTGTGCGGTGGCGCACGACGATCTCGCCCCGCTGCTCGGTCGACACCGCGCAGGTGACGTCGTCGGCCTCCCCGACCTCGAGCAGCACCGACCCGGTGCTCAGATCAAGGGACTGGACCGCGGTGGCCGGCTGGCAGGCGAGGCTGGTGAGGTCGACGTTCGGTGTGCTCACCGACGCCGTCAGCACATAGGGCCCGGGAGCGAGCTCGCCGTATCGGACGGGGGCGTCACCCGCGCGCATGAGGGTCGCGCTGGCCTCCCCCTGGGCCATCGGGGTGAGGACGACTGACACGGTGCTAGGCGCCCCAGCCGGTTCGGATGCGCTCGAGACCGACAGCGCCGAGTCGTCAGCCGCCAGTGCCTCTGCCTCTGCCGCGCGGGCCTCTGTCGGGCCGGCCGTCGAGTCGATACCCGTCACCGCGACGCCGCCGGCGAGCAGGCCGAGGCCGGCGACCACGACCGCCAGTCGTCGCATTGCAGGCTCCCCGACTCTCGTGCCGCCTCGACGCGACCAGGTTCCCGGGGCAGGAACGAGGGGACGAGCGACATCACATCGTAGCGCTCACCAGCGGCCTGTCACCTGGCCTGAACAGCCGAGGCCGACCTGCGGTCAGGGCGCGTCCGGTTGTGCTCCCGGTGGGAATCGAACCCACACCGAGCCCGCTTTTAAGGCGGGTGCCTCTGCCAGTTGGGCCACGGGAGCCGTGCGCTACAAGTACACCTTGCGCGCGTAGAGCGCGTGCGCGCCGGCCACCCGGTCGATGAACAGCAGGCCGGCGCAGTGGTCCATCTCGTGCTGCAGAGCACGCGCCTCGAACGCGTCGGTGCTCAGCTCCACCTGCTCGCCCGTCCCGGGTAGCGCTGCGCGCACGGTGAGGCGAGTTGCCCGCTTGACGTCACCAGTGAGGTCGGGCACCGACATGCAGCCCTCCCGGGCCTTCTCGTTGCGGGAGGCGCTGATGACCTCGGCGTTGCACAGAACCAAGGTGCCGTGGTGCGTGCGGGTCTTCGGGTGGGCGCTCACGTCCAGACAGAACACCTGCGCACTCACCCCAACCTGCGGGGCCGCGAGCCCGACGCAGCCCGGCGAGACGCGCATGGTCGCGACGAGGTCGGCGGCCAGCTGCACGACCTGGGGGTCGGTCGGGTCGACCGGCGCTGCGTGCTGGGAGAGAACGGGGTCGGGCGCCGCGACGACGGGACGCACTTGGGGTTCGGCAACAAGGTCGTCCGGCGTCCAGGCGCGCAGCAGGTCGCTCACGTCCACGCTCACCTGCTTCTCACAACAAGTCCGTGTCGACGGGACGCAACGCGGCCCCGACCCCGAGCGTGCCCGCTACGTCGCTGAGACGCTGCGTCACGGCTGGCACGTCCGATCCGGCCGGCATGTCGACCTCGGCGATCAGCACGTAGAGGCTGCCCGACAGCCGGGTCGACAGGTCGGTCACATTGCCGCCGGCGGCCGCGATCACGTCGGTCAGGGCCGAGACGATGCCCGCCCGGTCACCGCCGTGCACCACGAGCTGGTACTGCGACCCGCCGGTGACGTGCGACGGCTCAGGCTGCACCTCGCGCACGGACACGTCCAACGATGAGTCGGCGGTGAGCGGGCCCAGTGCGTCAGCCACCGTGTCGACGTCGGCGTCCCCGGAGCAGATGAGCATGAAGGCGAAGTGGCCGCGCAGCAGCGTCATCGTGGAGTCCTCGAGGTTCATGCCCAGCGCGGCCAGGGCCGACGTGGCCTGGGCGATGATCCCGGGGCGGTCGTGGCCGAGGACGGTGACGGCGAGGACGGTCATGGCCCCATCGTGCCCGACCTCGGGCGCGCCGCGGCATGTCGGGCGGCGGCGAGCACCTCGTCCAGCATGGGCTCGGTGAGGCGACCGGTGAACGTGTTCTGCTGGCTCGGGTGGTAGCTGGCAAGCAGCGTGATCGAACCCAGCCGGGCCGTGGCGCCGTGGCCGAACGTCGGCTTCGGCCGCAGCGGCGCGTCTGTGGTGCGTGCGTGCCAGGCGAGGGCGGCGTCCCAGGCGAACCCCCCGAGCACGAGCAGCACGCGCATGGTCGGGGCGAGCAGCGCCAGCTCAGCGTCCAGCCAAGGGTCGCACGTGTCGCGCTCGGTGGGGGTGGGCTTGTTCGCCGGAGGGGCGCAGCGCACGGCGGCCAGCACCCGGGTGTCGCGCAGGGCGAGCCCGTCGTCGCGTCCGGTCGCGGTGGGCTGGTTGGCGAGCCCGGCCCGGTGCAGGGCGGCGAACAGCCAGTCGCCGCTGCGGTCGCCGGTGAACACGCGGCCGGTGCGGTTGGCCCCGTGGGCGGCCGGTGCGAGCCCGAGCACGGCGATGCGCGCGTCGGCCGGGCCGAATCCCGGCACCGGTCGGCCCCAGTACTCCTGCTCACGAAAGGCCGCACGTCGCTCAGCGGCCACCTGCTCCCGCCAGGCCACCAGGCGTGGGCAGGCACGACACTGCGTGATGGCCGTGTCGAGGTCGTCCATGGCGCCACTGCGGGCTGCGTCGCTCGCCAGCCCTACCACCTCAGCGCGGTTGTGCGCCACGCCCGACGTCACCGGTGCCTCACTCGAGCAGCGACCAGGCGATGCCGTCGAGGATGTCGTGCTCGCTGACCACCACCTCGGGCAGGCCGGTCACGTCCAGCACGCGGCGCAGCACGAGCGCCCCGGCCGCGATCACGTCGACCCGGCCCGGGTGCATCACGCCGATCGCGGCCCGCTCGTCGCGCGTCATGCGCAGCAGGTCGTCGCTGATGATGCGCACGTCGGCGGCGGGGACGACGTGGCCGTGGATGGCGGCCGAGTCGTACTCGACCAGGCCCAGGTGGATCGCGGCGACCGTCGTCACCGAGCCGGCGAGCCCGACCAGGCTGCGAGCCCGCGCGAGGGGGACGGTCTGACCGGCCAGAGCGAGGGCGGCGTCCACGTCGGCCACGGTGCGCGCCACCTCGTCGGGACTCGGCGGATCGCTCGCCAGGTGCCGCTCGGTCATGCGCACACAGCCGACGTCGACCGAGCGCGACGCCACCACCGAGGCACCCTCACCGAGCACGACCTCGGTCGAGCCACCGCCGATGTCGACGACCAGCCGTGGCGACGGCGCGAGGTCGTCCCCGACGCCGGCGGTCGCGCCACGGTAGGAGAGCGCCGCCTCCTCGTGGCCGCTGATCACCTGCGGCTCGATGCCCAGGATGTCGCGGACGCCGGCGACGAAGTCCGCGGCGTTCGACGCGTCGCGCGACGCGCTGGTCGCCACCATGCGGGTCGCCGTCACCCCGAGGCCGTCCATGACGTCGGCGTACTCACGCAAGGCCGCGAAGGTGCGCGCCAGAGCAGCCGGGTCGAGACGCCCGGTGCGGTCGACGCCTTGCCCGAGCCGGACGATCTGCATGCGCCGGTCGAGGTCGACGAGCCGGGTCGGCGCACCAGAGTCGTCGGCGACGGGCGCGGCGACCAGCAGGCGGACGGAGTTGGTGCCGCAGTCGATGCCCGCCACAACCGGGTTCATGCCGGCGACCCGTCGTCGGGCACGTTCACGCACGGACCCGCGTCCCCCCACGGCCTGAGCTCGGCCAGCGCCTGGTCGCCCAGCGGGTTGACCCCGGGGCCGGACGCCAGGGCATGCGCGACCAGCACGTGCAGGCACTTGACGCGGGTGGGCATCCCCCCCGCCGACACCTCGGCGATCTCCGGCACCTCGGCCAGCGCCGCGCGCTCGGCGAGGTAGCGCTCGTGCGCGGCCTGGTACGCCGCAGCAAGGTGCGGGTCGTCCGCTAGTGCCTGGGTCATCGTGGCCATGAGCCCGGAGCCCTCGAGCGTGCCGATCTCGCTGCAGGCCCGCGGGCACGTCAGGTAGTACATCGTCGGGAACGGCGTGCCGTCAGGCAGCCGTGGGTCGGTCGCCACCACGTCGGGCAGTCCGCAGGCGCATCGGTGCGCAACGGCTCGTACGGCGCGAGCGGGCCGGCCCAGCTGCGCCGAGATGGCTGCGACGTCGTGGTCGCTCACTGCCGTCACGACGCGTCGTCCGCCGCGGCAGCCCCGTCCTCTGGTGGGGGTGCCGGCTCGGCGTTGCCGACCTCGGTGAAGGCCGACAGCAGTGTGGACCACCACGCCTGGTCACCCTCGGCGGCCGGGACGACCGCACCGGTGACCGGCTCCTGCTCCGGGGTGCTCTCGGTGCCCAGCACGACCAGGCCCACCTCGCCAGGAAGCACGAAGTTGAGGCGCTCGCGGGCCTGCGCCCGCACGTAGGCCGCGTCGTCCCACAGGTCGAGAGCGGCCTGCAGGTCGGCGACCTCCGACGCCAGCTCGGCGCGCTCCGCGGCCACCTCGGCGATCTGGGCGCGCTGGTCGAGCCAGGCCCGCACGGGAAGGGCGTAGGACGCAGCCAAGATCGCCAGCACCCCGAGAAGCACCGCCGACCGGGTAGTCACTGACGAGCGCGGGCTGTCGTCCTCATCCGCGCTCGGTTCCACGGCTGCCGGCGGCGGCGCCGCCGCGCTCGACGCCGATGCCGACTCCGGGGGGTCGGTCGTCGACGACCGGGCGGCACGCGACGACAAGCGGGGACCGGACGGACGGCTTCGTCCGCTCGGTCCCCGGCTCGTCGTCGGCATGCCCCCTATGGTCGCCTAGGCGGTGAAACGCGGGAACGCCGACGCGCCGGAGTAGCGCGCCGCGTCCTCGAGGTCTTCTTCGATGCGCAGAAGCTGGTTGTACTTCGCCACCCGGTCGGAGCGGGCGGGGGCGCCGCTCTTGATCTGGCCGCAGTTGAAGGCCACCGCCAGGTCGGCGATGGTGACGTCCTCGGTCTCGCCCGAGCGGTGGCTCATCATGGTGGTGAAGCCGGCGCGGTGAGCCATGTCGACGGCGTCGGCGGTCTCGGTGAGCGAGCCGATCTGGTTGACCTTGACCAGCAGCGAGTTCGCGGTCTTCTCCGCGATGCCGCGCGAGAGCCGCTCGACGTTCGTCACGTAGTGGTCGTCGCCGACGATCTGCACCTTGGTGCCGACCGCCGCGGTGAACGCTGCCCAGTCGGGCCAGTCGTCCTCGGTCAAGGGGTCTTCGATCGACACGATCGGGAAGGCGTCGAGCAGCTCGGTGTAGTAGCCGATCAGGTCGTCGGTCGACAGGTTGCGGCCCTCGACGTGGTACTGGCCCTCGACCCCGTCGGCGCCGTGCACACCCTTGCCGTAGAACTCGGTGGCCGCGACGTCCATGGCGAGCGCGACGTCCGCCCCGGACGACAGACCCGTCGCCTCGATGGCCGTGACGATCAGCTCGAGGGCGCCGCGGTTGCTGGGGAGGTTCGGGGCGAAGCCACCCTCGTCGCCCAGGCCGGTGTTCAGGCCCTGCGACTTCAGCACCGACTTGAGCGAGTGGTAGACCTCCGCGCCCATGCGCAGCGCCTCCCGGAAGGAGGAGGCGCCGATCGGGGCGATCATGAACTCCTGGAAGTCGACGTCGCTGTCGGCGTGCGAGCCACCGTTGATGATGTTCATCATCGGCACCGGAAGCACGTACGCGTTCGAGCCACCCACGTAGCGGTACAGCGGAAGGTCGGCCGACTCCGCCGCTGCCTTGGCCACTGCCAGCGAGACTCCGAGAATCGCGTTGGCGCCGAGGCGGCCCTTGTTGGGGGTGCCGTCCAGGTCGATCATCGCCTGGTCGATCAGCCGCTGCTCCTCGGCGTCGGCGCCGAGCACCTGCGGGGCGATCTCGTCCAGAACGGCTTCGACGGCCTTCTCCACGCCCTTGCCGCCGTAGCGGGCGTCGTCGCCGTCACGCATCTCGACAGCCTCGAATGCCCCGGTCGATGCTCCGGAGGGAACAGCGGCCCGACCCTGAGCGCCGTCGTCCAGAACGATCTCCACCTCGACGGTGGGGTTGCCCCGCGAGTCCAGGATCTCGCGAGCACCTACTGCCTCGATCGACGCCACGTCATGCTCCTTCGTTGGTGAGGGTGGGGTGTCGTTGGCAGCGTATCGGCGTGGTCGCGGGCGCGCCGTCCCTTCTCGTCGAAAGGCGTCAGTGCATGTGGACGACGCTGCCGCGCACGACCACGACGTCGCTGCGCACCTGCGCCAGGGCGGCGCTGGGCAGGGTGAACGGGTCGGTGGAGGCGACCACCAGGTCGGCCCGCGCACCGGGGACGATGCGCCCGGCGTCGGGCCACCCGGCCGCCCGGGCCGACCCGGCGGTACCCGCGTGCAACGCCGCCGCGAGCGTGAGCGCCTGGGCCGGCAGGAACGGGGCCACACCCGTGGGTTCAGGCGGCGTGCGGGTGACCGCGACGTGCACGGCCTGCCACGGGTCGGCCGACGACACCGGCCAGTCGCTGCCGAGGGCGAGCAGCCCGCCGGCGTCCGCGATGGCCGCGAAGGGGTACTGCCCGGCGGAGCGTTCGTCGCCGAGCACCGGAACCGTGAAGTCGTCCATCTGCGGCTCGTGGCAGGCCCACAGCGCCTGGCAGTTGGCGAGAACCCCCACGTCAGCGAAGCGGGCCACGTCGGCGGGAGCGACCGCCTGCAGGTGCGCGACCTGGTGCGGCGCAGCCAAGGCCGCGCGTCCTGCCCGCACCCGCTGCCTGGACGCGACGGCCACGGCGTCGAGGGCGTCACGTACGGCCCGGTCACCGATGGCGTGGACGTGCACCGCGAAGCCTGCTGCCTCCAGCGCGGGGACGGCCTCGAGCAGCGCGGCGCGCTCGACGAAGGACAGGCCGCGCTCGCCGGTGGGCACGCCGTCGCGCAGGTAGTCGGTGAGCATCGCCGCGGTCTGGTTCTCGATGATGCCGTCGGCCATGATCTTCACCTGGACCAGTGCCACGCCGTGTGAGGCGGCCAGGTCGCGGCGCGCGACGATGTCGGCAATCTGCTCGACGCCCCGCGTGCGGTCCCACCAAAGGGCTCCGGTGCTCCGCACATCGAGCGTCCCCGCTGCCCACGCCCGCAGGTAGGTCGGCAGCGGGTCGGGCTGGCCCGCGTACTCGCCGAGGATCGCCTCAACCCAGCCGGTGACGCCCAGCGGCACCAGGTGGTCGCGCGCCGAGCGCAGCGCGGCGTCCGTCGTGGCGTCGTCGGGGGCGGGCACCAGGTCGGTGACCAACGCGGCGGCCCCTTCGTGCAGCACGCCGGAGGGCCGACCGCGGCGGTCGCGCTCGATGCGTCCGTCCGGTGGGTCAGCCGTGTCGGCGTCAAGGCCGGCCATGGCCAGTGCCCGGCTGTTCACCCACACGCCGTGGTGGTCGCGGTTGAACAGGACGACGGGCCGGTCGGGCACGACGGCGTCGAGCATGTCGGCGGTGGCGATGCCGTTGGGGAATGCCTCGAACGACCAGCCGCCGCCGGTGACCCAGAGGGCGCGCGGGCTCGCGGCGGCAGCCGCGGCGACGGCTTGCTGGTAGTCGCGCACGGTGCGCGACGTCTCGAGCAAGTCGCAAGCGAGCCGCTCCAGCCCGCCCCAGAACGGGTGGGCGTGGGCGTCGACGAACCCGGGCAGCAGCAGGCGTCCGCGAAGGTCGATCACCTCGGTGCGCGCTGCGCGCAGGGCGAGGACGTCGGCGGCCGGGCCGACCGCCGCGATGCGACCGGCGGTGACGGCAACCGCCAGGCCGTGCTGCGGCATCGTGTCGTCCCGGAGGACGGGGCCCCCGGTGAGAACCAGGTCGGGCGCGGTCATGTCGGCTCGTCCACGACGCCCCTCTCGCGGGTACGCACCTGGTCGGCGTAGCGGGCGACCGCCCGGCGCAGGGCCTGCTCCGGGTCGACCCCGCCCGCCCGGGCGTGTGCCACCAGTGCCATCAGCGCGTCGCCGACGGCAGTCTCGTCCGTGGCCCCGTCGTCGGGCACGTCGAGGGGCAGCGGCGGCACCGGCGCGCCGACCTCGGCACGCTCGGCGCGTCCGATCGTCTTCGTCGCAAGGCTCAGTGCCGGCAGAGCCGCCGGGATGCCGTCCAGAGCCGACGTGCGCTGCTTCTCCGCGGCCTTCAGTCTGTCCCAGGCAGCCTCGACGTGGGCGGCGCTGCGCGCGGTGGCGTCGCCGAAGACGTGCGGATGGCGTCGCACGAGCTTGTCGCTGATATCTGCGGCCACGTCGTCGATCGTCCAGGGGTCGTCGGGGTGCTCCGTGGCGATCCGGGCGTGGAACACGACCTGCAGCAGCAGGTCACCAAGCTCTTCGCGCAGGTGGACGCGGTCGCCGGAGTCGATCGCCTCCAGCGTCTCGTAGGTCTCCTCGAGCAGGTAGGTGGCCAGCGAGTCGTGCGTCTGCTGGGCGTCCCACGGGCAGCCGCCCGGCGAACGCAGCTGGTCCATCACCGCGACAAGCCGCAGCAGCTGATCCCCTGGGCTCTCGGCCACGACTCAGCCGGCAGGTACGGAGATCGACCCGGTGCCCGGGGTCAGCGCGACACCCGACCAGGTGCCGTAGCGCGGGTTCACCTCGACGCCGACCTCGGCGGCGGTCGCCTCCAGCGCGGGCTCGATGGGGCCGACGATCGGCTCGAGCGCGCGCAGGCGCAGCTCGTCCTCCAGCGCCCTGCGCAGTCCTGCCTCGGTGTAGACGAACTGCGCGCGCAGGGCATCGATGTCGCCCTCCGTGGGGGCCAGCTCGTCGTAGAGCTCGTCGACCTGCGCGTCGGTGATCTCGACACCTTCGGCATCGGCCAGATCGATGAGCAGCAGGCGGTTGACCTGCCTGGTGAGAAACTCACGCTGCACGTCAGCCAGGTCGCCGGAGACCGGCAGTGGCTCGTCGAACGAGTCGCTGAACTCCAGCACCTCCGACTGCAGCTCGTCGATGGTGATGGTCTGGTCGCCCACGGTGGCCGCGGTGCCCGTGGCACCACAGCCGGCGGCAAGCAGGGCGGCTATGCCGATCAGGACCGTACTCAGAACACGCACGGCGACTGATGGTACGCAGCGACAACCGTGCTCAGACGTCGGAGGTTGCCGGCAGCGGCGTCCGTCCGCTGAGCATGTCGGCGGCGACCTCGGCAGAGACACGCGATCCGCTGAAGGTGCGCAGGTGGTGGGGGCCGAGGACGGCGCGGTCTGCGCTCAGCTCGTGGTCCACGACGATCACGTCCGGACGGTGGGCGCGCACGACCTCGACCACCTCGCGCTGCCACGCACGCCGCCGTAGGCCCCGGACGGCGAGCACGACCGGGCGGTCGGCGTAGAGACCGAGCGTGGGCAGAGGGTCGGCAGCGTGCGGGGCAAGGCGGACGACGACGGTTCCGGGCAGGCGCTCGGCCAGGGGCTCCCCGATCGCCCAGGGCACCTCGCCGGCAGCGATGGTCGGTTCGTCGTGCAGCTCGAGGACGAGCGGTGGACCGCTCAGGCGCAGGTCACCGGCTACCCGGATGGCGCGGGCGGCTGCCAGTACCCCGGGCTCGTCCAGGTCGCGGGCCAGCGCAGGCCCGGCCGTCCACGCAGCGAGCCGCCCGACGCGGTGCGCGGCGTCCAGCAGCCGCGACACCGGTAGCCGGCCGGAGCCCACAGCGCCGGTGATGGCCGAGACGAGGCGTTCCACGATCGCGGCGTCCGTGCTCTCCCCACCGATGCAGATCGCGTCCGCACCGGCCAGCAAGGCGCCGACAGTGCCTTCGGCATGGCCGACGGTCTTGCTGATGGCGTGCATGTCGAGGCCATCGGTCATCACGACGCCCTCGAACCCGAGCTCGCCGCGCAGCAGGTCGGTGAGGATGGCGCGCGACAGCGTCGCCGGCCCGTCGTCGAGACGCGGGTACTGCACGTGCGCGGTCATCACCACCTGGACGCCGGCCGCGATCGCCGCGCGGAACGGCACGAGCTCGCGGCGGCGCAGCAGCTCCGGCGAGGCCGTCACCACAGGGACCGTGTAGTGGCTGTCCTCGACGGTGGCGCCGTGGCCGGGGAAGTGCTTCACGGTCGCCGCGACCCTGCTGCGTTGCTGGCCGGCGACGAAGGCAGCGACGTGGGCGGCCACGGGGTCGGGCTCGCTGCCGAACGAGCGGATGCCGATGATCGGGTTGCGCGGGTCGGCGTCCACGTCGGCGACCGGCGCGAGGTTGAGCGAGACGCCGTCGGCGTGCAGGCGCGCACCCAACCAGGCTGCGACATCGCTGGTGAGCTGCGGGTCGTCCACGACCCCGAGCGCAGCCGCGCCGGGCAGGTTCGACCCGCGGCCGGCGTCGAGGCGGGTCACGTCCCCGCCTTCCTCGTCGACGGCGACGAGGACGTCGGCACGTGCCTGGCGCAGCTGTGTCGTGAGTGCCGCGACGCTGGCGTCCGGGTCGTCCGGGTCGACGTTGCGCTCGAACAGCACGACACCGGCCAGACCCTCGTCCAGCAGGTCGAGCAGCCAGCCGGGCGCGCTGGTGCCCTCGAACCCGGGGAACAGGGTGCCGAGGGCGACGCGGCGCAGCTCGGTGTCGCTCACCGTGTCGCCTGCCTCCGTGTCGGTCGTCTCGCGCATCAACCCGTGGCCCCGCCGGCCAGCGCCCCGGACTGGATGCGGCCCTGGACAAGGGCGAAGAAGACGATCATGGGGATGGCGAACGGAGCGGACCCCGCCATCAGCCCGCTCCAGTCGCCAGCACCCCACCACACACGTAAGTAGGTTACTAGTAAGTCTTGTTCGCGACCCGTCACGGTCCCCACGGACGCGCTGCCGGCGCCGTGGGTGGCGATCCGCTGTCGTGCGGGCCGCTATGGGTGGGAGGCTGGTGTCGCTGGAGCGGCAGCTGCGCGCCACCCATGGACGCGCACGCGGCAGTGATCCGCCACCCACGCCAGGTACGCGCTGCTACCGCACGAACGTGGGCGATCGCCCACCGATTCGCGGTGCTAGCTGGGCAACTCGACCGCAGGCTCGGGAGTGAGGTCGCGCACGACCTTCTCGACCCACTCCAGCAGCGGAGCACCAGTGACGGCGCGTCCACCGATGCCGGGCTCCTTGGGGCGGGGCACCAGGACGGTGTCGATCGTCGTCTTGACCACCGACTTCGGGTACAGCCGGTTCAACCGCACCTTGATCGAGTCGGGCAGCGCCAGCGGCGCGAGCCGCACCTGCTGGCCGGTGAGCACGACCTCGCGCAAGCCCCGCGTCCGCGCCAGGGCCCGCAGCCGGGCGACCGCGAGAAGGTTGGCCACCGGCTCGGGGGGCTCGCCGTACCGGTCGCGCAGCTCGTCGGCGACCGCCTCGATCGACTCGGTGTCCGCAGCCTCCGACAGTCGGCGGTAGGCCTCCAGCCGCAGGCGCTCGCTCGGCACGTAGTCGTGCGGAAGGTGGGCATCCACCGGCAGCTCGACCCGCATGTCCGTCGACTCCTCCTCGACGTCGCCGCGGTACTCCGCGACCGCCTCCCCCACCATCCGCACGTACAGGTCGAAGCCGACGTCGGCGATCTGCCCGGACTGCTCCGCGCCGAGCAGGTTGCCCGCCCCACGGATCTCCAGGTCTTTCATCGCCACCTGCATTCCTGCGCCGAGCTCGGTGTGCTGCGCGATCGTGGCGAGGCGCTGGTGTGCGGTGTCGGTCATCGTGCGGTCACGCGGGTACAAGAAGTAGGCGTAGGCGCGCTCCCGCCCGCGCCCGACGCGTCCCCGCAGCTGGTGCAGCTGCGACAGACCCAGCAGGTCGGCCCGGTCGACGACGAGGGTGTTGGCGTTGGCGATGTCGAGACCGGTCTCCACGATCGTGGTGCAGACGAGCACGTCTGAGCGCCGTTCCCAGAAGTCGACGATCACCTGCTCCAGGGTGTGCTCGTTCATCTGTCCGTGGGCGATGGAGATGCGCGCCTCGGGCACTGCCTCGCGCAGTCGGGCGGCCGTCTTCTCGATGGTCGCCACCCGGTTGTGCACGACGAACACCTGTCCCTCGCGCAGCAGCTCGCGGCGGATCGCCGCCGCCGCCCGCTTCTCCTCGTAGGGCCCGACGTAGGTGAGGACGGGGTGGCGTTCCTCCGGGGGTGTAGTGATGGTCGACATGTCGCGGATGCCGGTGATCGACATCTCCAGCGTCCGCGGGATCGGCGTCGCCGACATGGTCAGCACGTCGACGTTGGCCCGCAGGTGCTTGAGGCGCTCCTTGTGCTCGACACCGAAGCGCTGCTCCTCGTCCACGATGACCAGGCCGAGGTCGTGGAACCGCACGTCGCCCGTCAGCAGCCGATGGGTGCCGATGACGACGTCGACCGTGCCGTCGGCGACGCCGGCCCGCACCGCCTCGGCCTCGGCGTCGCTCTGGAAGCGCGACAGCGCCTTCACCTGGATCGGGAACGGGGCATACCGCTCGGAGAAGGTCTGCAGGTGCTGCTGCACGAGCAGTGTCGTCGGCACGAGGACGACCACCTGGGTGCCGTCCTGCACCGCCTTGAACGCTGCTCGAACCGCGATCTCGGTCTTGCCGTAGCCGACGTCGCCGCAGATCACACGGTCCATCGGGATGGGCCGCTCCATGTCGCGCTTGACCTCGTCGATCGTCGACATCTGGTCGGGCGTCTCGACGTAGGGAAAGGCGTCCTCGAGCTCGCGCTGCCACGGTGTGTCCGCGCCGAACACCCGACCCGGCGCGGACTGGCGCGCGGCGTAGAGCTTGATCAGCTCGGCGGCGATCTGTCGGACGGCCTTGCGGGCGCGGCCCTTGCGCTTGGCCCAGTCCGCACCCCCGATGCGGTCGAGCGCGGGCGTTTCGCCGCCGACGTAGCGGGTCACCTGCTCGAGCTGGTCGGTCGGCACGAACAGTCGGTCCGGCGGCTGTCCCCGCTTGCCCGGCGCGTACTCCAGCACCAGGTACTCGCGCACCGCACCGCCCGTGGTGCGCTGCACCATCTCGACGTAGCGGCCCACGCCGTGCTGGTCGTGCACGATGAAGTCGCCGGGCGCCAACGTGAGCGGGTCGACCTGGTGGCGTCGGCGGCTGGGCAGTGCGCCGTCGCGGCGCGACCCAGCCGGGTCACGACCGGTGATGTCGCGCTCGGTGATCACGACCACCCCGACCGACGGGTCGACGAAGCCGGTGGTCAGCCGCCCCGCGCACAGGTGCACCACCGGGTCGTCGTCCAGGTCGGACGAGCGCCGTACCGCGATTCCCTCGTCGGCAAGCACCTCCCCGGCCCGGTCCAGCGTGCCCTGGCCGGCTGCCAGCAGCATGGTGGCCCAGCCCTGGTCGACCCAGGCGCGCAGCTGGGTGAACGCGGCCGGCTGGTCGCCGCGAAAGCCCGGGACGGCCTGCCAGCCCAGCGACGCCGACTCGACGGCGTGCTCGTCGACCTCCTCCTGGCCAGCCTCGAGGGAGTCAGGGTCCAGGGAACCAGCCTCGTCGGGGCCTGCCTCGAACGGGCTTGTCGACCACCACGCCTGCCCGCGCGACAACGCGTGGCTGCGCACCTCGGCCAACGGCCGGAACGACGCCCCGCGCACGTCCACGGGCGTCTGCCCGCCCTCGGCCGCCGCGGCCCACGAGGCCTCGCGAAACTCCTCGTCGGTGGCCGCCAGGTCGTGCGCACGCGTGCGCACACGCTCCGGGTCGCAGACCAGCACGAGAGAGTCCGGCGGCAGGACGTCGAGCAGCAGCTCCATCCCGTCCAGCAGCAACGGAGCCAACGACTCCATGCCCTCGACCGCCGTGCCGTGGCTGACCTTCGTCAACAGCTCGGCCAGTTCGGGGTGCTGCTCGGCCAGGCGGGCCGCCCGGCTGCGCACCTCTGGGGTGAGCAGCAGCTCGCGGCAGGCGGGCGCGTAGACCTCGTCGACGACGCCCAGCGAGCGCTGGTCGGCCACCGCGAACTCACGTACCTCGGCGACCTCGTCGCCCCACAGCTCGATGCGCCGCGGGTGCGAGGCCGTGGGTGGGAAGACGTCGACGAGCCCGCCCCGCACCGTGAACTCGCCTCGGCGCTCCACCAGGTCGACGCGGTGGTAGCCCGCGTCGGCGAGCGCGCGCACGAGGTCGTCGAGCTCGACGACCGACCCGGCCCGCAGCGAGACGGGCTCGACGTCGCCCAGCCCGGCCGGCTGCGGCTGCAGCACGGCCCGCACGGGGGTCACCACGACGGCCGGACGGCCCCGCCCCGGCGTCGCCTCGTCCGGGTGGGTGAGCCGACGCAGGACGGCGAGGCGCTGCCCCACGGTGTCGCTGCGCGGGGAGAGCCACTCGTGCGGCAGCGTCTCCCAGGCCGGGAACAGGGCGACGGCGTCGGCGCTCATGACGTCCGACAGCTCGGTGACCAGGTCTTCAGCTTCTCGCGCCGTGGCGGTCACGGCCAGGACGGGCCGTCCGGCACCCGGGCCGGGCGCCGCCAGCGCGGCGACCAGCACCGCCCGGGCGGACGCCGGCGCGGTCACGTCCAGCGCGTTGGTCGTGCCGGCCGCCTCAACGACACGGCGCAGCGGCGCAGACGTCGCCAGCAGTCGGTCGAGCACTCCGGACAGGGGTGGCATGTCGCTGGTCCTCACAGTGGTGGATCGGGTCGGCGGGAAGCCCGTCAGGTGTTGAAGTCGTTCTGTGCGCGCTCCAGGCCGGTGCGCACCAGCACCTCGGTGGCATCGGCGGCCTTGTCGACGACGAGGTCGAGGTGCGCGCGCTCCTGGCTGGCGAAGGGACGAAGCACGAAGTCGGCGGGGTCCATGCGCCCGGGGGGACGACCGATGCCCACACGAACGCGCAGGAACTCCCCGGTGCCCAGGGCTTGGCGCACGCTGCGCAGGCCGTTGTGGCCGTTGTCGCCCCCGCCGCGCTTGAGGCGCAGCCCCTCGAACGGCAGGTCGAGCTCGTCGTGCACGACCACCACCTGCTCCAGTGGCACCCCGAAGTAGTCGACGAGGGCCGAGACCGGCCCGCCCGAGGTGTTCATGAAGGAGCGCGGACGGGCCAGCACCGTCCGGGTGCCGGGCAGCGGGCCGAGGCGCACCTCGGCCACGTCTGCCCGGCCCCGGCGGTGCAGCGATAGCCGGGCCTGCCCACGCTCGGCCAGCAGGTCGGTGACCATCGCACCCACGTTGTGCCGGGTGGCGGCATAGTCAGGCCCGGGGTTGCCCAGGCCCACCACCAACCAGGGGCTGCTCAGCCCTGCTCACCTGCGGCGTCAGCAGCCTCGGACTCCCCGATGGTCGGCACCACGCCTTCGGCGCCTTCTTCGTCGGTGGCCTCCTCGGCCTGCGGGGCCGAGACGACGACGATGGCCGTCTCGGGATCGGTGACCAGCTCGACACCGTCGGGCAGCTCGATCTCGCCAGCCGTGATGGTTGCGCCGGCCTCGAGACCGGTCACGTCCAGGGTCACGCCCGGCGGGAGCGCGGTGGCGTCGGCGCGCACCGACAGCGTCGAGTTCTCGATGGTGAGCACGGCGCCGGAGTCGGCGTCGCCCTCGGTGCCCACCGGGATGTCCACGATGACCATCTCACCCCGCCGCACGACGACCAGGTCGACGTGCTCGACGGTGCCGCGCAGCGGATGGCGCTGGATGGCCTTGGGCAGCGCCATCTGGTTCTCGTCGCCGGCGACCTCAAGGGTGAGCAGCGCGTTGGGGTTCTTCAGCGCCAGCGCGGTCTCGTGGCCGGGCAGTGCGAGGTGCACCGGCTCGGCGCCGTGGCCGTAGAGCACGGCCGGGATCTGGTGGTCGCGGCGCAGCCGGCGGGACGGGCCCTTGCCGAACTCGGTGCGCTTCGTGGCGCTCAACGTGACGTCGCTCATGGGGTTCCTCGCTCGTATGCGGTGGTGGGTGTGCTGCGGCCCGGGCGAGGGCCGATCAGCCCACCGCGTCGATCACGGCGCACGATTGCGCCCTCGCCGAGGTACCCCGATGCTACCGCAGCACTACCGAGGCGCCGTCCGCGCGCCCGCGCCCCCCACCCAAACGATCACGTCAAGACTGCAGTTGGGGGGTTTCCAAGGCAGATCGACCGTGGAAACGCACAAAGTCCCGTGGAAGGCGTGGACGGGCGACGGACGACGCCTCTGTCGTGGTGCGCCGGAGCCCACCGGCGAATGCCGTCAGACCTGCCCGTCGAACAGGCTGGTGACCGACCCGTCCTCGAACACCTCGCGGATGGCCCGCGCGATGAGCGGAGCGATCGAGAGCACCGTCAGCCGGTCGAACTGGCACTCGTCCTGGATCGGCAGGGTGTTCGTGACGACCACCTCGCGAATCTGCGAGTTCTTCAGCCGGTCGACAGCGGGCCCGCTGAGCACGGCGTGCGTCGCCGCCACAATCACCTCGGCCGCCCCGGCCTCCAGCAGCGCCTCGGATGCCTGGGTGATGGTGCCAGCCGTGTCGATCATGTCGTCCACGATCAGGCAGGTACGCCCGGCGACGTCACCGACGACCTCGTGCACCTTCACCTTGTTGGCCACGTCCGGGTCACGGCGCTTGTGGATGATCGCCAGCGAGGCGCCGAGCTTGTCGCTCCAGACGTCGGCGACCCGGACGCGCCCGGCGTCGGGCGAGACGACCGTCATGCGGCGCGCGTCGTAGTTCTCCTGGATGTGCGTGGCCAGCACCGGCAGCGCCCACAGGTGGTCGACGGGTCCGTCGAAGAAGCCCTGGATCTGCGCAGTATGCAGGTCGACTGCCATGAGCCGGTCGGCACCCGCGGCTTTGAACAGGTCGGCCAACAGCCGGGCCGAGATGGGTTCGCGACCACGGTGCTTCTTGTCCTGCCGGGCGTAGCCGTAGAACGGCGTGACCACGGTGATGCGCTTGGCGGAGGCGCGCTTGAGCGCATCCACCATGATCAGGTGCTCCATGATCCACTCGTTGACCGGCCGCGGATGGGCCTGCACGACGAACGCGTCGCACCCGCGGACGCTCTCCTCGAACCGGATGTAGAGCTCGCCGTTCGCGAAGGTCATGAACTTGGTGGGCACCGGCTCGACACCGAGGTCGGCCGCGACCTCTTCAGCGAGGTCGGCGTGTGCCCGCCCGGAGAAGAGCATGAGCGTCTTCTTGCCGGTGGTCCTGATGTGTGCCATCTATGGCCTCCCGTCGCCGCCGGCTGCAGTGTGCCCCACGTCCGCGGAGCCGGCCGACGGCGGGGCGGCAGCGGAGCTCTCCGCGGCCTGCGCCGCGGCGGCGGCCTGCGTCCCCGCCCGTCGTCGCTGCACCCAGCCCTTGATGATGCGCTGCCGAGCGCGTCCGACTGCCATCGCACCCGGAGGCACGTCGTCGGTGATCACCGAGCCGGCCGCGGTGTAGGCGCCGTCGCCCACCGTGACGGGGGCGACGAGCATGGTGTCGCTGCCGATGCGGACGTGGTCGCCCACGACCGTGCGGTGCTTGGCCACACCGTCGTAGTTGACAACGACGGTTGCCGCGCCGATGTTGGCGCCGACCCCGATGGTGGCGTCCCCGACGTAGGACAGGTGCGGCACCTTCGACCCCGCACCGACGCTCGACGCCTTCATCTCGACGTAGGCGCCCGCTTTCGACTTCTCCCCCAGGTCTGTGCCGGGGCGCAGGTAGGTGAAGGGTCCGACGGTGGCACCCGGGCCGATCCGGGCCCCCGTGACATGGCTGCGCACGACGCTGGCGCCCGCCTCGACGAGGGTGTCGACGAGTGAGGTGTCCGGACCGATCGTCGCGCCCTCGGCCACCTGCGTCGTCCCCGCGAGGTGGACGCCGGGCAGCAGGGTCACGTCGCGCTGCAGCCGCACGTCGACGTCGACGTAGGTCGTCGCCGGGTCGACGACGCTCACGCCGGCCCGCATCCAGGTCGTCAGCACGCGCCGGTTCAGCTCTGCCCCGAGGGCAGCAAGCTGGACGCGGTCGTTGACGCCCTCGGTCTGCCAGGTGTCGTCGGTGCGGAGGGTTCCGACGGTCAGCCCGTCGCCGCGTGCCAGCCGGACGACGTCGGTCAGGTAGAGCTCGCTCTGGTCGTTGTCGGCCTCGAGTCGGTCGAGGTAGCGGCGCAGCGCCGCGGAGTCGAAGGCGTAGATGCCGGAGTTGATCTCGGCGATGGCCTGCTGCCCCTCGTCGGCGTCGCGCTGCTCCACGATGGCAGCGACCTGCCCGTCGGCATCGCGCACGACCCGCCCGTACCCGGTGGGGTCGTCGACCTCGGCGGTGAGCACCGTGGCGGTCGCGCCGGCCTGCTCGTGGCGCGCCAGAAGGGCGCCTAAGGTCTGCCCGGTCAGCAGGGGGACGTCGGCGTAGGTAACGACGATGGTGCCCTCCGGCACGTGCACCTGCGCCAGCGCGCACTCCACGGCGTGGCCGGTGCCGTGCTGCTCGTCCTGCACAGCCACCTGAGCCTGCGGCGCGATGGCGCCGAGGTGCTCGCTGACCTGGTCGCGGCCATGGCCGACCACCACGACCAGCGTGGCAGGGTCGAGGGCCGACGCGGCCGCCACCGCGTGCCCGAGCAGGGAGCGCCCGCCGATGCGGTGCATCACTTTGGGGACGGCCGACTTCATCCGGGTGCCCTCCCCGGCTGCCAGAACGATCACGGCTGCGGGCTGAGTCGACACGACAGTCCCCATTTCGGTGTTCAACAGCAATCGGCGCCAGCGTAGGGCTCCCGGGAGAGGACTCGAACCCCTACTAGCGAGACCAAAACACGCGGTGCTGCCGATTACACCACCCGGGACTGATGGCTCCAGTCTCGCACGTACCTCGGACGGGTCCGGCGTCCCGGCGGTGTCCCGGCGCTGTCCCGGCGGCGCCCTGCAGGCACGGCATGATGGTCACCATGGCCACGGCATCCGCCCGCGACGAGGCGGCATCCCCTGCCGCGGCGCAGGGCGAGCCCGATCGCGAACCCCGCGCTCCCCGAACCCGCATGAGCGGCAACCAGCGACGCGCCCAGCTTGTCGCGGTGGCACGGGCCGTGTTCGCCGAGCGCGGCTTCGAGGGCACGTCGGTGGAGGAGATCGCCGCCCGCGCTGGGGTCTCCAAGCCCGTGGTGTACGAGCACTTCGGGGGCAAGGAGGGGCTGTACGCGGTGGTGGTCGACCGCGAGATGCAGACGCTGCTGGCCAGCGTGTCGGCGGCCCTGCAGAGCGAGGGACACCCACGCACGGTGCTGGAGCGCGGCGCGCTGGCCCTGCTGGACTACATCGAGACCTCGACCGACGGCTTTCGCATCCTCGTGCGCGACTCCCCCGTCAGCCAGGCCACCGGGTCGTTCGCCAGCCTGCTCTCCGACGCGGCCGGGCAGGTGGAGCACATCCTGGCCGAGGAGCTCATCAGTCGTGGCCTGGACGACACGGTGGCCCCCATGTACGCCCAGATGCTCGTGGGCATGGTCGCGCTGACCGGCCAGTGGTGGCTGGACGCCCAGCAGCCGGCGAAGCAAGAGGTGGCCGCCCACCTGGTGAACCTGGCCTGGAACGGGCTCTCGGGCATGGAACGCAACCCGGCTCTCGGCGGGCGGCCGTGACGGGGGCCGACGAGGTCGACCGTATCGCTGCGGCCTGGGCGCGTGAGCAGCCCGACGTCGACCTGTCCCCCCTGCACGTGCTCTCCCGGGTCACCCGACTGGCCCGACACCTCGACCGGGCGCGGCGCGCCGCGTTCAGCGCACACGGGCTCGAGGCCGGCGAGTTCGACGTGCTGGCTGCCCTGCGTCGCAGCGGGCCGCCGTACGAACAGTCACCGGGGCGTCTCGGCACGCGGACGATGGTGACGAGCGGCACGATGACAGCGCGTCTGGACAAGCTCGAGAGCCGTGGGCTCGTCGGTCGGCGTACCGACCCGGACGACCGCCGTGCCGTCATCGTGGCGCTGACGCCCGCCGGCAGCGACGTCGTGGGCGCTGCCCTGGCCAGCCTGTTGGAGCAGGAGCACGCCCTGCTGGCGGCCGTGTCGGGCGACGACCAGCGCAGGCTGGCCGACCTGCTCCGGAAGATCCTCGTCCCGCTGGATGGACCACCGGCGCCCCGCTACCCGTAGGTGGCGGGGCGTGTCGTCGCAGTGCGGTTCTCCGCGCTCTGGCGACCCAGATGCCGCACAGACACCGCCCCGGCACCCCAGGCCACTAGGCCGGGACGACGCGGGCCCCTGCGGCGGCGCCGCCGGTGGCGACGGCGTCGACACAGGTACCGCCCTCCACCAGGTCGGCAGCCAGGTTGTGGGCCGCGTCGTCGTCGGCGGCGAGGAACACGACAGTCGGCCCTGAGCCCGACACGACGCCTCCGACGGCACCCAGGCCGCGGCCCTCGTCGAGCACCTCACGCAGCTGCGGGCGCAGTTGGAGAGCGGCCGCCTGCAGGTCGTTGTCGAGGTGCTCGGCCACGGCGGTCACGTCGGAGTGCCGAAGAGCGGTGAGCAGCGCGTCCGGCACGGCGGGGGGGCCGACCGAGGCGTCCGCGCGCATCCGGTCGAGCTCGGCGTAGACAGCGGGGGTCGACAGGCCACCGTCGGCGACCGCGACAACCCAGCTGAGGCGGGCCGGCGCCATGACCGGCGCGAGCTGGTCGCCACGGCCCGAGCCGAGGGCCGTGCCGCCGTGCAGCGCGAAGGGGACGTCGGAGCCCAGCCGGGCGCCGAGGGTCGCCAGCTCGGCCCGCCCGCAGCCGGTCTCCCACACGGCGTCGCAGGCCACGAGTGCGGCGGCGGCGTCCGCGCTGCCACCGGCCAGCCCGCCGGCGACGGGGATGCGCTTGACGATCGTGAGCCGCACCCCGCACTCCACGCCGGCGTAGCGCCCGAGGGCGCGCGCGGCCCGGGCGGCGAGGTTGGACTCGTCGCGCGGGACGGCGGCGACGTCGACGGTCGCGCCGTCGGCAGCGACGACATCGATCGTGACGCGCCCTGCGTCGTCACGCTCGGCCACCACCTCGTCGCCGAGGTGCAGCGCGTGGAAGACCGTGGCCAGGTCGTGGAAGCCGTCGCGCCGACGCGGGCCCACCCCGAGATAGATGTTGATCTTCGCGGGTGCGCGGGCGGTGACGGCTGGCTGCGCACTCGCAGAACTCCGCAGCCCTCTCACGGGGGTCAGACGCTAGCGCCGGGGACGGTTCTCGGCGATCCGGGCGAACTCCTCGACGCCGAGGCGCTCACCGCGCAGGCCCGGGTCGACGCCGGCAGCGCGCAGTGCCTGCTCGGCAAGGACGGGTGAGCCGGCCCAGCCGGCGAGTGCTGCGCGCAGGCTCTTGCGCCGCTGCGCGAACGCGGCCTCGACCGCTGCGAACACTTCCCGCCGGGGTGCCGTCGTGGGGGGCGGGGCGCCGCGGGTGAACCGCACCAGCGAGGAGTCCACGTTGGGCACCGGCCAGAAGACCGAGCGCGACACCGACCCCGCCGGCTCGGCGCGCCCGTACCAGGCCAGCTTGACCGAGGGAGCGCCGTACGTGCGCGATCCCGGCGGCGCGGTGAGCCGGTCGGCAACCTCTGCCTGCACCATCACCATGGCCCGGCGCAGCGAGTCGATCGCGTCCACGAGGTGCAGCAGCACCGGCACCGACACGTTGTAGGGCAGGTTCGCGACCAGCGCGGTGGGCGCTGCACTCACGTCGCCCAGATGCTCGACGCGCAGCGTGAGCGCGTCCTGCTCCAGCACGACGAGGCGTTGCGCCGCCGCCGTGCCGCCGAGGCGCTCGACCGTCGCCGACAGAGCGCCGGCCAGACGTGCGTCGATCTCCACCGCCACGACGCGTGCCACCGCGTCCAGCAGGGGCAGGGTCAGTGATCCCAGCCCCGGGCCGACCTCGAGCACGACGTCGTCAGGGTCGAGGTGCGCGGCAGCCACGATGCGCCGCACCGTGTTGGCGTCGTGCACGAAGTTCTGCCCGCGCCGCTTCGATGGCTCCAGCCCGATCTCGGCGCACAGACGACGAACCTCGGCGGGCCCGAGGCCGACCGAGGTTCGTCGTGGTGTCATGGCGGGGAGCCTAGAGCGGCTCCCCAGCGCCATTGCGCTAGCGCGGCAGTCCCAGCTTCGACGCGCACGCCGGCCAGTCGCCGTAGCCACCGCGGGCGTCGCGCACCTTGCTAGCGATCGCGATCTGCTGCTCCCGGCTGGCCTGGTTGGCCGTCGAGGCGTACTGGCCACCTCCGTAGGCCAGCCACGTGCCGGAGGAGAACTGCAGACCGCCGTAGTAGCCGTTGCCGGTGTTGATCGCCCAGTTGCCACCGGACTCGCACTGCGCGAGCGCGTCCCAGGGACCCGACGACACGGGCGGAGCCACCGGACGCGACTTCGTGCCCTCGCGGACGACACGATCGACGGGCGCAGCGGTCACGTTCCTGCTGACGACCTCGCGGTCGGTGCGCACAGTGCCCAGGTAGCTCACCTCGACGGTCTGAGTAGCCGAGCCGGGGCTGCCGACCTGGTCGACCACGGACTCACCCTCGTACATGGAGGAGTCGTCGCGCACGACCGTCTTGGCGCCAACCTCGACCGTCTGGGTGAGGGTCTCGCTCCAGGCCTGGCGCACGCGAATCGTGTCGCCGTCGGCGATCGAGGCGTCCGCTCCGCCCACGATGCGTCCGCCCGCGCCGGGGCGGACCCCCGCCTCACGGACGGCCTCTCCAGCCGTGACCGCCGTGGTGGTCACGGTCTGCGTGGTGGTGTCGGAGCCGACGACGGTGATGGTGACGTCCTTGGGGGTGCTGACCACGAGGGTCAGGCCGTCGCGGCTGATGCCGGCCGAACGCGACACCGACGTCTGCGCACCGGAGCGCACGCCTATCTCACCGAGCAGCTCGTCGACCGACAGGGCGGTCGTCCAGAGGCGGTCGGTCTCACCGTCGACGCTCAGATCGACTGGGCGCGCGAAGGCGACCTCGACCTGGCTGCCGTCGGTGAGGGTGGAGTCGGGGCCGGGCACGACCAGGTCGCGGGGTCCGGTCGCGAGGTCTTCGCGCTCGAGCAGCCCGGTGACGTCGTCGGCAGTCGTGTAGACGGTGCTGGTCTCGCCGTCGACCGTGAGCGTGACGGTGTTGGTCAACGCGAAGAAGCCGCCGACGGCCACGGCGCCAGCGCCGAGCGCTGCGGCGCCGAGCGCGAGCCGGCCGCGACGCGTGCTCGGAAGGCGACGGTGAGGGGCGGTGGTGGTGCTCGACATGAGCATCTCCTGGGGTGTTGGGGGTTTCGGGGCCGCAGCGGCACGAAGCGTCGAGGCTCACGCGCTGCGCTGCGTTATCGATTCGTGATGAACGTGCCCGCCAATGCCGAAGTCGAAACCTCGAGGGCCGACTCGGCTGCGTTGCAGCAGGTCAGCGGGGCAGACCGAGCTTCGACGCGCACGCCGGCCAGTCGCCGTAGCCACCGCGGGCGTCGCGCACCTTGCTCGCGATCGCGATCTGCTGCTCCCGGCTGGCCTGGTTGGCCGTCGAGGCGTACTGGCCACCTCCGTAGGCCAGCCACGTGCCGGAGGAGAACTGCAGACCGCCGTAGTAGCCGTTGCCGGTGTTGATTCCCCAGTTGCCGCCCGACTCGCACTGGGCCAACGCGTCCCAGGGGCCACCGGAGACGCTGGGTGCTGGCGCGGCCGGCGCGGCCGGCGCAGATGGCGCGGACGGCGCGGACACGGGCTGCGGGGCCGGCTCGGGGGCCGGACGCGGGGTGGTGCCGACGAGGACGACACGGTCGACCGGCGGCGTGGTCACCGTGTTGGACAGCAGCTTCTCGCCCTGCTTCTGCCCGCCCAGCAGCGCAACGCGGTAGACGCGGGTGCGCTCGCCGACCCGACCCTCCTGCTCCACGCGCTCCTCGTCGGTGAACAGGTCGGAGGACTCACGGGTGATCGTGCGGTAGTCGACGGTGCTCGTCTCGGTGCGCTTCGTCGTGGTGAACCGCGCGAGGGTGATGGTCGTGCCGTCGCTGAGCGCGGACGAGGCGGCGGGAACCACCTCGTCACGTCGCCCGAGCTCGATGCCGGCCGAGTCCAAGGCCTCACCAACCGTGGTCGACGTGACGACGAGCGGCAGACGGGTGTCGCCGTCGACGATCACCACCTGCTTGGGGGTGCGGATCGCCACCTCGAAGCCGTCGCGGCCGATGCCCGCCGAGCGTGACACCGTGGTGGTGACGGCGCCCTCGCGTAGGCCGAGCTCGCCGAGCAGCTCCTCCACCGACAGCGCGGTGGTGGTGACGTCGTCGGTGACGCCGTCGAGCGTCACGGTGACGTCGCGCGCGTACGCGACCTCGATCTGTGTGCCGTCCTGCAGGGGAGAGTCGAGGGACGGGACGACCAGGTCGTCTGACGTGACCTCGATTCCCTCGGCGTCAAGGACGTCGGCGACCGTCTCACCGAAGCTGAGCACCTGCGAGTCGTCCCCGTCCACGGTCACGGTCACGGCGGACGACGCAGCGGAGACGCCGACGGCTGCCAGGCCACCAACGACAGCCAGACCGGCGACGATGCCACCGCGACGCCACCAACGGCGGCTGGAAGGAGCGGACGTGGGCACAGGGCGCATACGAGGGGATCCAAAGGTCGAGGGGGTGGCGGCGGGTCAACAACCCGCGCCGGCCAATTGTTCATCACGTTTCGATAACGACACGGTAACAAGACGGCGTTGTGCACACCAAATCCGTAGCCCGTGGCTTACCCCACACGCCGCTGGTGGTCAGATGGCGAAGGCGCGCCTCGTGGCTGCCATTGTCGCCCGGCACGTCGTGGCCACGTCGACGCCGGCGACCTCGGCCAGGCTGCGCACCGTCCAGGGAACCAGGTACGAGGCGTTGACCTTGCCCCGGTGCGGGTGCGGGGTGAGGTAGGGCGCATCGGTCTCCACCAGCACCTGGTCGAGCCCGGCAACCTCGACGGCAGCGCGAGCCGCGTCACGAAGCGGGGCGGCGTTGGCGAAGGTGAGCGGACCGGCGAACGACAGATACCAGCCCGCCTCGACGCAGTACCGCGCCATCGCCGCATCACCGGAGAAGCAGTGGAACACGACACGCGCCGGCGGGCCCTCGTCCTCCAGCACCCGGAGGACGTCGTCGTGGGCGTCACGGTCGTGGATCACGAGCGTCTTGTCGAGCGCGCGCGCCAGCCGGATGTGCTCCCGAAAGGAGTGCTCCTGCCAGGCCTGGCCGGCGCTGTCGGTGGTCCAGTAGTGGTCCAGCCCGGTCTCGCCCACGCCCACCACAGCCGGGTCCGCGGCCAGCTCGGCGACCTGCGCCAGCGCGTCGTCCAGCGCCGGACCGTTCCGTCCGCCGATCGTCGATGCCTCGGTGGGGTGCAACGAGACCGCCGCGTGGACGCTCGGGTAGTCCCGCGCCCAGTCGACCGCCCGCCGGGCGCTGCTCTGGTCGCAGCCCACCTGGACGACCTCCACGACGTTGACGGTGCGGGCGAGCGCCAACGCTTCACCGAGGGGTAGCGCCGGCTCGTCGGGGGCGCGGGAGATGTCGAGGTGGCAGTGGCTGTCGATGACCGGCGCGGGCAGCGGGTCGGGCAGGGCGACGGGCAGGCTCACGCGCCGGCAGCCTCTTCTAGTCGAGCCAGCTCGTCGGCGACCACGCTCGTGTCGAGCTTGGTGAACACCGGTGTCGGTGGCGCGATGGCCGTCCCAGCGACGATCGGCGACGATGACCAGGCCGTTGCCGGCTGGTAGTCACCCATCAGCACCGGGTAGGACCCGGGGCCGTCGAGGTCGTCCACCTCGCGAATCTGTGGCTGCGCGGCCAGCGTGCCGGTGCGCCCGAGCGCCGCGTGCACCTGCTGGGCGGAATGCGGCATGAAGGGTGAGAGCACGCGGTTGCAGTCGTCCACCGCCTGCAGTGCGACGTGCAGCACGGTGCGCATGCGCTCGGGGTCGTCGTTCTTCAGCTTCCAGGGGGCCTGCTGGGACAGGTAGGTGTTGACCTCGCTGACGACCCGCATCGCCTCGCTGATCGCGGCCTTCTGCCGGCTGCGCCCGAGCAGGTCGCCGACGCCGCCGAACGAGCCGGCGGTGATTGCCAGAAGGTCGCGGTCAGCGTCGAGCAGGGTGCCCGCCTCAGGGATCGTCCCGACGTTCTTCGACACCAACGACAGCGTGCGGTTGACCAGGTTGCCCCAGCCGGCGACGAGCTCGTCGTTGGTGCGCCGGACGAACTCGGCCCAGGTGAAGTCGGTGTCTTGGTTCTCCGGACCTGCGACGGCGATGAAGTAGCGCAGCGCGTCGGGCTGGTAGCGGGAGAGGAAGTCGCGCACGTAGATCACGACGCCGCGTGAGGACGAGAACTTCTTGCCCTCCATGGTGAGAAACTCACTCGAGACGACTTCGGTAGGCAGCTGGAGCGACCCGTACGGCCCAGGCTGACCACCGCGCGAGCCCAGCCCGGAGTAGCCGAGCAGCTCGGCCGGCCAGATCTGGCTGTGGAAGGTGATGTTGTCCTTGCCCATGAAGTAGTAGCTCGTGGCGTCCGGGTCGGTCCAGAAGGGTCGCCAGGCGTCAGGGTCGCCGGTGCGGCGCGCCCACTCGATCGAGGCCGACAGGTAGCCGATCACCGCGTCGAACCACACGTAGAGACGCTTGTTCGGGTTGTCCTGCCAGCCGTCCAGCGGCACCGGGACGCCCCAGTCGATGTCACGGGTCATGGCCCGGGGGCGGATGTCGTCGAGCAGGTTCATGCTGAACTTCAAGACGTTCGGCCGCCAGTCGGTGCGACCTTGCAGCCACGAGCCCAGCGCGTCGGACAGCGCGGGCAGGTCGAGAAAGAAGTGCTCGGTCGCGACGAACTGCGGGGTCTCGCCGTTGATGCGGCTGTGCGGGTTGAGCAGCTCGGCGGCGTCGAGCTGGTTGCCGCAGTTGTCGCACTGGTCGCCGCGGGCGCCGTCGTAGCCACAGATCGGGCAGGTGCCCTCGATGTAGCGGTCGGGCAGCGTGCGACCCGTCGACGGGCTGATGGCGCCCTGGGTCGTGCGAGGCACCATGTAGCCGTTGCTGTGCAACGTCTTGAACATCTCCTGCGCGACGGCGTAGTGGTTGCGGGTCGTGGTGCGGGTGAACAGGTCGTAGGCCAGCCCGAGTGCCTGCAGGTCTTCGACGATCACCCGGTTGTACCGGTCGGCGAGCACCTGCGGGGCGACCCCCTCGTTCTCCGCCTGCACGAGGATCGGGGTTCCGTGCTCGTCGGTGCCGCTGACCATCAGCACGTCGTTGCCGGCCATGCGCATGTACCGGCTGAACACGTCAGAGGGGACGCCGAACCCGGAGACGTGGCCGATGTGCCGCGGTCCGTTGGCGTAGGGCCACGCCACCGCGGTCAGGACGTGGCGAGACATGCTGATCAGCCTACGGTGCCTCGTGCGGCCGGCTCCGGCCACGTCCCAGGCCGCGACGGCCGTCACGGGCCCGGCGCGTCGGGCAGAGCCGTCGAGCGGGCGCCGACGACGGCCGCGTACACCTCGCGCTTGGGCAGGCCGAGCTCGCTGGCGACGTCGGCGATGGCCTCCTTGCGCGACAGCCCCGCCTGCTCGCGCGCAGCCACCAGCGCGACCGGGTTCTCATCCGTCATCGACGGGGCCCGGCCGGCCACGACGATCGTCACCTCGCCGAGGACGCGCTCCTCGGTCTCGGCGGCCAGCGTGCCGAGGGTCCCGCGGCGTACCTGCTCATGGGTCTTGGTGAGCTCGCGGCACACCGCGGCCTGTCGTTCCGCTCCGAAGGCCGCCACCAGCGCACGCAGCGTGGCGGCGGTGCGCCGAGGCGACTCGAACAGGACGAGCGTGCGCTGGTCAGCCACGAGGTCGGCGAGGCGGCGGTCACGCTCCCCCGGCTTGCGCGGCAGAAAGCCCTCGACGCAGAAGCGGTCGGCCGGCAGCCCGGACACCACCAGCGCGGCCAGCGCGGCGCTGGGACCAGGAACCACCGTCACCTCGAGACCGGCCTGTGCGCACGCCGCCACCACGCGGTAGCCCGGGTCGCTGACCAGCGGCATGCCGGCGTCGGTGACCAGCAGCACGCGAGCACCGTCGGTGACCGCGGCTACCACCTCGTCCACCCGTGCCCGCTCGTTGCCGTCGAACAGCGACATCACCCGTCCCGTCGTCGTGACGTCGAGGTCGCTGCAGAGCCGGCGCAGCCGCCGAGTGTCTTCCGCGGCAACCACGTCGGCCCGCGCGAGCTCGGACGCGAGCCGCGGTGAGGCGTCGCCCATGTTGCCGATCGGGGTGGCGGCGAGGACCAGCACGCCGCGAGGCTCAGGCACGTCGACGACCTTACGATGCCTCGGTGCCCGTCAGTCCTGGTCTGGTCGGCCTGCCCGCGCCGACCGACCGCTGGCGGGCAGCCGCCGTTGCCGCCGGCGTCGGGGTCGTCGCCGCGGGACTGCGGTTCGCGGGCCTCGGCCGGCCCGCCGAGGTCGTGTTCGACGAGACCTACTACGTCAAGGACGCGTGGGCGCTGCTGCGCACCGGCGCTGAGCGGGACTGGGCGGACGGCGCCGACGACCAGATTCTCGCCGGCGACCTCTCCGCGCTGACCGACGAGGCATCGTTCGCCTCGCACCCGCCGATGGGCAAGTGGGTGATCGCCGCCGGTGAGTGGGTGGCCGGGCTGACGCCGTTCGGGTGGCGGCTGGGCGTGGCCGTGCTGGGCACGCTCGCGGCTGTCGTGATGGTGTACCTCGCCCGCCGGGTCACCCGCTCGACTGCGCTCGGCGGGCTGGCCGGGCTGCTGGTCGCCCTGGACGGGCTCGCGATCGTGACCAGCCGCATCGCCGTGCTGGACGGCCTTCTCATGTTCTGGGTGGTGCTGGCCGCGGCGTTGCTGGTGCGCGACCGCGACTGGGCGCGCACCAGGATGGCCAGCACGCTGACACGGCGAGAGGCAGCGGTCGGCGCGAGCACCGAGGCGTCCCGGCCCCCGGACGCCGCCGAGGCCCAGGCCGACGCTACGCCCGAGCCTCCCTTCCCCTTGTGGCGGCCGTGGCGGCTGCTGATGGGTATCGCCCTCGGCCTGGCCACGGCCACGAAGTGGAGCGGCCTGCCGGTGCTGGCTGCGTTCGGCCTGCTCACCGTGCTCTGGCAGGCCGGGGCGCTGGCCCAGGCCGGCGGTCGCCACCCGATCCGCCGCACGCTGCTCGTCGACGCGCCCGTCGCCTTCGTCACGGTGGTCGGCGCAGCACTGGCCGCCTACCTGCTCACCTGGACCGGCTGGCTGCGCGGAACCGACGGCTACGAGCGGCAGTGGGCCGCAGCCAACCCGGCGTCCGGGCCGCTGGCCGACCTCGTGCCCGACGCGGTGCGCTCGCTCTGGCACTACCACGCGACGGCCTACGGGCTGCTGAGCGATCTCGACTCCGAGCACAACTGGCAGTCGTCGCCGGGCGGATGGCTGATCCTGCTGCGCCCGGTGCTCTTCTACCGCGACAAGCCGGGCATGGGCGAGGACGGCTGCACCGTCGAGGAGTGCGTCGGCGACGTACTCGCACTCGGGACGCCGGTGATCTGGTGGGCCGGCGTCGTCGCGTTGCTGCTCGCCTGCTGGCGTGCCTTCGCGCGCGACGACTGGCGGGGGTGGCTCGTCGTGACCGGGACAGCGGCGACGTGGCTGCCCTGGTTTGCCTACGCCGACCGCCCGATCTTCTCCAGCTACGCCGTCGTCACCCTGCCGTTCGTGGTTCTAAGCCTCGTGCTGGCGTTGCGGGTGCTGCCGGACGGGCTGAACGCCTCCGGCCCGGCCGTGGCGCAGCGCGGGCGGCGGTGGATGGTCGTCGTCGGCGTGGTTCTTCTCGCCGTCGTGGTCGCGCAGGCGTGGTTCTTCTGGCCGATCTGGACCGGCGAGCCGATCCCGCTCGACGACTGGCGCCTGCGGATATGGCTGCCCGGCTGGAGCTGACCGGCTGCCCGTGCAGCAGAGCACGCCGCTGTCCGTGCATGTGGGTGGAGCTGAGGGGATTTGAACCCCTGACCCCCTCGATGCGAACGAGGTGCGCTACCGGCCTGCGCTACAGCCCCTGGTGGAGCGGCAAGGATACACCGGTGCGTCAGTCGCCGACCGCGCGCCGATGCTCGATCAGGTAGTCGTCGATGTTCTCGGCCCCATGCTCGTCGAGCGCAGCATGGGCCGGGACGGCCGGGGCCGCGTGCCCGGTGGAGGCAGCCGGTGCCGCTGTCCACGAGCCGGGGTTGCTGAGGTCGATGGTGCGCACCGTGCGCGCGCGGGGAGCGGTGACGTAGGTGGGGGCCGGCAACGGCACCGGTGTCCAGGTGGAGTCCGCACCCGCGGGTCCGGGTGCGCCAGGCACTGCGGCAGCCGGGGAGACCACGGCGCTCGTCTCCGGCGCGGCCACATCCACGGGCTCGTCCTCGACCGCGGCGGCGACATCGACGGCGAGTGCCGGGGCACTCAACTCGGCACCTCGCTGGAGGCCAGGCTCGGAGACCCCCCGAGCGCCCGGGCGCACGACGGCCAGCAGCATGAGGTAGGCGACCATCAACCCGCCGGGGACGGCCACGAGCCATGCCGGCACAGGCAGGCCGGTCAGAGCGGCGACGCCTACGACGGCCGCGGTGAGCAGCGTGGCGAACGCGAGGACGGTGAGCACGCGGCGGCGACGGGCGGCAGCCGATCGCGGGGGCGGTGGCTCCGTCGTCACGACCACGTCAGCACTGCCGCCGGTGCCCGAAGGGTCGGCGGCGTCGGCCGCCTCATACCCGTCGTCGGCACCCTTCGAGCGCCGCAGAGACGGAAGGGCCGGCACGTGCCACCGGGAGAGCAGACCACTCCGATCGTCGGCGACGCGCGTCGATCGCGACAGCTCGCGTCGACCGTAGCGACGCGAGGACGTCTCCTTCTCCTCCGCATCCTCGGTCGACGGGATCCGATCGGCGAGGTGCTGCGCCGCCGAAGCTCGGCGATGCATCCACTGGGGCACGAGAAAAAGCGCCCACGCCGCAACGATGACGACAACGATAAGGCCGCTTCCACCCACGTCGGCGAACGCTACGGCTCAGCGCGCTCCGACGACGGCAGGCGCGGCGGTGTGTCGCGGCGCCATCGGTGGAGAAGGCCGTTCGGCACCTCGTCGGCCGTGACGGCGAAGCACAAGTGGTCGCGCCAGTCCCCGTCGATGTGCAGGTAGCGCTCGCGCACACCCTCCGGTCGCAGGCCCAGCTTCGCGACGACCCGCAGGCTGGCCGTGTTCTCAGGTCGGATGTTGATCTCGACGCGGTGCAGGCGCAGCACGCTGAAGCAGTAGTCGATCGCCATGGCGACCCCGGTGGGTACGTAGGAGTGCCCGGCGAACTCCTGGCCGATCCAGTAGCCGATGTGCGCGCTCTGCGCGGAGCCGCGCACGATCCCCGCGACGTTGACCTGCCCGGCGAGGGCGCCGTCGATGGCGAGGGCCCAGGGCAACGCCTCACCCTGGCGTGCCTGGGCGTTGTAACGGCGCACCATGGCGCGGAACGAGACCGGGGCCGCTCCGGGCACCGGGGAGGTCGCGTCCCACGGCACCAGCCAGTCACGGTTGCCTCGGCGCACCTCGTCCCAGGCTCGCGCGTCGCGGTAGCGCAGGGGCCGCAGCTCGACCGGGGGCTCGCTCAGCGCGACCGGCCACGACGACCGGGTCACCCACGCCTCCGCTCCAGCAGCAGGCAGTCGACCTGGGCGCCGGCGGAGAGGTGGTCGACTGCCTCGGGCACGACGACGAGCGCGTTCGCCCGGGCGAGGTCGGTCAGGTGCGGCGCGGCCAGGTCGCCGAGCGGCTCAACCTGGTACTCCTCCTCCCCTGAGGCCGCGACCCGGGCACGGGCGAACTGGCGCGGGCCGGCGGTCGAGGTGATGTCGCGGGTCAGCGTCGCGCGCACCGTGGGGCGGTGCAGCCGCGTCACCCCGACCATCTTGCGGATCACCGGACGCACGAACACCTCGAACGCCACGAAGGCGTCGACCGGGCGTCCGGGCAGGCAGAAGACCGGCACCGACTCCTCGCCGATCACGCCGAAGCCCTGCTCACCCCCGGGCTGCATGTCGACGTCGGCGAAGCGCACGTCGCCGAGCGACCCGATCACGGTGCGGACGACGCCGTCGGGGTGCGACAGGCCACCGGCGGTGACCACCAGGTCGGCTCGGATCAGCTGGTCTTCCAACGTGCTGCGTACCGCTCTGGGGTCGTCGGGGATCGCCGCCACCCGAAAGGCGCTGGCGCCGGCCTCCCGGGACGCCGCCGTGAGCAGGTGCCCGGTCGAGTCGGTCACCTGGCCGAAGGCCACCGACCGGCCCGGCTCCACGAGCCGGCTGCCGACGGCGACCACGACGACGCGCGGCCGCGGCCGCACGGTGACCCTGTCCTTGCCGACGGCCGCAAGCAGGCCGACCTGTGTGGCGCCCAGGTAGGTGCCGACCCGCAGAGCGATGTCGCCCTCGCTGACGTCCTCGGCCTTGCGGCGCACCCAGGCGCCGCGCTCCACGGCCTGCGTCACGGCAACGGTGGCGACGCCGTGGTCGGTCTGCCCGCTCGGCACCACGGCGTCCGCGCCGCGTGGCAGCGGCGCCCCGGAGGTGACGCGGGCGGCATGTGTCGGACCGATCGCATGGGCGGCATGGTCGGCTGCCGCGATGTCGGCCACGACGGGCAACGAGACCGGAGACTCCGACGACGCGTCCGCGACGTCGGCGGCCCGCACGGCGTAGCCAGGGGTGGTGGCGTGGTCGTACTGCGGTAGCGCCCACGGGGCGATGACGTCCTCAGCGGCGACAGCGCCGTGCGCGTCGAGAAGGCCGACGTCGATCGGGTCCAGCGCACCGACCGCTCCGAGCACGTCGGAGAGGTGGTCGGCGACCCTGGTCACCCGTCAGCCGCCGGCAGATCGGCGACGAACTCGCGTAGCCAGGCCACGAAGTCGGGCCCGAGGTCGTCGCGCTCGCTGGCCAGCCGGACGATCGTGCGCAGGTAGTCCAGCCGGTCACCGGTGTCGTAGCGACGGCCGCGGAACAGCACCCCGTGCACGCCGCCGCCCTCGGACGGGGCCATCCCGGCGAGAGTCTTGAGCGCATCAGTCAGCTGGATCTCGCCGCCGCGCCCGGGCGTGGTCTGGGCAAGGACGTCGAACACGGCCGGGTCGAGCACGTAGCGCCCGATGATGGCCAGGTTGCTCGGGGCGTCGGCCGGGTCGGGCTTCTCGACCAGGTCGTGCACGACGACGATGTCAGAGGTGGTCGTCGCGTCGACCGAGGCGCAGCCGTAGAGGTTGATGGTGGCCGGGTCGACCTCGATGAGGGCGATCACGCTGCCGCCGAGCTGCTCACGTACCTCGACCATGCGGGTAAGCAGCTTGTCGCGGGGGTCGATGAGGTCGTCGCCGAGCAGCACCGCGAACGGCTCGCGCCCCACGTGGTCGCCGGCGCACGCGACCGCGTGCCCGAGGCCCTTCGGGTCGCCCTGGCGGACGTAGAAGATGTCGGCCAGGTGCGTGGAGCGTTGGACCGCGGCGAGCCGCTCGGTGTCGCCCTTCTGCTCCAGCGTGTGCTCGAGCTCCCAGTTGCGGTCGAAGTGGTCTTCGAGCGGACGCTTGTTGCGTCCGGTGATCATCAAGATGTCGTCGAGGCCGGCGTCCACCGCCTCTTCGACCACCATCTGGATGGCCGGCGTGTCGACGACCGGCAACATCTCCTTGGGAGTGGCCTTGGTCGCCGGCAAGAAGCGGGTTCCGAGCCCGGCGGCCGGGATCACAGCTTTGGTCACGGGGGCGGCGGCATCGAGCGCAGACACGCTGCCACCCTAGTGCGTGCCTGCCGGCCCGGTTCTGCGCTGCGGGCTTCTACCGTGGGCGCATGGTCGATGTCGGCAGCGACAAGCAGGCGTTGCGCGAGCGCCTGCTGGCACGGAGACGCGACCTGCAGCCGCGCACCCTGGCTGAGGCGGCCGGCGCGCTGCGCGAGGTTCTGCTCGCCATGCCCGAGTGTGCCGCAGCCCGCACCGTGGCCGCGTACGTGTCGGTCGGCCCGGAGCCGGGCACCGGGTCGCTGCTGGAGGATCTCGAGGAGCGCGGCGTGCAGACCCTGCTGCCCGTGCAGACCGGCGACGGGGACCTGGACTGGGCTCGCTACACCGGACCCATGGGGCTGGCCCCGGCCACCCGCGGGGTACTGGAGCCCCGGGCGCGCCGCCTCGGCCCGGACGCGGTGCGCCGCGCCGACGTCGTTCTCGTGCCGGCGCTCGCCGTGGACCGCCGGGGCCACCGGCTCGGCCGGGGCGGGGGTTCCTACGACCGAGCGCTCGCCCGACTCGTCGGCGGGCACGCGCAGGTGATCGCGCTGCTGCACGATGGTGAGCTGCTGGACCTGCCCGTGCCGACCGAGCCCCACGACCGGCCCGTGGACGCGGCAGCGACCCCGTCCGGGCTGGTACGCCTGCGCTGAAGCCCTAGCCGGCCCGGGGCACGAGCATGAGCGTGTGCTCGGTCTCGGCCGCGATCGCCTCATCCGTCCATGCCATCTGTGGAGCCTTGTTCGTCTGCCACGCCGCGATCTGGTCGTCGTAGTTGGGGTGCCCTGGGTGACCGGACTGCCCGGACTGGTTGACCCACCGCGAGGCGTCCAGGTCGCCGAAATCCACGACCATGCGGAACGTCGGGATGTTGGTCAGCACGTAGGAGTCGTCGTTGGCATTCCACGAGTTCGCCAGGACGATGTTGCCACCTCCGCCGGCGGCATACGGCCCGCGGTTGAACAGCCACTCCACCGGGGCGATACCTGAGTCGCCGAAGGCGTTGGCGACCAGGTCGAGGCCGTGCATCTTGCCCCACTCCCACGTCTGCGGATCCTTGCCCTGGGCCTCGGTCATCTCGTCACGTGCCTGCGTCATCGCCTCGCGAAGCACGGCGTCGCGGGTCTCCACGACGTCTTCGGTGGTGACGTCGTCCCACCAGGGATCGTCGGGCGAGCCCAGCAGGGTGTCGAGCACCACGAACCAGCGGCCTCGCCCGGTGGGCCAGTACTCCTCGGGCAGCTCGTCGCGGAAGGCGAGCGCGAGGGTTCGTGCATACACGGCGTTGAAGTAGGCCGCGGCGGCCGAGTCGGGTTCGTGACCGAAGTCCCAGCCGTCGAACAGGGCCTGGCCCTCGGCGTAGTAGCCGTCGAGGGCCAACTGCTGCAGCAACGGCACCATGCGCTGGGCCATCCAGCTCCAGGAGTCCATCTGCAGGGCGCCGGCGTCCTCGACGGTCAGGTTGTCGTTGGCATCCAGGGCAGCGCGGATCCGGTCGCCCCGGTAGGCGAACTGGGCATCCGTGGTGAGCAGGTAGGGGTACTCCCGCGGGACAGTGAACTCGTTGGCAGTCGCGACGTAGCCGCGGGGTGCGTTGTAGACGTGTGGCTTGTTCTCGAAGGGGATCGTGCCGATCCACTCGTTCTCGCCGGTCCATCCCGGCACAGGCAGCGAGCCGTCGTAACCGCTGCGGATGGGGATGTCGCCGAAGACGTAGTAGCCGGTGTTGCCCTCGTTGTCTGCGTAGACGATGTTCTGGTTGAACGCCGTGGCCAGCTCCAGACCGGCGGTGAACTCCTCCCAGTTCGTCGCCGCGTTCATCAGCGGCAGGAGCTCGGCGGTTCGGCCGGGCTCGAGACCGGGCCACCGCAGCGCCACCTCGTATCCCGCGCCAGGCTCCGGCGAGTCCGACGGCACGGGGGCATCTGCCCCGACCTGCTCCAGGTCGGGGACAGCGAAAGAGCTGGAGACGTTCTGCGAGCTGATCAGCGGGCCGTTGCGGGTGCTGCGGATCGTCACCTCGACCGGGTCGCCGCCGGCGACCTCGATGGTCTCGACCCGGGTCTCGAGTGGCACCATCCCGTCCTCCGTCAGGTACTCCTCCCCTTCGACCTGCTCCAGAATGAGGTCCGTCGTGTCGACGTAGGGCGTGGTGACCCCCCACGCGATGTCGCGGTTGTGCCCGACGAGGACGCCCGGCAGGCTCGCCAGCGAGAACCCTCGCACGTCGAACGGGCACTGATCGTCGACCACCCTGCAGCGCAGCCCCACCTGGTCGAAGAGGCCCGGGATGGACGGCGCGAGGTGCGGGTCGTTGGCCAGCAGCGGGCTTCCCGACGCCGTGCGCTCACCGCTGACCGTCCAGGAGTTGCTCCCCACTCCCCCGCCGGAGGACATGCCGGGCACCGAGGCGATGGAGCGCGCGGCCGAGCGCACCGCGCCCAGCGCGGCGTCCGGGATCTCGTCGAACTCGTTGATGGTTGCCGGGCGGGTCAGGTCCGACTGCTCGAGGTCTTGGACCGTGAGGATGGTGCCCATCTCGTCATAAGGGAACGGTGGGTAGAGCTGCTCGAGACGCTCAGCGGGAAGGACGGACGACAGCACGGCCCGCTCCGCCTCCTGGTCGGCGTTGTGGCGCAGGTCCCAGCCCAGCAGCCGGACGAACGTCAGGGAGTCCGCGACGGTCCAGGGCTCCGGGTCGCGCTCGACGCCCTGGACGCCGAGAAGCGTGTACTGGATACCTCGCTCACCGGACGGGGTCTGCTCGAGCCAGGCGTTGACACCGGCTGCGTAGGCCTCGAAGTAGCCCAGGGCCTGCGGGCTCAGCAGGCCTACCTCCGTCTCGGCGATCTCGCGCCAGCCGAGGGACCGCAAGAACGTGTCGGTCTCCACGGCGTCCTCTCCGGCGATCTCGCTGAGCCGCCCGGCGCCGACCAGGCGACGGAAGTCCATGTCCCAGAAGCGGTCCTGGGCATGCAGGTACCCCTGGGCGCGGAAGAGGTCATCTGCGGTGTCTGCGTAGACCGTGGGAACCCCGTAGCCGTTGCGAAGAACCTCCACCTCGCCGGTCAGACCCGGCAGTGCCACCTCGCCGTCGTACTGCGGGTAGCCGCGGCGTACCTGCCAGAACCCGAACCCGACACCGACGACGATGACCACCACGAGCAGCCCGGCGATCACGGCCAGCACGATTCCAAGGCGACGCACGGCCGGAGCCTAGCCACGCACGACTGGACTCAGGGCGGTACCGGGGAGCATCATTAGCACTCGAACGATGCGAGTGCCAGCGCCTGCTGGCCGCCGGAGAGGACACCGTGCCCACCTACACGTACGCGTGCACCGAGTGCGACGAGCAGCTCGAGGTGGTGCAGTCGTTCACCGCCGACCCGCTGACGGAGTGCCCCCGCTGCAGCGGCCGGCTGCGCAAGGTGTTCCACCCGGTCGGCGTCGTGTTCAAGGGCTCGGGCTTCTATCGCACCGACAGCCGCTCGGGCAGCAAGGCGGCGAACGGTGCGGGTGGCTCGTCGGAGAAGAGCGGCACGGGCGCCAAGGGCGACGCCGGGTCTTCGTCGGGTGAGAGTGGCTCGTCATCGAGCGGCGGGTCGTCGGCGAAGTCGGGCTCCCAAGAGAAGTCGACCGGCGGGTCGTCGAGCGGCGGCTCGTCGGGCAGTGGGTCGTCGGGCAGTGGGTCGTCCGGCAAAGGCTCGTCCGAAGGTTCCTCCGGCGGCACGGGGTCGAAGCCCCCCTCGTCCGGCTGAGCCTGTGGACGAGCGCAGGAGCGTGTGCCGCCGTTCTCGTACCGTCCTGGGGTGCTCGACCGCCACCCGCCCGCGACGTCAGCGAGACGTGTGCGCCGGCTGTGGCGCGACGCTCGTCGGTTCGCCCGGCGCTACCAGCGGTGGGTCGGCGCGGGACTGATCGGCCTGGCCGCGCTGCTGGCGCTGTCGGTTCTCGCACCACCCCCGGCGGCGACTGTGGTGATGACTGTGGCCGCCCGCGACCTGCCGGCCGGGGCTCTGCTGGTCAGCGACGACCTACGCGATGTGCCTGCTCCCGCCGCGCTCGTGCCGGCGGCCGCGCTCGACCGCTCGGGCGCTCTCGGCCAGGTGCTGCTGGCACCCGTCGCGGCCGGCGAGGCCATCACCGCAGCGCGGCTGACCGGGTCGGGGCTGCTGGCCGGCACGCCCCCCGGCACCGTGGCGCTGCCCGTGCGCCTGGCAGACCCGGGTGCAGCCGCTTTGCTGGAGCCGGGTGACCGGGTCAACCTGCTCGCTGCGGTCGCGGGCGACGCCCAGCACACCAGTGTGCGCGTGGTCGGACGTGACCTCGTCGTGCTGCACTCGGGCGGCTCCTCGTCCGGCCCGGACGCCACCGCCGCCATGGCTGCCGACGACCTGCTCGGCGGCCTCGTCGTGGTAGCCGCCAGCGACCGCGAGGTGCTCGACATCGTCGGCGGCGCTGCCGACGGCCCGCTGTGGGCGAGCCTTCACCCCTAGACGCTTACGATTGCCCGGTGATCAAAGGATTCCGTGACTTCATCCTTCGTGGGAACGTCGTCGAGCTGGCTGTCGCCGTCGTCATCGGCGGCGCGTTCACCGCACTCGTGGCGGTGTTCGGTGAAGCCTTCATCAACCCGCTCATCGCGGTCGTCGGTGGCCCGGACTCGACCGGGTGGGGCTTTCAGATCCTCGCCGGCAACGACGCCACGTTCGTCGACATCGGCGCAGTCGTGACGGCGGTGATCACCTTCGTGATCACCGCAGCCGTCGTCTACTTTCTCGTCGTCGCCCCGATGAACTCCTACCAGGCGCGAGTCAAGGCCAAGCTGGACGTCGAGCCCGAGCCCGAGGAGATCCCGGCCGACGTCGAGCTGCTCAAGGAGATCCGCGACCTGCTCGCCGAGCGCCGTCCCGGCGGGTCAGGCGTCGACACGAGCTGAGCGCTGAGCCGCACCGCGACAAGGCGTAGGCAACCCGAACCACACCGCGATGCGGTGGGCGCACACCGAAACGCACCTTGACGCCCCTGCGGGCGCCTCGACCTGCGCGATGCGCAGCGTGGTAGCCGCGGTGACTAGTGGTGCGGTGGACGTTCGTCGTTGAGCCACTGCTCACGGGCAGCGTCCTCCCCGGCACGCTCGGCGGCTCGCTCAGCCTCGTCGCCTCCGGCGAGCGTCGGCAGTGGGTCGTCGATGACCGAGCCCGCGTCAAGACGTGGCGGCGTCGGTTCTTCCCCCTGCGCGCTCTCGTCGGGCTGCGCCAGACCCCCCGAGGTTGTGGCGATGGTGGCGGTGCGTACCGCGCGGCGCAGCACCGTGTCGGAGCGTCCCGTCGGGTGGGCCAGCCCCACCTCACTGGCTAGGGCGGCGACGGCGTCGTCCTCGGTGAGTCCGGGGTTGCGCTGCTCCACCCAGGCGGCCAGCGCGACGAGGTCGGCGACGGGGTAGGCCTCGGCCGGGCGTCCGACGGCGATCGCTGGTCGTGGCACAGGCGACGACGCCGCGTCGGTCTCGCCGTCCTCTGGCTCGTCGGGGGTCTCACCCCCCTGAGCGTCGGTGGCCGGGGGCGGTGCGTTGCGGGCTGCGTCGAGCGCGTCGGCCAGCGCAGCGGAGTCGCGCCAGGCAGCCGTGATGCTCGCCACCTCGGCGTCGGGGTCGCGCAGCCAGTCGGCCACGCACACCCGGTAGACCGACCAGCCCGCCCGCATGAGCTGCTCGGGACGCATGCGTTCGCGGTCGCGCACGTCGTCGAGAGAGGCGAACGTGCCGCCCTCGGTCTCCACCGCGAGCACTCCCCGACCCGGACGGCCGGGGTGCTCGAGCGCGAACCCGAGGGCGAGCGCACCGCAGCCCGCACCGCTGAGAACAGGTAGACCTGCCTGGTACAGCCGGCTGGCGATCGCCCGCTCCAACGGGTCGAGGGGGCGCTGCGCAAGAGCCGGATGGGCGGTCGGGTCGTCCGCGCCCTCGACCGCGATCCCCTCCGCCGTGGCCAGAAGCTGACGCAGGCCACGCAGCCCGTCCGCGGCCAGTCGACGCGGCTCGAGGTCCGACGCCGTCACCGACGACACCACTATGAGCTCGCGTCGGGCCGTCGACACGGCAGACGTCAGCCAGCGCAGCCCTCCCGGCCTGTTCAGCGACCCGTAGCGGTACAGCAGCCGTCCGTCGCGGGCGCGGCCGAAGCCGACAGAGAGGATCACCGCGTCGCGGCGCTCCCCGTTGAGGTCGTCGACCGGACGTAGCAGGAACGGCTCATCGGCGTCGGGCCCCAGTGCCTCGGCCAGGGCGGAGTCGGTGAGGCAGGCGCGCGCGAGGGCCGCCTCGACCGCGCCGGCGTGCAGGCGTCCGAGGGTCAGCACCGCCAGGCTGGCGTGCGGCCGGCCCGTGACGTGCTCCCGCACGAGGTCGACGACCTCGTCGACCTCACGGTCGACGCTTTCCTCCTGCTCGCGGGTGCCCATCTCTTGCTTGACGTGACGAAACACCAACGGCGGCGCTGCCGACGCCCCGGGGGGCACCGCCGGAGAGGCGCCTGAGCGCGACTCGGGCATCGCCACCTGCAGACGTGCGTCACGGCAGCCGTAGCGCGTGGGCAGGTCGAGGGAGGGCAGCTGGTCGCGCAGTACCGCGTAGAGCGACGGCGTCTCGACGCCGGCGCCGGGGATCTGGCCGGTGACCCGTGGGTCGGGTGTGTCCACGCTGAGCGGAGTGGGGGACGGCGGCGGCTGCGCCGGGTCGCCCAGCACGACCACCTGCTCGGCCCGGGCGAGCACACCGATGGCGTGGGCGAGCGCGACCGACTGCGCGTCGAGAACCACGACGAGGTCGAAGGAGACTTCCAGCGGCATCGCGGCGGCCACCGGCAGCGGACCGGCCAGCCACACCGGGCGGGTGGCGAGCACCGTCGGCCAGGCGCCCGCCAGCAGCTCGCGCGTCGTCGCCGGACCGCGCCCCACGACCGCGTCGCGCAGCACCCGCACCTGCACCGGGCGCGCGGTGGCGGCGGCCCGCGCGCGCCGTCCCCACGCCGCGCGGGCGAGGTCGGCGGCGGTGACCGACGCGGCCGCGTCCGCCTGCCGCCACCGTTGCGAGGTCTCGCGCAGGGTGGAGCCAGAGGTATCGGCGAGGACGGGGTCGGTGTCTTCGATCTGCTCGGCGAGCGTGGCCGCCACGACCGAGTCGAGCACGGCGACGGCGGACTCGCCGGTCACCGTCTCGCCCGCCTCGCGTCGTTCCCGCAGGTCGGCGACAACCGGGCCGAACCCGGCGTCGGCCAGGTCGGCGGCGGCCGCCGTCAGCCGCGGTAGCCGACGTGCCCAGTGGGCGTCGGCGGCGAGTGTGGCCAGCCGGGCCTGCACCCCGGCCAGGTCCAGCTCCTCGGGCACCGCCTGGGGGTGCAGGGTGCGCAAGGCGGCCAGTGCGGCCGACGTCTCAGACCACGCCTCGACAGCCCCGGACGCGCTGTCGCCCGTGCGCGGCAGCCGGTTGTCGTGGGCGGCACCGGCCCACCGGTCGAGCACGTCGGCCGCCGTGGCGAGCGTCTGCGCCAGGCGTGCCTCGTCATCGGCTGTGCCGGGCCGGGCCAGCCGCTCCGTGGTCGCGCGCAGGGCGCGTCGCTCCCGCAGCCCGGGACCATCGGCCAGCGACCGCCGCGTGCGCCGGTCGGTGACGGCCGCCGCCATGCGGTGCACCGGCTCGGCCCACAGCTCACGGGCGAACACCGTCTCCACCTGCATGACGTCGCCCAGCAGCGCAGCAAGCGAGTCGAGGTCAGCGACGGTGCTCGGCGCCGGCATGCCCACCTCGGCCGCCGCGCGCGCAGCGCGGTCGCGGGCCGTGGGCAGCAGCTCGGTTCGCAGGCGGTCGACCAGGGCGACCATCTGCTCTGCCTCGTGCGCGTTCTGCGGGATCGCACCGAACCACGGCGTGCTCGTGGCCGAGATCAGCAGACCGTCGAGGTCGGTGAACTCGGCGAGATCTGCACGCAGGCGCCCCATAGCCGCACCGTCGAGGGCGGCCAACGAGTCGGCGCTGATGCGCACCGCCGACTGCTGGTCGGCCGCCACCGAGTGGGCTGCGCTGATGGCCTGGTAGGCGGACACGCCGCGGGGCGGTCGCCGCTCGTGCAGAGCCCGGACGTAGCGGGTGAGCAGGTCACGGTCACCGGCCGACACCCCGAGGTCGATGCCCGGGGTGAGCGTGGGGTCACCGGCGGGATCGGCACCCGGACGAGCAGCCGCGTCGATCGTGGACACGACTGTGCGCGCCAGCGCCGCGGTCGACAGCTGACCGTCGGACAGGTCGAGGGTGGCGCCCCCGAGCCCGACGGCAGCCAGGCGGCGACGCAGGCCACGCAGGCGGGGCGACGACTCGGCGACGACGAGCACGCTGCGTCCGTCCGCGACCGCCTGCGCGCAGATTCCTGCCGCGACCTGCGTCGCTCCGGTTCCTGCCGGGGTGGCCACCGCGAGGGACGTACCCGCCCGGGCGGCGTGGAGCACGGACGCCTGAACGGTGTCCAGGTCGAGGGGCGGCGGTGCTGCCTCGGCCTTGCCCGCCGTGCTCGACGCTGCCGCTGGCAGCCCGGCCGATCCTGCAGCAAGGCCCACCAGGGGTCGCGACGCCACCATCGGGGCGTGGGCGCGCAGGTCGGCAGCCACGTCGTCGGCGACCGGCGTCATCAGCCCGATCACGGCTCGGTGCGAGATGGCGAAGCCGTCGATGACGTGCGGCGGTGCCTGCTCGCGCAGCCGGTCGACAACCACCGGGTAGCGCAGGTCGCCGGACGGGTCGAGAAGGTCGGCCGGCGTGAGGCGCAGACCCAGCTGTGCGGCCATGGCGTCCAGCAACCGGGTGTTGAGCTCGGGCTCCCCCACGACGTGCAGCATCAGGTCGGGCTCGGCGAAGCCGATCGGCAACGCTTCCAGCCGACGCAGGATGATGGGCACGTTGGGGCGCCTGGTGCTGGCCGGGTCGCTCCACGAGGCCAACCCGGTCGCGAGGTAGCCGGCGGCGATGCCGTGCCCGGCCTCGAGCCGCCACAGCCGCTCGGCGAGCTTGGCCGCCGACCGGCTGGCGGTGGTGCGCAGAGGTTCGTGCGGGAACAGCCGCGACACCCGCACGGGCTCGCCGTCGATCAGCTTCTTGCGCAGCACCTCCTCGGCGGCGGACAGGTCAAGCGTGCCGACCTTGAGGTCGCGAAAGCGCACCAGGGGGTCGCTCCCGCCGAGCGAAGCGACCTCGTCGGCCCAGCGCTCGATGGCTTCGGTGATCTGCCCCGTCACGACCGTCCCTCGACACCCTTCTGCGCCAGCGCTGCTGCCCGGTTGAGCCGGCCCGAGCCTAATGCGCCAGGCGGGTCGGTCAGTGCGGCACGGCCTCGCTCAACCGCTCGACGACGATCTGCGGAAGGATCCGGGTGATGTCCTGGTGGGTGAACAGCTGCGAGCCGCGGTGCAGGCAGGTGCCCGTGCCGCACGCCGTGCCCAGCCGAACCGCGTCGATCAACGGCAGACCCCGGGTGAGGCCGGCCACCAGGCCGGCAACTGTCGAGTCCCCCGCCGCGACGGTGCTGGCCACCTCGATCTTCGGTGGTCGCATGCGGGCCTCGTCGCCGGCCGCCGAGAGCACGTAGGTGCCCGCCCCGCCCAGCGACACGACCAGGCGCGGGACGCCGGAGTCGACGATGCGCTGGGCGGCTGCGCGGTAGTCGAAGTCGGGGTCGTAGCCGTCCTCGTCGACCAGGTCGGCCAGCTCTTCTTTGCTCGGCTTGATCAGGTCGGCCTTCGACTCCACCGCGACACGCAACGCCTCGCCCGACCCGTCGAACACCAGTCGCGAGCGGCGGTGGCGGCACAGGTCGGCGATCTCGCCGACCAGGCCGTTGGGCACGCCGGGCGGGAACGACCCCGAGAGGACGATGTAAGGCGGGAGCGACTCGAACTCGTTGAGCCGGTCGAGCACCTGCCGCCACTCGTCCTCGGTCTGTGCCCCTGCCTCACCGACGATGCGGAAGTTGACCCGCTGGTCTTCGACGAAGATCGTGAGGCTCGGTCGGGTGTTGGCGTGGACGGGTATCTGGTGAACCGGGACGCCCTCCGCGAGCAGCAGGTTCTCCAACGTGGCACCGGTGTTGCCCCCGAGAGTGACGATCGCTTCCACGGCCTCGTCGAGGCGTCGCAGAGCGCGGGCCACCTGGACTCCCCCGCCGCCGGGCTCGGTGGCGTCGACGCTGGCCCGCAGCTTCTCCTCGGCCATCATGCGTGGGATCGAGAGCGTGTAGTCCACGCTGGGCGACATGGTGATCGTGGCAACGGTGAGCACGGCAGCAAACTACTGGTGATGCCCGCCCACCGAAGGGGACTTCGCCAGTCCGCTCAGGCAGCGAGCACGACCAACGTCCTGATCTGCTGAGCCGCGTCCACCATGGTCATGGACCGAACCCCGTCCAGCGACAACCTCCGCACGTCGTGCGCGAGTGCGGCGGCCCGCTCGCGGGCGACTCCGCAGTTCCCGGCGGAGCTGGCCCACCAGATAAGGTCGAGCAGCTCGTCGAGCTCGGCTCGACGAGCGTCGTCCACGGATCGCTGGTCACGCAGGACGCCTCGCAGGCCCTCAATGGCGGCGTGCAGCCGGTCGATCGACGGGTCAGTCGTGGCGAGTCGGATCTGCGCGCGGCGACCGAGCCGGTCGAGAAAGTCACGGTCATCTTGAGTGAACATCAGCACCTCCTTAGGTAAACAAAAGTTTAACAGCGCCACGGGCGCGATGCCACTCGACGGCGCGGACGGCGAGCCGCATCCGCGGTCACGTCTCGACGAGCCGGTAGCCCATGCCGCGAACAGTCTCGATGCGTCCGGCGCCGATCTTCTGGCGCAGGTAGCGGATGTAGACGTCGACGACGTTGGAGCCGGGGTCGAAGTCGAACCCCCAGACGCGGTCGAGGAGCTGTTCGCGGGTGAGGACGTGGCCGGGGTTGCGCATGAGCACGGTGGCGAGGGAGAACTCGCGCGCGGACAGCTCGACGCGCTTGCCGTCGACGGTGGCCAGTCGGGTGTCGAGGTCGAGGGTGAACCCACCGCAGCGCAGCACCGACCCGTGGGGGGTGTCGGTCGTGTCGCGCAGGCGCAGTCGGATGCGGGCGAGCAGCTCGTCGAAGCTGAACGGTTTGACCATGTAGTCGTCGGCGCCACCACCCAGGCCGGTGAGCTTGTCGGAGATCGTGTCGCGCGCGGTGAGGATGATGACCGGGACCGTGCTGCCGGCGGCGCGCAGTCGGCGCAGCACCTCGAACCCGTCGAGCATCGGTAGGCCGAGGTCGAGGATGACGAGGTCGACCATGTCTGACTGGGCCAGGTCAAGGGCGGTGATCCCGTCGGTGGCGGTCACGGTGGCGAACCCGTGCCCGCGCAGGCCCTTCTGCACGAACGAGGCAATACGTTCCTCGTCCTCAGCGATCAGAATCTGGCTCATCGCTGCTCCACGGGGGCATCCTGCACCGATGTGAGCGGCAGGTGGACCTCGACCTGGGCGCCGCCGCTGTCGGCGTGTCGGGCGGTGGCATGGCCGCCGTGCGCCGCAGCGATCGAGGCGACGATGGCCAGCCCCAGCCCGGTGCCCTCGCCGCGGGAACGGTTGCCGCGGGCGAAGCGCTCGAACAGCGCATCAGGGTCCTGGTCACCCAACCCGGGGCCGGTGTCGGCCACCCACACGACCGCGAAGCCGGCCTCGTGATGCCAGCCGAACGCGATGGTGTCACCCGGCGTGGTGTGGCGTACGGCGTTGGTCGCCAGCTGCAGCAATGCCTGGGTGACCCGCTCCGGGTCGGCCTCCACGACGAGGGCCGGTCCGGGGTGCACCGCCCAGTCGCGGTCAGCCAGGCCCCGCGCCTTGTCCAGGGCGCTGGGCACCAGCTGCGCGAGGTCGACGTGCTGGGGCTGGACGAAGTCGGGTCGTTCGCACTTCGCCAGCAAGATGAGGTCGTTCACCAGGCGGCTCATGCGGGCGACCTCGTCGAGCACAAGGTCGCGGGAGTCGTCGACGTCGGACGGGTCGTGGCTGTCCATCACCTGCAGGTGACCGGACACGATCGTCAGGGGCGTGCGTAGCTCGTGGCCGGCGTCGTCGAGAAAGCGGCGCTGGTCGTCGAACGCGGTCTCGAGCCGGTCGAGCATGCCGTTGAACGTGTACGCCAGCTCGCCGATCTCGTCGGACTCCTCCACGTCGAGCCGTTGGCTGAGGTCGGTCTCGCTGATGCGTTCGGCGGTGTCGCGTAGGTCGCGCAGCGGTCGGAGCAGCCGCCCGGCGAGGAACCAGCCGACAAGCCCGACGACAACCAGGGTGATCACGCTCGCCGTGGCGTAGGTACGCATCTGCTCCCAGACCGCGGCGCGCTGAGGTCCCACATCGACCGCTGCGAGCAGCAAGCCGGCTCGCGGATCACCCTGGACCGACACCGGCAGCGCCGCCCAGCGCAGCGGGCCGGCGCTTCCTTCGACCTCGCCCAGCGAGGGCTGGCTGAGCCCGTCGACGGCTGCGAGCAAGGCAGGCTCGTCCTCGATCTGTGGTGGCTGGGACTCGCGAGGTCGGTAGACGACGACGCCCTCGATCAGGCCGGCGACATCTTGGTAGCGGTTCGGAACCTGGCGCGCGACTCCGGCAGCGATCGCGGCGTCGACGTCAGCCCACGGCTCCCCCGTGGCTGGGTCGACGTTCTCGAGGATGCCGCGAAACTCGGCGATCTGCGTCGTCAACGCGTCCGTGAGCGTCGCGTCCACTCGGGCCAGCTGGGTCACCGTGAGCTCGATGCCGGTGACGACCATGGCCAGCACCAGCAGCCCCAGCATCGTCGCCAGAACCTGCACACGCACCGATCCCCGGCCGTACCTGCGGCGGCGCGGGCTCGCTCCCGGCCCGGTGCCGTTGACGTCGCGGGAGATGTCAGACTTCGTCAGGGTCAGTCCCCGGTCTCGTCGCGCGCCGGCGCCGTCACCGCGCGCTGGCGCGTCGGTGTGGCGGGCTCGTCGAGCGGGTCGCCCGCCGTGGTGTCGCCCACGCGAGTGATCCACGACGCCTTTCCGTCCGTGACCGGGGCGTCGTCCCCGTCACCGTCGCCGCCAGGGCCGTCACCGCTGTCGTCCTCGGTGGCCAGCTCGGTGGCGCTGTCGTCGCGCCGGGCGTCGGCATCGGTGGGGTTGGGCACGATCACCACCGACTCGCCGAGGTCCGGTGCGCTGGGCTGCGCGCCCGAGCTGCCAAGGGCCGCGACTCCCACCGCGATCAGCCCGGCGATGAGGGCTACGACGATGCGCCACACCATGTCGATTCGTCCTTCCACGTGATGGATGAGTGTGTCAGCAGGCCGACGTCAGCGGCGTCCGGGACGGAAACCACCGAGCACCGGCTTCGGCAGACCGGCCAGCAGCGGCTCGAAGGCCTCCGCCAGCTCCGCGGCGCTCGGCCGGTTCTCCGGCACCCGGTCCAAGCAGGCCAGCAGGGGCTTGGCCAGCTCGTCGGGCGTGCCGTCGGGCAGCGGGCGCGGGTCGTCCATCAGCTGCGGCCAACGCTGCTGGACCGGCGCGTCCGGGTCGGTGACACCGTCCTCGAACGGCCGGTACCCGGCGTGCGCCTCGAACAACGTCGCCCCCAGCCCGAACACGTCTGCCGGCGGACCAGGCACCCCGGAGTGCGGCGGGTCGGCCTGCTCCGGCGCCAGGTAGCGGTCCGTTCCCACCGTGTAGTCCAGGCGCGCGGCGACCTCGACCGGGCGGGCGATCGACAGGTCGATCAACCGGGGCGGGGCGCCCATGATGATGTTGGACGGCTTCACGTCCAAGTGCAGCACGTCCTCACGGTGCAGGTAGTGCAGCGCCGAGGCGACCTCGATGCCCAGCGGGAGGAGCTGCTGCGGCGGCAGGGGGCCGTGCCGCCGCAGCAGCGAGGACAACCGCGGACCGTCCAGGTGCTCCAGCACCAGGTGCGGCCGGGGCCCGTCCTCGACCAGGTCGAACGCCCGCACCAGCACGGGGTGGTCCAGCGACCGGGCGAGCCGGTACTCCCGGCGGAGGCCTCGCAGCGCCCCCTCGTCGGTGACCTGGTCGGGCCGGATCACCTTCACCACCACCGGGCAGTAGCGGTGGTCGTCGAAGGCCAGGTACGCCTCGAACCGCTCACCCCCGCCCAGCAGCCGCAACGCCGTCAGCGTGTCGCTGATCGGATCGCCCTCGGTGAACTCCCACGCCTGGTGCGTCATCTCAGTGATCCTCTACTCCCCGTCGCAGCTACTCAGCGCCGGCCTCACCGGGTGTCGTTGCGGCTGTTGTCATTGGTGCTGTTCTTGGTGCGGTCGCGGGTGAACTCCCCACCGTCCATCGTCCAGTCACGGGTCAGGTCGAAGCGCGACTTGTCCCTGTCGCGGCTGACCGGTGTGACCCGGCTGTTCGTCTTGTCCCGGGTGTTGCGCGACTTCTTGCTCGCGGTGGCGTCCCGGCTGTCCCGCGACACACGCGACACACGCGAGGCGCGGCTGGGGGCCGAGGCACGCGACACCGAGAACGGGGTGAACTTCTCCCGCTCGTCGTCGTCCTCGTCGACGGTCGCCAGCAGCGTCACGCTCTCGTCGCGCTTGATGTAGGCCGGGTCTGCCGCCGTCGCCGCCGACCCCGGCACGAACGCCAAGAAGCTCACGGCGAACAGGCCGGAGAACGTCGCCACGCCTGTCCGGATCATGGTGTCCCTCATGATGACTCCTTCTGTCTGTGGCGGCTCCCGTCGAGCCGCTGCTGAGAAGAGAGTCGCCCGCACACATGAGACCACCGTGAGACGCACATGAGAGGTCTTCTCATCACCGACGGCAGGGCGGTCGTAGGGCTACCTGCGCAACCACCTCGGACGCGACCGCATCGTCGTCACGGCACGCTCCACCTCCGGCGAGCGCTGCGTGGCCCGCATGCGCCACCGACGACGGGGCGAAGCAGACCTCGTGGCGACGATGCCGGTCGCGCCGCGGACGGTCACGGCGCCGGCGACGAAGGCGGCCAGCCCGGCTAGCGAGATGCCGGCGGGCCCGGCCGTCAGCCCGGTGAGCGTCAGCGCGACCATCCCGGCGGCGAGCAGCGTGACGCCCGCGCCGAGGGCGATCAGGCGGCGACGGGTCTGCGGCACCGGGTCGACAATCGGCGTCACCCACTCGAAGCGTCGCACGCCCCGCACGATGAGCAGCAGCACCGCCGAGCACACCAGGTACCAGAGCGGACGCTGCCACCACCACGTGGTGCTCAACGGCGCCGCGGCGCTGACCAGACCGGTGACCCAGAACGCCAGCGCGGCGACGAGCGCCGCGACCATGTGCCACAGGTACAGCGACATCGCTACCAGGTTCACCGCGACGACACCCGTCCACACCCGTGGGTTCTCGCACCAGCGACGTACCCGGTGCCGCAGCAGCAGCACGATGCCGAGCTGGGCCATCGCCAGGGCGAGCAGCGCGGACGAGGGCGGGCCGTTGTTCTGGATCTCCTCGCCCACCGCGGCAAGCATGCTGACCGGGTAGGGCCCCACAACCACCAGCAGCACCAGCGCCACAGCGCCGACGACGACCAGCGTCGGCGCGAGCCACGGCAACTCCAGCAGTCGTCCGCTGCGCCAGGCGACCCCTGCGGCGTAGACACCGAGCCAGAACAGCGGGTAGGTCAGCAGGCCGATGGGCACGCCGCCGATGTTGGCGAGCAGGTCCACCACCACGCAGGCCGTCAGCAGCCCGGCCGGCACGCGCAGCCCCCACCGCCGCTCGGCGTCGATCAGCCACGGCGTGGTGGCCGACACAACGAGGTACACGGCGAGGAACCACAGCGGCAGGCCGACGATGGTCAGCGCTAGGTCGACCGTCGCGTCGTCCGCGCCCGCCCACCGCGTGGCCATCGACGCCGTGGTGGCCACGGTCAGGAGCACGAGGCTGGGGACGACCAGCCGCCAGACACGCGCGCCGACCCAACCCAGGCGGCTGACCTCGGGCCTGCGCGCCGTCCACGAGGCCGCGTTCGCGTATCCGCCCACGACGAAGAAGAGGGGCATCACCTGGAAGAACCACGTCAGCCACGGGGCTGGCGGCCAGATCTCCAGCAGGTTGCGCCCGTCGAGGCGTCCGGCGTCGTCGAGGAGTGCGAACGCGAGCCAGTGCCCGGCGATGACGGTGAGGATCGCGAACGCGCGATAGGCGTCGATCGAACGCTCACGCTCGCGGATCGCGCCCAGCGCTGGGGCCGACATACCGACGATGGTGACCGATGGCGCGGCGCTCGTCACCTCGGCTGCCTGGGTTGCGCCAGGGACGCGCCGCTCAGCCGGACCTTCGTCGAAACTGGCGCTTGCCGCCCGACCTGCCTGCGTGTTGTGCAGTGCTGAGTCGCCCTCCGGGTGCAGCCGGTCGTTCTTCTGCCGTGCCGACTTGGCCTCGAGAGCGCCTGCGCCCGCGGCGAGGGCTCGCGCGGGACGTCCAACCTGCCAGGCAACGTGCCGTGCTCGTGGGGTAGCCGCCGCGTGGCGCCCCCGGCAGGATTCGAACCTGCGGCACACGGTTTAGGAAACCGTTGCTCTATCCCCTGAGCTACGGGGGCGTGCTGACCAGCCCGAGCAGTCTAGGCGGGCCAGAATCGAGGTCCACTCGGCGCGAGGTTGCGCGGCCCGCTACCGTGCCGCGCAACCAGTTGGGGAGGGACCGATGTCGTCCACGATGCAGGAGCGCATGGGGGCTTTCGACGCCGTCATGTGGAATGTCGAAGAAGACCCGGTGCTGCGGTCGGTGATCGTCGCGATGATGGTGCTGGACAAGGCACCAGACATCGACGCCGCCCGGGACCGCATCGAGCGCATGACCCTGGCGGTGCCCAAGCTGCGCCAGCGAGTCGTGGGAAACCCGGTGTCGCTTGTTCCACCGCGCTGGGAGTTCGACCCCAACTTCGACCTGACCTACCACCTGCGCTGGGTGGCGGCGCCGCGCAAGGACCGCACGTTGCGCCCGGCCCTCAACCACGCGCAGACGATGGCCGAGCAGGACTTCGACCGCAAGCGTCCCCTCTGGGAGATGACGCTGATGACGGGGCTCCCGCGAGGACAGGCAGCGCTCATCATCAAGATCCACCACGCCATCACCGACGGTATGGGCGGGCTCGCGATGGGGGCGGCGATGCTCGACCTCGCTCGGGACACCGACGTCGACCTGGGTGACAAGCCCAGCGCCCCGAGTGCTGAGGCGTTGGGGTTGTCAGGGAGGCTGTCCAGCGGCGTCTCGTACGAGGCCAAGCGGTTCGCGACCACGTCCATGGCGGCTGTGACTGGGCTCGGCGACCTCGCGCTGCGCACAGTGAAAGACCCCCGGGGCGCGGCGGGTGACGCAGCGGCCTTCGTGTCGTCGGCGGGCCGGCTTCTCGCACCCGCCGGGGTGCCGGAGAGCCCGCTGATGACCGCCCGCTCGCTGTCGGGCTACTTCGACTACTTCGAGGCGCCCTTCGGCGACGTCAAGAAGGCAGCCAAGGCCAACGGCGGGACGATCAACGACGCCTTCATGACCGTCGTCACCCGTGGGCTGCACAGGTACCACATGCGCCACGGAGGTGCGGTGCCCGGCCTACGGGTCAATATGCCGATCAACCTGCGCACGGGCACCGAGGACGCCAACGGCGGCAACCGCTGGGTTCCGGCGCGCGTGATTCTTCCGGTGGACGAGCCGGACGCCAGCCAGCACATGAAGGTGCTCCACCCGCTGCTGCGGCAGGCCGCGACCGAGCCGGCCCTCATGCTGTCCGACCAGGTGTACCGGCTGCTCGTGCGGATGCCCACGTCGGCATCGACCGCGCTGTCGGCCGGGCTGATGAAAGGCACCGACTTCGCCGCCACCAACCTGCCCGGCCCGCCGATCCCGGTGTACTTCTCCGGCGCCGAGGTGACGGCGTTGCTTCCGTTCGCGCCGCGTGGGGGCGCAGCGCTCAACGTGGCGATGATCACCTACAACGGCAAGGCGGAGTTCGCCATCAACATCGACGAGCGCGCCGTGGAGAACCCGACCGAGCTGGTGGACGACCTCAAGGCGGCCCTGGCCGAGGTGGTCGCCACCGGCTCCGCCTGACGTCGCACACCGCACCGCATGCCACCCTTGCCGGGTGACTGCCGAGCCTGAGCCCGTCCGCGCGGTCGAGCCCCTCCCGCCGGGGCCAACCGCGCGGACGCTCACCGCGGTCGACGGCGAGAACCTGGATCCGGCAGACCTCGATCCACCCCTCGTGCGGTGGACGATCGACCGCGTGCCCGTCGCCGCCTGGTGCTGGCGCTGGTGGGAACGCTTTCGAGATGGTCGCGGGACGCTGTCGGCCAAAGCGATCGCGTACTACTCGTTCTTCGGCGTGCTGTCCGGGCTCGCTCTCGCCTTCGGCATCGGCGCACTCATCCCGCAGTACGAGCAGTTCTTGGTCGAGGTGGTGAACGAGGCTCTCCCCGGCCTCATCGGTCCGGAGGGGATCGACCCCGTTCAGCTGAGGGCGGTCGGAAGCACAGTGGGCCTGATCGGGGCCGCCGTCCTGATCTACAGCGCGGTCGGCATCGTCCGGGCCGTCGACGACGGCGTGCGGCTGATCTATGGCGTGCAGTACGAGCCACGCAACTTCGCGATCAAGACTCTCCGCTTTCTTGGCTACCTGCTTCTCCTCGCTCCGTTGGTCGCTCTCTCCTATGTCGGCAGCTCCGCCACGGCGGGCCTGTTCCGACCCCTCCTGAGCTCACTCGGCCTGACCGGACCGAGCGCGGATGCCGTCTTGGTCGGCGCAGGGATGCTCGTCGGAGTCCTGCTGAACTCGGTCGTGATCGTGGTCGTGCTGAGCCGGCTGGGCGGGGTCTGCCCGCCCAGGTGGCGCTGGCGGGCCAGCCTTCTCGCCGGTGCGGCCCTCGAGGTCGTCAAGGTCGGCGCCACGTACTTCGTGGCGTTCACCGTCAGCAACCCGCGCTACCTGTCGTTCGGGGCGCCGGTAGCCATGCTGCTGCTCTTCTTCGCCATGGCCTCGGTCGTCCTCGTCGCGGCGGCGTTCGTCGCCACCGCCAACGAGCAGGCGCCCGTGGATGCTGCGCGACGCGAGCAGCTGCCAACAGCGCCGTCGGACTAGTGCTCGACTGAGCACGCGCGTCGACCGGCCGGCCCCAGGCGTTAGCGTCGTGTTGTACGCACGACCCCCCAGCCTGGAGGTCCACATGGCCCCCGACACTGCCGACCCTCGCGATGCCGATCGGGGAGCAGTGACCCGCGTCCCGGTCGAAGGCGACCTGGTCGACCTCGACGGTCGCCGTTTCTACCGGATCTCGGGATACGACGAGATGCCGGCGTTCTTCATGACGATCGTTGGGGCGAGCGACGTGTGGCTGTTTGTCTCGAGCTCAGGCGGGCTGACCGCCGGGCGAGTGGACGCGCAGCGCGCCTTGTTTCCGTACTACACCGAAGACAAGGTGAGCGAGAGCGCGGGACGTACCGGTGGCCTGAGCATGGTCCGCGTCACCGGACCGGACGGCTCGTCGGTCTTCTGGGCGCCCTTCGCCGAGCGGCGACCGGGCGATCCCGCGGTGCAGCGCGCCCTCTACAAGGACGTCCTGGGGAGCACCCTGGTCTTCGAGGAGGTGCGTCCCGACCTGGGGCTGCGCCTGCGGGTCGCCTGGGCGACCAGCGCCCGCTTCGGCGTGGTCCGCACCTGCGAGCTGACGTCTCTGGCTGACGAGGGCCGCGAGGTGCAGATACTCGACGGGCTGGTCAACGTGCTGCCTGCGGGCGTCAGCGTCGCCGTGCAGAACGAGCTCAGCATTCTTCTGGACGCCTACAAGCGCAGCGAGGTCGACGTCGAGACCGGGCTGGGTCTGCTGACCCTCAGCTCGACGCTCACTGACCTTGCCGAGCCGAGCGAGAGCCTGGCCGCCAACGTGGCGTGGCAGGTGGGGCTGAGCGACGTCGACCACTTGACGTCGACGCGTCAGTGTCGAGCCTTCGTGGAGGGAGGCCCGATCACCGCGGAGCCGGATGCTCGCGGCGTGCGGGGTGCCTACCTCGTGCACACCAGGGTCACGCTTGCCCCCGGGCAGGCGTCGCGCTGGCGCATCGTGGCCGACGTCGCGCAGGACGCGGCAGACGTCGTGGCCCTGCGGGACAAGCTGCGCCGCCCGGACGAGCTCGCCGCGCAGCTCGAGGCCGACGTAGCGAGCACCCGCAGCGACCTCGAGGCGCTTCTGGCGGCCACCGACGGGCTGCAGCGCACTGGGGACGAGCTGGCGACGGTCCACCACATGGCGAACGTGCTGTTCAACGACATGCGTGGCGGCGTCCCTGCCGACGGCTACCTCGTGGAAGCCGACGACGTCCGGGCGTTCATCGCCCAGCGCAGCACCGCCACCGCCGCTCGCTGCGCCGACGTGCTGGCGGGGCTCCCCGACCGGCTCCGGGCCGACGACCTGGTCGCGATCGCGCACGGCAGCGGTGACGTCGACCTGTGGCGGCTGGCCAGCGAGTACCTGCCGCTCACCTTCAGCCGTCGCCACGGCGACCCGAGCCGGCCGTGGAACAAGTTCGAGATCGTCCTTCGCGACGAGCACGGCGCCCCCCGGTTGGACTACCAAGGCAACTGGCGCGACATCTTCCAGAACTGGGAGGCGCTGGCCTGGTCGTTCCCGGAGTACGTGGAGTCGATGGTCACGGTGTTCCTCGACGCCACGACGGCCGACGGCTACAACCCGTACCGCATCTCGCGCTCCGGCGTCGACTGGGAGGTACCGGAGCCGGACAACCCTTGGTCGAACATCGGGTACTGGAGCGACCACCAGATCATCTACCTGCTCAAGCTGCTGGAGACCTCCGAGCGCTTCCACCCTGGCCGCCTGGACGCACTGGTCAACAGGGCCATGTTCACCCACGCCGACGTGCCGTACCGCATCGCGACCTACGCCCAGGCGCTGGCCGACCCCTACGACACCATCACGTTCGACGCCGACCGCGACGCCGTCGTCAGCGCGCGAGTGGCCAGCGAGGGCGCTGACGGCCGCCTGGTCCACTCGCCCGACGGCGACCTGGTGCGGGTGAGCCTGGCCGAGAAGCTGCTGCTGCTCCCACTGGCGAAGCTGGTCAACCTGGTGCCCGACGGCGGTATCTGGATGAACACCCAGCGACCGGAGTGGAACGACGCCAACAACGCACTCGCCGGTCGCGGCCTGTCCGTCGTGACGCTGGCCTACCTGCGGCGCTACCTCGCCTTCGTGCGCACGATGCTCACCACCGACGCCGAGGTCACGCGTGAGCTCAGCCAGCTGGCCGAGGACGTTCACGCCGTGCTCACCCACCACGCCGACGCGCTGGCGACAGGGTTCGACGACCGTCGCCGACGGGCAGTCATGGACGACCTGGGCCGGGCCGGCACCGACTACCGGACGCGGGTCTATGCGGGCTTCTCGGGTGAGCGGGTTGCGATGCCCGCGGCACAGGTTGCCGACCTGCTGGAGGTGGCTCAGCGCTTCGTCGAGGCGAGCCTTCAGTCGAACCGGCGCTCCGACGGGCTCGTGCACTCCTACAACGTGCTCGAGCTGGACGACGAGGGCGCGTCGATCCGGCGGCTCTCGACGATGCTCGAGGGGCAGGTGGCCATGCTGTCCAGCGGGCTTCTCAGCCCGCAGGAGTCGGTGACGCTGCTGGACGCGCTGCGCGGCAGCGACCTCTACCGCGCCGACGCGCACAGCTACCTGCTGTACCCCGACAAAGACCTGCCGGGATTCCTCGACCGCAACCGGTTCACAGCCGAGGATGCCGAGGGCTGCGACCTCGTGGGGGCCCTCGTGGCCGCCGGTGATCGCAGCCTGGTGCGCCGCGACATCCACGGCGACCTGCACTTCGCCGCCCACCTGCGCAACGCCCGTGGCGTCCGCGACGAGCTCGACCGGCTCGCCCTCGACCCGGCCTGGCACGGCATCGTCGAGCGCGACCGCCGCTGCCTGCTGGACCTCTTCGAGACCGTGTTCCACCACGCCGAGTTCACCGGACGCTCCGGCACGTTCTTCGCCTTCGAAGGCCTCGGCAGCATCTACTGGCACATGGTGTCCAAGCTGCTGCTGGCCGTCCAGGAGACGCTTGACGGCGCGATCGGCGAGCAGGCCGACCCGGCCACGACTGAGGCGTTGCGCGCCGCCTACGAAGACATCCGCACCGGTCTGGGCTACTGCACGAGCCCGGCGCAGTACGGCGCCTTCCCCACCGACCCCTACTCCCACACCCCGGCCGGCCATGGAGCCCGCCAGCCTGGCATGACCGGCCAGGTCAAGGAGGAGGTACTGACCCGCCTCGGCGAGGTGGGAATCGCCGTGGAGGACGGCCGGATCGCCGTCCGGCCCGCCCTGCTGCGCAGCAGCGAGTGGACGACCGGCGACACGTTCGAGTACCGCGACCTCGCCGGCCACTGGACCTCGATCGAGCTGCCCCCGGACTCGTTCGCCGTCACCTTCTGCCAGGTGCCCGTCGTCGTGCACCGCAGCGACCGCCGCGACATCACGGCCCACCTGCAGGACGGGACCGTGGTGGCCGGCAGCGACGGCACCCTCGACGCCGACCTCAGCGACAGCATCTTCCGCCGCGAGGGACGCGTGAGGCTGCTCGAGGTGCGCGCTAGTGGGCTGCTCGGGTGAGGCGGTCGCGCACCGCGGCGGCGATGCCCGAGCCGTCCGGTGCGACAGCGAGCACCTGAGCCAGGCCGAGCGCGTCGGCCTCGCGCAAGGCGGCGTACAGCACCGACGCGTACTGAGCCGGTGACGGTGGTGCCGACAGTCGCACCGTCCCCGGTGGCGTGCCCACCGATGCGAGAGCCAGCACCCCCGTCCTGGGTGTCTCCGTGGCATCCCCCGCGGCGGTCGCGGCGAGGCCGGGGGCCGACACCAGGATGACGCGGGCGTGCGGTGCGTAGTGGGAGGCCAGCGTGCCGGGTGCGCGAACCGTGCTCGTCGTGCGGGCGAGCGGCACCCCGCCCACCGACTCGACCACCTCGACGCCGACGCCGCCCGGGCGCAGCAGCACGGGCGCCGGGCCGGTGCAGTCCAGGATCGTCGACTCCACGCCGACTCGGCACGGCCCGCCGTCGAGGATCACGTCGGCGCCCGGTGTGAGCGCCGCTGCTAGCTCGGCGACCACGTGCTGCGCCGTCGTCGGGCTCACCCGGCCGAACAGGTTCGCCGACGGGGCAGCGACCCCGTCGGCCACCGAGCGCAGAACCTCGAGCGTCAGTGGGTGGTCGGGTACGCGCAGGCCGACGCTCTGCTGCCCGCCGGTGAGGTGCAGCCCTGCGCGAGTCCCGCGCGGCAGCACCAGCGTCAACGACCCGGGCCAGAGCCGCGCGGCGAGGCGGTGAGCGTAGTCAGGAACGTCGATCGCCCAGTCGTCCACCTGGGCGGGGTCGGCGAGGTGGACGATCAGGGGATGGTCGGCGGGGCGGCCCTTGACTGCGTACACCCGAGCGACCGCGTCCGGACGCGAGGCGAGCGCGCCGAGGCCGTACACCGTCTCGGTGGGCAGCACCGCCAGCCGGCCCGCGCGCAGGGCGTCGGCAGCGCGTGCCGGATCGGTGGTGAGCAGGGCGTCGGGCCCGTCGTCGCTCATCGGCACTAGCGCGCCGCGTCTCCCAGCACTCGGCGCATCTCGGCGCGCGCGACGCTGCGGTGGTGCACCTCGTCGGGTCCGTCGGCGATGCGCAGCGTCCGCGCCCCGGCGTAGAGGCTGGCCAGCACGTCGTCGTCGCTGACGCCGAGCCCGCCCAGCACCTGGATTGCGTCGTCGATCACCTGGCAGGCCATCGCCGGCACGACGGCCTTGATACCGGCGATGCCGGCCGCCGCCTCTTTGGCGCCGACCGTGTCGATCTGCCACGCGGTGCGCAGCACGAGCAGCCGGGCCTGGTCGATGGCCAGGCGGCCGCGCGAGATCTGCTCGCGAACCACCCCCTGGGCCGCGAGCGGACGTCCGAACGCGGTGCGCTGCGCCGCGCGGCGCACCATGGTGTCCAGCGCCCGCTCAGCCATGCCGATCAGGCGCATGCAGTGATGGATGCGACCCGGGCCAAGGCGCGCCTGGGCCATGGCGAAGCCGGCCCCCTCCTCACCCAGCAGGTTGGTGACCGGCACGCGGGCGCCGTCGAAGCTGATGACGGCGTGGCCGCCGTGCGCACGGTCGGTGTAGCCGAAGACGGTGGTGGAACGCTCGACGGTGACGCCTGGGATGTCCAGTGGCACCAGCACCATCGACTGCTGCCGGTAGGGGTGTGCGTCCGGGTCGGTGACGCCCATGACGATGGCAACCTTGCAGGCTGGCGACATGCCGCCGGTCGACCACCACTTGCGTCCGGTGATCACGTACTCGTCGCCGTCGCGGGCGATCGTGGCGGCGATGTTGCGTGCGTCGGAGGACGCCACGTCCGGCTCGGTCATCGAGAAGCACGAGCGCATCTCGCCGTCGAGCAGCGGCTCGAGCCAGCGGGCGGCTTGCTCGGGTGTGGCGAACATGGCGAGCAGCTCCATGTTGCCGGTGTCCGGCGCCGAGCAGTTCATGGCCTCCGGCATCAGCCATGGCGACCAGCCGCTCACCTCGGCGGTGGGGGCGTAGTCCAGCACCGAGACCCCGGGCCCGTGGGCAGGGTCGGGCATGAACAGGTTCCACAGCCCGCGCTCGCGAGCGACGGTCTTGAGCTCGGCGACGGCCGGCGGCGTGCCCCAGGTGTCGTCGCGCTCCATGGCAGCCGACTGCTCGTGGAACGCCGCCTCAGCAGGCAGGACGTGCTCGTTCAAGAACGCCGTGGCGTCCGCCTGTAGCTCGGCGGCGCGGGGGGAGAGAGCGAACTCCATCGAATCAGACCTCCAGCAGTGCGGCGGCTCGCTCAGCGAGCACGGGGACGTGGGCGCCCATCGTCGCGAAGCCCTCACCGACCGTCGCCCCGGCCAGGTAGCGCGCGTGCACACCCTCCAGGATCACCGCCAGCTTGAAGACGCCGAACGCGACGTACCAGGTGATGCGCGACAGGTCGAGGTCGGTTCCCTCGGCATAGGCGGCCAGGGTGGCCCGAGCGTCGAGCAGCCCGTCTGCTGTCGTGGCGCCCAGCACCTCGTCGGACACCTCGACGTAGGTGAGCATCAGCCCGAGATCGGCCAGCGGGTCACCGATCGTCGAGAGCTCCCAGTCGACGACCGCGGCGACCTCGCTGAGGTCACGGGCGAACATGACGTTGTCGAGGCGGTAGTCACCGTGCACGATCGTGGTGCGCTGGGTTGTCGGCACGTCGGAACCGAGCGTCGCAGCGATACGGTCGAGCACCGGCAGGTCACGCGTGCGGCTGGACTCCCACTGCGTCGACCACCGTCGCAGGTTGCGCTCGAGGTAGCCCTCCGGGCGGCCGAAGCGCGACAGGCCGACGGCGTCCGGGTCGACCTCGTGCAGCGCGAGCAGGGTCGTCACCAGCATCTGGCTCGCGCCCCGAAGGTCGTCGGCGCTGTAGGGGGCCATGTCGGCGCCGGTGCGCAGCACGACGCCGTCGACGTAGTCCATGACGACGAAGGGAGCGCCGATCACGCCGGAGTCTTCGCACAGGTGCAGCACCGGAGGTACCGGGACGGCGCTGTCGGCCAGCGCCGACATCACCCGGGCCTCACGGGCGACGTCGTGCGCGGTCGCGAGCACGCCGCCCAGCGGGGGGCGCCGCACGACCCAGGTCGTGCGGGCGTCGGTGACCCGGTAGGTGACGTTCGACCGTCCGCCGGCGATCACCGTGGCTGTCAGCGGGCCGGCGGGACCGACGTCCAGAACCGCGGACAGGTGGCGGCGCAGCCGGACGAGGTCGAGCCCGGGCGGGCCGGCGTCGTGGGTCGGGCTCATGGCACGTCAGCCGATGGACTGGCGCACCAGGGTGCCGCCGTCCACGACGAGGGTCTGGCCGGTGATCCACCGCGACGCGTGGCCGGCAAGAAAGACGACAGCATCGGCGATGTCGTCAGGCTCACCGATGCGCTTGAGCGGGAGGGCGTTGGCCAGCGGCTCCTCGTAGGGCTCCCACATGGCCTTGGCGAGATGCGTGCGCACGACGCCGGGGGCGATGGCGTTCACCCGCACCCCGGGGGCCATCTCGACAGCCAGCTGGCGGGTGAGGTGGATGAGGGCGGCCTTGGTCGCGTTGTACCAGCCGATGCCCGGCTCGGTAGCCAGCCCGCCGATGCTGGCGATGTTGACGATCGAGCCGCCGTGCTCGGCGAAGGCGGCCTTCCACACCTGCTGTGACCACATGACCGGGCCCCACATGTTCACGTCGACCGTCTTGTCGGCGCGGGACTTGTCGAGGTCGGCCATCGGCCCGTAGTACGGGCTGGTGGCGGCGTTGTTGACGAGCACGTCCAGCCCGCCGAGCTGCTCCAGGGTCGCGGCGACGACGAACGCGGCGGCGTCGGCGTCCGCGGCGTGGCTGGCCATGGCCAGCAGACGCGCTCCCGGCACCTCGGTTCTGATCTGGGCGGCCGTCTCGTCCAACGCCTCTTGCTTGCGGCTGGTGAGCGTGACGGCTGCCCCCTCACGCACGAGCGCGAGCGCCGTGGCGGCACCGATTCCGCGGGAGGCCCCGGTGACGATCGCGACCTTGCCGTCCAGTCCGGTGTCCATGCCCTCACCCTAGGCCGACGGCCCGCACCGGCGTCGACGGCCATCCCTGCGCCCATCCCACCGCGATCTTGGCGCACGGGCCGCAAGACTCGAACCATGCGGCTCCAGCGCCAAGATCGCCGGGGTTGGGGTGCCGGGGAGGCCCAGGGCGCGGGCGGGCAGGGCGGGGCGGGGCGGGGCGGCCAGGGGCGGGGGCGCCGGTCTAGGCGACGCGGCCGGGCTTGCCGCCCTTGGCGACCACCGGCAGCCCTGCCGCCGCCCACGCCTGCATGCCGCCAGTGAGGTTGAGGACGGTGAAGCCGGCCGCACGCAGCTGCGTGGCGGCGGAGTCGGAGCGGCGGCCCGAGCGACACACGGTGACGATCGTGCGGTCCTTCGGCAGCTCGGCCTGGCGGTGGCCCACCACGGAGAGGGCCATGTGCTTGGCCTTCGGCGCGTGCCCGGCCTGCCACTCGTGCGGCTCGCGGACGTCGAGAAGCAGCGCACCGTCGGTGACCATCTGCTGAGCCGCGACCGCGTCGACCTCATCCTTCTTCTTACGGGAGAAGAGTCCCATCAAGCATCCCGTCCCTTCGTGACGTCGTAGCCGGAAGTGATCCAGTCGCTGGTGCCGCCCGTGACGTTGCGGACGTCGTAGCCCTGCCCGGCCAGCCAGGTGGCCGCGGTGAACGAGCGACCCCCCGTCTGGCAGATCAGGTAGATGGTCTCGCTCTTGGGCAGATCGGAGTGCTTGAGAGGCACCATCGCCAGCGGCATCAGCTCGGCACCTGGGACGTGGCCGGCCTCGTACTCCTGGGGCTCGCGGACGTCGACGACATGCGCCCCACCGTCGGCCATCGCGGACTTGAGCTCGGACACTGTCACATGCACCTGGTACTCCTTACGACCATACGGATTCGGGGCGATGCCGACCTTCTGCTGCTCATGATGTCTGTTCAGGCGAGAGACAAGAAGAGCTTCTCGAGCTCGGGGCGCGACAGCTCGGGCTTCTCGCCCCGGTCTTCGGCGGCAGCACACTGCACGAGGCCGCTGGCCACGACCTTGAAACCGGCCCGGTCAAGAGCTCGGGACGCCGCGGCGATCTGGGTCACGACGTCGGCGCAGCCGCGACCATCCTCGATCATGGCGATGACGCCGTCGAGCTGACCGCGCACGCGGCGCAGCCGAGTTGCGACGTCGTGTGCGACGTTGGGGTCTACCTGCATGACGGCCTCCTGAGCGTGGACCATCACTATACCCCCTGGGGTATCAAGGTGCAGTGTTGACGTACACGTGCTGGGCGTGCTCCTCGGGAAGGATCACGGTGACACCCTGCCCGCGCATCTGGACGCCGAGGGCCGTCGGTTCGACGGTGACCTGCGCACCTGGCAAGGCGCCGACCCTGCGCAGCGCAGTCATCACGTCGTGGTGGGCCTGCAGCGGCTCGGCCAGGCGCCGCACGACGACCTCGGCGCGGGCCAGCGGCAAGGACGACAGCGCAACGGCGTCTACTCCCGCCGACGGGCCGGCGGAGCCGTCGTCGCGCTGCACGCCCAGCTCGGCCAGGCCCGGGATGGGGTTGCCGTAGGGCGAGACCGTCGGCGTGTCGAGGATGGAGACCAGCCGCCGCTCGACGTCGTCGGAGATCACGTGCTCCCACCGGCACGCCTCGTCGTGGACGAGCGCCCAGTCGAGCCCGATCACGTCGGTGAGCAGGCGCTCGGCCAGCCGGTGCTTGCGCATCACACGGGTGGCGTACGCCTGCCCCTCGTCGGTGAGCTCAAGGCGACGGTCGTCCCCGACGCGCAGCAGGCCGTCACGTTCCATGCGGGCCACGGTCTGGCTGACCGTGGGGCCCGACTGGTGCAGGCGTTCGGCGATACGTGCGCGCAACGCCACGACGCCCTCTTCGTGGAGCTCGAAGATCGTGCGGAGATACATCTCCGTCGTGTCGATCAGGTCGCCGCTCACGCCCGTCCACTCCCGTCCGTGCTGTCGACGGGCAGGGTAGTCGCCAGACTCAGACGGCACCGCCGCGACGCCGCACGCGGCCGCTGCCGACCAGAGCGGTCTCGCGCCCTCCCCCACAGCGAGCGCCCGGCCCTGGCCCCTCGTAGCGTCCGCACCATGGTTTCGGTGCTCTGGTTTCGACGTGACCTGCGACTGGCCGACAACCCTGCGCTCCTTCGCGCCGCCACGGACGGCGACGGCCGGGTCGTGCCGCTCTTCGTGCTCGACCCCGCGCTCTGGGGGCCTGCCGGGGACGTGCGGCGCGCCTACCTCAATGCGTCGCTGCGTGCTCTGGACGCGTCGATGGGCGGGGCGTTACACGTGCGCCGCGGCGACCCGGTCGACGTGGTGCGCACCGTGGCCCGCAGCGCCGGAGCCACCAGCGTGCACGTCGCCGCCGACACCGGGCCCTACGGCCGCCGACGCGACAGCGCCGTGCAAGTCGCGCTCACCGACGCCGACATCACCTTCGTGCGCACCGGGTGCTCCTACGCCGTGCCCCCCGGAGCAGTGCGCAAGCAGGACGACGGTCCCTACTCGGTGTTCACGCCATTCAGCCGGGCCTGGCGCGAAGGCGGCTGGCCCGACCCGGCCCCGCTGCCCGACCAGGTCACCTGGGCGGTGCCGACCGGTGGCGGCGACCGGATGTACGAGGATCCCGACCTCGGCGACCTGACCCTGCCCGAGGCGGGCGAGGCAGCGGCGCTGCGCCGGTGGCAGACGTTTCGCGACGCCGGCGAGCAAGGTCTGGACGGCTATGCCGAGCGCCGCGACCGTCCGGACCTGGCCGGCACAAGCGTTCTGAGCCACCACCTGAAGTGGGGCGAGATCCACCCCCGCACGTTGCTGGCCGACCTCAGGTCGCGCACTGGCCCCGGGCCCGACACGTTTCGCACCGAGCTGGCCTGGCGGGAGTTCTACGCCGACGTGCTCTGGCACCGGCCCGCGACCGCCCGGGAGTACCTGCGACCCCAGTACGCCGCGATGCAGTACGACCGGCCGGGTGACGACCTGCAGGCCTGGGCTCAGGGCCGCACCGGTTACCCGTTCGTCGATGCGGGCATGCGCCAGCTACGCAGCGAGGGCTGGATGCACAACCGCGTGCGCATGGTGGTCGCGTCGTTCCTCGTCAAAGATCTGCACGTGGAGTGGCAGCACGGCGCACGGCACTTCATGCGCTGGCTTCGCGACGGCGACCTCGCGTCGAACTCGCACGGCTGGCAGTGGACGGCCGGGTCGGGCACCGACGCGTCGCCCTACTTCCGCGTCTTCAACCCGGTGACACAAGGGCTGAGGTTCGACCCGGACGGGGAGTACGTCCGTCGCTACGTCCCCGAGCTCAGCCATCTGCCCGGCCCGACGGCACACGAGCCCTGGGCGACGGACGACGGCTACGCGCACGGCTACCCGCAACCCATCGTCGACCACGCCGAGGAGCGCAAGGAGGCGCTGCGCCGGCTCAAGGCGATGACGTCCGGCTGAGGCCGCGGCAGTCCCGGATCGGCACGAAGACGCCGGTCGGTAGGGCAAGATGCTCCAGGTGCTCGTCGTGACCGTGATCAGCCTCAAGGGTGGGGTCGGCAAGACCACCGTGACCCTCGGGCTCGCCGGTGCCGCGGCGGCGCGCGGGCTGCGCACGCTGGTGGTGGACCTCGACCCGCAGGGCAACGCCACGCTCGCGCTCGACCCGGTGTCGGCGGAGTTCACGAGCAATGACGTGCTGGCCGACGCACGCTCCGGCGTGATGGTGCAAGCCGTCACCGACTCTGCGTGGGACGACAAGATCAAGGTCGTGCCCAGCGAGCCGTCCCTCGAGCACCGCAACCATCCGGTCGACGGACGCGGCGGCGAGCACCGGCTGCGGACCACGATGCAGGGCGTGGCCGGCTTCGACCTCGTGCTCGTCGACACCCCGCCGAGCCTGGGTGAGCTCACCAAGAACGCGCTGGCCGCCAGCGACCGCGCCGTGGTGGTGGCCGAGCCGACCGCGTTCTCGCTCACCGGAGCACAGCAGGCGCTCACCGCGATAGACGTCGTGCGCACCGGTTTCAACCTGCGCCTGCGTCCGGCCGGCATCGTCGTCAACCGCTACCGCGCCCGCTCCTCCGAGCACCGCTACCGCCACGCCGAGCTCGTGAGCGCCTACGGGCCACTGGTTCTCGAACCCGTGCTGCCCGAGCGCTCGGCCGTCGACGCAGCCGCCGGCGCCCACGTACCAGTCCAGCGCTGGCCATCGCCGGGCGCCCGCGAGATCGCCCGCGCCATGAGCACCCACCTCACCACGGTCGTCGCCTCGGCGTCCGGACCCGACGCCCCGCTGACGAAGGGACTCCGCGGATGAGCCACGCCCCCACCCCGCAGCCCCGTCCGGCGTTGCGCAAGGCAGCCGACGGGTCCGTGCACCCGGCCTCGGCTGTGCTGAGCTCGCTCGCCGTGACCGTTCCGTCGCCCGGCGAGTCCGGCAAGCAGGGCGGCAAGAAGACCAAGAAGAACGGCAAGCCCAAGAAGGCCGCACCCGTCGAGGTGGTCGCCCTGCAGGTCGAGCTGCCCAAGCCGGTGCGCAAGGCGCTGCGCAAGCGGGCCGCCGAGTACGGCTGGACCGCCGAAGAAGCCGCCGCCCAGGTGCTGCGCGTCTGGGCGGACAACTGAGCGTCTCGCCCCGCGCAGTGCTGCGGGTGTGGCAGGTGCCCTACACCCACCCGGACGCGCACGTGCTCGTCGAGGCAGTCCAGCAGGAGTACGTGCAGCGCTACGGCGGACCCGACGAGACGCCGCTGGCGGCAGCCGACCTCGACCCGCCCGCTGGTGTGTTTCTGCTCGGCGCTCTGGACGCCGCGCCGGTGGCATGCGGCGGGATACGCCGGGTCGACGGTGACACCGCCGAGATCAAGCGGATGTACGTCGCGCCGGCCGCGCGCCGCCGAGGGCTGGCGCGGGCGATGCTCGCCCGGCTGGAGACCGCAGCTCGAGACGCCGGCTACGCCCGGCTCGTGCTGGAGTCGGGCAACGCCCAGCCCGAGGCGCTCGCGCTGTACCGGTCGTCCGGCTATGCCCCGGTCACCCCGTACGGCTTCTACCGGTGCCACACCGAGGCCAACTCGCTCGGCACAACTCTGTGAGCGCGCCACGCACCGAAATGAGTGGCGCGCACGCCCGCACGGATCTAGCGTTCTACGCACACAAGAAGGGAGGTGGTCCGGTAGTGAGTATTCGCTGGACATGTGAGGTGGCTCCCGCTTAGCCGCCCGGTTCTTCCGGACGACTCCTTTGGGCGTCGTGCAGCCGAGCGGCTGGCGAATCCCCTGGTAGTCACCCGATCCGCGGGCCCCGAGCCGTCCACTCGGGCTCCGTCGCCTGATGGCGATGGGTAAGACGCCCGCGGATCGCCTACGCCCCGGTCACGGCTGCAGACGGGTGAGCGTCCAGCCGTCGCCCTGGCGCGAGTAGCGCAAGCGGTCGTGAAGCCGAGCCGGCTGACCCTGCCACAGCTCGATGATGTCGGGGACGACGCGAAAGCCGCCCCAGAAGTCGGGCAGCGGAACAGGCTCGGACGCCGGGAACCGCTCCTGCAGCTCGGCGAGCCGGGTCCGCAACGCCTCCCGTGACTCGACGGCCTGCGACTGGCGGCTCGCCCACGCCCCCAGCTGCGACTCGCGCGGACGCACCGCCCAGTACTGCTCCGCCACCACACGGTCGACCGGCTCGACACGCCCAGTGACGCAGACCTGGCGCGACATGGCGAACCAGCCGAAGCACAGCGCGGCAGACGGGTTCTCGTGCAGCGCCCGAGCCTTGGCCGACCCGAGGTTGGTGTAGAAGACGAACCCGGTGTCGTCCAGCTCCTTGAGCAGCACGTGCCGGCTGCTGGGCCGTCCGTCGGCGTCCACGGTCGACACGACCATCGCGTTCGGCTCGGGCATGCCCGCGGCGGTGGCGTCGGCCAACCACGCTCGAAACTGCACGAACGGCGAGGCCGCCACGTCCGCCTCGTGAAGCGGGCCGGGGACGTAGCGCACCCGCATCGTGGCCAGGTCAGGGGGTGGTGCCGAGGACACTGCGGGCACCTCGAAGTCAGACATGGAGCAAGCCTGACAGCAGGGCTGTGGCGCGTGGAAGTGACCCCGGGCACGGGCTGGGGCAAGATACCGGCCCAACGAGGTCGGCGACGCTGTCGGCCTGCTGCTCACTCACATGCAGGACGGAGTCACCGTGACCGAGGTGAAGCCAGGCCTTGAGGGCGTTGTCGCCTTCGACACCGAGATCGCCGAGCCCGACAAAGAGGGCAGCGCGCTGCGCTACCGCGGCGTCGACATCGAGACGATCGTCGGGCACATCCCCTTCGAGAACGTCTGGGGGCTTCTCGTCGACGGCGCCTACGACCCCGGCCTGCCGCCGGCCGAGCCGTTCCCGATCCCCGTGCACTCCGGTGACGTCCGCGTGGACGTGCAGAGCGCGCTGACCATGCTGGCCCCGGCGTGGGGCTTCCAGCCGCTGCTCGACATCTCCGACGAAGCGGCCCGCGACGACCTCTCCCGCGCCGCCGTCATGGCGCTGTCGTTCGTCGCCCAGTCCGCCCGCGGCATCGGCCTGCCGATGGTTCCGCAGCGCGAGATCGACAAGGCCCACAGCATCGTCGAGCGGTTCATGATCCGCTGGCGCGGCGACCCCGACCCGCGCCACACGCGGGCGATCGACGCCTACTTCGCCTCGGCGGCCGAGCACGGCATGAACGCCTCGACGTTCACCGCTCGCGTCATCGCCTCCACCGGCGCGGACGTCGCCGCCGCACTCTCCGGAGCAGTCGGCGCAATGAGCGGACCGCTGCACGGTGGCGCGCCCTCGCGCGTGCTCGCGATCATCGAAGAGATCGAGCGCACCGGCGACCCGGACGGCTACGTCACCCGTGTGCTCGACAACCACGAACGCCTCATGGGCTTCGGCCACCGCGTCTACCGTGCCGAAGACCCGCGGGCCCGCACCCTGCGCCGGGTGGCCCGCGAGCTGGACGCGCCGCGCTACGCCGTTGCCGAGGCCTTCGAGAAGTCGGCGCTGGCGGCGCTGGCCGAGCGCTACCCCGACCGGGTGCTGGCGACGAACGTGGAGTTCTGGGCGGCGATCGTGCTCGACTTCGCCGAGGTTCCAGCGCACATGTTCACCGCGATGTTCACCTGTGCGCGCACGGCGGGCTGGAGCGCGCACATCATGGAGCAGAAGCGCATGGGCAAGCTCATCCGGCCGTCCGCACGCTACGTGGGGCCCCCGGCGCGGCAGCCGGACGAGGTCGAGGGCTGGGACCCCGTCTGGGCGAAGTCGCTGTACTGACCCTGCCCTGGGAGGGGCAGCGGCGACGGCTGGCACAATCGACGTGCACGACGCGTCGGCGTGACCCGACGGGGCTCGTGCTGCCGTCTCGACGCACGACCCCAGGAGTCCTCATGCCCGACGCCGCCGCTGCGGCCAGCATCGTCATCCCCGCCGACCTCAAGCCCGCCGACGGGCGGTTCGGCTGTGGCCCCTCCAAGGTGCGCAGCGAGGCCCTGGGCGCGCTGGCGACGTCCGGGTCGCACGTGATGGGCACGAGCCACCGCCAGGCGCCGGTCAAGTCGCTGGTGCGCCGCGTGCAAGAGGGGCTCGCCGCCCTGTTCGACCTGCCCGACGGCTACGAGGTGGTGCTCGGCAACGGCGGGGCCACGGCCTTCTGGGACATCGCTGCGTTCGGCCTGGTGCGCGAGCGCTCCCAGCACCTCGCGTTCGGCGAGTTCTCGTCCAAGTTCGCCAAGGTCACCGCTGCCGCGCCGTTTCTGGGCGAGCCGACCGTGGTCAAGGGTGACCCGGGCACGCTGCCGACGCCTGTCGCCGAGGCGGGCATCGACGTCTACGCGTGGGCGCACAACGAGACGTCCACCGGCGTCATGGCGCCGGTGCGCCGGGTGGAGGGCGCGGACGACGACGCCCTCGTTCTGGTCGACGCCACCAGCGGCGCCGGCGGGTTGCCGGTCGACGTCAGCCAGGCCGACGCCTACTACTTCGCGCCGCAGAAGAGCTTCGCCTCCGACGGCGGGCTGTGGGTCGCGCTGATGTCGCCGGCCGCGCTGGCCCGGGTCGAGCAGATCAGCACCTCCGGGCGTTGGGTGCCCGACTTCTTCTCCCTGCCCACCGCGATCGACAACTCGCGCAAGAACCAGACCTACAACACCCCGGCGATCGCGACGCTGTTCCTCTTCGCCGAGCAGCTGGACTGGATGAACGGCAACGGCGGGCTGGAGTTCGCCACGGCCCGTAGCGCCGACTCCGCGTCCCGGCTGTACTCGTGGGCGCAGGGCACCGACTACACGACGCCGTTCGTCGCCGATCCGGCTGCGCGCTCCCAGGTGGTCGCGACGATCGACTTCGCCGACTCGGTCGACGCCTCGGCAGTGGCGGCGACCCTGCGCGCCAACGGCGTCGTCGACACCGAGCCCTACCGCAAGCTGGGCCGCAACCAGCTGCGGGTGGCGATGTTCCCGGCCATCGACCCCGACGACGTCGAGGCGCTCACCGGCTGCATCGACTACGTGGTCGGGCAGCTGCGCTGACGAACGCTCCCGGCTCCCAGCCACGGCTGGTTCGCGACCGCACGACGCTGTCGCTGTACGGCATCTTCGCCGTCTGGGGATGGTTCCTCTACGCCTTCAACCCGTCGGTGCCGCTGATCGGCGCCGACCTGGGCGTGTCCAGCGCTGTCGCCGGGCTGCACGGCACGGCGTTGGCGGTCGGCACCGTCATCGCCGGCCTGGTGAACCCGGCGGCGGTGCGTCGGTGGGGTCGTCGCGGGACGATCTACCTGGGTGTCGGCATCGTCGTCCTTGGGGTGGCCCTGATCACCGCGAGCGGGGCGCTGTGGGGCACGCTGAGCGGAGCAACGCTGGCCGGCTGCGGCGGCACCTTGCTGATCAACGTCGCCAACGCCGCCCTCAGCGAGCGGCACGGCCGTGCGGCCAGCGCTGCCATCACCGAGGCCAACGGCCTCGGTGCGCTGGTCGGCGCCATCGCCCCGTTCACCCTTGGCGTGCTCATCGCAGCCGGAGCAGGGTGGCAGCCCGCGCTTCTCGTGGTCATCGTGCTGCTGGCCGGCGTGGTCGTGGCCATGCCGGTGCTGGCGAAGCCGTCGGGCGGCACGCCGAACCGGGGGCGAGCCGCCGCGCTGCCGATCAAGTACTGGTGGGCGTGGGGAGTTCTCGTCGCGCTCATCGCGGTGGAGTTCAGCTACTCGGTGTGGGCCGCCACGCTCGTGGCCGAGCGCACCGGGGTACCGATCGGCACCGCGACGGGCACGTTGACAGTGCTCATCCTGTGCCTGGGCATCGGTCGCGTCCTGGGCGCCCGCCTCGCGCTGCACTTTCCGGCGGGCGCGTTGCTGATGGCCTCGCTGGTCGTCACGTTGGCCGGCTGGCTCGTGCTGTGGACGTCGACGTCGGTCACCGTCGCCGTGGTCGGGCTGGGCGTCAGCGGGTTCGGCATGGCCCTGCACTTCCCCCTGGGGGTCTCCCGGTCGCTCGAGGCCGCGGCCGGGCAGACCGACGTTGCGTCGGGACGTCTCGCCATCGGGGCCGGGCTGGCGATCGGGCTGGCCCCGTTCGTGCTCGGGGCTCTCACCGACGCGGTCGGGGTCGTCTGGGCCTTCTTGGTCGTGCCGGTGCTGCTGGGCGCGGCGGCGTTGCTGCTGGTGGGCGGTCGACTCAGCGCCCAGCGGGCGGCTGCCTGAAGGCCAGCCGAGCCAGCACGCTGTGGCGGGGGCGTCCGGCCTGCCCGGCTCCCAGCTCGCTGTGCACCAGCAGAGCCTCGTCGCACCGCCAGCGCGGCGGGTCGTCCAGCGTCAGCGCGGTCAGTACGTCGGTGACGTCGCGGGGCGGCGCTGCCCGGGCGAGCGTGACGTGCGGGCGAAACCTCGCCTGGGGCGCCAGGTCGTCGCGCGTGAGCCCGACGCGTCGCCCAGCGGCGCGGCACGAGGCGGCGAGGCGGGACGTCGCCTCGCCGCCCTCCGACAGCCCGGCGTAGAGCACCCGTGCGCGGCGCACCGAGCCGAACGTGGCGGGCGCACCGAGGTGAAGCTGCAGCGGCGACGTCCGTCCCGCGGCCCGCTCAAGGCGTTCGGTGAGGTCGTCGACGCGCGGATGCGGCACCTCGCCGAAGAAGGCGAGCGTGAGGTGCCACTGCTCCGGCGACACCCAGCGCAGCGTCGGGTCGACGTCGCGCGCCTGCGCCACGGCGACCGCCAGGCGCTCCATGACCGGCGCCGGAAGGGCGAGGGCGGCGAAGAGTCGCACACGACGCAGTGTGGACGACAGCGCTCGGCTCGGGGCGTCAAGTGCCGCCCCGGCGATAGGCTCGGAAGGGTGAGCGCTCCCCAGGTGCCCCCGAACAAGCCTGTCGACGTCGACGGCGTGCAGTCTGTGCTGGTCGGCACCATCGCGTGGGTCGTCGCCTTCGTGGTGCTGCTGTTCTTTCGGGACGAGCTGGCCGAGTCAGGACGCTCGTGGTGGCTGTGGACGGCCCTGGCTGGCGCTGGGCTCGGCCTGATCGGATACGAGTACGCCCGCCGCCGCCGCGACGCTATCGCCCGCGTGCGCCGGTACCAGGACGAGCACCCCGACGACGCCGCGCAGCACTAGAAGAGCAGGTCGGACTCGGTGTCGTAGACCAGTACCGGGCGTTCATTGGCTCGCTGCGCCGGGGCAGCGATCTGCGAGTGGGCTCCGCAGCCGTGCTCGAACGCGACCACCTGGCCGTCGTCGGGAGCCATCGCGTTGGCGCAGACGCCGAACACGCCGGCAAGCGGGCCGCTCAGCGGCACCAAGAACCCGCACGTGCGGCACGGCTTCGGCGCGGCAGTGGCGATGTCGGCGCCCGGTCCGGCCTCGGAGGTGTACCAGCGCTGGGCGGCCTCGTCCTGCCCCGCGACCGAGAGGACGCGAGAGCGCGTCAGGCCGAGGTCAACGACCAGGTCGGCGACAGCCTCGACGGGCTCGTCGAGGAGGCTCGCGGCGCCGTCCACGTCCTCGAAGCCCGTGAGCAGCCGCGGGTCGTCGTCGGAAGTTGGCAGGATCCCGCCCGGCGCGAGGTCGCCTGGCTCGACACGCTGCGACCAGGGCACCCACTCCGGGGAGACCAGCGCGTCGTCCCCGGCAATGAGCACCACATCGTTGACCGTCGGCGTCCGCCCGCGCGGGACGCGGGTGAGCGTCACCGCCCACTGCCAGCCGCGGTAGCCGGGCTGCCGGCAGTCGAACAGGTGAGTGAGCAGGCGTTCACCCTCGGCGAGGGCACCGATCGCGTCGCCGACGGCGTCCGCGCTGCCCGCCACCTCGACGGCGGCGCCACGGGCCAGGTCGACGGCGGCCAGGCAGATCGCATCCGGCTTCGGCGTGGCCATCAGCCCTCGATGTCGTCCGCGACGGCGCGCAGCAGCGTGGCGACCTTGCCGCTGGACTTCTTGTCGGGGTGGCGACCGCGCCGGTACGAGTTCGACAGCCCGTCCAGCAGCTTGATCAAGTCTTCGACGATCACCGCCATCTCCTCCGGCGGCTTGCGCATCGACGCTGCAACCGAGGGGACGGGGTCGAGGATGCGCACCGACAGGGCCTGCTCGCCGCGGCGACCGTCGACGATGCCGAACTCGACGCGCTGACCGTTCTTGAGCTCGCTGACCCCGGCGGGCAACGCCGACGCGTGGACGAAGACGTCACCGCCCTCGTCGCTGGCGAGAAAGCCGAAGCCCTTCTCGATGTCGAACCACTTCACCTTGCCGGTAGGCACGTGCAGACCTCGCGAGACGTGTCGTGGAGGCGCACGGGTCGGCCCCCTGATCGTGAACAAAGCAGCAGCGTACGGCCCGGGCACCCCTGACGACGAATCACTCGTCGACGCGCTCGTACTCTGGTCTACGTGACGACTGCACCGGTGCCGGACGAGGGCTCCTCGACGCCCGACGACACGGCGTCGGGCGCGGGCACCGGTCGGCCTGCGCGCGAGCAGCGCGGCCTCGACGTGGCGCTGAAGATCGGCGGCGTGCTTGTCGTCGTCGGGCTGCTCACGATGGTGGTGCTGCTGGTCGAGTACTACGTGGGGGCCGACCTGCCGGGCACCTGGGCGTACGTGGTCGCGATGCTCGCGCCGCTCGGGTTCGGGCTGATCCTGCTCGGTCTCGTCGTCGTCGCGGTGCGCCGTCGTCGAGCGACGCTGTCCGGGGAGTCCGGCCCGGCACCGACTCCGTAGCCAGGCTCCGCGACGCCGCCCTGATGCGCAGGTGAGGGGCACGCGCGTAACGTGGCTTGGATGCCCGAGGCACCGCTGCCGCGTTCGCTCGCCGACGAGCTGCGCGTCCGCAGCGACGGCGATCTCGTCGCGCTGCTCCGGGCCCGGCCCGACCTGACGGCCCCGGTACCCAGCGACGTCGGCCAGCTGGCGGTGCGGGCGACCACGAGGGCGTCCGTGGCGCGTGCCCTGGACCGCCTCGACCGGGCGGCCCTCGGCATCGTCGAAGGGCTCGTGCTGCTGGACGAGCCCACCACCGTCAAGGCCATCGGGTCGTTGATGCCGTTCGAACCGGACACCACCGCATCACTGGTGAACCGGCTGCGATCGCTGGCGCTCGTGTGGGGCACCGACGACGAGCTGCGGCTGGTGCGGGTGGTGCGCGACGTTCTGGGCCCGCAGGTCGCTGGGCTGGGCCCACCGGTGCGTGCACTGCTCACCGCGCTGCCCGGTGACCGACTGGGCTCGCTGGCCGCCGACCTCGGCCTACCGCCGAGCCGTGAGCACGCCGCCATGGTCGCTCGGGTCGCCGACCGGCTGACCGACCCCGCCTACCTCGACAGCGCAGTCGCGGCGGTCGGCGCTGAGTCCGAGTCGCTCGTGCGGCGACTGGCCCACGGGCCGCCGTCCGGACGGGTCGAGAACGCGTTGCGCCCGGTGACGCTGGCGAAGTCCCGCACGCCCGTGGACAGGCTTCTGGCCCGGGGACTGGTGATCCCGACGGACTCCGGCACCGTCGTGCTGCCCCGCGAGGCGGGTCTGCACCTGCGAGGCGGCCAGCTGCACGTCGGCGGGCTGGACCGACCCGATCCCGAGCTCGCTGCCCACGACGTCACGCTCGTCGACCGTCTCGGTGCCGGGACGGCCGCCGAGCTCGTCCGCTCGGTGGAGATGGTCGCCGAGGCGTGGGCCGACGACCCGCCCGGCGTGCTGCGCGCCGGCGGGCTCGGCGTACGCGAGCTGCGACGCACGGCTGCACTGCTGGACGGTGACGTCGGCGCTGCGGTGCGGGCCATCGAGGTGGCCTTCGTCGCCGGCCTCGTGGCCGCTGACAGCACCGGGTCGCACTGGCTTCCCACGACCTCGTTCGACACGTGGCTGCGTTCTGAGCCTGCTTCCCGATGGGTCGCCCTCGCCAGCGCCTGGCTGGGCGGTAGCCGCGTGCCCACGCTGGCGGTGCCGCGCGACGACCGGGAGAAGCCGCCAGCCGCGCTGTCCGACGAGCTCGACCGCCCCGGCGCACCCGAGCTCCGCGGGCTCGCCTTGGGCCTGCTCGGGTCACTCCCGCCGGGGAGCAGCATGGACGTGGACGACGTGCTGTCGGTCGTGGCGTGGCACCGTCCGCGCCGGTCAGGACCGGCCCGCGACGCGCTCGTGCGATGGTCGCTCGACGAAGCCCACGCCTATGGGCTGCTGGCCCGGGGGGCAGTGACCAGCGCCGCGCGTCTGCTGTTCGCCGGCGACCTTGCCGCGGCCGAAGAAGCCATGGCCGCGCTGCTGCCGCTCCCCCTTGACCACGTGCTGCTGCAAGCTGATCTCACCGCGATCGCCCCGGGTCCGCTCGAACCTCCCCTCGCCCGCGAGATGGCTCTGCTCGCCACGGTCGAGTCGACCGGTGGCGCCACCGTCTACCGGTTCACCGAGGCCTCGGTGCGCCGCGCGCTGGAGGCGGGACGCACCTCGGCCGACATCACGTCTTTTCTCACCTCGGTCTCGCGCACACCCGTCCCACAGCCGTTGACGTACCTGGTCGACGACGTAGCACGCCGCTACGGCCTGGTGCGGGTGGCAGCCGCCCCGGCGCTGATCACGTGCGAAGACCCGGCGCTCCTCGACCAGATCGTGGGGGAGCCGCGCGTGATGGCGTTGTCGGCTCGGCGGCTCGCGCCGACCGTGGCCTCGGTGGCTGCGAGCCCATCGGTGGTGCTGGAGCTGCTGCAGTCACTGGGCATGCACCCCTCTGCCGACGCGCTCGACCCGTCCGGCGGCGCGCGTGCCCGGCACCGAGCACCCGCCCGAGGCAAGCCGCGGCCCGTGCGCGCCGACCGCCCGGCACCCAGCGAGGCGACCCTGGAGGCGTCCGTGCGTGCGATCCGGGCCGGTGACCGGGGCGTCGTGCACCGTCCGGCGGATGCGAGCACCGCGCTGCGCGCGACGGCGTCCACCGACGTGCTCGACTCGCTCGCGCTGGCGATCGAGGCGGGCGGCAGCGTGTGGATCGGCTACGTCGACAACCACGGCACCACCACCCAGCGGGTCGTCGACCCGATCAGCCTGGATGCCGGCTGGCTCAGCGCGTTCGACCAGCGCAGCGAGCAGGTGCGCACCTTCGCCGTGCACCGCATCAGCGCGGTGGCCGCCGTCGGGGGCGGCTGAGGCGCACCCCGGTGCGTCAGTAGGGTCACGCTCATGGTGATCAAGGCCCCCGACGACCCGCTGGCGACGTTCCATCCTGACCTCTTCGCCGACACGGTGACGCTGGTGACCGGGGGTGGAACCGGCATCGGTCGCGCCACAGCCGACGGCTTCGCCCGGCTCGGGTCCGACCTGGTGCTGGCCGGACGGCGGGCCGACCTGCTCGAGTCGGCGGCCGACGAGCTGCGTGAGCGCTACGGCCGCCGGGTGCTGACGGTGACGACGAACATCCGCGAGCCCGACTCCGTCGAGGCACTGCGCGATGCCGCGTACGCCGAGTTCGGACGCGTCGACGCGCTCGTCAACAACGCGGGCGGGCAGTTCCCGACGCTGCCGTCCCAGCTGAGCGACAACGGCTGGCGCTCGGTGGTCGACCTGAACCTCAACGGCACCTGGACGATGCTCAACCGGTTCATGACGCCCATGGTCGAGGCCGGTGGTGGCTCGATCGTCACCATGGTGCACACCTACGTCTTCGAGCGCGGGTCGCGGTTCTTCGTGCACTCCGGGGCGGCGCGGGCCGGCGTGCTGTCGCTGACCCGCACGATGGCGTCGTTCCTGGCCCCGCACGGCGTGACGGTGAACGCCATCGCGCCCGGGCTGATCGACACGTCCGGCATGCGCGAGCACGAGGGCGAGGTCGTGAGCGCTCTCGACATCGACGCCATGGCCGAGCTGGGCCTGAAGTCGACCAGGCGGATGGGCACCGTCGACGAGGTGGCCGCCGGCATCGTCTGGCTCGCCAGCCCCGCCTCGCGCTACGTCACGGGGACCGTCACCGTCGTGGACGGCGGCCTCGTGCTGGACAACTGGCCCGACCCCTGGGAGCGCGACGCCTACTGACCCGCCCCCGCCGCCCTCGTCCGCCCCCTTCACCCCGCCCCTGCGGCCCCGCCGCCGATCTTGGCGATACGACCGTATCCGCGCGGCGATGCGGCCAAGGCGCCAAGATCACGGGCACCAGGCGAGCCGGGGCGGGCGGGGCCGGCAGAAGGCGAGCCGGGGCCGCGCCCTACAGGGCGAGGTAGGCGATGCCGGCTGCGTAGGTGACGATCAGCAGGACGCCCTCCGGGCGCGAGACGGACATCTTGCGGCCCAGTGCGGCAGCGGCAAGCACGACGAGGGTGGCCATGACCAGGGCGCCGTCGCGCAGGGTCGGCGTGACCGTCGTCCCCGCCGCGCCGGCCAGCGTCGCGACCCCGCCGACAAGCAGGCTGTTGGCCAGGTTGCTGCCGAGCACGTTGCCCAGCACCAGCTCGTCCTCGCCCCGACGCACCGCGGTGAGGGCGGTGACCAGCTCGGGAAGCGACGTCCCGAGGGCGACGATGGCGATACCGACGAGCCCTTCACTGATGCCCAGCTGCTCGGCCACGCCGGTGGCCCCGACGAGCACCGCCTGCGCCGCCGCGAGCGTCAGCACGAGTCCGAGCAGCGTCCGAACCACCTCTCGGCGCACGACGACCACGCCGGCGAACTGCTCCATCTCGCGCTCGAGCTCGACGTCGCCCGGCGGCTCGGGTGCGTCGCGCCCGTGCGCGAGCAGGATCCGCGCGACGAAGGCGCCCGCCACGAGTAGCAGCACCCCGAAAGGCCACGGCATGCCCGCCAGCACCCCGACGGCGAAGAGCAGCGACGCGCCCAGCGCGAGGGGCACCTCGCGGGTGAGAATGCCGGAGTCGACCACCAGTGGGGACGCCGCGGCCAGCGCGGCGACACCCAGCACGAGCCCGATGTTGGCCGAGTTCGACCCGATCAGGTTGCCGTAGGCAAGCGCCCCGCGGCCGTCCGTGGCCGCGAAGATCGACACCACCGCCTCGGGCAGGCTCGTGCCGATCCCGATGAGCAGCGCGCCGAGCACGACCCGCGGCAGGTTGAAGCGCTCGGCCAGCCGCGCCGACCCCACGACGGCCTGATCGGCAGCAAGGCCGATGACGACCAAGCCGACGACGAGCAGCACGATGTCGAGGGTCACGTCGCCTTCGACGGTAGGCCGATCGGCGTGGACTGGCCCGGGTCGGACGCCCTAGGCGAGGATGGGCCGGTGACCCCTCCCGCCGGCGGCCCCCTCATCGTCCAGAGCGACAAGACTCTGCTGCTCGAGATCGACCACCCTGAAGCCGAGGCGTGCCGGTTGGCGATCGCCCCGTTCGCCGAGCTCGAGCGTGCACCCGAGCACGTACACACCTACCGGCTCACGCCGCTGGGCCTCTGGAACGCCCGTGCCGCCGGGCACGACGCCGAGCAGGTGGTGGACGTGCTGCTGCGCTACTCGCGCTACCCCGTGCCGCATGCGCTGCTGGTCGACCTGGCCGAGACGATGGACCGCTACGGACGGCTGCGCCTCGAGCAGCACCCGACGCACGGGCTCTCGCTGCACTCCACCGACCGCGCCGTGCTGGAGGAGGTGCTGCGCAGTGCCAAGATCAAGCCGCTGGTGGGTGAGCGCATCGGTCCCGACGTCGTGGCGGTGCACCCGTCCGAGCGCGGCCAGATCAAGCAGGTACTCATCCGGCTCGGGTGGCCGGCCGAAGACATGGCCGGTTACGTCGACGGCGAGGCCCACCCCATCACGCTGGTCGAGGACGACTGGTCGTTGCGCGACTACCAGCGCCAAGCCGCCGACGGTTTCTGGGCGGGCGGCTCGGGCGTCGTCGTGCTGCCCTGCGGCGCGGGCAAGACGATGGTGGGCGCCGCCGCGATGGCGCACGCGGAGTCGACCACGCTCATCCTGGTGACGAACACGGTCGCCGCGCGCCAGTGGAAGGACGAGCTGCTGCGGCGCACGTCGCTCACCGAGGAGGAGATCGGCGAGTACTCCGGCCAGCGCAAAGAGATCCGCCCAGTCACGATCGCCACGTACCAGGTGATGACGACGAAGCGGAAGGGGTCCTACGCCCACCTCGAGCTGTTCGAGGCGCGCGACTGGGGGCTGATCGTCTACGACGAGGTGCACCTGCTGCCCGCGCCGATCTTTCGGATGACGGCCGACCTGCAGGCGCGTCGACGCCTCGGGCTCACCGCGACCCTGGTGCGCGAGGACGGGCGCGAGGACGACGTGTTCACCCTGATCGGGCCGAAGCGCTACGACGCTCCGTGGCGTGAGATCGAGGCACAGGGCTGGATCGCGCCCGCTGACTGCGTCGAGGTGCGGGTGACCCTGACCGACTCCGAGCGGCTGGGCTACGCCACCGCCGAGCCGGAGGAGCGCTACCGCATCGCGGCGACGGCGGCGTCCAAGCGGGCGGTGGTGGCAAAGATCGTGGCCGACCACGCGGGCGAGCAGACCTTGGTGATCGGTCAGTACCTCGACCAGCTCGAAGACCTGGCCGAGCGGCTCGGGGCGCCGTTGATCACGGGGGCGACGACGGTGCCGGAGCGCCAGCGCTTGTTCGACGGCTTCCGCACCGGCGAGATCACGCTGCTGGTGGTGTCGAAGGTGGCCAACTTCTCCCTCGACCTGCCCGACGCGACTGTCGCCGTCCAGGTGTCGGGCACGTTCGGGTCGCGCCAGGAGGAGGCCCAGCGTCTCGGTCGGCTGCTGCGCCCCAAGTCCGACGGCCGGTCCGCCCGCTTCTACACCGTGGTGTCACGCGACACGCTTGACACCGACTACGCCCAGCACCGGCAGCGGTTCTTGGCCGAGCAGGGCTACGCCTACCGCATCGTCGACGCCGAGGACGTGCTGACCGACCGCGTCGACTGACCCCGGCCATGGTCGCCTGGGAAGCCGGTCGGCGCATCATGATGCGTGTTCATACGCATCATGATGCTAGCGTGTGCCAGTGCGTACGACGGTGAGCCTGGACGACGACGTCGCCGCCGAGGTGGCCCGGCTTCGGCGAGAGCTGGGCGTCGGGCTGAGCGAGGCCATCAACCGGCTGGTGCGCGCGGGGCTGTCCACCACGCAGCCGGCCGTGGTCTACGAGCACCGCACCGTCGACCTCGGCGCGAAGGTTGACGTCACGAACGTCGGCGAGGTGCTCGACCTGCTGGACGAGCACTGATGCTGCTCGACGCGAACATCTTGCTGTACGCCGTCGACCGGTCGAGCCCCCACCATCAGGTTGCCGCGCGATGGCTCACGTCCACGCTCTCGTCGGGGACGCGAGTCGGGCTTGCGTGGCAGACGATCGGGGCATTCATCCGCATCGTCACGCACCCACGGGTGATGGCTCGGCCCCTCGCCGGCGCGGACGCCTGGTCGTTCGTCGAGGGGTGGCTGAGCCTGGACAACGTCTGGCTGCCCACAACGACGCAGCGGACGGCGGTGATCCTGGGCCGGTTGGTCACCGACCTCGGGGTGACCGGCAACCTGATCCCGGATGCTCAGCTGGCCGCGACCGCCATCGAGCACGGCGTGGTGCTGGTGTCCGCCGACACCGACTTCGCGCGGTTTCCCGACGTACGGTGGCTGAACCCGCTCACCCAGGGGCGGGAACCGTAGCCCCGAGCTCGTGGCCGGTGCGCTTGCCGCGGTCGTCCACGAGCCACACCTTGCGGCGGCCGTAGACGACCCACTCCCCCTCGTCGTCCAAGCCGGTGACCAGCGCCGTCTCCTCGTCGATGCCGACAGTCGCGACGCCGTCCGGGGTGGCGGAGACGCGCCGCAGGATGGGTGAGGGCATCCACGCCCCGAACCGGTCGAAGTGCGGGATCACCCGCCACTGCGGGAACAGGTCGAGGCCTGGCTCGCCGCCCAGTCCCCAGTTGCGCGAGGACGGCGCCCAGCTCGTGATCGCCATGGCGCCGGCCGAGCAGCCGGCAAGTGCTGCCCCGTTGCGCCACGCCGCCAGGATCGCCCGCCACAGCGCGGTGTCGCGCAGCGTCGTGGCCAAGTAGCTGGGGTTGCCGCCGGAGAGGTAGATCAGACCCGCACCCGCCACCTGGGCCGCGAGGTCGGGGTCGTCGGCGTCGTGCCGGTCCCGGGCGACGACGGCCACCTGCTCGGCTCCGAGCCGCTCGGCCTGGTCGGCCCCCAGCGCCAGCCAGCGCGCGAGCACGTGCTCACCCTCGGGAGCGGCGGCGGTGGGTATCTGCACGTAGCGGGGCGGACGTCCGGCGAGCAGGCGTCCTTCGAGCTCGGTCATGGCCTCGAGGTACTCCCCGGAGCCGACCAGCGCCACGGGCCCGGGCGCGCCTGGCTCCTGCGGCGCGTCCGCGGCGGCTGGCATGTCCGCCACCCTAGGGCCGGGCTACAGCTCGCGCCGCTTCGCCAAAGCCGTCGCGCCGGCGAGCGCTCCCACCGTCGCCGCGATGCTGACACCGACCGCTGCCAAGTAGTCACTCGCGCCGGCGGCCTCGGCCGCCAGCGCGGACGGCGCCCCCACCAGGTGGCTGGGCAGCCACTCGCCGATCTGCGGGATCAGCCCGAGCAGCGCAATACCGAGCAGCAGCCCCACCGACACCGCCGTGACGCCCACACTGGCCCGGACGAATCCGGCGACGAGCGCCACGACAGCCACGGCGAATGCCAGGTACACGACCCACGCAGCCCAGCCGACGAGCATCGCCGTGACCGGCAACGGGCCGATGAGCAGCACCGTCTCGTAGATGGCCGCGAGCAGCCCGACCGTCCAGGCTGCGGCCGCAGCAAGGCTGGTGGCAGCCCATCGCGGCACGATCCACGATGCCGGCGACCTCTGCCGCGTCCGGTAGAACGCCGACAACCCGGGGCGCGCGTCGACCGCCAGCGCGAGGGACGCCATGGCGGCCACCACGATGATGCCGATCTGGCTGACGTTGCCGATGTACTGGACGATGCCGTCCGCGGGCACGGGCTCGGGCAGGTCGACGGCTAGGCCGAGGTCGTCGCTCTGGCTGGCCAGGCTGATGATCTCAGGCAGGTAGGCCGCAGTGAGGGGGCCGAGCAGGCCGAAGAAGGCGAACGCCACCACCAGGATGAGCAGACGGTACGTGCGCCACAGGCGCAGCCACTCGAGACGGACGATGCTCATGGCCGACTCTCGGCGGGCCCGGTGAGGGCCAGGAACGCCGCCTCGAGGTCTGCCTCCTCAGGCTGTACCGACACGACCCGCGCGTCGACGGCGGCTGCCGCGGCGACGATGCCCCGCTCGCCGTCCTCGACCGTGCGGGTGCGGACACGGAGCGCTCCGGCGCCCAGGTCGTCGCAGCCCTCGACCCAGTCCGCGTCGGACAGCCGCGCGAGCAAGGGTTGGACGCTGCCACGCATCCGCACCACCCAGGTGGGCCGTAGGTAGCCGTCGAGCAGCGTCTGCACCGGTCCCTGGTAGACGAGCTCGCCGGCGCGCAGCACGCCGACCACGTCGGCCACCCGCTGCACGTCGGCCAGGATGTGGCTCGACAGCATCACCGTCGCCCGCTCGCTCCATGCGGCGATCAGGTCGAGGACAGCAGCGCGTCCGCCGGGGTCGAGCGCGGACGACGGCTCGTCCAGCAGCACCAGCTCGGGGTCGGTGACGCTGGCCGCCGCCAGGGCCAGCCGCTGGGTCATCCCGCGGGAGAAGCCGCCCACGCGCCGGTCGGCAGCGTCGGTGAGACCCACCCGCGCGAGCTCGGCGGACACCCGCGCGGGCGACGCCCCGACGCCGACCAGCGTGGCGGAGAGCCCCACGACCTCGGCTGCGGTCAGCCAACGCTCGAACTCCGGGACGTCCGGGACGAGGCCGACGCGCTGACGGTCGACGTCGAGCTCGATGGTGCCGGAGTCGACGCTTCGCAGCCCGGTGAGCATGCCGATCAGGGTCGTCTTGCCGGCCCCGTTCGGCCCGACCAGGCCGTAGACGACGCCTCGCGGTACCTCGACGTCGACGCCGAGAACGCCTTGACCGGGTCCGTAGGCGCGCACCAGGTCTCGCGTGCGCAGGATCGGGGTGGCCTCAGTGGTCACGGTCTCGTCCGACGAGCAGGTACACGATGCCGCCGACCGGGATGGACACGACGGCGAGGATGCCCCAGGCCCACTTGGGCAGGTGCTTGACCGAGTCCGACCGCACGATGTCGATGACGACCCACGTCACGAACCCCAGCGCCAGCAAGAGGAGTGGGGCGAGGGCCCAGGCCGTGGTCCCGGTCTGCTGCATGCATCCGACCTTGCCACACCCGTTGGAGGCGAGTGCGTGCGGACTGGCGTCGCCCGGGGATGTCAGTGCCCGCGGACGATCACGTCCGCGATGTCACGTCCCGGTGCGACCAGCCGCGCGTTGTGCTCGTCCGGACCATGCGCCCAGGCGGCCGCAGCCTCGCGAGACTTCCCGTAGCGCTCATGACGGGCCGCGAGTCGGCGCACGCGTCGCGACTCGTCGACCTCGACCCACCACACCTCGTCGAGCAGGGCCCGCACCTCGGGCCAGTGCAGCAGGTAGTTGCCCTCGGTGACGACCAGCGCGGCACTCCGCCGCGACCTGGATAGCCCCCGCGATGGGTTCTTCGATCCTGCGGCGGAACTCCGGGGCGTAGACGGGCCCCTGGTCTGGTCGCTGATCGCGCAGCCGAACGAGCAGGGCCGCATAGCCCGCACGGTCGAACGTCTCCGGCGCCCCCTTTCGGTCGGCCAGGCCAGCGGCGTCCACGACGCTCTGAGCGAGGTGGAAGCCGTCCATCGGCACCAGCACCGCGCCCTCGATGGCGTCGACGACGGCCTGCGCCAGGGTCGACTTGCCGGCGCCAGGTGGACCGGCCATGCCGATCAGGCGCCGCTCACCCTTGGCGCTCGCCACGAGCCGGGCGAGCGCCGCTGCGGTGTCGAGCAGGGGCGGCACATATTCATTCTGCCGCAGTGCATCCAAACGTTGACTCGTCAACGAAGTGGAGGCAAGAGCGCACTACGACATCCTCAGGAGGAACAATGCGCGTCAAGAAGGCCATCGCCGGCGTCACCGCCGCGGCCGCCGCACTCGCCGGCGGCGTCGCCCTCGCCGCCCCCGCCCAGGCCGCGCCCAGCAGCCTGGCCGAGGTGCTCGGCGTCGACGTCGAGTCCGGTACCGGCGGCTTCGACCGCAACCGCTACGACTTCGACATCCTGCGCGAGGCGGCCGAAGCCGTCCTGAGCGCGAAGCCGGACTCGCCGGTCGGGCTGCTCGCCGACGGTACAGCGGCACTGACCGCATTCATCCCGAACGACCGGGCGTTCCAGGTGCTCGAGTGGAGCCTCACGGGTTCGTGGGAGCGCAAGGAGGCCAAGGTCTTCAACGGCATCGTGGCGGCTGCCGGAACTCTGGGCGACCCGATCGACGTCATCGAAGAGATCCTGCTGTACCACGTGCTTGGCGGCGCAGCCGTCGAGAGCTCAACCGTTCTGGGCCTGAAGGGCTCCCCCAAGGCCGACCGCACGTTCGAGATGGCCAACGGCGGCGACATCACGCTGCGCGTGTTCAGCAGCAACCCCCGGTTCCCGATCGTGTCCATCAAGGACCAGGACCCCAACGCCGTCAACCCGTTCCTCGTTCGCTCGAAGCTCGACATCAAGGCTGGCGAGCAGATCGCGCACGGCATCTCGTTCGTGCTGCGCCCGCTCGACCTTCCGCGCGGCTGACCTCGAGTTCGCGCCACTGAGGGGCTCGGAGCGTCGGCTCCGGGCCCCTCAGCACGTCCCCGGCCACGCGCGCGTTGTTCTGCGGCGCAGGGGCGGGGGCTATAGCGCGGCGCCGACCGCGTCGTCCACCAGGGACCGCCACGAGCGCACCAGGCCCGCGTCGACATAGGCCTTCGTCGACCGACCGGGACGTACTGACGATCCGACGTGGAACGCCCGCACGCCGGCGCGCGCCAGCCACGGCACGTCCTCGGCGCGCAGACCGCCGCCGGCGATCACGAGCGGAGCCAACGTCGGGTCGTCCGTCACCTCGCCGCACAGCTGGTCGACCCCGAACTCAGTCCCGCGGGCCGACCCGGCGGTGAGGACGGAGTCGAGTCCGGGCAGGTCGCGTAGCGAGATGTAGGCCTTGCGGCGGCTGAGCACGTGGTCGATGGCGCGGTGGAACGTCCAGGGGGCGCCGCCGAGCCCGCCCGCCAATGCCTCGGTGAGCGAGACGTCCACCTCGAGGTCGGGTGAGACGAAGCCGAAGCTGAACCCGTCCACTCCCTCGTTGGTGAGGGTCCGCGCAAGCCCGATCAGCCGGCTTAGCTCGCCGCCGGTGGACGAGTAGTCCTCGCGCAGCCGCAGCCTGACCCTGATGGGCAGCGTGCTGGCCTCGCGGAACGCGCGCACGGCGTCCAGGTCGGGGGTGAGACCGCCGTCCTCGGGCCGAATGAGCACCTCAAGTCGGTCGGCACCACCGTCGGTAGCCCCCTTGGCGTCACCGGGTGTGAGGGCAACGACCTGCAGCAACGGACGAGTCACAACGACAGGCTACGGCCCGCGACCGTCCACCCCCGGCATGCCGAACCCCAACTCCTGCAGGGCGCCCGCTCCCATCCGGCGTCTGCGCGACATGGGTTCGCGACCTGGGTTCGCGTCGTGGGTTCGCGTCGTGGCGGCCACTTCGCGCGGAACCTTGGGGGTTTCCACGGCAGATCTGCCTTAGAAACCCCTCAACTTCCGCCGTCACGTGATCGTTTGGGGCGAGGGTTGGGGTCGGCTCGTGGGCTCACGCAGCGAGCGAGACCTCGCTCGTCTCGTCGCCGCTGCGGACGATCTCCCAGCGCATCTCGGGACGGGTGCGTCCGCGAGCGTCGGTGACCAGCTCCCAGTGCGCCACCAAGGGGCTCTGCGTGGTCTGCGTCATGGCGGTCATGGCTACCTCCTTGCCTGGCTTTCGCCCGGCACTCTCCCGGTACAACTCAAGTCTACCAAAGTATGAACAGAAGATGAACGCGAGTTGTTCTCTGAGTGACGACCGAGCCCGTGCCCCCACGCACAAGGGCGGCCCCCGAAGGGACCGCCCTGTGCGTACGGCCTACGGCCGCGAGGTAGTGCTGCGGACTAGAAGTCCATGCCGCCCATGTCGGGAACGCCACCGCCGGCGGCAGCACCCTCCTTCTCGGGCTTGTCGGCGATGACCGCCTCGGTGGTGAGGAACAGGCCAGCGATCGACGCAGCGTTCTGCAGCGCCGAGCGCGTCACCTTGGCCGGGTCGATGATGCCCGCCTCGACCAGGTTCTTGTAGACACCGGTTGCGGCGTCCAGTCCCTCGCCCACGGGAAGGTGGCGCACCTTCTCGGCCACGACCCCACCCTCAAGACCGGCGTTGATCGCGATCTGCTTGAGCGGAGCGTCGAGCGCCACGCGGACGATGTTGGCACCAGTGGCCTCGTCACCCTCGAGCTCGAGCTTGTCGAACACGGCAGCACCGGCCTGCAGCAGCGCGACGCCACCACCGGGGACGATGCCCTCCTCGACGGCCGCCTTGGCGTTGCGCACGGCGTCCTCGATGCGGTGCTTGCGCTCCTTGAGCTCGACCTCGGTCGCCGCGCCCGCCTTGATGACGGCCACGCCACCGGCCAGCTTGGCCAGACGCTCCTGCAGCTTCTCGCGGTCGTAGTCGGAGTCGCTCTTCTCGATCTCGGCGCGGATCTGGTTGACCCGTCCCTGGATCTGCTCGGCGTCGCCGGAGCCCTCGACGATGGTCGTCTCGTCCTTGGTGACGACCACCTTGCGGGCGCGACCCAGCAGCTCGAGCCCGGTGTTCTCGAGCTTGAGGCCGACCTCTTCGCTGATGACCTGGCCGCCGGTGAGGATGGCCATGTCCTGCAGCATCGCCTTGCGGCGGTCGCCGAAGCCGGGCGCCTTGACCGAGACCGACTTGAACGTGCCGCGGATCTTGTTGACCACCAGGGTCGCCAGGGCCTCGCCCTCGACGTCCTCGGCGATGATCGCCAGCGGCTTGCCCGACTGCATGACCTTCTCCAGCAGCGGCAGCAGGTCCTTGACGTTACCGATCTTGGAGTTGACCAGGAGGATGTAGGGGTCCTCCAGCTCGGCCTCCATACGCTCGGGGTCGGTCACGAAGTAGGGCGAGATGTAGCCCTTGTCGAAGCGCATGCCCTCGGTGAGCTCGAGCTCGAGGCCGAAGGTGTTGCTCTCCTCGACGGTGATGACGCCTTCTTTGCCGACCTTGTCCATGGCCTCGGCGATCATCTCGCCGATCTGGGAGTCGGCAGCCGAGATCGAGGCGGTAGCAGCGATCTGCTCCTTGGTCTCGACCTCCTGGGCGATCTCCAGCAGCTGGTTGCTGACCGCCTCGGTGGCAGCCTCGATGCCCTTCTTCAGCGACATCGGGTTGGCGCCGGCGGCGACGTTGCGCAGGCCCTCGCGCACGAGCGCCTGGGCCAGCACCGTGGCGGTGGTGGTTCCGTCACCGGCGACGTCGTCGGTCTTCTTGGCAACTTCCTTGACGAGCTCGGCCCCGATCTTCTCCCAGGGGTCCTCGAGCTCGATCTCCTTGGCGATGGAGACACCGTCGTTGGTGATGGTGGGAGCGCCCCACTTCTTCTCCAGCACAACGTTGCGGCCCTTGGGGCCGAGGGTCACCTTGACGGCGTCGGCGAGGACGTTCATCCCCCGCTCGAGGCCGCGACGGGCTTCCTCGTCGAACGCAATGATCTTGGCCATGTTCTGGCTGGTTCCTTCCGGTTCGCCGGACTGTGTGGTCGGTGCGATGCCCGCGACGGACGGCCTGCCCACGCCGGCTCCTGTCGCCGGGTGCAGCCAGACCTCATCGTCCGACCAGTGTTTGTCACTCTCACTGCGAGAGTGCTAACCCAATGATTAGCACTCTGGTGGGTCGAGTGCAAGCCCAGTCGCGACCACTTTCGCGCCGAGCCGGACGCTCGGTGTCAGGCAGCCTTCGCCGCCAGGTAGGCGACCAGGCCGTCGAGAGTCTCGATGGAGGAGTAGTCGTCCTCGGGCACGTCCACGCCGGTTGCCTGCTTCAGGCCCTCGACGAGGCTGAGGAAGTCCATGGAGTCGAGGTCGACCTCCTCGCGAAAGTCGACGTCGCCCGGCACGTCGGCCAGGTCGATCTCCGGTGCGATGCGCCCCAGCACGGCTTGGACGTGAGAGCGGGCAACGTCTGTGTTCACAGCTCCTCCGGTCGTTGCAGCAGGTTCGCCACGGCAGCGAGGTAGAGCCCGCCACGGTGGCCGTCGCTGACCCGGTGGTCGGCGGCGAGGGTGGCCGTCAGGACGGGTCGGACGGTGAGCATCCCGTCCACCGCCCACGGTCGTTGGACGATCGTGCCGAACCCGACCAGCGCCACCTGAGGTGGGTAGATCACCCCGTGGACGACCTCCACCCCCTGCTCGCCGAGGTTGGTGACCGTGATCGTCGGGTCGCTCATCTCCGAGCCGCGCAGCCGTCCAGCCCGCGTGCGAGCGACGAGGTCTTTGAGGGCGGCCATGAGCTCGGGCAGAGCGAGCGTGTCGGCGTCGTGGATGGCCGGCGCCACCAGTCCGCCGCCGCGCAGCGAGATCGCCACACCTAGGTGCACCGCCTCGCTGCGCGCGAAGCCGTCCTCGGTGAAGAAGCCGTTGACCTCCGGCACCTTGCGCACGGCCAGCGCTGCGGCCTTGAGCAGCAGGACGGCCGGCAGCAGGCGTTCGGAGACGGGACGGTCGGTGTTGTAGCGGCGGACGAAGTCGTCGCACGCCCCGAAGTCGACCGTCGTGCGCAGGTAGTAGTGCGGGATCTCCTTCTTCGACCGCGCCATGAGGTTGGCGATGGTGGCGCGCATGGCCGCGGCGCGCTGCTTCGCTGCGGCCGCACCACCCTCCGCGATCGTGGCGCCCCGGCACCACCCTCCGCGATCGTGGCGCTACGGCCGGATGTGGACCCACGTTGCGGCTCATCCGCCAAGATCGCCGGTTCGGGGGCTCGCGGCGTGGCCTCGGCGGCGCCTTGGACGTCGGAGACCGTGACGGCCCCGCCAGGCCCAGTGCCGGTGACGCCGGCGAGGTCGACGCCCAGCTCCACTGCGGTGCGTCTGGCCAGCGGGGACGCGACCACCCTGCCGGTCGCGGCGGCCTTGGCCGGCGGGGACGCGTCCACCGTGCCGGTCGCTGCACCGAGCGCCGCGGCGGCGGCCTCGACGTCGGACCGCGTGATCACCCCGTCCGGACCGGAGCCCGTCAGCGCGCGCAGCTGAAGTCCGCGCTCGTGCGCCAGGTGCCGGACGATCGGGCTCGCGACCGGCGGTTCGCCAGCCCCAACCGGCTCGTCCGCGGGCGAAGCGGCCCGCGCAGCGGACATGCCGGCGGCGTCCTGCCCCAGCAGGGCCAGCGGCGTCCCGACGGGGACCGTCGTGCCCGGCTCGACCAGGATCTGCTCGACCACTCCCTCGACGAACACCTCGACCTCGATCGCCGACTTCGTGGTGTCGACCACGGCCACGATGTCGCCACGCTTCACGATGTCACCGACCTTCACCAGCCACTCCACGACCGTGCCCTCGTCCATGTCGGCCCCGAGGCTCGGCATCACGAACTGCGCCATCAGGAACCCACCACGCTCGCCCGCGCGGCTTCCACGACGCGTTCCACGGTGGGTACGGCCGCCAGCTCGAGGTGTCGGGCGTAGGGCATCGGCACCTCCATCGAGCAGACCCGTGCCACCGGCGCATCCAGGTCGTAGAAGGCCTCCTCGGCGATCTGCGCCAGGATCTCGCCGGCGATCGACAGCGTGCGCCAGTTCTCGTCGACCACGACCGCGCGGTGCGTGCGCCGTACCGAGTCGAGGAACACGGCCGAGTCCAGCGGACGCAGCACCCGCAGGTCGATCACCTCGGCCGACACCCCGTCGGCGTCCAGCGCCTCGGCTGCGGCCAGCGTGGTGGGCAACGACCCGCCGTAGGTGATGAGGGTGACGTCCGAGCCGGGACGCCGCACGACGGCCGACGTGATGTCCACCGGGTCGGCGGCGTCAAGAGGCAGCTCGTCGGCGACGTTGTAGAGCGAGCCGTGCTCGAAGATGATCACAGGGTCGGGGTCGGCCAGCGCCGGCGCCAGCATCCCGCGGGCGTCGCGCACCGTCGCCGGTGCCAGCACCCGCAGCCCCGGGATGTGGGCGTAGTAGTTCTCCAGCGAGTGCGAGTGCTGAGCGGCGAGCTGGCGTCCGGCCCCCGTCGTCATCCGGATCACCAGCGGCACGTTGAACTGCCCGCCGGACATGTGCAGCAGCGTCGCCGCCGTGTTCAGGATCTGGTCGAGGGCAAGCAGCGAGAAGTTGACCGTCATGATCTCGACGATCGGACGCATGCCGCCGAGCGCCGCCCCGATGCCGGCGCCCACGAAGGCGGCTTCCGACAGGGGTGTGTCCCGCACGCGGTCGGGCCCGAAGTCCTCCAGCAGCCCTAGGCTCACCCCGAAGCAGCCGCCGTAGGCGCCCACGTCCTCCCCCATCAAGAACACCCGCTCGTCGTCGGCCATCGCCTCGCGCATGGCCTCGCGCATGGCCTCGCGGTAGGTCACCGACAGCGTCGTCGGCGAGTCACCGACACCCTTCGCGTGCTCGGCCCGTCCGGCCTCGGTCGTCGTGGCGGTCATGACGCGCCTCCTGTCTCGCTGGTGACGAATCTGCTCAGCTCAGACAACGGCTCGTCCGTCCCCGCCTCGGCGAAGGCGACCGCCGTGTCGATCTCGGCCGAGACCTCCTTCTCCATCTGGACGATGGCCTCGTCGTCGAGCATCCCTGCGTCTCGCAGCCGTGCGGAGAAGGTGTCGATCGGGTCCCGGCTGCGCCACGACGTCACCTCGTCGCGACTGCGGTACCGCTCGGCGTCGTACATCGAGTGAGCCCTGAACCGGTAGGTGCGCAGCTCCAGGAAGACCGGCCCACCCCCGTCGCGGATCAGGGTCACGGCCCGTCGAGCCGCCTCGTCCACGGCGGTGACGTCCATGCCGTCCACCGTCCAGGCCGGTACCTCGTACGAGGCGGCCTTGACCGCGAGGTTCGTCTCCGACTCCGAGCGGCTCAGGGCCGTGCCCATGGCGTAGCGGTTGTTCTCGCAGCAGAAGAGCACCGGCAGCTTCCACAGCGCCGCCAGGTTCATCGACTCGTGGAACTCCCCCTCGGCCATCGCGCCTTCGCCGAAGAAGCACGCAGTCACGGCCGGGCGTCCCTGCATCGCGTCGGCCAGCGCCAGGCCCACGGCGAGCGGCAGCCCGCCACCCACGATGGCGTTGCCGCCGTAGAGCCGGGTGTCGGCGTCGAAGAGGTGCATCGACCCGCCTCGCCCGCGTGAGCAGCCTTCGACCTTGGCGAACATCTCGGCCATGATCGAGTTCATGCTGAGCCCGCGGGCCAGCGCGTGCCCGTGCTCGCGGTACGTCGCGACCACCGCGTCCTGCGGCTGCAGCTGGCGCACGACGCCGGTCGCGACCGCCTCCTCACCGATGTAGAGGTGCAGGAAGCCGCGGATCTTGGTGGCGCTGTACAGCTCGACGCAGCGCTCTTCGAAGCGCCGGATGCGCAGCATCTTCCGGAACATGTCCAGCGCCGCCTCCTGCTCGGGCAACGCGTGCCCGGGACCGGCCGGGACGTTCGCCGCCGCACCGGGCGCCATCAGGCTGGTGTCAGGCCCGGTCGCGGTCTCGGCGCTCATCGCCCCGACTCCAGCGTCGACAGGTCGCCCTCGGGCAGGCCCAGCTCACGTGCCTTCAACAGCCTTCGCATGATCTTCCCGCTCCTCGTCTTCGGCAGGTCTGCCTTGACCTCGATCTGACGGGGTGCCACCGCGGCACCCAACCGTTTGCGCGCGAACCCGATCAGCTCGAGCACCAGCGCATCGCTGGCCTCGTACCCGGTTCGCAGGGCGACGAACGCTTTGACGACCTCGCCGGCGACCGGGTCGGGAACGCCGATCACGCCCGCCTCGGCCACGGCCGGATGCTCCATGAGCACGCTCTCGACCTCGAACGGGCCGATCAGGTGGCCGGCCGACTTGATGACGTCGTCGCCGCGGCCGATGAACCAGAACCAGCCGTCGGCGTCGCGGCGTCCCAGGTCACCCGAGCGGTACCAGCCTTTCCCCGGCGCACCGCCGATGAAGGCCTTCGCGTAGCGCTCGGGCATGCCGAGGTACTCGCGCATCATCGACGGCCACGGTGCGCGCAGCACGATCTCGCCCTCGGTGTCGGGCTCGGTGACCAGCACGGGGGCACCGGACTCGTCGAGCACCGGGTCGCCGTGGGTGTCGCGCGCCAGCAGGGCCGCCTCGATGCCAGGGACGGGCCGTCCCATCGAGCCGGGACGGATGTCGGTCGAGGCGTAGTTCGCCACCATGATTGCGCCGGTCTCGGTCTGCCACCAGGTGTCGTGGATCGCCAGCCCGACGGCCTCCAGGCCCCACACCACGACCTCCGGGTTGAGCGGCTCGCCGACGCTCATGACGTGCCGCAGCGCGGAGAGGTCGTGCTGCTTGGCGCGCTCGGCGCCGGCCTTCATCAGCATCCGCAGCGCGGTCGGCGCGGTGTACCAGACAGTCACCTGCTGCTCGTCGAGGATGGTGTACCAGCGGTCGGCGTCGAACTCGAGCTCGTCCACGACCACGGTGACTCCGCAGGTCAGCGGCGCGACCACGCCGTAGGACGTGCCGGTCACCCAGCCGGGGTCAGCGGTGCACCAGAACACGTCGTCGTCATGCAGGTCGAGCACGTAGCGGGCGGTGACGTGGTGGGCCAGCACTGCCTGGTGGGCGTGCACCGCCCCCTTCGGTGTCCCGGTGGTGCCGGAGGTGAAGTGCAGCAGGGCCGCCCGCTCGGGGTCGGTGTGCTCGATGGCGTAGGTCGGCGACGCCGCGTCGAGCAACGCCACCAGGTCGTGCACGCCGGGTGCGTCGGCCACGCGCTCGAAGCCGGGCCCGACCAGCAGCACGTGGGTCAGCGAGGGCACCTCGTCGCGGATCGGCGCCACCTTCTTGCGGTACAGCGCAGGCGTCGTGACCAGCACCGAGCCCGACCCGAGCTGCAGGCGCTGCATGACCGGCTGCGGCCCGAACGCGCTGAACAGCGGGCAGAACACGGCGCGGTGCTTCAGCGTGCCCAGGATCGCCGCGTACAGCTCCGGCTGGCGGCCCATCAGCCCGAAGACCCGCTCGCCCGCGGCCACCCCCAGGGAGTCGAGCACGTTGGCGAACCTCGCAGAGAGCTCCGCCAGCTCGGCATAGGTGAGCTCGCGGTCTACTCCCTGCTTGGCGAGGAATCTGAGCGCCACATGGTCCGGGCGGCGCGCAGCATGCCGATCGACTGCTTCGTGCGCGATGTTCAGCCCCCCGTTCGGCAGCCCGTCCAGCCACGCGGCCGCGTCGTCCCACGAGAACGCGGCATAGGTGGACGAGTAGTCGTCGAGGTTCGGCGTGACGGTCAGAGGCTGCCTCTTGGCGATCACGTCCCAGGCCATGTGCGGCTCCTTCCACTCCTCACCCCGCCCAGCGTCGGTGACGAGGCACGTGGGTACGGGGTCGCCCCTCTGTCGTCCCGCGTCGAGCGTCGCACCGTCAGAGTCGGAGGTCCCGACCAGACCCGGCAGCCACGGGGCATGCTGGAGGCAAGGGTTAGGCTGCGATCAAGACAGCCCAGCGCGAGGCGACGAGGAGGTAGCTGGAGATGAGTGGCTCGTGGTACATCGACCCGGACGCCGGACCCGTCGAGGCTGAGGACGACCACAACTACGACGAGGAGTTCGGGCCGTCCGACCCGCATCAGCACGACGGGCGCCTGGTGGAGGACGACGAGGGCAGCGGCCCCGACCGCACGTCGGAGGCCGTCGCGCACATCGCCGTCGGCGACCACGCCGACTTCACCGCCGAAGAGGCCGCCGTGCACATCGTCGAAGACACCTGGTAGCCACGCCCTGCGCGACGACGCCAGCCCCACGGGCCGACGGCTTCGTGACTGGGCGCAGACGCGCTGCAGCCACGCCCGAGACTGGCCCGTCGGCGACCTTCTCGCCGCCCGAAGCGAGCACGGCACCACGGTCTCGGTGGTGCTGCCCGCCCTGAACGAGGAGCGGACCGTCGGTGCCATCGTCGGTGCCATCACCGCCGACCTGGTGGACGGTGGACGCACCGGCGGCCATCGCCTGGTCGACGAGGTCGTCGTGGTCGACTCCGGGTCGAGCGACGCCACGGTCGAGCGGGCCCGCGCCGCCGGTGCGCGCGTGCTGCACCGCGAGGACGTCCTGCCCGACCTCGAGCCCCTGCCCGGCAAGGGCGAGGTGCTCTGGCGCGGGGTGGCGGCCACGTCCGGCGACGTCGTGGCGTTCGTCGACTCCGACCTCGACGACTTCACCACCGACTTCGTGCTCGGCCTGCTCGGCCCGCTGCTCACCCAGCCGGACGTGGCGCTGGTCAAGGCGACCTACGACCGGCCGCTGGCCCAGGGCGAGACGGTGCTACCGGCCGGCGGCGGACGCGTCACCGAGCTGGTGGCGCGCCCGCTGATCAACCTGTTCTGGCCCGAGCTCGCCGGGTTCGTCCAGCCGCTGTCGGGCGAGTACGCCGCCCGCCGCAGCCTGCTGGAGCAGCTGCGCTTTCCGACCGGCTACGGCATCGAGCTCGCCATGCTGATCGACACGTGGCAGCGCGTCGGCCTCGACGGCCTGGCCCAGGTCGACCTGGTGCGGCGCAAGCACCGCAACTCCGACGACGCCAAGCTCGGCGCGATGGGCAGCGAGATCATCCAGGTGGCGCTCGACCGGCTTGCGGCGCAGGGGCGGCTGTCCATGGCCGAGCAACCCGCCACCAACCTCGTGCAGTTCACCCGGGTCGGTGACGACTACGCCTCCCACGTGGTTGACGTGCCGCTACGGCAACGTCCCCCGCTAGTCACTAGTGCGACGTACAGGCAAGGCCATGAGCAGGCAGACTCGTCCCCGTGACTGTCGAGCTGAGCGCGGGCCAGGCATCTGTCGTGATCGACGCTGAAGACGGCGGGCGCCTGTCGTCCTTCGTCATCGGCGGCCACGAGATGCTCTACTCGGCACTCCCCGGTCCCACCGGGCACGGGAGCTACGTCATGGCCCCGTACGCGGGCCGGGTGCGCCACGGACAGTTCACGCACAAGGGCACCGAGGTTCAGCTACCGACCAACCTGCCCCCGCACGCCGCCCACGGTCTCGCTCTCGACCGGCCCTGGACGGTGCTGGAGCAGGATGACACCGAGGCGGTTCTGACGTGCGAGTTCGACGGCCGGTGGCCCTTCGGCGGACGCGTCGTGCAGTACATCCGCGTCGAGCCTGAGCGCCTGGTCCAGAAGGTGTCGGTCGAGGCCGACCAGCGCTCGTTCCCCGCCTCGATCGGCTGGCACCCGTGGTTCGCGCGGCGTCTCAACCCCAGCCCGCCGGCCCAGATCGCCCTCGACGCCCCAGCGATGCTGCGCCGCGACGCCGACCACATCACCACGACCCAGCGCATGCGCCCGCTGCCCGGCCCGTGGGACGACTGCTTCACCGACGTGAACTGGCCGGTGTCGTTGACATGGCCCGGGGCGATGCGCCTGGACATCTCGGCCGACACGAACCACGTCGTCATCTTCGACCAGGGCGAGGTGGCGATCTGCGTCGAGCCGCAGACCGCCCCGCCGAACGCGGTCAACACCGCACCCCTGGTCGTACGGCCCGGACGCCCGCTGCGCGCCCGCACCGACTGGCGCTGGGTGATCAGGTAGCCGGTACCCCCGCGGCCTCCATCGCGGTGACGACGCCCAGCGCGTCGGGCTCGGCCAGCACCAGCGTGAGCCGGTCGACGGCCAGGCCCTCGAACGCCGGCCGGGTACGCGTCACCTCGGGGAACACCTGGAGGAACGCTTCTCCTGCAGCCTCCAGCCCCACGGGGACGTAGACGGTCGTCGCCGGGGTGCCGAGCGTCGCGTTGTCGATCCGCTCGACCCGCCAGCCTCGCTGCTCGACGACACGTGCTGCCCGCCCGGCCAGACCCTCGGTGAGGGTCTGGTTGAGAACGTCCACGTCCGAGGTGACCAGGGTCGGGTCTGCAAGGTCGGGAGCGCCCGTCGCCTGGGGCTCGCCACCGGGCGTCGCGCTCGCGGCGGGGGTACCACCGGTCGTGGCGCCCTCGTCCGCGCCCTGCGCGGTCGCCGTGGGGCTGGCTGTGGCGCCCGCGCTGCTCGCCGGTCCGGTGGTGGGGGCCGCGGACGGCGTGGCGGCCGGTGTCGTGGCGATCGAGTCCGAGCCCGAGCGCACCGACGACTGCAGCCCGACGGCCGCCAGCACGAGGGCAACCAACGACAGGGTGCCGAGTACGACCAAGGCGGTCGGCCAACGAGGTGGCCGGGGATCACCGGTCACGGGCGGAGGCTCAGACCTCCATGCCCAGGCGTCGCGCGGTGCGCACCCGCTGGCGCGACGAGCGCATCCGACGCAGGCGCTTGACCAGCATCGGGTCGTACTCGACGGCCTCGGCACGGTCGATCAGCGCGTTGAGCACCTGGTAGTAGCGGGTCGCGGACATGTCGAACAGGTCGCGGACGGCCTGCTCCTTCGACCCCGCGTAGCGCCACCACTGACGCTCGAAGTCGAGCATGGCCCGCTCGCGTTCGCTCAGCGCCTGGCCGGCCGTGCGAGCGGTCTCGCCCGTGGCGACGGCGTGCGCCGTCGGCGGCTCGTGGGCCATGGCGCCTCCCTCAGTGCTGCTCGATCGCAGTATCGATCGAGAGTGCACCCACTGTAGGGGCGACTTACACAGTTGTCATTCGACCCCGCCGTCGTGGCGCGGCGTCATAGCCGCCGGTCAGGAGGCGCAGGTCGCGGTGTCGGCGGTGGACGTGCCGTCTCCCGTCGATGTTTCGTCCGGCTGCTGCCACGGCGAGGCGTCGTCGCTCGGGGCGGGTGTCGTGGTGTCTGCTGGTGCCCGCTTGACCGCGACGGTGCGCAGGTCGCCCACCCCCCAGTCGGTGCCCAGCACCAGCGTGACACCACCGAGGGAGTCGTCGGGCACCAGGGTGGCGCCGGCCACGGCGGCGGCCACGGTGGTCGCGGCGCCCTCCGCCCACGTGGGGTAGCGCACCTGCGTCGGTGTCTGCTCCGGCGCCGCCCTCAGCCCGGCCACACCGAAGCCCTGCGTCGCCAGCGCGCTGCCCACGATCGTCGCCTGCTCGTCGCGTCCCGTCGCGTTCACGACGGTCAGCGACACGCCGCTGGGGGCGAGGTCGACCTTCGTCGACGGCGGGAACGGCCAGTCGGCGTCGGCGGCGAGCACCTCGACGAGCAGCATCGCCTGCGCCTCGTCCGGGCGGACGGTGAGGAAGTCGTCGTTGTACACGTACGGGTACGTCACGAACGACACCTGGCTCGGCGAGATTCCGGCGAGGCTGCGCGCCATCGCCGCCGACTGGGGCAGCCAGGCCAGCCCGGAGTCCATGCTCAGCGACTCGGTGGCGGCGTCGAGCGTGCGAAAGAGACGAATCGGGTCGGTGAGCAGCTCTCGCGAGGTGGCCTCGCGCACCAGCGAGCCAAGGAACGCCTGCTGGCGCTCGATGCGAGCAAGGTCGCTGCCGTCGCCGAGGCTAGTGCGCGCCCGGACGAACGCCAGGCCCTGCTCGCCGTCCACCCGGCTGATGCCGGCAGGCAGGTCCAGGCCCGACAGCGGGTCGTCCACCGCACGCGTCAAGCACACCTCGACACCGCCGAGGGCATCCACGGTCTTCTCGAAGGCAGTGAAGTCGACCACGACGAAGTGCTGCACCGGAAGACCCGTGAGCTCGGTGACGGTGCGGATGGTGCACTCCGGCCCGCCCACCTCGAACGCGGAGTTGAAGCGGTCGGTGTACGCCGGGCTCGTGGTGCCGTCCGGCAGGGTGCAGGAGGGGACGTCGACCACCAGGTCACGAGGGATGCTGACGACCGTCACGTCCTCGCGGTCAGCCGACAGGTGCACCAGCAAGGTGGTGTCTGACCGTGCGCCGTCGATCAGCTCCGCCGAGCCGAAGCCGTCCCCCTGCCCCTGCCTCGTGTCCGAGCCCATGACCAGGATGTTCACCGGTTGCGTCGGCTCCGGCGGCGAGGCCGTCTGCCCGGCGCGCGCTGCCGGCAGCGTGACCGGGGACGGTGCCGACAGGGCGTCGTTGACGTCGACGACCGTGATGTTCGACCGCAGCGTGACCGCGACGAAGACACCCCCGGCGAGCAGGGCGACAACCAGCCCGCCGACGACCCACAGCAGCGCGCGGCGGCGCGGGTGCGTCCTCGACTGACTGCTCACAAACCCCCTAGGGTATCGCGACCTGCGCGTGCTCGTGATCACGCAGCAGGTCGAGCAGCGCACGCGCGTACGCCTCAGCCGCCGTCTGGCCGTATCCGGTCACCTTCTCGGCGCGGCACTCGTACCCGTCCCCGGTTCGCCGCAGGCCTTCAAAGGCCGCGCCGAGGGCGTCGCGCAGCTGGTCTTCGCGAGGCATCCAGAGCGCCTCGTGAAACTCGACGCTGTCCAGCGCCCACTCCACCGTGCCGTTGAAGCCGAGCACCTCCCCTTGGGCGAAGCGGTGCACCTCGATGGTCATGTCCGAGAGCACGAACACGTCGCCGTCCATGTCCCGGTGCGGGAGCACGAAGTGGTCCCCGCGGGCGGGGTGCCACACCAGCCCCGCGGCAGCGAGCTGTTCGGCCAGGTCGACGCTGATCATGCCCCCAGCCTCACCTGCGGATCGACCGGCCGCACGGCGAAGACCTTGATGTCTCGTCCGGTCTTGCTGCGGTACATCGCATACCCGGGGTAGATGTCGATCATCTGCGCCCAGACCTGATCGCGCTCAGCCGGGTCGGCGACCAGCCTTGCCACCACGGGCGTGACGGTCTCGCCGATCTGCACCACGGCCTCGGGCGTCGCCTCCAGGTTCAGCGCCCAGGCGGGGTGGTGGGCCTGCCCGAAGTTGCTCCCGATGAGCAGGACGCCCTCGTCGGACGGCCCGTACAGCAGGGTCACCGTGCGCGCCTGCCCCGACTTGCGTCCCGTCGTGGTGAGCAGCAGCTGCGGTAGCCCGTAGTCGCCGAGCAGCCCGAAGCGTCCACCGGACGCCTGGAGCACCCGGGTGTCGAGCGGCGCCAATCGCGTCACCACGTAGGCGAACCACTGCTTCGTCCCGAGGTAGCGGAACACCGAGCGGCGTGACGGCAGACCGGGGCGCGGCAGGGTGATCACCGGGCCAGTATCGCCGGGACGTAGCCTCAATCCCATGACTCGTCACCGCATCGGCACGCTGGCAGACTTCCCCGACGGCTCGGCAGAGGCGCGTGAGGTGGGCGGCACCGGTGTCGTCGTCTGGCGCGACGGCGACGACGTGTGCGTCGTGCGCAACCACTGCCCGCACCTGGGCTTGTCGCTGACCAAGGGGCCGGGAGGGGTGCACGCCGCCGACGGCGAGATCACCTGCCCGTGGCACAACTCGAGATTCGACCTGTGCTCGGGACGCAACCTCGACTGGGTCACGGGAGTCGCCGGCCGCGGCACTCCGAAGTGGTCGCAGCGGCTCATCTCGATGGGACGCTCCCCCTCCCCGCTCACCACGTACCCGGTCACCCGCGAGGGCGACGAGGTCTTCGTCGAGATCTGACGTGTCGCACCTCGCACGAGCCGGGCTGGTTCTGCGCTAGCCGCATCCTTACCCTTCACTTCGTGAGATCGCCTGGGACGGGAGCGGCGCGCTGGGCGCGCGCCGGTCTGCTGGCGCTGCTCACCGTCCTCATCTCCGTCGGTGGCCACGCGCTGGCCGGGGGCACGGTCACCCTGTCGATGCCGCTGCTTCTCGGCGGGACCGCGCTCGGGGCGCTGTGCGTCGCCGCTGCGGACGTGCGCCGCTCGTTCGTCGAGATCGTCGGCGTCGTGCTGCTCGCCCAGCCGGTGCTTCACCTGCTGGCGTCGATGGGCGGACACGGGCACGCCGGCACCGGCACCGCATCTGGTGCTGTCGCCGCCGTCGGCCCCGGCATGGTGCTCGCTCACGTGGGCGCCGCCGTCGCCGTCAGCGTGCTGCTCGCCGACGCCGAGCGCGCGTTCTGGACAATGGCCGGGTTGATGCGTCCCGTGCGCGTCCCCGATGCCCCGCCCGCCTGCCGGCCTCCGGTGAGCGGGCTCGCCGTCGTCGACCTCGCCCCGACGCCGCTGCACTCCGTCCGGCTGGTGACGGGTCGGTTCGGGCGAGCACCTCCGGTGGTGGCCGGCGCGCTGTAGCGCGCGCACGCCCCTGCCCGGCGGCCACCGATCGGCCCGCCGGGACCCACCACCGATTCTGACAAGGACACACCATGACTTCTTCGCGTTCCCTGATGACCACCCGCCTGCTCCTGCTTCCGGCGGCCGCCCTGCTGGCGGCTCCCCTCGTCGCCTGCGGCGACGACGACGCCGACACCGACGCCGCCACGACCGAGGGCGCCGTCACCGTCGACGACGCGTGGGTGAAGGCGAGCGAGGGCGAGATGACCGGCTCGTTCGGCGTCATCTCCAACTCCGGCGACGCCGACCTCACCGTCGTCTCGGCCACCACGACCGCGTCCGACAGGACGGAGCTGCACGAGGTCGTCATGATCGACGGCGAGATGAAGATGCAGGAGAAGGGCGGCGGCTTCGTCGTGCCCGCCGGTGGCGATCACGTTCTCGAGCCTGGGGCCGACCACGTGATGGTCATGAACCTGCAGGAGCCGATCGCCGCGGGCGACAGCATCGACGTGACGCTGGTGCTCGACGACGGCAGCGAGGTCACCTACTCCGCTCAGGCGCGCGAGGCCGAGGTGGGCGACGAGGAGTACGTGCCGAGCGAGACCATGGACGCCGACATGGAGGGCGAGGGCAGCTGAGGCTGCCGGAGGAGTCATGACTGACACCACGCCGAACGACGGCGGTCTGTCGCGGCGGCGCTTCCTGCGTGGAGGCGCCGCCGCGGCGGGCGGTGTCGCGCTTGCCGCCGGTGGCTACGCCGCGGCTCACGCGACCGAGCCATCCCCACCCGAGCCTGATGCCGCCGGGCAGGCCGTCGAACCGTTCCACGGCCCACACCAGGCCGGCGTCGCGACGTCCGCGCAGGCCGTCGGTACCTTCATCGCGTTCGACCTGCTGCGCGACACCGACGTCGAGGCGCTGCGCCGGCTGATGCTGCTGTGGACCGAGGACGGACGGCGGCTCACCCAAGGCACGGCGACGCTCGCCGACACCGAGCCCGAGCTGGCCATGGTTCCGGCCCGGCTCACCGTGAGCGTCGGGTTCGGCCCGGGCGTGTTCGACCTCGACGGCCTGGGCGACCAGCGTCCGGACTGGCTCGAGCCACTGCCCGCCTTCCCCACGATCGACCAGCTGGAGGACCGCTGGAGCGGTGGTGACCTGCTGCTGCAGCTCGGCGCCGACGACCCGACGACGCTCAGCCACGCGCAACGCATGATGACCAAGTCGGCACGCCCGTTCGCCACCGTGCGCTGGGTGCAGCCCGGGTTCACCCACAGCCCCGGCACCGTTCCGCCCGGTTCCACCCCACGCAACCTCATGGGCCAGGTCGACGGCACGGCCAACCCGCAGCCGGACACGCCGGAGTTCGACCAGATCGTCTGGACGGCCGACGGCCCCGACTGGGTGCGCGGCGGCACCGGCATCGTGATTCGCCGCATCCGCATGGAGCTCGACACCTGGGACGCCATGGAGCGCGACGACAAGGAGCAGGTGATCGGCCGTCGGCTCGACACGGGCGCTCCCCTCACCGGGGCACAGGAGCACGACGTCCCCGACTTCGAGGCAGTTGGGCCGGACGGGCTGACCGTCATCCCCGACTTCGCCCACATCCGCATGGCGCACAGCGACTCGCCCTCGATGCAGTTCTTACGAAGGCCTTTCAGCTTCGACAACGGTCTGCTCCCCGATGGGCGTCCCGACGTCGGGCTGCTCTTCGTCGCCTACGCCGCCGAGCTGAGCACGCAGTTCGTGCCGATCCAGCAGCGGCTTGCCGAGAACGACCTGTTCAACACGTGGACGACGCCGATCGGGTCGGCAGTGTTCGCACTGCCACCCGGCTGCGAGCCCGACGGCTATCTCGGCGACACGCTCCTCGCATGAGGTCGGCGACACGGCGGTGACGGCCCCCGCGGGCCGGCAGCCCGTCCGAACCGCCCGCGTCCCTGAGGCATCCTGACCCGCATGCTCGTCACCGCAGTCGCGTTTCTGGCCGGCATCGTCTCGGTGCTGACGCCGTGCGTGCTGCCGCTGCTTCCCGCACTGCTCGCCGTGTCGAGCACCGGCGACCGACGCCGCTCGATCGGCCTGGTGCTGGGCATCATCACCTCGTTCAGCATCGGGCTCGTGGCCCTCACGGCTCTGTTGTCGGCCGCCGGGTCGGTGGGCGACTGGCTGCGCTGGGTGGCGGTCGCGCTGCTCGTCGGCATCGGCCTGATGTTCCTCGTCCCCGCCGCGAAAGACCGGGTCGAGGCGTGGACGTCGCGTGCCATCGCAAGGATTCGTCCCGGTGGCGTCGACACCACCACCACGGGCTTCGGCGGCGGGCTCGTCGCCGGCCTGGCACTCGGCGTGGTGTGGACACCGTGCGCCGGACCGATCCTGGCCGCAGTCGCCGTCGCGGCCGCGCAGGACGAGCTGGGGGTGCGCTCGCTCGCCACGCTCGCCGCGTTCGTGATGGGCATGGCGATCCCGCTGACCGCGATCACGTTCGGCGGCCGGCGCGCCGGAGTGTGGCTGCGCACCCGGCTCGGCGGTCGGCGTCTCGACATCGCAACCGGCACAGTGCTGCTCGTCACCGCCGCACTCATCGCCTCCGGCCTCGACCTGCAGTTCAACCGGTGGGCGGCCGAGAACACTGCCTTCACCACGACGGTCACGGCCGACCTCGAAGCGTCCGCCCTCTCGTCGACCACCGCCTCGAGTGGCGAGACCATCGACCTCAGCCCAGCCGGGCTCGAGGCCAACGGGTACCCCGAGGTCGACGAGCTCACCGACCTGGGGCCCGCCCCCGCGCTCGCCGGCCTTGGACCGTGGTTCAACACCGCCACTGGCGAGCCGCTCAGCAATGACGACCTCGCCGGCAACGTCGTGCTCGTCGACTTCTGGACGTACTCCTGCGTCAACTGCCTGCGCACCCTGCCCTACCTGCGGGCATGGCAGGACGCCTACGCCGACGACGGGCTGGTCATCGTCGGGGCGCACGCACCTGAGTTCGCGTTCGAGTCCGTGCCGGCCAACGTCGAGAGAGCCGTCGACGACCTGGATGTCACCTGGCCGGTCGCGCTCGACAACGACTTCACCACCTGGAGCGCCTTCCACAACCGGTACTGGCCCGCGAAGTACCTGATCGACCGGGACGGCACGCTGCGCTACGCCCACTACGGCGAGGGTGCCTACGACCGCACCGAGCAGCACATCCGCACACTGCTCGGGACAGCCGCAGCCCCGACCGGCGAGACACTGGCCGGCGACGATGTCGCCGACGAGGCACCGCAAGGCTCGTTGCTGGCCGGGGCCTTCACCGAGGGCCAGACACCGGAGACGTACCTCGGCTACCAGCGCGGCAAGCGCTTCGCCGGACGCCTGGCCGATGACCCGGCCACGGTGCTGCTCGCCGACGAGCAGGCCACCTACGTCGGCCCGGAGGGCCTCGACCGGCACTTCTGGACGTTGGCAGGCGAGTGGACGCTCGAGGACGAGCGCTCGGTAGCCGGGGCGGACGCGGACCTCTGGCTGCACTACTACGGCCGGGACGTCTTCTTGGTGATCGGCGACACCGACGAGGCCCGCGCCGCGTCGTCCGAGCCGGCCGTCGTCGTCTCCGACGACCAGGGGCCAGGTGGCACGACCGTGCGGCACCGCATCGACTCCCAACGCCTGTTCGTGCTGCGCGACACCGACGACGCGGTGGACGGGCTGATGCACCTGACAGTGCCTGCCGGCGTAGCCGTCTACGCGTTCACGTTCGGCTGACCGACCCACCCCTGCCGCCGGGGTGCCCGGTCACGCTCGATGCGCGCTAGCGGCTCACCCACTGGATAGCGTCGTCCAACCGGTCGGTGCGAAACGTCTTGAGTCGTGCCGGCACGAACATCGAGCCGATCGGCGCCATGCGCCGCAGCCAGCCTGCGTCAGTGACCACGCCGAGGCGCGACCACTCACGGCGCTCGAGCACTCCGGCCGACGCCGTGCGCCAGTCGCCTTCTGCGTAGGCGAAGTCGTGGTCGACGATGGCGAGAACCCGCAACGACTCGGTGCTGTCCAGCCAGCCGTCGAGGGCGGGCCGTACGACGGCGGAGTACTCGTCGGGCGTCACGATCCCGCCGGCTCGCAGGCCGAAGACGCCGTGGCCGACGTCGTCGACGAGCTCGATCATCTGCTGGTCCTCCTGTCCGCGTGGCGCGCGGAGACTCAAGGATAGCGATCCACGAACCACCTCCCCATGTCCAGAGTCGGCCCTAGGCTGCCCCTTCTACGGTCCCGCCGAGAGGAGCCCCCATGAGCGACGTGGACGCCGAGTTCACCCAGGCCCAGCAGGACGTACAGGCGATGTCCGACGACCCCGGCAACGAGGCGAAGCTCAAGATCTACGCCCTGTACAAGCAGGCCACGAGCGGTGACGCGTCGGGCAAGAAGCCGGGACGCTTCGACATGGTCGGCCGGGCGAAGTACGACGCATGGTCGAAGGTCAAGGGCTTGTCGTCTGATGAGGCCAAGCAGCAGTACGTCGACTACGCCCGGTCGCTGGGGGCCTAGCGCACCCAGATAGCGTCCGGGCCATGTCGCACATGAGCCCGGAGGAGTTCCGGACCCACGGGCACCGGCTGGTCGACTGGGTGGCCGACTACTGGGAATCGCTGGACTCCCGTCCGGTGCACAGCGACGTGCTGCCCGGCGACATCCGAGCCCTGCTGCCCGAGCACGCCCCCGAGCAGCCGGAGGCGTTCGACGCGGTGCTCGACGACCTCGACCGGGTCGTGGCCGGCGGGCTCACCCACTGGCAGGCCCCGGGATGGTTCGCCTACTTCCCTGCCAACGCGTCGTTCCCGTCCATCCTCGGCGAGCTCGCCGCGGCCGGCCTGGGCCAGCAGGGCATGCTGTGGTCCACCAGCCCGGCCGCCACCGAGATCGAGGCCCACGTGCTCGACTGGCTCGTAGACCTGCTTGGGCTGCCCGAGACGTTCACGACGACGGGGCGCGGCGGCGGCGTCATGCAGATGAGCGCGTCGGACTCCACGCACACCGCCCTGGTCGTCGCCCGCGAGCAGGCCCGGGGCCGCACCGACGGGGACGGGCGCCACCCCAGCATCGACGACCTCGTGGTCTACGCCTCGACCCAGGCGCACTCCTCGGTGGAGAAGGGCGCCCGGGTCGCCGGGTACCGCCACGTCCGGCTGGTCGACGTCGACGAGGCGTACGCGATGCGCCCGGACGCACTGGCCGCGGCGGTCGAGTCCGACGTCGAAGCCGGGCTCACCCCGGCTGTCATCGTCTCGACCGTCGGCACCACCGGCACGACCGCGCTGGACCCGCTTCGGGCGATCGCCGCCATCGCGCGGCCTGCCGGAATGTGGCACCACGTCGACGCCGCCTATGCCGGGTCGGCCATGATCTGCCCCGAGCTGCGCTGGATGCAGGATGGCGTCGACCTCGTCGACAGCTATACGTTCAACCCGCACAAGTGGATGTTCACCAACTTCGACGCCAACGTCCTCTACGTCGCCGACCGGGCGCCCCTGCTTGCGACCCTGTCGATCCTGCCGCCCTACCTGCGCAACGCGGCCAGCGAGTCAGGTGCGGTCATCGACTACCGCGACTGGCACGTCCCCCTTGGACGGCGCTTTCGCGCCCTCAAGCTCTGGTTCGCACTGCGGTCCTACGGGGCCGACGGCATCCGCCACCACATTCGTGAGCACATCGCCTGGGCGGCGACGCTGCGCGAACGCCTCGACGCCGACCCGCGGTTCACGCTCATGGCCCCGAGCCCGCTGGCGCTGGTGACCTTTCGGCATAGCGCTGGGGCCGAGGCGACCCAGCGGCTGGTGGAGGCGATCAACACCTCCGGGCACTCCTATGTCACGGCGTCCGTCCTGGACGACGAGCCGTTCGTGCGCGTCTCGATCGGCGCCACCACGACGCGTGAGCAGCACGTCGACCGGCTCTGGCACCTGATCGACGACGCCGCCGAGCCAGCGGTAGCCCCCGCATGAGCCCCCGCGCCCGCATCTGGCTCTTCGCCGGCCTCGCGTTCGCCTTGCTGATCGCCGCCGGCGTCGCGTACGTGCAACCCAACCGGGTCGTGCTCACCGGCACGGCGACGGTCGCGGAGGTGCTGGAGTCGCAGCAGGGCGACCCGTCGACTATGACCGTCCAGTTCACCACCGAGGACGGGCAGCAGGTCGAGGCGACCACCAGCAAGCTCTACGGGCTTCCCCCGGAGGGGGCCGCCGTGCTCGTGCGCTACGACCCGGACGCCCCCACCAGCACCGTCGTCGCCGAGGAGTACCGCGAGTCCAGCCCGGTCGCCACGGTGCTGGTGATCGCGTTCACCGCGAGCTTCGGGGCCGCCGTCATCACATGGCGCCGCTCGCGCGCCTCCCAGCGGTAGCCCCGCGGCGCCCGTCCCCGGCGTCAAGGCGGCATCTGAGCAGCCAGGGCTGCCCGAACCGCACCCTGAGCACTCAGGCAGCCGCGTCGGGGTCCTCCCCGCCGAGAAACTGGCTGGTGTAGAGGTCGTAGTAGACGCCTTCGCGGGCCAGCAGCGCCGCATGGTCGCCCTGCTCGACGATGTGTCCGGCCTCCATGACGAGGATCGTGTCGGCGTCGCGGATGGTCGACAGGCGGTGCGCGATCACGAAGCTCGTGCGTCCGTGGCGCAGCCGGGCCATCGCCTTCTGGATGAGCACCTCGGTGCGGGTGTCGACCGAGCTGGTCGCCTCGTCGAGGATCAGCACCGGCGCGTCGGCGAGGAACGCCCGCGCGATCGTGACGAGCTGGCGCTCCCCTGCCGACAGGTTGGATGCCTCGTCGTCGAGCACCATGTCGTACCCGTCCGGGAAGGTGCGCACGACGTGGTCGAGGTGCGCGGCCTCGGCGGCGGCGATCACCTCGTCGTCGGTGGCGTCCTCGCGCCCGTAGGCGATGTTGTCGCGGATGGTGCCGCTGAACAGCCAGGTGTCTTGCAGCACCATGCTGAACGAGCGCCGCACGTCGTCGCGGGTCATGGTCGCGGTGTCGACGCCGTCGATGCTGATGCGCCCGGCGTCGACCTCGTAGAACCGCATCAGCAGGTTCACCAGCGTCGTCTTGCCGGCGCCGGTCGGGCCGACGATCGCCACCGCCTCACCCGGCTCGACCACCAGGGTCAAGTCGTCGATGAGCGGGGTGTCCGGCACGTACCGGAACGACACGTCGGCCAGCTCGACAGCACCGCGCACCCGCCCGAGCGAGGCCGCCGGGTCGGGGTCGGGCGCTTCGTCTGGCGCGTCGAGCACCTCGAACACCCGCTCGGCGCTGGCGACTCCCGACTGCATCAGGTTGATCACGCTGGCCACCTGCGTGATCGGCATCGTGAACTGCCGCGAGTACTGGATGAACGCCTGCACGTCACCCAGCGGCATCGTGCCGTTGGCGACCCGGAACCCGCCGATCACCGCGATCGCCACGTAGTTGAGGTTGCCGATGAAGGCCATGGCGGGCTGGATGATCCCGGAGATGAACTGGGCCCGGTAGCTCGACTCGTACATGTTCTGGTTCAGCCGGTCGAACTCGTCGGTCGCAGCCTGCTGGCGTCCGTAGACCTTCACCACGTCGTGGCCGGTGTACATCTCTTCGACGTGACCGTTCAGCTTGCCGGTCCACTCCCACTGCGCGACGAAGTGACCCTGCGAGCGGCGGGCGATGGCGAGGGTGACCGCGAACGACAGCGGTACGACGAGCAGGGAGATGAGGGCCAGCAGGGGCGAGATCACCAGCATCATGATGAGCACGCCGACCACCGTCAGCAACGAGGTGATCAGCTGCGTAAGCACCTGCTGCAACGTGGTCGAGATGTTGTCGATGTCGTTGGTGACTCGGCTCAGCACGTCCCCGCGCGGATGGGTGTCGAAGTAGGTGAGCGGCAGGCGACCGAGCTTGCGCTCCACCTCGGCGCGCAGCGCGTAGACGGTGCGCTGCGTGACCCCGGCCATCAGGTAGCCCTGCACCCACGAGAAGAGCGACGACAGCAAGTAGATGACGGTCACCAGGGTGAGCAGCTGACCAAGCTGCTCGAAGTTGACCCCGGCACCGGGCTCGAGGGTCATGCCGGCGACCATCTCGGCCTGCTGGGTCTGCCCCTGCTCCTGCAGAAGCTCCACGGCCTCGTCCTGGGTGATCCCGGCGGGCAGCTGCTGGGAGACGACGCCCTCGAAGATCAGGGTGGTGGCGTCGCCCAGCAGCTTCGGACCCACCACGCTCAGCGCCACGCTGACGACCGCCGCGGCGATGACGACGACCAAGATGGTCCGCTCGGGGTGCAGCCTGCGCATCAGCCGCGTGAGGGTGCCGGAGAAGTCCTTCGACTTCTCCACCGGGACGGTCAGCCCGCCCATCGGCCCAGCGCCCCGGCCCATGCCGCCCGGCGGCGGTCCGGGGCGACGGCCGGTCGGCGGCGCGGCGGCGCTCACGCGGCGTCCACGTCGGTGATCTGGCTCTCGACGATCTCGCGGTACGTCGAGCACGTCGCGATGAGCTCGTCGTGCGTCCCCACCCCGACGACCTGCCCGCCGTCCAGCACGACGATGCGGTCGGCATGCATGATCGTGCTCACCCGTTGAGCCACCACGAGGACCGCGGTCTGCTGGGTCTCTCGGCGCAGGGCGGCGCGCAGCCGGGCGTCGGTGGCGTAGTCGAGTGCGGAGAAGCTGTCGTCGAACACGTACACGTCGGGCTGGCGCACGACGGCGCGGGCGATCGCCAGGCGCTGTCGCTGCCCGCCGGAGAGGTTCGTGCCGCCCTGCTCGATCGGCGCCTGCAGCCCCTCCGGCAACGAGCGGACGAAGTCGGCCGCCTGGGACACCTGCAGCGCGTGCCACAGCTGCTCGTCGCTGGCATCGGGGCTGCCCACCCGAAGGTTGGTGGCCACCGTGCCGCTGAACAAGAACGCCCGCTGCGGGACGAACCCGATGTGCGACCACAGGTCGTCGCGGGCCATCTCGCGCACGTCCACGCCGTCGAGGCGCACCTGGCCACCGGTCACGTCGTAGAGCCGTGGGACGAGGTTGACCAGGGTGGTCTTGCCCGAGCCGGTCGACCCGACGACGGCGACCGTCTCACCGGGGTCGACCCCGAACGAGACGCCGCACAGCACCGGCTCCTCGGCGCCGGGGTAACCGAAGTCGACGTCGTTCAGCTCGAGGGCGGCCCGGTGGGTGGACGGAGTCGGGTGCTCGGGGTCGAGCACCGCGGGGTCGACGTCGAGCACGGCGTTGATGCGCTCGGCCGAGGCGGCGGCCCGCGGCACCATCACGAACATCATCGTCGCCATCATCACGGCCATGAGGATCTGCACGAGGTAGGTCAAGAACGCCGTCAGGTTGCCGATGGGCATCTCGCCGGCGTCGACGCGCTGGCCGCCGAACCAGAGGATCGCGACGCTGGACAGGTTCATCACCAGCATCAGCCCGGGCATCATCAGCGCGAAGAGCCGGTTGACCCGCAGCATGGTGTCGGTGAGGTCGGCGTTGGCCTGCTCGAAGCGGCGCTCCTCGTGGTCGCCGCGCACGAACGCCCGGATGACGCGAACTCCGGTCAGCTGCTCGCGAAGCACCTGGTTGACCCGGTCGATCTTGCGCTGCGTGGTACGAAACAGCGGCACCGCCCGCGAGAGGATCAGCCCGATGAACACGGCCATCACCGGGACGGCGACGAGCAGCATCCGGGAGAGCACCGCGTCTTGACGCAGTGCCATGATCACGCCGCCCACGGCCATGATCGGCGCGGACACCATGATGGTGAGCGCCATGATCACCAGCATCTGCACCTGCTGGACGTCGTTGGTGTTGCGGGTGATCAGCGACGGCGCCCCGAACTCGTTGACTTCACGCAACGAGAACGTCTGCACCGAACGGAACAGCCCGCCTCGCACGTCGCGTCCGAACCCCATCGCGGTGCGCGCGCTGTAGTAGACGCCGATGATGGCGGCGACGCCGACGACGAGAGTGACCGCGAGCATCACGACGCCGACACGCAGGATGTACTCGGTGTCGCCGAGCACGACCCCGTTGTTGATGATGTCGGCGTTGAGCTCGGGCAGGTAGAGGTTGCCGAACGCTTGCACAAGCAGCAGCACCACGACGATGGCGAGCGGTCCCCGGTACGGGCGCAAGAACCGGGTCAGCAGCGCGATCACCGGCCGACGGTACCCACCCGGGCCGGGCTGAGGGCGACCGCCGCCGATGACCCCCGCCCAGCCGGCTACGGATCCAGCGATTCGCCCGTTTTGGGTGATGACCCCAGCGGGGGCATGCGGGACTCTTGACCAGACACGCTGTTACCCATGGGGAGGAACCCGATGAGCACGTCTCGCACCACACGCACCGCCGTCGCCCTGATGAGCAGCCTGGCGCTCGCCGCCTCGCTGGCCGCCTGCAGCGACACCGAGACCCAGCCGGACGCTGAAACCGCGGTGTGCGACAGCGTGGCCGAGGTGCGCTCGGCCGCCGCCGGCGTGGCTGCCCTCGACACGACGTCGAGCGTGGACGACGCTCAGGCCGCGATCGACTCCCTGACCAGCGCTGTCGAGGGTCTGAAGACCAGCGCGGCCGACCTCGAGGCGGCCGACAGCGCAGCCGTCTCCGCAGCCGCCGACGCGATCAGCGGCGCTGTCGGCGACGTCTCCGGAGCCGACTCGTTGGGTGCAGCGGCGGCGACCGTTCAGGGCTCGACCGGTGCACTGGACACGGCTCTGACCGAGATCAGCGACGGGGTTCAGTGCGAGTAGCATCGCGCCACTGTCGGCGAGGCGAATGAGGTCACCATGACGCTGTGGGAGTGGTTCGGCATCGCGATCTTCGCGGTCGTGATCGGCTCGTACCTGCTGATGCTGGTGACGATCTTCGCCGACATCTTTCGAGACCACGACCTCGGCGGCCTCGGCAAGGCGGCCTGGGTCGTCGGACTCATCCTGTTCCCGGTGCTGGGCGCGCTGGTCTACCTGATCGCCCGAGGGGACGGGATGAGCCGACGCCAGGCAGCCCGCCACGTGGTCGGCTAGCTCTCGCGCACGCTACCGACGTGCCCTCAGAAGGGCGTCGGGATGCGACGCACCGGCATGTCCGGCTCGGTGTACCCGCGTGCGCTCGGCTTGCGCGGCATCGTGACGTCCCGCGGAGCCAGGGGGGAGTACGGGATCTGGCTGAGCAGGTGGGAGATGATGTTGAGCCGCCCGCGCTTCTTGTCGTCGTTGTCCACGACGAACCACGGCGCCCAGGCGGTATCGGTAGCCGCGATCATCGCGTCACGGGCTCGGCAGTAGTCGTAGTGCCGGCTGTACGACTTCAGGTCGGTCGGCGAGAGCTTCCAGATCTTGCGCGGGTCGGAGATGCGGTTGCCCAGCCGTCGCGTCTGCTCGGCCACGCTGACGTTGAGCCAGTACTTGATGAGGATGATGCCGTTGTCGACCATCGCCCGCTCCACCGCGGGCGCTTGCTCAAGGAACTTCTCGGTCTGCTCCGGGGTGCAGTAGCCCATCACCGGCTCGACGCCGGCCCGGTTGTACCAGCTTCGGTCGAAGATGGCGACCTCCCCGGCTGACGGGAAGTGGGCGATGTAGCGCTGGACGTACATCTGCGACTTCTCCCGCTCAGTCGGAGTCGGCAGCGCGATGTGCTTGAAGACCCGCGGGCTGGTGCGCTCGGTAATCCGCCGGATCGTCCCACCCTTGCCCGCCGAGTCCAGCCCCTCGAACACGACGCAGACCTTGGCGCCAGTGGCCTTGACCCACTCCTGCATGGCCACCAGCTCGCCCTGCAGCACTCGCATCTGCTTCTCGTACTCCTTCGTCGACAGCTTCGGCGGTGAGCCCGACCCGTCGACTCCTTCAGCAGCACTGGTCGCCGTCGCCTTCGTGGCGCGGTCGGACTTGCTGCCCTTCTTGCCTTTCTTGTCTTTCTTGTCATTCTTGCTCAACGTCCCATCCCCTTCCAGGAGAGTCTCAAGATGCCCCCGGCTGGGCCAGGCCGCATCACCCGGATCGGGCTACGCGGGTCGTCCCTGGCGCACCTACCGTGCGCGCATGAATCTCATGCCCGTGGCCCTGCGAGGCTATGACAATTCCTGGCTGAGCGGTGACGTGATCGCGGGCGTGGCTCTGGCTGCCGTGGCCATCCCGGAGGTGATGGGCTACACATCCATCGCCCAGATGCCCATCCAGACCGGCCTGTACACGGTCATCCTCCCGACTCTGGTCTTCGCACTCCTCGGTTCCTCCAAGCTGCTGCTCGTCGGTGCCGACTCCGCCACCGTCGCAGTCCTGGCTGCTGGCCTGGCGGGTCTCGGGATCGCCGGCCTCACGCCGAACTCGCCCGAATGGGTCGCCTGGTCGGGTCTGACCGCCCTGGTCTGCGGCGGTCTGCTGGTGCTCGCGCGCCTGCTCAAGCTGGGGTTCATCGGCGACTTTCTGAGCGCGTCGGTGCTCGTCGGCTTTCTCACCGGAGTCGGCATCCAGGTGCTGTCCGGGCAGATCCCCGACATGCTCGGAGTCGCCAAGGGAACCGGCAACTGGTTCCAGCAGCAGTGGTCGACGATCACCTCGATCCCCGACGCCAACCTCGCCACGGTGGGCTTCGCTGCGCTCACGGTGGGACTGATCGTCGGGTTCGGCACGTTCCTGCCCAAGATCCCTGGCGCCCTGGTCGCTGTGGTGCTGTGCATCATCATCTCGACTGTGACGGACGCTTCCGCCAGCGGGGTGGCTGTGGTCGGGACGGTTCCCTCAGGCCCTCCGCCCGTCGGACTCCCCCAGGGCGTGAATCCAAGCGACGCTCTGAAGGTGGCTGGCGTGGCCTTCGCCTGCTTCGTTCTGATCATCGCCCAGAGCGCGGCGACCGCGCGTAGCTTCGCGGCCAAGCACGGCGAGCGAGTCGACGTCAACCGCGACATCCTGGGCCTCTCGGGGGCGAACATCGCCGCTGGTCTCTCCGGCGCGTTCGTCGTCAACGGCAGCCCGACGAAGACCCAGATCCTCGACCAGCAGCACGGCCGCACGCAGGTGGCCAACATGACCATGTCGGCCGTGGTCCTGCTGTTCGCACTGTTCGGCACCGGCCTGCTGACCAACATGCCCACGGCGACGCTTGCCGGGATCGTGTTCATGATCGGGCAAGCCTCATCGACGCGCTGGGCCTCAAGCGGATCAAGGCGGAGCGCTTCAGCGAGTTCATCGTGGCCGCCGTGACCGGGTTCGTGGTCTTCGCCGTCGGTGTCGAGCAGGGCATCATCCTGGCGATCGTGGCCTCGATCATCGAGATCATCCGCCGGGCGTACCGGCCCAAGGACTTCGTGGTCGTGCAGGATGTCGGGGGTACACCCAGCTACGTCGGCGCGGCGCCGGGCACGCAGAGCGAGCCCGGCCTGGTGGTCTTCCGCTTCGACGCCGAGCTGTTCTACGCGAACGCCAGCCGGTTCGGTGACGACGTCAAGGCACTGGTCGACGGAGCAGCGGACCCCGTGCGCTGGGTGCTGCTCGACGCCTCTGCCCTGGCCGACGTCGACTATTCCGCTGGCATCCAGCTCAAGGACCTGGCTCACTTCTTGCAGGCGCGAGCGATCAAGGTCGGCCTTGTGCGGGCGGACGTGGACCTGCTCTCGACGCTGACCACCTACGACGGGATCGGCGACGAATCGCAGACTCGCACCTACCCGACGATCAGCGGGGGAATCGCGGCGTTCCAGGCCGACCAGGGCGCCTCGCAGCAGTAGCCGTGTGGTGGGTGCGTTGAGGAGATAGCCGTCGCGCCCGCCGAGTACTTGAGCCGACGAGGGGACTCGAACCCCCAACTACCGTCAGTGACCGGGCGCCGCTGACAAGTCGACAGGCATAACGCGTCGCGTTATGCCTGGCAGTGGTGATCAGGTCCTTCCGAAACCCTGCGACGGAGCGGCTTTGGTCACGTCAGCGAGTTCGCAGCATCGACCCCCGGATCGAACGGTCGGCGCTGCGCAAGCTGGCGATGCGGGACGCGGCCGAAGACCTTGAGGACTTGCGCACCCCTCCGGGGAACCGACTGGAAGCCCATAAGGGTGACCGCGCCGGACAACACGGCATCCGGATCAACCAGCAGTGGCGGATCTGCTTCGTGCGGACAGCGGCAGGCCCGGAAGACATCGAGATTGTGGACTACCACTGATGGAGGTGCCGGCCATGTCGAGGATCGCTCCCGTTCATCCTGGCGAGGTCCTGCAGGAGGAGTTCCTGGACCCGATGGGGGTTACCCAGCACCGGCTGGCCGTGTCCATCAGGGTGCCTCCGCGGCGGATCAACGAGATCGTGCACGGCAAGCGACGCATCACCGCCGACACCGCGCTGCGCTTGTCTCGCTACTTCGGCACGACCGACCGCTTCTGGCTGAACCTGCAGACCCGCTTCGACCTCGAAACCGAGAAGGACAAGCTCGGCACAGCCCTGGACGACATCCGTCCTCTGCAGTCCGCCTGAACGAAGAAGCGGCAGGCCCTGACCTGCGCGGACACTGGAGCCGACGGGGGGACTCGAACCCCCAACCACCTGTTTACAAGACAGGTGCGCTGCCAGTTGCGCCACGTCGGCGAAGCACGACCAGTCTACGAGTGCTGACGACGGGCCCCTGCTCGCGACAAGTGTCCGACCCGACGCGCTATCGACCGACCAGCTCGGTCTCCACCTCGTCCAGCGTCGCGGCGTCGCACAGGCCCAGCTCGTGCGCGACATGCGCGGCGTGGAAGGCGTCGCGCACGAAGTGGAACTCCACCCCGTTCGTCTGCGCCTGCACCGCGAGGGCGACCAGCTCTTCGGCCCGGTCGGCCAGGTGCGGCCCGACGTCGATGATGAGGATGCCGGCAATCTGCGTCGGGTGGCTGCCGGCGAACTCGAGGTAGATCTCGGGGTCGGCCTGCCCGGAGTCCCCGATCAGCAGAAACTTGGTCTGGGGGTACCCGCTGAGCAGGCGTCCGATCGCGTTGCGCTTGTGCTCGCGGCCTGAGCGGACGATGTAGCGGTCGGTCGGCCCCCAGTCGGTGAGGAACAGCGGCCCCCGCGGAAACCCCCGCCCCTGCAGAAACTTGGTGAGCAACGGGTACATCGCCCACGAGCCGGTCGACACGTAGAAGAACGACGGTAGGGCAGCCACACCACCGCCCTTCGCTGGCCCGGGTCCCCGGTTGATGCCTCGGTAGAACGAGGCCATACCCGGGATCGCGTCGCGCCGGTTCGCGTCGCCCACCAGCGTGGCCAGCACCGCGCGCAGACCCTCGGTGACGCGGCTGCGCAGGACGGTGTCGTCGATGTCGCTGATCACCGCGAACGGCGCGTCCGGGTGGGGCACGAGAACCCGACCACGTCCGGTGACGACCTCGGCGGCGGCGCCGTCCGGCAGCAGGGTCGCCTCCACCCGGTGCCACCCCGGCGCCAGGCCGGGCACGGTCAACGTCGCCGCCGCGTAGCCGCGGCGCTGCGTGGTGACCTCCACCTCGACGTCGCCGACGGTGATGCGCACGTCCACCTGCGGCAGACCGAGCGCGGCGTAGCGACGCAGGTTCTGCTCGGCCACGTCGCGGTACGGCATGCCCTGGCTGATCTCTGGGATGGCCGGCTGCTCCAGCACCTGCAGGTGCACGCGTACCTCGTCCCCGACGACGTAGCCACGGTGCACCGCGACGAGCATTCCGCGAAACGACCCGGCACCGAGCTTGCGATCGCGTCGGTAGTGCGAGAGGCGTCGGTCGAGGTCGGAGACGACCTGAGCCGCCTCGGCGCTGCGCACCAGCTTGCCCAGCGACTTTCTCGGATGGCGCAGCACCTGCACCGTCGCGTCGATCACGGACCTAGCCTGTCAGGTGAGAACAGCGGTGGCGCGGTGGACGCCGGAACTGGCCTCAGGTGCTAGCAGCGTTGATGTACTGGGCGAGGGTGTCGCGCTCGGTCTCGAGTTCAGCCATGCGGTACTTGACCAGGTCACCGATGCTGACCAGGCCGCCGAGTCGATCGTCGATGATCACCGGTAGGTGACGGATCCGCTGCTGGGTCATGATTCCGAAGATGACGTCGACGAGCTCCGTCGGCTCCGTGCAGACGACCTCGCGGGTCATGATCGTTGACACGTCCTCCGACAGCACCGCGGCCCCGCGGCCGCCCAGCGCGCGGACGATGTCTCGCTCGGAGACGATGCCGTCCACGTGCTCACCGTCGGCAGAGACCACCGCGGCGCCGATCTGGAACTCGGCCAGCACGTCCAGCAGGTCACGCACCGTGGTGTCAGGTGGCACGGTGAACACGTCTCGTCCCTTGCCGCGCAGCACGTCCGTGATGTGCATGGACAAACCCCTCTCATCCGACGTCACGACCGGTCAGGACGACAGCCACCGTAGAGCAGGACGTGTCGCCGACGGAAGGAGTTCGGGCGAGGCGGGACGACAACGCCGATGGCGCCGGCCCGGCCGGTAACAGTTCTGTCGCGACCGACGCAAGCCGACGTCACCTTGGTTTGTTCGCACTAGCCTGCCGGTGCCGGGCATCGACGCCTGGCCCGCATCCCTGCGGAGATTCAACAGAAGGAGCTGTCCATGCATGTCCGCACGCGTGGCCTGGCACTCGTGGCAACGGTTGGCCTTCTCGCCGCAGCATGCGGCGGGGGCGACACCGACACGGACGCAGCCGCCACCACCGAACCGACGAGCGACGCCGTCAGTGCCGAAGGCGACCTGCTCGTCTGGGCCGACGAGACCCGCGCCAGCATCGTCGAAGAAATCGGTGCCCAGTTCGAGACTGACACCGGCGTGAGCGTCACCGTCGTCGAGAAGGCCAACGAGAACCTGAGGGCCGACTTCGAGACCCAGGCCCCCTCCGGCCAAGGGCCAGACGTTCTCGTCGGCGCCCACGACTGGATCGGCAACTTCATCGCCAACGGCCTCATCGCACCCATCGACCTGGGTGCCAAGGCCGCCGAGTTCCAGCAGGTCGCCATCGACGCGTTCTCGTTCGAGGGCCAGACCTACGGCCTGCCCTACGCCATCGAGAACATCGCCCTGGTGCGCAACACCGACCTCGCTCCTGACAAGCCCGCCTCATGGGACGACATGATCGCCAATGGCCAGGCCCTGGTGGAATCGGGCGACGCCATGCTCCCCTTCGCCGTGCAGATGAACGCCGAAGCCGGCGACCCGTACCACTTCTACCCGCTGCAGACGTCCTTCGGCTCATTTGTGTTCGGGCAGACCGAGGATGGGTCGTGGAACTCCGACGACGTCCAGCTGGACAACGAGGGAGGCCTCGAGTTCGCCGACTTCCTCGCGGAGAACGGTGAGGGCGGCACCGGTATCTTCAGCACGTCGATCAGCGGGGATATCGCCATCACCGAGTTCAACGAGGGCCGGCTTCCCTACTGGATCACTGGCCCGTGGAACGTCGCCGGCGCCCAGGAGGCGGGCGTCAACCTCGTGGTCGAAGAGATCCCCAGCCCGGGTGGCGACTACGCCGCTCCCTTCGTCGGCGTCCAAGGATTCATGATCTCCAACGTGGGCGACAACCAGCTTCTCGCCAACGAGTTCGTCGTGAACTACCTGGGTACCGAGGAGGTCGCGCAGCAGCTGTACGACGCGGGCGGGCGCGCACCCGCGCTGACGTCTGCCTTCGAGGCCGTCTCCGACGACCCGATCGTCGCCGGCTTCGGCGAGGTCGGCGCCAACGGCAGCCCGATTCCGAACATCCCGGCAATGGCCGCGGTCTGGGAGGAGTGGGGCAACGCGGAGGGTGCCATCGTCCTCGGTCGGGGCAACCCCGAGGAGTTGTGGACCACCATGGCCGACAAGGTCCGGGACAACATCGCGTCCTCGGACTAGCCCGACTCGCTGGGAAGGCCCGAACCGGACAGGCGGTTCGGGCCTTTTCAGCATTTGTGGCGGTTCGACCTACTAGCCTCAGCTACAGCGGGCACGGCCCGCCGCATGGACAGCGTTCGTGGGAGGGCAGATGTCGGACACCCAGGCGACGGAGACGGAGAAGGAGCCAGCGCAGCCGCCCAAACGGCCCAAGGGGCAGATGTGGTTCGGCGGCTCGACAGGAGTCGCCCTCGTCGCCAAGATCGGCGGCCTCGCGATCGTCGACGCTCTGGCCATTTTCGGCGCCCTGACACTCTGGGCCAACGAGGCGTGGGGTTACCTGGCAGCCCTCGCCGCCCTCACGGTCATGGTCAACTGGGCGTACCTCTCGGCGCGCACCATACCCGCCAAGTACCTCGTGCCCGGCCTGGTCTTTCTGCTCATCTACCAGGTCTTCGTCGTCGCCTACACCCTGACGCTGTCGTTCACGAACTTCGGTGACGGCAACCAGGGGACGAAGGAGGGCGCGATCGAGAACCTCGTCGGCCGCAACGAAGTGCGTGTCGAGGGCGCGCCGACCCTGGATCTGACCGTCATCCGGGCCGGCCGAGAGATCGGGTTCCAAGTCGTGGACCCCGAGACCGGAGACCTATCCGCTGGCTTCGCCGACCGTCCTTTGGAGCCCGTCGAGCTAGGCCAGTTCACCGAGCTAGGTCTGGCGGAGATCCTCGAGGTGCAGGACGAGGTGACCAGTCTGCGGGTGCCCATCAGTGACGATGTCGACGACGGGAGCATCCGCGCGATCACCACAAGCACCGCCGCCGTGTTCGCACCCACGCTCGTCTACGAGGAGACCGCTGACACGCTCACGAACACCCAGACGGGCGAAGCGTTCGTGGCCGACGACGAGCGCGGCGTCTTCGTCAGCGAGGAGACCGGGCAGGCCATCCGGCCGGGGTGGCAGGTGTTCGTCGGCTTGGACAACTACACCCGCATCATCACCGACGAGCGCATCCGCCAGCCGTTCCTGGAGGTGTTCGTCTGGAACCTGGTGTTCGGGGCGCTGTCCGTCGTGCTGCCTTTCGCGCTCGGTCTGCTGGGCGCCATGACGTTGCAGCACAAGACTATGAGGGGCACGCGCTTCTACCGCTCGATCCTGATTCTTCCCTACGCCATCCCCGCCTTCCTCACCACGTTGGTGTGGCAGGGCATGCTGAACACTCAGTTCGGCTTCGTCAACCAAGTGCTCCTCAACGGCGCTGACATCGCCTGGCTCAGCGACCCGTGGCTGGCGAGGTTCTCCGTCGTGTTCGTGCAGCTTTGGCTTGGATTCCCCTACTTCCTCATCGTCAGTACCGGGGCTCTGACGGCCATCCCGGACGACGTTCTCGAGGCCGCCAAGGTCGACGGCGCCTCGGTGACACAGACGTTCTGGCAGGTGAAGTGGCCGTTGTTGCTCGTCGCGGTGTCGCCGTTGCTCATCGCGTCGTTCGCGTTCAACTTCAACAACTACAACGTGATCCGGTTCCTCACCGATGGCGGCCCGACCGACACGACAGCCGCCGTCAGCTACGGAGCCACCGACATCCTGATCACCTTCGTCGACAAACTCGCCTTCTCCGGGTCCTTCAGGGAGTACGGGTTTGCCTCGGCAATCGCAGTGGTGATCTTCATACTCATCGCCGGCATCTCCTACATCGGCTTCAAGCGAACCCAGACCTTCGAGGAGATCGACTGACATGCGCTGGTTCCGCGACACCGGGTGGCGTCACCTCGCCACGCTCGCACTCGTCGTCTTCGCCTTGTTCCCCATCGTGTACCTGGTCAGCGCCTCACTGAACTCCTCTGGGACGCTGGTCGGGTCCAACGAGCTCTTCTCCTCGATCACGCTGTCCAACTACCAGGACCTGTTCGAGACGACCAACTACGAACGCTGGTGGATCAACTCTCTCATCGTGGGCACAACGACGGCGGTTCTGACTGCGGCCCTGTGCGCGCTCGCCGCCTACGCGTTCAGCCGCTTCCGTTTCCGCGGGAGGCGCGGTGGCCTGTTCGGCCTGCTGCTCGTGCAAATGTTCCCGCAGCTGCTTGCCTACATCGCGATCTTCGCTCTGCTGCTGTCGTTCCAGGAGTACTTCCCCGCGATCGGTCTCGGCACGCTGCTCGGCCTCATCCTGGTCTACCTCGGTGGTGCCCTGGGAGTGAACACCTGGCTGATGAAGGGCTTCTTCGACACCATCCCCCGCGACATCGACGAGTCGGCAAAGGTGGACGGAGCCGGGCACGCCCGTACGTTCTTCACCCTGATCCTGCCGCTGGTCACCCCGATCATCGCTGTCGTCGGCATGCTGTCCTACATCGCGACTGCCAACGACTACCTCATCGCGCGGACCGTGCTTGGGGACAACCCGGATGTCCAGACGCTGCCGGTCGGGCTGTACGAGTTCATCTCCCGGCAGTTCGAGCAGGACTGGGGAACGTTCGCCGCAGGCGCGATCCTGGGCGCCATCCCACCGACCATCATCTTCTTCTTCGCCCAGCGCTACATCGCGAGCGGCCTCCTTGCGGGGTCAGTCAAGGGCTGACTCCGCCTGCTCGTCGGCGGCGGAAACAGATCGGTGCGAGTCGCCACGCCGATTCCATGTCGCTGACGGCCGGTTTACGGCAAGATGAACGTTGTCCCTCTCCACCACGGATCGTCCGGCACGTACCTGCCGGTGGAAGGCAAGGTGCCCCATGGCAACTGTCCAGTACAACGAGGCGTCGCGGGTCTACCCCGGCGCCGACAACGCAGCCGTCGACAAGCTGAACCTCGACATCGAGGACGGCGAGTTCTTGGTTCTCGTCGGCCCGTCCGGCTGCGGCAAGTCGACCGCCCTGCGCATGCTCGCCGGCCTGGAGGAAGTGACCTCCGGCGCCGTGCACATCGGTGACCGCGACGTCACCCACCTGGCACCGAAAGACCGCGACATCGCGATGGTGTTCCAGAACTACGCGCTGTACCCGCACATGACCGTGGCCGAGAACATGGGCTTCGCGCTCAAGATCAAGGGCACCCCGAAGGACGAGATCCGCACCCGCGTCGAAGAGGCAGGCAAGATCCTCGACCTCGAGCAGTACCTCGAGCGCAAGCCCAAGGCGCTCTCCGGTGGCCAGCGCCAGCGCGTCGCCATGGGCCGCGCGATCGTGCGTCAGCCGCAGGTGTTCCTCATGGACGAGCCGCTGTCGAACCTCGACGCCAAGCTGCGCGTCTCCACCCGTACCCAGATCGCCTCGCTCCAGCGCCGCCTCGGCATCACCACCCTCTACGTGACACACGACCAGATCGAGGCCATGACCATGGGCGACCGGGTCGCGGTGCTCAAGGACGGCCTGCTGCAGCAGGTCGACAGCCCGTTGAACCTGTACGACCGGCCCGGGAACATCTTCGTAGCGGGCTTCATCGGCTCGCCGGCCATGAACATCGCCGAGTTCGACATCAAGGATGAGAAGGCCGTGGCACCGTACGGCTCGCTCGCCCTGCCGGCTCCGGTGCTCAACACCGCGCGTGCCGACGGCAAGATCACCGTCGGATGGCGCCCAGAGGGTGTCGAGCTGGCCGACCCGAACTCCGAGAACGCCTTCCCGGTCGACGTCGACATCGTGGAGGAGCTCGGTTCGGACGCCTTCGTCTACGGCGCGCCGGCCGGGGAGACCTCGGTGCTGCACAGCGACAACCTCATCGCTCGCATCGACCCGCATGACGCCCCCCGCAAGGGCGACCAGATCTGGCTGCGCCCGAAGGCGGACAAGATGCACTTCTTCTCGGCATCCAACGGTCAGCGGATCAGCGAGGAGTCTGGAGAGCTCACCGCCGTCACCCGCTGACAGGCTCACTGCTTCTTCTTCAACGCACGACGGCGCCGGCTTCGCCCTGAGGCCCGGCGCCGTCGGCGTCCGCAGCACCAGGAGGTTGCCGGTGGAGCTCACCATCCAGGCCAACCCCAACGAGCAGACCGAGCTCATCGACCTGCCGTGGGACATGCCGCTGGAGGAGTGGCCGTCGTGGTACCTGGTCGCCCTGCCACGGGGCATCTCGCGCCACGTCGTGCGCTTTGTCCGCATCAACACGAAGGTGTACGCGTTCAAAGAGATCGTCGAGTCGTACGCGCTACGCGAGTACCGCCTGCTGCGTGACCTCGAGCGCACGGACGTCCCATCCGTCACCCCGGTCGGGGTGGTCACTGGACGTGAAGCACCCGACGGCTCGCCGCTGGACTCGATGCTCATCACGCGGCACCTCACATGGTCGCTGCCGTATCGCGCAGTGTTCTCCGGCAACCTGCGCCCCGACACGGTCGACCGGCTGCTCGATGCCCTCGTCGCGCTGATCGGGCGACTGCACCTCACCGGCTTCGTCTGGAACGACTGCTCGCTGTCGAACACGCTGTTCCGGCGCGACGCTGGCGCGTTCGCTGCCTACCTGGTCGACGCCGAAACAGGCGACCTGCACCCGACGCTCAGCGATGGCCAGCGCACGAACGACATCGAGACCGCGCACCTCAACATCGCCGGCGAGCTGATGGACCTTCAGGCGGGCGGGGTGCTGGACGAGCACCTGGATCCGATCGAGCTGGCCGCGGAGGTGCGCACGCGCTACGACCATCTGTGGGACGAGCTCACGGGGGTCGAGCAGTTCGCCTTCGGCGAGCGTTGGCGCGTGGCCCAGCGCATCGAACGGCTCAACTCGCTCGGCTTCGACGTGGACGAGCTGACCATCGTGACCGACATCGGCGGACGCACCGTCCGCATCCAGCCCAAGGTCGTCGACGCCGGGCACCACTCCCGCCGGCTGATGCGTCTGACCGGCATCGATGCGGAGGAGAACCAGGCCCGTCGGCTGCTCAACGACCTCGACGCCTACGTGGCGTCCACCGACCGGCAGGCCGAGGTGGAGTCGCTGGTCGCCCACGAGTGGGTGTCGAACGTCTACCAGCCCGTGGTCGCCGCGATCCCGCGGGAGATGCGTGGCAAGCTCGAGCCGGCCGAGGTGTTCCACGAGGTGCTCGAGCACCGCTGGTACCTGTCGGAGCAGCGAGGGCACCAGGTTCCGCTGGACGAGGCCGTCGCCTCGTACCTCAGCGACGTGCTCGCCCACAAGCCTGACGAGGCGGCTGTGCTGGGCAGCGCGGTGCGCCCGGGCGAGCCGGTCACCGTCTCCGATGACATGGAAGACACCCAGCCCTTCCGCCTCCCGTGGGACGAGCTGGACGAGAACTGACCCTCAGGCGGTAATGGCTCGCCGAGCCTGCGCCACTGCGTACAGCGCGATGCCCGTCGCGACGGACGCGTTGAGCGACTCGACGTCTCCCCCGATCGGGATGCGCGCCACCACGTCGCACTGCTCGCGCACGACCCGCGAGAGCCCCTTGCCCTCCGAGCCCGTCACGAGCACCAGCGGCTCGGTCGCCAGCTCGAGCGCCCCCACGTCCCCGTCGCCGTCCCCGTCGAGCCCGACCACGAACAGTCCCGCCTTGCGGTACGCCGCCAGCGCCCGCGCCAGGTTTGTCGCCCGAGCCACCGGGACGCGCGCCGCCGCGCCCGCCGACGTGCGCCACGCCGACGCGGTCATGCCGGCTGAGCGCCGCTCCGGCACGAGCACGCCGTGCGCCCCGAAAGCCCCCGCGCTGCGCACGACCGCGCCCAGGTTGCGCGGGTCGGTCACGCCGTCGAGTGCGACGACCAGCGCCGGCTCGTCGGAGTCGAGCGCGCGGTCGAGCAGGGCGTTCGGGTGGGCGTAGGTGTACGGCGGCACCTGCAGCGCCAGCCCCTGGTGCCGGGCGTCGCCGGCGAGGCGGTCGAGCTCGGCGCGGGGCGACTCCAGAACCGGCAGGCCCCTGTCGGCGGCGAGCTTGAGGGCCTCTTTGACCCGGTCGTCGCTGTCGATCCGCTCGGCCACGAGCAACGCCGTGGCGGGCACCGACTCGCGCATCGCCTCGACCACGGGGTTGCGCCCGGCGACTACCTCGGTGGTGGGCTTGCCCTTCGACCCGGATCCGCGTCCTCCCGTTCCGCTGCGGCCGGACGATCCCTTGCCCGAGCCCGCCCGCTTCGCGCGCCGGTAGGCCACGTGCCCCGGACGCTCCTCGGCCTTCGGCGTCGGACCCTTGCCCTCCAACGAGCGGCGGCCCTTGCCACCGGTGCCTGCTGTGGCGCCCTTCTTCGTGCCCGGGTTGCGTCGCGACCCTTGTCGTTGCGAGTTGCCTGCCACTACGTGCCCACCTCGATCGTCCACCGGGCGCCGGCTTGAGTGTCTTCGACGGCAACGCCCATCGCCGTCAGTCGATCGCGAATGGCGTCGGCCGTGGCGTAGTCGCCTGCCGCGCGGGCCGCGGCCCGCTGGTCGACAAGCATCGCGACGAGTCCGTCCACCACCGTGCGCAACCGGTCGCCCTCGCCGCCGGCGCGTGACGCCCACGGCTCGGCGAACGGGTCGAGCCCGAGCACGTCCAGCATGGCCCGGACGCTGCCCACCACCGAACGCAGCGCATCGGAGTCGCCGGAGGCCAGCAGGCCGTTGCCCTCGCGCACTGCATCGTGCACGGCTGCCACGGCTGCGGGCACGCCGAGATCGTCGTCCATCGCCGCCGCGAAGCCCGCCGGCACCGACCCCGGCTCGACCGCTCCGGTCACTTCGACGGCCCGTTCCAGAAATCCCTCGATGCGCCGAAAGCCGACCCCGGCCTCGGCCATCGACTCCTCGCTGAACTCGATGTTGCTGCGGTAGTGCGGGGCGACCAGGTAGTAGCGCAGCTCGATCGGGCGTACACGGCGCACGACCTCGCTCACCAGCAGCGAGTTGCCGAGCGACTTGCTCATCTTCTCCCCCGAGGTGGTCACCCAGGCGTTGTGCATCCAGTAGCGGGCGAAGCCACGTCCGGCAGCCGCCGACTGCGCAAGCTCGTTCTCGTGGTGCGGGAAGCGCAGGTCGAGCCCGCCGCCGTGGATGTCGAACGTGTCGCCCAGGTACTTGCCCGCCATCGCCGAGCACTCCAGGTGCCATCCGGGACGGCCGACCCCCCACGGGGTCGGCCACGACGCCGACTCGGGCTCGCCGGGCTTGGCGCCCTTCCACAGGGCGAAGTCACGCGGGTCACGCTTGCCTCGAGGGTCGGCGTCGACGGCCGACTCCATCTCGTCCACACGCTGGCCCGACAGCTCGCCGTAGCGGGGCCACGACCGAACGTCGAAGTACACGTCGCCCGAGCCGTCGGACGGCGCGTAGGCGTGCCCGGCTTCGATGAGCGCGTCCATGAGCGCGATCATCTCGGTCACGTGCCCGGTGGCGTGCGGCTCGTGGGTGGGTTGGCGGCAGCCGAGCACGTCGTAGGCGTCGGTGAACGTGCGCTCGAAGCGCGTAGCCCACGCCCACCACGGCACCCCGGCCTCGGCAGACTTCTGAAGGATCTTGTCGTCGATGTCGGTCACGTTGCGGATGAACGTGGTCTGGTAGCCGCTGGCCTCGAGCCACCGCTGGAGCACGTCGAACACCAGCCCCGAGCGGATGTGCCCGATGTGCGGCGCCGCCTGCACGGTGGCTCCACACAGGTAGATGCCGACCTTGCCGGGTTCGAGGGGCTCGAACGGTCGGACGGCCCGCTGCGCGGTGTCGTAGAGGTGAAGCGCCACGTCACCAGCCTACGGCGCCCGAAGCCACCCGAGCCGCGCCGCGCATCCCGCGCGCGATCTTGGCGCCTGCGCCGTGCTTGGTCGCGATCTTGGCGGATACGCCGCATGCGAACCGCGTTGTGGCTCCTGCGCCAAGATCGCCGGTGGTGCGGGGACGTGGGGCGGGTGTGGGGCGGGGCCGGCCACCCCGCAGCCCCCAGCCGGACGCCGCCGCCCTCCACCCCCTTCAGCAGCGCGCGATCTTGGCGGCTGGGCCGCACGGGCGCGTCCATGCGGCCGGTACGCCAAGATCGCGGGGCAGCTGGCGGGCCGGGCACCTGGCGGGGCCGGGCAGCGGGACGGGGCCGGCCACCCAGCCCGCAGCCCGCGGGCTCAGCCGTGCCAGACGACCTTGTCGGCCTCGACCCGACAGACGACGCGCACGTTGGACGTGCCGTCGTCCCAGGGGTAGCGCTCGAGCCCGCGGTACTTCGCGGCCAGCGCGTCGATCAGCGCCCGCCCGCCCTGCTCGCTCATCGTCACCCGGCCGCGCGCCTCGAGGTAGCGATAGGGGTTGGCTGCATCGAGCACGAGCACCGACACCCGAGGGTCGCGGGCCATGTTGTGGGCCTTGCGCCGTCCGAGCACGGTGGAGAAGACGAGGGTGTCGCCCTCGCGCGCGATCCAGACGACGGACGTGTGCGGCGAGCCGTCCGGCTCCAGCGTGGCGAGGGTGGCGAAGCTCAGCCCGTCCACGGCGGCGCGAGCAGCGTCCGGCAGCGGGAGCGACGTCACGCCGAGGGCCACACCAGCGCCGTCGCGATCGCGGCGATCCCCTCGCCGCGACCGGTCAGGCCAAGTCCATCGGAGGTCGTCCCGGCAACCGACACCGACGCCCCCACCGCGGAGCCCAGCACGTCCTGCGCCTCGGCCCGCCGCGCGCCGATCTTCGGGCGGTTGCCCACCACCTGCACCGACACGTTGCCGATCTCGAATCCGGCCACGCGCACGACACGGGCGACCTCGGCCAGCAGCGCGACACCGCTGGCGCCCGCCCACTCCGGGCGGTCGGTGCCGACGACCGCACCGAGGTCGCCCAGATCGGATGCCGAGAGCAGCGCGTCACACGCCGCGTGCGCCGCGACGTCACCGTCGGAGTGCCCTGCGCAGCCGGCAGGCTCGGACTCCCACAGCAGCCCGGCCACCCAGCACGGACGACCCGCCTCGAGCGGGTGCACGTCAACCCCGACCCCGACGCGGGGCACCACCGGCGCACTCACGAGAGGCCGCCGTGCGCGGCAGCACGCTGGGTGAGCACGGCGTCAGCCAGCACGAGGTCGAGCGGTCGGGTCACCTTGAAGGCGGCCTCGTCGCCGGGCACGACCGCCACGGCCACCCCGAGGCGTTCCACAAGCCCCGCGTCGTCGGTGGCATCGAGACATCCGTCGGCGACGGCACTCGCGTAGGCCCGGTCGAGCACGTCGCGGCGAAACCCCTGCGGGGTCTGGATGGCGCGCAGCGGCGCCCGGTCGACGGTGCCGACCACCCGCGCCACGCCGTCGTCGGAGGCGACCCGCTTCACTGTGTCCACCACGGGCAGACCCGGCACGACGGCATCGAGCCCGGCGCGCACCGCGGCGTCGACCGACTCCACGAGACCGACCGGTGTCAGCGGTCGGGCCGCGTCGTGGACGAGCACCACGTCGACGTCCGGGCCGAGCGTCATCAGCGCGTTCAGCACCGAGCGTGACCGTGTCGGACCCCCAGCCACCACGCTCACCGCAGCGGCCAGATCGAGCTGGTCGACCACGCTGCGCACGTGTGCCACATCGTCAGGCGGTGCAGCCACGACGACCCACTCGACAGGCCCGGCCGCGGCAAGCAGCCGCACCGAGTGCACGATCAGCGGCTCACCGTGAAGGTGCGCCAGCGCCTTGGGACCACCCGCCCCCAGACGCTCCCCGCGTCCGGCGGCCGGGACGACTGCGGCGGTGCTCAGCTGGCGAGAACCTCGTCGAGCACGGCCTCAGCCTTGTCCTCGTTGGTCTTCTCAGCCAGCGCGAGCTCGCTGATCAGCACCTGGCGCGCCTTGGCGAGCATGCGCTTCTCGCCGGCCGACAGACCGCGTCCGCCTTCGCGGCGGGTGAGGTCACGCACGACCTCGGCCACCTTGATGACGTCGCCGGAGGCGAGCTTCTCGAGGTTGGCCTTGTAGCGGCGTGACCAGTTGGTCGGTTCTTCGACGTACGGCTCGCGGAGAACTTCGAAGACCTTGTCGAGGCCTTCGCGATTCACCACGTCCCGCACACCGACAAGATCGACGTTGTCAGCCGGAACACGGACGGTGAGGTCGCCTTGGGCGACCTTGAGAACGAGGTAGGTTCGTTCCACGCCCTTGATGGCGCGCGACTCGATTGCCTCGATGAGAGCAGCCCCGTGGTGGGGGTAAACGACGGTCTCGCCGACATTGAAAGCCATAGAGTGCTGACCCCTTTCGGTGACCTAATCGTAACACGCCCCGAACGTCCCGTCTGCCCGGTTGCGGAACATCGCTGCAGGTCAGGGGCTTGACAAACCGCGAATCGCATGCAACGCGCGATCACCGTCACGCGCGTCATCCGCGTCGCGGGGTTTCCATCGTCGGTCGTAGCGGTCATGCTGGGGGCATGTCTGGAGGGCTCGAGCAGGGACCTGGTCCCGGCGCGCTGCCCGACCCCGACAAGGTGCACATCCCGGACGACGCGTCCGCGCTCGAAGCCGACACCTGGGCCTGGCGGGCGCAGCAGCAGAGGGTTGGCCGCCCTGCTCCCTGGCTCGGTCCCGGTCGGTCGACGCCCTGGCGCGTCGCAGGGCGCATCGGGCCGATGCTGCTCGTCGCGGTGCTCCTGGTCGCCTTTCTCGCAAGCCTGGCCACGACGGTTCGGCCCGCGACACCGACGGCGCTCGGCCCCGCTGCATTGGCCACGACGCAGGCCCCCGACGGGCAGGTCGGCGGTCTGCTTCCCCGCGCGATCGTCGAGGTGGGCGGCGCCACCGTGCCGTCTCGTGACCTGCGCCCCGCCGTGCTCGTCCTCGTCCCCGCCGCGGGCGTCGACGCCGCCCTGCTCGATTCCTTGCACCTGCAGGCGCAGGCCTATCGTCTGCGGCTGGGACTCGTCGGGCCGCCTGAACGTGCTGCGTTGCTGGAGGAGACCTCCGACGGTATCGCCGCCGGCACCACGCCCGTCGTCATCGATCCGGCCTCGGCGATCGCCGACTCCCTCGGCCTGCCCGCCAAGGCCGACCCGGCCGTCGTGGTGGTCGGGCGCGACGGCCGCATCCACGAGGTCGTAGTCGACCCGCCCCCTGGCATCCAGCTTCAGTCGGTGCTCTCGCGCGCCGCGAGCGGTGCCGACCCGGCCTGAGCCTGGGCGTGACCCCCGTGGTGTGACACGGTCGTGACCCGGTTGTCGCGTGGTCGACGCCCGGCGCCTACTACGCTTCGTCACCGTGACACGCCTGACGCCGCTGAGCTCCCGCCGACTGGTGACCGTCCTCGCGGCGGTAGCTGCTACTACCGCCCTCACGGGGTGCGGCACCAACATCAACGCGCAGACGCAGGACTGGTACGACCCGACGGATGGCGCCGGCAACACCGCCGAGGAGTCCCTGAACGGCATGGCCATCCGCGACGTGCTCATCGTCTCCGACGGCACGGACGCCACCGTCACCGGGACGTTCGTCAACACGAGCCCCGACGTCGACGCCGTGGCGAGCATCGAGGTCGACGGCCGCAGCGCCACCCTGATAGGCGACCTCGAGGTCGCCCCCGCGCAGGCCGTGCGCCTCGGTCCGCCCGGCGAGGCACGAGCCCAGGTGGACGGCGCGAACATCGAGCCCGGAATCGTCGTCCCCGTGACCATCATCTTCGACACCGCCCCCGCGGCCGAGCTGGACGCGATCGTTCGTGCAGCGGAGGGCGACTACGCCGAGTCCGGCCCCGAGAGCGCCGCCGCCGAGGTCGATGAGGCCGAGAGCACGCAGGAGCTCGAGACGATCGAGGACGACGAAGGCGCAGAGTAGGCAGGCGGCCGACGGCGCTGCGCGTAGAACCTACGGCTCGAACTTGTAGCCCAGCCCGCGCACCGTCACGATGTGGCGCGGCACGCCCGGGTCGGGCTCGACCTTCGCCCGCAGCCGCTTGACGTGAACGTCCAGCGTCTTGGTGTCGCCGACGTAGTCCGCGCCCCAGACGCGGTCGATCAGCTGCCCACGGGTCAGCACCCGCCCGGCGTTGCGCAGCAGCAGCTCGAGCAGCTCGAACTCCTTGAGCGGCAGCTTGGTCTTCTGCCCGTCCACGGTCACCACGTGGCGCTCGACGTCCATCCGCACCGGTCCGGCCTCGACCACGCTCGAGGCCAGGTCGTCCTCGACCGCCCCCCGCCGCAGCACCGCCCGCACCCGGGCAACCAGCTCGCGCGACGAGAAGGGCTTGGTGACGTAGTCGTCCGCACCCAGCTCGAGCCCGACCACCTTGTCGACCTCGCTGTCCTTGGCCGTCACCATGATCACCGGGACGCTCGAGCGGGTTCGCAGGGCCTTGCACACCTCAGTGCCGGACATGCCGGGCAGCATCAGGTCGAGCAGGACGAGGTCGTGCCCGGTGCGGTCGAACTCGCTGAGCGCGGTGTCACCGTCGCCGGCCACCGTCACGTCGTAGCCCTCCTTGCGCAGCAGGTACGACAGGGCGTCGCTGATCGACTCCTCGTCCTCGACAACCAGTACGTGGGTCACGGGGTTCCCTTCGTGACGTCGGCGGGCACACCGGCGGCGGGCCGGTCGGGTTCGGCGGTGCTTGCAGACACAGGATGCCGTGGAAGGCGCAGCGTGAAGGTGGATCCTGCGCCGTGCGAGCTCCACACGCTCACGTCGCCCCCGTGCGCCGCGGCGATGTGCTTGACGATTGACAGGCCGAGCCCGGTTCCCCCGGTGGCTCGCGACCGGGCCTGGTCGACGCGGTAGAAGCGCTCGAAGATGCGAGCGACCTCCTCTTCCGGGATGCCGATGCCCTGGTCGCTGACGGTGATCTCCACCGCGTCCGCACGCTCGCGCACCCCGACGGCGACCCGCGTGTGCTCCGGGCTGTAGGCCACCGCGTTGTCGATCAGGTTGTTGACGGCCGTCACCAGCTGGACCTTGTCGCCGATCACCTCGAGCCCCCGTGGGCCTCCGCGCACAAGGCGGATGTTCTTGGCCTCGGCCACCGAGCGCACCCGGTCGAGGGCCTCGGCGATCACGCCGTCCACCGCGACGGCACTGGCCGACTCCACCGGGTTGTCGAACTGCAGACGCGACAGGTCGATGATCTCGTTGACGAGCTTGGCGAGGCGCGCTGACTCACGCTGCAACCGCTTGGCGAACCGGTGCACCGACTCGGGGTCGTCCGCGGCGTCCTCGACAGCCTCCGTCAGCAGCCCGATCGCGCCGATCGGCGTCTTGAGCTCGTGGGAGATGTTCGCGACGAAGTCACGCCGAGCCTCGTCGGCGCGGCTCGCCTGGGTGCGGTCCTCGCACAGCAGCAGCAACGCCCCGCCGGGCAGCTCGGTGGCTCGGACGGCGAGCACCGACGGGGCGTCGCCACGTCCGCGTTCCAGGGTGAGGTCAGACACCTGAGGTCGGCTCGAGCGCTGCGCCGCGGTGGCCAGACGGACCAGGTCGGGGTGCACCATGCCGCCGGGCCGCACCAGCCGGTAGGCGTAGGCGGACGGACTGAGCTCGATCAGGTCGAGGTTCTCGTCCAGCAGGATCGCGGTAGCGCGCAAGGCGCCGAGCACCGCCGCCACCTCGACCGGGGGCCGTTCCTCGTCATGCTCGTGGCGACGCCCGACGGTGCCGCGCAGCCATGCCCCGACGGCCAGACCGACGGCGAGCGCTGCCACGGCGACGGCCACGACGGCGAGGGACGACACAAGGCCGATGGTAGGCCCCGTGCCGGTGTTGACCGGGAAGGCGCCGCCCCCAGGGATATCGCTGACCTGCAAGTTCATTGAGACTTGATCTGGAGTTCACGCTGCGATCGCGGGGCGATCCCGGGCGGACGTACGCTGTCGACGGTCCGAGCACTGGGAGGCATGGCACAGATGCGCACCGCATTTCACGAGCGCATGGACCACGTCGTGGACCAGCTCGTGACCATGACCGGGTTGGTCGCCGACATGGTCGGCGAGGCCACTGCGTCGCTGCTCACCGCTGACCTTGAGAGGGCCGAGCGCTGTGTCACCGCCGACAAGGCGGTCAACGCGCTCCAGGCCGCGACTGACGAGAGCATCATCGACCTGATGACCCGCCAGGGCCCGGTTGCGACCGACATGCGCAGCCTGGTGGCTGCTCTTCGCATCACCACCGACGTGGAGCGCATGGGCGACCTCGCCGCGCACATCGCGAAGATCGCGCGCCGGCGCTACCCCGATCGCGCCGTCCCCGACCCCTTGGCCGACACGTTCGCCGGGCTGGGGTCGAAGGCCCAGACGATCGCGGAGAAGACCGGGCTGCTGCTGGCGTCCCGCGACATCGAGCTGTGCGACGAGATCAAGCGCGACGACGACGAGATCGACCGGCTGCACCGTTCGATGTTCTTGGTGGTTCTCGACCACACGTGGCCCGGCACCGCCGAGCAGGCCGTCGACCTCGCGCTGATGGGCCGCTACTACGAGCGGTTCGGCGACCACGCCGTTCTGATCGCCGCCCACGTCCGGTACCTGATCACCGGGTCGTACGAACGCCTCGGGGTCCCCTCCCGCTAGCAGGGCCCGCCGCTCGTGGGGGCCCGTGCCTAGCGGCCTTGGTTGGCCACTGCCGCCGCTGCGGCTGCCGCCGCGTCAGGGTCGAGGTACTCCCCGCCCGGGGTGATCGGGTGGTAGTTGTCGTCCAGCTCGTACAGCAGCGGGATGCCGGTGGGGATGTTCAGCCCGACGATCGCCTCGTCGGAGATGTCGTCCAGGTGCTTGACCAGAGCGCGCAGCGAGTTGCCGTGCGCTCCGACCAGCACGGTGTTGCCGGCTGCCAGGTCGGGGATGATCGCGTCGTACCAGTACGGCAGCATCCGGCCGACGACGTCCTTGAGGCACTCGGTGAGCGGACGGATCTCCGTCGGCAGCCCTGCGTAGCGCGGGTCGTCGAACTGGCTGAACTCCGAGTGCGCCTCGATGGGCGGCGGCGGGGTGTCGTAGGAGCGGCGCCAGAGCATGAACTGCTCCTCGCCGTACTGCTCGAGGGTCTCCTTCTTGTCCTTGCCCTGCAACCCGCCGTAGTGGCGCTCGTTGAGGCGCCAGTGCCGGCGAACCGGGATCCAGTGCCGGTCAGCGGCATGCATGGCCATCTCGGTCGTGCGGATCGCGCGCCGCATCACCGACGTGTGCGCCACGTCGGGCAGCACGTCACGCTCGACGAGCATGTGGCCGCCGCGCTCGGCCTCAGCGCGTCCCTTCTCGGTGAGGTCGACGTCGACCCACCCGGTGAACAGGTTCTTGGCGTTCCAGTCGCTCTCGCCGTGGCGCAGCAGGATCAGTCGGTGCGTGCCCTCAGTCATGGGTTCGAGAGTAGTGAGCGCCCCCGCTGGTGCGTCCTGAGTTTGGGTGTTGCTCGCTTACCGTTGTCCGGTGATCGGACGGGTGCTGCGCGTGGTCGTCCCGCTGGCGCTGATCGTCGTCGTGGGGGCTGGGCTGTGGATGGCTTTCACGGGCTCGCGCGCTCTGGCCGCCGTGGACGACCTGCAGGCGGCCGCGGACGACGTCCAGGTGGCGATTGACGTCACCGACGTGCCCGCGCTGCGCTCGGCGGCCGCCGACGCGCAGGACGCTGCGCTCCGTGCGGACGACGCTCTCGACGGTCCGGGGTGGGGGTTAGTGGCCGCCATCCCCTACGTCGGGGACACCCCCGAGGTGGCTCGGGTCACGGCGTCGGCGCTGGCCACCGCCGCTGACGGGTTGACCCCGCTGCTGGAGGTGTCCGACGTGCTCGACCCGGCGAGCCTGTACTCCGACGGCCGCATCGCGGTGGACGAGATCCGCGCCGCCGCAGGGCCCTTGTCGCTGGCCTCGGCCGACCTGGACGCCGCGGCGGCCGAGATCGCGACAGCGCCGACGGCCGCGGACGGCGCCTGGGTTCCGGCCTCCCTGGACGCCCAGCGCGCAGACGCCACCGACCAGCTCACCGAGGCGGCGACCGCCCTCGACACCGCCGCAGCCGCCGCCGACGTGCTGCCTGCGCTGCTGGGAGCGGACGGTCCGCGTCGCTGGTTCGTCGGGCTGCAGACGCCGGCCGAAGCACGCGGCACCGGTGGGCTACCTGGCAACTTTGTCGTGCTGCGCGCCGACGACGGCCAGCTGATCTTGGGCCGCACCGGCAGCAACACCGACTTCGACAGTCCTGCCCGAGCTGCCTGACCTCGGCGTGGAGTACGTGCCCCGCTACGGCCAGGACCCACGCCTGTTCACCAACAGCAACGTCTCCCCGCACTTCCCCGCGCTGGCGTCCTGTGGCGGCCTTCTCGCCGACTCCTTCGCGCACGCCGCGTCGTCTGGGCACCGCGTCGTGGCGTTCGGCGCGCTCATCACTGCACCGGCCCCATCACCCTGCCGGACGGTCGCACGCTCGACGGCCCGGCGGCAGTCGACTTCGCCCTGTCCGGCGTCTACGAAGCGTACCCGGACCGCGAGGAGCGCAAGGTCTTCCAGGAGGCCGTCGCGACGGCGGTGTTCGACAGGATCACATCCGGCGACGTCGCTGCGGATCGGCTGGTTGCCGCAGTCAGTGCGATCGTGAGCGAGGGACGACTGCAGCTGTGGAGCCCGCGGCCGAAGGAGCAAAGCGTTCTTCTTCGGTTGCCGACGGCCGCATCTCTCGGCTCGACTGATGGTCGCGACGTGCACCCGGTGGTCATCAACGCGTCCGGGTCGAAGCTCGACGCCTACCTCGAACGCCAGATGCGATACGAGGTCGGGCGATGCCCAGTCGACGGTCTGGCCACTTCCACTGTCTCTGTCACGCTCACGAGCGCGATACCTGCCGACGCCGACCTCGACCCTTCGTCCTTGGTAGGGCCCCGACCGGCCCGAGCCCGATCTCACGCCTCAGGTGCAGGTCCTTCCCATCGACGCCACGGTCCCGATGTCCTTGTTGCGACCGTCGTCGTCCCCGACGGACCTTCTTGGAGCAGGGGCGTCCCGCCACAGTCGTCACGGTCGACCTGCTGCCGCGGACCCCCTGACGGTGTCCCGTGAGTTCGTCGAGCCGGACTCCGACGTCGCTCCCACGCTGACGGTCCAACCGCTGGCCGCGCCGCCGACGTCGCCATCGTCGACGAGCCATGCACGACCGGGTGACGCTCTTCCTCCCCCGTCGCCCGGACGCCGAGCCGCTACTGCGGGCGCAGGTGCTCGAAGGCAGCCAGGTTGGCCGTCGACTCCCCGCGCGACAGGCGCCACTCCCACTCGGCCCTGATCGCGGTCGAGAACCCGAGGTCGAGCAACGTGTTGAACGACGAGTCAGCCGTCTCGAGCACCGAGCCGAGAACGGCATCGATCTCGTCCGCGCTCACGCATGACAGCGGCAGCCGTCCGATCAGGTAGACGTCACCGACCGGGTCGATGGTGAACGCGATGCCCGCGAGTCGCGCGTTGCGCTCCAGCAGCCAGTGGTGAACCCCGGCGTGGTTCTCGTCGGGGTGCCGTACGACGAAGGCGCTGACCCGCACGCTGTGCTCGCCGACGTCGAGGGTGGTGGTGGTCTGCCTCTTCTTCTCCCCCGGCAGGTCGACGGTGAACCGTCCGGGGTGCTCCTCGCGCCACTCCAGCCCGGTGCCGTCCAATGCCTCCACCACCACGGCCATGGCACGTTCGCGTCCGCTCGACATGCGCGACACGCTACTGAGCGAGAGTCAGGGACGAGAACAGCTGGCGCTCACGGGCGGCGCGGGCGTCGACGTAGCAGTCCAGCGTGCCCTGCGCGGTGGCATCCCAGCCGAATCGTCGGGCGTGCAGCCGAGCACCGCGACCGAGCCGCTCGAGCTCGGCGGGGGCGACGCGAGCAGCCGGCCCAGGCGAGTCCGCCCAGTCGGTCGGGATCGTGCGAGCCGACCAGAAGGCCGGACGAGCCGTCGGCCACCGCCGTACGCAACCCGCCCACGCTCGCCGCTACCACCGGCGTCCCACAGGCTTGGGCCTCGGCGGCGACGAGCCCGAACGACTCGTTGCGGGATGGGACGCATGCCAAGGTGGCGGCTCGATACCAGTCGGCGAGGTCGCGCTGGGACGCCGGCGGCGCGAACCGGACGATGTCGGTGATGCCAAGCTCGAGTGCGAGCTCGCTGAGGGCCTCGGGGTGCTCCAGCCCACTCCCGCTCGGGCCGCCGACCACAGCCACCACGAGCCGCTCCCGCAGCTCGGGCTGCTCGAGCCACCAGCTGGGCCGCGGCGTGCAGCAGCAGGTCGGGCGACTTCAGCGGCTGGATACGTCCAGCGAACAGCAGCACCAGGGCGTCCTGAGGCAGCCCCAGCCGTGCACGGGCGGCCGACTGATCGCCCGGCGAGAACAGGTCAAGGTCGACTCCGGGGGAGACGACCTTGACCTCGTCCTCAGCAGCCCCATACAGATCGTGCAGCTGGCGCGCCTCGTCCTCGGTGTTGGCGACGAGCCGGTCCGCGGCGTCAACCACCTGCTGCTCACCGATCACGCGAGTTCGCGGCTCCGGGGTATCGCCCATCGCCAGGCTGGCGTTCTTCACCTTGGCCATCGTGTGCATGGAGTGCACGAGCGGCACCCCCCACCGTTCTGCCGCGAGCGCGCCGACCTGGCCCGACAGCCAGTAGTGGGAGTGGACGAGGTCGTACCACCCGGGCGGTGCAGCGGCCTCGGCACGCAGGACGCCGCGGGAGAACTCGCACAGCTGCGCGGGCAGCTCGTCCTTGCTCAAGCCCTGGTAGGGCCCGGCGTCGATGTGTCGGACGAGCACGCCCGGGCTCATCTCGACGACCTCGGGCAGCTGGGACGAGGTCGAGCGGGTGAAGATCTCCACGGCGGTGCCCGCAGCGGCGAGGCGTCGAGCCACCTCGACGATGTAGACGTTCATGCCGCCTGCGTCGCCGGTGCCGGGCTGGTCGAGCGGCGAGGTGTGCATGCTGATCATGGCGACGCGGGCCGGGCGCAGGTCACGCCGCGACGGCGCCCTGGTGCCTGGCGTCATCAGCAGCTCCTCGTTGATTCCAGGGCCCCCCTTCTGGCGGGGCAGCCACGGTCAGAACCGCGCGACAGTCTGGCGCATTCCCACCACCAGCACGAATCGGGCAAGGGTTGGGCCGCCAGGGCCTCTCCTGGGCAGGTGCGGGCGCTCGTGCGCAGATATCAAAACGGCAACGCCGACCTGCGCAACTTTGTCTGAGCCGGGGGATGTATGACCATGGGGGCGTGATACGTCGTCGTGGACTACTGCTGCTGGCCGCCGCAGGCGTGATGCTCTCCGGCTGCGGCGCCGTGCAGGACTGGGCCGCCACCGGGCTGGCGGACGAGTCGTCGGCGCCGGCGGTCGCTGACGAGAGCCAGCAGCCGACGACGACCCCGACCCCCGCCGAGCCGTCGACGACCCCGTCGCCCACACCTTCCCCGACGACCGACCCGAGCCCGACGCCCACCGCACGCCGACACCCACACCTACGCAAGAGCCGACGGTGGCGCCGGCGGCGTCCGAGCCCGACCCCGAGCCGGAGCCCGAGCCGGAGCCCGAGCTTGTGGCCGGTCCGGTGATCTGGGGAGTCGGTGCGTCCGGCGACCAGGTGCGCGAGCTGCAGGCCCGGCTCGCGCAGATCCAGTGGTTCACCCAAGACCCGACCGGCTACTACGGCGACGTCACCGCCAACGCGGTGTCGGGCTTCCAGGCCAAGCGCGGCTTCCCCGTCGTCGGGTACGTCGACCAGCGCACCTGGGACCGCATCGTCTCCATGACCACGACCCCGACGCAGGACGAGCTGTTCCCGCCGAGCTGAGCCCGAGCCCGAGGTGGTCGCCGCAGCGGCTCCCGGCATCGACCCCCGTTGCACGACCGGCCGGGCCATCTGCATCGACAAGTCCCAGAGCGTCGTCCGGTGGGTCGTTGACGGCCAGGTGAAGCTGACGCTGGACGCACGGTTCGGCTCCGAGTTGCTGCCGACCCGTGAGGGCCAGTTCTCGGTGCAGCGCAAGGTGCGCGACGAGTACTCGCGGCTCTACGACGACGCCCCGATGCCGCTGGCTGTGTACTTCTCCGGCGGGCAGGCGGTGCACTACTCCCCCGACTTCGTGGCCACCGGCTACAACGGCTCGTCCCACGGCTGCGTGAATACCCGTAGCTGGGACGGCATGAGCTACCTGTTCGACTCCGCCCAGATCGGCGACAAGGTGATCGTCTACTGGTCGTGACCTCGAGAGCAGCTTCCCCGCGCGCATGCCGCCCGGGTCGCTCAGTCGAGAACGCGCAGACGGACGCGGCGAAAGCCTCGTCCCTTGTTCTCGATCTTGACGACCTCCATGCGCCCGATCTGCTTCGTGGACGCCACGTGCGTGCCCGCGTCGGCCTGCAGGTCGAGCCCCACGATGTCGACGAGGCGGACGACCTCGAGGTCTTGCGGCAGCAGGTCGGTGGCCGTGCGCAGCAGCGTCGGGATCGCGTAGGCCTCCTCGCGCGGTAGAACGCTCACCTTGATCGCCCTGTCAGCGACCACTTCGGCGTTGCACGCCTCGTTCAGCGTGTCCTTGAGCCCGGGCGGCACCTCGGTGAGGTTGAAGTCCATGCGTGCCACGCCCGGCTCCATGTTGCCGCCCGTGACCTGGGCACCGAGGTCGCGAAAGACGACCCCGCCGAGCAGGTGCAGGGCCGAGTGCGTGCGCATGAGCCAGGTGCGTCGCTCATCGTCCAGGGCCCCGCGTACCGACGTGCCGACCGGCGGCACGGGATCGCCTTCCACGGGCACGAGCCGGATGTCGTCGTCCTTGCGCGCACCGGCGATGCGGGTGACGACGCCGCCCCAGAGCAGCACACCCGCGTCGGGTGGTTGGCCGCCCCCGCCGGGGTAGAACGCAGACCGGTCCAGCACGATGCCGTCCTCGTTCACGTCGAGGACGACCGCGTCCCACTCGCGCAGCGTCTGGTCGTCGAGCTCGAGCCGGTGGGTGCGACCGCGGTGGTCGTGGCGGGTGGTCATCGCGCGCAGCGGTCGGCTACCACGGCCCGTACGGACCCATGTTCTGCTGCGACCCACCTGCCCGGTACTGCTTGACGGCCGGACGGACGTCCACGAGGTACACCAGAGCGCCGACGACGCCGATGATGTTCAGGAACGACAGCGGGTTGATTACGACGATGTTGACAGCGAGAGCGACCCCGGTGATGGCCAGCCAGAGGCCCTTGGTGCGCTTGCCGGCGTAGGGGTACGCCTGGGCGTCGGTGCGCAGCGCGTCGACGAAGGCAAACCCCTTGATGCCCAGCCCAGCCAGCAGGAGAGCCCACGAGATCAGGCTCTGGACGGTGCCAAACAGCTCAAGCATGGCCCCAAGGATACGGGCCGCGACGCGCGATTGCCCGTCGCCGGTGACCGCCGACGTCGCACCGATACGCAATCGGGGCCCCCGGGAGGTCTTCCCAGGGGCCCCGATTGCGACCATGATGTGCCTGCCGCCCCCGCCAGGGGTCAGCGCCTACCAGAGGTGGCAAGTCTATCGGGTGAGCCGGCGCGGGGGTCCAGCGGGCCCGCGCCGGCCCCCAGCTCACGTGCCGAGGGTGTCGGCGGCCTCTGCGGTACCAGGGGACCCCTGAGGACGCTTGTTCGCTCTCCTCACGTCGCGGACGAGCCGACGAGGACGACGCGGTCGCTCGTCCCGATCCGGGCTACGAGCGCCCGGTCTGCCGTGTACAGGGTCGTACCGACCATCTGCGCCAGGCCGAGGTACACCATGTCGTAGAGGGGGTGTTCGTCGTAGCGCCGCGCGAGATCCCAGGCCCTCACAAGGAGGCCCTGAGTCTCCACGGTCGTCATCGGCAGACTCTGGAGTGTCGCGAACGACGCGTCAGCTGCGGCGCCGCTCCAACGCCCCCGTCGTACCCCGGTCAGTAGCGCGTTGGCCACTTCCTGACTCAGCAGCGAAGGCCCGTGCAGCACCTCACTGCTCGCCACCAGGTCGTCGAGAAGCCGTCCCGCCGGGCCCTTCGGGTCCACCCAGGCGCAACCCAGTCGACAACGACTGAGGCGTCGACGACGGCCATCAGTGACCGGCGCGGTCGTCGAGAACCAGGTCGGCCGCCGTCGGGCTGCTGGGCCCGTCCGTGGCACCACGGGCTATCGCGACGTGATCTCGCCAGGTGGCCAGCGGCATCCGAGGATGCGACGCTTGGTTGCCGACCAGTCGCTCGACGTCCCCCGCGGCACGAGCAGACGATTGGCCCGCCGCTGAGCAGCACGTCGACCGCTGCGAATCCACCTGCGGATCGTCTCCGGTTCGCGCCCAGCAATCGTCGCAGCCTCCTGCACGTCCACCATGTCAACAACACCAACCGCATTCATGTAGTCATGATACGACTACATTCGACGGCGCCACCCTTCGGTGGGGTATGGCCACTCCGGGCGGTCGTCGCTCGCTGCCCTTGCGCCATCGACCGAAACGGGCATCAGAGCCCCCGGGAGGTCTTCCCAGGGGCTCCGACCCGACCAAGATGTGCCTACCGCCCCCGCCAGGGGTCAGCGCCTACCAGGGGCGGCAGGGCTCATCGGGGTAGCCGGCGCGGGGGTCAGCGGGCCCGCGCCGGCCCCCAGCTCACTTGCCGACGGTCTCGGCGGCCTCTTCGACGGCCTCGACGACGGCCTCGGCGGCCTTGCGGGTCGACGTGGCGGCCGACTTGCGGGCCTTGGTCGTCGACGCGGCGGCCTTCTTCGCGGTGGTCTGCGCAGCCTTGGTCTTGCTGGCAGCGGCCTTGACCTGCTTCTCGGCCTCGACGGTCGCCTCGGAGGTGCGAATCTCGGTGACCAGCTTCTCGCCGCGTGTCGTGTAGTCGCCGTAGAACTTCTTGGCGTCCTCGACCAGCTCGAGGTACCGGGCGCGCACGTCGGCGGGCAGCGTCTCGACGCGGGCAGCGACGTCCGAGATCAGCTCGGTGACGTTGTCGCGAACCTCGGTCGGCAGCTCGGTGACGTTCTCCTGGGCGCCGTGCGCGACCGCGAGGTGAGCTGCTCACGAAGGGCGTCGATGCGCTTGGTCAGGTCCTCACGCAGCGCGGTCGTGCTGGTCTCGACGTCCTTGATGACGCTCTCGACGCGCGTGGGCACGTGACGGGCCTCGTGGACGGCGGCGTCGGCGACGCCGACGGCGGCGTACACGGGGGTCGGCAGCTCGGCAGGGATACGGGTGGTGACGGTGTCGGTCACGGACATGGTTACTCCTTCTTGCCTGCGTGCCCGTCGGGCACGTCGGTCGGTTGCGCGCCGTCGTCGGCGCTGGACGGGGTCTCGCTCGCGGGCACGCTCGCGGCGTCGCCCGGCTCGGTCAGGGCCCGGTTCTGCTCGACGAAGGCGCCGTAGATGTCGAGCAGCGTCTGCCGCTGGCGAGAGGTGAGCACCGGGTCGGCGTGGATCGAGGCCACGACCTGGGGCAGCTGTGCCGAGTCGTCGTCGAGCAGTCCGGCCCGCACGTACACGTGCTCGGCCGAGATCTGCAGGGCGGCGGCGATCTTGTTCAGCACCTCGGCGGACGGCTTGCGCAGCCCGCGCTCCACCTGCGACAGATACGGGTTGCTCACCCCGGCCTGCTCCGCCAGCTGGCGCAGCGAGAGCTGGGCCACCTTGCGCTGGTCGCGCAGGTACTCGCCAAGAGAGGCGACCCGGGATGTGCTCACACCACAAGTATGCTTGCTCTTGCTAGCAAACGCAAGCCTTGGTCGCTCCCAATGACGCGATTTCTCAACTGTGGTTGACGATCATGCAGGTCACGCTGCTTGCTGAGGACGGCAGGAACACGTCAGAACCTGTCGCGGAGCGCGTGTCGGCGTGTCGCCATCTACCGTGGGCTCCACGACGAACCCGACAGCCGAACCCAGCGGGTGCGAGCCGGCATCCCCGACCCAACGGTGAGGTCCATGAGCAGGTGGCCCGTCGCAGGACGACAGACGCTGCTGCTCGCCGCGGCGTCCGCCACGCTCCTCGCAGCGTGCTCGTCGCCGACCGAGCCTCTCGAGCCTCGAGCCGCGCCAGCTGCCTCCGCCGCAGCGACCGCGACACCCGCACCCGTACCCGCGTCCACCAGGTGCCCCGACGACGAAACGCCGGTCCAGCCCGAGGGCCCGCGGGAAGACGCCGTCGTCGCCCAGGAGGCCACAGCCCAGAACCTCCAGGTCGACGTCGTCCGCTACCCGCGACCGGACTACGAGGGCGAACCGTGGTCGCACTGGGGCCAGGGCCTGGTCCTGCCGGACGGACGGCTCCTCACCGCGATCGGTGACCACCGGGGGGAGGACGGCAACTCCTTCCTTCTCGTCTACGACCCGACCTCGCGCTCGATGACGCGGGTCGGCGACGTTGCGGCCCAGCTCGGCGAGGACACGGACTGGGGCTTCGGCAAGGTCCACGGGCAGATCGTGGCCGGCGAGTGCGGCGAGGCGTTTCTGAGCACCTACTGGGGCACCCGCAAGGGCCTCGAGTACACCGACTCCTACCGCGGCGACGTGCTGTTCCGGGTGGACACCGCCACCCTCGCGATGCAGCCGCTGGCAACCCTCGTCGAGGAGCACGGCGTGCCGTCGCTGGCGGGGGTCACCCGACGGCCGCCTGCTCTACGCCGAGGCCGTCGACCCGAGTCCCGATGAGGACGTCGGTCGCGACAGCGGCGCGTTCGTCGTCCTGGACGCCGCGACGCAGGACGTGGTGTTCCGCTCGGACACCGTCGACCACTCCGGCTTCCGCAACGTCATGACCGGCGCCGACCAGAAGGCCTATGTGGCCGCACCGGATGACCGCCTGCTGGTCTACGAACCTGGCGCCACCGATCTCGTCGAGCACCCCCAGCGCCTCGACCCGGGTGGGACGTTGCGTGCGAGCACGCAACCGACCGACGACGGACGCGTCTTCTTCGCGACACACAACCCCGACCACTTCTACGTGCTCGAGCCGGACGGCTCGATCACGGCTTGGCCCTGCCGGCGGGCTACACGACGTCGATGGCGGCCGAGCCCGACGGCTCGCGCTTCTACTACGTGCCGGGTGCCCACGGTCGTGTCCCCGAGCTCGGAACCCCCGTGATCGCCGTGGACCCGACCACCGGCGAGCAGACGACCGTCGCCGGACTGGACGACCTCGTCGTGAGTGCCCTCGACCTGCACACGTCCGGCTCCTACAGCGTCGTCCTCGACGACGACCGGCGCCGGCTGTTCGTGACGCTGAACGCGGGACCGGACAGTGACGACCGCTGGGGCGAGGTCGTCCTGGCTGTCGTCCACCTCCCCCCCACCGATCCGGCCGCCGCCGTGAGCCGCGACTCAGATGCCGCGCTCGCCTCGACTGGCCCGCTCGTCTGCTCCTCCACCGAGGTCGTGACCGCCCGTGCCGACTCGGCGCGACCGTCCGGCGCCGACCCGATCGCTTTCGAAGATGTGACGCAGGCCGTCGGTGCGCTCGACCCGCTTGCCGGGATGCGGGGCCATGCCGTCGCCACGGCCGACGTCAACGCCGACGGGTGGCCCGACCTGTTCGTGGGCACGTTCGCCGACCGTCCTGAGCAGGACTACCAGCAGCGCGGAGCATCCGGGCCCTCGCCCGACCGCCTCCTGCTGGGCGGGCCCGGGGGCTTTCGCGTCGACCCCACGTTCCCGGCCGAGCTCGGACGCACCAGCGGTGCGGCTTTCGCCGACCTCGACGCCGACGGCGACCCCGACCTCGTCATCGCGCGCAACGTGCACGACGGTGAACGAGCCGCCGCACCGTCGAGAGTGCTGCGCAACGACGGCGGCCGCTTCACGCAGGTGAGCATGGTGAGCGAACCTCGAGGCGCCCGCTCGGTGGGTCTCCTGGACTACGACGCCGACGGGCTGCTCGACCTGTTCATCGCCGAGGACAGGTTCTCCGGCGGGTCCAGCGTCCTGCTGCGCAACGACGGGTCGCTCTCGTTCACCGACGTCACCGAGCGCGCCGGACTGGGACCGCGACGTGGATGGGCTCGGGGTGGGAACCGGCGACCTTGATGGCGATGGCGACCCCGACCTGCTGGTGGGCGGGTCCAACCGGCTCTTCGTCAACAATGGTGACGCCACCTTCTCCGAGCAGGCCGGACGCCTTGTCGCCGTGGCAGACCTACGGGGACGAGGACGACCCGGCCGGCGTCGCGCAGGCCGACGTGAACGGTGACGGCCGGCTGGACGTCGTGATCGGGCAGCACTTCAACAGCACGCTCGACTTCGGCCGTCGGGTGCCGGTGCGGCTGTACCTGAACGAGGGCGTCACGGCCGAAGGCATCCGGCTCACCGACGTCCCCGACGGGGCCGGACTCGTCGGCCTGCCCACCAAGTCACCCCATGTGCAGGTGGTGGATGTGGACGCCGACGGGCGCCCGGACATCCTCACCACAGCGTCCGGCGCCGACGGTCGGCCCATCGTGTTCCACCAGGTCGCGGGGACGGGCGACGTTCCGGCGTTCGAGCCGTCCTCGCCAGCCGGGGCCGACGCAGTACTGGGTCACGGCTGCCGCGGCCGACGTCGACCGCGACGCCGCGCTGGACATCGTGGCGGTCGAGTGGGAGCCGGGTCGCCCCACGCAGGTCTGGCGCAACGTGGGAGCGGCCGGGCGCTCGCTCACCGTCGCGGCCGGCGTCGGGACGCAGGTGGACGCCTTTCGCGCCGGGCACCTCGGTGAGCCGAAGCACCTGCTGGGGACCGCGACCACGGGCACCTCGACCGGCTACGCGGCCGGGCCCGACCTGGCAGCGTGGCTGGGTCTGGGGTCCGTGGACGCGGTCGACCTGCTTCTCACCGAGCCCACCGGAGACGTCACGCGCCTGACCGATGTGCGGGCAGATCAGAGCATGGTGTGCACGCGACGCTGAGGTCGCGGCCACGAGGAGTCCTGCCTGCGCAGAGGTGGGAAGACGACGAGGCCGCCCGGTTACCCGGACGGCCTCGTCGTGAAGAGAGGGTCGCGACGCGACCCGGATCGCTACGTCAGACGCGACGAACCTGGTCCGCCTGGGGACCCTTGGGGCCCTGCGTGACCTCGAACTCGACGGCCTGCCCATCCTCGAGGCTGCGGTAGCCCGAGCCCTGAATGGCGGAGTAGTGCACGAACAAGTCGGGCCCACCCTCCTGCTCGATGAAGCCGTACCCCTTCTCGGAGTTGAACCACTTGACGGTGCCCTGAGCCATGTATAGATCCTTCCTTGGCTCGATCCCCCGGGCGGGGGTCTGTCTCTGCGGCGTCCCATTTTCGGAACATGACACCCGCGACCTTGCTCGTGCGGGTGTTACACCGTCGAGAAGAACGAGACTGGGGCCAGCGTACGGCATCAAAGCGCGATTCGTGGTCAATACCGCACACACCCGCCCACGATCATGCAGAAACGGTCGGTCGACCCTCCCGCAGCGCGAGAGCCCCGTCGCGTACCCGGTACCACTGCTGGCAGTGCTCGTAGTCCGGCAGCAACCCCTGGTCCATCGCCTGCTCCAGCGAGGGTGCGGCGGCGTCCTTGTCCGACAGCAGGGGGCTCGACGTCGGCGGGCCACGGGCAGATCGAGCCAGGTCCGCGGGGTGGATCCCGTGCTCGCGGTTCGGCGAGTAGCCCTCGGAGCACAGGTAGGCGACGGTCGCCCGGTCCGTCAGCGCCATGAACGCGTGGCCGAGGCCCTCGGCGATGTACACGCAGCGCCGGTCGACGTCGTCGAGCAGCACGCTCTCCCACTTGCCGTACGTCGGCGAGCCCACCCGGAGGTCGACGATGACGTCGATCAGCGAGCCGTGGGTAGCAGGTGACGTACTTGGCCTGGCCCGGCGGCACGTCGGCGAAGTGGATGCCGCGCACGACGCCGCGCGGCGAGACCGAGATGTTGGCCTGCTGCAGCGGCAGCCGGTGCCCGTGGCCTCTCGAACGCCTCGGCCTTGAACCACTCGAGGAACGTGCCGCGGTCGTCGCCGTGCTGAGCCGGGGTGATCTCGAAGGCGTCGGATATCGCGAGCGGACGGATCTGCACGGGCCCACGCTACTGCGGGTCGGGCGACGAGTGGGCGAGCAGGCGTAGCAGGTAGTCGCCGTAGCCGCTCTTGCGCAGCGGTTGGGCGAGTGCCTCGAGCGCGGTCGTCGTCGATCCAGCCGTTGCGCCAGGCGATCTCCTCCGGGCAGCCGATCTTGTAGCCCTGCCGCGTCCTCGATGACGTGGACGAACTCGGCGGCCTGCACCAGCGCCTCGAACGTGCCGGTGTCGAGCCAGGCGGTGCCGCGCGGCAGCACGCTCGACGTGCAGTGCGCCCGCGCTCGAGGTAGGTGCGGTTGACGTCGGTGATCTCGAGCTCGCCGCGGGCGCTGGGGCTTGAGGTCGCGGGCGATCTCGACGACGTCGTTGTCGTAGAAGTAGAGGCCGGGCACGGCGTAGTTGCTCTTCGGGTGCTCCGGCTTCTCCTCGATCGAGAGGACCCGGCCGTCGTCGTCGAACTCCACGACGCCGTAGGCCGTGGGGTCCGCGACGCGGTAGCCGAAGACGTGCGGCGCCGCGGAGGTCGTCGTTGCGGTTGAGCCGGGAGCCGAGGCCGGTCGCCGTAGAAGATGTTGTCGCCGAGCACGAGGGCCGACGGGTCGTCGCCGATGAAGTCGGCGCCGATGACGAACGCCTGGGCCAGCCCGTCGGGCCGCGGCTGCACGGCGTACGCGATGCTCCGATGCCCCACGGCGAGCCGTCGCCGAGCAGCCGCTCGAACTGGTCCCGATCCTCGGGTGTGGTGATGACCAGGACCTCGCGGATGCCGGCCATCATCAGCGTCGACAGCGGGTAGTAGACCATCGGCTTGTCGTAGACCGGCAT
>CALOBR010000021.1:0-370595 GCA_942491665.1 Jiangellales bacterium
GTAGGGGTCGAGCAGCACCGGGAGCGGCGAGCCGTCATGGTGCTCGGGCAGCAGCACCGCGATGCGCGGGTCGTCGGCGTGCTCGCGGGGCAGAAAGGTAGGTCGCGGCTGCACTGGCGGGCGCACCACGTGAACCGCGAGGTCGAACGAGCCCGCCGGCGAGGAAACCACCAGCGAGGGGACGGCGGAGTCCAGCGTGTCGCGCCGCACGACGAGGGTGCCGCCAGCAGCCGTTCCCGTCGTCATGCCTGGGGTCATCCCCGCAGCGGTGTGCTCGCCGGCGTCGACGACCTCCCAGCGCCCGTCGGCGTGCACCCGGCCCAGTCGCGTCTCTCGCTCCTCGTGCGTGACCACGACCAGCACCGAGTCGCCGTCGACAGCGGCCACCGACGCCACGCTGACGTCCGGCGGAGTGAGCGCGACGCCATCGGCCACCAGCCGGAAGACGTCGGCCTCGACGTCTCGCTGCACGGTCAGTAGCCGCTCGCCCCACCAGGCCGGAACGCCGGGCACGACGTCGACCCATGCCGGGTCACTGATCTCGCCGAGGCGCCGCGGAGTCTCGCCGGGCTGCCAGCCCAGCACCCGCATCGTTCGTTGGTGCCGGTCGAGCACGGTGATCAACGCGTCGTGTCCCGCATCCCAGCGCACGTCCACGAGGTACTCGAAGGCGTCGTGGTTCCAGGAAACCTCGGTGCGTGAGCCGTCCAGACCGACCCTCCACAGCGTGGTGGACGCGTTCGTGCCGCCGGCGAAGGGGTAGCGCATCGTCGCGGCGGGGCGTTCGGGATGAGCCGCATCGGCGATCGACACCTGGGTCACGGCCCTCTCGTCCACCCGGGCGACCAGCAGGCTCGCCGAGTCCGGCGACCACCAGAAGGAGCGCAACCGGTGGAGCTCTTCGGCGTGGGCGAAGTCCGACAGCCCCCACGTGACGGCGTCGTCCGCGTCGACGACCAGCGCGTGGCCCGCCACGTCGCCGGTGGCGGGCGCCACGTGCAGCCCGCCGTCGCAGTGGTAGGCCACCCAGGCGCCGTCCGGGGACAGCCGTGGGTCCACCGCCGGGCCGGTCACCGGCACCTCGGTGGCGAGCGCGGTGGCGACGTCGATGACGAACACGCGCCCGGAGAGCCCGACGGCAACCTGGTCGCACCCGGAGTCCGTGCTGAACGCCGTGACGCCCGCCCCGCCCTGGCGCATACGTTCGCGGCGGGCCCGCTCGGCTGCGGGCAGGTCTTCGTGGTCACCGGACAGCAGCTCGTGCGGGTCGGCGAGCAGGCGCTCCTGCCCGTTCGCGACGTCGGCGGCCCAGAGCAGGCCAGTTGCCTGCGTCCCGGACCGTGAGCGCAGGAACAGCACCCGCGAACCGTCCGCCGACACCGTGACGGCGGACGGCGTCCCCAGAGTGAACCGCAGCGTGCGCGCCGACAGCCGCGGGAACCCCACCTCGGTCACGTCCGCGGGCTCGCCGGTGGCCTGGGTCGTTCTGGGGCTGCTCATCGGGGCCACGCTGCCATAAGGTGGAGACGATGAGCACTCCCCCTGCTGGTGCGACCGGCGACCCCGCGGGCACGTCCGCCGCCGACGCCGACCGGCGTCTGCTGCTTGTGCACGCCCACCCGGACGACGAGACGATCAACAACGGCGCGACGATGGCCCGATACGCCGTGCAGGGCGCTCATGTCACGCTCGTCACCTGCACCTCCGGGGAGGAGGGCGAGGTGCTCGTGCCCGAGCTGGAGCATCTGGCCGCCGATGCGGACGATGCGCTCGGCCCGCACCGTCAGGGCGAGCTCGCTGCGGCCATGGCGGTGCTCGGAGTGCGCGACCACCGCCTTCTCGGCGGCCCCGGGCGCTACCGCGACTCCGGGATGATGGGGACCGCGTCCAACGACCGAGCGGAGTGCTTCTGGCGGGCCGATCTGACCGAGGCGTCCACGCTGCTGGCCGAGATCGTGCGCGAGGTGCGCCCGCAGGTGGTGGTGACCTACGACGAGTTCGGCGGCTACGGCCATCCCGACCACATCCAGGCCCACCGGGTCGCCACCTACGGGGTGGCGCTCGCCGCCGTGGAGTCCTACCGCACCGACCTCGGACCCGCCTGGGTTGTGCCGAAGGTGTACTGGAACGCCATGCCACGCTCGTACGTCGCCGACGGCATCGAACGGATGAAGCAGGCCGGCAGCGACTTCTTCGGCGTCGAGTCTGTCGACGACCTGCCGTTCGTGGTGCCCGACTCGGCGGTCAGCGCCGCCATCGACGGGTCTGGCCACGTCGAGCAGAAGCTCGACGCGATGCGCGCCCACGCGACGCAGATCGCGGTGGACGGCCCGTTCTTCGCGCTGTCGAACGACGTGGGCATGGAAGTGTGGAGCCAGGAGTTCTACCGGCTCGCCGCGGGGCGACCCGGACCGCTCGACCCGAGCACCGGGTGGGAGAGCGACCTGTTCGCGGGGCTCGTGTGAGAGCGGTCGGGCTGGTGCTGCTCGTCGCGCTCGCGGCGGTGGCCGGGGCGGTCGCGGGCTTCGTGCACCGCGCCACCCTCGACGTGCTCGGCGTCGCGGTGCCCGTAGGCATGGTGGCTGCACTCGGCGCACTCACCGGCCTTGCTCTGCTGGCCCGCCTGCTCGGACGCAGCCGCACGGCGGTAGCGCTTGTCGGGGCGGCCTTCGCGGTGCCTGTCCTGGTCCTCAGCCAGTTTCGTCCCGAGGGAGACCTCGTGATCGCCGAAGATGTCTGGGGGCTGACCCTGATCGGTGGCACGGCGCTCGTGGTCACCGTCGGAGTTGTCGTCCCCTTCGTGGCGCCTGCGCAGCGGTCGACGGCCGCCGCGTCCGTCGACGACCACCTGGTACGGGAGCCCGCCGACGAACCGGCGCCCACCTTGAGCACACCCGAGCGACCATGAGCGAGTCGATCCCACCCGGGCAGGCCGACGGCGAGGCGGCGACGGCCGACGTCACGGCCGGTGGGACCCAGGCGCGCTCGTCGAAGCGTCGCTGGCGGGTCGGCATCGGCGTCGTCGTGACCGTCCTGCTGCTCGGCGGCGCCTACCTCGCCGCCTACCTCAACGCCGGCACGACGGTCGCGAGCGGCACCACGGTGCTCGGGATCGAGATCGGCGGACTGACCCAGGAAGAGGCCGAGGCGACCCTGCGCGACGAGCTGCCGGCGATCGCCGACGTCCCCGTCACGCTGCTCGTCGACGCCGACAGCTATGCGATCGTGCCGTCGGAGTCAGGCCTGAACGTCGACGTCGCCGCGACGGTGCGCACGGCAGGTGTGGGCTCGTCGGACCCTTTGCGCCTGCTGGACGCCATCGTCCGGGGAGGTGGACCGGTCGACCCTGTGGTCACTGTGGACGAGCCGGCGCTGCAGCAGGCCATCGCCGACGTGGCCGAGCAGGCCGACCGCGAGGCCGTCGAGGGGACGGTCGTCTTCGCCGCAGGCAACGTCGAGGCGACGCTGCCCCAGCAGGGCCGCACCGTCGACCAGCCCGGGTCCGTCGAGGCGGTCGCCGACGCCTACCTGAGCAGGTCAGCGCCCGTCGAGCTGCCCACCTCGTACGCCGACCCGCTGACCGACGAGGCCGAGGTGGAGCGCGCCCTGAGCGAGTTCGCCGAGCCGGCGATGTCGGGGCCGGTCACGCTGGAGTCCGAGATCGACTCGAGCAAGCTGAGCACCGTCCTGCTCAGCACCGTGCTGAGCATGGAGGCTGACGAGGACGGCGCGCTGGTGCCGGCGCTCGACGGCGAGGCCCTGCTCGCGGCCTCGACCGACCAGCTGGCCGCGCTCGGCGACCCACCCACCGACGCGTCCGTCGTGATCCGTGGCGGCAGGCCGGTTGTGGTGACCTCGTCGGCGGGTCTTCAGCCGGACACGTCCGCCTACGTCGAGGACGTGCTCGCCGCGCTCACGGAGACCGGGGACGGGCGAGTCGTCCGGCTGCCGCTCACCACCGAGCCCGCGGCCTTCACCACCCGCGACGCCCGCGCCAGCGGGGTGCGCGAGGTGGTCGCCGAGTTCACCACGTTCTACCCGTACGCGGAGTACCGCAACATCAACATCGGCCGGGCCGCTGAGCTGGCCAACAACACGTTCCTCAAGCCTGGCGACGTGTTCTCGATGAACGACGTGGTCGGCGAGCGCCGCGTCGACAGGGGGTTCACCAGCGGGTTCATCATCGAGAGCGGTCGCTTCGCCGAAGCGGTCGGCGGTGGGGTCTCTCAGCTGGCGACGACGCTGTTCAACGCCGGCCACTTCGCCGGCTTCTCCGACATCGAGCACCACGCGCACACCCTGTACATCGACCGCTACCCCGTCGGCCGGGAGGCGACGGTCTTCTACGGCTCGCTCGACCTGCGTTTCGGCAACAACACGCCCTACGGCGCGGTCGTGCAGTCGTTCATCAGGCCCGCGACGCCCGGCACCCAGGGTGAGGTGACCGTGCGTATCTGGAGCACGCCGCACTGGGAGGTCGAGTCGGTCACCGGCAACCGATTCAACCCCCGGCCCTACGAGCGCAAGGTGATCGCCGGTGACTCGTGCGTGCCGTCCACCGGCTCGGACGGCTTCGACATCATCGTGACCCGCACACTCTCGCTCGGCGGCGAGGTGGAGCGGCGCGAAGAGATCTACACCCGCTACGAGGCGACACCCGAGGTCGTGTGTACCGGGTGACGCTCACGTGCGTAGGCTGGTCGCTGACCGGCTGGTACCCCACCTGACATGCGGAGGACCTGAGAGTGACGTACACGATCGCCTTGCCCTGCGTCGACCTCAAAGACCGCGCCTGCGTCGAGGAGTGCCCGGTCGACTGCATCTACGAGGGCGAGCGGATGCTCTACATCCACCCCGACGAGTGCGTCGACTGCGGTGCCTGCGAGCCGGTGTGCCCGGTCGAGGCCATCTTCTACGAGGACGACGTCCCCGAGGAGTGGCGCGGGTACACCGACGCCAACGCCGAGTTCTTCGACGACATCGGTTCACCCGGCGGAGCCGCGAAGCTCGGTGTCATCGAGCACGACCACCCGCTTGTGGCGGCACTGCCGCCGCAAGAGCACTGAGCCGACGACGCCTGGGTCCGGCTGCCGCGCTGCCGGACTTTCCGTGGGACCGGCTCGCACCTGCAGCCGACCTGGCACGGGCCCACCTCGACGGCATCGTCGACCTGTCGGTGGGTGCCCCCGTCGACCCGACGCCCGCGGTGGTCGAACGTGCCCTGGCGGCCGCCTCGCAGGCCCCCGGCTACCCGCTGACACGAGGTGCGCCGGCGGTGCGCGAGGCCGCCGCGACGTACCTGCACACGCGCTGGGGTGCGGATGTCGACCCCGACGACGTCCTTCCCGTCGTCGGCACCAAAGAGCTGGTGGCATGGCTGCCCACCCTGCTCGGCCTGGGCGAGGGTGACTCGGTCGCGTTCCCGCAGCTGGCCTACCCCACCTACGAGGTGGGTGCCCTGCTCGCCGGCGCCACGGCAGTGGCGGCGGGCTCGCTGACCGCCATCGGCCCCCGCCGGGTCGGACTGGCATGGCTCAACTCCCCGGCCAACCCGGACGGGCGGGTGCTTCCCGTCGAGCACCTCGCCAAGGTCGTGGCCTGGGCGCGCGAACGTGGGACGGTCGTGGCCTCCGACGAGTGCTACCTGGAGTTCGGCTGGGACGCTGAACCGGTCAGCATCTTGCACCCGGACGTGTGCGGCGGCTCCCACGACGGGCTGCTCGCCGTGCACTCCCTGTCGAAGCGGTCGAACATGGCCGGGTACCGCGCCGGATTCATCGCCGGTGACCCGGCCCTCGTCGCCGAGCTGCACGAGGTGCGACGTCACGCCGGCATGGTGGTCTCGGCCCCGGTGCAGGCGGCGATGGTGGCCGCGCTCGGCGACCACGCGCACGTCGTCGAGCAGCGTGGGCGCTACCGGGCCCGGCGCGAGATGCTGCGCGTGGCGCTGACCGAGGCCGGCTTCACCATCGAGCACTCCGAGGGCTCGCTGTACCTCTGGGCGACCCGGGACGAACCGGGCATCGACAGCGTGGGCTGGCTCGCCGAGCGGGGCGTGCTGGTCGCCCCGGGGGAGTTCTACGGTCCGGCCGGCGCCCGCCACATCCGGGTGTCGCTCACTGCGACCGACGAACGGGTCGAGGCGGGGTGCGCGCGTCTCACGGCGTGACCTGCACGTCCAGCCCGGTCATCGTCACCGCGTCGCCCACCTGCACGCCCGCTTCGGTGAAGGTGCCGCCGGTGGTCTCCACGGCGTGCGTGTACTCGGCCCCTGGGGAGTAGCGAGGGCAGGAGTCGTCGGCGGCCGGGCAGGGCTGCATCTCGGCGACGCCGACCACGGTGTGGTCGCGCACCCACACGATGGACAGGGGAACCTGGACGTTGCCCATCCAGAACGCGTTCGACACCGGCTCGGGGTAGACGAACACCATGCCGGTACCGGGGGGAACCTCGTCGCGTCCCATGAGGCCGGCGGCTCGGGCGGCGTCGTCGTCGGCCACCTCTACCGCGATCGGCTCAGCAGCGCCCACGACGACCGTGGGCGCCGACGCGGGCGTCTCGGTGCTGCAGCCGACCAGCCCGAGCACCACAGCGGCCACCGCGGCGAGTGCTGGGGCCGGCCTCACGACCCGGCGACGACGTCGACGTGCACGTGGTCGAGGTGGCGGTCGGTGTCGGTCGTGCTGCCCGAGGGGTGCCGGTAGTCACGCCACCCCTGCGCGCCGCGGCGGGCCGACCAGATCTTGTCGTCGTAGATCACCACCGAGACACCGAGCCTTTCGGCGTTCGCCACGAGCCAGTGCGCGGCGGCCCAGCCCTCGCGACCGCCGCTGCCGTCCTCCATCGGGAAGAAGGCGTCGACTGCGCGTCCCTCGTCGTGGGTCGAGGTGCCGCCGGAGGTCTGGTAGGTCGAGATGGGGGTGTCGTCGCCGAAGACAGTGCGCAGCTCGGCGGCCACCGCTTGGGCACGCGGAGTGAAGCCCGCCGCGTCGGGAGCCTGCGCGGCGAACCCGCTGTGGCGCACCACGCACGACAGGGCGGCCGGCGACCATCCGGCCAGGGCGGAGGCCAGCACCCGGGCGTCCGCCTCGTGGTCGGCGTAGGCACTCGGAAAGGCGCTGCGCTGGACCGCCTGAGCGGCCTCGGTCACGGGCATCTCGGTGTAGCGGGGCACCTTCACCAGCTCGTCGTAGAACCGGCCCGCCGCATAGACCGGGTCTTGCACCTGCTGCGGCGTTCCCCAGCCCTGGGACGGACGCTGCTGGAACAGCCCGAGGGAGTCGCGGTCGCCGTAGTCGATGTTGAGCAGCTTCGACTCCTGGTAGGCCGTCGCCAACGCGATGGTGACCGCCCGCGCCGGCAGCCCGCGCTGCTCGGCCACAGCCGCGATCGTGGCCGCGTTGGCGGCCTGCTCCGGCGTGACGCGCACGCTCTGCCCGTCGACCGTCGCCTCGCACTGCTGCAAGAACCCCAAGCTGGACGCCCCGTCCACGACCCACCGGCCGACCACCACGACAAGTCCGCCGACGAGCGCGATCACCAGCAGCGTGGCCAGCGCCCGGCGACCGGCACTGCGCCGACGCGGTGGTGGCGCAGGCGCTGCGCGCCGCTCGAGCGTGGACGACATAGTCGTACTAACGGTACCGGGGGCTGCGACGTTCCCGCGTCAGTCGTTCGCGTGCAGCGCGGCGTTGAGGCCGCCCCAGCTGCCGGTGCGCGGAAGCGCCTCGACCGCGCCGGTGAGCGAGTTGCGCCGGAACAACAGACCGTGCGCGCCGGACAGCTCGCGCGCCGCGACCGTGGTGCCGTCGGGCAGCGACAGCTTCGTACCGGCAGTCACGTACAGGCCCGCCTCGACCACACACCGGTCGCCCAGCGAGATGCCCAGCCCGGCGTTGGCGCCGAGCAGGCAGCCCTTGCCCAGGGAGATCACCTGGCTACCGCCGCCGGACAGCGTGCCCATGATGGACGCCCCGCCGCCGACATCGCTGCCGTCGTCGACGACGACCCCGGCTGAGATGCGGCCCTCGACCATCGAGGCGCCGAGCGTGCCGGCGTTGAAGTTGACGAACCCCTCGTGCATCACCGTCGTCCCGGGCGCCAGGTGCGCACCGAGGCGCACCCGGTCGGCATCGGCCACCCGAACGCCGGTCGGCACCACGTAGTCGACCATGCGGGGGAACTTGTCCACGCCAAGCACGGTCAACGGTCCGCGGCCGGCCAGACGGGCGCGCGTGGTCTCGAAGTCGTCCACCGCGCACGGCCCGGCCGAGGTCCATACGACGTTCGGCAGCACGCCGAACAGCCCGTCGAGGTTCTGCCCGTGCGGGCGCACGAGCCGGTGCGAGAGCAGGTGCAGACGCAGGTAGGCATCGGCAACGTCGACCGGTGGGGCGTCGAGGTCGACCACCACGCGCACGAACGCGCGCTGCACGCCTCGCGCCTCGTCGACCCATTCAAGTGCCAGCAGGTCGGCCGCCGGCAGCGTGCCCGGCTCGGGTCGCCCGAGGCTGGGTCGGGGGAACCAGGCATCCAGCACGGCACCGGCCGCGGTGAGGGTGGCCAGGCCGTCGGCCCAGGCGAAGCGCTCGTCGGCGGGGTCTGCCTGCTGGCGGGTCGGCCGGTCAGCAGGCGCGTCGGTCGGCGTCATGGCACCAGCCTGCCACCCGCCCCGGTAGCGTCGCGCAGGTGCCGCCCCTCGATGTCGATGACGGTGTCGTCGCCCTCACCACACAGCTGTGCAACATCCGTTCCGTGAGCGGGGACGAAGGCCCGCTGGCCGATGACGTGGAGCAGACGCTGCGCGCTCAGGCCTCGTGGGAGGTGCTGCGCTTCGGCAACACGGTCGTGGCGCGTACCCGCCTGGGCCGTGAGCAGCGGGTCGTGCTGGCCGGACACCTCGACACCGTGCCGGTCGCGCAGAACCTTCCCGTCCGTGTCGAGGGCGACGACGAGACCGGCGTCCTGCATGGGCGGGGGACGGTCGACATGAAGGGCGGCGTCGCGGTGATGCTGCGGCTCGCGGCCGCCCTCGACGAGCCCCGCCACGACGTCACTCTCGTCTTCTACGACTGCGAAGAGGTCGAGGCGACCCGCAACGGCCTCGGCCTGCTGGTCGCCGAGCACCCCGACTGGGTCGCCGGCGACGTCGCTGTGCTTCTGGAGCCCACCGACGGCCGGCTCGAAGGCGGCTGCAACGGCACGATGCGCATCGACGTGCTCGTGGCGGGGGCGGCGGCCCACTCCGCCCGCGCGTGGCGCGGCGTGAACGCGATCCACCAGGCCGCGCCCGTGCTTGCGCTGCTTGCCGACTACGAGCCGCGCGCGGTCGAGGTGGACGGCCTGGTCTACCGCGAGGGTCTCAACGCGGTCGGCATCCGCGGGGGCATCGCCGGCAACGTCATCCCCGACCGGTGCGTCGTCACGGTCAACTACCGCTTCGCCCCCGACAAGGACGAGGCCGCGGCCCTGGCCCACCTGCGCGAGGTGTTCGCCGGCTACGAGATCGAGGTCACCGACACCTCGCCCGGCGCCCGGCCGGGCCTGCACCATCCCGCCGTGCACGAGCTGGTCGTGGTGGCGGACGAGCCAGTCGGGCCGAAGTACGGCTGGACCGACGTCGCTCGCTTCACCGCCCTGGGAGTGCCAGCCATCAACTACGGCCCTGGTAACCCCGAGCTGGCCCACCGCGACGACGAGTCGCTGCCCGTCGACCAGCTGCACCGGTGCGAGAGCGTTCTCGCGCGCTGGCTCGGCTCGCCTGGATAGCCTGCCGGGCGTGGACGACCCCGACCCCCGGCTGCACGCCCCGGACGACGCGGCGACCGCCGACGACCTGCCCGAGAACGGGCGCCCACCCGAGCGTCGCCGCGGGCGGGTGCGGCTGCGCCGGGAGCAGATCGAGCGCAGCACGACCGACCAGGGCCTGCTCGACTCCCGCGGACCCACCGACTGGGTGCACCAGGACCCGTGGCGGGTCATGCGCATCCAGTCAGAGTTCGTCGAGGGCTTCGGCACGTTGGCCGAGCTGGGCCGCGCTGTCAGCGTCTTCGGCTCCGCCCGCACCACGCCCGACGACCCGTGCTACGAGCAGGCCCGCGAGCTCGGACGGCGGCTGGCGGCGCAGGGGTACGTCGTCATCACCGGCGGTGGCCCCGGCGTCATGGAGGGCGCGAACCGCGGAGCGGTGGAGGGCGAGGGCGTGTCGGTCGGGCTGGGCATCGAGCTGCCGTTCGAGCAGCGGCTCAACGACTGGGTCGACATCGGCATCAACTTCCGCTACTTCTTCGCCCGCAAGACGATGTTCTTGAAGTACTCACAGGGGTTCGTCGTGTTCCCCGGTGGGTTCGGCACGATGGACGAGATGTTCGAGGCGCTCACCCTGACCCAGACCGGCAAGGTGACCCAGTTTCCGGTGATCCTCGTTGGATATGACTACTGGTCCGGGCTGCTGGACTGGTTGCGGACCCAGGTCGTACCAGCGGGGAACGTGGACCTCGCCGACCTCGACCTGATCACGTGCACCGACGACCTCGACGTGGTGATGCGGGTGCTGACAGCGGCGGACTCCGCCCGCGCCGCCCGCGACGACGCTGACCTGAGCTGAGCTGTCCCGACCTCAGGCGAGGCCTCGGCGGGCCACCGACGGGGGCCGGTCGCCGAGGATGGCGGCGACCATGTCGAGCACCTCCAAGGTGGGCGCCACCTCGTGGGCCCGGAACACCCGAGCGCCCTGCCAGCGGGCGACGGCGGTGGCGGCCAGCGTGCCGGCGAGCCGCTCACCCACTGGACGGTCGAGTGTCTCGCCGACGAAGTCTTTGTTCGACAGGCTCACCAGCACGGGGTAGCCGGTCGCGACCAGGGCGTCGAGACGTTTCGTGAGAGTCAGGGAGTGGTAGGTGTTCTTGCCGAAGTCGTGGGTCGGGTCGATCAGCAGGCCGTCCGGTCGAGCCCCCAGGGTGACCGCCCGCTCGGCGAGGCCCACGACGCGGGTGACGACGTCACTGACGACGTCGTCGTAGGCGACTCGGTGCGGCCGCGATCGCGGGGCCAGTGGCCCGACGTGGCTGCACACCAGCCCCGCCCCGGTCTGCGCGGCGACGGCCGCCAGCTCGGGGTCGGCACCCGACCAGGTGTCGTTGAGCAGCGTCGCGCCGGCGGGGACGACCTCGCGGGCCACGTCCGCACGCCACGTGTCCACGCTGATCACCACGCCGGGGTGGCGCTCGGCGACGGCCGCGACGAACGGGACGACACGGCGCAGCTCCTCGGCGACGTCGACGTCATCGCCCGGCCCGGCCTTGACCCCTCCGACGTCCACGATGGCCGCCCCCTCAGCCACCACCTGCTCCACGCGGTCGAGGGCCGCCTCGAGGGCGTAGGTCGACCCGCGGTCGTAAAAGGAGTCCGGGGTGCGGTTGACGATCGCCATCACCGCATGCTCGTGCTCAGCGACGGTGATCGGGCCCAGCCGCAGGTCCACGTCGCCCTCCTCTCCGCACCCTCCGCAGGCAACCCAGCCTGCCGCGTGGCACCATCGGCGAGGTGACTGAGTCGTTCCAGGTATCCGCCGACGTCGACGCGCCTGCGCAGGCTACGTGGTCGGTGCTCACCGACTGGGAGCGTCAGTCGGAGTGGGCGCTACTGACCCATACCCGCGGCATCGGCCCGACCGGTGGGCAAGCCGTGGGCGAAGAGGTGCACGCCTTCACCGGGGTCGGTCGACTCGGCTTCATGGACACCATGGTGATCGAGGTCTGGGACCCACCGCAGCGGTGCCGGGTACGCAAGACCGGCCGCGTCGTGCGCGGGGCGTCGGAGTTCCGCGTCGAGGCGCTCGGACCGCACCGCTCCCGGGTGGTGTACGCCGCCGAGGTCGAGGTACCCGGTGGCCGCGTGGGACTCGCTCTCTGGCCGGTTGCCCGCGCTGCGATCGCTGCCGGGTTCGGACGCTCCCTGACCACGCTCGCCGGCATCGCCGAGGCAGAGTCGTCCTCTCGTCTGCGCGCCGCGGGCGGCACAGCGGCCACTGCGCCTGCCTAGGTGAGGCTGCAGGCCTCGGCAGGGGTGCAGCCCGGTCAGGACGGCCGGCCCCGCTGCCCCTGGGCCGCGGGCACGGGGCCCGACCGGTGGGCACCGGCGGACTACGTCGCCTACCACGACACCGAGTGGGGCCGGGATGTCCACGGCGACGCCGCCCTGCTGGAACGCCTCGTTCTCGAAGGATTCCAGTCGGGTCTCTCGTGGCTGACGATCCTGCGCAAGCGACCGGCGTTTCGGGTGGCCTTCGCCGGGTTCGAGCCCCAGGTGGTGGCCGGCTTCGGCGCCGACGACGTCGCGCGGCTGCTCACCGACGCCGGGATCGTGCGCCACCGAGGCAAGATCGAGGCGGCGCTCGTGAACGCCGCGGCCACCGTCCGCCTGACGCAGGAGGAGGGCCTTGGTGCCCTCGACAGACTGGTCTGGGGGTTCGCCCCACCGGTGCGTGCGGCGCCGCAGTCGGTGGCTGACGTGCCGGCGCGAACGTCGGAGTCAGCGGCCCTGGCCCGCGCGCTCAAGTCGGCTGGGTTCGCCTTCGTCGGCCCCACGACTGCGTACGCCACGATGCAGGCCTGCGGTCTCGTCAACGACCACCTGGCGGGCTGCGTCGCCCGCTGAGCGGGTGATGTCGCCGTCTACGCGGGCAGCGTCCTGATTGAGCGCTACATGGGGGATAATGGCGCAAACGACGCGCCATGATCCCCTGGCGCGTCTGGCGACTGGAAGGGGAGCGCACTATGGCGGCAATGAAGCCGCGGACGGGCGACGGTCCGATGGAAGTGACGAAAGAGGGCCGGGGCCTGGTCATGCGAGTCCCGCTGGAGGGCGGTGGTCGGCTGGTGGTGGAGATCAACGCAGCCGAGGCGGACGCTCTCGGTGACGCCCTGAAAGCGGCGGCGCAGCTGTAGGGCGCCGTCTCGGGCTGGTGACTCGTCGCCGCACGTCCAGCGCTGCGCCGTCAGCCCCGCAGCACGCCTCGGTAGACCTCGACGGTTTCAGCGGCGATGCTGTCCCAGCTGAACGACTCGATCGCGCGCACGCGACCAGCCCTCCCCATCTCGGCGGCTCGGTCCGGGCGCGCGATCATGTCGTTGATGGCCTCGGTGAGCCCGGCCTCGAAGTCGTCGGCCTTGCGCGGGTCGTAGTGAACGAGCACCCCCGTCTCCCCGTGCACGACCACCTCGGGGATGCCGCCGACGTCGCTGGCCACCACCGCCGTCTCACACCCCATGGCCTCGAGGTTGACGATGCCCTGCGGCTCGTAGACCGACGGGCAGACGAACAGCGTCGCGTGCGTGAGCACCTGCCGCACGTCCTCACGGGGAAGCATCGTCGACACCCACACCACCCCGGTGCGCTCCGCGGTGAGCGTCGCCACGGCCTCTTCTGTCTCCCGGGCGAGCTCGGGGGTGTCCGGTGACCCGGCCAGCAGCACCAGCTGGACGTCCGGGTCGACGCCGCGCATGGCTCGCAGCAGGTGCGGAACACCCTTCTGCCGGGTGATCCGCCCGACGAACGCGACCGACGGGCGGGTGGGGTCGACGCCGAGGCGCTCCAGCACGTCGGTGTCGGGGTCGGGACGGTAGAAGTCGGCGTCGATGCCGTTGTGCACCACGCGCACCTTGGCCGGGTCGACGCGCGGGTAGGCCGACAGCACGTCCTCGCGCATGCCCCGGCTCACCGCGATGATCGCGTCGGCACCCTCGTAGGCCGAACGCTCCGCCCAGCTGGACAGCCGGTACCCACCGCCGAGCTGCTCGGCCTTCCACGGACGCAGGGGTTCGAGGGAGTGCGCGGTGACGACGTGCGGGCGCCCGTGCAGCAGACCCCCGACGTGCCCGGCCAGGTTCGTGTACCAGGTATGGGAGTGCAGCACGTCCGGGACGTCGTCGCGCGCGGCGAGGTGGGCCAGCACAAGGTCGGTCGACAGCTGGGCCAGCGCGGGATTCGCGGCCGGCATGCGCGGGTCGGTCTCGCCGACGCAGGTCGCGCCCGGCCGCTCGTCACCGGAGCACAGCACGTCCACCTCGAGGTCGGGCTGGCTGCGCAGAGCGGGCACCAGGTGGTCGACGTGGACGCCGGCTCCGCCGTAGACGAAGGGGGGGAACTCTCTTGTCATGAGGGCGACGCGCATGTCGTCACACTATGGTGAAAGGCATGAGCCGTGGAGGCAGAAGAGTCCTCGGGATCGTGCTGGCCGGCGGAGCGGGAAAGCGGCTCATGCCGCTTACCGCAGACCGGGCGAAACCGGCCGTCCCGTTCGGTGGGTCGTACCGACTGATCGACTTCGTGCTGTCGAACCTCGTCAACGGTGGCATCGACCGCATTGCGGTGCTGACGCAGTACAAGTCGCACTCGCTCGACCGCCACATCTCGCTGACCTGGCGCATGAGCAACATCCTCGGCCAGTACGTCACGCCGGTTCCGGCCCAGCAGCGCCTCGGGCCGCGGTGGTACCAGGGCAGCGCCGACGCGATCTTCCAGTCGCTCAACCTCGTCTACGACGACGAGCCGGACTACATCGTGGTGTTCGGGGCCGACAACGTGTACCGCATGGACCCGTCGCAGATGGTGCAGGCCCACATCGACTCCGGTGCCGGGCTGACCGTGGCCGGCATCCGGGTGCCGCGGGGCGAGGCCAGCGCGTTCGGCATCATCGAGACGACCGACGGCACGAAGATCGACCAGTTCTTGGAGAAGCCGGCCGAACCGCCGGCGGTTCCCGACGACCCCGAGGCGAGCTACGCCTCGATGGGCAACTACGTGTTCACGACCGAAGCCCTGCTGGACGCGCTGCGTGTCGACGCAGGCGACGAGGGGTCGGTGCACGACATGGGCGGCAACATCGTTCCCCAGCTCGTGGGTCAGGGCGACGCTGCCGTCTACGACTTCAAGAACAACGTGATCCCCGGCAGCAAGCCGCGCGACCATGGCTACTGGCGCGACGTGGGAACCCTGACGATGTACCACGAGGCGCACATGGACCTTGTGTCGATCGACCCGATGTTCAACCTGTACAACCGTGACTGGCCCATCTTGACCAGCCACCCCCAGCTGCCCGGCGCGAAGTTCGTGCAGGGAGGGACGGCGCGGGAGTCGATCGTGGGGCTCGGGTGCATCCTCGCCGGGTCGTTCGTCGACCACAGCGTCCTGTCGCCCGGCGTGCGCGTCGCCGAAGGGGCAACGGTGTCGAACTCGGTGATCATGTCAGGCTCACGCATCGGCGCCGGTGCGGTGATCCGCAACGCCATTCTCGACAAGGGTGTCACCGTGCCGGCGGGCGCCAGTATCGGCGTCGACCACAACCACGACCGCGAACGCGGGTTCACCGTCAGCGCCGAGGGCATCGTGGCGCTCGGCAAGGGCAAGGACGTCGGCGCCTGACCTCTGCGCCGTGAGGCGTGCGGCGAGTCAGCGCTTGACGGCGGCCAGCAGCCCGTCGCCGACGGGAAGCAGGATGGGGATGACGCGCTCGTCGTCGCGCAGCGCCCGTCCTAGCTCGCGGATCGCCACGGTCTCCGGGTCGCGCTGCGCCGGGTCGGCCACCTTGTCGTGCCAGAGGGCGTTGTCGAACGCCACCACGCCGCCCGTGCGCAGAAGGCGGAGCGCGTGCTCGAGGTACTCGGCGTACTCGGTCTTGTCCCCGTCGCAGTGCACGAGGTCGTAGTCGTCGTCCTTGAGCCTGGGCAGCACCTCGAGCGCACGGCCCGGGATGAGCCGGATGCGCGTGTGTGGGATGCCTTCTTCGGTGAACGCCTCGCGGGCGAGCCGCTGGTGCTCGCCCTCGCGGTCGATCGTGGTCAGCACGCCATCCGGGGCCATGCCGCGATACATCCACAGGCCGGACACACCGGTGCCGGTGCCGATCTCGACGACCTTGCGCGCGTGCAGCGTGGCGGCGACGAACCGCAGGGCCGTGCCGACCCCGACGCCGACCGGGACGACGCCCACCTCGTCGGCGCGCGCCCGCGCCCGGGCCACGATGTCGTCCTCGGTCAGGTACCCGTCGGCGTAGGCCCACGTCGCGGGCTTGGGAACGGGGCTGGTGGTAGCGATGGCGATCTCCCGAGTGCTTCTGTGTCGACGCTGCGCCGAACCGGTGCCTGCAGCCTATCGGCACCGTGCGCCCGTGCTGGTGAAGGCCGGACGGTGAACGCATCGTCAAGTCTTGTCAGAGATGCGTCAGAACGGCCCTGCCGGCTGGCGACGCGCACCGGGGGGCGCCACGATGGAATCCGCAGCGCAGCACTCAGCCGCGCGATGAGCACAGGAGCGTCACGGTCATGTCGTCGGCAGGAGTCGTCGTCCCACGGGGCTGGCAACCGCCCACCTGGGACGACGTGGTCGAGCACCGCTCCCGGGTCTACCGGCTTGCCTACCGGCTGACCGGCAACCCGCAGGACGCCGAAGACCTGACTCAGGACGTGTTCATCCGCGTGTTCCGGTCGCTCTCGAGCTATCGGCCGGGTTCGTTCGAGGGCTGGCTGCACCGCATCACCACCAACCTGTTCTTGGACGGTGTACGCCGTCGTGCCCGCCAGCGCACCGCGCCGTGGCTCGACGAGGACGCCGCCGAGCGGGTCGCTGACGCCGAGCCCGACCCCGGCCAGCTGCTGGACGCCGCGTACCTGGACGCCGACGTGCAGGCGGCGCTCGACGCCCTGCCCCCTGACTTTCGCGCTGCCGTGCTGCTGTGTGACGTCGAGGGCCTCACCTACGAAGAGGTGGGCGACGTGCTCGGCGTCAAGCTGGGCACGGTGCGCAGCCGCATCCACCGCGGGCGGCGCCAGCTGCGGGAGGCCCTGGCGCACCGCGCCCCCCACGAGGTCGAGGGCGCGACGCGTTCCGACGATCTGCACCACTGACGAAGACAACTGACGAAGAGACGAGAGGGATGACCATGAGCGACACCACTTCTTCCGCCGGCGGAACACCCCCCGGGACGCCACCGGGGACACCGGCTGGCCCATCGGGGGGGACGCCCGCCGGGCCTCCGGCTGATGGCTGGTGGTCGCGCCCTGCTGACGGCGCTCCCGAGCCCGCCATGCCCATGCCCGCGGCGTCGAGCGCCCCCACCCGGCCGGTGCCGCTGTACGGGCAGCCGGCCTCGCCCGAGAGCGACCCGTGGGCCATGCCGCCAGGGGCCGCCGGCACCTCGCGTCCGGCGCCGACCGGCTGGCCCGAGCCGCCGCAGCCCACGCCGGCGACCACGTCGTCGCGGCGTCCCGGCTGGTTCGCTGTCGTGGCCACGGCCGGGGTCGCCGGACTGCTCGGCGCGCTCGTCGGCGTTCAGCTCGCGCCCGCGCCGGCCGCGTCCACCACGGAGGCAACTGGCGCCGAGAGCACTGTGCTCGACACGACCACCCCCGTCGGCCGCGCGCCGGAGTCCATCGCCGGCATCGCCGACGCAGCCCTGCCCAGCGTGGTCTCCATCAGCACCGCCACCGGCACCGGGTCGGGCTTCATCATCACCGACGACGGGTACATCATCACCAACAACCATGTCATCGCCGACTCCGGTGATCGTGGGGTCCAGGTGGCGCTGCAGGACGGGCGCACCGTCGAGGCCGACCTGATCGGCACCAGCCCCGCATACGACCTGGCAGTGCTCGACGTCGACCTCACCGGGCTGACGCCGCTTGCACTGGGAGACTCCGAGGAGGTCGTGGTCGGTGACCCGGTCGTCGCCGTCGGCAGCCCCCTTGGGCTGGACGGCACGGTCACCTCCGGCATCGTCTCGGCCACCAACCGGCCGGTCTCGGCTGGTGGGCAGGGGGAGACGAGCTTCATCAGTGCGATCCAGACCGACGCGGCCATCAACCCCGGCAACTCCGGCGGCCCGCTGCTGGACGTGCAGGGACGCGTCATCGGCGTCAACTCCTCGATCGCTGCCCTCGGCTCGTTCGGTGGCCAGGCCGGATCCATCGGCCTCGGCTTCGCCATCCCCATCAACCAGACCCGCGTGACCGCCGAGCAGATCATCGCCGAGGGTGAGGCGTCCTACCCGGTGATCGGCGCGACGCTGCAGATGGACCCGACGGCCAGCGACGGTTCAGTCATCGGCGAGGTTGTCCCCGGTGAGCCGGCGGCAGAAGCTGGGTTGCGCAGCGGTGACCGGGTCGTGGCCCTCGATGGCCAGCCGGTGCGTGGGTCCGACGAACTGATCGTGGCTATCCGCGCCAAGCAGCCAGGCGATACGGTAAGTGTGTCCTTCGTCCGCGGCCAGCAGGAAGAGACCGTCGAGATCACGCTCGGATCACGCGTGGGCTGAGGCGGCGCAGCAGGGAGAGACCAGCGTGTTGTCCGACATCGGCTTCGGCGAGATCCTCGTCATCGCCGTTGTCGGACTGCTGGTGTTCGGGCCCGACCGGCTGCCGGAGATGGCCAAGCAGGCCGGCGGGTGGCTGCGCGACCTGCGCACCATGGTGGCCTCGGCGCGCCGCGAGATGACCGACAACATCGGCGTGGATGCGAAGTACCTCACCGACCCGAAGGGGTCGCTGACGAAAGACCTGCTGGGTGACGACATGCCGACGGTGCCAAAGGTTCCGAACTCCTCCGACGCCGTCAGCAAGGCACTCGGGCTGGACGACGCCCCCACGAAGCCTCAGCTGGACGAGATCGACCCCGACGTCACCTGAGGGCCGTCTCAGCGTCCGGCGGGGGAGAGACCCAGCGACATGCCGGCCAGGCCGCGCTCGCGTTGTCCCAGCCGGGCGGCCACCGAGCGGATCGCGACTGCTGCGGGCGTGTCGGGATGGTTGAGCACGAACGGCACGCCGGTGTCGGCGTCCTCGCGAAGGCCCTGGTCCATCGGTACCGACCCCAGCATCGGCACGTTCGCCCCGGTTGCCCGGCCGAGGGCCGTGGCGACCGTCTCACCTCCGCCGGAGCCGAACACCTCCAGCCTCTCGCCGCAGTGCGGGCAGGCGAGCCACGCCATGTTCTCGATGACGCCGAACACACGTTGGCGCGTCTGCACTCCGATGCTGCCGGCCCGCTCGGCAACCTCCGCCGAGGCGAGCTGCGGGGTGGTCACGACGACGATCTCGGCGTTGGGCAGCAGCTGGCCCAGCGAGATCGCGATGTCGCCGGTCCCCGGCGGAAGGTCGAGCAGCAGGATGTCCAGGTCGCCCCAGTAGACGTCGGTGAGGAACTGCTCCAACGCCCGGTGGAGCATCGGCCCGCGCCACGCCACTGGCGCGCTGCGCTCGGGCTTGAACATCTCGGTCGAGATGAGCCGCACGCCGTGGGCCGGAACGGGGAGGATCATCTCGTCGACCACAGTGGGGCGCTGCCCGTCCACCCCGAGCATGCGCGGTGTGGAGTGGCCGTAGATGTCGGCGTCGAGCACGCCGACCGATAGCCCGTCGTCGGCCATCGCCGCCGCCAGGTTGATCGTCAACGACGACTTGCCGACGCCGCCCTTGCCCGAGGCGATCGCGTAGACGCGGGTCAGCGAGCCGGGCTTGGCAAACGGGATGTCTTTGGCGGGTCCGCGCAGCTTCTCGCGCAGCCCGACCCGCTGCTCGTCGGACATGACGTCGAGCACGACCTCCACACCGCTCACGCCGGGCACGGCGGACGCCGCCGCGGTGACGTCGCGCACGATCGTGTCGCGCAACGGGCAGCCCGAGACAGTCAGCAGGACTGTCACGCGGGCATGGCCGCCATCGGCGACGCTGACGTCGGCGACCATGCCGAGCTCGGTGATCGGCCGGTGGATCTCGGGGTCGTTGACCGACGCGAGGGCGGTGCGGATCTGGTCGACCACGGTAGAGGGGACGCCGCCGGGGGCGTTGCTGGGGCTGCTCACCTCCACGATGCTACGTACCGCAGGCGCGGGTCGCTCCTTGCGACTGCAGAGCCGGCGGGGTCGCGATCGGCAGCCGCGCCAGGGGGGGCGCGGGGGCGCGCGGGGCCGCCGCGGGGGGGGGGCCGCGACCGGTGACGCGAGTCGGGCGCAGGCGCATGGTGGGCAGATGACGACGGCGATGAGCGCAGGCGACCGGGGGGGCGGGGGGCCGGTGGGGGGGGGGGGTGGGAGGTCCGAGGGGGGGGGAGGGGCGGGGGGGCGGGGGAAGGGGGGGGGGGGGGGGGGGAGGGAGGGGCGAGGCGAGCGGGCGGGCGGCTGGGCCCGTGGATGGTGAGGGCGGGGCCCGGCCGGGGCGGCGGGGCGGGGGGGGAGGGGGGGGCGGGGCGGTGGCCGCCGGGCCGGCCCCCCCCGGCGGGCGGCCGCGCTGAGCGGGGGGGCCGCGGGGGGGGGCGGTCGAGGTCGACGGCGCGGCAATGCTCGTAGCGTCCGCGGCGCTCGCCGACGACCCGCCGGCGCTGCCGGGCACGGTGCTGGCTCTCCCGGGGTTCGATGAGTACCTGCTCGGCTACAAGAACCGCACGCTCATGGTCGACCCCGCAGACGCGCAGGCGATCATCCCCGGCGGCAACGGGGTCTTCCACGCAACCATCGTTCGCGCGGGGCGCGTCAGGGGTGGGGGGAGTGGTGCTGCGGCGGTGCCCGCGTTCGAGGGCGTCGAGCACCTCGGCGCGACGGTCGGCGAACAGCGCGTTGGCGACGAGGCTTGCGGTGCGGGGGCGGGGGAGGCCGACGTCGATGTCGGCGACCACGCGCGCCGGGCGGTCCGAGAGCACGACGACCCGGTCCGACAGCAGGACCGCCTCGTCCACGTCGTGGGTGACCAGCAGCACCGAGCGGCGGTCGGCCTCCCACACCTCTTCCAGCCACACTTGCAGGTCGCGACGCGTGATCGCGTCCAGGGCGCCAAGAGGCTCATCCAGAAGGATCAGCGGCCGGGGGACGAGGAAGGCGCGCAGGAGCGCCAGGCGCTGACGCATCCCGCCCGACAGCTCGCCGGGCCAGGCGTGCTCGTAGGAGGTGAGGCCGAACCGGTCCCACAACGCGGCCGCTGACTCACGGGCCTGGCCGCCGGGCACGCCGGAGACCACCGCCCCCAGCACGGCGTTCTCCATGGCCCGCTTCCACGGCAGCAACGTGTCGCGCTGCGGCTGCATCGTGGCGGCACCGGGCCTGCCCAGCACCGACACGCCGGCGACGCTGGCGTCGCCGGCGTCGGGCACCAGCAGCCCGGCGAGCACGCGCAGGACGGTCGACTTGCCGCAGCCGCTCGGGCCGAGCAGCGACACGAACTCCCCGGCACGCGCCGTGAGCGACAGCCCGTCGAGCACCGCCGTGACTGGCTCGTCGGGCCGGTCGCTGCCGAAGGCGTGCTGCAGATCGGCGACCGCCCACGCCGCGCCGGGGCCGGCGCTCACTCGGGCAGGTAGTCGTTTGTGAACGCGGTGGTGTCGTCGACGGGCTCGTCCACGACCTGCGCCGAGGTCAAGAACTCTGCGAAGCCGCTCCACGTCTGCTCGTCCTGCTCGCCCCACACCCCCGACGGCCCGACGAACAGGGGGGAGTAGTACGCCACGGACGGTTCCACCAGCGCAGGATCGAGCTCGGGGACGGCGTCGGTGAGCGCTGCTGCGGCACCGGCCGGATCGTCCACCCCCTGCTGGTAGCCGCGGCTGGTCACCTCCAAGAAGTCTCTGACCAGATCAGGGTCGTCGGTCAGAGTCGACTCCGCCGCGAGGAACAGCGGCGTGTACCAGTTGGGGATGCAGTCGGCCCAGTCGGCGAAGCGGATCTCGTTGACGTCCACCCCCGCCACTTGCTGGGCCCGCAAGGCGTCCCACCCGGAGAAAACCCAGGCAGTGTCGAACTGGTTGGCGTCCATGCCGGCCAGGTAGTCGACGTTGCCGAGGGTGACGAACTCGACCGTGGCAGGGTCGGCGTCGTCGCAGCGCATGAGGGCGGAGATGATCTCGGTCTCCAGCGCCCCGCCGAAGCCGCCGTAGCGGGTGCCTTCGAGGTCGCGGGGCCGGGTGATGTCGTCGTCGGCCAGGCTGAACAGCGACGAGTCGTTGACCGGCAGCACGGTGGCGACCGACACGACGGGGACGCCGGCAGCCCGTGCCGGCAGCAACGACTCCGCCTGCGCCATGCCTATGTCGGCGGCACCGGAGGCCACCGCCGTCTCGACCCCGGCGTCGGCCGGCTCGATCACGGTGAGGTCGATGCCTGCCTCGTCGTACCACCCCTGCTGCTCGGCGGTGTAGATGCCGACGTGGTGGGCGTTGGGCGTCCAGTTGAGCATGAGCGTCAGCGGACGTGACTCGGCGCTCGTGTCGGGCTCCGACGTCGAGGTGCAGGCGGTCGCCGTCAGGGCGAGCGCCGTCACTGCGGCGAGCGCGACCCCGCAGCGCCGGCGGCTGGTGGTGACGCGGGTCATCGGTGGTCTCCTTCGTCGGGCGGTCAGAGGTCGAGGGGTCGTGCTCACCAGGGTCGTGTCGCCGCCCTTCGTTGCGCCCGCTCGGCGGCCTGCCAGGGCAAGGCGGCCCGTTCGAGCGCGAAGACGAGGCCGACCAGGGCCACGCTGACGGCGGCGATCACGAGCACCGCGGCGAACATCTGGTCGGTGGCGAACGAGGCCCGGGAACGCTCCAGGTAGAGCCCGAGGCCGGACGAGGCACCGATCCACTCGCCGACGACGGCGCCGAACATGGCGTAGGACGCTGCGACCTTCAGCCCGGTGAACAGGCTGGGTAGGGCACCGGGCGCGAGGACGTGCTCGGCCAGGTCGCGACGCGAGCCACCCATGGCGCGTACTAGATCGACCTGGTCGCGGTCGGCGGCGATGAGCCCGCTCACGGTCGCCACGGCGACCGGGAAGAACGACACCAGCGCCACCACGAGCACCCGGGGCATGAGCCCGAAGCCGAACCAGACCACGAAGAGTGGGGCGAGCACCACCATGGGGACGCTCTGCGACACGACCACCAGCGGGTACAGCGCCGAGCGCAGCACCTGCGATGCGGCCATGGCGGCAGCAAGGCCCACGCCGACGGCGGAGCCGAGCACCAGTCCAACGGTTGCTGTGATCAACGTCGACACCGTGTGCCCGCCGATCACAGCGGCGTTGTCGACCAGGGCGGCGAGCACCTCCGAGGGGGCCGGCAGCACGTAGTCGGGGATGTCCAGCAGGGCCACCGCCAGCTCCCAGACGAGCACGAGCCCGCCCAGCAGCACCAGCGGGGGAGCCCAGACCGGCAGTCGTCGGCGCACTGGGGCTCGGGCCGTTGTCACCGGCTGAGTCGTGACGCTCACCGGTGCGCAGCCACCAGGTCGTCGATTCCCGGCCCGTCGGCGGTGGCGCTGAACGCCTTGATGACCGACACCACGCTCTCGGCGCCGGCGGCGATCGTTGCCTCGTGCGCAGCGCGCAGCACCGTCCAGACGTCGTCGGCCGGTCCTTCGACGGTGGTGCCCAACGCGCCCACCTCGTAGCGCAGCCCGCTGCGTGCGACGACCCCGATAGCCGCCTCGATGTGGGCGTAGGTCGATGTCGGCGTGCCGGCCGGACTTGGTAGGCACTGGATCTCGGCGATCATCGCTGTTTCCTCCTCACGTGAGGGGGAGGAGGGCGGTAGCGGTGGGTCCGCGGCGATGACTTCCTGCGCCGGCATGACCCGGATCAGGTTCGAGGGTCTGTGGTTCCGCCCACACTCTCAGCGCTCGCGCGCTCCCCTGTCGATCTCGCCTCAGCGTACCCCGTCGGACGCCTCTGCCTCGTCGCCGAACTCCTCGAGCTCTTCGACGATGTCTTCGGACATCTCGCGCAGCTCCGAGCGGATGAAGTCACGGGTGGCCATCTCGCCGACGGCCAGGCGCAGCGCGGCGATCTCGCGGGCCAAGAACTCCATGTCGGCTCGGGACTGGGCTGCCACCTGCCGGTCTTGCTCCAGCGACACGCGGTCGCGGTCGTCCTGCCGGTTCTGCGCCAGCAGGATCAGCGGGGCGGCGTAGGACGCCTGCACTGACAGAACGAGGGTGAGAAAGATGAACGGGAACGGGTCGAACTGAGCGGCGCCCAAGGAGAGGCTGTTCCAGACGAGCCAGCCGAGGATGAACACCGTCATGTAGACCAAGAAGCGGCCGGTGCCGATGAAGCGGGCGATGCCCTCCGACGCCTGGCCGAAGGCGTCCGGGTCTACCGACGGACGGGCCCCGCGTCGCGGCGCACCGGGGAGGTCAAGACGGTCACGTTCGGGCATGCGGTCCATCGGGGGCCTCCACTCGGTCGCGGTCCGCGCGGCGCCATTCCTCGCCGAGCAGGTGGTCGAGCACGTCATCCACGGACACCGCGCCGAGCAGGCGTCCGTTGTCGTCGACGACGGGGGCGGCGACGAGGTTGTACGTCGCCATGTAACGGGTGACGTCGTACAGCGATGCGTCAACCGACAGCGGCTCGGGGTCGCGGTCGGCGATCGTCGACACCAGCGACGACGGCGGCTCGCGCAGCAGGCGCTGGAAGTGGGCGACGCCGAGGTAGCGCCCGGTCGGCGTCTCCACCGGATGGCGGGTCACGTAGGCCATCGCTGCCAGGGCCGGGGTGAGGTCGGGGTTGCGCAAGGAGGCCAGCGCCTCAGCGACGGTGGAGTTGGGCGCCAGGATCACCGGCTCGCTGGTCATGAGGCCACCAGCGGTCTCGTCGTCGTAGTTCATCAGCTGGCGCACCGGGTCGGCCTCGTCCGGCTCCATCAGCGAGAGCAGCTTCTCAGCGGTCTCCGGCGGGAGCTCGGACAGAAGGTCAGCCGCGTCGTCGGGACCCATCGCCTCCAGGACGTCGGCCGCGCGCTCGACCTCCAGCCGTCCGATCACGCGGATCTGGTCGGCCTCGTCCAGCTCTTCGAGGACGTCGGCGAGGCGTTCGTCGTCGAGGGCCGCGATCACCTCCGTGCGGCGCTTGTCCGACAGGTTGGCCAGCACCTCGGCGAGGTCGGGTGCCCGCATCGTGGACAGGGTGTTGAGAAGGTTCGCCGCGCCCTGCTCGCGGTCGCTGACCGCCCAGCCGCGCACCTGGGCCCAGTCGACGATCTGCGTGTCGGCGCGTCGAAAGCGGCCACCGCCGCGCTGCACGGCGACCTTGCCCAGGCGCCAGTCCCGCGAGCGCGTCGGCTCCAGGCCGACGTCGAAGACGACGGCAGGGTCGTCCGACCCCAGGACGGTCACCTGCTGGTCGAGCATGTCTTCAAGCACGAGCGTCTCACCCGGGCGGCGCTCGAAACGCCGCACGTTGATCAGGCCCGTGGTGATCACCTGCCTCGACGCGATGCTGGTGACCCGGGTGACCGGCACGAAGATACGTCGGCGCAGCGCGACCTCGACGACGAACCCGACCACGTGCGGCGGAGTGCCGTCGGAATGGAACCGCACCACCACGTCGCGCACCTTGCCGACGCGGTCGCCTACGGGGTCGAATACGTCGGTGCCGCCGAGTCGCGCGGCGAACACCAGTCCCGACCTGCTCGTCATGCTGGCTGAGGCTACCGGCGGCAGGCGCGGCGCCCCGGTAGTCTGGCAGGCGTGCCTCGCCCGGTGACCACCACCACGACGGGCACCGCCACCAAGGTGTGTCTGGCCGTCACGGCCGCGCTGGCGCTCGTGCTGACCGGCTGTGGTGGCTCAGCGGACGCCGGTGCGGACGACGAAGCGTTGCCCACCGGGCTCACGGCCGCCTCGGCCACCGTCGTCCCCGACGTCGCCGACGCCGTCACCAACAGCGTGGACGACCTCGACCCGGCGGCGGCGCTCGGCCAGGCCCAGGCGGCTCTGGAGGCTGCCGTCGGCTACCGCGTGTCCGGGTCGCCGAGTGCCGGCGCACCGCTCGACCTGGCCTTCTCTGCTGGTGAGCCGGTGGGGCCGGGTCGCTCCGACATCGTCGGGCGAGGTGCGCGCGGCACGCTCACGCAGGACGGGTCGACCTTCGAGGTTCTTGCTGTCGACGGGGCCGTGTACGTGCGCGGCAACCTCGACTGGCTGGCCGACGAGATCGCCGAGAGCGCTCGGCGGACGCTGGGCGACAAGTGGCTGCTGCTGCCAGCGGAGCGCGCCCAGAGCCTGGCGTCCATTACTGACCCGGATGCCTTCGCCGATGCTGTGCTGACGCCGGCCGGCGCCGTGCAGTCGGTCGGGGTGGCGTCGATCGAGGGCGTTCCGGCGCAGGGCATCCGCTATCTCGACACGGATGCGACCGCATGGATCTCCGGAACCGGCGAGCCGTACCCGCTGCTTGTCGAGCGCCTCGGGGCCACCGCGACCGACGGCGTCCTGCGCTTCTCCGACGTGGACGAGCCGGTGACGCTCACCGCCCCGGACGTCGACCAGGTCGTCGTGGTCGAGGGGTGAGTGCCCCGGGCACACCGTCCGCGCCGCTGATGCGGGCCCCGACCGGGGCCGACATGCCGCTGCTCGCTCTCGCCGTGGTCGGCATCGGTGCCTCGGCACCGCTGATCGCCACGATCGCCGCGCCGGCGCTGGCCATCGCGTTGTGGCGCAACGTCTTCGGCACCGTTGCATTGCTCCCGTTCGCCGGGGTCGGGGCCAGGCATGATCTCGCGAGAGTCTGGACCGACCGACGTCTGCGTCGGGTCGTCGTCGCGTCCGGGATGGCGCTGGCGGTGCACTTCGCCACCTGGGTGCCCGCCGTCACCCTGACCACGGTCGCGGCGGCGACGGCGCTGGGCGCCGTCCAGCCGGTGTGGAACGCGCTGCTCGCGCGCGCCGGCGGGCAGCAGGTGGCCCGACGCGCCTGGGTGGGCATCGTGGTGGCGGTGCTGGGCGCCCTGCTCCTCACCGGGCTCGACCTGGGCGGTGACCCCCGGGCCATGCTGGGCAACCTGCTGGCGGTCGTGGGGGGCATGGCCGCCGCGGTGTACGTCGCGCTGGGCGCCAGGGCACGCGCGCAGGTGAGCACGCTGGCCTACTCGGTCTCGACGTTCGGCGTGTGCGCGGTGCTGCTGCTCGTGCTGTGCCTGGCCGCCGGAGTCCCGGTGATCGGCTTCAGCGCGCAGGCATGGGGCCTGCTGCTCGCGCTCACGGTGCTGGCCCAGCTCCTCGGCCACACTCTGCTGAACCGGGCGGTCGGCACCGTGGGACCCGTCGTCGTGGCGCTGGTGATCCTGCTGGAGGTGCCGGCGGCCACCGTGATCGCTGCCTGGTGGCTGGGCCAGGTGCCGCCGCTGGCCGCCCTCCCGGCGGCCGGGCTGGTGCTGGTCGGTGTCGCGCTGGTCGTCACGTCGCGCCAGCCCGTCCACAGGCCCCCGCTTCCGGACGCGTGAGCGATCTCACCGAGGGCACGTGTCTGGCGTGCGCACCGTCTGGCTACCCTGCGAAGCCATGACCCCAGGTGTGACTCCCGGTACCGACACGTCCACTTCCAGCCGTCCGCTGCGAGCTCGCCGCTCGTGCCTGGCTGTTCCCGGCTCGAACGTCAAGATGCTCGGCAAGGCCCAGGGCCTGCCGGCCGACCAGGTGTTCCTTGACCTGGAGGACGCCGTGGCGCCGATCGCCAAGGAGGGCGCGCGCGACAACGTCGTGGCGGCGCTGAACGAGGGGGACTGGGGCGGCAAGACCCGGGTCGTGCGGGTAAACGACTGGACGACGCACTGGACCTACCGCGACGTGATCGCCATCGTCGAGGGTGCCGGGCCCAACCTGGACTGCATCATGCTGCCGAAGGTGCAGACGCCTGAGCAGGTTGTGGCACTCGACCTGCTGCTCACCCAGATCGAGAAGACGAACGGCCTCGAGACCGGGCGCATCGGCATCGAGGCGCAGATCGAGAACGCCCTCGGCCTGGTCAACATCGACGCGATCGCGCAGGCATCGTCTCGCGTGGAGACGATGATCTTCGGCCCTGCCGACTTCATGGCCTCGATCAACATGAAGACCCTCGTCGTGGGGGAGCAGCCGCCCGGCTACACCGAGGGTGATGCGTACCACTACATCCTGATGCGCATCCTGATGGCCGCGCGTGCCTACGGCAAGCAGGCCATCGATGGCCCCTTCCTGCAGATCCGCGACGTCGACAGCTACAAGCGGGTGGCCGGACGGGCGGCGGCGCTGGGCTTCGACGGCAAGTGGGTGCTGCACCCGGGGCAGGTCGACGCGGCCAACGAGGTGTTCAGCCCGTCCCAGGGTGACTACGACCACGCCGAGGAGATCCTCGACGCCTACGAGTACTTCACCTCTGCGGCGGGCGGAGCCCTCGGCGCGGTGATGCTCGGTGACGAGATGATCGACGAGGCGTCGCGCAAGATGGCGATCGTCGTCGCCGCGAAGGGACGCGCGGCCGGCATGGCGCGCACCACCGCGTTCACCCCACCGGAGAAGTGAGCGCCGCTTCGCGGAAACCGGCACTGCGGCCGCGGCGCTCTCCCTAGGCTTCGAGAACTAGCCAGGCCGCACAGGGGAGTGCCATGCAGGTCTTCGTCGACAACCCGCTTCTGACGCTCTTCTTCTGCGTCGGGGTCGGTACTGCCTTCGGGATGATCCGGTTCGGCCCGGTGTCGTTCGGGCCGGCGGGTGCATTGTTCGCAGGGCTGGCCCTGTCGGCCCTCAACGCCGACGTGGCGCTGGGTCCGGTCTACTCCTCGATCGGGTTGTGCGTCTTCTGCTACATGGTGGGACTGGCCGCGGGCCCGTCGTTCATGCGAGCGTTCCGCACCTCCTACCAGCCGCTCATCGTGGCGGGTACGGCCATCGTCGCCATGGCCGCCAGCGGCCTGGCGGTAGGACGCGCGCTCGGGGTCGACACCTCCTACATCGCCGGCGCCTACGCCGGGGCCGGAACGGCCACGCCCGCTCTCGGCGCCGTGCAGCAGCAGCTGGCCGACGGGGGCGAGGTTCCCCCCGAGCCGGCCGTCGGCTACGCCGTGGCCTATCCGTTCGCGGTGCTCATCACCATCCTCGGCCTGATCTACCTGATGAACGTCGGCAAGCGGAAGCCGACGAAGGAAGACTCCGAGCATCTGGCGTCCCTGGTGGTCAAGACAGTCGAGGTCACCCGACGTGTGTCGATGACGGTGGAAGCGCTCGCCGAGCAGTACGGGGCCGTCGTCTCCCGCATCACCCGGGACGACGACACCGTCGTCGCCCACGCCGACACAACCATCACCCAGGGCGACCTCATCACGATCACCGTCTCCGACGACCAGCTGCCGCGGCTGGTGGACGACATCGGGGAGCTGTCGGAGCGCGAACCGTGGCACGACCGCAGCCAGATCGACTTTCGCCGGGTAGCAGTCTCGAACCGGGCCTTCGTCGGGCAGACGCTGGCGCAGCTAGACCTGGACTCCAAGTACGACGCGGCCGTGAGCAGGGTTCGGCGCGGCGACGTCGACCTGATCGCCACGCCCGACCTCGTGCTGCAGATGGGCGACCGGCTGCGCGTGACGGCCAAGCGCGACGCGCTGCCCGAGATCACCAAGCACCTGGGTGACTCAGAGCGGGCCGCCAACGACATCAACGCTCTCGGGCTCGGGCTGGGGCTGTCCATCGGGCTGGTGTTCGGGCTGCTGTCCATCCCGCTGCCCGGCGGTGGGGACTTCGTGCTGGGCACGGCCACGGGCCCGCTCATCATCGGCGTGGTGCTCGGCGCGCTCGGTCGCACGGGACCGGTCGTGTGGCAGCTTCCGACCGGCGTCAACAACGCCTTCAACCAGCTGTTCCTGCTCATCTTCCTGGCCGCCGTGGGGACGGGGTCGGGCGACGACTTGGTCAACGCGCTGTCGTCCCCGTTGGGTCTGAAGCTGCTGGCGGTCGCGCTGACCTTCTGCGTCGTCCACGCGCTCGTCAACATCGTCGGACTGCGCTCGGTGCTCAAGTACGGCACGGCCCGATCACTCGGCGGTCTGACCGGCTCACAGCTCAACCCGGCGCCGTACGCGTATGCGATGGACAAGAACGGCGACCAGCGCATCGCCGTCCTCTACGCGATGATCTTCCCGGTGATCATGCTCGGCAAGGTGATCCTGGCTCAGTTCATGGTGATCTTCTTCTGACCCGGTTGTGACCAACCTGACGGTGCCATCGGGGCGCTAGCGGCGGATACTGGTGTCAGCCCGCCACCGGGCCATCTGGCTACGCCCCAAGGAGACTCATGGACCGCCTCGCGCAGACCGACGACCTCACCGACATCCAGCAGGAGATCCTGCGGACCGTCCGTGACTACGTAAACGAGCAGATCATCCCGGTGGCCACCGACCTCGAGCACAAGGACGCCTACCCCGACGAGATCGTCGAGGGCCTCAAGGAGATGGGCATCTTCGGGATCATGATCCCGGAGGAGTACGGCGGCCTCGGTGAGTCCCTGCTCACCTATGCGCTCGTCGTCGAAGAGCTTGCCCGCGGGTGGATGAGCGTCTCCGGCGTCATCAACACACACTTCATCGTCGCGTGGATGGTCGCCCAGCACGGCACCGAGGAGCAGAAGCAGCGGTGGCTGCCCCGCATGGCCGCCGGTGACCTGCGCGGCGCCTTCTCGATGTCCGAGCCGGGTTGCGGCTCCGACGTCGCCGCCATCCGGACCGCCGCGACCAAGGTCGACGACGACACCTACGAGATCACCGGCTCGAAGATGTGGCTGACCAACGGTGGGTCGTCCAGCCTGGTGGCCGTGCTCGTCCTCACCGACGAGGGTGCCGACAGCGTCTACAAGAACATGACCACGTTCATCATCGAGAAGGAGCCGGGCTTCGGCGAGGTCGCTCCCGGCCTGACCATCCCCGGCAAGATCGACAAGATGGGCTACAAGGGCGTCGACACGACGGAGCTCGTGCTCGAGGGCTTTCGCACCGGCGCCGACACCATCCTGGGCGGCGAGGGCGGCAAGGGCTTCTACCAGATGATGGACGGCGTCGAGGTGGGCCGCGTCAACGTGGCCGCGCGAGCCTGCGGCGTCTCGAAGCGTGCCTTCGAGCTGGGCATCGAGTACTCCCAGCAGCGCGAGACGTTCGGCAAGCAGATCGCCCAGCACCAAGCCGTGATGTTCCGCCTCGCCGAGATGGCCACCAAGGTCGAGGCCGCGCACCTGATGATGGTCAAGGCCGCGCGCATGAAGGACTCCGGCGAGCGCAACGACCTCGAGGCCGGCATGGCCAAGTACCTGGCCAGCGAGTACTGCAAGGAGGTCGTGGAGGACTCCTTCCGCATCCACGGCGGCTACGGCTACTCCAAGGAGTACGAGATCGAGCGCCTGTACCGCGAGGCCCCGATGCTGCTGATCGGCGAGGGCACCGCCGACATCCAGCGCATGATCATCGGCCGGCGCCTGCTGGAGGAGTACAAGCTCAAGTAGCCCGACCCGCCGCTCAACGATCACGTGAAGGTGGTTCTTTGGGGGTTTGCGAGGCAGATCTGCCGCGCGAACCCCCAAAGAACCGTGCGAAGCCGGCCGCGGGGGCCGGCGTGAGCAGGCGCACACCCGTCGGGGGTATCCGCGCGGCGGCGATGGGGCACGATGAGCAGCATGAAATTCGGGCGCTTCTACGAAGACTTCGAGGTCGGGGCCGTCTACAAGCACTGGCCGGGCAAGACGGTCACCGAGTACGACGACCACCTGTTCTGCCTCATCACGATGAACCACCACCCGCTGCACATGGACGCGCACTACGCGCAGACGTCCACGCAGTTCGGCAAGAACGTGGTGGTCGGCAACTACATCTACTCGCTGCTGCTCGGCATGTCGGTGCCCGACATCTCCGGCAAAGCCATCGCCAACCTTGAGGTCGAGTCGCTGCGCCACGTCGCACCGACCTTCCACGGCGACACCATCTACGGCGAGACCACGGTGCTCGACAAGAAGGAGTCGTCGTCGAAGGACGACCGCGGCGTCGTCTCCGTCGAGACCCGGGGCTACAACCAGGACGGCACGCTCGTGTGCATCTTCCGTCGCAAGGTGATGGTGCCCAAGCACGAGGTCGTCGGTGACATGGAGCCCCGCCCCGAGCCGACCGGAAAGTAGCCGCTCGCCCGCCGCGTCAGAACACGCCGAAGTCGCGCAGCGCCGCCAGCAGCCCGGGGGACAGCTCGAGGTCGGCCATCTGCGACTCGCTGAACCAGCCCGCCTCGTCGGCGTCGTCCCCCGGGGCGAGCGTCCCCCCGACGATGTGGCACGCGAAGTCGTGGATCTCGTAGTGCACCGTCCCCGCCGGGTCTTGACGACGGACGACGCCGAGCAGCTCGTCCACCTCGACCACCAGCCCGGTCTCTTCGAGCACCTCCCGAGTGGCTGCCGCCCGGACGGTCTCGCCGGGCTCAGCTCGTCCGCTCGGCAGCGACCAGGTGCCGGCGTAGGGCGCATGGCCGCGACGCACGAGCAGCACCCGACCGTCTGAGTCGGTGAGCACACCGCCCGCGCACAGCGTCCAGGTGTCACCGCCCGACCGTCCCCGACCGCTGCGTGCCATGGGTCGACGCTACGACAGCCGGCGCACAGTCGGGACCCCGCGCACTTGACGACGGATCCTCGACCAGCAAACGTCCTTCCCATGGAACGCGCTGCCACGTGCCCGCGGTGTGCTCGTGAGATGACCCCGCCGGGGGTGTGGTCCAGCGACTGGGAGTGCGCCGAGCACGGCGCGGCTGCCCCCGTCCATCCGGCGCCCAACCCGACCGCCGACTGGCTGCGCCACGTCGCCTCCACGTCACGGGTTCCCGTCTGGCTGCCCTGGCCGCTCCCGTCGGGCTGGGTGATCAGCGGCGTCGGACCGGTCGGGGACGACGTGCGCGGCATCTGTGCGGTCGCGACTGTCCTCACGGGTCCGAGCCCGTTTGGCGGCCCTGCTGAGATGCTGCTGGTCGCCGAAGAACCAGGCATCGGTCGTGGCGCCCACCTCGCCGGACTGGCCGGGCCCGACCCTGGCGACGTCATCGCCGGCGAGCCGTACACCCGGGTGGGGGTCGATGGGCACTCGGTGCCCATGTGGCTGGTTCCCGCCGACGCCGATCGGGCCGTGGCCGTGGGGGAGCGCGACCTGACGTGGATGTGGTTCGCCGTCCAGCCCGCTTCCGCAGGCGCGCTGCTGGTGGACGGGCTGACCTTCACCGACGCCCGCGAGATCGGTGAAGAGGTGCGGCTGCTGCCCTACGGTTCCCGCAGCAGCTGGTTGGACCCTGCCTGACGTGCGCATCGACCTGCACACCCACTCGTCGGTGTCCGACGGCACCGACTCGCCCACCGAGCTGGTCGACGCCGCAGCCGCAGCCGGCGTGGACGTGCTAGCGCTGGCCGACCACGACACGGCGCGCGGCTGGGACGAGGCGGGCGAGGCCGCCAACGCAGCGGGCATCGAGCTCGTGCCGGCCATCGAGGTGTCGAGCACGTGGCGCGGGGCCGACGTCCACATGCTCGCCTACTGGCCTGACGGCGCCAACTCTCCCCTGGAGGAGATGCTGGCGGCCATCAGAGCCGGTCGGCTCAGCCGTATCCCGCAGATGCTCGGAGCGCTGGCCGCGCACGGCATCCGCATCACCGAGGAGCAGGTGCGGCGCGCGGCCGGCGGAGCGGTGTCGATCGGCCGTCCACACGTGGCCGATGCCCTCGTGGCCGCCGGTGTGGTCGGCTCGCGCGACGAGGCCTTCGCCACCTGGGTGGGCGAGGGCATGCCCGGCCACGTCCCCAAGCCCGCACCGACGTTGCCGCACGCGATCACGGTCGTGCGGGCGGCCGGCGGACTGCCCGTGATAGCCCACCCGTGGGGACGGGGAAGCCGGCGCGTGCTGGACGACGAAGCCCTCGCCGAGCTGGCTGAGGCGGGCCTGGTGGGGCTCGAGGTCGACCACATGGACCACGACGACGCAGCCCGCGCCGCGCTGCGTGCTATCGCCGACCGGCTTGACCTGGTGGCGACCGGGGGAAGCGACTACCACGGCACCGGCAAGCACGACGTGCACCTGGCAACCGACACCACCAGCCCGCAGGCCTACGCCGCGCTGCTCGAGCGCCGCGCTCGGATTGGGCTGTGAGCCTGCCCCGGCTCGTGACGGCCTACCCGTCCCGCCTCGACACCTTCACCGAGTGCCCCCGCCGCTACCGGTTCCGCTACCTCGACCGACCGTCCCCACCCCGACGCGGCGCCTGGGCTCACACGACGTTCGGCGCGGCGGTCCACGTCGCGCTGGCCCGCTGGTGGGCCATGCCGAGCGAGGAACGCACACCCGCACGGGTCGCGGCCGAGGTGCAGACTGCGTGGTCGGACGACGGCTTCGCCGACGTGTCCATGTCGCGGCGGTGGTTGGGCAAGGCCCGCGACATGGTGGCTGCCTACGTCGAGGCCGAGACCGACCGGCGAAGCGTGCTGGCCCCCGCCGGCCTCGTCGAGCCGCGCCGGGTGGAGGCGTCAGTGGCGCTGCGGGCCGCCGAGGACGTCGCGCTGATGGGCAAGCCCGACCGCGTCGACGAGCGTCCGAGCGCCGAGGGCACCGAGCTCGTGGTGGTGGACTACAAGACCGGGCGACACCCGCCCAGCGCCGACAACGCCCGCACCTCGCGGACGCTGGCCATTTACGCTGCCGCCGCGCAGGCCACGCTGCACATGCCAGCCACCCGCGTCGAGCTGCACCACCTGCCGACGGGCGCGGTGTCGGTGTGGCGCCACGACGAGGCCAGCCGCGACCGGCACGTCTCTCGGGCGGTCGCCGTGGCTCGGGAGTGCCGAAGCGCCGAGGCGGCGCTGGCTGCAGGGGGCTCGGCGGAGACGCTGTTCGCGCCGCGGCCGGGTCAGCTGTGCCCGTGGTGCGACTACCGCGACGCCTGTGCGGAGGGAGCCGAGGTCGGTCCAGCGGTGGCCCCCTGGGCGGGGCTCGAGCCGGGCGAGACCACCCGGCAGGCCGACGGGCTGCTCGGCTGAGCCATCGGCATCCAGAACCACATGCGGGCCCCCTCGTCGGTGGTCCACCCGCCGCACCGATGGGCCAGCGCAGTCACGATGGGCAGACCGCGTCCATGGTGCACACGGGAGTCGAGCTCGGGCCCACCGCCGGAGTCGGCCACCAGAACCATGACGAACCCACCGCGCGCGACCGCCTCTAGGTGGACGGGGGCCTTCGCGTGCAGGACGGCGTTGGTGACGAGCTCGCTGGTCAGCAGCTCGGTTTCGTCGCGACCCCGTTCGGGCAGAACCTGCCCGGAGAAGTCGCGGACGAGGTGCCGGGCCCGACGAACCTCGGAGGTGTCGCCGGAGAGCTCGACGCTCACGCGGTGCCGGCTGGGGCGCCAGTCGTCCCAGAAGGCGACCAGGCCACGAGCCGTCCGGGCGGGGTCGTCGACGGCCGGTGAGTGGCCGAGGCCGTCGAGCATGACGTGCGCGGCCCCGATGCTCGCGGCCAAGTCGACCTGCACCTCAACCGGCCACGCGTCGTCGAGCGAGCCGGTCATCACCAGCGTCGGGATGGGGCGGTTGCGCAGCGCGTCGCGCTGGTCCGGGGTGTCGATGAGCATGCGGGTCTTGGCGAGCAGCGCCCCGGGGCTCGACGTCAAGAAGCGCTGGCGCATCCACTGCTCGATCGGGTCCGGCACGACCTCGCCCCCTGCCGCCCGCTCCCGCGCGCGCATGGCTGCCCACGTGGCCTTGGGGCCGTGCAGCGCCAATGAGGCGGCGACGGCAGCCAGATCGTCATGGCGCTCGCTCGGCAGCGCGCCGGGACCCGAGCACAGCAGCACCAACGAGCTCACCGCCCACGGCGCCAGCACCGTGGCACGAGTAGCGACGAGACCGCCGAACGAGTGGCCGAGAAGGTCGACAGGCTCGTCGGAGACCGCTTGCGCCACGGCCAGCACGTCGGCGGCGAAGGCGTCCAGGCTGTAGGCCTCCACGGACTCTGGTCCGGGTGTGTCGAGCTGGCCGCGCTGGTCGAGTGCCACGACGCGGCGCCCGCTGGAGGCGATCTCGGGCAGGAGTGTGAGGAAGTCCTCCTTGCTTCCCGTCCACCCCGGCACGAGCACGGCAACGGGCAGGTCGGAGGACGCGGGACCGGCTGTGAGCACCGCGAACGAACCCAGGGTCGTTTCCACCCTGGCGCGGGTGACGCCGGCAGGCAGCGTCAACGTCCGCGGAGTGCTCACTGTCGCAACGTACCCACGCCCGCCACCGGCCAAACCTGCTTCGCCCTGGCAATCCCGAGAGGGCATGATGGGCCCGTCCAGTCGAGGGCTCCCGGCCCTCGCGGCACCACGAACAGCTGGGGAGGAGCCGGGTGGCTCGCACGATCGCCGTCACGAACCAGAAGGGCGGGGTGGCCAAGACCACCACGGCCGCATCCCTGGCCGTCGCGCTGGCCGAGCTCGGCCAGCGCGTTCTGGTGGTCGACCTCGACCCCCAGGCGTGCCTCACGTTCTCCCTGGGCGTCGACCCCGAGGATCTCGACGCCTCGGTGTCGCACGTGCTGACCCAGGGCATGGAACCGGCCGATGCCATCCTCGTCACCGACGACGGCATCGACCTGCTGCCGGCCACGATCGAGCTGGCCGGGGCGGAGGCGTCCCTGCTCACGCGTACGGGCCGTGAGCTGACGCTGCGCATGGCGCTCGAGGACGTCTCGTCGGACTACGACTGGGTGTTCCTCGACAGCCCGCCGTCGCTCGGCGTACTGACTGTCAACGCGCTGACGGCGTCCCGGGAGGTGCTGATCCCGCTGCAGTGCGAGACGTTGTCACACCGGGGGGTCGGTCAGCTTCTCGACACCATCCACGACGTGCGTCGGTTGCTGAACCCGCGGCTGAGGATTCTGGGCGTGCTGCCGACGCTGTTCGACAGCCGCACGAACCACGCCAAGGCCGTGCTGGCCGACATCGAGCAGCGCTACGAGCTCCCGATCCTGCTGCCCGCGATCCCGAAGTCGGTGCGCTTCGCCGAGGCGCCGGCGGTGGGTCGGTCGATCCTGGCGACCTCGCGCCGCTCGAAGGGCGCGCAGGCCTACCGCGAGGTCGCGATGGGCTTGCTGGCTACGTCGGCGACGAGCGTCCCGACCTCGGCCTAGCGGAGGTCGGTTCTCAGTCGTCGGTACCCGAACCGCCGGGTGCTGCGCTCGACGACGAGGACGACCCGGCGCTCGACCCGCCCCGGGTGCGACGGCGGCGACGTTTGCGTGGGGTGCTGGCCGGGCTCTCCTGGCCCGGCTCGCCGCTGCTCGCCGCGGCCGTCTCGGCGGGGCCCGAGCCTGAGCTGCTCGACCCTGCGCCAGGCTGCCCGCTCGCGCGGCCTCGGTCGCGGCCACGGCCACCGGAGGAGCCTGAGCGTGATCCGCGTGACCCGGACGAGCGCCCGCCGCCCGAACCGCCTCGCCGGCCCCCGGAGTCAGGGCGTGGCTCCACCGGGGTGCGGGTGACGCCGGGCATCATCCCCGTGGTTCCCGGCGGGATGCCCAGGTCGTGGAACAGGTGCTCGCTGGTGGAGTACGTCTCCGGCGGGTCGGGGTAGGGCAGGCCCAGAGCCGTGTTGATCGCCGACCACCGGGCCATGTCTTCCCAGTCCACGAGTGTCACGGCTACGCCTGACGCGCCGGCGCGTCCGGTACGTCCGATGCGGTGCAGGTAGGTCTTCTCGTCCTCGGGGCACGACACGTTGACCACGTGTGTCACGCCCTCAACGTCGATTCCGCGCGCGGCGACGTCGGTGGCCAGCAGCACGGTCACCTTGCCGGCCCGGAAAGAGGCCAACGCCTTCTCCCGGCCCTGCTGGTTGATGTCGCCGTGCACGGCGGCGACGGAGAACCCACGCGCCTTGAGCTCGTCGGCGATCGACTGGGTCTGGCGCTTGGTGCGGGCGAACATCATCACGAGGCCGCGGTTCTCGGCCTGCAGGATGCGCGACAGGATCTCTTCCTTGTCCATGCGGTGCGCCCGGTACACGAACTGCGCGGTGGTCGGCACCGTGGCGTTCTCGTCCGGTGACTCCGCGCGCACGTTGACGGGGTGGCGCATGTAGCGGCGGGCCAGTGTGATCACGTCCGACGGCATGGTCGCCGAGAAGAGCATGGTCTGCCGAAGCTCCGGCGTCATGCCCAGCAGCGTCTCGACGTCGGCAAGAAAGCCCAGGTCGAGCATCTCGTCGGCCTCGTCGAGCACGACCACCTTGACGTGGCCGAGGTCGAGCTGGCGCTGGCGAGCCAGGTCGAGCAGCCGGCCAGGGGTGCCGACGACGACGTCGACCCCGGCGTGCAGGGCCTCGAGCTGGGGCTCGTAGGCGCGCCCGCCGTAGATAACCTGCACGCGCATGGGACGGTCGGCCGAGGCGGCCTCCAGGTCGGTCGCGACCTGGAGCGCGAGCTCGCGCGTGGGGCAGATCACCAGTGACTGGGGCTTGCCGGGGGCCGCGAGGTCGGCGTAGTCGACCTCGGCCGGGCTGACGATGCGCTGCAGCAGCGGCAGGCCGAAGGCCAAGGTTTTTCCGGTCCCGGTGCGGGCCTGGCCGATCATGTCGGTGCCGGTCATCGCCACTGGGATGGCCATGTGCTGCACCGGGAAGGGAACGGTGATGCCTCGTGCCGTGAGGGCCGAGACGAGGCTGGGCATCACGCCGAGGTCGGCGAACGACTCGACGGGGGCCTGCGCGTCGGCGGTGTCGGCGGGCTCGGGGGCTTCGATGGGTGTGTCCTGGTCGACGCTCAGTCGTCCACTCCTAGCAATCGTCCTGCTACGCGTGGGGCCGGCTGGCAAGGGGCGCGGCGACCGAAGTGTGTGACGGCACGCGACATCGGCAGGTGAAGGTCGAAGGCGAGTCTAGTCTGCCCCCGTGGATTCCACTGACCGCACCGCGCCGTCGGCGTTGGACGACCCCGCCTATCGGGGTGCCGTCATCGACCTGCTGGGGCTTCTGGCCTGCGGCGAGCTGTCCGCGTTCGAGCGGCTGGTGATCGACTCGGGCATGGCGCCCACGGTGTCGGACAAGATCGCTCTGTCGCAGATGGCCGTGGCCGAGTTCCACCACTTCGAGCAGCTGCGCGACCGGCTGACCGACCTCGGTGCCGACCCGCAGGCGGCGATGGAGCCCTACCGGGCCGCTCTCGACGGTTTCCACCAGTCCACCGCTCCCAGCTCGTGGCTCGAAGGCCTGGTCAAGGCCTATGTCGGCGACGGGATCGGCCAGGACTTCTACACCGAGATGGCCGCGTTCCTCGACCCGCAGACCCGCGACCTGGTCGTGGACGTGATGGGCGACCTCGGGCACAGCGAGTTCGCGGTGGAGCGGGTGCGTGCGGCGATCGCAGCCGACCCGCGGGTGGCCGGCCGGCTGGCCCTGTGGGGACGGCGACTGGTCGGCGAGGCCCTGTCGCAGGCCCAGCACGCAGCCGCCGAGCGCGACGGCCTCGACGCGCTGTTCATCGGCACCACGTCACGGCCCGGAATCGGGCTCGGGGGTGTCGGCGCCATCTTCCAGACGATCATCGACCGGCACGCGGCGCGCATGAGGTCGCTGGGGCTCGCCAGCTGATCCTCCGCCGGGCGACCCGACGCGAAGAGGGCTCTAGCCAGCGTCGGGCGGGGCGAAGCCGACCCGCCGCTCGACGGGCTCGCCGAGCTCGACGTAGGCGATGTTGGCGGCCGGCACCACGAACAGGCGGCCACGGTCGTCGGACAGGGTCAACGTTCCCCCGTCCTTGATCGCGGCGGCAACGGCCTTCTCGACCTCGTCGCGGTTCTGCGTGCTCTCCAGGGCGATCTCTCGCGGGGCGTTCTGCACGCCGATCTTGATCTCCACGGCCGTCAGGTTAGTCGGCGCCGTTGCACCCGCTAGTCGGCGCGCTCGCCGTCCAGCCGTGGGAAGCCGCGGATACCACGCCATCCGAGGGTGGCGATGAGCGAGGTCGCGTCGTGGCGCGGCATGGAGTCTGCCGAGCTGAGCCAGAAGCGTGCGGCGACTTGAGCCATGCCAACCATGCCCGCGGCCAGCAACTCTGACTCCTCGGTCGACAACCCGGTGTCTTCGGCGATGACAGGAGCGATGGCTTCGGCGCAGCGTCGGGTGAGAGCGTCGAGACGGTCGCGCACGGCCACGGCGCTGGTGAGGTCGTTCTCGAAGAGCAGACGAAACGTCTCGCCCTCGCTGCCGACGAACTCGAAGAAGGTGTCCATGGCCGCGGCCACGCGCCGCTTGTTGTCCTGGGTGGAGTCCAGGGCGTCGGCCACGCTCGCGACGAACTCGTCGATGCTGACGTCGAGCAGCGCCAGGTACAGGTCGAGCTTGCCGGGGAAGTGCTGGTAGAGCACCGGCTTGCTGACCCCGGCCCGGATGGCGATCTCGTCCATGGCCGCTGCGTGGTAGCCCCGCTCGACGAAGACGTCCTTGGCGGCGTCCAGCAGCTGGGCTCGCCGTTGCGAGCGCGGCAGCCGTGCGCCGCGCAGCGTGGTGTCAGCAGGGGTGGTCACGGTCTCGTCGTCCTCGGTTGTCGTCGTTCGGGCGGGGGATCGCCCGAACCGATCACAATGTTACTCGCCAGTAGCCTCCAGCGATACTCCCCTCGATGGCGTGAACGAACCGAGTCGGGAACACCCGAAGGGCGGGCAGGGTTCTCCAGCCGCAAGAGTTCGTCGACTGCCGAGAACGAGGAGCTTGTCGTGGTGTCCCTGCCGCCCCTGGTGGAGCCGACTGCTGAGCTGAGCGTGGACGAGGTGCAGCGCTACTCGCGCCACATCATCATCCCCGACGTCGGGATGGACGGTCAGCGCCGGCTGAAGAGTGCGAAGGTGCTGGTGATCGGTGCCGGGGGGCTTGGCTCGCCGGCTCTGATGTACCTGGCCGCAGCGGGTGTGGGCACGATCGGGCTGGTCGAGTTCGACGTCGTGGACGAGTCCAACCTGCAGCGCCAGATCATCCACCGCCAGTCCGACGTCGGCCGTCCGAAGGCGGAGTCGGCGCGCGACGCGATCGCGCAGACCAACCCGTACGTGAACGTCGTGCTGCACCAGACCCGTCTGGACTCCGACAACGCGCTGGAGATCTTCGCCGACTACGACCTCATCGTGGACGGCACCGACAACTTCGCCACCCGCTACCTCGTGAACGACGCCGCCGTGCTGCTGGGCAAGCCCTACGTGTGGGGCTCGATCTTTCGATTCGAGGGCCAGGCGTCGGTGTTCTGGGACGCCTACGGACCGAACTACCGCGACCTCTACCCCGAGCCGCCGCCGCCCGGCATGGTGCCGTCGTGCGCCGAGGGCGGCGTGCTCGGAGTGCTGTGCGCCTCCATCGGCTCGATCATGGCGACCGAGGCGGTCAAGCTCGTCACCGGCATCGGGGAGCCGCTGCTGGGTCGGCTGATGGTGTTCGACGCCCTAGAGATGTCCTACCGCACGGTCAAGATCCGCAAGGACCCGGCCACCGTCCCCATCACTGAGCTCATCGACTACGAGGCGTTCTGCGGCTCGCTGTCCACTGCGGCGGCCGACGCAGCGGTCGACTCGACCATCGACGTCAAGACGCTGGCGCTGTGGCTGGAGGAGCGCGAGCGGGGAGAGCGCGACTTCGCGCTGGTCGACGTCCGGGAGACGGGCGAGTACGAGATCAGCCGTATCCCTGGCGCGGTGCTCATGCCGAAGAACGACTTCTTGATCGGCAAGGCCGTGGACGCTCTGCCGCGCGACAAGCAGGTGGTGTTCCACTGCAAGGGCGGCGTGCGTTCGGCGGAGGTGCTGGCTGTGGCCAAGGCCGCCGGCCTGGACGACGCCGTGCATGTCGGCGGCGGCATCAACGCCTGGGTGCGCCAGATCGACCCGTCCCAGCCGCTGTACTAGCCCACCAGCCGCCCCGCCCCGTCCCGCCCAGGTCGCTCCCCGTGGCGGCCCTTCCCCGCCGGGCACCCTCCCGTGATCTTGACGCTGGGGCCGCACAGCGCGACCCATACGGCGCCTGCGCCAAGATCGGCGGCGGCTGGGGGCCGGCGGTGGGTCGGGGGGCGGCGGTGAAGCCGGCGGCGGTTAGAGGGCGCCGGCGCGCTGCAGGCTTCGCCAGGCGAACCAGCCCGCCGGGATCGGCAGCCAGAAGGTGATCAGTCGAAAGAGGATCACAGCTGAGAACGCCTCACCGGCCGGGACGCCGGCGGCGGTGAGGCCCGCTGTCAGCGCCGCCTCGACGGCACCGAGCCCACCGGGCGTGGGGACGATGCTGCCGACGGCGTTGCCCGACACGTAGATCAGGGTGGCGGTGGCGATCGGGATCTCGGCGCCCACCGCAGCGACGCTCGCGTACAGCGCGACGCCATATCCCAACGTGAGCAAGAGGTTGCCGCCGAGACCCATCGCGAGCCGCTTCGGGTCCTGGACGGCGTCGAGCAGGCGCGGCAGGCCCCGTTCGACGAACGAGCGCCAAGCCTTGCCGGCCCGGATGCGCACCGCCGGCACCAGCCAGAGCACGACCGCCGCTGTCAGCACGACTGCGCCGACGGCCACCACGATGGTGGAGAGCCGGATGCCGAAGTTCACCTCTCGGCCGGTGAGCAGCCCGAGCACCACGATCAGGGGAACGCTGACGATGAAGGCCGCGGCTTGCGAAGCTGCCACGCTCGCTGCCGCTGACGGCAGTGGGATCTTCATGCGGGTCAGCAGCCGGGTGTTCACGGCGGCGATGCCCAAGGTGGAGGGGGCAACGAGGCGGATGAAGCCCAGCGCCACCTGGGCGGTGAACACCCGTCGCAGCGGAATCGTCTCGGGCACGAAGCCGACCAGCCCCCAGGAGGCGCCCAGGTAGCTGAGCCCGAAAGCGATCAGCGCGACCAGGATCCAGACCGGGTTGGACGAGCTGACCGTGCCGATGATGTCGACGCCGACCAGGTTCGTCCCGATGAGATAGACCGCCAGCAGGATCGACAGGGCCGACAGCAGCACCCGCGGACGTAGGCGCTCAAGGCTGACCGTCTCGACCGTGGTCGGCTCGGCACGTTCGCGCACCTGGTCACGCACCTGCTCCAGCAACTCCCCCCCGCTGCCGAGGCGGGCCCGGGTGCTCGGTGGCAGTGCGAGCGGCTGAACCAGGGGGAGCGATGCCCCCACCGCGTCGCGTCCGAGGTTGCGCACGGCCGCGGCCACCGCCCGCCGCGGACCGACGACCGTCGCGGTGAGCACGAGCAGCTGCGCGACGTCGGCCGACATGGCGGCAGCGCTCGCGGCGACGGTGGCGCTGAAGTGCTCGAGGATCCAGGTGCAGCCCCCGTCAAGGGCGATCGTCTCCAGGGCCAGCTGACGGTGCGCGATGCCGGCTGCGTGCATCAGACGTACCTGCGTCCAGAGGTCGTCGAGCGTCGCGTCGTCCAGCAGCCGAGCCTCGGGTCCGAGCGCCGGCTCGTCGAAGGTGGTGCTCGTGTCGAGGCCGGCGTCGGAGTCCTCCGCGAGGTCGGGGTCGGAGTCCTCCGCGAGGTCGGGGTCGGAGTCCCCCGCGGAGTCGTCCGCGGGGTAGCTGTCGGGGTCGCTGCCGGTTGCGGCGTCCTCGACCTCCACCACGGTCTCGACCGTCGACGACGGCGTATCCGACGATGCGCGCGCCGCCTCGCTCGACTCGGGCGTGGTCGAGTCCTCGCCGCGGGCAAGCTCAGCGGCGAGCAGATCGCTGAGTGCTATGGCGGCGGAGCGTTCGTAGACCAGCGCGATCGCGTCCGGTCCCAGGGCGAAGCTGGCGACGAGGCGAGGTGTTCGCACACCGGCCTGCTGCAACGCGAGCGCGGCCAGCGCCCGCTGGTCGGTGCCGCCGCGCATGGTCACGCTCTCTCGGGGCAAGATGTCGCCGCGAAGGCGCAACCACTGCCAGCTGTTGGCCAGCAGGCCGGTGCCCTCACGGTCGCGGTCGAGCACGACGACGTCGAGGTTGGCGTCGGGCGTGCTCATCGCGTAGACGCGGGGCCAGGCGTCGTTCACTGCGGTGAGGCTGCGCACGTCGATCCGTTGCTGACGCAGGCCTGCTGCGATCGCAGCCCCGTCCGGACGCTCCGTGGGCACTCCAGAGACGAGCCGCACGACCAGCGCGACCACTCGTCCGAGCAGCAGGGCGAACGCCGCGCCCTGCGGCGTCACCTGGCCGCCGAGCAGAAGGTCGAGCACCCCGCCCACCACTGCGATCAGGGACAGGCGCTGCACCCAGGGCCGCTCGGCCCAGCCCACGATCGACACGAGCGCGATGGTGGCCGCCGCGCTGGTCGGGAACACCAGGCCTGTGGTGGCTGGTCGAAACGTGCTGGCCAGCGCGTCAGGCGCGAGGTCGGACTGCACGAACACCGAGATGCCGCCGAGCAGCACCGCTGTCAGGATTCCCGCGAGCACCATCTCGGCGGCCGTGCGGCCGCGGCGCTGGGCGATCTCCAGACCAACGAAGCCGATCCACACGGTCAGGGTGGCGAACGCGGCGACGAGCGTGAGCGGCAGCAGCACCCAGCCGGGCACCAGCGCGCTCGCCTCGTTGAGGTCGCCCTCGATGCCGGCGACCGTTCGCGACGCTGCCAGCGACAGCACGACGACGAGCACCATGCCGGTCAGCGTCAGCGCCAGGCGGGCAGCGTCCAGCGGCCGGCGGGAGCGACGGAGCGTGGGTGGCTCGTCGATCCGCACCGGCGGCTGCTGCTCGTCCACGTGGACGACGCTGGTCGACATCACCGCCGATCGTCCCACGGTCGCCCCACCGCAGGTGCCTGTCGGGGGCGCGTGCCGCCGTGCGGCAGGCTGATCGGGTGGACGCCGACAGCCGCGAACGCACCGTGCACCTTGTGCTCGACCTGGTCTGCGAGATCCCACCCGGTCGGGTCAGCACCTACGGTGACCTGGCCCGCCTCGCCAGCGACATCGCGCCAACCCCGGTGACGGCGCGGATGGTCGGGCGCATGCTCGGCGGGGCGGAGCGCGACGTCCCGTGGTGGCGGGTTGTCGGGCACGACGGGCGACTGCCGCCTGGCCTCGAAGTCTCGGCCCGTCAGCGGCTGGTGGGCGAGGGGTGCCCCATGCGGGGGAGCCGGGCCGACGTCGGCCGTGCCCGGTGGCCAGGCTGACCTGCGGCTCACAGGTTGCGAGGCCCGGGGGTCGTCAGCGAGGCTCGACGAACAGCGTCTGGTTGGCCGACCCGACGCCCCCCTGATCGTCGCCGAGCCGGGTGTGCGCGTGACCGATGCCGGCTGGGTCGAGCGTGGTGCGAGCCGCCATCCACACGTCGTGGCCGACGGGCTCACGATGCAGGTGGATGCTGAGCTCGGTGTTGACGAAGACCAGTCGGGAGGGGTCGGCGACGGCCGAGATGCCGCTGCCCGCGTCGGCCACGACGGCGGCGTGCTGGGCCCCAGTGGGCCGTTCCCCATCGACGAGATCGACCTTGAGCCGGGTCCACGTGGTGGCCGGGCCGGGCGCGGCGAACGACCCGTCGCTGAGCTCCCAGGTGACGGCCTGCAGGTACCCACCTCCCCATCCGGGGGGCGTCGGCTGCTCGGTGCCCGGCGGTGGCGCCGGCTCGACCGGCGTGGACGGCACGTCGAGCGGTTCGGCGGTGCGCCGCACGAGCCAGATCTGGGCGCGCATGAGGGGCTCGGTCGGGGCGTCGGCCGCAGCGAGGGTCGCACTGGCCCAGGCGACCCGACGGCCGGGGCGGTGCAGCTCGGCACGCACGACGAGGTCGGCGACGGGGACGGGACGGAAGATCTCCGCAGTCAACCGGGCCGGAAGCGCGTCGGCGGGCGTCGGCGCCTTCGGGGCTCCGAGCTGCTGGACGGCCCGCATGAGCAGGGCGGTCGGCGGACCCGCGTGCTGCAGGCCCGGGTGCCAGGGGCCGACCGTGTGCTCGGTGGAGGAGTACCGGCCGGTGACGACCGTGCCGTCGCACGTCTCGGCTGAGCGGACATAGAACGACGGCCTCGGCACCTGGCGAACCCTAGTGTCGGAGGTCTCTGCTGAGATCGTCGCCATGACCCCGACTGTGCCCAGCGAGGCGGAGCAGCGAGTGCTGCGTCACCGGACTGGGCCGTTGCTCGTGCTCGGGGCAGCCGGCACGGGCAAGACGAGCCTGCTGGTCGAGCTCGTGGCCGCCCGCATCGACGAGGGCCTCGACCCGGCCCGCGTGCTGCTGCTGGCTCCGAGTCGTGCTGCCGGCGTGGAGCTGCGTGACCGGGTCGCGGCTCGGGTGGGCCGCACGATCCGTGAGCCTTTGGCCCGCACAGCGCACTCCTACGCGTTCGGGCTGCTGCGCCGCGATGCGGTTCAGCGTGGCGAGCAGGCGCCTCGACTGCTGGCCGGAGCGGAGCAGGAGGTGATGATTCGCGAGATGCTCGCCAGTCCCTCCCCGGCGTGGCCAGAGCAGCTGCGCCCAGCGCTGCAGACGCGGGTGTTCGCCTCGCAGCTACGCGACTTCATGCCGCGCGTTCTGGAACGTGATCTGACGCCGGACGACCTCGCCCGGCTCGGCGACCAGCACGATCGCCCCCTCTGGAGGGCCGTCGCCGCGTTCGTCGACGAGTACGCCGGGGTGACGGCGCTGGCCCACCCGTCGGCGTACGACCCCGCCGAGCTGGTGCGCGCCGCCGTCCACCTCCTGAGCGACGACACCGCCCTGCTGGCGGCCGAGCGCCTCGAACGGTCACTCGTCGTGGTCGATGACGTCGACGAGGCCGACCCCGCGCTGCTCGACCTGCTCGAGGTGCTGGCCGGTGGCGGCACCACGTTGGTGGCAACCGCCGACCCCGACAGCACCGTGTACGGGTTTCGTGGCGCCGACCCGCAGGCTGTGCGGGAGTTCTCCCAGCGCTTCGCACAGTCCGACGGCACTGCGGCACCCGAGGTGGTGCTCGGCGTCTGCCACCGACTGTCTGCCGCACTGCTTGACTCCAGCGCACGCGTGGCCGCCCGGCTGGGCGGTTCGGGCGTATGGCGTGCCCCGAGGCCGCGTCCAGACAGTGGGGCCGGGGAGGAGGCCGGCTCGGACGCGCCGCTGGAGGCCCGGGTGCTCGCCAGCAGCTCGGATGAGTGGGCCCACGTGGCCGCCACGCTGCGGCGCCGACACCTTCTCGCCGCCGTGCCCTGGCACGACATGGCGGTGGTGCTTCGCTCGGCCGGCGACCTGGTCGTGGCTCGTCGGGCCCTGGCGCGTCACGGCGTGCCGGTCGCCCAGCGCACCGACGAGGTCGCCCTGTGGCAGCAGGCGCCCGTGCGGGCTCTGCTCGACCTGTTGTCGCTGGTGGCGCACTACGAGCCAAGCCCCACCGAGATGGTTGTCGACCTGCTCATGGGTCCGCTCGGCGGCCTCGACCCGGCCCGGTGGACGCAGCTGCGGCGCACGCTGCTCGTAGCCGAGCAGCAGCGGGGTGGCGCCCGTTCGCCGGAGCAGGCCGTCTACGAGGCAGTCGTTCTCGGCACACCGCTGCCGGTCGGCGACGAGGCCGTGGAGGCGCTGGCCGTCTCCGTCGAGAAGGCCCGCGCGGCGGCCGCTGACGGGTCCGTCGAGGCGGTGCTGTGGACGCTCTGGGAGAGCGTCGGCGTGGCGCAGCGCTGGCGCGCCAGCGCGCTGGCCGGTCAACGTGACTCCGCGGCGGCCGATCGCGATCTCGACGCGGTGGTCGCCGTGTTCGACGCGGCTGCGGCCTACACCGACCGCATGCCAGGATCGGGCGTCGGGGCGTTCCTCGACCACGTGCGGGCCCAGCAGGTTCCCGGCGACTCATGGTCGTCCGAGGCTCCTGCCCGCGATGCCGTGGCCGTGCTCACGGCCCACGCCAGCAAGGGCCGCGAGTGGGACACCGTGGCGGTGTGTCGCGTGCACGAAGACCTGTGGCCCGACCTGCGGCGTCGCCAGAGCCTGCTCGGTGTCGACGACCTCGTCGCCGTCGTCGACTCCGGCCGGCTGCCGACGACGGCGGAGCAGGTGAGCGCGCTGCTGGCCGGCGAGCGGCGGCTGTTCCACCTCGCGACCACGCGGGCGCGCGCGCACCTTCTCGTGACGGCCACCGACGACGGCGAGACGCGCCCGTCCCGGTTCATGGACGAGCTCGACCCCCGAGCGTCCGACGACCGAGCCGTCGAGCGTGCCGCTGACGTTCTGAGCCTGCCGCACATGGTTGCCGAGCTGCGGGCGGTGTCCTGTACCAGCACCGCCCCGCCGGCCGAGCGGGCCGAGGCGGCGCGCCTGCTGGCCCTGCTGGGCGCTCACGACGTACCCGGGGCCGACCCGGACGCGTGGTTCGGGCTGGTGCCACCCACCGATGACGCGCCGCTGTTTGACGGCGACGACGAGGTGACGCTCTCGCCGTCCCAGATCGAGGGCTACCTGCGCTGCCCGTTGCGCTGGATGCTGCAGCGAGCCGGTGGCGAGAACGGCACCGCGCTGCGGCAGTCGATCGGCACGCTGGTGCACGACCTGGCCTTCGAGGCCGCCAAGAACGGCTGGGAGCCGGCGCAGCTCTGGGACCGCTACGAGCAGATGTGGGCGTCGATCGACGCCGGACGTGGCTGGGTGGCACGTCGCGAACGGGCCCGAGTCGACACCATGGTCACTCGGCTGGTGGCGTGGATCAGGGACAACCCGCGCACGCTCGTCGACGTCGAGGTCGAGGTCACCACCGAGGTGGCAGGAGCCATCGTGCGCGGACGGCTCGACCGCGTCGACCGCGACCCCGACGGCGGTCTCGTCGTCGTCGACTTCAAGACCGGGACGAGTGCGCCCACGAAGGCCGAGGTCGAAGGCAACCCGCAGCTAGGGGTGTACCAGTGGGCCGTGCAGTCCGGGGCGGTCAGCAGCGGCGGCCCCGACCCGCAACCTGCGCGGGGCGGAATTCTCGTCCACCTGGGCATCCCGGCCACCCCCTCGGCGAAGGAGCAGCACCAACCCGCCCTGGACGACGCGGATGACCCGGCGTGGCCCCAGAGCATGGTGGCCGAGGTGGTCGCCGGTGTGCGACGGCCCGTGTTCGCGGCGCTGGTCAACCCCGGCTGCGGGCACTGCCCGGTGCGCTCATCGTGCCCGGCACACCCGGACGGAGGGCAGCTGGTGCCATGAGCGTCCTGAGCCCGACTGTCATCGCCGCCCTCCTTGGCCGGCCCGCGCCCACCGCCGAGCAGCAGGCCGTCATCACCGCGCCGCTCGGGCCTGGCGTCGTCGTGGCCGGTGCCGGCTCGGGAAAGACCGAGACGATGGCCGCCCGCGTCGTGTGGCTGGTCGCCAACGGCCACGTCGGGCCCGACGAGGTGATCGGCCTCACGTTCACCCGCAAGGCAGCCACCGAGCTCGCACAGCGGGTGCGGCGCCGGCTCGCAGCGCTGGAGGCGTCCGGTCGGGTGCACGTCGCGCCGGGTGAGCCGCTGATCTCGACCTACGACGCCTTCGCGGGGCGCATCGTGGCCGAGCATGGTGCTCGTCTCGGTCTCGAGCCGGGACGCCGCATGGTGACTCCCGCGGGGGCGTGGCAGCGCGCCGCACGGCTGGTGCACGCGTGGGACGGAGACATGAGCGACGTCATCGCCGCGCCGGACACCGTCATCGCCGACGTGCTCGACCTGCACGAGCAGGCGGCGTTGCATCTGACCAGCCTCGACCTGGTCGCCGCGCAGTCGCAGACCCTGCTCGAAGAGGTCGAGTCGCTGCCGCCCGGGCCGAGGCAACGCAAGCCCCGCCACAGCCGGCTCGAGGGCGTACACACCGCTCAGCGGACGCGGCTGCGTGTCATCGACCTGGTCGAACGCTACCGCCGCGACCTGAGCCGGGACGACCTCGCTGACTTCGCGACCGTCGCCGCCGATGCCGCGTCGGTGGCCGGTGAGTTCGACGAGGTCGGTGCTGCGCTACGGCGCCAGTTCAAGCTGGTGCTGCTGGACGAGTTCCAAGACACGTCCTACGCCCAGCTCGACCTGCTGCTGGCACTCTTCGGCGCCGGCCATGCCGTAACGGCAGTCGGTGACCCATTCCAGTCGATCTACGCCTGGCGGGGCGCCAACGCCGACACGCTCGCAGCGTTCGGCGAGCAGTTCGGCGGTGGCCGAGACGTGGTGCACCGGTCGCTGTCCACGAGCTTTCGCAACGCAACGCTGGTGCTGGACGTCGCCAATGTGGTTGCCGCGCCGCTGCGCTCGGGGCCGCACCAGGTGCAGGCGCTTGTCCCGGCCCCCTCGGCGGCCCGAGGTGAGGTGTCCGTCGCCCTGCACCGCACCAAGGCCGACCAGGCGGTGGCTGTCGCCGAGCAGGTGGCCGAGTTGTGGGTCGCGAGTAGCTCAGCGACGACCGGATCGACCGACGAGGACGAGGAGGCTGCACCGCCCAGCATCGGCGTGCTGGTGCGCAAGCGGGACGAGCTGCCAATGCTCGAAGCTGCCCTCCGCGAGCGGGGTCTCCCGGTGGAGGTGGTGGGGCTCGACGGGTTGCTGACCGTGCCGGAGGTCGCCGATGCCGTCGCGCTTCTCCAGGTTGCCGCTGACCCGGCCAGGGGTGACGCCCTCATGCGTCTGCTCACGGGCCCCTCCCTGCGCTTCGGCCCACGCGACCTCGATGCCCTGGCCCGGTGGGCCCGTCACCTGTCGCCCGAGGCAGCACCCGGGCAGCCGACCTGGCAGGTGCCCCGGGCCGGCATCGCCGAGTGCCTGACGACTCCGCCACCGCGCAACCGGCTCAGCCCGGCCGCGGGGCAGCGGCTGCGTCGCCTGGCCCGGTCGGTGGACGCGGTACGTGGGTGCCTCTCCCGACCCCTGCCCGACGTCGTCGCCGAGGCGGTGAGCGCGCTTGGGCTGGACGTCGAGAGCCTTGCCCGGGGTCGACGCACGGGTGGGTCGGGGTCGAGCCACCTCGACCGGCTCGTAGACGAGGCCGCCCAGTTCGCCGAGGTCGCCCCGCAGGCCGGCGTACGCGAGTTCGTCGACTACCTGGACGCTGCCGCGCAGCAGGAGCGCGGCCTGCGCCGCGCCGCCGAGGTGCACATGGGCTCGCGGGTGCAGCTGCTCACAGTGCACGCGGCCAAGGGGCTGGAGTGGGACGTCGTCGTCGTGGCAGGGATGAACGAGGGCGGGTTCCCCGCCCGTAGCCGCACCGGTGGGGCCTGGCTTACCGACCCAGGAACCCTGCCGTACCCGCTACGCGGAGACCGGGCTCGGCTGCCGCAGCTGAGCACCGCGGGAGTCGACGACCAGTCCGACCTGGCGGCCCGCGTAGAGGCGTTCGTCGCCGAGGGTCGTTCGGTCGACCTGGCCGAGGAGCGGCGCCTGTCCTACGTGGCCCTCACCCGGGCTCGGCACGTGCTGGCCTGCCACGGGTACCGGTGGGGCGGCGGGCAGCGACCGCTCGACCCCTCCAGGTTTCTCGTCGAGATCACCGCGTGCCCGGGCGTCGAGGTGCAGACCTGGACCCAGGAGCCGGGTGAGCGCCCGGACGTCACCCTCGACGCACCGACCTGGCCGCTCGACCCGCTCGGACGCCACCGCGACGCGCTGGAGTCAGGCGCCGCCCTCGTCCGCGAGGCTGCGTCGGCGATGGAGCACGGTCGACCGGAGGAACCGCCCGGAGACCTGTCCGGTCGGTCCGCTTTGTGGGCCGACGAGGTCGAGCTTCTGCTCGCCGAACGGGCAGCACAGCGCGAGACCCGCCGCGCCGTGCGGCTGCCCACGCACCTGTCGGCGACCGCGCTGGTGGCCGCCCGCCGCAACCCGCAGGAGTTTCTGGACCGGCTGCGTCGTCCCATGCCGGTGCGGCCCCGGGTCGAGGCCCGGCAGGGCACGGCGTTTCACGCCTGGGTCGAGCAGCGCTACGGCAACCCGCGCCTGCTCGACCTTGACGAGCTCCCCGGCGCTGCGGACGCGGCGGACGTGCCTGCCTCGAGCGACCTGGCTCAGCTTCAGCAGGCGTTCCTCTCCTCGGAGTGGGCCGATCGCGAGCCGCTGGAGATCGAGGCACCATTCGAGATGGTGGTCGCCGGGGTCGTCGTGCGTGGGCGGGCCGACGCGGTGTTCCCCGACGGGGACGGCCTGGTGGTGGTCGACTGGAAGACCGGTCCACCGCCCACGTCCGTGGTCGAGGTCGAGGCCCGCTCGGCCCAGCTGGTGGCCTACCGCCAGGCGTTCGCCACGCTGCACGGGCTGGCCCCGCACCAGGTGCGGGCGGTGTTCCACCACGTCCGCGAGAACCGGACGATCGAGGAGCGCGCGAGCCCCACAGGTCTCGACGAGGTCGTTGCGTCGGTAGGTGCGACCCAGGTGCAGCGCTCGGTCAAGAGCCCGGTTGATCAGGGCTGAAGCGTCACGGCCACCGCGTTGTGGTCCGACACGGGCAGGCGCAGCGACTCGATGCCACGCACGTGGCTCTCGTCGAACCCGTCGGCGAGCACATGGTCGAACTGCACCCGCGGCTTCCACGACGGGTAGGTCGCGATCCGCGCGAGCTGAGCCCAGCCGGTGAGCCACGCAGGTAGGCGGCCGGGCATGTTCAGGTCACCGAGCAGCAGGCGCGGTCCCGGCTTGGTGCGCGCCCAGTCCACGAGGTGGCGCAGCTGGCTCACGTTGAAGCCCGGGACGAACGACAGGTGCGTGCCGATCACCGTGAACGGGCCGTTGGCGCCGACCACAACGGCCGACACTGCCACGCGCGGCTCATCGTCCACCTTGACCATTCCCTGGCCGGGCACGAGCAGGGGCATGCCGAACGGGGCCGGCGGAAAGCGCAGCACGTCCCACTCGAGCACCTCCAGCCGGCTGACGAGCCCGATGCCGTACGCGGCACGGTCACCGTCGTCCGGGTCGTCGGGGTGCACGGGGTCCCACGAGCGCCCGGGCTCCCCCCACACGGCCGGCACGAACCGCCACGAGGTCGCTCCGGCCGCCTCGGCGACCACCTGGGTCTGGTGTGTGCCGCCGGAGCGGTCCTGGCGGCGGTCCACTTCTTGCAGCGCGAGGACGTCGGCATCGAGCAGGCGCGCGCCGGCTGCCAGCTCGTCGACCCGCACCTCGCCGTGGGACAAGGAGCGTCCGTGCAACAGGTTCCAGGTCGCCGCTCGAAGTTCACTCACCGCGAGAAAGAGTAGGTGCTCAGGCGCGAATGATCGCGGCGAGCGTCGCCTCGATCATCGACGAGAACGTGCGCTCACGCTCCTGCGCGCTCGTCTCGTCGCCGGTCACCAGGCTGTCGCTCACCGTGCAGACCGTGGCTGCGCGTCGGCCGTGCTTGGCGGCCAACGTGTAGAGGGCCGCCGCCTCCATCTCGATCGCGAGCACGCCGTACTCAGTCAGCCGGTCCCGCAGGTCGGGCCGGTCGGAGTAGAACACGTCCCACGAGGCGACCTGGCCAACGTGCACGTCGGCGTCAGTGCGCCGGCACTCCTCGACGAGCAGGCTGAGCAGGTCGAAGTCGGCCGTGGGGGAGTAGTCGATGCCCTCGAAGCGGTGCCGGTTCATGCCCGAGTCGGTGCTCGTGCTCAAGGCGACGACGAGGTCGCGAACCTTCACCTCCGGGCGAAGCGCGCCGCACGAGCCGACGCGCACCAGGGTCTGCACGTCGTACTCGGCCATCAGCTCGTGGGCGTAGATCGAGATGGACGGCTGGCCCATTCCGGTGCCCTGCACCGACACGCGCGTGCCCTCGAACTCGCCGGTGTAGCCCAGCATGTTGCGCACAGTGGAGTAGCAGACGGGGTCGTCGAGGTAGGTCTCGGCGATCCACTGGGCGCGCAGGGGGTCGCCAGGCAGCAGGACTCGGTCGGCGATCTGGCCTGGTTCGGCTCCGATGTGTGTGCTCACGACGGCGCATCCTGCCAGGCAGACACCTGAGGCCTACCCTCGGATGTCGTGCCCGCCCTCGTTCCGCCGCCCTATGCGATCAGCCCCGCCGCGTTCGACCAGGCGGGCATCGACCGCATGGCCGAGTTCCGTGACGACCCCCAGCTGATGGCGCGGCTGTGGGCGCACGAGCGGGCGCGAGTGGCCGTCGTGCACTCCGGACGGGCGCTGGTCAGTGTGAACGATCTCGTGCTGATGCCGGCAACAGACGCGCCTGCGGGCGAGCGGATGCTGCTCGGCGTCGGGGCACACGGGCCAGTCTTCGTCGTGCACCCGAGCCAGCCGCTCGACGACGACCGGGCGCGCGGCATCCGCTCCGCGGCCGGTCGCCTCACACCCGAGCACCTTGCGCTGTTCATGCATGCCGTCGCTCTGACCGGCTGGCACGAGAGGCATCCGCGCTGCTCGGCGTGCGGTGCGCTGACCGCGGTGCACCAGGCGGGGTACGCCCGACGCTGCCCGATCGATGGCAGCGAGCACTACCCGCGCACCGACCCCGCGGTCATCGTCCTCGTTCTCGACGGCGGGCCTGTGGGGGACGACAGGTGCCTGCTCGGACGACAGGCGTCATGGCCGGAGGGCAGGTTCTCGACCCTGGCCGGCTTCGTGGAGCCCGGTGAGACCGTGGAGGACGCCGTTGCGCGCGAGGTCGCGGAAGAGGTTGGCGTCACCGTCGACGCAGCCGCCTACGCGGGCAGCCAGCCCTGGCCGTTCCCGGCCAGCCTGATGCTCGCCTACTACGCCGTCGCAGCCCCCGACCCAGACGGCCGCGAGGACGAGGTCGGTGTCGACGGGCAGGAGATCGTCGAGGCGCGTTGGTTCGACAGGGCCGAGTTCGCTGCGGCGACTGAGAGCGGCGAGGTGCTCGTGCCGCCGGTGCTGTCGGTAGCCCGTCGGTTGATCGAGGGCTGGTTCGGCGGCCCGGTCAGCGGCGCGGGAACCTGGCGCTGATCCTGCGGGCTGGACCGACGCTCACCTCAGGCGGCCACCCGGGTCTGCACGTCGGACAGGCTGGGGTTGGTCGCGACCGTCCCGTCGGCGAACACCACCGTCGGGACGACGGCGTTGCCCTTGTTGACCGACATCACGAACTCGGCGGCGGCCGGGTCGTGCTCGATGTCGACCTCGGTGAACGGCACGGCCGCCCGCTCGAGCTGACGCTTGAGCCGGTGGCAGTAGCCGCACCACGCGGTGGTGTAGATGACCATGGGACGTCCCGTCTGAGCCGAGGAATGTAGTTGCTTCGTCAACGAGTGACCGCCGGGCGGCATTCCCGCGTCGACGCGTGGGCGAAGATGCTCCCGTGAGTGCTGTACGCCCGCCGAGCCGTGCCGAGTTGGGCAGCCCCGAGGATGTGCTGGGCGACCTGGACTCCGAGCAGCGGGCGGTCGCTACGACTCTCACCGGCCCCGTCGTGGTCGTTGCAGGAGCCGGGACGGGCAAGACTCGGGCGCTGACCCGCCGTATCGCCTACGGCGTGGCCACGCAGGCGTACGACCCGGCCGGGGTACTGGCCGTCACCTTCACCACGCGCGCGGCGGGAGAGATGCGAACGCGGCTGGCCCAGCTCGGAGTCGGGGGCGTGGCGGCGCGCACGTTCCACTCCGCAGCGCTCAGCCAGGTGCGCTACCTGTGGCCGCGCGTGTACGGACGCGCCTTTCCCGACGTGCTCGACAGCCCCGACGCCGTGCTTGCCGACCTCGCCGGCGCTGCTGGGCTCGGTGCCTCGGTGCGCGACCTGGCGACTGAGATCGGCTGGGCGAAGGTGAGCAACGTCGCCCCGCACGAGTACCGCGACCAGGCCGAGCAGCAGTCCCGGGCAGTGAGCGGCGCGAGCTCCACGCAGGTGGCGCGTGTCTACGCGTCCTACGTCGACGCCCTGGCCACCGCCGACCGAGTCGACCTCGAGGACGTCCTGCTCGCCGCCGTCGGCTTGCTCACTACCCAGCCGGCTGCGGCGCGCGTCGTCCGCCAGCGGTACCGGTGGTTCAGCGTCGACGAGTTTCAGGACGTGTCCGCTCTTCAGATGCGGCTGCTGGAGTGCTGGGTGGGCGAGCGCGACGACGTCTGTGTCGTCGGGGACCCGCTGCAGTCCATCTACTCCTTCGCCGGTGCGCGGCCGCAGATGCTGGCGCAGTTCACCCGACGCTTTCGCGGCGCCGTCACGCTCGAGCTGACCCACAACTACCGCTCCACCCCGCAGATCGTGAGCACCGCCCAAGCGGTGGCTGCCCACGGGCACCTGCAGCCGTCCGGGCCGCGACTGCCACTTCGCGCGACCCGTCCGGCCGGCGAGCGGGTCCAGCTGCGCGAAGCGGCCGACCAGCGTGACGAGGCCGACAGCGTGGCCCGGGGGGTGCGTGCGGTGGTGGGCCAGGGGACGGCCGAGCGAGACGTTGCCGTCCTGACCCGCACCCGGGCGCAGGTCGGTCTGCTGGTGCGCGCGCTGCACGCCCAGCATGTGCCCGTGGCTGTGGGCGGGGCCACGGCGTTCTACGAGCGTCCCGAGGTGCGTCAGGTGGTGGCGCTGCTCTCGGCTGGCGCCCGGCGAGACGCGCAGGCGGCCTCGCCCGCGGGGACGCCGGCCGACCCCGGCGACGGTGACGACCGGGTGCCGGCGCCCTCGCTCACCGCGACGGCACAGGCGGTCATGGTGGAGGCAGGGTGGGTGCCGCAGCGCCCGTCCGCGCCCCGGGAGGCGGCGCGATGGGAGTCGTGGGCCGCGGTTCTCGGTGTCGCCGCCGACATCGAGGCAACCGCAGCTGCCGCAGGTGACCGGCCCCCGACCCTGGTCGACCTCGTCGAGGACCTGCGCGAGCAGGCCCGCGCCGGCATGCAGCCGCGCGGTACCGGCGTGACGGTCGCGACGTTGCACGCCACCAAGGGTCAGCAGTTCGCGGCCGTGTTCGTGGTGGGCGCGCACGACGGAGGCATTCCGAACCGCGCTGCGCTGGGCAGGACGGCGCCGCCCGAAGCCGTCGCCGAGGAGCAGCGCCTGCTCTACGTCGGCCTCACCCGAGCCACCGACCGGCTGTGCGTGAGCTGGGCCCGGCGTGCGGGATCGGACACCCCGGTACGCCCTCCGAGCCGCTTTCTGGCCGGGATCCTGACGGGCCGACCGGACTTCGCCGATATTCGGTTGCACTCCGAGCCGACGCGGGCCTAACGTCTGCGGTGCCTGGTGCGATGTGCACCTGGCCAGACAGGCTCGAGTGAGAGGAGGGCGTCATGTGGATCTTCACGAACCCGCCGGTGGTCGCCCTTGTTGCCGACCACGCTCGGATCCCCGCCTGCGCACGTCTATGACCTGACGACGCTCTCCCCCTCGGCCACGGATCCGAACGGACCGTGGCCTTCTTGCTGTCTGGCTCCGGTTCGCCTTCGACCCTCACCAACGACGAACCGACCGGAGGTCCCCCGGTGAGCACCATGTTGCTCGACACCTCACACTTGCCCGTGCCGCCTGCACAGGCCAGCCTGCCGTGCACAGCCGATCCCGAGCTGTGGTTCGCGGAGTCGCCGAGCGAGCTCGAGCTGGCCAAGGCGCGCTGCGTTACGTGCCCCATCCAGGCCGAATGTCTCGACGGGGCGCTGGAGCGGGCCGAGCCCTGGGGAGTGTGGGGTGGCCAGCTCGTCCTGAACGGCGTTGTCGTGGCGCGCAAGCGTCCACGTGGACGTCCACGCAAGGACGCCATGCCCGCGCCCGCGGCCGCAGCGCACCAGAACGTGGCATAGCCGCGGCATCCCGACCCCGACGACCGACCGACCGATCACCGCGAGGAGGTGACGTCATGCACGCTCCCACCCAGCCCATGCTGCGCCAGAACCTGGCCGACCGGATGGCAGTGGCGCAGCGAGCCCGCCTCGTGCGCCGAGTGCGCCGTCAGCGCCGATGAGGGCAGCCGGGGCTCCGTGGGGCAGCGCGCCCTGCGGGGCCCCGACTCACGCGAGGCTGAGCTCGGGGTCGTCGGCGAAGCCCGGCAGCCACGCCTCCAGCTCGGCGCGGAACCGGGCGTGCGTGTCGAGCTGGCACAACACCCCGATGCCGGCGAGCCAAACCCGGTGGATCAGCAAGTAGGACGGGGGCAGGTTGAGCTTGACGGCGATCGAGAAGTTCTCTCGCTTGGGGTCGTTGACGCGGGTGAACTGCTCACGCATCCACGCGCGACTGAACTGGAACGTCTCCACCGCGGCCGGCTCGATGAACGGCGCCAGGTAGTCGTGCAGCTCGGCGGCGTCCACGTGGGCGTGCGGCTTGACGAACCCCTCGCTGCGCAGCCCCTCGAGCATCGACTCGGCGTCCCCCTCAAGAGCCAGGCGCATCAACCGACCGATGGCCGGTGACAGCCCGCCAGGTACCCGGGCGGCGGCTCCGTAGTCGAGCACGCAGAGCCGCCCGTCGCTGGTGATGCGGTAGTTGCCCGGGTGTGGGTCGGCGTGCAGCAGACCCACCCGCGCGGGACCGGAGAACAAGAACCGCACGTAGAGAAGCCCGATCGCGTCGCGTTCCTCGCGCGTCCCGGTCGCGATGACGTCGGCGAGTGGGCGGCCGTCTACCCAGTCGGAGATGATTACGTGTTCGGCACCTTGCACCACCGCCGGGACGACGAACTCTGGGTCGTCCTCGTAGGCGACGGCGAAGGCGTCCTGCGCCTCGGCCTCGAGCCGGTAGTCGAGCTCTTCCATGAGCCGCTCGTTCAGCTCGTCCAGGATCGGCTTGACATCCACCCCTGGGATCATGCTGCCGAAGACTTTGCCCATGCGACTGATCTGGGCGAGGTCGGCACGCAGAGCGTCGCCGGCGCCGGGGTACTGCACCTTGACGGCGACCTCGCGCCCGTCGAACCACACGGCCTTGTGCACCTGTCCGATGGACGCAGCGGCGGCCGGATGGTCGTCGAAGCTCACGAACAGCTCGCGCCAGTCCGGACCGAGGTCGTCAGCCAGCACGTCGTGAACCGTCTCGGCCGGCATCGGGGGAGCGGAGTCCTGCAGCTTGGTCAGCGTGGCGCGGTAGGGCGTGGCCACTTCTTCGGGCAGAGCAGCCTCGAAGATACTCATCATCTGACCGAACTTCATCGCTCCGCCCTTGAGCTCGCCCAGCACCCGGAAGACCTGCTCGGCGGTTCTGACCTGCATCTCGGCGGCCACTGCTTCGGCGGGCGCGCCGCCTAGACGCTTGCCGAGCCCCCAGGCTGTGCGCCCCGCAGTGCTCAGCGGGACGGCTGCGAGCTTGGCGGAACGGCTCGCGGCCTTGCGGGGGATGTCGGCCATGGGGCCATCTTGCGCCAGCCCAGGGCACTTCGCCTATTCGACGGCCTCAGTCGAGTCAGGCGACCACCCGCATCCGCATGCCGGGTGCACGGCCCAGCGGCGACGCAGCACCTCGCCGTCCGGCTGCTCCTCCAGCGTCGCGTCCACCACGGCCGGACGTGCGCCCCTCAGCCACGTCAGCGTCTGCCGGGCGGCGAGCCCGGCCAGCAGGTCGACGGCGGCCTGCGCAGGCGGCGGCACCCGTGCCTGCTCCCACGCCAGTGCGAGGGTCGGCCACGCCGGATCGGTGTCGCGGCGGTGCAGGTCGTGGCAGCGCAGGCAGCTCGACCGCCCGGGAGCCACGAGGGGTCCCACGACGGCTCGTCCGTCGCGCAGGTGCGCCCACAGGTGTGCCGTGCCGGCGCCGAGCAGGGCGTCGGCATGGTCGAGGCCTCGTCCGTTGGCGGGGCAGACGACCACCAGGTCGGGCCGCGTCGCAGCGGGCTCGGCTGCGAGGCTGCACCGGCCGACACCGGCCGCAAGTAGGCCCTGTGCCACGTACTCGGCCACGGCGCCGGCGCCGACGACCTCCACCCAGGCCGCCGCGAGGGCCGGACGCGGATCGTTCGAGTCCAGCAGCCCGGCCGCACTCAGCAGGCGGCGTGCCTGGGCGAGCTCGTCGGCGAGTCCGACCAGCCGGGACTCCGCCTCGGCGACCTCCGACGAGGCTGCCCCGCCCAGCCCGCGCAGCAAGTCGGGCAGTCCCGGCGAGACACCGTGCAGAGCAGCCGCCCGACGCGGGTCGAGGCCGACCTGCAGCGTCCCGGGCTCGCGCCAGAGCATGCTGACGTGCGGGTCGAGATAGGCGGGGGCACCGGGCACGAGGCCTCCTAGCGGTTGGACGAGCGTGCGGCTCGGCTTGTCGCCGGCCGGAGTAGCGTGCCGTGACCGAGCGCCGAAAGGAGCACGATGTCCACAGCCTCGCCCGCGGGCGCCCCCCAGCACGCCGAGCCCTGGGGAGAGCCGGAGCACCTGAGCGTGCAGCGTGAGCCCGACGACCTGACGGGCGTCGTCCTGGTCACTCTTGACCTGCCGGAGCGGCGCAACTCGATGAGCGAGGCCATGACGCGCTCGTGGGGCAGGGTGATGCGGGCCCTGGCCGCTGACCGCTCGGTGCGCGCGGTCGTGGTGACCGGGCGAGGTCGAGCCTTCTGCGCCGGCGGTGACTTCTCATGGCTCGGGGCGACGCCCGACGCCGGTGTGCCCGAGCTGCGCGAGCGGATGCTCGCCTTCTACCGAACCTGGCTCTCCGTGCACGAGCTGCGGGTGCCCACCGTTGCGGCCATCAACGGTGCGGCCATCGGCGCCGGTCTCGCCGTGGCTCTGGCTTGTGACATCCGCATCGCCGCTGATGATGCGCGACTGGCGGTGCCGTTCACGAGCCTGGGCCTGCACCCCGGCATGGCCACGACCTGGCTGCTGCGCCAGGCCGCCGGCGACACCGTGGCACGCGACATGCTGCTCAGCGGACGTGCCCTCACCGGCGTTGAGGCAGTGCCCAGCGGTCTTGTGTCTCGCTCCGCGCCGGGCGACGAGGTCGTCGCGACCGCCCTGGCCACGGCCGGGGCCATCGGTACCGCCGCTCCGGTGGCTACCGAGCTCACCAAGGCGGCGCTCGGTGCGGGAGGGCCGCAGTCGCTGGAGGCCGCGCTGGCCTGGGAAGCCCTCGCCCAACCGGTCACGCTGGCGATGGACGACCTGCACGAAGGGCTGGCCGCCGCGCGGGAGCGTCGTCCCCCTCAGTTCCGCGGCCGGTGACGGCGCCGACTCCTGCCGAGTCGCTGACTGTCGACGCGGCCGCGGCGGTCGAGAAGGCCGCGCCCGGCTCGTGGCGATCGGCCAAACTGCTGGCAGTGATGGCCGCGGAAGGCACCGTGGCGCTCACCGACCCGGTGTCGCGGTGGCTTCCGCCCGCCACACCGACGGTGGACGGGCTGGCGCGTGTCACGCTGGAGAACCTCGCCTCGCACCTGTCCCGCCTTCCGCGGTTGCCGCCCGGGGCGTTGCGGGCCTCGCTGCGCCCAGGCGGCACCCGCGACCCCTACGCCGACATGGACGAGGAGCCGCTGCTGGCGTCGCTGGCCCGTACGATGGTGCGCGACACGCCGGGACAGACCCGGGCCTGCTACTCCAACTACGGGGCCGGTCTGCTGGGCTACGTGCTCGGACGCGCCGCGGGGAGCGACTACCGCACCGCCCTCACCCAGCGGGTGCTCCAACCGCTGGGCCTGGGCGCCACCGACGTCGCCGACGAGCCCCTGCACCAAGCCGCGCACCCGGGCTAAGGCTGCAGCGGTCGGCCCTCGCCCTCGACGGGCGGCACGCCGCAGGTGCCTGACCGGAGCAACCTCCGACCGGGACCGTGAGCCTTCCCCTGCTCACGGCGCGCCGGCCGGAGGTTGTGCGTGGAAACTAGAACGCGCACCGTCGAAGCGTCAACGCACTTCTCACAACTGGTGCTTGAAGTGTGACCTGGCGCTCAGGCGTCCGGCGGAAGCTCGAGCGGGTTGCCGCGCCGTTCGGCGTAGCCGAGAGGGTCGTCCAGGTCCGTGGCGTCGGGAATCAGGTCGGGGTGGCCCCACACCCCGTCGCGTGCTTCGGCGCCCTGCTGGGTGCGCAGGATCGCGAACAGGTTCGAGGCGTCGCGGGCGCGGCGTGGACGCATCTCGAGCCCGACGAGCGTGGCGAACGTGTCTTCCGCGGGCCCGCCGGCGGCCCGAGCGCGGCGCACCGACTCGCGGAGCGCCTCGGCAGCCGGCAGCCGGCCCTCGGCGGCCTGAGTCACCACGTCGTCCACCCATCCCTCGATGGTCGCGAGCGCGATCTCCAGGCGGTCGAGCGTCGCCTGCTGCTCGGGCGTGCGTTGCGGCTCGAACAGCCCGGACTCGAAGGCCTCCTGCAGCGCCTCGGGCTTGCTCGGGTCGAGGTCGCGCACAGCGGACTCCAGCCGCGACGTGTCGATGGTGATGCCGCGGGCGAACGCCTCCACCAGCGAGATGACGTGGCCGCGCAGCCATGGGGCGTGCGCGTGCAGACGGTGGCGGGCTGCTTCGCGCAGAGCCAGGTAGAGGCGGATGTCGGTGGCGTCCAGCCCGAGCCCCTCACCGAACGCGGCGACGTTGCGGGGCAGCATCGCGACCTGCCCGGGCTCGGTGAGCGGGATGCCGATGTCGGTCACCCCGATCACCTCGGTGGCGAGGTGACCGAGGCCTTGACCGACCTGGGCACCCCACAGCGACATGCCGACCTGGCGCATGACGCCCACGAGCGGGCCGGCCATGGCAGCGGCCTCCGCCGGGATCGCCTGCCCCATCGCCGTCACGACCTGCTCGGCGACCGGCTCCACGAGCTTCTTCCAGCCGGGCAGCGTGCCCTCGATCCACTCGGCGCGGCTCCAGGCCTTCACCGAGCGGGTGGCGGCGGGAAAGTCCGTCGCGCCGTCCAGCCACAGGTCGGCCAGCCGGATTGCCTCGGTGACGCCCTCGCGGTCGCTGCTGCCCACCGACGGGTCGGGCTGGCCGGCGACGGTCTGACGTGCGGCCTGCTGCGCCAGGTCCCAGTTGACCGGGCCGCCCTGCCACGAGAGAAGCTGTCCGAGCTGCTGGAGCGCGGCGCCGATGTCCATGGGCTGCCCACCTGGGCCGGTCAGGTTGAAGGGAAAGCCCTCCGGCATGCCTGGCATCCCCGGGATGCCGGGCTGCTTGCCGGCGCCCTCAGGCTCGTCGTCGTCGGGTCGAAAGCCGAACGGCACGTCACTCATGTCACCACGGTAGCCAGCCTCGGCGGTTACCCGCCCGTACAAGGCCGTCGGTTCGCCACGGGCCGACACGGGGCGCCCACCGGGCGCGCCGCGACGTGATGTCGGGTGGCGACGTAATCTCTCGCCTCGTGTCACGACGCAGCGCCACCATGGTCGTCTCCGTCGTGCTCCTGTCCGGGCTTGTGCTGGTGGCTGCCCTGCTCCCCGTCCCGTACGTGGTGTTTCGCCCAGGACCGCTCACGGACGTTCTGGGTGAGGGTGACGAGGGGCCGATCATCACGGTTCAAGGGGCCCGCAGCTACCCCACCAGCGGTTCGCTCGACCTGACCACCGTCGGGGTCACCCCCGCCGGTGCGGACATGGACCTCGTGACGGCCATGCGGGCCTGGGTCGACCCCGACCTGGCCGTCGTCCCCCGCGAGCTGGTCTACCCGGGCAACCCCACCACCGAAGAGGCGCGTGACCGCAACGCCGCGGTGTTCAGCTCGTCCCAAGAGCTCGCCAGCGTGGCGGCCCTGCGTCACCTCGGCTACGACGTACCGGTCGAGGCCGACCAGGTTCTCGTGCGTGAGGTGCTGGACGGGGCAGCGTCCGAAGGCGTCCTCGAGCCGGGCGACCAGGTGCTGGAGGTCGACGGGGAGCAGGTGACCACACCGACCGACGTCGTGGACGGCATCGGGACGGTCGAGCCGGGGGAGAGCGTTGCGATGACGGTCGTTCGTGACGGGGAGACGCTCGAGGTGAGCGTCCCGACCTCGGAGTCGGAGGTGAACGCCGGCCAGCCGGCGATCGGCGTCATCGTCGGGCAGGCGTGGGATCTTCCGGTCGACATCAGCATCGACGTGCCCGGAGCGATCGGCGGCTCCAGTGCGGGACTGGTCTTCTCCCTGGGCATCGTGGACACGATGACGTCGCAGGGGCTGCTCGACGACACGGCTGTCGCCGGCACAGGGGAGATCAGCCCGGACGGCTCAGTAGGCCCGATCAGTGGCGTCCAGCAGAAGATCGCCGCGGCGCGTGACGCCGATACCGGGCTGTTCCTCGCACCGTCCGCCAACTGCGCGGCAGTCCTGGGCTCGGCACCCGGTGACATGCTCGTCGTCCCGGTCGACACCCTCGACGAGGCGGTCGACGTGGTCACCAGCGTGGTCGCGGGGGAGACCGACGGGCTGCCGACCTGCGACGAGGCGGCCTGAGCGACTGCAGCCGTCATCAGCCCGGTGCTCACCTGGCAAGATCACAATTCGGTCTACATGCCCCCAACTGGGGAACTTGGCGTTTGCTGGGTAAGTTCTTGTCATGTGAGTTCCCCGCCGCAGACCAGCCCGCCCGCGCCCGGGCGGTCGAGGTCCCGCGCCCTTGTGCCCACCCTGATCGTCCTGGGTGTCCTCGCCCTGTTGTTTGGCGTGTTCACGAACCTGTGGACAGAGCGTCTCTGGTTCAACTCGACCGGGTTCGGTGAGGTCTTCACCACCCAGCTCGTGACGCAGATCGCGCTGTTCGCGGTGTTCGGCCTGCTGACCTTCCTCGCCATCGTCGGTACCGCAGTGCTGGCCTACCGTCTGCGTCCGCGCTACCGGCCGATGAGCGTCGAGCAGCAGAGCCTGGAGCGCTACCGCGAGGCCATCGAGCCGTCGCGGCGCGGGATCGTGCTGATCGGCTCGGCCATCCTGGCCGTCACGTCCGGCCTCGGCGCGGCTGCGGCCTGGCAGACGTTCCTGGTGTGGTGGAACCGCACCTCATTCGGCGAGACCGATCCGCAGTTCAACGTCGACGTCGGCTTCTACATCTTCGAGTACCCGTGGTGGCGCTTCGTCCTGTCGTTCGCGTTCGCGACAGTGATCCTCGCGCTGATCACCGCGGCCGTCGTGCACTACCTGTACGGCGGCATCCGGCTGCAGACCCCAGGGGAGAAGATCACCGGCGCTGCGATCGCCCACCTGTCGGCCCTGGCCGCAGTTCTCATGCTGCTCAAGGCGGCGGCGTACTGGCTCGACCGCTACGGCTTGGTGCTTGAAGACAACGCCCTGTTCACCGGTGCCGGCTACACGTCCGTCAACGCGATCCTGCCGGCGAAGACCATCCTGACCTTCATCGCACTGGTCTGCGCCGCCCTTTTCATGGTCGCCGTCTTCCGCCGCACCTGGACACTCGCCGGGCTCGGCCTGGGCCTGCTGCTGCTCTCGTCCGTGCTGCTGTCGGCTGCCTGGCCCGCCCTCGTCCAGCAGTTTCAGGTGCGCCCGAGCGAGGCCGACCGCGAGAGCGAGTTCATCGAGCGCAACATCGCCGCAACCCGTGACGCGTACCTGATCGGACGTGACCGGGTAGACATCCAGGAGTACAACGCTGTCACCACCGCGACTGCGGGACAGCTGCGCGACGACGCTGACACGATCCCGAACATCCGTCTGCTCGACCCGTCCGTCGTCCCGCCCACGTTCCAGCAGCTTCAGCAGGTGCGTGGCTTCTACTCGTTCTCCGACCCGCTCGACGTTGTGCGCTACGAGGTGGACGGGGAGACCCGAGACATGGTGGTGGCCGTCCGGGAGATCGATCAGGCCGGCATCCCGACCGCCCAGCAGAACTGGATCAACGAGGCGACGGTCTACACGCACGGCTTCGGCTACGTCGCGGCGTTCAGCAACCAGCGCAACGCTGACGGAAGCCCTGTCTGGGCTGAAGAAGACATTCCACCGGTCGGGGTTCTGGGTGAGTACGAGCCGCGCATCTACTTCGGCGAGAACTCTCCGGAGTACTCGATCGTCGGCGCGCCCGAGGGGCAGGACCCGGTCGAGTTCGACATCCCGACCGACGCCGCTGAAGGCGGCGGCCAGCGCAACACGTACAGCGGCGACGGCGGTGTGCCCGTCGGATCGCTGTTCGAGAAGGCGCTGTTCGCCGTGAAGTTCCAGGAGGGCAACATCCTGCTCTCCAACCGGGTGAACGCCGACTCGAGGATTCTGTGGGACCGCGACCCTCGCGAGCGCGTCGAGAAGGTTGCGCCCTGGCTCATCGCCGACGGTGACCCCTACCCGGTGATCGTCGACGGCCGCATCAAGTGGGTCATCGACGGCTACACGTCCGCGGCCAGCTACCCCTACTCCCAGCGCATCGGCCTCGAGGTGGCTACGAACGACTCGCGCACCCAGCGTGAGGGAGTGGCAAACCAGCCGCAGGCGGCGATCAACTACATCCGCAACTCGGTCAAGGCGACCGTGGACGCCTACGACGGCACCGTCACGCTCTACGAGTGGGACGACAGCGACCCGATCCTGCAGTCGTGGAGGGGCGTCTTCCCCGACGCGGTCGTGGACCGCGCGGAGATCCCCGACGACCTGCTGGTGCACCTGCGCTACCCCGAGGACCTGTTCAAGGTGCAGCGCGGTCTGCTGGCTCGCTACCACGTCTCCGACGCCAACACGTTCTACGGTGGCCAGGACTTCTGGGAGATCCCGCCGGACCCTGCGGCCGACACCGCCGTGGCGGTACCGCCGTACTACCTCACGCTGCAGATGCCGGGCCAGGAGGAGGCCAACTTCTCGCTGACCACCACGTTCACGCCACGAAACCGGCAGAACCTGGCGGCGTTCATGGCGGTGAACGCTGACGCGGCGAGTGGCGACTACGGGACCATCAGAGTGCTGCGACTACCCGGCTCGACGCAGGTGGACGGACCGTCCCAGGTGGCCAACGCGTTCGAGACCGACCAGGCCATCGCGCAGGCGACACTGCCGTTGCGCCAGTCGGGGGCAGAGACCCGCGAGGGCAACCTGCTCACGCTGCCGGTCGGCGGTGGGTTGGCATACGTCCAGCCCGTCTTCGTCGAGCGTCGAGCCGGCGACGCGTCCTTCCCGCTGCTGCGCCTGGTGTTCGCCTCGTTCGGTGGCACGGTGGGCGTCGGCGACACGCTGCAAGAAGCGTTGGACGACGTGTTCCAGGGCGATGCGGGTACCGACACAGGTGAGAACGTGCCCGGTGACGGCGGCGAGCCTGACCCCGAAGGCGGTGGCGACACCGGCACGACCGAGGAACAGCTCGACCGGGCCCTCATCGACGCCCAGCGCGCCTACGAGGACGCTCAGGCTGCCCTGCGTGAAGGTGACTTCACCGCTTACGGCGAGGCCATCGACCAGTTGGGCGAAGCCATCGAGCGCGCGGCAGCGCTGTCGGGGACGGAAATCGAGCCGCCTGTGGTGGAGCCCGTGCCCGAGAATGAGGGTGAGCTGGAGGCACCCGCTCCCGAGGATGGGGCCACGGCAGAGACCGTCGTGTTTCGTCGCTAGCGGGGTCGTTCTCAAGCGGCGTGCGATTTGGAGGGTCCTGAGCGGTCGCGTAGACTCTTACCCATCAAGCGCACGCCGCTTGCGCCGCGGGGTGGAGCAGTTCGGTAGCTCGCTGGGCTCATAACCCAGAGGTCGCAGGTTCAAATCCTGCCCCCGCTACCAGAGAAAGTGCAGGTCAAGGGCCTGGTCACGGAAACGCGCCGGCCCTTGCCCCCCCGCGCGGGCCCACACGGCTGGGCCCGGGCCCCCACCCGAGTGCGGGAGACCGCGCCCTCGGGCGGGCGCGCGGTGGGAACGCGACGCCACGCCGCGCGCGCCCCCCCCGGCGGGGGCCCGCGCCCCGCCCCCGCAGGGCCCCGCCGCCGCCCCCCACCACGCCCCCCAGCGCCGCCGCGGCGGGCGGGGAGCGCCCCCGGAGCGGGGGCAGGGGACCAGGGGGGCGGGGGTTGGCAACGGGCCTCCACCATCCCCACCAGGCTCTCCGCCGTCAGCGTCGGTTCGCCCAGGGCTGAGGGACCGTGCCCAGCACTGATCGTGCCGTCACGCCAACCCGACCAAGCCCAGGAGGTCCGGACCACCGCAGCTCTCGGGTCGGAGAGCCGTTCGACCCTGGTGGAAACCGGTTGACAGCGGTCAGGTGGCCACGGAGCGGGACGCAGGCGACCGCCCAGGATTGGGGTGATGGGACAGTGTCGCTGGCGGTGGACGCTACCGGCTTGGCGCGGTCGTACGAGGGCACAGTGGCAGTTGACGGGGTGAGCCTGGCAATCGAGCCTGGAGAGTTGTTCGCTCTGCTGGGGCCGAACGGGTCGGGCAAGACCACGACGATCGGGATGCTGTGTTGTCTGCTGCGCCCGGATGAGGGGTCGGCGCAGATCCTGGGCAGGGACGTGACCGGTGACCCCATGGGCGTGAAGTCGGTCATCTCGGTGGTCCCGCAGGACACCGCGGTTGCCGAGCACCTGAACGGGTGGGAGAACCTGCGCTTGATGGCCGGCCTGCACGGAATCCCGGCCGAGCGGGCGAGGGTCCGGTCGGGCGAACTGCTGGAGGTTCTGGGGCTGCGTGCCAAGGCTGACAAGCAGGCGCGAACATACTCCGGTGGCCTCAAGCGCCGGTTGAGCATCGCGATGGGCTTGGTGTCCGACCCGCAGGTGCTGTTCCTGGACGAGCCGACGCTAGGGCTGGACCCGCAGGCCCGACGGGGGATGTGGGAGCACATCGCCAGCCTGAAGGGCGAGGTGACGATCCTGCTGACGACGCACTACCTGGAGGAGGCGGACGCGCTCGCCGACCGGGTCGCGATCATCGACGCTGGCAGGATCGTGGCTCAGGGCAGCCCGGACGAGCTCAAGGCCGGGGTGTCAGCCGGGCTGGTCACCCTGGTCGTGGCTGACGACGTGGGTGAGGCGGCGCTGCAGGCCCTGCGAGCGGTCTACCCGCAGTCGGTGGCCGTCGAGGCGGGCGTGGAGATCACCGGCGACGACGTGGACCTGCTCCAGGTGCAGCAGGTGCTGCGCCCCCACGACGTCACGATCGAGTCGATCGGGCGCAAGCAGACCAGCCTGGACGACGTGTTCCTGACCCTGACCGGGAAGCAGTGGCGGGAATGAGCAGCACCCCGCTGGCCAGCCGCAACCTCAAAGCGGTGCTGCGCGACCCGCTGTCCCTGGGCCTGGCGGTGGCGCTGCCGGTGGGGATGTTGCTGATCCTGCTCGCGGTCGGACGCGCTGTCGGCGAGGCCGACGCCGAGTGGCTGGCAGCCACCCAGCTCACCCCCGGCATCGTGCTGTTCGGGTTCGTGATGCTGATGTTCTCCTCGGCGATGGGACTGTCCCGCGACCGCGACTCCGCACTGCTGGCCCGGCTGTTCACCACCCCGGTCTCCGCCAGTGGCTTCATCGCCGGCTACTCCCTGCCCTACCTGCCCGTCGCCGCTGCGCAGGCCGTCGCCCTCTACGTAATCGGCGCCTTCTACGGGCTCCGGATCACCGGCAACGCCACCTTGGTCGCCCTCGTCCTCGGGCTCATGGCCATCTTCTACATCGCCCTCGGCATGGTGTTCGGCACCACGCTGACGATCAACCAGGTCTCGGCCGCCTACGCCGCGGTCCTGCTGCTAACCATCTTCGGCGGAGCCTGGGTCGACCTCACCACACTCGGTGGCGCCTTCGAAGCCGTCGCCAACCTGCTCCCGTTCTCCCATGCCCTCGACGCCGCGCGAGCGGTGATGGCCGACGGAGCGAGCCTCGCCGACGTCGCCGCCGACCTGATATGGGTACTCGGCTACACCGGAGCCACCGTGGCCCTCGCCATCGTCCTCTTCCACCGCCAAATGACCCGGTGACCCCCGCGGCATCGTCCGTCAGCGGCTGCGAGCGGTCAACGCACTGGATGCGGCGATATGCGCGCATGCACTCCGCGGCGGTTGGCCTGGCCACCATCTTCGCCGGCTGGATCGCTGAGCCCGAGGCTGCATCGGGGCCTCACCCACGGAGCGCAAGTGCCACGTACGGATGACCGTTCGCCGTCGCACCGTCCTGTGAACCCTGCCCACCGTTGACAACCCGGCGGCAGGCGGCTCACCCTCCGAATCGCTGCTGCCTTCGGCTGCGGGGGAAGGGCCGGCTTGGGCAGTTGGCCTGTCGGCAAGGAAGCTGTCAGGCGAGCCAAATCCCGGCAAGGCCCCCGACCCTGTCAAGGGACATCGGTTTCTGCCCCGAGACCAGGCGCACGGCGCAGCCGAAGACAGTGGCTGACCGCATGCCTCCCGTCCGACCCACGAGTCGAGTTGCCTCACAGTCGGCGGAAGCGACGCAGGTAGTGGTGCGTCCCCAGGCGGGCGGTAGGACGCTGTGGTCGCGCTGGGGCGGACGCGGTTCCGGGGTTCGCGGCTCCTTCTCGGATCGCGGGAGACGAGCCCGGAACGGTGGAGAGCAGACTGACGATTCCGGAGCACGGCGGAGTCGCCCCTGCAGCAGGACCTGGACGAAGGGGCCTTGCCTGAGGGCCTTCGCCACCCCGACGGGGGCTGGGCTGGCGGTCAGGGTTGTTGCTGGGTGCTGGGCCGGGGTACGGGTTGAACACGGTTGAGGGTCTGCCATCCCCACACGGCGCCGATGATGGCGACGGCGGCCAGCAGGAGCGCGAAGTTCGTCCACCGGCCGAGGCTCGTCGCGAAGAACTCTGGCAGGAGCGCCGCGGATGCGTTGCCAACGGTGTGGAAGACGATCGCGATCAGCAGGCTTCCCGAGGTGTTGTTGTACAGCCAGGTGTAGAGCACCGCGAGCAGCACCTGTTGCAGGAGGAACTGCCACACCGGGATGGCCTGTTGCACGGTGCCGTCGATGAGGAACAGCGGCAGGTGCCACGTGCCCCAGATCAGGCCGAGGGCGAGGCTGGCGGTCAGGGCGTTGCGCCCGTTCTGCAGCCGGTCCAGGGCGTAGCCGCGCCAGCCAAACTCCTCCAGCCCACCACCGACGAACAGGATGACGACGATCGTGACGAGAACGGTCCCGATGGATGGGACCACCCAGTCTGGGAAGCCATCACCGGCCAGGACGACGACCGCGACCGCGACCGCGCCGACGGTGGGCAGGAGCAGCAGCGTCGGGATCCACCATCGCTTGTCGAAGTCGGTGGCGAACGCTCGACGAAGCAGCCGTGCCATGCCTGCGCGTCCCGACTGCAGGCCGACGAGGACGAACGCGGCCACCGTCGGGCCCAGGACGGCGAACAGTCCGAGCAGGCCGACGATCTCCGGCAGGTCGGCCACTCCGGTCGAGCGCAGCACGCTGGGCAGCCACAGCAGCCAGGAGATGCCGAAGGTCAGGGCGACGAACAAGCCAAGCTGCCGCCGATCCGACGGTGAGGTGCCCATCTGACTCACAGTCAGCCTGCCGCATCCCGGGGACCCTAGCGCGTGGCGCCGGTCGCAGGCTGCGGGAGCCGGGTCAGCCAGTGGAGCAGCGGCTTGTCGACGCTGGGGTCGATCGGGAGGGCCGCCGTCCTCTGGTGCCGCCGCACATCGGATGCGGGCGTGTCCTGGTGGCCCACGATGCGCTCGACGTCGTGACGGACAGCGGTTCGCGGGGATGAAACTTCGTTCAAGGAGCGTCGGTGTGCAGCGTGAACTGGCCGATCGTCGGGCGCCGGGGAAGGCGTTCGCGGGCGGGCGGACCGACGCCGGTGCACACGAGCAGGCTCTCGCCGCGACGCCTCCGCAGACGAGGCTGTATCGCAGATCGCCCTCGTGGCCGGTTGGCGTTGGCGTAGGTCTCGCTCATGCTGAGATCTGTCGAGGCAGCGAACACCGTGAAACAGCTACCGATGACTAGAAGTCGTGCCGCCAGCCCACGGGTGACCGAGGGTTGGCCGCAGGTCGCATCACCTTCCGCGCATGCGCTCCATCTCGGCGTCGATCGCCTGAGGACTGACCGGCCGGCGGGTGGCGTACCCCCAGTTGAAGGCCAGCGCGATCCCCCAGAAGAGGGTGACCCACACCGGCCACGGCGGGTTCCCGGTTCCGCCGGCGATGGCCCAGATGGCCCAGAGCATCGCGTTGACCACCAGGTACGTGATCAGGTGCCAGCGGAAGTCGCTACGGTCCTTGAGTCGCTGCTCGGCCAAGGCACGTAGGTCCTCGTCGGTTCTGTCGCTGAGTTGTGGGGTCATCGCGACCGTCCTCCTTGGTGCCGCAGAGCCTTCAAACCACTCTCGTCGTCTTCGAGCAGCCCGATAGGGACGAACGACCCCCCAGCTGAGCGTGAACTCGCCCCGATGTCACCTCAGACTGCCGAACGGTTCTGCGCCCGGTCGCGGCTAGGACGGGGTGATCGATCGATGAGGCTGTCGTGAGTCGTGGTGACCGTGCCCGTCAGCAGGCCCGACAGGCTGCGTCTGTCGGGCCGCACGAGCACGGTGGCGACCTCGACGACCGCGACCACGAGCAGCCCCGGGAGTCCCCAGATGAGCACGGGCAGCCAGCGGACGACGACCCTGACGGGCACAGACCCGTCGGTGCCGGTTCGCCCGTGTCGCGGTCGCTCGGTGCGAGCAGCACCGCGAGCTGGCCGGGCGAGGCCCTGTCGGGGCGCACCTGTGGCAGCAGCAACAGCAAGAGGGCCCCGACGATGTACTGCACGGCAACCGCGGCCGACGGAGCGGGCTGGTCTTCGATGCCCCGGGAGGCAGCGACGAACGCCAGGACGAGGTCCACGCCGACGGCCGCGACAACGATGAGCACCACATCAAGGCCGGCCGCAAGCACTCTGTGCCGCACTGTCGGTGGGGCGAGGTCAGTCCGTGCGGGTGGTTCCCGCAACGGCCACCGGCGGCTTACGAGCATGCCGATGCCCCACCCGATCAGCGCACCGGCGGTGTTGGTCAGCAGGTCGTCGATGTCCGCGAGCCGATACTGGCAGGGGTAGAGGCCCAACAGCCCGGTGCCCCGGGTGACGCCGATGAGCAGCGACACGCCGCTCCCGGCCAGCAGCGCCGTACCCGGCCCTCGTCGCAGCAGGTAGGCCACGAGGAACCCCAGCGGCACGAAGAACACCACGTTGAACGCGACCTGCAAGAAGACCCCGCTGGTCACGGTGGCGGCCTATGCAGCGCCGAGGAACGGTGCGACGAAGACGGGGGCGAGCGCCACGAACAGCAGGACCGATAGGGCGCCCTCCCACAGCCACGTCGCCATCGTTCACACCGTAGGTGTGCGGACTCGCGGCGGCCTGCTCAGGCGACTCGGGGCCGGGTCGCTGCGTACAGCGCGGCTACCGGGCCGACGGCGAAGACGGTGCCGAGTGCCAGCAGGCCCATGGTCAACCCCAGCGACGTCGCTTCGGTCGAGTTGGCCATCAGCACCAAGCCGAACACGACGGCCACGACACCGACCCCCAGGATCGCCCACGTCACGTTGACCTGACGAGCCGTCCAGCGCGGCGTGGACCGCATGACCATCACCCCGACCGCGGGACCCAGCAGGGGCAGGACGATCCCACCGATACCCATCAGCAGGATCGCCACCAGCTCCCCCGCCGAGGGACCAGGCCGCGCCGGGACGGCCGGCAGATCGACCGCAGCCTCCGCGACGAGCTCCCAGGGATCGCCGAGACGATCCATCACCGCGCGCGCCTCCTCCTCGTCAGACGCGGCGGCAAGCCCCACCTGCAGGTGGTCCGCGACCTGCGCCCGCAGCTCCTCCCGTCGCCCGGCGGGCAGCCCGGCAGCCGCACCCTCCAGCTCCTCCAGATACGCCTCGCTCCAGCCCTGGGTGTCGGTCATCATGATGTCTCCTCATCAACGGTCGTCAGTCTCGTGGTGGTCGTCATCTGTGTACCGCTCGTCGTCGGGGTGGTGGTGCCGCCGGTGGCAGACACCCCTCCGGCCATCACGTCATCGACGCTGGACCGGAAGACCTGCCAGGCCGCCGCGAACGACTCCACGACCTCGGCGCCCTGCGCCGTCAGCTCGTAGTAGCGCCGCGGTGGACCCGTCGGGCTCTCCTGCCACCGGGTGCTCACCAGCCCTTCCCGGCGCAGCCGCGACAGCAGGGGGTACACCGTCCCCTCACTGGTCAGCAGGCCGTCGACCGAGCCCAGCGCGCGCACGACGTCATAGGAGTACGCCGCACCCCCGCGCAGCAGAGCCAGCACGCAGTACTCCAGGGCGCCACGACGAAGCCGACCCAACGCGGCATCCACGGCCGGACCCGCCGCGAGACCTCCCACGGGATCGGCACGGTGGGTGGCAGCACCAGGTTCCATGCAACACATAGTACCTGCTCCGGCACAGGACGCGGACTCGTGCGCCGCGACCCGTCTGCGCTGCCGAGTTCTTTCGGCGTCGTTGCAGGTGCCGTACCCGTGCCTTACGGTCCGCTGCCCACTCAACGACAGACGGTGCCCGTGTCTGAGAAGGCCGTTCTCGAACAAGTCCGTGTCGCCACAGGTGATGACACGATCACCGACATCGCCCCCTTCCAGCCAAGGGGATCGATGGCGGCCGGTGAGATCGGAGCCGCCGGAGGTTCGGAAGCAGGCAATGCCCTGGGTGGCCAATGAGGTCAAGCCATCGGCTTGGGTGTCGGAGTGGCAGCAGGCAGGCCGTCTGAGCGGGGAGCGATCTCACCTCAGTGGTGTTCGTGGGGGGTTTCGCCAACCGAGGTCTACCTCCTCGGCGTGGTCGGCCCAGGCCTCAAGATCACGCACGAACGGCTCAAGTCGCTCGCAACGATCGATCGCAAGAACCTGGCCGTCGAGACGCACCGCCGCCTCCTCGTACACCAACTGGTGCTCGAAGACACACTGACCGGTCATTGCATTCAACTCGAAGCCGACAAGATCAACGCCTATCACGCGTAACCCTCATTGAACTGCTGGCGATCGGCGAGGAACACCATCACGACGCCGAAAGAGCCGATAGGGGCCACAAGCTGTGACAGCTTGCCGGCATCGCATCCCCAGCTTCTGCGCGCGCTTCGTGGCGGCCTCGAACGTGTCGTCGGTGACCGAGGTTGCGGTCTTCACGGCACGTGAGTCATAGCCCGGGTACTACTGGCGGCGCTCGCGGTGATGTCGGCACCCCAGGCAACGGCATCCCCGGCGGGCGAGACAGATGAGATGTTCGTATTCACCTCCTGGCCGAGTACGTAGCTGCCCGGCGGGATGAAGGTGTCTCGCGGCTACGGCGACTGCTGGCACTGCGGGCGATGGCGGCGACGGGCATGAGTCAGCGCCGAATCGCCGACCTGCCCGGGGTCACCCAGCCGGCGGTGAGCCAGCAGCTGGCGTCTGCGCGCGAGCTCGACTCGGTCGGCCCCGATGTGCTGCTGGAGGCGGCTCGGCCGATCCTCAAGGTGCTGGCAGCTGATCGAGAACGTGTTGGGACGTGAGGTCGACCTGGTGTCCCACTCGGGGTTGAGGCCCACGCTGGATGACGACGTCCGTCGTGAGGCGGTGCCGCTGTGATGGCCCGGAAGGTCGTGAAAGAGCTCCTCCACATCGAAGGCTGGCTCGACCGTGTGAGGGAGATCGTCGAGCGGGGCTGATGAAGGTTGGGGAAGCCGCGAATGGGCTGCCGCGGCTCGGAGTACTGGACCCCGACGGGGATCGCGACCTCATTGCGGCAGCAGAGTGGCCGCACACGGCACCACCTTGGCGGGTAGGGACTACTTCGGGTGGGTGGTGAGAGGCTCGACCCGGGGGCTGGGACACCAGCGCCGTAGGCCGACCCCTTGACCACCACCTGCCGGCCGACCAAGACTGGCGCTATGCCTCATCCGACCATGGTCGAGGGGGACGACCAGTCCCTGGCAGACCTTCGCCGGATCTGCCTGGGGCTACCTGGCGCGGCCGAGAAGGTGTCGCACGGTCGGCCGTGCTTCTTCACGAAGAAGGTCTTCGCGATCTATGGCGCCGTCACGAAGGGCGACCATCTCTCGGGCCGCTACGACAAGTCCGTTGTGATCCTGCCTGACCCGGACGAGGCGGCGGCACTTCTGGCTACGCCCCGATTCTTCGTTCCCGCCTACTGGGGGCCCCACGGGTGGATCGGAATGGACCTGTCCGCGGCCGAGGTCGACTGGGATGAAGTGAGCGAACTGGTCACCGAGTCTTTCCGGTTGACCGCCCTCAGGTCATTAGTGGCCCAGCTCCCTCAGATGGCCTGATCCCCCCGGGTCGTGCCCCGCCGGCAGGGTTGACGTCGCCGGATAGGGGCGGTCGAGGCCAACGTCGCCGACCAGATCGCGGCCATGGACGCTGGCGACGCAGCGGGCGCGCCTACCGCGAAGCGATCTCCGTGGACGCTTGCACGCTGGCGTCCAGTCGAGCGAGCAAGGGCACAGCACCCCGTTCCTCCAGGAACGGCCGCGCTGTCTCGATCGCGCCCTCGGGCACAAGCCCGGGGGGTAGCACGGAGATGGCGTCGACGGTGAGCACTGCGTGGGCGAAGCGGTTGCCCGTCGACAGCCGGGTGGCAAGCAGCGAGTCGTAGGCGAGGGCAGCCTGCTCGTGGTGCCCCTGTACGGCAGCCAACCCTGCTTCGAGTGCCTGTATCACTCGGCCTACGGCGTCGGCCATGAAGCCGCGCCCGTTCTGGCCGCTTGTCACGACCTGCTGCAGCCTGGCCTGATCCCCCATCCACAGCGCCGCTTGTCCCGCGTTGGCCAACGCCAGCACCGTGTTGAGTCCGTGTGGATCGGCCTGGATCGCGGCCAAGGCTGCGTCGAAGGCCGCGTCGAGGTTGCCGGCCATCAGCTCGATGACAGCGCCGATGCGGGCCAGCCACGCCTTCATCTGTGGATTGCTCGACTCGCGCGCATGTGGGCTCACCGTGCCCAGGGTCGCCCGCGCCTGGTCGTCCTCACCCCGGTAGGCAAGCAGCAGCGCCTCCCCGAGAAGGACGGTGTCGAGCAGGTGGCCGGTCAGCTCGGACTTCGATCGCAGCTCGGCGATGATCTGGTCGGCGCTGTCCCAGCGGCCGATCTCGATAGCTGCCTCAAGCCCGTTGGTGAGTGCGTTGAGCTCGAGGTCTCCATAGCCGCCGCGGCGGGCGACCTCAGCGGCCTTGATGGAGTTCTCGAAGAACCCGATCTCGTCCTCGCTGGCCCAGGCCAGTGAGTCGTGTGCGCGGGCTATCTCACGCAGGTCGTCCTCCTCGAGGGCGACCGCGAGTCGTCCACGCACGAGCAGCGCGGCCTCCCGCCGGCGGCCAACCATGGTCAGCAGGATGAGCCGAGACTGCAGTACCGAGCTGAGGTCGCGCCATGCCCCAGCCCGTTCGTAGCAGCCCAGCGCCCGGTCGATCGACTCGAGGCTGGCCTGATTGTTCTGCTCGTGAAACCCGATCCAGCCGAGCGCTTCGTTCAGCCTTCCCTCGGCCAGGTCGTCGTCGTCCTCCGGTCGACGGGTCCGCATTCGCCTGACCAGATCTCGAAGCTGGTCGGTGTCGTCGGATCCCACCGCGACAGCCAGGGCACCGATCGCGGCCACCTCGGCGTTTCGGTCGTCGAGCTGTTCGAGCACCGCGATGGCCTCGCGGCGGTACCGGAGCGAGTCGTCGCGGCGCAGGGCATCTCCCGCGGTCTCGGCAGCCTGACTCAGCAGGGCTGCTCGCTCCGCACCGGTCGGTGTCAGGTCCAGGGCCTGCTCGAGGTAGACCAGTGACTGCTTGGGCGAGCCGAGTGCCCTGGCCCGCTCGGCGGCCCGTCCGAGCCCGTCCTTGGCGCGCGCCGCGAGGGCGTCGGCGTCGGGACCCGGCGCTGTCGCTTGCAAGGCCTCCACGTAGTGCGTGGCCACGACTCCAGCCAGCTCGTCGTCGCTGATCGACTCGAAGTGGTGGGCAGCCGCGAGGTGGTGGCTGCGCCGATCGGCTCTCGACAGCATCCCTTAGGCGACCTCGCGGATGATGGACTGGACGAAGGCGTACTGGCCGCGCTCCGGCGAGCGGGGGTCAGCCTCCACGTCAAGAACCTCCTTGCGCACCAGGTCGGCCGCATGCGGCTCGAGCTCGTCGCGAACGACCCCCGTGACCGCTACGAGAGCGTCGATGGTGAAGCTCTTGCCCAGCACGGCGGCGTTCTGCACGACGGCGCGGTCCGAGGCTCCCAGCGCGTCAAGGCGGGAAGCGATGAGGGCATGCAGCGTCTCGGGGATGCCCATCTCGCCCAGGTCGCCGACGACGTCGTAGGCAGGCTCGCCCGCCCGCAGGACGCCGCGGTCGACAAGCACGCGGATCGTCTCCACCGCGTAGAGGGGCATGCCCTCGGCCCGGGTCACGATGCGCCGCACCGACTCGTCGTCGGCATCCGGGACTAGCCCCGTCACGAGGCTGGCCATGTCGGCATCGCTGAGCGGTTCGAGGTGCATACCGACGAAGCTGCGCTGGCCGACCCCCCACGTCTCGCGATGGTCGAGGATGTCCGGCCGGGTGAGCGCCACGATGTAGATTGGCTTGCTCCGAGACCACTCCAGCAGTGCCTCGATGAAGTCGAGCAGACCCGGGTCGGCCCACTGCACGTCCTCGAACACCATCGCGACCGTGCCGCGATCGCTGATCCGCTCGAAGAACAGCCGCCATGCAGAGAACAGCTCTTCCCGTCCGCCGGCCGGCCGCTCGTCCAGGCCCAGCAGAAACGCTAGCCGGGGTTGGAGCCAGTGCCGTTCGTCCTCGTCGGTCACATAGGTCTCGACGGCCTCGGTGAGCTTGGTCCGAGACGCAGCGGGGGAGTCGGTCTCGGCGATGCCGGCGCGCATTCGCACCATCTCGCCCAGAGCCCAGAACGTGACCCCCTCGCCGTACGACGGGCACCGGCCGTGGTGCCAGTAGATGTCTTCGGTGAGGCCATCGACGTACTTCAGCAGCTCCCAGGCCAGCCGTGACTTGCCGATGCCGCCGACGCCCATCACCGAGACCAGGCGGGCGCGGCTCTCCCGGCCCGTGGCGTGCAGCAGGTCTTTGAGCAGGCGTAGCTCTTCGGCCCGGCCCACGAACGGCGGTTCGATCGCCATGCGGTTCTGGCCTTGGCGCTCACCGACGACGCGCAGTGCCCGCCAGGCTCGCACCGTCTCGTCCTTGCCCTTGAGGTCCAGCGACCCTATGGGCTCGAAGGCGATCGCGCCGGATGCCGCCCGGGACGTGGCCTCGCCGACGAGCACCCCGCCGGGATCGGCTGCCGACTGCAGGCGCGCGGCCGTGTTGACCATGTCGCCGGTCACCATGCCCTGGTTGCCAGCGTCGGGACCGGTGGCCGCCTCGCCGGTCAGCACCCCGGCTCGCACCTGCAGCGGAAGGTCCATCGAGCTGCCCAGGGCGGCCACGGCGTCGACCAGCTCGAGCGCGGTGCGCACGGCGCGTTCGGCGTCGTCCTCATGCGTCACCGGCGTGCCCCACACGGCCATCACCGCGTCGCCGATGAACTTCTCGACCACGCCGCCGTGCCGTTCGATGACCGTGCGCGCCGTATCAAAGTACTGGTCCATGAGGGCCCGCATGTCCTCGGCGTCGCGGCGCTCGGACAGTGTCGTGAACGAGACAAGGTCGAGAAACAGCACCGACACGAGCCGGCGTTCGGTCCCTCGGGATGGGCCCGCGTCGTTCGCCGCCCGAGCGGCTCGGCGGGAGGGGGCGCGCGTCGACAGGGAAGAGCCGCACTCACCGCAGAACTTGCTCCGCGGGGGGTTCGTGGTCCCGCAGGCGGCGCACGCCCAGGTCAAGGGAGCGCCGCACTCACCGCAGAACTTGCGGCCTGGTTCGTTGCCCGTCCCGCAGGCCGAGCAGTCCATCAGCGACCCCATCTGCCGGTGCGGCTCTGTCAGGCTCGCTGGGCGGCTTCGGCGGCCTGGATGCGCCGCACGAGGACGGGCAAGAGCGCTCGTGCGATCTGCGGGTACTTGTCCATGATGGAGGAGAACGTCAGAGCGGAGACGGCGAACGTCTCGGCCCCCTCCGGGCCGGCGATGATCGTTGCCGATCGTCGCCCGTCGGGATCGAAGAGTGAGATCTCGCCGAAGAACTCGCCCGCCCCGATGGTTCCCCGATCGACGTCGTTGACCGTCACCGCGGCCGACCCGGAGCGCAGGATCTGGAAGCCGACGTCTGAGGCACCCTGCTGCACGATCCGCTTGCGGGGGCTGAGCTTGAAGCTCGTTCCGGCCTGGATGAGCTCGTCCGGTGCGGAGTCGGGAAGGGCTGCGAACAGGTCGATCCGCTTCAGCTCGTTTCGCAGCGCCATGGCGCCTCCTGCTCTTGTCGACCGACCAGTGGTCTTGATCGTGGGTTGGGGAGATCAGCAGTCCGGGTTGCCCCAGCTGCGGTCATCGCTGGAGACGGGCACCGACTACCGCCCCGCCTTGATCGTGATCAGATGGGTGGGTGACCCGACTCGCTGAACCCGGACCCGAGTTATTCGAGACCTGGCTGGAGTGCGTCCGCGACTTCGGTGAGGAGTTCCGCCACGGCTCCGGGGAGTCGATGGTTGCCGAGTTCGGGCCGGACCGGAGGTCGTTCGACGCGCTGCTGGAGGTCATGCGGAGCCAGTCCGACCCAGCGACGGCTCTGCCCGACCGTCTCGTTGCCTGCGACTACTTCTGGGTGATGCAGCGGGCGACGATGATCGGGTTCCTCGCGCTGCGTCACTCGATCGACACCGAGTTTCTGCGCACGCGCGGCGGACACATCGGCTACAGCATTCGGCCCGCGTACCGACGTCAGGGACACGGCTCACGCGCGCTGGGGCTGGCGCTTCCGCGAGCCCGTGAGCTGGGGCTCGACAGGGTTCTGCTGACGTGTGACGACGACAACGTGGGCTCCGCCCGCACCATCGAGAGCCAAGGCGGGGTCTTCGAGAGCGTCATCGACACCAAGAAGCGCTACTGGATCGATATCTGACGTCCGAGCGTACATCGGGCTCCCCAGCCCGCACGTCTGCGAGCACGACGGCTCATGAAGAGCCGGGCGGCAGAGATGAAGAGCGGCTCCCGATGTGCGCGCCAGGTCGCCCGGAGCAGTCTTGGCGCACTCCCGTCAGGAAGGGGCTCCGCCCATGCTCACCAAGGCTGTTCTTGCGGCCACCGCCATGGCTGTCGTCGCGGCGTGCGGCTCGTCCACCGACGATGACGCGGCCGCCGAACCAACCCCCGACCAGACCTCGGCGGAGACCAGCGCCGCGGCCACAGCGCCAGCGGTCGAGGGCACGCTGTGCTCTGAGGTAGGAGTCGCCAGCGAGGACCCTCCGCCGGAAGAGAGTGAGGGCTTCGACGGCATCACGATCTACATCGTCGAGCAACCCGTGGACGACACCCTCGTCGTCGACCCCGGCGCGGGTTGCGCCATCCGCAGCACGGTGAGCGGCGACCTCGTCGTCAACGCCGGCGGACGGGCGTTGGCCCTGGTCAACCCCGGAGGCGTCATCAAGGGCGACATCCGCGTGAGCGGCTTGGGGCGTGTCGCCGGCCTCGAGGATCGGGAAGAGCTGTCCGACGAGCTCGGCCCCCCGACGCTGGAGGGCGACCTGCTGTGCGACGAGTGCGGTGGGGCCTTCGCCATCCCCGGAACCATCGAGGGAAGCGTGGACATCGTCGGCACTCCCACCGGCGGTCAGACCGAGTTCAACGGCGCCACCATCGGTGGGGACGTGTCGATCGTTGCCTCCTCTGGCACCGGACAGCTGGACGAGGAATGGACAGGGCCCTTGCTGGCCAACAGCGACGTCGCCGGCTCGGTGACGCTCAACGACAGCTTCGGTCGGTCGCCGGTGCTGGACGGGACGACGATCGGCGGCGACGTGAGCTGCGAGGGCAACTCGCCCGAACCGATCGGGACCGACGTGACAGTCGAGGGCACGGCGTCGGGTCAGTGCGAAGGCTTCGGCGAGTAGCCGTCACGGGGGAAGCAGGTCGTGGTCACGTCCCCAGGCTGCTGCCTCGCCACGGGTAGCCGTGCCCGTCTTGGTCAGGATGTTGGAGATGTGAACGCCCACCGTGTTGGAGCTGATGAACAGGCGTTCGCCGATCTGGCTGTTGGTCAGCCCCTGCCCGACGAGGGTGAGAATCTCCACCTCGCGCTTGGTGAGGCCGGCCGGGGCGGGACGGTCCGACAGCCGCCGGCGGGCGGCAGCGATCCAGTCGAGCTGGGGCTGGGCGCCCATCGCTGCTGCATCGCGCTCGGCGGCGTCCAAGGCATCTCGAGCCTCACCCCGGTCGGCGGTGATCTCGGCCAGATGGATCAAGGTGTCGACGCGCCAGTAGACCGGACCCTCGGCCTGCGCGAACCGCTTGCCGGCCGCACGCCACCGCTGGACGGCGTCCGCGCCGTCGAGCTCGGCCAGCGTGGCATCCAGCACCGCGGCAAGAGGGCTGTCGGGCTGCTTGCGCGTGACGGTGTCTCTCGCGCGCGCCAGCACGCGGGTCGCGGGATGGGAGGGGTCCTGCGCCGCACGTGCCTGCCGGACGTACCGGGCGAAGGTGAGCACGATGTCGGGTTCAGTGACCAGGTAGCGCTCTTTGCCTGGCTCCGTGCGACGCTGCACGTCGGGGAGCAGGACGGCCGCGGCCTCGTCCGGACCGTCGTCGAGCCAGGCCAACCACGACCGCACCCATGTGATGGGAGTGGTGAACTGGAAGTGGTACGCGGCCGGTGCATCGGCGACGAAGGCACGCCCCCGTGCAGAGTCGCCCCAGACGAGGTCCCGCATCGCCCGCACAAAGGGGCCGTACAGGTCCGTCTCGTCGTCGGGTTGCCAGCGTTCGGCTCGGCGCAGGTGGTCTTCCATCTCGTCCAGCCGACCGAGAGCGAGGGCGCTGGCAGCCGACCAGGTGTGCAGCCATGCGGCCCTGTGCTCGACATGACGCTGGCGTGCCAGGCGGATGAAGCCCGCGTTGACACGCAGGGACTCCTCGTACCGGCCGAGGATTGCCGCCCGTACGTTGTCGGAGTTCGTCATGGCCGGGACCATCACGTCGTAGGCGTTTGCGCGGTCAGCCAGCTCGATCGCTTGTGCGGACAGCTCCAGGGACCGCTCTGGGTCGTCGAGCTCCACCGCACCCGCCAGGCACTTCATGGCCAGGGCCTCGGTCGCCAGGTCGCCGGAAGCGCGAGCAAGCCGCATGGCCTCCGCTGCCTTGGGTCGCGCCTCGTCGGCGCGGAAGTCGGTGACCGCGTAGTCCGCCCACTCGGCCAGCACCCGCCCCCGAGCCCGGTCGTGGCCTTCTGCGGGCAGCGCGTGCAGCGCTCGCTCCAGCGCGGGCATCTCGGGGTTGCCACGTCGACCCTCCGCCGCAGCGCGAGCGACGAGCAGCTCGACGAGCAGATCGACGTTGCCCGGGTCGACACGGCTGATGGCCTCGTCCAGCAGATCCACTGCCCCGGGGAGCCCGGCCAGGTCGGACGACGTAGCGGCCTGCCGCAGGATCTCTGCCTCATCGATGGCGGGAGTATCGACCTGACCCGTGGCGCTCAGATCAAGCACCCGCGTGAGCAGGGTGGCGCGGACGTCGTGCAGGTCGAGCGCCTCAGCCGCCTTCGCTCCGTCGAGTGCTGCCCGGAGGGCTGCGGCGGGGTCGCCGGCTTCTGCGCGGTGGCGTGCCAACGCCAACGCCGCGTGGGGGTTCAACGGCGTCGTCGTCCGCGCGATGCTGTCAGCCCAGGCCCGGTGCAACGATCGCCGGCGGCCGGGGTCCAGGTCGACCCGCGCCGCCTCGCCGAGAAGGGCGTGCCTCAGCCGGAGCCGGTCAGTGCCGGACGTCGTGAGCAGGTGGCGCTGATGTGCTTCGGCCATCGCGTCGTCGACCTCACGGGCTGATCGCCCGCTCGCGGACACCAGGTCGTCGTAGCGGACGGGCGGGTCGCCCACCGAGACCAGCTCTACCAGGTCGCGCGCCGGTTGGGACAGTCCGTCGAGGTGGGCGTGCAACAGCTCCCGCAGGGACGAGGGAAGCTCCGAGCCTGCTGCCACGAGCTCCTCGACGTACAGCGGGTTGCCGCCGCTGCGCTCGGCGATCGAGGCCGCATCAACAGTGCCTCCTGGCCGCTCCTGCGCGAGCGCGGACGCGAGCGTCTGCGCATCGGTTGTCGAGAGGGGGGCGAGCGCAAGGGCCGACGCCCGTGGCAGCCGTTGGACCTCGGTCAGCTCAGGGTTCCGGTGGCCGCCGGCGCGCTCGGTGCCGAGGATCAGCACGGGTGACTCGTCCATCGTTGCCGCCAGAAAGCGCAGCAGGCTCAGCGTCGGCTGATCTGCCCAGTGCAGGTCTTCGACCACCACGACCACCGTCGAGTCCCGGCTCAGTGACTCGAGCACGTGGCGGACAGCAGCGAACAGCCGTAGCTGGTCGACAGCGGCGTCGGCAGTGCCGAGTGCCGGTTCGAGTGCGGCGATCTCGGACAGGTAGGGGCCTGCCGCCTCACGCAGGGCGTCATCGCCCAGCCGCCGGTAGGCCCGGTGGATCAGGCCCTGGACCGGGGCGAGCGGCATCTCGGCTCCCGCCAGCTCCAGGCAGTGCGTGGCCAGGACGAGCGAGGCCTCGTCGACGCCGGCCGCGAACTCCGACACGAGCCTCGTCTTGCCGATCCCGGCTTCCCCCGTGACGAGGACGACCTGCGGCGCGCCGGACTCAGCCAACGCGTAGCGACTGCGCAGCACGCCGTACGCCTCGTCGCGACCGACGAAGGGGGACGGTGCGATGCTCGTCATTCCGTGCTACTCGCCGCCCTCGGCGACATAGACGTCCTTGTAGACCGCACCACCCCAGGTCGGGGAGTACTGCACCCCGCCCAGCCCGGAGCCCCAGAGCGCCTGGCTTCGGCTGAACGACGTCGGGATCACCAGGCCCAGCTCCACGACCCGCGTGTTGAGGTCTTGCCACATCTCGGCCTGGGCGTCCCGGTCGGTCTCACGGCGCGCGGTGTCGATCGCCTGCTGGAACGAGGCGTCCTCGAGGCCGCCTTCGTTGACGCGTGACAGGTTGAAGCCGCCGTTGACGCTGAACAGCGGCGGGATCACGGTGGAGGCGTTGGCCCAGTCGGGTCCCCACCCCGCCCACGTCAGGTGGTTCTGGGTGTCGGGCTGCAGCACCGTGCCGTAGTACTGCGCGGCGGCGATCGGGTTGGCGGTCACGGAGATGCCCGCACGCTTCATGGCCTCGATGAATGCGGCGACTTCCCGCTCCTTCTCCAGCGCTGCGGGGAAGTCGTACACCAGGTCAGGCATCGGCTCGCCGGAGGCTTCGATCAGCTCGCGCGCCAGCTCCGGATCGCCCGTGGCGGGAATCTCGCGACCCAGCAGCCCGGACCACAGCCCGGTGGGGGCGTAGTCGCGTTCCAGGGTCGGCTTGACCACCCCGTCGGCCTCGTCGCCGGCGAACTCGCCACCGAGCGCCGTCAGGATCGCCTCCCTGTCCATGGCCGCCATCAACGCCAGGCGGTGCTCGAGCACGGGGACGAGTGCGGTGTTGACGGCGATGTAGAAGACGCCTGGGTCGAGCACGTCCCAGCGCCGGTCCGCCAGAGCGGGGTCGGTGAAGATGCCCTGAAGGTTGGGGGGCAGCACGGGGGCGTCGAGGACGTAGCGGTCCTCGCCCTCGCTCCTGATCACGCGCTCGTCTGCGACCTGCGGGTCGACCGAGAACTGCCGCACGATCCGGTCGGGATAGGCCGGTCGGTACGGGTCGGACTCCGGCACCCAGCTCTCGTTGCGGACCAGCACGGCGCGATCGCCCTTGTCGTACCTCTCGATCCGGTACGGGCCGCTGCTCAACGGCGCGTCGGTGTAGGAGTCGCCGGTGTCGGCCTCCGGCTTGACCGGCCCGAAAGCCGGCAGGGACGCGGCGTAGCTGAAGTCGCCCACCGGCCGGTTGAGCACGAACGTGATCGTGGCGCCGTCGCAGCTGACGGCGTGGTCGAAGTGCTCCTGTCCAGTCCCGGTGTAGGGGCCCTCATAGGCCGACGAGCCGTCCTCGAGCGTGGGGATGTCGAGCAGGTCGATGGCGTACACCGGACCATCGGTGATCACGTCTTGGGCGAACGTTCGCGAGACGCCGTAGGCGACGTGCTCGCAGGTGATGGCGGAGCCGTCCTCCCAGGTGGCGTCGTCACGCAGCGTGAACTCCCACGCGGTGGCGTCGCGGTTGGGTCGACCCGTGTCGGTCGCGAGGTCGGGAAGCAGGCCGTTGTCGGACTCCCCGTACGGGTCCACCATCACCAGCGACCGGTGAAGAAAGCTCACGGCGAATGAGAACACGCCGGAGTCGTAGATGCGCTGCGGGTCCAGCTGCGAGAACTGATCGGCCGGGTCGAGCTGGTAGAGGGTGCCGCCCTGGCGCCCCTCGGTCGGTGCGTCCGAATCGGCGTCCTGGCCGCAGGAGGCAGCAGCGAGCGTCACAAGGCTGAGCATCACCACGGTCCACCGTCGCACCACCTCACCACCCACTGCCGATGCGTGTCGGGGATGCTTCCACATGACAGGGGTCGAGGGAACGGAGTTGGTGGTCTCCGTGCGCCGCGTCAGGAATGATCGGTCCGGCGCTGGTCGTCAGCGGCCGCGCCGTCGGGGATGAGTGTCGTACTGAGCCGGACCCGGCGCCGACCAGGCGCGTTCTCTTGCGCCGCGTACGTGCGGAGAACCTGGCCAAGGTCGTCGCCCAGCTGCTGGGTCTCGTCCTCGGTGAGCCAGAGCGCGACCTGCCGGTAGCCGACCGGGTCGGTGCCAGGGGCAGCGCCCGGCTGGCGGATGTAGCGGTCGAAGGCTGCCACGAGCGCGCCTACGAAGGCGATGAACCCGCTGAGATGCTCGTCTGGAGTGAGGCTTGCCGCGTCAGCAGGGTCGAGGCTGGCCTGGTCGCTGACCAGGCGGAGTGTGCGTTCGACGCCGCCGCGGACGCGGCGCTCGGCCACGACCTCGAGCACACCGGCGTCGGTGAGGGTGGCGATGTGGCGGTAGAGGGTCGCCTGCGCGACGTCTGGCAGCCGCCGCGCGAGCTCACCGGCCGTGATCTCGTCCGCTGCGGACTCCAGCACGATGCGCAGCCGCACGGGATGCAGGAGCAGGTCCGCCTTGTCTGTCGCCACGCTGTCAGTCTAGACGAGCACTATCGGGAATGATAATGTTCTCATGTATGAGATCAATTGAGGAGTCGTCATGACGACAGAAGAGATCACGATCGTTGCCGGTGACGTCACACTGTCCGGAACCTGCACGACGCCGGACGGTCCCGGGCCCTACCCTGCGGCCCTGATCCTTGCCGGCTCAGGCCCGCTGGACCGCGATGGCAACGCCAAGCGGCTGCCCCTGAACCTGAGCCGCGACCTCGCCCGCACGCTGGCCGAGCACGGGTGGGCCTCGGTGCGCTACGACAAACGAGGCGTTGGCTCGTCCACCGGGGACTACCTGGCAACCGGCTTCTGCGACGAGCTGGCCGACGCCGAGGCGGCGCTTGGTTGGCTGGCCGGGCGTCCAGACGTCTCGATGATCGTGCCCGTCGGGCACAGCGCCGGCGCCAGCATGGCCGCCGAGCTGGCCGTCCGGCACGACACGGTGGACCGGGTGGTGCTGCTCGCAGTCACCGCACAGACGGGCGAGAACACGCTGATCTGGCAGGCCGCGCAGATCGCCCCGACGCTGCCGGCGTTCGCGCGTGGCGTGCTACGCCTCATGCGTACGGACGTCCTGCGGCAGCAGCGCAAGGCTCTCGACCGCATCATGGCGACCGAGGGTGACGTGGCTCGCGTCCAGGGCGCCAAGGTCAACGCCCGATGGATGCGGGAGTTCATCGCCTACGACCCGGTGCCAACCTTGGGTCGCATCGAGGTTCCGGTGCTCGCCATGACCGGGTCGAAGGACGTCCAGGTGAACCCCGACGACGTCGGAGCCATCGCGACGCTTCTACCCTCGGCGCAGACCCATGTCGTGGCCGACGTCGACCACATCCTGCGCTACGAGCCACGGCCGAGATCCGACGTCCGGCGGTACAAGAAGCAGGTCACCCAACCGATCGACCCGCGCGTTGAGACGCTGCTGCTCGACTGGCTCGCCGAGCCCTCGCAGGGCTCGAGCCGAGTCAGTGGCGCGCCTAGAACTTTCCGGAGTTGACCCACTCCGAGCGTGGGCCGATGGTCTCGGCGGCATCCCAGTGCTCGACGACGAGCCCGTCGGCGACCCGGAACAGGTCGGCCTGCGCAGCGGGAGTGCCCTGCCTGGTGGCCCGGCACAGCGTCGCCACGAAGTTGCCCTGCCCGACCAGCAGCACGATCTCGGCGTAGCTCAGCCGACGGTCAGGGTCGATCGCGCTGGCACGGATGGCCTCGATGCCGTCAGTCACGTCGCTGGAGTGCTGCACGTAGTCGGCCGAGACGTAGTCGTCGACGCGGCCGGGGTCACCGCCGGGCATCAGTACGTCGGTGATCATGCGGCGCACAAGCTCCTTGTTCGCGCCTGTGGCGTCCAGGTCGGTCACGGTTGTCGGTCCGTCGACCGACGTGCGTCCGGAAGGCGTCGCGGACGCGTACGGGGCGATGACGTCCCAGTGCTCGATGATCTTGTCGTCTTCGTCGGTGTCGAAGAAGTCCATCGTCACCCACTGCGCCTGCCCACCATCGAGTGACTGGTAGGCGTGAACGAACACGAGCTGGCCGTCCTCGAGGGCACGAACGATGCGGATGTCGCGGTCAGGGTGCTGGGCCACGAACGGTTCGAAGAACTCGACGAACCCCGCGACGCCGTCGCGGACCCCGGTGGAGTGCTGGGTGTACCGGTCACCGGTGTACCTGCTCACCGCCTCGCGCGGTCGCCCATCTCGGATCCCCTCCATGTACAGGCGCCTGGCATGCTCAAGCCTTCGGCTCATGCTCAGCTCCTCGTCGCGGCCGGTACCCCCAAGGTGAGGCTAGCTTGTGGCTAGCTGAAGTCGTCGGCCTCGGCCTTCGTCGACGGATGACGACGCAGCACGAAGGCCAGCAGCAGGTAGAGAGACGGCACCGCCAGGTAGAGGAGCAGGCTCAGGGTGGGGGCAGGCTCGGCGAGCACCATCGCCACCAGGTAGACCGCGACCGGTGCGAGAGCGAGCAGGGCGCCGACCCGTCGCGCCTTGGGCGTCGGGGCGATCCAGAGCAGGGCGGGTCGTCGCATGACGTAGGCATAGAGCACCCATCGCATGAGCGCGGTCGCGATGAGTACCACCCCGTAGACGTGCAGCCCGATGGGATCGCCGCTGTACTCCCCGAGGACAGAGGCGGCGAACGGGATCAGTGCGGCGGGCAGGAGGAAGAGCAGGTTGAGCCACACCGCCGTGGTATCGACGTAGCGGACCTGGTTGAAGAGGTCTCGATGCCAGGCCCAGTACATGCCGGTGATCAGAAAGCTGACGACCCAGGCGATCAGATCGGGGCCGAGATCGTCGAGAGCGTCCCGCAGCGACTGCTCGGACAGGTTCGGCGGGACGCCGATCTCCAGCACCAGGATGGTGATGATGATCGCGAAGACGCCGTCCCCGAATGCCTTGACCCTTTCCGGGCTGCCCCGACGCTCTTGCGTGGCAGACAGTGGCGACGCCTGCATGAAGTCTCCTCTCGGCGCCGTGCGCCGTAGCCGGTCTACCCAGCGGTGGCCTCGACACGTCCGTCGGCGATGGCCTGGGTGTACGCCTCGTAGTCCTTCTCGTTCTGGTCGGCGTAGGCCACGGCGAACCGACCGCACGCCTTGTCGAACGCCGATCCGCTGCCAAGGTAGGCGTTGATGGCCAAGGAGTCTCCCGATCGGGCGTGCCCGTGCGCCAGTGACCATGCGCAGACGCGTGCGTAGGACTCCAGCTGGTCGGGGGACATCGTTGTCACGTCGGCGGAGCCCTTCATGTCGTGGAACTGCCGCCAGTAGTACTCGTGTCCACCCTCCGTGGCCGACCAGCCGAGAAAGGCGTCGCTGCTGGCCTGCAGAAGGCGCTGCCCGGCCACCACCCGCTCGCCATGCTCGCCGTACTCGCTGACCGGCAGGTAGGCCTCCAGCACGGAGTCGACTGCTTCTTTGATCTGCAAGAAGAGCGGCTCGCCGTGGTCGCGCCCGGTGAGCATCACGACGAAGCACCGGGTGCCGACGCTGCCGACACCGACCACCTTGAGGGCGATGTCGCGAATCTCGAACCGGCGCAGCAGATGACCACGGTCGGGCTGGATGCTGTCACGGTAGGCCCGCAGGTTGTCCGCGATCATCTGCCGGTACTCATCGGGGTCGAGCTTGTCGGCCAGGTCCCGAAGCGGTACGAGCAGCGGTGGCTGAGACCGGATTCGCAACGACCCGTCGACCGTCTCGCTGAGCTTGGTGAGCACCTTCTCGCTGGTGCGCTTGCGGGCAGCAGCAGCGACCTTCTTCACTCGCTTGCGTCCAGCCTTGCTGGAGCTGGCTTTCTCCAGCGTGTCGAGCCCGAGCTGGGCGTACCAGACGTCCATGGTTGGCGTGGTCGCGAACCGTGCCATCGCTGCCCGGTAGCCGGCGACCGAGGCTGCCGCCAACGCCTCGCCCTTCTTCGGGTAGCCGTTGTCGCGGGCGGCGAGCACGAAGCTCGTGGCCATCCGCTTCACGTCCCACTCCCACGGCCCGGGCAGTGTCTCGTCGAAGTCGTTCACATCGAACACCTGACGTCGCTCGGGGGACGCGAACGTGCCGAAGTTGGCCAGGTGAGCGTCACCGCACAGCTGGGCGTCGAACCCGATGGACGGCGTCGATGCGAGATCCTGCGCCATCACGGCGGCAGCGCCGCGGTAGAAGGCGAAGGCGGACTCCGCCATGCGGGAGTGTCGAACCGGGACGAGCCACTGCAGTCGCTGTTCGTCCTGGCCGGTGAGAACTGACACCGGGTCGGTGCGCTCGGAGGCCGGCGACCAGGTCGCGTGACTGGATCGTGGCACGCCCCGCCGGGCCTGCTTTCCGGCATCGACACGGTCGGCTCCGGGCATGGCGCTCATGGGGCTCCTCCTGGGTCGTCGGCAGGTACTGCGTCCGCAGTTCACCTCGAGAGTGAGTCTCGTCCACGGCGGCGCCGCATGCACCACCCCACGCGGGTGAGTCAACCCTTCCAGTGGTCAGGCCGCTGGCAGGACGTTCGTCTCCAGCCGCGCGTAGCTGGCATCCATCCCGTCGATCATCCCGGTGGCCAGCACCATGTCGCGCACCTCGACGCTGGGGTAGGTGATGACGAGACTGAGCAGGGTGCCGCCCTCGACCGGAGGCGGCGAAGCCGAACACGACGCGCATAGCGGGCAGCTCTGCCTTGCGAGAGCCGTCGGCGTCGACGAACCGTCGCGCACCGCGCACGACTCACCCGGGACCACTGACACGAGCTCCCAGTCTCCGCGCGAGACGTCGCCGTCCAGTCGCGTCATCGCGTATTCGCTGCGGCCTCCCGGGTACATGTCGAGGCGGGCTACCCGGTTGCGCCACAGTGCCTCGAACTGGTCGAGCAGCGCCTGCGCTCGTTGGATCGTGTCGGGGTTGCCTTGCACGAGACGCTCACGGCCCTGCGCGTGGTTGGTGACGAGGCCCGCTCCCTGCAGGACGGCCACGTGCTTCTGGACGGCCGCGAACGACATGTCGTAGCCGCTGGCCAGCGTCGAGACGGTGACCTCGCCGATCAGCGTTCGCCGGACGATGTCGCGCCGGGTCTTGTCGGCCAAGGCCCGGAAGACCCGGTCGACCTCCTCCTCCGGGATCGAGCTGCGCACCTGCATATCTACATGAGTGTCTCAAGGGCGTCCGTGGCGTAGCCGCGGCGATGGACGGCCGGGTCGAGGTAGACGTCCAACGCAGCGTGCCGGTAGTCGGGGTCCTCCTCCTCGGCGAACTGCACCAGGCCGACGATCCGCCCCGCAGCCTCGATAGTGAGCTGCACCAGGCCGTCGTCGGCCAGGTCGTCGGCGACCTCCGCTTCGATGTCGTTGCCTCGCCACCAGCGGCGGACCTCGTCGGTGCGGCGCACGGCGACCAGGCGACGTGCGTCCGCGGGCACGGTCGGTCGCAGGGTGACAGCGGCGCCGACCAGCTCGAGTCGCTCGCGCATGTCACCCATGGTGACAAGTCGCCGGCGGCCGGGCACCTCGATGCCTGGACAGGCCCCGGCCTTGTCGAGGGGGATGCACCAGGATGAGGGGATGAGTGCAGACGTGGGCGTGCCGCAACACTCCGGAGAGGGTCGCCCAGCCGGTGGGGTGGGCTGGGTGCTGCCCTTCTACGACACGCTCAGCGCGGCGGCCGGCATCGGACGCGTCCACCGTGAGCTGCTGCGAGGAGCCGGCGTCCAGCCGGGTCACCTCGTGCTGGACATCGGGTGTGGCACGGGCTCTTTGACGCTGCTGGCCAAGAAGGCCGAGTCACGTGCGACGGTCGAAGGCCTCGACCCGGACGAAGCTGCGCTCGAGCTGGCGGCCGGCAAGGCCAACCACCAGGGCCTCGACGTGCGGTTCGAGACGGGGTACGGCGGCTCGCTGCCGCACGCGGAAGCCTCCGTCGACCGAGTGCTGTCCGCCTTCATGCTCCATCACCTGTCCTCCGACGAGCGCGACCGGACGCTGGGCGAGGTGCGCCGTGTTCTGCGCCCCGGTGGCTCCGTGCACGTGGTCGATTTCGGCAAGCCTGAGCACCTGGCTGTGCTTCTGCGCGACGCGGGGTTCCCGAGTGGGACTACCTACCGCGGGTCAGTGCTGGGGCTGGTGCCGGTCGGAATCGTCCGGTCGCCGGCATGACCCCGGTCGGCGCGGGGTCGCCCTCTGAGGCCCACGTCCCGCCGCGATTGTGGTTGCGCAAGTGGGGAATATCGCACGCTGTTTTCCTTGTGGGCAACGCACCGAAGAGACAAGGATCTTGTTGAAGCATGGTTGTCTGAACCGCCTGGCGGGCGCCGTGCAGCAACGCCCGCCTGATCTGACTCCGTCACCCACCTCCACCCCGACCGTCACCGAGAGGACGTCACAATGGCGAAGGAACTGTACGAGCTCGGCGAGATGCCTCCCTTGGGCGAGGTGCCCGAGAAGATGCACGCCTGGCTGATCCGCCCCGAGCGGTTCGGCCCGCCGACGCAGGCCTTCCAGAAGGAGGTCGTCGAGGTTCCGGAGCCCGCCGACGACGAGGTGCTCGTCTACATCATGGCGGCAGGCATCAACTACAACAACGTCTGGGCAGGGCTCGGCGTGCCGGTCGACGTCATCGGTGCCCGAAACAAGGCCCTGGCCAGGGGCGGCCAGGGTGAGCCCGAGCCCTTCCACATCGGTGGTAGCGACGCCTCCGGCATCGTCTACAAGGTCGGCAAGGACGTCACGAACGTCAAGGTCGGCGACGAGGTCGTGATGCACTGCGGGCGCTGGGACCGCAACGACCCGTTCGTGGTCAACGGCGGCGACCCGATGTACTCCTCGACGTACCGGATTTGGGCCTACGAGAGCAACTGGGGCAGCTTCGCCCAGTTCGCCAAGGTGCAGGGGCAGCAGTGCATGCCGAAGCCCAAGCACATGACGTGGGAGTCGGCGGCGGCCTACACCCTCGTTGCGGCGACGGCCTGGCGCATGCTGCACGGCTGGGGTGAGAACGCCGTCAAGGAGAACGACGTCGTGCTGATCTGGGGCGGTGCCGGCGGCCTCGGCTCGATGGCCATCCAGATCGCCAAGGAGGCGGGCGCCATCCCCGTCGCCGTCGTCTCCGGCGAGGACAAGTTCGACTACTGCATGAAGCTCGGCGCCAAGGGCTGCATCAACCGCAACGACTTCGACCACTGGGGGATGCTGCCGCACTGGAAGGACACCGAGGGCTACAACGAGTGGGTGAAGGGAGCCCGCAAGTTCGGCTCGGCGATCTGGGACGTGCTGGGCGAGAAGCGTGCACCGAACATCGTGTTCGAGCACCCGGGCGAGTCCACCATCCCGACGTCGACGTTCGTCTGTGACACCGGGGGCATGGTCGTGGTGTGCGCCGGTACCACCGGCTTCAACGCCACGGTCGACCTGCGCTACCTCTGGATGCGGCAGAAGCGGCTGCAGGGCTCGCACTTCGCCAACGACGTGCAGGCCAACGAGATGAACCAGCTGGCGCTGAGCGGCCACCTGGACCCCTGCCTGTCGCAGGCGTTCCCCTACGACGACGTGCCTCTCGTGCACCAGATGATGTACGAGAACAAGCACCCGCACGGAAACATGGCGGTGCTCGTGGGCGCCACTGACTTCGGGCTGGGGATCAGCGACTGAGGCACGTCGCTCAGTCCGCCGAACGCGCAGATGTCGCCGCCGAGGGGCGTGCACTCGTCGAGCAGTCAGGGCTGAGCGCTACCGAGTTCTCCTCCCGTATCGGGAAACCTCGCACCCGCTTGTCCTCCTACCGGACTGGGCGCGTCACTCCCTTGGCCGGCCTGCTGCTGCGCATGAGGCGAGTTGCCGCCGAGGTCTGCGATATCAGATACGAAACGCTGCTGTGGCTCTGGTTGGCGGGGCCCTCATGGCTTCCGTCAGACGAGCTGGAAGACGTAGGCGAACGCTGACTTCGTGTAGGCGATGCCTCGTCCGCTGGCGCGGATCTTCTCGGCATCTGCTGCGCTCGGCCGCTTAGGGACGAGGTAGTCCGCCACTGCATCGACGTCGAGGCGGTACCGGTCGGCCGTGTGTTGCACGGCCGCCACCAGCTGCAGCGCCGGGTCGAGGGCGGCCAGGCTGGCGTCGCCGTGGCTGGTGTTGGCCAGCAGCCACCCACCTGGGCGCAGGTAGCGGCCGCAGTGGTCCCACACCGGCCCGGCGAACAGCGAGATCAGCAGGTCCACGCTGGCGTCAGGCACGTCCAGCTGCTGTGTGTAGTCAGCGGCGAGGTAGTTCACGTCCTCCCCGCCCCCGGGACGGGTGCGCCCGTCCAGCTCGGAGCGCACCTGATCGGGGTCGGCGAAGAACCGCGTGGCCCGTGCGTCGGTGTCGTTGTAGGTGACCGAGGCGATCGCCGTCGACGGGGAAAGGTCGACGTAGCTGCCCGGGTAGAGGGCCCGCTCGATCGGCCAGGCGTCGGCCAGCGCGGCGAACAGCCCGGAGCGGTCGCCGATCGATTCGCGATACTGCGACCACGTCGCCATCTTCGCCATTCGGCCATCCCAGCACGCGACGAGCTCCGAAGCACACGCCACGCGCGGGAATGACACCCTCAGACTCCTTCCCAGCAGCGATGGAGAAAGGGCCGCGTCGTCGACGTTCTCGACGCGCACCCCGCACAACGCGCCGGCCACGAGCACGGACCGCTCGACGACCACGGACCGTGCGCTCCGCCCGTTCCGGCGGCGGGACGATGGTCCCGGGCCGGCGTCGTTCGACCCGTCCTTGCTCCAACCGGTTGACGGGGTCGTCGTCGAGCCCCTAGGACTGGGTGATTGCTGGTTGCGCTCCCTTGGGGGACCCATGGACCGACTCGTCCCGACGACGCAGCAGCCAGAGCGCGGGCGCTGCCTCCGGGTGACCACGCAGATGGAGGTCTGATGCCCACCTACGTCTACCACTTCGCCCAAGGCAACAAGGATCAGAAGGATCTGCTCGGCGGCAAGGGCGCCAACCTGGCGGAGATGACGAACATGGGCCTGCCCGTGCCCCCTGGGTTCACCGTGACGACAGAGGCGTGCCAGTACTACCTGCACCACGGCAGCGTCCCGGACGAGCTGGCCGCCGAGCTGAGCTCAGCGCTCGCTGACGTCGAGAAGGCCACCGGCAAGGGCTTCGGCGATCCCGACAGCCCGCTGCTGCTGTCGGTGCGCTCAGGCGGCAAGTTCTCGATGCCCGGCATGATGGACACCGTCCTCAACATCGGCCTGAACGAGCACACCATCGACGGCCTGGTCAAGGCGACCGGCAACGAGCGGTTCGTGTGGGACTCCTACCGCCGGCTGATCCACATGTTCGGCGACACGGTGCTGGGCATCGACGGCGAGCTGTTCGAGCACGTCATGGACGTGGAAAAGGCTGCCAAGGGCACCGCCAGCGACCTCGACCTGGACGCGCAGGATCTTGCCCGGCTGGCTGCCCGCTACAAGGAGATCGTCGCCGAGCAGACCGGTCAGCCGTTCCCGGACGACCCGCACACCCAGGTCGACCTGGCCATCAAGGCTGTCTTCGAGTCCTGGAACACTGAGCGCGCCATTCTCTATCGCCGTCAGGAACGTATTCCAGGTGATCTCGGGACCGCGGTGAACGTCCAGTCCATGGTGTTCGGCAACATGGGCAGCGACTCCTACACCGGCGTGGCGTTCACCCGCGACCCCGCGACGGGGGAGCCGGGCGTGTACGGCGACTGGCTGGAGGACGCCCAGGGGGAGGACGTCGTCGCCGGCATCCGCAACGCCCACGCGTTGGCCGAGCTCGAGGCGGCTGACAAGCCGATCTACGACGAGCTGCTCGGCGTCATGGCCCGTCTCGAGGAGCACTACCGCGACCTGTGCGACATCGAGTTCACCATCGAGCGCGGCAAGCTGTGGATGCTGCAGACGCGCGTCGGTAAGCGCACGGCGGCCGCGGCGTTCATCATCGCCAGCCACATGGTGGACGAGCGCCTCATCGACATGGACGAGGCCCTGCGCCGCGTCAACGGAGCCCAGCTGACCCACCTCATGTTCCCGCACTTCGACCTGTCGGCGGCGAGCGCAGCCCCGCTCACCACGGCGGTCGCGGCCTCACCTGGAGCCGCGGTGGGGCGCATCGTCTTCGACTCCCACGACGCTCAGGACTGGGCCGACCGTGGCGAGACCGTGCTGCTGGTGCGGCGCGAGACCACCCCGGACGACCTCAAGGGCATGGTGGCGGCCAACGGCATCCTCACCACCCGCGGCGGCAAGACGTCGCACGCAGCGGTGGTGGCCCGTGGCATGGGCACGACCTGCGTCTGTGGCGCGGAGGATCTCGACATCGACCTGGCGGGCAAGACCCTGACGTCCCCCGACGGGAGCGTGTACACCGAGGGTGACGTGCTGTCGATCGACGGCACCAGCGGGCGGGTCTATGCCGGTGAGGTTCCGGTGCAGGACTCCCCGGTGGTGCAGTACTTCGAGGGAAAGGTCGGCGTCGACCACGACCCCCTCGTCAGTGCGGTGCACCGCATCCTCACCCACGCCGACGAGAGGCGCCGGCTGCGGGTGCGCGCGAACTCCGACACCGGCGACGACTCCCAGCGTGCGCGCCGCTTCGGTGCCGAGGGAATCGGTCTGTGCCGCACTGAGCACATGTTCCTCGGTGAGCGCCGTCAACGGGTCGAAGACCTCATCCTCGCCGACACCGACGAGGGCCGACAGGTGGCGCTCGACGAGCTCGAGCCGCTGCAGAAGGGCGACTACCTGGAGATCCTCGAGGCCATGGACGGCCTTCCGGTCATCGTCCGACTGCTCGACCCACCGCTGCACGAGTTCCTCCCCGCCCTGACCGAGCTCGAGGTCGAGTCGGCGATCGCCACCGAGCGGGGCACCCAGCTCGACGCCGACCGTGCCCGCGTCTTCGATGCCGTCCGCCGCATGCACGAGCAGAACCCGATGCTCGGTCTGCGCGGCGTGCGCCTGGGTCTCGTCATCGAGGGGCTGTACGAGATGCAGGTGCGTGCGCTGGCCGAGGCCGCCGCCGAGCTCGTCGCGGCCGGCAAGAACCCGCGTCCGGAGGTGATGATTCCGCTGACGGCTGCGGTGCAGGAGTACGAGCTGATGCACGAACGGGCCAGTGCGGTGCTGCAGGAGGTTCAGACGGCCTACGGCGTGCAGCTGAGCACGCCGATCGGCACGATGATCGAGGTACCACGGGCGGCGCTGACGGCCGGCCAGATCGCCGAGCAGGCTGAGTTCTTCTCCTTCGGCACCAACGACTTGACCCAGATGACGTGGGCTTTCTCCCGTGACGACGTCGAGGGCGAGTTCTTCGGCCGCTACCTCGAGCTCGGAGTGTTCGGTGTCTCCCCGTTCGAGTCGCTGGACACCCAGGGGGTCGGCCAGCTCGTCGAGCTCGCCACCAAGGCCGGCAAGGCCGTCAACCCGCACCTGGAGGTCGGTGTGTGCGGCGAGCACGGTGGCGACCCGGCGTCGATCCACTTCTTCGACGCCGTTGGGGTCGACTACGTGTCGTGCTCGCCGTTCCGCGTGCCGGTGGCGCGTCTCGAAGCAGGTCGAGCAGCGTTGCTGGACTCGCCTGCGGACGTTCGATAGCGCCGGATCGACGTATGCCCCCCGCCCCGACACACGAGCTCGACGCCGACCAGTGGGTCGGGCGTACCCAGCAGGTGTCCGACGTGCTGTACCCGACGCCGGCCCGAGGGTTGGCGCTCACGCTCGACCAGCCGGGGGCCGACCTGGCCGAGGGTGACCGGCTGCCCGAGCTGTGGCACTGGCTGTACTTCTTGCCCATGGTGCCCACCTCCGAGCTCGGGGCCGACGGTCACCCACGCCGCGGCGGCTTCCTGCCGCCCGTCGACCTGGAGCGGCGCATGTGGGCGGGTGGGCGCTTGACCTTCCGCCGCGACCTGCATCTCGGCGAGATGGTGACGCGCACGTCCGAGATCGTCTCGGTCGCGTCCAAGCATGGCAGGACCGGCCCGATGGTGCTCGTCACGGTGCGCCACACGGTGGCGTCCGGGGCCGGTGTCGCCGTTCAGGAGGAGCAAGACCTCGTCTACCTGGCCAAGCCCACCGAGGTCAGCACCCCGCCGCCGGATCCAGTGCCCCCCGGCGTCGAGTGGACCGACGAGCAGCCCCTCGACCCGGTGCTTCTGTTCCGGTTCTCGGCGCTGACGTTCAACGCCCACCGCATCCACTACGACCTGCCCTACGCGACGGACGAGGAGCGCTACGCCGGTCTCGTCGTACACGGGCCGCTGCAGGCGGTGCTGCTGATGCAGGCCGCCCGACGCCACCACCCAGCGCGCCGCGTCGCGACGTTCGCGTTTCGTGCCGCGCGCCCGCTGCTCGGCCACGACCGGTGCTTCGTCAGCGGGTGGACAGCGCCGGGCGATCACCTCGAGGTCGTCACCGCGAACGCCGATCGGGACGTCACCATGCGCGCCCAGCTGACATGGGGATGAGCCGATGACCACCCGACTCGAACGTTCGGTGCTGCTGGTGCCCGGTTCGAACCCGACGATGATCGCGAAAGCCGCTGCGGCCGACGCCGACGCGGTGTGCATCGACCTCGAGGACGCGGTGGCGATCACCGAGAAGCAGGCCGCCCGGGACAACGCCCGCACCGCGTTCGCCGACCTCGACTTCGGCCGGTCGCTGCGGATGATGCGTATCAACGGGCTCGACACCCCGCTGGCCTACCGCGACCTCGTCGAGGTCGTCGAAGACGTCGGTGACCGCGTCGACGTCGTCGTCGTGCCCAAGGTCGACACGCCCTCCGACGTGGAGTTCGTCGACCGGCTGCTCACCGCCATCGAGGCACACTGCGGCGTCGAGCGACCGATCGGCATCGAGGCCTTGATCGAGACGGCCGCCGGGGGCATGAACGTGCGCGAGATCGCCGCGTCCTCGCCTCGGCTGGAGTCGCTCGTGTACGGCTCGGGCGACTACGCGGCGTCCATGCAGATGCCCATGGACGCGATCGGCGAGTTCGACGAGAACGACGCTCTCTACCCAGGCCACCGCTGGCACCACATCATGCACGCCGTCGTCGGCGCGGCCCGGGCGTACGGCAAGCGGGCCATCGACGGGCCGTTCGGTGGCATCCGCAACCCCGAAGGGCTCGAGGGCGCCTGCCGCATCGGGCGGGCGATGGGGTTCGACGGCAAGTGGTGCATCCATCCCGCGCAGGTAGCGGCGGTCAACACGACGTTCGTGCCGTTGGCGGGCGAGCTGGCCCGGGCCCAGTCCGTCGTCGCGGCGTACGAGGTGGCGGTGCATGAGGGACGGGGTGCGGTGAGTGTCGACGGCAGGATGGTCGACGTGGCCTCGGTGCGGATGAGCCAGGCGGTGGTCGAGCGGGCCCGACTGGCAGGGCTGCTGGCCGCGCCGGGCGAGATGGGTGCGTCGTGAGCGACATCCTGCGCGGGCTGCGGGTGATCGAGGGCTCCGCCTTCGTGGCGGCGCCTTTCGCCGGCATGACCCTGGCCCAGCTCGGTGCGGACGTGATCCGTTTCGACAGGCTGCGCGGTGGGCTGGACTACCACCGCTGGCCCGTCACCGCGCAGGGCGACAGCATGTTCTGGGCCGGGCTGAACAAGGGCAAGCGCTCGTTGGCCGTGGACATGACCACTGAGGCCGGCCAAGAGATCATCACCAGCCTCATCTGCGCCCCAGGTCCGGGCAACGGCATCTTTTTGACCAACCTGCGGGTGCGGGGGTGGATGGACTACGACCATCTAAGGAGCAAGCGCGAGGACGTCATCTTGGTCACCGTGCTCGGCACCCGCGACGGCGGTCCGGCCGTGGACTACACGGTCAACCCGGCGCTGGGGTTTCCCGACGCCACCGGTCCAGAGGGGTCCCACGAGCCGGTGAGCCACATCCTGCCGGCATGGGACTGCATCACCGGTCAGACCGCTGCACTGGGCCTGCTGGCGGCCGAGCGGCACCGCCGCCTCACCGGCGAGGGCCAAGAGGTCGACGTCGCGCTCAAGGACGTCGGCCTGGCCATGCTGGGCAACCTGGGCATCGTCGGCGAGGTGCTGGTCAACGGCGAGAACCGACCCAAGTACGGCAACTCGCTCTACGGCGCGTTCGGCGAGAACTTCCGCACGGCCGACGGCCGGCGCGTGATGGTGATCGGGCTGACCCGCCGGCAGTGGGACCTGCTGGGCCGCTGCACGGGGCTGAAGGACGACCTTGACGCGCTCGCGCGCCGGCTCGGCCTCGACTTCGGCGCCGAGGGCGACCGCTTCGAGGCACGCGCGCAGATCGCCTCGGTGTTCGAGCCCTGGTTCGCCGCACGCGCCGTGGACGACTTCGCCGCACAGTTCGACGAGGCCGGCATCACCTGGTCGGTCTTCCAGACCTTCGACGAGGTGGTGCGTACCGACCCGGACTGCTCGCCGGACGGGCCGCTGTTCTCCGCGGTCGACCAGCCGGGGGTCGGTACCTACCCGGTGCCCGGCTCCCCGCTGGACTTCAGCGCGATGCCGCGCACCGAACCCACCCGGGCCGCCGTCCTCGGTGAGCACACCGACGAGATCCTGTCGACGATGCTTGGCCTGAGCAGCCGGGAGATCACGGAGCTGCGCGACGGTGGCATCGTCGGCGGCCCGCGCCCCTGACGCTCGTCCGCGCGACCGTTCGACCGAAGGATCGAGGCCGATACCCCTCGATTCGCCGGTGCTCGGCATGCCTGTGACGTCGGTGGCCATACGACGAGAACGGCCGAACGCTGGACAACCGGCGGTACGAGGAGTCAACTGGCACAACCCGGTGCTCGCCGTGACGACGCGCGCCGTCGAGCCGAGGAGGGTGCCATGAGTGCCATCGCAGACGCGGGCGACCAGGCAGCAGCAGAGGCGCGTCGCGGGGCGTTCTCGTCACGCCGGGTCTTCATCCTGGCGGCGATCGGATCGGCCGCCGGGCTGGGCAACATCTGGCGGTTCCCCTACGTCGCCTACGAGAACGGGGGCGGCGCGTTCATCATCCCGTACTTGGTCGCCCTGATCACCGCAGGGCTGCCGTTCCTCTTTCTCGACTACGCGATCGGTCACCGCTACCGGGGCTCGCCGCCGCTGTCGTTTCGCCGGATGCACCGCCGGGGCGAGGTGATCGGCTGGTGGCAGGTGGGCATCTGCGCCGTCATCGCCGTCTACTACGCGGTGATCATCGCGTGGGCGGCCCGGTACACGCTGTTCTCGGTCGACCAGGCGTGGGGCGACGACCCCAACGCCTTCTTGTTCGGCGACTTCTTGCAGGTGGCAGAGCGACCGTCGGTCGGGCTGGACTTCGTCCCCGGGGTGCTGGTGCCGCTGGCACTCGTCTGGGTCGCCCTGCTCGTCATCATGCTGCTCGGCGTCCAGCGTGGCGTCGGCACTGCGTCGGTCGTGTTCATCCCGCTGATGCTGGTGGCCTTCCTCGTGCTGGTGGTGCGCTCGCTGTTCCTGCCGGGGGCGGGAGTCGGCCTGGACGCCCTGTTCACGCCCGACTGGGCAGCGCTCGGTGACACGACGGTCTGGGCGGCGGCGTTCGGACAGATCTTCTTCTCGCTGTCGGTGGGGTTCGGCATCATGATCACCTACGCCTCCTACGTCGGGCGCCGTACCGACATGACCGGGTCGGGTCTGGTGGTCGGCCTCTCCAACTCCGGCTTCGAGCTGCTCGCCGGGATCGGAGTCTTCGCCGCCCTGGGCTTCATGGCTCAGGCCAGCGGGGTCGCCGTGGACGAGGTGGCCACCGAGGGCCTCGGTCTGGCGTTCGTCGCGTTTCCCGCGATCATCAGTGAGGCACCGGCAGGCGCGTTCATCGGGGTGCTGTTCTTCGGCTGCCTCGTGCTGGCCGGGCTCACGTCGCTGGTGAGCATCATGGAGGTGGTGATCTCGGCCGTGCGCGACAAGCTCGACCTGAGCCGGATCGCTGCGACGTTGCTGGTGTGCGTACCGGCTGCGATGGTGAGCGTGGCCCTTTTCGCCACGACGACCGGCGTGCCCGTGCTCGACACGCTCGACTACTTCATCAACCGGTTCGGCATCCTGCTCGTAGCAGTGGTCAGCATGGTCGCGGTGACCTGGGGCTTCCGTGACCTGCCGCGACTGCGTGCGCACATGAACGACACCGGATCCGTGCGCCTCGGCCGGTGGTGGCTTGTTCTGGTGGGGGTGGTCACCCCGGCCGTCCTCACGTTCGTGCTCGCCGGTGAGCTCGTCGACGCCCTGCAGACTCCCTACGGGGACTACCCCGCCTGGCTGCTTGCCTCGTTCGGCTGGGGAGCCGCGATCGTCCTGGTTCTGGTGGCCGTGGGGCTCTCCGTCCTTCCGTGGAACCAGCGCACGAGCCTCGACGCACCTACGACGAAGGCGGAGGTGACGCGATGAGCGCCCCAGCCATCATGATGATGCTGCTCGCCATCACCATCCTCTGGGGTGGGTTGGCGCTCGCCATCCTCAACCTGCTCCGCTACCCCGGGGAGGAGCCCGACCAGGTGCGTCGCGACCTCTGAGCGGCCTCACTGCTCGAAGAGGCCGCGGATGTCGTCGGCGGTGAGCGCGTTCGACTGCAGGGCGCCCTCGTCCACGACCCTGGCGAACAGGTCACGCTTGCGCTGCTGCAAGGCCACCACCTTCTCTTCGATGGTGTCGGTGGCGACGAGTCGGTAGACCATGACCGTCTTGTCCTGCCCGATGCGGTGGGTGCGGTCGACGGCCTGTGCCTCGGCCGCCGGGTTCCACCACGGGTCGAGCAAGAAGACGTAGTCGGCCTCGGTGAGGGTGAGGCCCACCCCGCCGGCCTTGAGGCTGATGAGGAACACCGGGGCGTCGCCCTCGCGAAAGTCGTCGATGCGGCGTTGCCGGTTGCGTGTGCGCCCGTCCAGCCAGACGTGCCCGACGCCGGCCTCGTCCAAGCGAGCGCGCACCAGTGACAAGAAGCCGGTGAACTGGCTGAAGACGAGCGCACGGTGGCCCTCGGCGACCACGTCGTCGAGCTGTTCGGTGAACACGTCGATCTTGCTCGAGCGCACCTTGCCGGCGTGGCGCTCGTCCACGAGGGACGCGTCCAGGCTCAGACGCCGCAGAAGAGTCAGCGAGCGAAAGATCGCCACCCGGTTGCGCGCTACGTCGTCGATCAGCCCCAGCACGCGTTGCCGCTCGCGCTGCAGGTGCTGGTCGTAGACGCGACGGTGGGCCGGGTTGAGCGTCACCTCGAGGGTCTGCTCGATCTTGGGGGGAAGGTCGCGTGCCACCTGCTCCTTCGTCCGACGCAGCATGAGGGGCCGGATCCGGCGCCGCAGCGACTCGAGCTTCTCCGGGTCGCTGCCTCGCTCGATCGGGGTGCGGTAGACGTCGGTGAAGCGTTGCGGGTTCGGGAACAGCCCCGGCGCGGCCAACGACAGGATCGCCCACAGGTCCATGAGCGAGTTCTCCAACGGTGTTCCCGTGATCGCCAGGCGGAAGGGCGCCTCGATGCGCCGCGCCGCCTGGTACGTCTTGGCCCGATGGTTCTTGACGAACTGCGCCTCGTCCAGCACCAGGCCGCTCCATCGCTGGGCTCGATAGGCCTCGTCGTCGATGCGCAGCAGGGCGTAGGACGTGACGACCAGGTGAGAATCCTCGGCGAGCTCGGCCACGGGGCGTCCGCTGCGCCGCTCGGTCTCGGTGATCGTGACCACCCGCAGCGCCGGGCAGAACCGGGCAGCCTCGTTCGCCCACGTCGACACGACGCTCGTAGGGGCCACGACGAGCATCGGCCCCGCCGCACCGCCCAGCGTCCCCGCCTCGAGCGCCCGGGCAGCCATCGTCAGCGCCTGCAGGGTCTTGCCGAGCCCCATGTCGTCGGCGAGCACACCGCCGAGCTGGTGGTCCCACAGCAGGGCGAGCCAGTGGTAGCCGTCGAGCTGGTACGGACGCAGCGTCGCGTGGACGCTGGCCGGCGGGTCGGGGGTCGGAAGCTGCTGCAGGTGCAGCAACGGCTGCACCGAGCGCGTCCAGCGTTCGCTCTGGTGGGCCACCACCCCCAGCTCCACCAGCTCCTCCCACAAGCCGGCCTGCCATCGGGTGATCCGTAGCCCGCTGCTCGTGGGGTCGTGCAGCGCCCGGGCCTCGTCGACGAGGCGGCGGAGCGACTGAAGCTCAGGCTGGTCGAGGCGAAACCAGGTGCCGCTGTCGAGCATGAGGTGGTCGTCGTCGTTCGCCAGGGCGGTGAGCAGATCGGCGAACGGCACCTGCTGCCCGGCGACGGTGACGCTGATCTGCAGGTCGAACCAGTCGGTGCCGCTGCCACCGGACACGTCGGTGACGTCGCTGGAGCCGATGGAGATCTCCGGCGCCTCGGTGACCTCGCTGTAGTCGACGGGGGTGCCCTCGGTCGTGACGACCACGTCGTCGCGGTCATGCAGCGCCGGCAAGACGTCGGCGACGAAGCGGGCCGCGTCCATCCCGCGCAGCACCGTGCTGGGCGTCAGCGTCCGCTCGACGTGCCGGCCCGAGCCCACGTCCACCCGGAGCCCGCTGACCTCGTCGAGGGCACCGAGGCTGGCGAGCAGGGCCGCCTCGGCCTCGGGGTCGCGCGCTGCGGTCACCACCTCGTGCCCGCCCGCCCGCAACGGCACGCGCACGTCGTCCTCGCCGACCCGGTAGGCGAACCCCCATGCCAGACGCAGGCGGTGGGCCGGCTCGAAGGCCACGTGCAGGGTGAGCTGGGGTGGTCGGGTCTCGGGGAAATGCACGCTGGCGTCGCCGGACACCAGCGCGGTGCGCCGGGCGAGCACGGGGGAGTAGAGGGCCAGAAACCGCGGCATGTCACTCGCCGGGATCACCAGGGGCTCGCGCTGGCGCAGCAGGCGGCTGGTCGACTCGTCCAGGGGTGTCTCGAACGGCACGAGCAGCAGGCGATCGCGCTCGGCTACGAAGCAGCCGTGCGCCGGCGAGCCCACGAACGTGACCCGGTGCGGTGCCACGTCCGGTGCATCGGGCACCTCGAGGCGGCTGGTGATCGAAGCCGGGCCATCGGGGGCTGCGCGGCGGACGTCGAGAACCAGGCGGGCGGGCTGCTCGCTCAGGCGCACCGGCGGGGCATCGCGGCCCGCGCCCACCAGTGGGACTCCTGCACGTTGCACCGCCGCCAGCATCGTCCACGCGCCTGGGCCCAGCTCGTCGAGGTGCACCTGCGGGTCGTGGTATCCGGCGAGGTAGGCGGGTTGGCCCACGCGGTAGCGCAGCAGGAGCGCCATCATCGGCTCACGGTGCGCAGGGTCGACCTGGACGCTGCCGTAGCGGTGCTCCAGCGTCCGCCAGCTCATGCCGGTCTTGACCCAGGCGCCTGACTTGCCGGCGACGACGGGGCGCAGGCGCAGCCGGATGAGGGGTGCCGAGCCGCTGGAGTAGCGCGAGGGCTCGCGCGAGTGAACCTCGACCTGCAGGGCCAGCGGCGTCCAGCGCTGCTTCGGACTCGTGGCGGCGTCGTCCGGGCGCACGAGGTCGGCGAGCTGGGCCTCCCAGGTAGGCACCTGTGCGGGGCCGGACGTGGCGGCGCGGCTTGCCGAGGCCCGGGCGGTGAGCACGACGGCGGCAACGTGCTTGCAGTCGACGCGCATGGGGCAGCTGCACCGGCCCGACCAGTCGCGGCGTCGTCCGCTTCGGGGGTCGTGGCTGACCAGCGTCTCGTACTGACGGTTGGCGCTGCCCGCGACGCTGGCCAGCAGCAGCCGGCCGCGGTCCCCGGTCGACAGCGACAGCACCGCCCCTCTCTCGGCGTAGGCCGAGCCGCGGGCGAACGCACCCGCGCCGACCACGGCGCGCACGTCGGCGTCCGTCAGGGCGGTGACCCACGTCGGCGTCGGTGCGTCGAACCGGGGTTCTGAGTCGCTCACGATGAACGAAGGCTACGGCGCCCCTGCCCGGCCACGGCCGAGCGGTACGAGGATTGAGTGTCGGACCGTCGGGGCATGCTCGGTGTGTGGACGGGGCTGCGACGCGGGCGATGACGGCTCTGGCCGTGTCGGCCGCCGTGCTGCTGGCGGGGTGCGTGTCGCCCTCGCCGACGGCGGACGAACCTCGTCCGGTGGAGGTGCCCTCGTCGACCCCTGATCCATCGAACGCCACGACTGACGATGCGGTGCTGGACGCGCTGGACGCTCTGCCGGTCAAGGGTCGTGCGCCCAAGACCGGGTACGACCGCGAGCAGTTCGGACCTGCATGGGCCGACACCGATGGCAACGGCTGCGACACCCGCAACGACATCCTGCGTCGTGACCTGAGCGACATCACGCTGGATCCCGACGGGTGCACCGTACGAACGGGTTGGTTGGCCGACCCGTACAGCCGTTCCTGGGTGGGCTTCGTGCGTGGCATCGACACGTCGGAGGCCGTACAGGTCGACCACGTCGTCGCACTGTCAGACGCGTGGCAGAAGGGCGCCCAGCAGCTGGGGATGGCCGAGCGGGAGCGCTTCGCCAACGACCCGCTCAACCTGCTGGCCGTGGACGGCCCGCTCAACCAGCAGAAAAGCGACGGGGACGCGGCAACGTGGCTGCCCCCGAACAAGGCGATGCGCTGCGACTACGTGGCCCGCCAGGTTGCGGTCAAGGCGCGCCACGGCCTCTGGGTGACCACAGCGGAGAAGGACGCGATCGCACGCGTCCTGGCGTCCTGCCCCGCGCAGCCGCTCCCGTCCGGTACGAGCGGCATCGCCGTCGTCCCGGACGGGCCCCGTCCTGCCCTCGGCCGTGTCGCTGGGGCAACCCAGTCGCCCTCCGGGACCTTCCGCAGCTGCACCGAGGCCCGCGAGGCCGGCGCGGCGCCGCTACGCCGAGGCGAGCCCGGCTACCAGGCCAGCCTGGACGGTGACGGCGACGGCGTCGCCTGCGAGTAGCGCGGTCGCTCTCAGGTGGCCGAGGCGTCGTAGATGCTCTGGATGGACGCGTCCAGCGCAGCGTTGAACTCCTCGTCGGACTGCTGAGCCGACAGCCCCTCGGTGAGCGCTCGCGAGAAGCTCGCGACGACCCCGGGCTGGCGGGCGAGCCGGGCGTTGGCCTCGTCCCTGCTGTACCCACCGGAGAGGGCGACGACTCGCAGCACCTTGGGGTGCGCCACCAGCTCGGAGTAGAAGCCGTCCTCCTCAGGCAGGGTCAGCTTCAGCATCACGACCTGGTCGTCACCAAGGCTGTTGATCTCGTCGCGCAACGCATCGCGCAGCAGGATCTCCGCTGCCGCCTTCTCGGGGCTGGTGATGTCGACCTCTGGCTCGATGATCGGGACCAGCCCGGCGTCCAGGATCTGGCGTCCGACCTCGAACTGCTGGGCCACGACGGCGCCGACGCCGGCCGGGTTGCCCATCTTGATGACCGAGCGCATCTTCGTGCCGAAGACGCCGTGGGTGCTCGCGCGGGCGAGCAGGTCGTCCAGGCCGGGCATCGGCTTCATCACCTGGGCACCGTCGGCCTCGTCGGCCAGGCCCTTGTCGACCTTGACGAACGGGACGACGTTCTTGTCGTCCCACAGGTACTCCGCGGCGCCCTTGCCCTCGATCTCGCGGTCCATCGTCATCTCGAACAGGATGGCGCCGAGGATGCGCTCGCCGTTGAAGGCGGGGCTGGTGATGATGCGGCTGCGCATCTGGTGGATCTGGTCGTACATCTCGGTGTCGTTGGAGTACGCGCTCTCCTCGACGCCGTACAGGCGCAACGCCTTGGGCGTGCTGCCGCCGCTCTGGTCGAGCGCGGCGATGAAGCCGGTGTCGGTCTTGACCTTGTCGTACTGCTGCTGGTTCACGGGCGACCTTTCGACGTGGAGGGTCATGCAGCGGTTGGCTGCCCTTCCACAACACACCCGCCGTGGCCGCACCGCAAGGGCCATCGGCTCAGGCTGATGCGACTCTCGGCCTTCGTGCGCGGCAGAACGAACCGGCAGTGGGCCGCGCCGACGTTGCGGAAGAAGCGCGGCGCTACGAGCGAGTCGCGGTCTGCGCCGGCCGAGCAGTCAGCCGTAGGCACTCCTGCACGTTGACGACGCGCAACGAGCGCTGCTCGTCGGCGGGGAAGGCATGGACGACGGTGTCGAGCGGGACCACGTCGGGGTCCTCGACAGCGTACGTCGTGCCTTCGTGCGTCAGCGCTCCCGAACCACCCGCGAGAAGGTTCTGCACCCAGTCGGCCTGCGACCCGTAGACGAGGGCGATGACGAAGCCGTCCTCGATTGCTGCGACCCCCACCGGGGTGCGGTAGTGCTCGCCGGAGCGGCGTCCGACATGGTGGACGACGGAGGCATAGGCGCCGGGGGTCCCAGCGGTCGCCAGCTGACCCGGGTTCAGCAGCGCCTTGTTCACCCTGCGCTGCATGCGCACGACGGCCGACTGCTTGTTGCGCATGCCGACCAACCACGCCGCGCCGAGCGCTGCGGCGCCCAGCACGATCGTCGTACCAATCATGAGCCCGCGTCGTGTCATGGGTCCTGAGTGTGGCCCAGGCACGCGACAACGCCAGGCCCGGGGTCGAGGGGACCGCCGGCCTGGCGTCGCGCAGGTGCGTCGGGCTACTCGGCGCCGGCGTCGTCGTCGAGGTCGGCCGCCACCCGACGGTGTGCCACCCAGATCTCTTCGGGCAGCCCGCCGAACTGATGCAGGTGCGCCTCCCGATGCTCCATCTCCTGCTGCCAGCGGGGGACGTTGATCGACAGGATCGTCTCGAGGTCGTCCGCCGGCATGTCCAGTCCGGTGAGGTCGAGCTCCTCCTCGGTTGGGATGATGCCGACCGGCGTCTGCTTCCCCTTGACCTCGCCGTCCTTCAGCTGCATCAGCCACAGCAGCGGGCGGAGGTTCTCCCGGTAGCCGGGCCACAGGAAGTGCCCGTCCTCGGGGTCCCGCTGGAACCAGTTGACGTGGGCGAAGATCGGCTGGTCCTTCGCCGCACCGACGATGTTGAGCCAGTGCTGGGCGTAGCGGGCCTCGGGGTAGGACATGAATGGACGCATCGACATCGGGTCGTAGCGAAGTTCGCCCTCCTTGCCCTCGGCGGCGAATGTCGCCTCGGCGCCGAGCGTGAGCCCGTCGTACACACCCTCGGCCAGGTCATGCATCGCACGGATCAGCGGTTCGCGGTCGCGGGTGCGTCCGCCGAAGATGATGCCGTCGATGGGCACGCCGGCCGGGTCGTTGTAGTCGTCGGCGATGTTGGGCACGTTGTCGAGCTGGGTGGTGAAGCGGCTGTTCGGGTGTGCCCACGGGTCGCCCATGGAGTCCTCGGGCCGGTCCGCGATCAGCTCGCCCTTCCAGTCGCGCCAGCCGGTGACGTCGGCCGGTGGCTCCTTCGTCTTGCCCTCCCACCAGACCTCGTGGGTGGTCTCGTTGTAGGCGATGTTGGTGAACAGCGCTTGGGTGCCTGGTGCCACCGAGGCCAGCGCGGTGGGGTTCGTCTTCTCGTTGGTGTCCTTGGCGACACCGAACACCCCGTACTCGGGGTTCATGCCGTAGAGCTTGCCGTCGTCCTCGTTGACCCACAGCCACGCGATGTCGTCGCCGTAGAACGAGACGTGGTATCGGTCGCCGAGGGCGTCCGGGGCGAGCATCATCGCCAGGTTCGTCTTGCCCGAGGCGCTCGGGAACCCGCCGCAGATGTGGTAGCGCTTGCCGGTCTGCTTGTCGTCGATCCCGATGAGCAAGAACTGCTCGACGAGGAACTTCCGGGAAGCCCAGCCGTCGTAGGAGCCCTGGCGCAAGCCGTGCGCGATCTTGCCCAGCAGTGCGTTGCCGCCGTAGGACGACCCGTAGTGCAAGATGGTGCGCTGGTCGGCGACGGTGACGAAGTAGCGCTGGTCGTCCGGGGTCCCCTGACCGAGGTTCTCCAGGTCGCCGGTGACGTGCACGGCGCGCACGAAGCTGTCCTGATGGGGCAGGTTGTTGAGGTAGTCAACACCCACGCGTGCCATGCGGATCATGTGCAGCGCCACGGTGCGGTGGTCGGTGAGCTCGACTCCGGCAGACCAGTGCATCAGCGGGGAGCCGGGCGGTGCCATCAGGTAGGGGATGACGTACATCGTCTTGCCGGCCGAGGCTCCACGCATGCGGTCTTCGAGCATGGGGACCATCTCCGAGGCGGGCCGCCAGTTGTTGTACTCGCCCTTGTCCTCGGGGTCGCTGGTCGCCACGACGGTCCGTTCCTCGGAACGGGCGGTGTCCTTGTAGTAGCTGCGCGAGTAGTAGAGCCCCTCGCCCGCGGGCAGGATCTCGCCGGCTTCCAGCGACTCCTGGATCAGGCGTGCGTCGTCGGAAGCATCCACTACCTCGACACGTGCTGCCCCGGTCAGGTCCGCCCAGTAGCGGACGTACTCGCGGACCTCTTCGTTGGTGAGGCCAGCCTGGTCCAGTACCTGCTCTACATCAGTCATTGTCGTCAGAGGCTCTTCCCACGTCGGCGGCGGATTCCTTGTCACCGTACCGTGCGATGGCCGCTTGGCCAGGGCCTCTCCGACGTGATGAGCAGCACGTCAGTCCCTTGACAGACCGCGTCCCGGCCCGATCATGTCGGTCAGGAGTTCCGGCTCGTCTGCGCAGCGCGCACGGGCACGATCCGGCGCATGAGGTGGTCGGGCAGCAACCGGTGGGCGGCAGCGAACCTGACCGCGCCCTTCGACGAGTGCACGCACGTCGCCCGGCAGCGTCTGGTGGGAGTCCTCGACAGTGCCGAGGGGCGCAGCCTGGGAGGTCGGCCGTGGTGCGGGGGCCGTTGGATCGGCCAGCAGGGGCCAGTAGGCCTGGTCTTCTCCGCCGGCATCGGAGAGGCTGTCCCCACGACGCACGCACCCTCCTAGTTGCACGGGACACGCACATGACAGGTCAGCAGCCCAAGTACCCAGGCATCCCCGGAGTCATCAATGGCAACGGTGCCTTGGCCCACGTGATGAAGCACGTGTGCGGAGGCGTGATCGGCTACCCGATCACGCCGTCCACCGAGATCTCCGAGCTGTACGAGGCAGCCCGGGCCGAAGGTGGCGTGAACGTCTGGGGCAAGCATCCGTTCTTCTTCGAGCCCGAGGGCGAGCACTCCGCGCAAAGTGGTGCCCTGGGCGCAGCCCTGACCGGTGGCCAGTTCGTCTCCAACGCGTCCTCCAGCCAGGGGATCTTGTACGCGATGGAGTCGCACTACGTCACGGTCGGCAAGAAGATCGGCGGCTTCGTGCTGCAGGTCGCGGCACGTGTGGTGTCCAAGCACTCCCTCAACGTGATGGCCGGGCACGACGACGTCTACGCCTTGCTCTCCGCCGGCTACACCGTCCTGTTCGGCTCCAACCCCCAGGAGGCCGCCGACCTGGCATCAATCTCGTACCGCACCTCGTCGCTGTCGCTGATCCCGGTCGCCAACGCGATGGACGGGTTTGCCACCAGCCACATGCTCAGCGAGGCGCTCATGCCCGAGCCGGAGCTGCTGCGTGAGTACCTCGGTGACCCCGCGGGGCGGATCCCGTCCCCGACGGTCGCCCAAGAGCTGCTGTTCGGCGCCAAGGGGCGCGTGTTCCAGCTCAACGCCTACCTCGACCGGCACCGTGACGACTTCCGCCCGTCCGACCACGCCGAGCTCCTCGCCTACCTGAGCGCCGAAGAGGCTGCCGTGGAGCAGGACAACGAGGGCGACCTGGTCGACGCGACGATGCAGTGGGTGCCAACCGAGCTGCATGCCCAGTGGCGGCGCCAGTGGCGCAACTCGATGGAGAAGGGGACGCGTCAGCTCGTCCCCGCTCTCGTGGACGTCAACAACCCCGGCCTGACCGGGCCGGTGCAGAACCAGCCCGACTTCCAGGCCGGCGCCGTCGACCACCGCACCCACTTCGCCAGCGCCGTGCCGTCGCTGGTGCGCCAGGCCATGGAGGAGTACTCCGAGCTCACCGGACGCAGCTACTCGCCCATCCACACCTACGGCACCGAGGACGCCGACTACATCATGGTCGGGCTCGGCTCCATCACCGACGACGTACGCGCCGTGTTGCCGGTGCTGCGTGAGCGCGGCCTCAAGGTGGGCGTCGTGTCGGTCAAGCTGCTCCAGCCGTTCCCCGAGGCCGAGCTCGTCGCGGCGCTGAGCGGGGCGAAGGCCGTCACCGTGCTCGAGCGTTCCGACCAGACGGCACTGACCAGCTTCGTCACCCAGGCACTGTTCAAGGCACGCGCCAATGCCGATGCCGAGCAGTACCCCGGCCTTCCCGCGATCGAGTCGACCCCACGGCTGACCACGGCGATCTTCGGGCTCGGCGGGCACGACGTGCAGCCGCGCCACCTGGTCGCGGCCTTCCAGAACATGGTCGACGGCAGCAAGGCGCCGCTGGTCTACCTGGGCTCGCAGTTCTTCAGCGACACCGCGTCGGGCACCATGGCCGACCTGCAGGATCGTCTGCGCTCGGCGTACCCCGAGACCGAGCTGATGGCCCTGACGACCAAGCCGAACCCGGTGATGCTGCCGGAGACGGCGATGCGCATCCGGTTCCACTCGGTCGGTGGCTACGGCACGATCGCGACCGGCAAGCTGCTGACCGACCTGCTCGCCGGGGCGCTCGGCCTGCACTCGAAGTCGGCGCCGAAGTACGGCTCGGAGAAGAGTGGTGCGCCCACGAACTACTACATCACCCTGAGCCCCGATCCGGTGCTGATCACCAACGCCGAGCTCGAGGACGTCGAGATCGTCGTCTCGCCCGACCACAAGGCGTTCATCCACACCAACCCGCTCAAGGGCATGGTGCAGGGTGGCACGTTCATCCTGCAGTCAGACTCCGACCCCGAGGACGTGTGGCGCGAGCTGCCGAAGTACGCCCGGCGCACGATCCGGGAGAAGAAGATCCGCTTCTTGGTCGTGGACGCCTTCAGCGTGGCGAAGAAGCACGCGCCGATCGCCGAGCTCGAGCTGCGGATGATGGGTATCGCCTTCATCGGAGCCGTCGTCGGCCACGTCGACCGGGTGGTGCAGGGCGCCTCTCGCGAGGCGATCGTGGAGAAGGTGCGCGCCCAGATCGCGAAGAAGTTCGGCAGCAAGGGCGAGGCCGTCGTCGAGGCCAACATGGCCGTCATCCACGACGGCATCGAGGCCACCCGGGTCGTGGACTACGACCAGCCCCAGTTCGTCGCCATCGACGACGAGACCGCCCGGCCGCACATCCTGCACAACGTGTCGGTGTCGGCAGACATGTGCTCGACGTCGTCCGGGGCCACTGGGCTGTTCGACCCGTCCTACTACGAAGACATCGTGGCGCGGCCATTCCGTGAGGGGACGATCGGCGAGTCGCCCGTGCTGCCCGGCATCGGTCTGTTCATGCCCGCCGGCACTGCCGCCGGCAAGGACAAGGGCCTGTTCCGGCGCACGGTCCCGGAGTTCCACTTCGACCTGTGCACCGGCTGCCTGGAGTGCACGCTCGCCTGCCCTGACGCGGCGATCCCGAACACCGTGCACGAGATCCACGACCTGCTGCTCACCGCGATCGCCGAGCTCGACGCCACCGAGGCGCAGCGCGAGGCGCTGCGCCGCCACGTCTACACGCTCGCCGAGAACGTGCGCGAGGCCTACCGGGCCGACAAGAACGCACGGCCCTTCCATGAGCTTGTCGCACAAGCGGGGGCGGTGCTCGACCTCGACCAGCCCTCCCTGCAGCGCACCCTGGACGAGGTCGTGGCTGCCCTGGCCGTGTACCCGGTTGCGCGCACCCGGCCGTTCTTCGACGCGATGGAGAAGGACACGCCAGGCACCGGCGGACTGTTCTCCGCCGTCATCGACCCGTGGAAGTGCACCGGCTGCCTCGAGTGCATCGAGGTGTGCAGCCCCGGCGCCCTGACGCCGCTCGACCAGGACGCCGACGTGCTGGAGACGCTCCAGCAGCGCTTCGAGGTGCTCAGCGAGCTGCCGAGCACGCCCAAGCGCTTCATCGAGGGGTCGACCACGCTGGACGGCGACCTCAAGCGGATGCTGCTGGACCGTCCCAACTTCTACGCCACCACCGGTGGGCACGGCGCCTGCCGCGGCTGCGGCGAGGTGACCGCGATCCGCCTGGTCACCGCGACCAGCCACGCCCTCGGTGACGAGCGTCGCCGGGCGCACCTCAAGGACCTGGACGAGCTGCTCGCCGGCCTGCAGGACAAGCTGGTGACCCTCGGCGACGACGAGACGGAGCGGCGCGCGCGCATTGAAGGGCTGCTAGGTGCCCTCGACAGGCGCCTGTACCTGTGGGAGAGCGGCCCCACCGGCAACGGTCCGTCGTCGACGGTCGTCGCGAACGCGACCGGCTGCAGCAGCGTCTACGCCTCGACGATGCCGTTCAACTCCTACCTCGACCCGTGGGTCAACAGCCTGTTCCAAGACACTCAGCCGTTGGCGAAGGGTCTGTTCGAAGGCATCTCCGCCCAGCTCGTGCCTGACGTGCGCGCGCTGCGCACGGCTCGTCTCGAGCTGGACGACGCCTACGACCCAGCCGTCCACGAGCCCGAGCTGCGCACCCTGTCGTGGGAGAACTTCACCCCCGACGAGCTCGGCCTGATGCCGACGGTCATGACGATCGGTGGGGACGGCGCCAGCTACGACATTGGCTTCGGCGCGATGTCGCGTGTGCTGGCCAGCGACACCCCGATCAAGGTGCTGGTGCTCAACTCCGGCGCGTACTCCAACACGGGCGGCCAGGCCTCGACGTCGAGCTTCACCGGCCAGGACTCCGACCTCTCGCGCTACGGCGGCGGGCACCACGGCAAGCACGAGACCCGCAAGGAGCTCGGCCTGCTGGCCTCGTTCCACCCGAACGTGTTCGTCAGCGCGACGAGCACGGCCATGCACGGGCACTTCCTCAAGGCGACCATGGAGATGCTCGGCTACCCGGCACCGGCGGTCATGGACGTCTACACGCCCTGCGGCTCCGAGCACGGGGTGTCGGAGGCGTCGTCCAACGCCCGGTCACGGCTGGCCGTGGAGAGCCGGATGCATCCGCTGTTCGTGCACGACCCGCGCAAGGGCTCGACACTGCACGACTGGTTCTCCCTGGACGGCAACCCCGACATCGACAAGACGTGGACGACCAGCACGCTGCAGTACATCGACGACGAGGGCAAGCTGGCGTTGCTGAGCACGCCGCTGACCCCGGCGGAGTTCGCGCTGGGGGAGACCCGGTTCAAGAAGCAGTTCCGCAAGCTGACGGAGGAGGAGGAGGTCGGCGCGATCCCCATCGACGAGTTCATCGAGATGGGCACGCACCAGCGCGCTGGGCACACCCCGTTCGTGTACGCCACCGACGACGATCGACGGCTGATCAAGGTGCGGTGCGCGACGTCCATCGTCACCCTCGTGGAAGACAGGCGGCGCTACTGGCAGACGTTGCAGTACCTGTCCGGCGTGCACGAGGAGCAGCTCACCGCCCTGCACAAGTCAGACATCGAGGCGCTGCGCCAGCAGTACCAGGAGGCTGCCTCGGCCCGTGAGTCGGGCATGGACGCCATCGCGCGGGCGATGTCGGAGCTGGCGACCTCCAGCAAGGCACCGGTCGGGTTCGGCGGCGGCGTACCGGCAGCGACGGCGGCCCCGGCCGCGGCGGCTCCGGCCGCAGCAGCGCCCGAAGGCGGCGTTGCCGTCGACGAGCGTGCGGTCTGGCTCGACCCGGCGGACGAGAAGCTGTGCACCGACTGCGGCACCTGCTACCAAGACCTGCCACAGTTCTTCGAACGCACGACCAAGATCATCGACGGCGCGGCCCAGGACGTCGCCCAGATGATCCCCGGGGCGCTCGAGACCGTGGAGGTCACCCCCGAGCTGGCCCGACGCATCGAGCGGGTCAAGGCCAACTGCGACGCGGAGATCATTCGATGAGCACCGGCACCGATGACCTGGCCGCCTACCTGGCCGCCAGCGAGACACTCGAAGCGAGCCGCGCCCAGGTGGAGGTGCTGGAGCACTCCGAGGGGGTCGAGTCGTTCAACCACCAGCTCGACCTGCTCAAGCGGCGGCTGCGCACCGACCCGCGCGCGTTTCGTGACCTGTTCATCTCCGACGGCATGGCGGCCGTGGCCTGGGAGTTTCAGCAGGACGAGCTGAGCCCCGAGTTCGTGCAGACGCTGTGGGGGATGCTGCTGCGTGGCGACGACAGCAGCACGATGCTCATGCGCTTCATCTGGCACGTGCCACTGGGCATGAAGCGCAAGTTCATCCGCGGCATCGACAGCCACCTGTCCGAGCGCTACCCGATGTTCGCCGGCCTGAGCAACAACTGGCCCTCCGGCAGCTGGATACCGCCCTACATCCGTGAGGCCGACGACCGGGCCCACGACTTCGGTCTGGTCAACGAGGGCTACCTCGGCTACATGGACATCGGCTACTCCTCCCGCGACGTCGACATGTTCGTCTGGCTGGAGGTGCTACGCGACAAGCAGTGCGAGGACAGTCCGTGCGAGCTCGGTGCGTTCCTCGCCGGCAGCAGCGAGCCCAAGGGCGGCTGCCCGGTGTCCATCCACATCCCGCAGGTGATCGACTTCATCGGCAACGGCAAGTTCAAGGAGGCGCTCGAGCTCTTGGAGGGCAGCAACCCGCTGCCCGACGTGACTGGTCGCGTCTGCCCGCAAGAGCTGCAGTGCCAAGGCGTCTGCCTGCAGAAGCTGCCCATCGCGATCGGACAGCTCGAGTGGTTCCTGCCCGAGCGGGAGAAGCTCGCCAACCCCGGCGGCGACGCCGTGCGTTTCGCTGGGCACCGCGACCCCTGGCAGGCGGCAGCTCACCCACCGGTGGCGATCGTCGGCTCCGGGCCCTCCGGGCTCATCAACGCTTACTTGCTCTCCGCAGAGGGTTTTCCGGTCACCATCTTCGAGGCGTTCCACGAGCTCGGGGGAGTGCTGCGCTACGGCATCCCCGAGTTCCGTCTGCCCAACGACCTGATCGACGACGTCGTGGGCAAGATCAAGTTGCTCGGCGGCAAGTTCGTCACCAACTTCGTCGTCGGCAAGACCGCCACGTTGGAAGACCTGCGCGACGCCGGCTTCTGGCGGATCTTCGTCGGCACCGGTGCCGGGCTTCCCCGCTTCATGAACGTCCCCGGTGAGCACCTGCTCAACGTCATGTCGGCAAACGAGTTCCTGACACGCGTCAACCTCATGCAGGGACGGCGTCCCGACTACGAGACACCGCTGCCCGAGACCGAGGGCAAGAACGTCATCGTCATTGGCGGCGGTAACACCGCGATGGATGCTGCCCGCACGGCAAAGCGCCTGAACGGCAACGTCACCATCGTCTACCGGCGCACCCAGAAGGAGATGCCGGCCCGCGTCGAGGAGCTCGAGCACGCGCTCGAGGAGGGCATCACCGTCCAAGAGCTGCGCTCGCCGACGGAGTTCGTCGGCGACTCCACCGGCTTCGTGACCGCCGCGACGCTGGATGTCATGTCGCTCGGTGAGGCCGACGCATCCGGTCGTCGGCGTCCGGTCGCCACCGGTCAGACCGAGACCATCCCGGTCGACCTGGTGATCATGGCGCTGGGCAACGACGCCAACCCGATCATCAAGGATTCCGAGCCGCGTATCTCCACGTCCAAGTGGGGCACTCTCGAGCTCGACCACAAGGGCTCGCAGGAGACCTCGCTCCAGGGCATCTACACCGGTGGGGACGCCGCCCGGGGTGGGTCGACGGCCATCATGGCTGCGGGGGACGGACAGTCGGCCGCTCGGGAGATTCTGGGGGCGACGAACCTGCCTCCCGACGAGGTTCGCGACCGGGTCCGCCGAGCAGAGGTCTACTCCGACACCGGGGCGACGGCTCAGACGATCCTGGCCAAGAGCCACCTGTCCGACGGCATCGAGGAGTTCACCGTCTACTCGCCGCTCGTGGCGAAGGCGGCGCAGGCAGGGCAGTTCGTGCGCGTCCTGCCCCGGCCTGACGGCGAGCTGATTCCGCTGACGCTGGCCGACTGGGACGCCGAGAACGGCACCATCTGCCTCGTCGTGCAGGGTGTCGGCACCAGCAGTGTCGAGATCAACGCGATGGCGGTGGGCGACGCCTTCACCGGCATCGCCGGGCCGCTCGGCAGGGCCAGCGACATCCACGAGTACGAGAGCGACGAGACAGTCGTGTTCACGGCGGGCGGGCTGGGCCTGCCGCCGGTGTACCCGATCATGGAGGAGCACCTGCGACGCGGCAACCACGTGACGCTCATCGCGGGCTTCCGCACCGAGAGCCTGATGTTCTGGGCCGAGCCCGACGAGCGCGTCGGCATGCTGCAGGCCGAGTTCGGCGACCAGCTCGACGTGGTCTACACGACCAACGATGGCACCTTCGGTGTCGAGGGCTTCGTGACCGGTCCGCTGGAAGAGATGCTTCAGGCCAACCAGCGCGGCGAGGGGCGCACGGTTGCCGAGGTCGTCACGATCGGTCCGCCGCTGATGATGCGGGCGGTCAGCGACCTGTCCAAGCGCTACGACACCCCGTGCGTGGCAAGCCTGAACTCGATCATGGTGGACGCCACAGGCATGTGTGGCGCGTGCATGGTGCCGGTGGTCATCGACGGCCAGATGGTGCGCAAGCACGCGTGCATCGACGGCCCCGAGATCGACAGCCACATCATCGACTGGGAGAAGTTCCTGCCCAGGTTCGGCCTGTTCAAGAACCAGGAGCAGCGCAGCCGCGTCGAGCACGGCCTGGCCTGACGTCGAGAAACGGCGAGCCTAACGATGGACGCTGAAGATGAACGGACCGGGTCCCGACGGCCCCGTCGTCGACCTTGGACGTGGGTTTCGGGGGCGTGGCCGGTCGGGCTCAGATGACTTCGTAGACGAAGTACTGCACCTTGATCGTTGAGCCGTACTCAGGGTGGCGGGGCAGGTAGGGCATCGGCTCGGTACCGAAGACCCGCCGCCACAGCCGATCGCGATCCAGTGCGTCCAGCTGCTCCTGGTAGTTCTGGTCGCGCATGATGTCGTCGCGCTGAGAGAACACGACGTGCCCGCCGGGCCGCGCGAGGCGGCAGATCTCGCGTAGCACCTGGTTCGTCTCGAAGTAGGTCAGCGCCCCGATGAACATGACCGCGTCGTACGTGCCGTCGGCGATGGGGAACGGGAACTGCTGCATGTCCACGCGGCTCAGCCGGTCATAGGCGCCCGTGCGCTCGGCGATCTCGAGCAGCCCCGGGGAGATGTCGATGCCATCGATGTGGGTGAAACCCAGAGTCTTCATCGCCGACCCCGTCAGACCGGAGCCGCACGCGGCGTCCAGAATGCGGCCGTCTGTCGGAACGTAGTTGCGCAGGATCGCCGCCGCGGTCTCCGGCCCGACGTATCCCCACTCGTCGAACGTCTCGTCGTAGGTGCCGCTCTCGGCGAAGGTGTCGTAGTCGCGTTGGACGGTACTGCTGTCGGTCGAGTACTGCGCGCCCCAGATATCCGGGGTGTCGTCGATGATGTCGTCTCCCACGGCCCCTCCGCTCCTCGAGTCCATCTCATGCCCACGCTAGCCTGACATCGCATCGGTGCCCGTGGAGCTAGGGGTAGGCGGGGCTGTTGACGTGATCAGGGTGGCTGGATCGAAACCGCTACTCCTCCGCGCTTGTGGCCGGTCTCGACGAATCGGTGCGCTTCGACGATGCCGTCCAATGGGTACGTGGCCCCGAGAACCGGGGCGAGCGTGCCGGCGTCGACGAGCGCGGTGAGTTGCTCCAGGCGCCGGGAGCTCAGCTCCAGGTTGCCGTCGTCGATGGAGACATACCGACCGTCCGGAGTCAGGGCTTTCCTGCTGGCCTGCTTGAGTGGCGATGACTTGTACCCGCCGACGGAGTCGAGGACGACGTCGTAGCGAGCACCGGGGGGTGCCGTGTCCACGCGGGTGTAGTCGAGCACCTGGTCGGCGCCCAGGGCTCTGACGAGGTCGATGTTCTTCGTGCTGCAGACGCCGGTGACGCGCGCTCCGAGCGAATGGGCGTACTGGACGGCCATCGTCCCGGACGTGCCGGACGCGCCGTAGACGAGGACGTCCTGCCCGGGCTGGATATGGCCTCGGTCGACGTACTGGAGGGCGAGCAGCCCCCCGTAGAAGGCAGCGGTCGCCTGCTCGTGAGTGAGGCTGTCGGGCTTGACCGAAAGGCAGCCGTGGACGCGCGAGTCGGTTTCGATCATGCACCGGTACTGCGCGTAGGCGCCGAGCCGGAACCCGGTGCCGCCGTACACGGCATCACCGGGTGTGAACCTGCTGACCTGTCGGCCCGCCTCATCGATCACACCGGAGAAGACGAAGCCGAGGATGGGACGTCGCGGCTTTCTCACCCCCATCATGAGGCGGAACGGAACCTGCACCCTGGCAGGCAGGTTCGCTGATCGGATGAAGATGTCGCTTGCGGTCACCGCGCTGGCGACGATCCGAATCCGCACCTCGTCGGGCCCCGGCGACGGCGTCGGAACCTGGCGAGCACGCAGCACCTCTGGTGGGCCGTACCGGTCGCTGCCGACCGCGGTCATGGTCACGGGAGCCGACATGTTCCTCACCCCATCACAACCACGGACCCGGTGCCGGATCCCCGGGTGTTGTGATGCCCGGCCCTTGTGCCCTGGTACTTCTCTGCTTGTGGTCGAGACCGGGTGTGCACTCCGACGGCACTGGCGTGGGGTGTCTCGTGGTGTCTGCGTGGTGTCGCAGGCGCAGGCGCAGGCGCAGGCGCAGGCAGCTGAGGGGAGGCGCTGTGGCTTCGCGCAAGGAGACAGCGCGTATCGCGGGGGGCCTGTACCTGGCCTACATCGTGCTGACGGTCTTCGCGAATGCCACTCGGGACAGGCTGGTGGTGCCCAGGGAGGCTTCCACGACGGCGGTCAACGTCGTGGCCTCGGCGCCGCTGCTGCGCGTCAGCGTCGTCAGCGACGTCCTGGCAGGCGTCCTGTTCCTACTGACAGCCTGGGCCCTCTACGTGCTGCTGAAGCCTGTCAACCCGAATGTCGCGCTGCTGTTCGTGGCGCTGAACCTGGCTGGCGTCGCTGTGCAGTGCCTGAACATGCTCAACTTCTTCGCCGCCTGGCTCACCTATGCCCTGCAGTTCTTCCTCCTCCCGAGCGCCAACTGGGTGAGCTCCGTGACCTCGGTGCTCGGCTTCATCGGGGAGTTCTCCCTCATGTTCTGGCTGCTCATCATGGGCGCACGCGAGCCGGTACCGGCATCCGTCTGAGCAGGGATAACTAGGCGTTGTGTGGATCTGCACGTGTTGAAACGGACAGATCAGCCGAGAACTGCGTAGCCGAACTATCGGGGCTGACGGGTGATGCTCCCTGCATCTTCGTACCTGACCCACCGCGACCGAACGGTCTGATCAGCGACCGGGCCTCAGAACCGCCGTGGCTGGCGCGAAGCGTGAACGCTCGTCGCGGTTGACCGCTGCCACGCGCACCTGCAGCGTTCCTCGCACCGGCAGGCCGCGTACGACCAGGCGGCGGGCGTCCGGCTTGTTCACCTTGACCCTCGTCCAGCGGCCGTCGTCGACCTTGTACCGGACGATCCATCGCCGCAGCTGCGTCGAGCCGGTGTACGTGGGGGGCGCCCACTTGATGGCGGTGACCGAGTCGCGGCGCTCGCGCAGGCGAACTCCGGTGGGCTGGTAAGGACGCGTGGTCGGGGTGACGCTGGCCGACGCGCTGTAGCCGGATGTCGCCCCGGTCTGCGGCACGGCGCGCACCTTGACCGTCGTGCGCGTGTTCGGCGGGAGACCGCGCAGCACGAGCGAAGGCTGGGTGACCGTGGTGCTCTTCCAGCTGCGGCCTGCGTTGCTCGACCAGGTGACTTCGAAACCCTTGGTGGGTGGCGCGTAAGCCACCTGAGCCGGCGTGAAGGTCACGCTGGCCCTGCGCGGTCGCAGTGGAGTCGCCGTGACCGACTGGGGGGTGGCGGCCTGCGCCAGGAGCGGCACGACCCGAGCGGTCTGGGTGGGGCCGATCGCTTTCTGGGCATCGACTGGGGTGACCGCCACGACAACCTGCTCACCGCCGCGCAGGCCGTCGAAGGTGACCCGGTGCAGCGCGACCGGGTCGACGGCACCGTTGGCTCCCCGTAGCGCGGAGACGGTGCGACGCTGGCTCACCACCTCGCGGCCGTCGGCGTCGGTGCGCGACAGCGTCACCTCGAACGACGACAGCGTGGTGAGGTCGTACGCGCCGCCGGCCGACCAGGTCGCGGTGACCGACCCGGCCCCGGGCACGACGGCGAGCGGCTGAGGCTCGGGTACCGGGAAGATCGGCGGGCCGCCGGCCTGCACCCGGGTGCGGTCGACGTAGGCGACGAGCTGGGCAGCAAGGGCGGGTGAGCTGATGTGCGCGACCACCTCGGAGAAGCGGCGCGGGAAGGCTCCCCAGTTCGTCGAACCGGTGTAGACCTCGTTGCCGACGACGAGAAGCTTGTCGTGAGCCTTGGCCCGCCCACCGGTGGACCGTCGGGTGTCGAAGACGTCGATCCCCGCCGCGGCGACCGTTCGAACAGCGTCGCTCCAGGGCTCGCCGGTGTTGACGGCGATCGGGGAGCCTGCCCGGTGCGCCTGCACGAGCGCGTCGGCGACCGCTTGGCCGCGCGTCCCCTTCCAGATCGACATCTGGACGGTGATCCGCCGACCGTTCGCCGAACGTATCGCGTCCAGCACCGGGTCGACCGTGCCCGGGTAGAAGTGCAGCACGACGCCGGGCGTGGCCACCTTCGAGTAGCGCATGCCCTTGCCGGCGGCGAGCCGGTCGACCCAGGCCGAGGTCTGGCGGTAGAGGTCGGCGTTCTGCAGGACGACGCTGTGGTTCCACTGCCGCGGGTCGGAGATGTTGGCCGAGCTGATGAGCACGGTCTTGTCGTGGCTGAACGTGCCGACCTTCGTGTGGGTGGACGCCTTGTAGGGGGCCACGATGTGGGAGGCCGCGATGGGCGACGTGCCCAGTGCCTTGCGCAGGCTGCGGACGGCCTTGGTCTTCCACGTCTTCGGATCGACGACGACGCGCACGCTCACCCCGCGCTCCTTCGCCGCGATCAGCGCGTTGGCGATGCGTTCGCTGTGGAACGACCACGTCGTCAAGCCGATCGTGTCGCCGGACTGCTGCCGCTCGATCTGACGCATCATGGCGTCCAGAAGTGCTGTGCGCTCGGGACCGGTCACCATCGCGTTCTTGGTGATGAGCCATGCGGGACCGGACGGAGTCGCCGCGGCCGGGTCGACCCGAGTGACCGGCGCTATCCCAGCAGGCACGACGGTTGCCGGCGCTGGTGGTCCTGCGAACGCCGACACGGGCGAGAGCAGCCCGAGCACGAGTGCCGCTGCGGTGGCTGCGACAAGAGTGACAGGTGTGCGGCGTGTTGCTACCGGGGAAGGAGTGAACACCGCGCCTAGTATGGTCAGTTTGGCTGATCCGTAAAGCCTTGCAGGTCAGCGCATGGTGTCCAGCGCCGCCAGCACGTCCTCAGGTCGCGTCTGCGGGTTGACCACGATCAGCCGGAACACGGGTCGCGAGCGCCACGTCGTAGGCACACAGAGGATCACCCCGGCCAGCGCCATCTCGTGCGACCAGTCGGTGTAGCGCTGCGCCTCCCAACCGACCCGCTCGAACAGCAGCACCGAGAGTTCGGGTGCGAGCACCAGTCGCAGGTGGTCGCGGTGCTCGATACCCGCTGCGACCTGGTGGGCCACCTCGATCCCGCGCTCGATCGCTTCGGTGTAGCGATCGGTGCCGTGCACCGCGAGGGAGAACCAGAAGGGCAGGCCGCGTACCCGGCGGCTGAGGTGTATCGCCAGGTCGGCAGGGTTCCACTCGGCCCGGTCGATCGTGTCGAGGTAGGACGCGCGCTGAGCGTGGGCCGCCCGCGCGTGGCCGGGCTCGCGGTAGAGCAGGGCGCACGAGTCGTACGGGGCGAACAGCCACTTGTGCGGGTCGACGATGAAGCTGTCGGCCCGCTCCACGCCGGCGAAGCGATGCCGCACGCTGGGCGCGGCGAGCGCGGCACCTCCGTAGGCCCCGTCCACGTGCAGCCACACGTCGTTCTCGGCGCAGACGTCGGCCACGTCGGCCAGGTCGTCGACCACCCCACCGTTCGTCGTGCCTGCCGAGGCGACCACGGCGACCACCTCGGGATGCCCCCGCAGCCCATCACGCAGCGCAGCACCGGTGAGGTGTCCACGCTCGTCCGTCTGCACGGTGACGACGCCGACGTCCATCACCCTCGCTGCCGAGAACACCGACGAGTGCGCGCCCTCGGTACAGGCGATGGCCCACCCCTGCGATGGCCGGGCGCCCCTTCGTTCTGCGACCGTCGTGCGCGCCGTGACGAGCGCCGACAGCGTGCCGATCGTCCCGCCGGCCACGAAGCACCCGCCGGCTCCCTGCGGCCACCCGAGCAGGTCGACCAGCCACCCCAAGGCCTCGTTCTCGGCGTAGATGGCCCCGGCCCCGGTCTCCCAGATGCCGCCGAAGATGTTGGCCGCGCTGGTCGCGAAGTCGAAGGCAACCGCGGAGCGCGTGGGCGCGGACGGCACGTACGCCAGGTTCATGGGGTCGTCCTGCGACCGGGTGGCCGGGGCGAGCACCTCGTCGAACACGCGCAGGGCGGCAGATCCGCCGATCCCGCTCGGGGTGACCGTGGCTCCTGCCGCCTCGGCCAGGTCGTGAGCCGGACGTGCCGTGGTCTTCGGGTCGGTGTGGCTGACCACACGTTCGGCTGCCCAGGCAAGAACTGCCTGCACGGTGGGCGTCTCGTCGTCCCAGAACGAGAGATCGGCCTCAGGTGAGCTCACCGTCGGCAGACTACGACGCGGCCGGTCGTGCGGCCTCCTACGCTGAGACCCGTGCGACATGACGAGTACGCCGCCCATGACGCGGCCGGGCTTGCCGAGCTGGTGAGCACCGGGCAGGTGACCCCCGGCGAGGTGGTCAGCGCCGCCAACGCCCGCATCGACGCCGTCAACGACGCCGTGAACGCCGTGGTTCACCGTATGGACCCACCCGCCGACACTGCCGACGGTCTCGACGCTCCGTTCGCCGGCGTCCCCTTCGTGCTCAAAGACATGGACGGCCGCCTCGCCGGCCACCCCGCGTCCTACGGCAGTCAGGCGCTCGCCGGGTGGGTGCCCGACCACGACAGCGAGCTGATCCGCCGGTACAAGGCCGCCGGGCTGCGCATCATCGGCAAGACCAACTGCCCTGAGCTGGGGATCATGGGCGTCACCGAGCCCGTGCTGCATGGGCCGACCCGCAACCCGTGGAACCTCGATCACTCACCTGGGGGCAGCAGCGGCGGGTCCGCGGCAGCGGTCGCGGCCGGCATCGTCCCCGTGGCCAGCGCCGGTGACGGAGGTGGCTCGATCCGCATCCCGGCCTCTGCCTGCGGCCTGTTCGGGCTCAAGCCGAGCCGCGGTCTCATGCCCCTGGCGCCAGAGGGTGACCCATGGCTGGGGCTGGTCAGCCGCCACGTCCTCACCCGCTCGGTGCGCGACTCCGCGGCGATCCTCGACGCCACCTGCGGTGCGTTCCGCGGGTCGCTGTACGCCCAGCCGCGCCGGCCACGGTCTTTCTTTGCCCGTCTCGAGCGCGCCCCGCGACGGCTGACGGTCGGAGTCAGCCGACGGTCGTTCCTCGACGAGCCGCTGCACCCCGACTGCGTCTCCGCCGTCGACGACGCCGCCGCTCTGCTGGAGTCGCTGGGTCACCGGGTCGTCGACCTCGAGCTGCCCATGCAGCACGCCGAGCTGGCTCGGGCCTACCTGACGATCGTCGCGGCAGCGGTGGCCGCCGACATCCGTGCCATCGAGGTCAAGACCGGCGAGGCCCCGTCGCCGAGCTCGGTCGAGCCATCCACTTGGTTCTTGAAGCAGGTCGGGGACGCCATCTCGGCCCGCGAGCTGTACGAGGCGCACGAGCTCGCCGCGACCACGGCGCTGACCTTCGGCAGCGTGTTCGCCGAGGACATCGACGTCCACTTGTCGGCGACGATGGCGGCACCCCCTGCGAGGGTGGGGGAGCTGGGGATCACGACGATCAAGAAGGTGGCCCTCACTGCTTTGCAGCGGCTTCCGTCGTCGCCCCTCGTGCTGCGCCAAGCCCTGGCTCGACTTGCTCACGACTCGCTCCAACGGACTCCCAACACGCAGGTCTTCAACCTGACTGGCCAGCCGGCGATGAGCCTGCCGCTGTGGGTCAACCGCGACCACCTGCCGATCGGCGTCCAGGTGGCCGGGGCGTTCGGGTCCGACGAGCTGCTGCTGCGCCTCGCCCATCAGGTACACGAGGCTCGTCCGTGGGTGGACCGACTCCCCGAGATGAGTGGGACCTGAGTCGCAGGTGATCATTCTGCTGCCGCCCTCGGAGGGCAAGCGCGCCCCCCGACGCGGCAAGGCGTTGGACGTCGAGGCGCTCCACGAGCCCGAGCTCACGCCCCACCGCCGGGCCGTGCTCGACGCCCTCGTCGCTCTGTGCTCCGGTCCGGTCGCCGAGGCGGCATCGGTGCTGGGCACCGGGCCGAGCCTGAACGCCGAGGTGGCGCGGAATGCCACGTTGGCCCGCGCACCCACCGCCCCGGCTCGGTCGGTGTACGCCGGCGTCCTCTACGACGCCCTCGGGCTGGGCGACCTGCCGAGCGGGTCGTCTCGCCGGGCGACTGGCTCTCTGCTCATCTTCTCCGCCCTCTTCGGCGTGCTGCGCACGACCGATCGCATCCCGGCCTACCGGCTGTCCGGCGGCGTCGACCTGCCCGGCATCGGACGCGTGGCCTCGTCGTGGAGCACCCAGCTGCTTGCTGTGGTGCCGCGGCTCGCCGGTGACGGCGTCGTCGTCGACCTGCGCAGCGGGACCTACCTGCCCATGTGGCGTCCACGCGGCGCCCTCTCGTCGAGGGTCGTCCGGGTACGGGTCGTGGCCGACGTCGACGGGCGACGCCTGGCCGTCACGCACCAGAACAAGTCCACCAAGGGCAGGCTGGCGCGCTCCCTGCTGCTGCACCCGGGACGTCCGCGCAGCCGCGCCGACCTCGCCGACCACCTGACGAGCCTCGGCTGGACGGTCGCCTCGGGCCCCGATGGAAGTGGGCTGGACGTGCTGGCGGCCTAGCCGTGACCCTTCAGGATGATCTTCACCATGCGCAGGTTGATCGCACCGAAGCGCATCATCTGCGTGGGCAGGGAGGTGCGGCTCTTCACGGTCTTGTCGGTCGGCATCGGCGCCTGGGCGATGCTGGCGTTGACGTCGGTCATCGCGAGCTCCTCGTTCGGGTCGGCGGGGGTGTCGTGGACGGCATTACTCGGGGATCACGAACCATCCCGGCTTCGCCTTGGCCTTGTAGATGAACAGGTAGTGCAGCATGGTCTTGGTCCAGTGCCCGGCAAGGCCGATCTCGCCATAGGTGTCCTTGGTGCTGCGACCCGTCCCGGGGTACGTCTGGTAGTCCGGCACGACAGGGAACATGGTCATCGCTGCCGCCGTCCCCTCCTTCAGCCCAGTGCCGGCCGACGCGATGCACGCGGCTCCCATCTGCGCCATCGACGCGCTGTGCGCGTGCGCGTCGGGGTTCCTGATCATGTCGACGATGGTGTCGGCGGCGGTCTTGCCCATGATGCCGGACGGCATTCCGGTGCGTGGGGGAGCCGGGGCGATCACCGTGCCGTTCGGGCTCTTCTGCGGACGTGAGATCTGGTGCGGCGGGGCGAACGCGATGCCGACGGCGAACACATTCGGGTAGGTCGGGCTCTGGTAGGTGCTCGGCCAGTCCTCGGCGCGCCACTGCTCGTAGGGCTTGGGTGTGTAGTCGGCGTCCACCTTCATGAAGCCGCTCGGCGCGAAGACCTGATCGGTGATGTCGGCGCCGGAGGCGTCGTAGGCCTTCATGTCGGCACCCCGGAAGGGCGGCAGCAGCATGGCGAAGTCGTAGCGCAGCTCTCCCAGGCTGCCGTCGAGCTGCTCGTAGTGCACGACGCCCGGCTCGATCTTGTGGACGTGGGCACCGGCGATGGCGCGGACGCCGCGCTCGCGGAACAGCGACTCCGTCCATGTCTTGCTGGTCGTCTGGAAGCCTTGCTGGGTGAACGTCATGCCGTCGACGCCGAAGTCGCCGAGCTGTGCCTCGTTGGTGAGGTAGACGATGTCGGCGAGGTCACGCACCCCGGCCTGGCGCACCTCGTGCTCGACGTTGAAGACGTACTCGAAGGCTGCTCCCTCGCAGGTGCACGTGCCGTGCCCGACCCCGACCACGATGGTCTGCTTCTGGCCCTGCTTCATCGCCGCGATCGCCTCCGCGAGCTTCGCGGCAGCCTCGACGGCATGGCTCGCCGTGCACACCGACACGGTGTGGCCGTCCGGGCCGAGCCCGGGGGTTGCGCCGAAGTTCAGCTTGGGACCAGTCGCGTTGACGAGGTAGTCGTACTCCACCGTGGCTGTCGAGCCTTGCTTGGCGGGATCGGTGTAGGTGACCTCGACGAACGGCTTGGCGTGTCCGTGCCCACCCTCGGGATGCAGGGTGACACAGAGCGCTTGGTGAAACTCGATGCCCTTCTTGGCGTAGATCGGCGCGAGGGGGAACGTGACCTGCTTCGTCGTCATCTTGCCTACGCCGACCCAGATGTTGGACGGGATCCAGTTGTACTGGGCGTTGGGAGTGACGACGACCACGTCGTGGTCCTTGGCCAGCTTGCGCCGCAGGTGCAGGGCGGCGGTGTGGCCGGCAACGCCGGCTCCGAGGACGACGACTCGCGCCATGGTTGACTCCTTTGTCCGATCCCGTCAGACGATTCCTAGCCCACGCCATGCCCAGGGGCCAGGGTCTGACGTGCCTGTTCGTCGGTGACCTGGGCCACCTGACGCCGTTGGCCGGGCTCAGCCGGTCTGGCGCAGGTCGCGGCGGTTGAACGAGGGGTAGGCCAGCACGACAAGCAGCACCGTGACACCGAGCAGGATGCCCGCGTCGCCCCAGGCCATGCCGTTGTTCAGTGGGTCGCTTCCCAGGTAGTAGTAGAACGGCGAGAGGCGTCCCCACCAGGCGTCGCTCAACGAGGCCAGGGCGTTGAGCGTGTGGAAGAACAGGGCGGCGCCGACGGGGATGAAGATGGCGAACCGGGTGCGGCCGGTCACCGCACCGACGAGCAGAGCGAGCGCCCCGAACAGCAGCCCGATCAGGGTTGCCAGCGCGGCGGTGGCAGCGATGTTGCCGTAGCTCATGCCGAGGCTGCTGATCCAGTTGCCTGCAGAGGTGCCGGCGAACACGACGATGCCGACGATCACCCCGTAGAGCACCATGGCGACGAGCTTCTCGCTGACGACGGTGCTGCGGCGCACCGGGTTGGCGAGCAGGATGCCCATGGTGCGGTTCTCCTCCTCGCCGGCCAACGCCTTGGCGCCGAGGGTGATCGTGACGACCATCAGCGCGATCGGCGTGACCAGCCCGAAGCTCTCGAGCTGGAAGTACCCCTCGGGCGTACTGAGGTCCCCGCCGCCGAACAGCGCGAGCAGCTCCTCTGGGAACCCTGCGCCGAACTCGACGACCGCGTCCTCGATCACCGAGTAGATCGGCCCCATCAGCACGCCCATGACGAAGAACATCAGTCCCGAGACGACGAAGAGCAGGCCCTGGTGCTCCGAGGCGGCCTTCACCCATATCCGCGAGACTCGTGCGCCGCCGGCGAGCCTCTCGGTCACCGAGGCGGTGATCGGGTTGGCGCGCAGCGTGTCGAGAAGGCTGACGCCGGTCGACTTGCTCCGCAGGTCGCGGCGGTTCACCCCGACGAACGCCACGAGGAACAGGGCCAGGCTTGCCCCGCCGAGGATGGCCAGGTGGCCCCCGTTCACGCCGTTCATCAGGGGGTCGCTGCCGGCGAAGTAGTACCAGGGGAAGACTCTCGCCCAGTTCTCAGCACCCTCGATGATCGGCAAGATCCCGACGGCGAAGAACGAGACGGCGAGCACGCCGGCGCTCACCCCGGACGCCACTCCTGTCTTGCCCGTCCAAGAGCCGATGGCGAGCGCCAGAAAGCCGTAGAACAGCGTGCCCACGACGAGGTGCAGCGTGAACGCCGTGACGTCCATGCCTTCGATGCTGACGTCGAGCGCAGCCGGCGTGGCCAAGCCGGCGCCCCACAGGACGAGGCCGCCCAGCGCCATCATCACAAGCATCGCCGCCGTCTTGGCCAGCAGCACCTGGGTACGGCTGCGGGGGTTGCCCAGCAGCACGCCGATCGTGCCCTTGCGCTCCTCGCCGGCGATGAACGCCGAGCCCATGGCGATGGTGATGCCAGCCAGGATGATTGCGCCGTAGGAGGAGTAGATCGCGTTGTAGGCCAGCGAGGCCACGTCGGCGTTCTCACCGATGCCGATGAGCGACTCGAACGCCGGCGGCAGGCTGGTGTAGATGCTCAGGTCGATGTCTTGGTAGACGACCATGCCGAAGTAGAGGAGTGCGGCGAGGCTGACCACGCCGATGGTGACGCCGCGCCAGCGGTCGAGGATGGTCTTGCTGAAGACGGTGGCGAGCAGCATCATCGGCTCACGTTCTGCGTAGCCGCGCCGTTGCGCTCGTCGTGGTAGTACGCGAGGAAGATCTCTTCGAGGTCGGCCTCCTGGGTGGCGATGTCGACCACGTCGTAGTGCTCGGCCACCGTGCGCAGCAGCTCGGCCATCTTGCCCTCGTACGACAGCTGCACGCGATGGCTCTCGGTGGTGACGTCACGAACGCCGTCCATGCGTCCGAACACGTCGGCGTCCGGGGCCGAGGCCAGCTCGAGCTCGACGCTGCGCATGCCCTTGGAGCGCAGGCTGCTCACGGACTCTCGCGCGATGAGATTCCCGTGGCGGATGATGCCAACTCGGTCAGCGACCCGCTGCACCTCCGAGAGCGTGTGGCTGGACAGAAAGACGCTGGCGCCCTGTGCGACGACCTCGCGCATCATGGCCTGGAACTCCCGCTGCACCAGCGGGTCGAGGCCGTTGGACGGCTCGTCCATGATCAGCAGCTGCGGACGGTTCATGAACGCTGCGATCACACCGACCTTCTGCCTGTTGCCCGACGACAGGTCTCCGACCTTCTTGTCCAGCTGCGCACCCAACCGCTCGGCCAGCTCGTTCACGTAGGTCCAGTCGACGCCGCCGCGCAGGTTCGCGAAGTAGGTCAGGGTGTCTTTGCCCGTCAGGTTCGGGTAGAGCGACAGGTCACTCGGCAGGTATCCGATGTGGCGGCGTATCTCGACCGACTGCGTCTGGCAGTCCATGCCCAGGATCGACGCCCGCCCCGACGTGGGGCGGATCTCGTCCATCACCGTGCGGATCATCGTTGTCTTGCCGGCGCCGTTGGGCCCGAGGAACCCGAACACCTCCCCGGGACGAACGTCCAGGTCGAGATCGACCAACGCCTGCACGTCGCCGTAGTGCTTGGTCAGACCCTCGGTGTGCAGGGCACTCTGGTCAGTCATCGCTGTCCTCTCCGGAGCGGGCCAGGTCGCTGACCGCCTTGTCGGTACTGGCGGCCATGGCATCGCTGAAGATGCCGCGACCGAAGATCTCGTAGACCGGGCCCACGTAGCGGGCCATGCCCGGCGACGTCAGAGCCTGGGGGTCAAGCAGGTCGACGCCCAGCAGCCGATGCAGGTGTCGGTGCAGGACGAGCCCTCCGAGGTTCCACAGAACCATCAGGGCGGCACGACCGTGGGGGTCGGCGGTGGGCCTCAGCATGCCCGAGGCGACGCCGGCCTCGGCGTACTCGACTGCGTCCGCGACCAGGTCGTCCACGAGCTGCGCGACGGCGGGGGAGTCCTCGCCCAAAACGGCGGCCAGGTAGCCGGTGACAGGGCCGATCCGAGCGTCGCGAAGTGCCGACACGATGTCCAGGCCCGGGCCTGCACCAAGCGCGTCTGTCTTCGTGGCCTTGATCAGCGCCACGACGTGTTCGTCGCAGGCGGCGCGCAGACCTTCCATGGAACCGAAGTGGTGGATCACCGAGCCGGGTGAGACCCCCACGCTGTCCGCGACGCGGCGGGCGGTGAGGGCAGCCGTCCCGTCGACCGCGACGATCTCGATGGCGGCGTCGCGGATGCGCGCTCGGGTGGTCCTGTCGTCGCGGGCACCGCCCGAAGAGCGACCTGAACGCACGTTTACAGCATTGCACAAGCGTTCAAGTGGGTCAAGTGTCGTCACGTACACGGCACCGCGTCCTGGCGCCGGCACCAGCGCGCCCCTGTTGGTCGCCGTCTGATCAGGCCGCGGCCGCGCCAGTGCGTGCCCAGGAGGCAAGCAGCCGATCGATCTCCGTGCAGAAGAAGATCTCGGCGTCGGGGTAGACCCAGTCCAGCTGGTGCAGCACCTCCAGCGTCACCATCCCGTGGAAGTGGGCCCAGGCCCCGAAGAACGCGCTCAGCCAGGTCGGTGGAAAGCCGGGGTCGACGTCGTCGACGAACGCTCGCTCATGAGTCGTCGTCGCTCGTGTCGCTTCGGGCAGAGAGAGTCGGCCGCGTCGCCAGCCTTCGGCCACGACGCTGAAGAACGCCGCACCGACCCGGCGGTGCGCCTGGACGGTCGGCCCGTCCTGCGGTGCGGAGTAGCCGGGGATGGGCGTGCCGAAGATCAGCAAGAACCGGTTCGGGTGATCCAGGCTCCATCGCCGGTAGGCCAGCATGCCCTCGCGAAGCCGCGGCAGCACCTGTCCAGGTGCTTCGGTAGCGGCCTCTACTGCCGAGGCCAGGTCGCTGTAGGCATCCGCCACAAGATCGGTGATGAGGCTGTCGAGACCATCGTAGTACCGGTAGAGCCCAGCCGGACTCATCCCAATCGCGCGGGCAACTCCCCGCACTGTGAGGGTCCCAGCGCCGTAGGCGGCGATCTGATCCAGTGCTGCCTGCTTGATCTCGTCGAGCGTCTCGGCTCGACGCCGGACGCGGAGGTTGGGGGCCATCGCCTCAGACTGCCGCTGCAGGAGGCCGAAAGCAAACACTATTGACATCGCGAACAATGTACGCATATTCTGTGAACAGTGTTCACTTCCCCGGCATCGCGGGGGATGCCGACCAGACAGGAGCCTCCCATGACCGCCGCCCGCCACGTCGTTCTCGGATCCACCGGAGGTGCCGGAAACGCCATCGCCCGAGCCCTGCATGACGTCGGACTCGACGTGTGCGCCGTCAACCGTTCCGGGTCGGCTGACCTGCCCTCAGGAGTCGAGCAGGTCGGCGCCGACATCAGCGACGCCGCCGATGCCGGCGCTGCCCTGCGTGGGGCGGACGTGGTGTACATGGCGGCCCAGCCGCCGTACCACCGCTGGCCGCAGGAGTTCCGACGCATGCTCAGCGGTGTCATCGACGCGACCCCGGACGGCGCGCGGCTCGTCATGGTCGACAACCTCTACGGATACGGACCAGGGTCGTCGCCGATGAGCGAGCAGAGTCCCGAGCGCGCGACGGATGCGAAGGGCAAGGTGCGGCGCGCCATGACTCGTGTCCTGCTCGAGGCTCACCGCTCGGGGCGCATCCAGACGACGATCGGGCGGGCCTCGGACTACTTCGGGCCCCGGGCGGACAACTCCGCCATCACGGCCTTGGCCATCGAGCCAGCGGCGGCCGGCAAGACCATCAGATGGACAGCCAACCAGGATGTCGCACACTCGGTCGCCTACCTGCCCGACATCGCGCGCGCCTACGTCACGCTCGGCACAGCTGAGCAAGCCGTCGGTCAGGTCTGGATCCTCCCGCACGCCCCCGCGGTCACCGGCCGGGAGCTCATGGCCATCGTGAACGCCGCGCTTCCCCGACCGGTCGCGACCGGCACGATCTCGACGACAGTGTTGCGGCTGGCCTCTCCCTTCCACCGCATGTCCAAGGAGGCCCTGGGTATCGCCTATCAGTGGGCCGAGCCGTTCGTGGTCGACGACTCGGCCTTCCGGTCGACATTCGGTCCGTTCGATGACACTGCCTTGGACGAGGCCGTTCGGCGCACGATCGAGTGGTACCGCTCGTCTGCAGCGACTCTCGTGCGACCAGCCCGGGAGGCATGACGTGGCTTCGGTGATCTCGGTGTCGGGGCTCGCCAAGCGCTACGGCGAGATCGAGGCCGTGCGTGACGTCTCGTTCGATGTGGTCGAGGGTGAGATCTTCGGACTGCTCGGGCCCAACGGTGCCGGCAAGACCACCACCGTCGAGTGCGTCCAGGGTCTGCGCGATCGGGACGCGGGCCACGTCTCGGTTCTGGGCCTTGACCCGCAGGCTCACCCACGTCGGCTGCGCACCCACGTCGGGTCGCAGCTACAGGAGTCGTCACTGCCGCACCGGATGAAGGTGTCAGAGGCCTTGGAGCTGTTCTCCTCGTTCCAGCCCGACGGTCCGCCGTGGCGATCCGTCATGGACCAGTGGGGTCTGGCCGAGAAGGCCAGATCATCCTTCGGCAGCCTCTCCGGTGGCCAGCGCCAGCGGTTGCTCGTTGCGCTGGCGCTGGTCAACGACCCCGAGGTGGTCTTTCTCGACGAGATGACGACGGGGCTCGATCCGGCTGCCCGACGTGCCACCTGGGACCTCATCGAGCAGGTTCGACAGGCGGGCACAACCGTGGTGCTCGTCACGCACTTCATGGATGAGGCGACCCGACTGTGCGACCGCCTCGCCGTGGTGAACCGTGGCACAGTGGTCGCCTCCGGGACGCCGTCACAGCTGATCGCCGACCACCAGGACGGCGTCACCGTGCGGTTCACCGTCCCGTCGCCCGCACCCGCGCTCGACCTCGGGTTCCTGTCCCGGATCGACGGGGTCACGAACGTCGAGCTGAGCGGCAGGCACGTCGAGGTGCGCGGTGCGCCCACGATCGTCGCCCTCGTCGGGCAGGCGCTGGTCGCCAACGGGGCTGTCCCGCACGACATGGACGTCGTCCGGCCATCGCTGGAAGACGTCTACCTGCGCCTCGTCGGTGGTGAGGGCTGATGCGCGGGCTGGGCACCCTGACCCGAACCGAGATGAAGCTGTTCCTGCGCGAGCCGGTGACCGTCATCTTCACGCTGGCTCTGCCCCTGATGGTGCTCTACATCCTCAGCGGGGTCTTCGGCGCCGACAGCGCCGCCGGCGGCGGGGACGGCGACTTCGTGGTCTACCGCGGCTTCCCCGCCGAGGACTGGTACACCCCCGCCTACATCGCCCTGGCGGTGGCCGGCTTCGCCCTCATCGCGCTGCCTGCCCATCTGGTGGAGTACCGCGAGACGGGTGTGCTGCGGCGCTTCCAGGCCTCGGGCGTTCCTCGCGGCGTCGTCCTGGCCTCTCAGCTGATCATCTCGCTGGTCATCGCCACTGCGGGAGCAGCCCTGCTGATGGCAGCCGCCCTGCTCTTCACCGGCGCCTCCGCGCCGACCAGCGTCCCCGGGGTAGTCGGCGCGTACGTGGTCGGCGCGCTGGCCATCACCTCGCTCGGTGTCATGCTCGGCACCGTTCTGCCCACCACCCGAGCCGCCCAAGCAGTGGGACTGCTGCTGTGGTTCGTCTTCCTGTTCCTGTCCGGGTCCGGGCCGCCACCAGAGGTACTGCCCGACGGGCTGCGAACGATCGGGGAATGGCTGCCGCTCACGCCCATCGTCCAACTTCTCCAGGAGCCCTGGCTCACCGGCGAATGGCCCGCGCGCGAGTTCCTCATCACCGCAGCCATCGCCCTCGGCAGCGCAGTCGTGGCATGGGCCGCCTACCGCTGGGAGTGAATTCCCGGTGCGCTACGTCCCCACCGGTTCCCTGGCTCAGCCGTGAACGGTGGGGTGCCGGGGGTGGACGCGGGTGAAAACTCAATATACAGTTGCTATAGTTATTTGAGTTCTGAGGAGGGTCGTGACCTACCCCTTGGGTGTGTGGCAGGCGCTGCTGGTCAGCGTGTACGTGGCGGACAAGGTTCGGCTGGGTGAGTACGACTTCGTACCCACCAGCCGCCTGGCGGAGGATCTGTCCATCCCTGCGCCGAGTGTGGCGCGACTGCTGGGCCGGCTGAGCCGAGCCGGGCTCATTGAGACCCGAGAGGGTGCCGGGGGTGGCGTGCGACTGGCCAGCGCGCCGGAGCAGGTGAGCCTGCTCGGGATTGTCGAAGCGGTGGACCCGGGGTCGCTGTTCCGTACCGATTCCGTTCCGGCGGTCACCGGGCCGACACCCACTCGCCGCCAGCAAGCATTGCGGGGCGCGCTGGCGGGCGCCGAGGACGCGATGCGCTCCACGTTGGAGGGGGTGACGCTGGCCGCCCTGACGGACGCCTGACCGGGCACGGCGCAGGCCTGCCCGGTCTTCGTTGCCAATAACTGGATATACAACAACTGTAGTTAGGAGAGTCAGCTGTGCTGCTGAAGAGAACCCTTGTCATCATCGGTGTCGTCCAAGTCCTTCTCGGTGTCGTGCTGCTGGTGCCCGGCCTGGCGGCCGCGGTCCTCGACCTCGATCCCGCCCCCGGTTGGGTCGACTGGATGCTGGTCATGTTCGCCGCACGTTCCCTCGGCTTCGGCTACGGCATGTTCCTGGCCGCGCGTGACCCCGCAGCCCACCGGGGGTGGATCCGGGCGATGATCGGCGTCCAGGTGGTCGACTGGGTCGGCACGATCGCGTACCTGCTCGCTGCACAGGTGACCCTCGCGCAGGTCACCACCGCCGCGTTCCTGCCGGTGGTGTTCGTGGTCATCCTCCTCGCCCGGTTCCCGCGCCACCCTGCGCGCACGGATATCCCCCACCGGAGCCCGGCGTGACGGCCGCCGCGCGGCTGCTCACCGCAGCCCAGCAAGCGCCCTGGTACCCGGCGTTCCTCGAGCCCGTCCTGGCGCGGGTCTTGTCTCTGCCGCCGGGGTCGCGGTTGCTTGACGTGGGAACCGGCCCAGGCAAGCTCCTCGAGCTGATCGCGACCTCCCGCCCCGACCTTCAGCTGGTCGGCGCAGACATCGACGCAACCATGATCCAACGGGCCGCTCGCCGGGCAGCTCTCGCTCACACCCCGCTCATCCAGACGCATCCAGCAGAGCCGTTGCCCTTCTCGAACGGCGAGTTCGACATGGTCACCCTGTGCTCGGTGCTCTTCCTGCAACCCGACCCCGGTGTGCTTCTCGAGGAGGCCCTACGGGTGCTGCACCCCCGGGGAGAGATCGTGGTGCTGACCCCGACCGGCCATGGCAACCCGAACGACGTCCTGCACGACCTCCCACCCCGGCGTCGCGGAAGGGTCCGCAACGCCACCCTGTTCCTGTGGCACCAGGCGACCACCCCAGCAGGGCGACGCTGGCAAGCACAGCTACCCCTGGCAGCCGACGCAGACCGGCACCACCTGATCCACCACGATGACACCGTGATGCACGGCTTGGCGACCCTAGAACGATTGCACCACCGCCGCCCCTAGCAGTGCTCACAGCACGTGACTCGGCAGGGGCCGGCCTCGGCCCATTACGTTGGGCGTCGAGGCGCAGGAGGAGCTCTTGGGCCCTGGGGAGCCTTCTCTACGTGGTCGTTGTCGTCCCGGTCATGATCCTCAACCGGCACAGCACGCTCCGACGCGGAGGCGACGCAGTCGTCGGGTTGCAGCGCCCGATCACCGACGAACTGACCACCATCACGGCGATGCCCCTCATCGTGGCGCCGAGCGGTCACACCCTGCGGGTCGCTCTGATGATGGGTCCTGCGCGGCGGCAAGGGCCCCTAGCATGCGATGGTGCTGCAACGGCGGGGTGCCGGCGACGCATTGACTGCGGTTGTGGCGGACGCCATTGGGGTCGGCTCGGCGCCGCCGGGCTGCTCGTGCTCCGTGGTGGAGACATCCTCCTGCAGCACCGGGCGCCGTTCCTGCAGGAAGGTGGAACGTGGGCGGTTCTTGGGGGTGCCCTGGATGAGGGCGAGTCGCCAGTGATGGCGGCCTTGCGGGAGGCCGAGGAGGAGGCTGGGATCCGGCCCACGGCCGTGCGGAACCGTCATGCGTGGGCGGTAGACCACGGCGACTGGGCGTACACCACGGTAGTCGCTGATGCGATCGGGCCGATCAATGCCCGCAACCTCGACGGCGAGGGGTTGGCCGTGCAGTGGGTGCCAGTGAGCCAGGTGCCGACGCTGGCATTGCACTCGGGGTTCGCCGCGGCGTGGCCGCTGCTGCGTGGGCTCCTCGGCCGACACGAGGCGGTGATCATCGGCAGCGACGCCGCACATCTGGACGCGGTGGGTGCAGCGCTGGCCGCCGCGAGCGAAGACGGCCTTGCGACACCGAGCTTGCTGCTGGACGTGGTCCCAGGCAGAACCCGCGCCTGGCCGACCTGGGAGGTATCGACCACACCCGCCCGCCGCGGCGATGAGCTCGTGCAGCAAGGGTGGCAGGTGACCGTGCTGAGCGACGACTCATCGGTGCGCGCTGACCTGACTCACCACGGGCTGCGCGTCGTCGGGTCAGCGGCCATGATCGCCGAGGAACCTGAGTCGTGGGCTGCTAGTCGCTGACCGTCACGTGCAGGTCGCGGCTGAGGTTGCCGCCGAGTCCGCGGCCTCGTGCTCGATGGCCTCGGTGGGTGGCGGCTGCTCATCGAGCCACCTCACTGCCAGACGCCGCTGTGGCGCGCCCAGGTGTGGCGCACGACACCAGCGACCACCACCGGGTTCTTCTTGCGGGTGACGGGGTCGCGGCAAGCCGGCCCCGTCTTCGGGCGAGAGGTAGTGCAAAGGGAGAGGGTCGCATCGACGCGCGTTTCGAGCTGGTCAACCAGCGCATCATGGACCTCTTGAGCTGCGGTCGTGGCGACTAGGTTCGATCACGTGCACGAACACAGGCGATTCGACGCCGAGGCGTCGACATGGGACGACGACCCCGGTCACGAGGAGCGTCAGATGGCGGTCGCACAGGCCATCGAGGAGCGAGTGGACCTCAACCCTCGGATGAGCGCGCTCGACGTCGGCGGTGGCACGGGTCGGTTGAGCATCCTTCTCGCCGACCGGGTCGGCTCCGCGGTAGTGACCGACCCCTCAGCCGGAATGGTGCAGGTCGCACGGCAGCGGATCGAGGAGGCCGGGCTCAGTGATCGGCTGCGGGCTGTCCAAGCCGACCTGACGGTAGACACGCTCGTCGGGTCCTACGACGTGGTCTGGAGCTCCATGGCGCTGCACCACGTGCAGGACCTCGATGCGCTGCTGCGTTCTGTGGCAGGACTACTGGTCGACGGTGGTGAGCTGGCCGTCGCGGACCTTGACGAGGATCCCGACGGTGCCTTCCACGCCGACAAGGCCGACTTTGACGGACACCACGGCTTCGACAGGGAAAGCCTTCGCGAGCAGCTGGCCCACGCCGGGTTCGCCGATGTCGGTTTCGTCGACGCCACAACCATCCTCAAGGGCGACCGCGCGTTCGGTGTGTTTCTGTGCACCGCGACCAGGGGGGCATGAGCCCGCTGAGGTGGGCTACTCCGCGGGAAGCTGCTCGGCGAACTCCCGCAGAACCGCGGCGCTACGGTCCAGGCCTGCGCGTTCGTCGTCGCTCATGGTGGGGTAGAGCACCCGCCCGAGCCCTTGACCCGTGAGGACGCGGGGCAGCGCGAGGGAGCATCCGTACTCCTCGACGCTGGCCGTCACCGAGTAGATGGCCTGCTCGTCGCGCAGGATTGCCTCGACGAGGCGAGCAGTTGAGGCGCCGATCCCGAAGTAGGTGGCGCCCTTGCCCTCGATGATCGCGTAGGCGGCATGCACCGTCTCGTCGGTGATGCGGGCCTTGATCTCGTCGTTCCACTCCTCGCCGGTGACGTGGGAGAACTCCTCGATGCTGAGGCCTCCGATGTCCATCGACGACCAGCCCAGAACCTCGGAGTCGCCGTGCTCGCCGTAGACGTAGCCGTGCACGTGGTGGTTGCTGACGTGCAGGTGCTGCCCGACGAGCTGACGGAACCGGGCAGTGTCGAGCACGGTCCCTGTTCCCAGCACGCTGCCGGGGGTGGCGCCGGCGCCGTAGGCGATGCGCTCGCTGAGCTCGGTCATGATGTCGACGGGGTTCGCCGACACCATGATGATTGCGCCCGGGGCGTTCTCGACGATGCGTGGTATCACGGCGCGGAAGATGGCGGCGTTGCGACCGAGCAGCTCCAGCCGGGTCTCTCCGGGCTTCTGGTTGACACCGGCCGACATGATGACGACCTTCGCTCCGGCCAGGTCGGGGTAGTCGCCGGACACCACGCGCACCGGGTGGGTGAAAGTCGTGGCGTGGGCGATGTCGCGCGCCTCGGCCTCGGCCTTCGCTCGGTTCACGTCGATGATCACAACATCGCTCGCTGATCCGCGGATGGCCATGGCGTAGGCGCTGGCAGCCCCGACGAACCCTGCTCCGACGACTCCGACCTTCATCGCTGCTCCCTCGTGAGTGTCACCGTCTGATGTCTCAGCCGACGGTGGCGACGGTATTCGCCCGTGGGTGCTCGCGCGTGGGGAAGCGGGTGATCCGTCGGGTGATTCTGGACCGACGATGCCTAGGAGTTGTTGCGTGACGGCATGCGGGCAGCCAGCCAGGCCACGAGGTCGCTGCTGCTGCGCGTCTGCAGCCACACCCGTCCCGGGCCGGTGAAGTCGGTGACCAGGCCCTCGCCGCCCAGGATCGTGGACTTCCAGCTGCCGGCCTTGCGCACCTTGTACTGCACCGTCTCGTCGAACGCGACCACGTGGCCGGTGTCGAGGGTGATCGTCTCGCCAGCAGCCAAGGTGGCGCTTCGGATGGCCCCGTAGCTGGAGACGAGCATGTCGCCGCGTCCGCTGCATCGCAGCAGGATGAGGCCCTCGCCGGAGAAGAACGACTTTCCGCCGCCCCACTTCGAGTCGACGTCCACGCTGGTGTCCGAGGCGATCCACGACCCGGACTGCACAAGCAGCGAGCCCGTCCCGTCCAGGCTCACCTGCGTCATGTCGCCGGGCAGGGCCGCGGCCACGGCCACCACTCCGCCCCGGGTGGTGGAGAAGTCGTTGACGAAGAAGCTCTCGCCGCCGAGCGAGCGACGAAGCCCCTTCATGAACCCGCCCTGGGTCGAGGTCGACATGGCGATGTCGCCGCGCGTCATGGCCATTGCGCCGGCCTCGACCCGGACCGCCCCACCGGGGGGCAGGGTGATCTCACCGAAGGCGAACGCCGGTCCCGAGCTGATCTCTGTCTGCATGAGCCCACCGTAGGAGCCCCACCGATACCGTGCCCCCATGACGGCGAACGACGATGGCATCGTCCCGGACACCAAGGACTGGACATGGGTGCTGGACGCCGCGTGCCCGGAGTGCGGGCTCGACACCCGGCAGGTTGGCCGCGACGACATCGGCGCGCTGGTGCGGGCGAACGCCGCGGCCTGGGTGGAGATCCTGGCGCGCGACGACGTCGCGCTTCGACCGACCCCGGACGTCTGGTCACCGCTGGAGTATTCCTGCCACGTGCGCGACGTCTTCCGCATCTTCGACGAGCGACTGGCGCTGATGCTGGCTCAAGACGCTCCGGACTTCCCCAACTGGGACCAGGACGCCACTGCTGTCGAGCAGTGCTACGGCGAGCAGTCACCGGATGTCGTCGCCGACGAGATCGTGGCGGCCGCAGAGTCAGTGGCCGCGGCTTTCGACGCCGTGCCGGACGAGGCGTGGACCCGGACGGGCAGACGAAGCGACGGCTCCACCTTCACCGTGGCGACCTTGGGGCAGTACTTCGTCCACGACCCCGAGCACCACGTCTACGACGTGACCGGTTCCACGGTCTGGGTGGCTCACTGATCGCTGCCGCCGCCCCGAGGTGACCTGCCCTGGCCGTCGGCCCGATCACGCACCAGGTTCGTCAGCTCCACTCTGTTGCGCACGCCCAGCTTGCGGTAGGCACTGGCGAGGTGGAACTCGACGGTACGGGTCGAGAGCGAGAGCGCCGCGGCAGCCTCGGCGTTCGTGCACCCTCGGCTGATCTCGCCGACGACCCGCTGCTCCTGGGTCGTGAGGCGACAGCGCCACCGCGGGTCGTCCTCGCGGTGCCCCCGCACGGCGGGTCCTGCCTGCTCACGGGCCCGCCGAGCCCACGAGCGCGCGCCCAGGCTGTCCATCTCCAGCGCGGCCCCCCGCAGCGCCTGCCGGCCTGCCGCCCCTCGACGGGATCGGCGCAGGTGCTCGCCCCACAGCATCGTGGTGCGAGCCGCCTCGAAAGCGTCGCCGCCCGCTCGGTGCGACGCCAACGCGAGGGCGAACTGCGCATCGGCCTCGGTGTCGTCGGCAACGAGGGCGCGCGCCCGCGCGGCCAGCGCAGCCGCGGTCGGATCGAGCGGCGCCACGTCCGTGAGCTCGGCCGCGACACGGTGTGCCAGTGCGCGCGCCGCTGCTCTGTCGTCGGTGCGTACCAGGGCTTCCACGAGATCGACCGCACCCGGCAAGCGAGCATCAGCCGTGCCCCGTCCGCGACAGCGAGTACTGCGTGCACGCTCGAGCTCCACCGCCGCCTCGTCGACCCGGCCTGCGGCGAGCGCGCGCAGTCCCGCGACCCGATCGGCCGCGGCCAGGGCGCGACGGTCACCGACGTCGGACGCCAGAGTGCGCAACCGAGCAAGCGTCTGGTCGGCCGAGACGCCCTCGTCGCGCTCCTCGGCCTCGGTGGCGTGCACGAGATGGGCGAGCAGCATGAGTGCCGAGCGCTCCTGCGTGGGTGCGCGCACGGCTCGGGCGAGCTCCACCGCCTCCAGGGCGTGCTTGCGAGCGACAAGCCAGTCCCCGCGCCGGCACGCTCGCCAGCCCTGGATGGTCAGCACCGACGAGGTGGTGGCGCCGCTGTCGGCCGACCGGCTCGCCAGTGCGTCGACACGCGCCTGCTCCTCGGGACCGTCGACAGTCATCAGCTCGTCCAGCGCCACGACGTTGACGAGCTGCGACAACGCTGTCGTGGGTCCGCTGCGCCACTCGCGTGCCACCAGACGGGCTGCCTGCACGAGGGCGACGCCGTCGCGGGTGCGGCCGGCGTGCAGGTAGGCCACGCCTAGAACGGCGGAGGCGAGCCAGGCCGGCACGTGCGGCCAGTCGTGAATGGCCACACGTGTGCTCCAGGCCATCAGCCGGGTGCCGGCCGCCACCGCCAACGCCGCGTCGTCGGCCATCCACCCGGTCGCCGCGGCGTCCCACAGCAGCCAGGGGACCAACGCCGGTTGCGCCGCCTCGGCATGACGGGCGGCCACCAGGGCGGCAGCGGCCGACTCGGCCAGGTCGCTCTCGGCCAGCAGCTCGGCTCGCGTCCACTCGCGCCACACGGCATCGGCGGGGCCGAGCGGGGCCTCGTCCAGCAGCGCGAGTAGCGACCGGGCGCCCTGCACGGCGCTCGCCTCTGACAGCCACACCTGTGCCGCCCGGACGGCACGCGACGTTCGCTCGCCGGGTTGCACGCTCAGCTCGGCGGCGGCCTGCCAGGCGCGAGCCTCGACCTCGGGCTGGGCCCGGCCGTGCGCTCGCTCGGCTTGGGCTTCGAGCCCGCAGCGCGCGCTCTCGTCCCCGACGAGGGCACCACGACGCAGGTGGTAGATCGCGACGGCGGGCGGGCTCGCCGTGCGCACCGCGATGTCGGCCACCAGCGCATGCATTGCGCGGACGTCATCGGGGGTGTGAGCGTCGAGCACGGCCGCACGCACGAAGGCGTTGGCCGTCACCACTGCACCTCGTGCGCCATCGACGAGCAGCCCGTGGCGAAGGGCAGGTTCGAGGTCGGCCTCGGTGCACGCGACCGCGGTCAGCACCTCATGCACGAGAGCCGGGTAGGGGGAGTCGAGCACGCTCAGCGCCAGCAGCCCGCGCTGGGCACGCTCCGGCAGGCCGGCCACCACCAGGGCCCACTCGTGGCGCAGCCGCTCGCCGACTGGAACCAGCTCGGGCATGGGCTCGCGCCCGGCGAGCTGGTCGGGCGTGAGCAGCCGTTCGCACTCGACCAGTGCCAGCGGGCAGCCGCCGAGCGAGCGTGCCGCACGCGTCGCCTGTGCGAGGTCCAGCGCGGGGGAGACCACCGACGCCAGTACGGCCACCGCGTCCGGCTCGGACAGCGGAGGCAGATGCAGGTGCGTCCAGCCGACCAGACGCGGGTCGTCGCCCAGCGCCGGCCACGCCGTGGCCACGACGGCCACCCGCGCCCCGCCGACTCGCGCGGCGGCCAGGGCCAGCGCCGACAGCGAGTCGTCGTCGGCCCAATGCAGGTCGTCCACCAGTGCGAGCAGCGGGGACTCCGCAGCGTTGTCTGCCAACAGCTCGCGCAGGGCCGTGGATACAGGTTGCACCTGCCATCTGCTCGGTTCGACGAGGTGGGCGAGCGCCTCGTGCTCACCGGCCCCCAGGTGTCCCGAGCAGGCCAGAAGGTCGTGAACGAGGTCTTGCACCAACGCGAACGCGACTGCGGAGCTGCCCTCCGGGGCTGCCGCCATCACCACGGACCAGCCACGTCTCAGCGCGTCGAGCCGCGCCGCGTCCAGCACGGCGCTCTTGCCCATTCCTGGTGCGCCGAGAAGCAGGACGGCACGTGAGCGCCCTCCCTCGGCGGCATCCAGTGCCTGATCGAGGGAGGACAGCAGGCTGGTCCGCCCGACGATCACCCTTGCATCGTCGGCGCTTGAACCGGGGCCGTCCAGAGCCACGTGGCCCGGACTCGGTCATGGGCACCCGTCGATCCCAGTAGTTCTACGGAAGCAACCGGCCTGCCGCCGGACGAGGGTGGAGATGAGGAGAGGAGGAGTCATGGGTACAACCCTCGAGAGGAAAGGATCAGGTGACCTGCTGCCCCAGCACGGTGGCGCACCGGCGCACGAGACGATCTCTGACCCCCAGCAGCGAGTCGAGCTGCACGAGATGCCCGACCTGACGAAGGAGGCTCCGGAGGTCGAGTACGGGCAGCCGAAGCGATCGTGGCTGCGCTACCTCGCTGTCGGCGTGACTGTCGGAGCGGTTGCCGTCGGTGGCGGTCTGCTGATCAGCTCGATGCTCAGTACCGATGCCGGCTTCACCTACGGCAGCGAGTACAGCCTGGCCCGCGAGCACCTCGCGCAGGCACCTGGCGGCTTCCCCGCCACAACGCTAGAGCTCTACGGCGGACAGCCCTACATGCGCCCGGACGCCCCGACCGGGTTCTCCTCGGCGCTGGGACTTGAGATGGAGCACCTCGCGCAGGCGCCCGGGGGGTTCTCGACCGCAACGGTCACCGTCCCGCGCGGCGCGTTCCTGGACGCAGAGACGCCGGCGTCGACGTTCGAGTTCCCGAACGCCGGGCCGGTCAACGACGCGCCCGGATGGATCACGGGGGACAACTACGGACCGGTGAACGACGCCCCGGCTGCGCAGTAGCAGGTCCGGACCCCTCAGGCCAGAGACGCGCGGCGGCTGTCGGTCGCGGCGCCGAGCTCGGCGAAGACCGGGGCGAAGCCGTCCACGATCTGGGCGTAGCCGGGCACGAGCGTCGTGTCGGCGGCGATACCAACCAGCACCTTGCCCGCGTAGCTGTAGATCGTCAGGCTCATGGACTGGTTGCCTGACATGGGGGCCCAGCCCACGATGCCCTCGACCTTGCTGCCGGCGAGGTAGACGGGCATCTGCGGGCCCGGAACGTTGGTGAGCACGCCGGTGGCGCGGTTGGCGAAGTAGTCGATCGATGCGACGTACATCGAGTGCCCGAGGCCCGCGATCTCTTCCTGGATCTTGAAGGTGACCGCTGGCTCGTGGCCGTGCTTCATCCGCACCGTGCGGCGCTTGACGACCTCCAGCACCTTCACCGGGTCGGGCTGGTTGGTCGGAAGCTCCAGGTAGATGAGCGCGAAGGCGTTGCCGAGTTCGTCGGGCAGGGTGTCGTTGAGCGGCTTGAGGTTGACCGGCACCATGAAGGTCGTCGAGGCGCAGTGCTCGTCGTGCAGCCGCAGGTAGCGCTCCAGGGATCCGGCGAGGCAGCTGACCAGCACGTCGTTGATGGTGGCGCCGTTGGCCTTGGCGACCGACCGGACGTCGGCCAGCGGGATCGGGTCGGCCCATGCCACACCCTTGCCAGTGGTGGCCGGTCCCGTCCAGATGGTCGGGTCGTTGCGCGTGCCCAGCACCAGCTTGCGAGCGACGTCGAGGTCGGACGGCGCGGAGGCGATCACATTGATGACACCGCCGCCGGGCAGCACCGCCTGCATCCGCGACTGCACCGAGTGCAGCGCATCGTTGGCGGCGTGGGCCGTCTCGGTGATGAAGCCGTGCCCGGCACCGATCGGGTTGACGACCGACGCCCGAGCCAGCCGCGCAGCCTCGCGGGCCACGTCAGGCACTCGTGACAGCACCCCCACGGCCGAGCGCCCGGCGCCCGTGGCGAGTCGGCTGACACCAGGCCGTGACCGCGAGGAGCCAGCCGTCCCGGGGTCGTCGGGGTCACCTGCCGCCCGCGCGGCCTTGGCTGCATGCTGCTTGATGCCGGGTGGGAGCACCGACCCACCGTCAGGTCCGGCCTCGAACATGGTCATCGCCAGCTCGACCATCCGCACGCCGTCGGCGATGGCGTGGTGCGAGCGCAGCACCACGGCGCTCCCACCGAGGTAGTCCTGCACCCACAGGGCCTCCCACAGCGGCTTGGTGCGGTCGAGCATCTGGGTGCGGTTGTCGGCGACGAGCTGCTGCAGCGAGCGTGGGTCGTTCGGGTCGTCGAGCGTGACCATCGAGACGTGGTTGTCGAGGTTGTAGTCCGGCGACTCCTCCCACCACCACGAGCCGTCTTCGTCGTGCACGGCCAGGCTCCGGAACACGGGGTAGCGCCCGGTGACGCGCTCGTGCATCACGTCGCGAAGCCGGTCCCAGTCCAACGGCTCAGTGGTCCACATCACCGAGTCGACGACCATGAGGTTGTTGGGTCGGTCCATCTCCAGCCAGAACTGGTCCTGCGTGCTCAGTCGACGCCGTCGTGCCACAGTGTCAGTCCTCCGAAGTCGTGCTGCTCATGCGCTCGGACGCAGGCGCAGGTTCAGAGGGCACGCTACCGCCCGCGGTCGTGCTGGTAAGAATCCGCACATGCAGCTCGCGAACCGCGTCGTCCTCGTCACCGGCGCCTCCTCGGGGATCGGTGCCGCTACGGCCCGGGCCATGTCTGGCCGCGGCGCGACGGTACTGCTCGTGGCCCGCCGGCAGGCAGCGCTGCACGAGGTCGCGGCCTCGCTGCCTGGACGGGCCGAGATCTACCCGTGCGACGTCGGCGACCCGGATGCGGTGAGCGCCATGGCTGCCCGCGTCCGCACCGACGTCGGTGTGCCGGACGTCATCGTCAACAACGCCGGGGCCGGGCGCTGGCTGTGGATCGAGGAGACGAGCAACGAGGAGTTCTTGGCGCAGGTCGCCGTCCCGTTCCACGCCGCCTTCTTCGTGACGAGGGCCTTCATCGAGCCGATGCTGGACCGACGGTCGGGCTGGGTTGTCAACGTCAACTCACCCGCCTCGGCGTGGCCATGGCCGGGAGCCATCGGCTACGCGGCCTCCCGGTGGGGCCTGCGCGGGTTCGACGAGGGCCTGGCCGCCGACCTGCGGGGCACGGGTATCGGCGTGACAGCCGTGGTGGCGGGGCGCACCGACAGCGACTACTTCACCGCGAACCCGGGTGCCCTCGAGCGGCTGCCGACGCTGGACAAGCTCTACCGACGGCTCAGCCCAGACCACGTCGCCCAGATGATCGTCCGCGGCGTGGAGCGCGAACGGCGCAGCGTCGTGGAGCCGCTGGAGATACGTCTGACGAACCTGGCGGCTCGAGTGGCGCCACGCGGTGTCACCTGGCTGCTGGGTCGCACCGGCGCCACGCGCAGCGTCAGAACAGGCGCACGAGCACGAACCCCATGACGGCGAAACCGGTGACGTACACCAGCATCGGCAGCACGGTGCGCGAGATGATGGCGCCCTCCTTGCCGAGCTGACCGGTCACCCCGGCGACAGCAACGACGTTGGCGACGCACACCATGTTGCCGGCGTTGGCCCCGCCGACCTGCTGGGCGAGCACCACGCTCGGCGCGGCGCCGATGTCGGTGGCGACGTCGGCCTGAAGCTGGGCGAACATGAGGTGGCTGAACGTCGCGCTGCCGGACACGAACGAGCCCAGGGCGCCGACCACCGGCGCGAAGATCGGCCAGAACGTGCCTAGAGCCAGCGCCCCGGCGGTGGCCAGCTCGACGGGCATGGCTTGCAGGCCGGACGCGTTCTCCCCGGAGTTCAGGAACACCCGGACGAGGGGAACCGAGGCGGCCAGCGTGATGGCGGTACCGACGACGGCTGTCGTGGTGCGCCCAGCGGTGGCGCGGAGGTCGGCCAGCGGCACCTTGTGCAGGAACACGGTGGCCACCGCGACGATGATGAAGATGGCGCCAGGGGAGTACAGCGGCTGCCACGACGCGCTGATGCCGGTCTCGAGAATGTCGTCAGCCACGAGGTTGACCGACTGCAGCCACTCGCGCAGGGGCCCGACGAGCCGCGAGAGCAGCAGCAGAGCGATGAGCAACATGTACGGGGCCCACACCTGCCACACCGGCATCGTCCGCACCCCGGTGGCGGGGGACGTCGCACCATCGGTGTCGAGGTAGCCGTACTTCACTGTCCAGGTGCGCGGTGGCACCAAGAAGCCCTTCTTGACCGCAACCACCGTGAGAACCAACCCCGTGATGCCGCCGAGGATGGCGCCGAACTCCACCCCGCCGAGCACGAGGGTCCATGCGAAGGCCGGGACGCTGTAGGCGAGGGCGGCGAAGATCGTCAGCGGCAGCGCCTCACGGGCCGCGCCGGGGGTCTTCACCCGGGCGAACACGCGCGTGAGCAGCAGAAGGAGCGCGATCGGAATCGACAGCCCGACCACGATGTCGATGCCGGCCGTGATGAGTGCGATCTCCAGCAGCGTCTGCTGCGTCTCGTCGGCGGTCGGGTCGAGCCCCAGCCCCTGACCGATGCCGACGATCATCGGCGTGCCGACGGCGCCGAAGGTGACGGCGCTGCTGTCGCCGATCAGTGCCAGTGCTGCGGCTCCCAGGGCGGGGAACCCGAGGGCCATCAGCAACGGCGCCGCGACCGGGGCGGGCGTCCCGAAGCCTGCCGCGCCCTCGATGAACGAGACGAACAGCCACGCTATAAGCAGCATCTGCACGCGGGAGTCGTGCGAGACACGCTGAAACTCCACGCGGATCGCGTCGAGCCCGCCGCTGGTGCGCATCACCTCCAGCAGGGCCAGCGCGCCGACGACGATGAAGAGCACCCCTCCGCCGATGACGAGCCCTTCGATCATCGACGCGGTCACGATGCGTCCGGGCACCTGCCAGACGACCAGTGTCAGCACCACCGTGACGACGAGCGCCAACGGCATCGCACGCGACGCGGGCATGCGTAGGCCCACCAGCAAGACGGCCGCTGCGAGCACGGGCATGAGAGCCGTCAGCCACTGAAGAACGGTCACGTGAGGCTCCGGGGTCGACGGCGAGACGTCCGGGGTCGATCCTGTCAGTACTCGCGGGGCCGCGTGTCAGCGGCCCGGGCGCGCTAGCGTCCAGTGCAGCGTCATTCGATGAGAGGTGGCACCCGTGGCCAGCAGTCCAGGCCCACTCGAGCAGGCTGAGCAGGGCGTCATCTTTCCGATCGGGTCGGACGGCCGCGCCAGCACGATGGCTGTCAACCAGGCCGTCTTCGTCGATGCCGTGGCAGCCAGCGACCCCGTCGTCGCCGACGTGCTGAGGGCCGAGGACGCCTGGCGGGACCGCTACGCCGAGCACATCCGCACCCTCATCGAGGTGGGGATGCGCTCGAGCGACAACGCCCTGGCGATCTCGCGCGACGGCCTCGCGTCGTTGCGCGGGCGGATGCGCTTCCGGCGGGGCGACGACGAGTCCAGCATCGACGACGGGCTGGCCACGTACGGCGACGCGTCGATTGCCACGGCAACGGTCCAGGGGTCAGGCCGGCGACCCCAGCGCGGCTTCGCGGTGCCCTACCGGGGACAGACCCTGCGCGGACCGGCTTTGCGCGACCAGCTCGACGACTGGGTCGAGCGAGGCATCGCCGAGCCGAGCTTCGCCGAGGCGCTCACGCTGGTGAGCGACAACCCGGACTGGCTCGACCTGTCCGATCAGTCCGTAGCCGTGCTCGGCGCCGGGTCGCAGATGGGCCCGCTTCTCCAGCTGTGCGAGTGGGGTGCGAACGTGTGGGCTCTCGACCTGCCCCGTCCGCCGGTGTGGGCGCGGGTGATCGACACGGCCCGCGCGGGCAGCGGTCGCATGAGGGTGCCTGTTCCGGCAGGGCACCGCCTTGCCGGAACGGTGGTGGACGAGGCCGACGACGCCGCCCTGGCCGAGGTTGCCGGGGGGAACGTCATCAGCGACACCCCGGAGCTGCTGGCGTGGCTGAGCACGGTCGAGGGGCCGCTGACGGTGGGCAACTACGTGTACGCCGACAGCGGCATTCACGTGCGGGCGTCGGTGGCCATCGACGCTGTGATGACTGGGCTCACCGGACGGGCCGACCCGCTGATGCTGGCGTTTCTGGCGACACCGACGGACGTCTTCAGCGTGCCGGGCGACGTGGTGGCCGACGCCCAGCGACGCTACGACGACACCAGCCTGCCGACCACGCTGCTGGGCCGGCCGCTGAACCTGGTGTCGCGACGGCGGGTGTTCGAGCGGCACTACGCCACGGCCGCGTACCACGACCACGACCGCACCTACGGCATCGCCGACAACCTTGTCGTGCGGCAGGGCCCGAACTACGCGCTGGCCAAGCGCATGCAGCGGTGGCGGGCGTCGGTCGCCCGCCATGAAGGGACGACCGCTTCGCTCAACATCGCCCCGCCGACGCGCACCCACTCGGTGGTCAAGAACCGCGCGTTCGCCCTGGCCTACGCGGGCATGGGCCGGTTCGGTCTGGAGGTGTTCGAGCCGGACACGTCGAACGCCCTGATGGCCGGGATGCTCGTGCACGACCTACGCAACCCGCGCTCGTCGGCCCGTCCCGACGTCGCCTTGGAGCACCCTCTCGACCTGTTCGTGGACGGCGCCAACCCCGGTGGCATGTGGCGCAGCCCCTACGAGCCGAACAGCATCATGGCGGCCGCCGCGGTCGCCGGGCTGTTCGAGGGTCGTGCCTAGCGCACCCCGTCCGGTGCTGGTCATCCACGGCATCGGCACCCGCGACAAGCAGACCTATCTGGCCGACGTGGCCGGGCTCAACGCCGCGCTGGGAGACCGAGTGCGCCTCGTTCCGGTCTACTGGGGAGACATGGGGGCGGCGACGCAGCCGCTAGATGCCGTGCTGCCCTACCTCGCCTGGGTCACGCGCGACATGCAGGCTGCTCGGGAGAACTCCACCGAGGTGCGCGGCGCCCTCACCGCTCGGGACCTGGGCGGGCTGCTGGACGCGGTGGCGGTGGGCTGGCGACGACGCAGCGGTGAGTCTCGCAAGCGCATCCTCGGCAGCATCTACGGTCTCGTCCGCACCCAGTATCAACGTGCGTCAGGTGAGTTCACCGGCGACTTGATCTTGTACCAGCGCCGCCAAGCCGCGCTGCAGGCGCGAGTCTGGGAGACCATCATGGAGCACGCGCCCGGCTACGGCCTCGCGTCGCGCCCGATCGATGTGATCAGCCACAGTCTGGGTGGGACGATGGTGTTCGACATGGCGTTGGCGGGGCAGCCCACGCTGCACGTCGGGCAGCTGCTCACATGCGCCAGCCAGATCTCGTACTTCCACGTGATCGGCTGCTCGCCACCCACGCTCGACCCGACAGCGTCCGGGGAGCCTGCGACCCTTCCGGCCACGATCCAGGAGTGGACGAACTTCTTCGTCCCCCTCGACCCGTGGGCGTTCCTGGCCGCCCCCGTCTTCACCATGTGCAACGGCGACGACCCAGACGACGTCGAGGTGTACTCCGGCGAGCGCGGCGACCGGGTACTCACCCATGCCGCGTCGTACTACTGGACCCACCCGGTGTTCGTGGCCCGGACCAAGGAGCAGCTCGGGCTCAGCTGACGTCGAGCAGGTTGCCGAAGCGGTGCAGTGTGCGGCTGATCGCCTGTTCGCGCAGGTACCAGCGCATCTCGAGCCGGCCGCTGGTAACGACGGGCTCGTCGACGACGTCCACCTCAGCCGATGCCGCCGCAGCTCGCAGGTGTGTCGGGGCCACACCGACGTGGCGGACGCGACCGAATCGCAGCCGGGTCAGGGAGTCGGCGAAGGCGTGGTCGTTCTGCACGACGCCCGACTCGTCCGGCAGCAAGTGAGGCGCGGCGGCGGACACCGTCGGCCGCGCGCCGGCGACCCGCGCGGCGGCGAGCGTACGAAGCGCGTCGGCAACGTCGCCGTCGTGACCGACCCGCACGACCACGTTCGGCCGGGGCAGGTAGCGAAGCGCGTTCTGCTCGCAGAAGAGGCCGGTGGGGTCGTGGGTGACGCCGTAGTAGGTGCTCCACCAGTGCTGGTCGTCGGTGGGCGAGGTGGCCACGTCGGCGGTGTCGTGCCAGGTACCGAGCTGCAGCAGGTAGTCGGGTCCGCCCGCTTTGGCTCCGGGCCCGATCGACGAGCGCTTCCATCCGCCGAATGGCTGTCGGCGCACGATCGCACCGGTGATGTGCCGGTTGACGTAGGCGTTGCCGACCTGCACTCGATCGAGCCACGCGTTCACCTCGGCGGGGTCGAGCGAGTGGATGCCGCCGGTCAGCCCATAGGGCACCGCGTTCTGCAGGGCGATCGCGTCGGCCAGGTCGACCGCGTGCATGATCCCCAGCACCGGGCCGAAGTACTCGGTCCGGTGAAACTCCGATCCGGCGACGACGCCCCGCTTGATGCCCGGGCTCCACAACGCCCCCGACTCGTCGAGTCGACGTGGCTCCAGCACCCAGCTCTCGCCGCGACCGAGCCGGGTCAGGGCGTCGAGCAGCTTGCCTGCCACCGGCCCGATCGTGGGCCCCATCGTGACGCCGGGCTCGTCGGGCCAGCCCACGCGCAGGCTTGTGGCGGCGTCGACGACCTTCTCGATGAACCGCTCGTCGTCGGCCAGGTCGCCCACCAGAATCGCGAGGCTGGCCGCCGAGCACTTCTGGCCGGAATGCCCGAACGCCGAGCGCACCAGGTCGGCTGCCGCCAGGTCGATGTCGGCCTGTGGGGTGATCACGAGTGCGTTCTTGCCGCTGGTCTCGGCGACGAGCCGCATGTCGGGCTTCCACGACCGGAACATCGTCGCGGTCTCCCACGACCCGGTCAGGACGACGGCGTCCGCGCTGCTCACCAGTCGTTGCCCGACCTCGTCGTCGGGGGTGCGCACCAGCTGCAGCACGTCGGACGGCACGCCCGCCGCCCAGCAGGCCTGCGCCACGACCTCGGCGCAACGCGGAGTCTCCAGCGAGGGCTTGAAGAGCACCGCGTTGCCGGCCGCCAACCCTGCTAGTACCCCGCCGGCCGGGATGGCGACGGGAAAGTTCCACGGCGGCACGACCGCCACCACGCCGAACGGCGTGAACCGTGCGCCCTGGGTGCGTTCGAGTCGCTCGATCTCGAGGCCCTGGTCGGCGTACCAGCGGGCGAAGTCGATGGCCTCGCTGATCTCGGGGTCGGCCTCGGCGAACGTCTTGCGGCCCTCGTCGCACATCGTGGCGAGCAGCTCGCCGCGGCGTGCCGCCAGCTCGTCGGCGACCGCGCGCAGCACCTCTCGCCGCTCGGCTGCGCCACGCTGGGCCCATGCCGGCTGAGCCGCCCGGGTGCGCTCGACCGCCTCGTCCACCATGGCTACGTCGGTGAGCAGGGGGGCCTTCACCGGTGTGCGGGTCAGGTCGCGCACCGAGCGCAGCCACTGTTGGGTGGCGGGCAGGGAGGGGTCGGTGTCGGGCTCGTTGGTGAACTCGTCGCTCGGCACCGGCGGCGGGCCGCCGGCGCGGCGCGGCGTCGTGTCGACGTCGGTGCGGCGTGCCACGGCGCGGCGAAAGCGGTCGGCCTGGCGGGCGAACTCGCTCGATCCGGGTTCGAGCGTCCAGAGGTGGCGGAGGAAGTTCTGCGTCGACGTGTTCTCCTCGAGCCGCCGAAAGAGGTAGCTGATCGCGATGTCGAAGTCCTTGCGCGACACCACCGGCGTGTACAGGCGCAGCCCGCCGCTGTCGTCGCGCACGGCCCGCGCCTGCGCTGGCGCGATGCCGTGCAGCATCTCCATCTCCACGCTTGCGCTCACGCCCCGGCCGGCGGCGAGCAGGTGGGCCCACGCGACGTCGAACAGGTTGTGGCTGGCCACACCGACCCGCAGGCCGCGTAGGTGCGCGGGCCGCAGCGCCCAGTCGACGCACTTCTTGTAGCTGGCGTCCACGTCGTCCTTGCTGGGGTACGGCGCCTGGTGCCAGCCGTGGGTGGCGGCGTCGACCTTCTCCATCGCCAGGTTCGCGCCCTTGACCAGGCGCACCTTGACGACGCCGCCGCCGTTGGCGTGCCGCTCGGCGGCCCACGCGCTGAGCCGGCCCAACGCGTCGAAGGCGTCGGGCAGGTAGCACTGCAGCACGATGCCTGCGGTGAGATGCCGCAGCGCCGGCTCGTCGAGAACCGTCATGAACGCGCGCAGGGTCAGCTCGAGGTCGCGATACTCCTCCATGTCGAGGTTGACGAACGTGGGCGGCGTGCTGGCCCCGGCTCGCGTCATCAGAGCACGCAGGCGCTCCTCGACGCGGGCCAGCGTGACGTCGAACGACCACAGGTCGATCTGGGCGGTGATGGACGAGAGCTTCACCGAGACGTAGTCGACGTCCTTGTCGTCGACCAGCGCGAGCGTGCGGTCGAAGCGGCGGGCCGCCTCGGCGTCCCCGAGCACCATCTCGCCGAGCAGGTTGACGTTGAGGTCGAAGCCTTCGCCCCGCTGCGTGCGCAGGTGGCGTCGCATCGGACGGGGCTCTGCATCCACGACGAGGTGGCCCACCAGCTGGCGCATCCGTCGACGGGCCATCGGCATCACCAGCGCAGGCACCCGCGGCGCCAGGGCGGCCCCGGCACGCAGCAGGCCACGGTCGACGGGGGAGAGGAACGCGGGCAGCTCGGCGCCGCGAACCAGGGCCTGCAGCTCGCGGGCGGCGGCGGTGTCGTCGCGGTGACGGGCCACGCGGTCGACGAACTGCATCGTGAAGGCGATGCCGTCCGGGTCGTCGATGATGCCCTGCAGGCGCCGAACCGTCCGACGCTCCGACCACCGTTGGTCGCCGCGGGCGCGGCGCAGCCAGTCTGCGGCGAGGTCGACCGCGGCTTCGGTGAGCGCGGCCTCGTCCGAGGTGCGGGACTGCGATGCGTGCGTGCTGACCACGTGCCCAACACTGGGCGCCCACGTCACGGCTGTCCAGATCTCGCGAGGAGTTGGCGCGACATGGGGCCCTGGGCAGGCCTATGTACTCAGCCTGAGGAGCCGCTCGGCGGTAGTGTCGTGTTCACCGGAGCGTCATGCTCCGTTGTGCAGGAGGACATGATGATGCACGACCTCGAGGGAATGTCGCTCGACATGCGGCTCGCCGTCAAGGCAGCCAAGCAGCGGCTCTATGACGAGTTCGCCGGCAAGGTCGGTGCGGAGTCGGTCGACGCCGTGCTCCAGGCCAGCTGGGACCACATCGACGCCGGCGCGCGCATCAAGCACCACGTGCCGTTGCTCGCCGAGCGCTTTGCCCGCGGTCAGCTCTGGGCTCTCGCGCGCATGCGTGACGAGGACGGCGTGCCCGCCGTGCTGTTCCTCGACACCCACGACGGCGGACGGGCCAAGATGGCCAAGGGGCTGCTGCTGGCGCAGGTCGGTGACACCGTGCACGCCTTCTCCGCGGGTACCGACCCTGAGATCGACGTCGTGCCCGCCGTGCTCGAGGCGATGCACGAGGTCGGGGTGTCGCTGGAGCAGTCGTTCCCCAAGCCCTACACCGACGAGATGCTGGCCGCCGCTGACCTGGTGGTCACCTTCGGTGACGGCGAGTCCGTCGGTGCCTCCAACGGCACCCCGCACGAGCACTGGGACGTCGCCGACCCTCGCGACCGGTCGATGGACGAGGTGCGGGCGATCCGGGCCGACATCAGCCAGCGCATCACCGACCTCGTGAGCCGACTACCGGCGGCTGTCACCGCCAGCTGAGCAGAGACCTCGCCCCGCTCCTCAGCCAAGATCCATGCGCGCGTGGACGCGCCCCGCGACCACGGCGTGCTGGGTTGGGTCGCCAACCTGGTCCATCACTCGCTCGACCACGGCGTGGCGAGCGTCGTTTCCCATCGTGCCCTCGCCGGTCACCTGGCCGATCGCGTCTTCGATGAGCTCGGCGAGCTCCATCGAGGTGGTGTGTCCGCCGGTCACCGACTGCTCGTCGTCTGACGATTGCACTTGGCGCTCGCTCATGAGAGCACCCCCGTTCACTCGTCCTGCGCTTCTAGTGTCGTCCGCGCGAGTGGGGATGACAATGGGCACATGAGGGCATGGCAGGTTCGCCGTGCGGCTGCGACGGCGCAGGCGCCGCTGTCGCTCATGCACCGCCCGGTGCCGCAGGCGGGCGCGGGCGAGCTGCTCGTGCGCGTGCTCGCCTGCGGGGTCTGTCGCACCGATCTGCACGTGGCTGAGGGCGACCTGGCCGTGCGTCGTCCCGGTGTGGTGCCAGGACACGAGGTCGTCGGCGAGGTGGAGGTCGTCGGTTCGGGCGTCACCTCGTTCTCCGTCGGCGACCGGGTCGGGATCGCATGGCTGCGCCACACGTGTGGGGCCTGCCGCTACTGCGCACGAGGCGCAGAGAACCTGTGTCCATACTCGGAGTACACCGGCTGGACCCACGACGGCGGCTACGCCGAGTACGCCACCGTCCCGGCCGACTTCGCCTACCACCTGCCCGACGGGTACACCGAGCGTGAGCTCGCCCCGCTCCTGTGCGCCGGCATCATCGGCTATCGGGCCCTTGCCCGGGCCTCAATGCCGCCCGGTGGTCGTCTCGGCATCTACGGGTTCGGCGGGTCGGCCCACCTCGCCGCGCAGGTGGCGATGGCGCAGGGCGCCACGGTTCATGTGATGACCCGCGCCCGGGCCGCGCGCGGCCTGGCGCTGGAACTCGGGGTCGCGTCCGCCGGGGAGGCCGATGCCCGTCCGCCGGAGCCGCTGGACGCCGCGATCCTGTTCGCGCCGGTCGGCTGGCTCGTACCGGTCGCGATGGCCGCACTCGACCGCGGGGGAGTGCTGTCGATCGCCGGCATCCACCTGTCCGACGTCCCGCCGTTGAAGTATGAGGAGCACCTGTTCTACGAGCGGGAGATCCGGTCGGTCACGTCCAACACGCGGGCGGACGGGCGGGCCTTTCTCGCCTTCGCCGCTGAGCATCAGCTGCACGTCGAGACGACTCCCTACCCGCTGGACGAGGCTGATCGGGCCCTCGCCGACCTTGCCGCCGACCGCGTGAATGGCGCTGCGGTGCTGGTCGCCTGACCGGTCGGCTCGATTGGTGCCGACTGGGCCTTGCCAAGGGGTTACTCGTCAGTAACACTGGTCAGTAACAAGGCTGCGACGCCGGCCGTTGGCGTACGCCCATCCCGCCCTCCAAGGAGACATGATGTCGACCAGCACGCGGCAAGCCGAGATCGAGGCCCGCAAGGTTGCCGAGTCCGGCCGCCAGACCGAGTGGCACCTGCCGTCGTTCGGCAAGGAGCTGTACCTCGGCGACTTCCGGCTCGACCTGATTACGCCGTTCCCCACCGAGTCGCCCGAGCAGGCAGCCAAGACCGAGGCTTTCGTCGCCAAGGTGCAGCACCTGGTCGAGACCGAGTGGCGCGAGGTGGGCGCTGAGATCGAGAAGACCGGCGTCATCCCCGAGTTCCTCATGAAGGGCCTGGCCGACCTCGGCGCGTTCGGCATGAAGATCCCCGAGGAGTACGGCGGCCTCGGCCTGTCGCAGGTCGCCTACAACAAGGCGCTCATGCTCATCACCCAGATCCACGGCTCGCTGGGCGCGCTGCTGTCGGCGCACCAGTCGATCGGCGTGCCGCAGCCGGTGAAGCTGTTCGGTACCGAGGAGCAGAAGCAGAAGTTCCTGCCGCGCTGCGCCAAGGGCGCGGTCACGGCCTTCTTGCTCACCGAGCCCGGCTTCGGCTCTGACCCGGCACGCATGAAGTCGACCGCCGTCCCGACTGAGGACGGCGAGGGCTACACCCTCAACGGCGTCAAGCTTTGGACGACCAACGGCGTCATCGCCGAGCTCGTCGTGATCATGGCTCGCGTCCCGAAGTCCGAGGGTCACCGCGGCGGCATCTCCGCGTTCGTCGTCGAGATGAACAGCCCCGGCATCACCGTGGAGAAGCGCAACGCCTTCATGGGCCTTCGTGGCATCGAGAACGGCGTCACGCGGTTCCACGACGTCTACGTGCCCAAGGACGCGCTCATCGGCAAGGAAGGCCATGGCCTTCGCATCTCCCTGACCACCCTCAACGCCGGCCGTCTGGCCATCCCGGCCATGTCGGCCGGGTCGGCCAAGTGGGCCACCAAGATCGCCCGCGAGTGGGCTGGCGTGCGCTACTCCTTCGGCCGCCCGGTCGGCAGGCAGGGCGCGGTCGCCGAGAAGCTGTCGTTCATGGCCGCGACGTCGTTCGCGCTCGACGCGATGCAAGAGATCACGGCGCTGATGAACGACCAGGGCCGCAACGACATCCGCATCGAGTCGGCGATCGCCAAGCTCTACGCGACCGAGATGAGCTACAAGGTGCTCGACGAGCTGGTGCAGGTGCGCGGCGGGCGCGGCTACGAGACAGCCGAGTCGCTCAAGTCGCGCGGCGAGCGGGCCATCCCGGCCGAGCAGAGCCTGCGCGACTCACGCATCAACCGCATCTTCGAGGGCTCGACCGAGGTGATGCGCCTGCTGCTGGCACGAGAGGCGACCGACCAGCACCTGAGCGTGGCCGGCGACATCATCGACCCGGAGGCCGACCTGCAGGCGAAGGGCAAGGCGGCCGTTGCTGCCGCCGGCTTCTACTCGACGTGGCTGCCCAAGCTGGCTGTGGGCAAGGGCAACAACCCCAGCGCCTACGGCGAGTACGGCATGCTGGCCAAGCACCTGCGCTTCATCGACCGTCAGCTCGCGCAAGCTGGCGCGTTCGACGTCATCTACGGCATGGGGCGCTGGCAGGACCGGCATGGAGCTCCCAAGCAGATGTTCCTCGGCCGCATCGTGGTCATCGGGGCTGAGCTGTTCGCGCATGTCGGCGACGATCGTGAAGCCGCCGAGCAGCATCCGCACGACCGAAGGTGGGGCGCCAACAGGGCGCGGAGGCCGTACGCGCTCGCCGACGCTGTTCTGCCGCCAGGCTCGCCTGCGGATCGACGACCAGTTCGGGGCGCTGTGGAAGAACACGGACGAACTCGACCGCAAGCTGACCAGCGAAGATGATGCTCGAGGGCAACTACCACTGGCTGTGACGTCGGACATCGTTGACCTCACCGAGGGCACCGGGCCGTGGATCTCCGACCAGACCTTTGGCCCGACCCAGGCCGAGGACGTCCGCCGGGACCCGTACGCGTCGGTGTGAGGTAGCGACCTGACGCGTCGTTAGGCGTCACGAGGGGTCCGGGCTTCGGCTCGGGCCCCTCGTGCTGTCTAGGGTCTGCCGGTGTGAGCGCGCGACCGTTGGCAGAGCTCGTCGAACCCGGGTGGGCTGCAGCCCTGGATCCAGTGGCGCCGCAGGTTGCCGCGATGGGGGAGTTCCTCCGCGCGGAGATCGCAGCCGGCCGGGGGTACCTGCCCGCCGGCACGCACGTGCTGCGGGCCTTCACCCAGCCGCTGGATGCCGTGCGGGTACTCATCGTGGGGCAGGACCCCTACCCCACCCCGGGTCATCCCGTCGGCCTGAGCTTCTCGGTTGCTGCCGAGGTGCGACCGCTGCCGCGCAGCCTGGCGAACATCATGCGCGAGTACCAGGCCGACCTGGGCCTGCCGCATCCCGCGTCCGGCGACCTGACGCCGTGGGCCGAGCATGGAGTGCTGCTGCTCAACCGGGTGCTGACCGTGCAGCCGGGCAAGCCCGCGTCCCACCGGGGCAAGGGCTGGGAGGCGGTGACCGACGCCGCCATCGCCGCACTCCTCGCCCGGGACGAGCCGTTGGTGGCGATCCTGTGGGGACGCGACGCGCAGTCGCTCGCGCCGGCGCTTGCTGACGTCCCGACGATCATGAGCCCGCACCCGAGCCCGATGTCGGCCGACCGTGGGTTCTTCGGCTCGCGCCCCTTCACCAGGGCCAACGAGCACCTGGACGAGCTCGGCGAGGGCCCCGTCGACTGGCGCTTGCCCTAGCGCCCCCGGCCTCCCCGCCCCAGCCTCCCCCGTCCCCGCCGCCCCCCGCCCGGCCCCCGCCCCGGCGATCTTGGCGCCATGGCCGCATGCGGGCTGGGATGTGGCTGCAGCGCCAAGATCGCGTCTGGTGGGCGGTGCTGCGGGCGGTCGATGCTGGCTTACGCTTCGGATCCCTCGCCGGCGCTCCCAGACAGGCCAGCCGGCGCGCTCGCCGGCGCACCCGCCGCCGCATCTGCCGGTTCGGGCGGGTCGGGGTCTGGTTGCCGGCTTCTCTCGCGCAGGTCGTTGCGCACCTTGACGACGGTGGCCGCAAGCGGAGCCCCGAGGATCAGGCCGGAGAACCCGGCCGCGATGCCGCCGATCGTGGTGGCGATGATGACGAGCATGGGGTGCAGGCCGAGCGACTGGCCGATCACCCGGGCCTCCACCAGCGGCTCCAGCACGTTCTGGGTGAGCAGGACGATCGCGAGCATGATCAGTGCCGTCGTGAAGCCGCCGCTGGCCAGTCCCAGGACGACGGCGAGGGTGCCGGCGATGACAGCTCCGAGGTAGGGGACGAAGCCGCCGATGAAGGTGAGAATCGCGATCGCTGGGACGAGCGGAATACCCAGCACTGCCGCCCCGACTGAGATCACGACCGAGTCGAACAGTGCCACCACCGCGCGTCCGGTGAAGTAGCGGCGGATCACGTGCACAGCCGACCGGCCGACCCCGACCAGCTCGCTGGCCTGCGGCTCGTCCAGGTTGCTCGACGCCCACGTCGGCAGTACCGGCGCGTCACGCATGAGGAAGAACAGGAAGACGAGGCCGAAGAACAGACCCAGCACCAGGCCGGCTGCGCTGGACGCGACCCCGGCCGCCGAGGAGACGAGCCCGCCGCCTCCGCTGCTCGCGAGCGAGCTGACCGCCTCTCGTGCCTGCTCGATGAAGCCCTCGTCGATCCCGAAGTCGGCCAGCCATGCCTGGAGGTCTTCGAACGCCACCGTGAAGGCGGCAGCAAGCTGGTCAGCCTGGTCGATGACTGACCGTGTGACGAGCGCGATGATGCCGATCAGACCACCGATGATCAGCACGAGCGTGAGCAGCGAGCCCAGGCTGCGCGGGACGCCCCAGCGTTGGAGTCCGTCCACGATAGGTGCGAAGACCGCCGCTGCCACCGCGCTGAAGATGACCGGCAGCACGATCGCCGAGAACGTCGACAGCCCGAGGATGATCACCGCCGCGAACCCCAGCACCCCGAGGGCGAGCCACGAGAAGAGGCCCGAACGGACGAGCCACTCGGGCACCGGGAGGTTGCGCATCAGCGCAGCATTCCACGACAGCCGGGCGGATGGCCGCTGCCGAGCTCGTCACCCTCAGCAGCCAACCCTCACCGGCCGAACGTGTCGATGATCGCCTGCACGTTCTCCTGCATCCGAGCGGCCGGCACGCGGTACCAGGCCCCGCCCAGAATGAGGTGGTCGACCAGCGCACCCATCTCGTCGAGCCGGTCACGCACCTCGTCCGGAGTCCCGGCGACGGCGTAGCGCTCGAGGACGTCGTCGGGGACCGCGGCGGCCAGCGCGTCCGGGTCGCCGCCGGTGTCGGCGAAGACGCGGCCGAGGTCTTCGGTGAGATGGGCCTCGCCGTTGGCGGCGAACACCGGTGCATAGTTGGGCGTGGTTCCGTAGAAGCCGACCTGGGCCTTGGCCTCGCGGACGGCGACCTCGCGGCGCTCGGCGATGCTCAGGATCACGCCCTGGGCCAGCGTGAACGTGCTGCGATCGCGCCCGGCGTCAGCCAGCGCCGCTTCGACCCGGGGCAGCACGTCGTGTCGCAGGTAGGCCGCCGACGTGAAGGGGTGCCCGAGCATCCCGTCGGCGTGGGTAGCCGCCGCGCGCACCATGAGCGGGCCCACAGCGGCGACGTAGACGCGGGGCAGTGCGCGGTCGGCAGCAGAGCCCAGCCCGTTGAGACCCGGCCGGATCACCCGGTACATCTCCCCGCGAAAGGGCCGGCGGTTGCCCCGTTCCATCTCCCAGACAGTGCGCATGGCCTCGACGTACTCCGCCATGCGCGCGGCCGGGCGGTCGAAGGTCGCGGAGAACCGGTCGGTGACGATGCGGCGCACCTGGCTGCCGAGCCCCAGCACGAACCGGTCGCCGGAGAGCTCGTTGAGGTCCCAGGCCTGCATCGCTGTCACGGTGGGGGAGCGGGGGAACGCGAGAGTGATGTTCGTACCGACGTCGATGCGGCTGGTTGCCTGGACCAGCACGGTGGCCTGCACGATCGACTCGCGGTCGGTCTCGGCCACCCAGACGGCGTCGAAGCCGGCGGCCTCGGCTGCCCGTCCGAGCTCGGGCAGCAGCGCGTAGGGCCCGCCCACGGCCAGCCCGAGCGTCGGGCTGCTCACGCCCGTTCGACCACCTCGTGCGGGAACTGTGCCGCGCGCTTCTGGAAGGTCAAGATCTTCGGGTTGACCACCAGCCCATCCTTGACCTCGATGGCGCGCGCGATCGTCTCGTCGGCCTCCCACCCGCTCGGCCCCCTCAGCACCGACCGGACGAACGGCAGCAGAGCCTCGGAGATCTCCCAGGTCGCGGAGTTCCACAGGTAGGACGGGCTGTGGTCGACGCCGTAGTAGTGGATGTCGTGCCCGACGGTGAACATCGGGTCGGTGAACGGCGTCGGCCGCGCGAACTCGAACCCCATGGCCTCGTCGCACGACACGTCCACGATCAGCGTGCCGGGGCGGAATTCGGCCAGCTCGTCCGTGGTCACGAACATGATCGGTGCGTCGGTGTCCTGCAAGATGCAGTTGACGACGATGTCGTGCTCGGCCAAGAACTCATGCGTCGGCTCGTTGCCCGCGCGGCGGTGGGTGACGGTGCGGCTGGGGTCCTGCTCGGTGCGCTCGATGTGGCCGAGCAGCACTGACGGCATCGGGGACGACACGGCCGTCACGTCCCGCTTGGTGAGCGCCACCACGTCCCACACCCCGAGGGCCTGCAGCGCCGCGATGGCACCGCGCGCGGTGTTGCCGTAGCCGAGCACCACCGCCGACAGTCGGCGTCCGTAGGCGCCGGAGGTACCCGTGAGCGCCATCGCGTGCAGCACGGACGCATAGCCGGCGATCTCGTTGTTGCGGTGGAACACGTGCACACCGGGGTTGCCGGAGCGGTCCCAGAAGTGCATCGCCTCCCACGCGATCAGCGTCAGCCGCTTGTCGATGGCGAGCTGGGTCAGTGCGGCGTCTTGCACGCAGTGCGGCCAGCCCCAGACCACCTGGCCGTCGCGTAGCCCGGCCACGTCGGCCAGCGTCGGCTTGGGCATCAGGACGACGTCGCTGCGCTCGACCAGCTCGGACCGGGACACCACCCCGGCTACCAGCGGTGCGAGCTCGGCATCGCGCAGGCCGAAGTCGTCGCCGTACCCGGCCTCCAGCAGCATGACTGCCCGCAGGTCGGCGTCGATCCGGTCGAGGTGACGCGGGTGGATGGGTACCCGCTTCTCGTTCTCCTTGGTCGAGGTACCGAGCACCCCGAGCGTCAGCAACGTCATGAGGTCTCCTCGGTGTGTGTCGCGAGCGCAGCCACGGCCCGGTCAGCCGGCATGTCACCGCTCGTCAGCTCCAGCGTCATGCGTGCAGTGCGGCGCTCGTCGAGCAGGGCCGCCACCACGGCGGCAACGTCCTCGCGGGGTACCGAGCCGCGGCCTACTCGCGATGCGAGCGTGACCAGCCCGGTTCCCGGGTCGTTGGTCAGGCCACCTGGTCGCAGGATCGTCCACGCCAGACTGCTGCGCCGACGGAGGTCGTCCTCGGCGGCCGCCTTCGCGCGAAGGTAGGCGACGAACACCTCGTCCACGCCTGAGGGCACCGCACCGTGGGCGACCAGGTCGGTTCCCATGGACGAGATCTGCACGAACCGGACGACGCCGGCTTCCTCGGCTGCGTCGGCGAGCAGCACGGCGCCGGCGCGGTCAACGGTGTCTTTGCGCGCGATCCCGCTGCCCGGCCCGGCGCCGGCGGCGAAGACAGCGGCGTCGGCGCCGTCCAGCACCCGCGCCACCTCAGCGACCGATGCGCTCTCCATGTCGAGCACCACCGCCGAGCCGCCGTCCTGCTCGACGTGGTGCACGTGGGGCGGCTGGCGAACGAGCCCGACCACCTCGTCGCCGCGACTGCTGAGCAGTTGGGTGAGGCGTCGGGCGATCTGTCCGTGACCCCCAGCGATGACGGTGCGCACGGCGTTCGACCCTAGCCCGCCGCAACCGCCGAGGGGGCTAGTGCGTCGCGAAGCATCGCCAGTCGGTCGGGCTGCACGGAGTACCAGACGTTCGTCTGTCGCTTCTGGGCGTGCACGAGTCCCGCCTCGCGCAGCAGCCTGAGGTGGTGAGACACGGTGGGCTGGCTGCGGCCGACGGGGACGATGAGGTCACAGGCGCAGACCTCGCCGTCCGCCGACGTGAGGATGAGGTTGAGCAGCCGCAGACGGATCGGGTCGGCCAATGCCTTGAATGCCACCGCAAGGTCGTCGGCTCCTGCGCTGGTCAGGCTCTGCGAGGCCAGGGGTTCGCAGCAGGAGGAGCTCATGGCGCGGAGCCTAGCAGGAACCATCGATGAACATCAGTATTGATATTCGTCGATTGACGGCTACGATGTGGTGCATGACGACCTCTGCTGACGAGACGGCCACCATCCACGACCAGGTGCGCGAGCGCTATAGCGCCGCAGCGACTGCCGCAGACTCCTGCTGCGGCGACGGCGGCTGCTGTGACACCGTCCAGATCGTCGACCTCGACGACTCGTTTGGTCGTGACCTGTACAGCATCGACGAGCAGGGCGAGGTGCCCGCGTCAGCGCTCGCCGCCAGCCTCGGCTGCGGCAACCCCATGATGGTGGCTGCGCTCGAGCCAGGCGAGACGGTGCTCGACCTCGGCTCCGGCGGCGGCGTCGACGTCATCCTGTCCGCGCGTCGGGTCGGTGAGTCAGGACGGGCGTACGGCCTGGACATGACCGACGAGATGCTGGCGTTGGCCCGGCGCAACGCCGAGGTCGCCGGCGTGGACAACGTGGAGTTCGTGCGGGGTCAGATCGAGGACGTGCCGCTGCCTGACGGTTCGATCGACGTCGTGATCTCCAACTGCGTGATCAACCTGAGTCCAGACAAGCCGACGGTGTTCGCCGAGATCGCCCGCGTGCTGCGTCCGGGAGGACGGATGGGCGTGGCCGACGTCGTCGCCGACGATGCGCTGTCACCGGCCGAGCGGGCCGAGCGCGGCGACTGGGTCGGCTGCATCGCCGGCGCGCTGTCGTTCAGCGAGTACCGGACGGGACTGGCCGAGGCCGGGTTCACCGACGTGTCGATCGAGTCGATCCGCGAAGACCCCGAGGGCATGCACCACTGCCTGATCAAGGCCGTCCGGCCGGCGTAGTCAGCGCCCGGTGAAGCGGGCCGAACGCCGCTCGACGAAGCTGGCCAGTCCCTCGGCGGCGTCCTCGCTGGCCATGAGCGGCGGCAGCAGGTCGCGGATGTGCAGAGCAGCCGCCTCCGGCCCGTCGGCCTCGCCGCACCGCGCGCTCGCCAGGGTCGCCTGCACGGCCAGCGGTGCCTGGGCAGCGACGATCTGCGCCAGCCGGCGCGCTCGGTCGGCCTGCTGACCTGCGGGCACGACCTCTTGCACCAACCCGATACGCAGGGCCTCGTCGGCCCCGAACTCCTGACCGGTCAGCAAGAAGCGCATGGCGTTGCCCCAGCCGAGCTGGGTCGGGGCGCGGAACGTCGCGCCCCCGAACGGCATGATGCCGCGGGCGATCTCCATCTGCCTGAAGCGCACGTCGTCGCCGCTCACGACGATGTCGCTGGCCAGGGCCAGCTCGATCGACAGGGTGAACGCGATGCCGCCCACCGCCATCACGACCGGCTTGGGCACCTGCGTCTTCCACACCCCGAACGGGTCGTAGGCGTGCCCGCCCGACAGCGCGCCCGGGCCGTGCTTGGCGACGGCTGGTCCCACCTCGTCCAGCTGCAGCCCGGAGGAGAAGTGCGGCCCGTGGTGAAAGAGAACTCCGACCCGCAGCTCTGGGTCGTCCCCGAGCAGCTCGTAGGCGGCACCGAGCTCGTCGATGGTGGCCAGGTCGAACGCGTTGTACTTGTCCGGTCGGTTGATGCCCATCAGCAGGACGTGCCCGTCCCGCTCGACCGTGACTCGTGGCTCTGTCATCTGTCGACCCCTCCCAAGATCAGCACGTGCGGCCTCAGACCCGCGTCCGCGCAGCCGTCGGCCGTCAGCACCCGATCCTGCCGTGCCGAGACGCCCGTGGTCGCCCCCTCGGCGCGGCTGGTGGCATGAGGTAGGCCACTTGGCCTTCTCCTGGGCCGTCGTGCCTGCCTATCGTGCGTTTTGTGACCGACCAGACTGCCGCGCACGTCCTGCCCGACGCCGACGGCGAGCCCACCCGCGACCGCCCCTGGATCATCCGCACCTACGCGGGCCACTCCAGCCCGAAAGCCTCCAACGCGCTGTACCGCAAGAACCTCGCGGCCGGCCAGACGGGGCTCTCGATCGCCTTCGACCTGCCCACCCAGTGCGGGTACTCCAGCGACGACCCGATCGCCGCGCCGGAGATCGGCAAGGTCGGCGTGCCGATCAACTCCTTGGACGACATGGAGCACCTGTTCGAGGGCATCCCCCTGGAGCAGATGAACACGTCCATGACGATCAACGGCACCGCGATGTGGCTGCTCGCCCTGTACGTGGCGCTCGCCCGCGAACGCGGTGAAGACATCACGAAGCTCACCGGGACGACGCAGAACGACCTGGTCAAGGAGTACCTGGCGCGCGGCACGTACATCTACCCGCCCGCGGAGAGCATGCGGATCATCGCGGAGATGTACGAGTTCTGCCTGGATGCGACCCCGAAGTGGAACGCGTCCAACATCTGCTCGTACCACCTGCAGGAGGCCGGGGCCACGCCCGCGCAAGAGCTCGCCTTCGCGCTGGCCAATGCGCTCAGCCTGCTCGACCTTCTCAAGGAGCGCGGCCACTTCACCGATGAGCAGTTCGACCGCGCGGTCGGGCGCATCTCGTTCTTCGTCAACTCCGGCATCCGGTTCATCGAGGAGATGAGCAAGATGCGGGCGTTCGTCGAGCTGTGGGACGAGCTGCTCGTCGAGCGCTACGGCGTCGAGAACGAGAAGTACCGACGTTTCCGCTACGGCGTGCAGGTCAACTCGCTCGGCCTGACCGAGAGCCAGCCGGAGAACAACGCCTGGCGCATCCTCATCGAGGCCCTCGGGGTGACCCTGAGCCGCAATGCCCGCTGCCGCGCCCTTCAGCTGCCGGCGTGGAACGAGGCCATGTCGCTGCCGCGTCCGTGGGACCAGCAGTGGTCGCTGCGTCTGCAGCAGATCCTCGCCTATGAGACCGACCTGCTCGAGTACCCCGACCTGTTCGACGGCAGCCCGGTGATCGAGTCGAAGGTCGCCGAGCTCAAGGCCGGTGCGCGCGCCGAGATCGACCGCATCATGGAGATGGGCGGGGTGATCCCGGCCATCGAGTCCGGCTACATGAAGTCGTCGCTGGTGCGGTCGATGTCCGAGCGTGTCAGCCGCATCAACAACGGTGAGCAGGTGATCGTCGGCGTCAACAAGTGGACCGACGGCCTGCCCTCGCCGCTGCTGTCCGGGGAGGACGGTGGGCTGTTCACCCTGGACGAGACCGCTATCCACGACACCCTGGCCCAGCTCGCGGCGACGAAGGCCAAGCGTGACCCCGCCCGGGCCGAGGCGGCGCTGGCGGCGCTGAAGCAGGCGGCGCAGGACGGCACGTCGATGATGGAGCCGTCCATCGAGTGCGCGCTGGCCCGGGTGACCACCGGGGAGTGGGCGGGGGCACTGCGCGACGTGTTCGGCGAGTACCGCCCGGCGACCGGCGTCGAGGGCCAGCAGCTCAACCTCACCGGCGACCGGGTCGACACGCTGCGCGGCCGGCTCGACGCGCTGACAACCGAGCTCGGCCACCGTCCTCGCCTGGTGGTCGGCAAGCCCGGCCTGGACGGCCACTCCAACGGCGCCGAGGTGATCGCCGTCTCGGCCCGGCACGTCGGCTTCGACGTGATCTACTCCGGCATCCGGCTGTCGGCCGACGAGATCGTCACCTCCGCCGTAGAAGAGGGCGCGGACGTGATCGGCGCGTCGGTGCTGTCGGGGTCGCACGTCGCGCTCGCCGAGCAGATCATGGACGGGCTGCGCAGCAACGGAGCCGAGCACATCAAGGTCGTGCTCGGCGGCATCGTGCCGGAGTCGGACTTCGACAAGCTCTTCGCCCTCGGTGTGCAGCAGGTCTACACCCCGTCCGACTACGAGCTGCTCGACATCATGGAGGCCATCGTCGGTCTGCTCGAGGGCGAGGCAGCCGACGCCCCAGCGACAGTCGGAGCGTCAGCCTGAGCGCACTGGACGTCGCTGTGACGCTCGACGCGGCGCTAGACGGGACGAAGGGCGCCGTCAGCCGTCTGGTGAGCCTGTTCGAAGACCAGCGCCCGGCGGCGCTGGCACAGCGGGCCGAGGTCGTCGCCGAGCTCGAGAGGCGCGGCGTGGCTGCGGACGCGGCGGTGCTCGGCATCACCGGCACCCCCGGCTCGGGCAAGTCGTCGCTGGTCGCCCGACTGACGTCGCAGATGCTGGACGACGACCCCGAGCTGTCGATCGGGGTCGTCGCCGTCGACCCGTCCAGCCACCTCTCCGGGGGCGCGCTGCTCGGGGACCGCACGAGGCTCCGCCCGTCGGCCGCGCCCGGCCGGCTTTTCTTCCGCAGCCAGGCGTCGTCGACTGAGCTCGGCGGGCTCGGCCCGTCCAGCTTTCAGGTGTGCCGACTGATGGCCTACCTGTTCGACATGGTGCTCGTCGAGACCGTCGGTGTCGGCCAGAGCGAGGCCGACGTGCGGCACCTGGCCGACCAGGTGTACCTGGTGCTGGCGCCGCTCGGCGGAGACGAGGTGCAGTTCTTGAAGGCCGGCATCATCGAGGTGCCGCACGCGTTCGTGCTCAACAAGTGCGACGAGCCGTCGGCGATGCAGAGCTTCAACCACCTGCAGAACAGCCTGTGGCTGGCCCGGCCGTTCGACGACGACCCGGTGCCGATCTACCGCACCAGCGCCAAGACCGGCGAGGGGGTGCCGGCGCTGGCGTCGGTGATGGCCGCGACCCTCGACGCCGCTCACCCGGGCATCGCCGGGCGCGAGCCGTACTTCTTCTGGCGTTGGGTCAAGGACGAGTGGGGCCGGGTAGGCACGGCTCATCTCGACGGTCCCCTGGGAGGTGCCGAGGGATGGCTGGCGTCGTGCGGGGGATTCGAGCGCGCTCAGCACCAGTTTCGAGACCGGCTTCTCGTCTCCCTGGCCTCAGCCGAGCACTAGCGGTTCGCCGGCGCCTGTGGGTGCCCCCAGACTCAGGGGTTCACCAACGGCGGGCCACCCTCGGCGGCGAAGGTGATCAGACGCTGCCGGGCGTCGTCGATGCGCTGACCGTGCACCACCACGTCGTAGCGCTCGGCCACGACGCCGCTGCGGGAGGAGAAGTCGCGCGTGCCACCGGTGGCGTTGTAGCCGAACCAGGCCAGCAGCATGCCCCAGAAGGCACCGAAGGCCACGCCGGCGAGCACGACCTGCAGCCACCCGCCGAGGCTGCCGTCGGAGGTGAACAAGCCCAGCAGCAGCCCGACGAACAACCCGAACCAGGCGCCGCTGAAGGCACCGGCGGCGACGACGCGACCGCGGGTCAGCCGCCCGGTCACCTGCTCGACGAGCCGAAGGTCGCTGCCCACGATCGCAACGTGCTCGACCGGGAACTCGTCGTCGGCGAGGCGGTCGACGGCAAGCTGGGCCTGCATGTACTCCGCGTACGAGGCGACCACGAGGCCGTGCGGGCGGTAGGGCAGTGGATCGCGGGCGCCGGGCTGGCGCATCGACATGGGTCCGTCCTTCGTCATCGGTGTGCTGCTGCCAGAGGAACGACGGCGCAGCAGACGGTGTTCCGCAGGTATGGCTGCCGGCCCTCGAGCGCCGCTGGTCAGGTCGTCCAGCCGAGCTTGTCGAGAAGCACCTGGGCGGCTCGAGTCGCCGTCGTGTCGCCCTGGTGCAGCGCCCGCTCCAGGTCGGTGACTGTCTGGCGCGTGCCGGGGTCGTGCCGCAGCCGGTGCAGCACCCGGTCCTGGACGGTCGACCACATCCACGACACTTCTTGGTCGGCCCTCTTCGCCGTCAGGTCGCCGGTGGACTCCAGCGCTGCACGGTGGGCGCACACCTGCTCCCACACCTGCTCGACGCCGTCGTCGTTCAGGGCCGAGCACGTCAGCACCGGCGCGCGCCAGTCACCGCGGGTGGGCTCCATCAGCCGAAGCACGTCAGCAAGCTCGCGCGCCGCTCTCTTCGCCTCGATGACGTTGTCGCCGTCAGCCTTGTTGACGGTGATCACGTCTGCGAGCTCCAGCACGCCCCGCTTCATGCCCTGCAGGGCGTCCCCGGTGCGAGCGACCATGAGCAGCAGGAACGTGTCGACCATCTCTGCGACGGTGGTCTCGGACTGCCCGACGCCGACCGTCTCCACGAGCACGACGTCGTAGCCGGCCGCCTCGACGACGACCATGGCCTGCTTGGTGGCCCGAGCGACGCCGCCCAGGGTGCCGGAGGTGGGGGAGGGACGGATGAACGCCTGCGGGTCGACGGCCAGCCGGGTCATGCGTGTCTTGTCGCCGAGGATGCTGCCGCCGTGCCGGGTGGAGGACGGGTCGACGGCCAGCACAGCCACCCGATGCCCCGATCCGGTGAGCATGGTGCCGAGAGCGTCGATGAACGTCGACTTGCCCGCCCCCGGCACCCCGCTGATACCGACCCGCTGCGCCGATCCGATGTCGGGCAGCAGCCGGACGAGCAGGTCTTGTGCCAGGTCTTGGTGGTCAGGACGAGTCGACTCGACCAGGGTGATGGCCCGGGCCATGGCCGCGCGCTTGCCGTCGTGCACGCCCTCGGCGAGGGACTCGACGTCGATCGCCGCAGGGCGTGGGCTCACGCGGAGTCCCCGGTGAGCACCTCACCGGAGAGCTGCTCCTCGAGGTCGTCCAGCAGGTCGAGCGCCGCCTCGGCGATGACCGTGCCGGGCGGGTAGACCGCCGCGGCCCCCGCGTCGAGCAGCGGCTGCACGTCGTCGGGGGGGATGACGCCGCCGACGACGACCATGATGTCGTCGCGCTCCAACGCAGCGAGCTCGTCGCGCAGCTGGGGCACGAGCGTGAGGTGCCCGGCCGCCAGCGACGAGGCCCCCACCACATGCACGTCGGCCTCGACAGCCTGCAGCGCCGCCTCGCCCGGGGTCTGGAACAACGGGCCCACGTCGATGTCGAAGCCCAGGTCGGCGAACGCGGTGGCGATCACCTTCTGGCCGCGGTCGTGACCGTCCTGGCCCATCTTGGCCACCAGCATGCGCGGACGGCGCCCGTAGGTCTGCTCGAACTGCTCGCAGCGGGCACGCACCCGCTCGGCCGCGTCGGACTGTCCCATCTCTTGGCGGTACACCCCCGAGATCGTGCGGATGGCTGCGGTGTGGCGACCGTAGACGGCTTCGAGCGCATCGCTCATCTCGCCGACCGTGGCGTGTGCGCGGGCGGCGTCGACGGACAGCTTGAGCAGGTTCTGCTCCAGACCCGGGTCGCGGGCGCCGTCCGTTGCCGCACGGGCTGCCGCAGTCAGCGCCGCGAGCGCGGCCTCGACGCGGGCCGGGTCGCGCTCGGCCCGCAGCCTGTCGAGCTTGGCCAGCTGCTCGGCCCGCACCGCCGTGTTGTCGACTTTGAGCACCTCGACGCCGGTGTCGACGTCCGGACGATACTTGTTGACGCCGATCACCGGCTGCTGGCCCGAGTCGATGCGGGCCTGTGTGCGCGCGGCAGCCTCTTCGATGCGCAGCTTCGGCAGACCGGCCTCGATCGCCTTGGTCATGCCGCCGGCCTCTTCGGTCTCTTGGATGTGCGCCCAGGCCTTGCGGGCCAGCTCGGCGGTGAGCCGCTCCACGTAGTAGGAGCCCCCCCAGGGGTCGATCACGCGGGTGGTGCCCGACTCCTGCGCCAGTAGCAGCTGGGTGTTGCGGGCGATGCGCGCGGAGAAGTCCGTGGGCAGCGCCAGCGCCTCGTCCAGGGAGTTGGTGTGCAGCGACTGGGTGTGCCCCTGCGTGGCGGCCATCGCCTCGACGCAGGTGCGGATGACGTTGTTGTAGACGTCTTGCGCGGTGAGCGACCAGCCGCTGGTCTGGCTGTGCGTCCGCAGGGACAGCGCCTTGGCGTTGGTCGGGTTGAAGTCCGACACGATGCGCGACCACAGCAGGCGGGCTGCCCGCAGCTTGGCCACCTCCATGAAGAAGTTCATGCCGATCGCCCAGAAGAACGAGATGCGCGGGGCGAACGTGTCGATGTTCAGGCCGGTCCCCACCCCTGCCCGCAGATACTCCATGCCGTCGGCGAGGGTGTACCCGAGCTCGAGGTCGGCCGTGGCCCCGGCCTCCTGCATGTGGTAGCCCGAGATCGAGATGGAGTTGAACCGGGGCATCTGCGCGGAGGTGTAGCCGAAGATGTCGCTGATGATCTGCATCGACGGCCCAGGCGGGTAGATGTAGGTGTTGCGAACCATGAACTCCTTGAGCACGTCGTTCTGGATCGTGCCCGTGAGCTGGGCGTGCTCGACGCCCTGCTCCTCGGCCGCCACGATGTAGAGCGCCATGACCGGCAGCACGGCACCGTTCATGGTCATCGACACGCTCATCTTGTCCAGCGGGATACCGTCGAAGAGCTGGCGCATGTCGAGGATGGAGTCGATCGCCACGCCGGCCATGCCGACGTCGCCGGCGACGCGTGGGTTGTCGGAGTCGTAGCCGCGGTGGGTGGCCAGGTCGAAGGCGATCGACAAGCCCTTCTGCCCGGCGGCGAGGTTGCGGCGGTAGAAGGCGTTGGAGTCCGTCGCGGTGGAGAAGCCTGCGTACTGGCGGATCGTCCACGGCTGGTTGACGTACATCGTCGGGTACGGCCCGCGCAGGTACGGCGGGTGGCCGGGGAAGGAGTGGATGTGCTCAAGCCCGGCGAGGTCGTCCGCGGTGTGCAGCGGGGGGACGTCGATACCCTCCGGCGTCGTCCACGTCGCCTTGTCGGGCGTGTGCCCGGTCGCGGCCTCGAACTGGGAGCGCCACAGGGCGGCGTCGGGAGCCGGCGGGGAGCCAAGGTCGACGTCGGCGAAGCTCGGGATCAGAGGGTCGGTCATCACAGCACTCCCGCCGCGGTCAGGGCTCGGTCGAGAAGGTCGGGGGCGTCGCCGCCGGCGACGACGTACTCGGCGACCCCGGCGGCGTCCAGCGCGTCACGCAGGTCGCCAGGGTTGCCGGCCAGGTAGAGCCGGGCAGGGGACGCGGCGGCGAGGGCCTGGGCGGTGGCCACCGCCTCGTCCGCGTACCGCTTGTCGCTGCCGCAGATGCAGGCCAACGGCGCTCCGCTCGCCGCGAAGGCGTCCGCGACCGTCTCGGCGGTCACGGTCCCGGTGTCGACGGCGGTGATGCCGCCGGTCGCGAACAGGTTGGTGGTGAACGCGGTGCGGGCGGTGTGCTCGGCGAGCGGACCGAGCGTGGCCAGGAACACCGACGGGGGCGCGCCAACGGCGGCGTGGGCCGAGGCGCGATCGCGCAGACGCTCGAAGTCGGCGGCGTACTGGTCGGGGGTCACGGCTGGGAAGGGGGTGGAGGCGGGCGAGGTCTCAGGTGGGGGTGGTGCCGTGTCGGCGGGGTTGGGAAACTCGCTCACCCCGGTGATGGGTTGGGTGCGTCGGGCGATGCGCTGCGAGCGGGCGTCGACGGCGTCGGCGATCCACTGCGAGACGATGCCGTCACGAAGGGCCTGGACGACGCCACCCACCCGCTCGATCTCGCCGAAGCGCTCCCAGGCCCGCCTCGCCAGGTCGTCGGTGAGCTGCTCGACGAACCACGAGCCACCGGCCGGGTCGATCACGCGGGCAAGGTGCGACTCCTCGACCAGGATCGTCTGCACGTTGCGCGCGAGCCGGCTGCTGAGTGCGGTGTCGAGCCCCTGCTGCCCGGCCGCGCGCAGCAGCAGGTCGTGCGGGTCGACCGTTACGGCGTCCGCGCCGCCGACACCGGCGGCGAATCCCGCGACGGTAGTGCGCAGCAGGTTCACCCAGGGGTCATACCGGGTGAGCATCGCCCGTGAGGTGACGGCGTGCTGCGGTGGGGCGGCCGTGCTCGAGGACGCACCGGAGACCTGCGCGACGCGGGCGACCAGGCGGCGTGCGGCCCGCAGCTTCGCGATCGTCGCGAACTGGTTGTCGCTGGCCGACAGGCGCACCTCGACCTGGCCGACGGCGGCATCGACGTCCAGACCCGCGGCCACGAGGGCGCGCAGGTAGCCGGTGAGGGTCGCGGTGACCAGCGCGACCTCGTCAGCCTCGCTGGCTCCGGCGTCGTGGTAGGTGGTGGCGTCGGCGACGAGAGCACGGACGCCCGGCAGCGCGGCACGCTGGGCGAGGTCGGTGGCGGCGATCAAGTCTGCGTCCACGTCGGTGGTGCCACCGCTGGCGGCGTAGCGGCCCAGCGGGTCCAGCCCGAGGCATCCGGTTGCCGACGTGCCGGGCACGTCGCGACGGCGCCACAGGTCGAGCAGCGCCTCTGCGGCGGCGATCGGTCGTGACGACGCCAGCACCACGGCGGCGAGGTCGAGCTGCACGTCGGCGAGCACGGCGTCCAGCAGGTCGGTGCTCGGCTGCTGGTCACCCAGGTCGAGCCACAGCGAAGTGGCGCCGCGTTCGAGCTCGGCCAGGGCGTCCGCCTGAGCCGCGGCGACGTCGGATCCTACGACGACTCGCTGCCGGACGTCCCAGCCGTCCGGTGTCGAACCGTCCGCGCTCACCCCGCGGACGAAGGCGTTCTGGCCGGGCAGGCCCGGGTCGAGGCGCTGGTCGTCGGCCCGGTACAGGGGCTGCAGCACGATGCCGTCGTCGGTGGTCGTAGTGAGCGCCTTCTGAAACAGCCGGTCGAGCTCAGCGTCGCTCAGATCACCGCGGCGACGGGCCAGCACCGTGTTGACGCTGGCGCGCCACTGCTCGGGTGACACAGGGGGCAGCGGGGTGTCGGTCTGCCACGGCTCACGGTCAGCAGTCACCCCTCCATCCTTCCTGGTGGACGCAGGGTCTCCAAGACCCGGGGGCGTGCCGTTCCCCACGCTGTGGCCAACGGCAGAAGGGGATGATTGCTGCTACTGATATACAATTGTCAGGAATGCCCTCGTGGCGGTGTAGCGCTAGGGGTCGCGGATGTGTGAGTCTGCGCGTGTGATTCCCCTCGTCCGACGCGTCGCCGGGCGATTCCACCTGCGCTCCATGGTTGGCGCAGTCCCGACAGCGGTTGTGCTGGGCGTGGCCGGGGCGCTCCTCGTTACAGCAATCGCTGCCGCGCTGGTGATCACGACAACGACCGCCCGAACCGAGACGGTCAGCCTCGAGCCGGAGAAGGGTGATCAGGGCGAACGAGGGGCGGTGGGCCCAGCAGGGCCGCAGGGCGACACAGGTCCCCAAGGCCAAGCCGGCCAGCGAGGCGCACCCGGTATCAGCGTGCCGGGCGACCAGGGCGTTCCCGGTCCCCCGGGGGCCCAAGGCGACCAGGGCGATCAAGGCCCGCAAGGAGTACCTGGACTGGACGGACCAGAGGGGCCACTGGGTCCGGTAGGGCCAGAGGGTGCGGTAGGGCCGGAAGGTCCGGTAGGGCCGGAAGGGCCGGTAGGGCCGGCAGGGCCGGCAGGACCAGAAGGGCCGGACGGACCAGAAGGTCCGGCAGGACCGCAGGGTGAGCCAGGCGCTGATGGTGCCGACTCCACTGTGCCAGGGCCGCAGGGTCCGGCAGGGCCGGAAGGTCCGGCAGGACCGCAGGGTGAGCCAGGCGCTGATGGTGCCGACTCCACTGTGCCACTGTGCCAGGGCCGCAGGGTCCGGCAGGGCCGGAGGGTCCGACGACCTCGTCGGTCGTGCGCGCAGTAGAGGAGTTCACGCGGGTGGCCGGTGGTGATGTGCTCTCCCCAGTGACCGCAGCGTGCCCTGCCGGCAGCGCGCTACTAGGTGGCGGCGGGTCGGTGGTGCTCGACGCCGACGAGGACCGCCTGGCTCCCGCCGTGCTCGCCTCGACTCGACCGGACGACATCGAGAACCCGCGTGCATGGGAAGTGACGGCGGTCGCCACTCGTGGTGGGCGGTCGGTCACTGTCGAGGCGTTCGCCATGTGCGGGCCGGTCCAGGATGTCCCCTGAGCCCGCGCCCTCGCGGGCGGGACGGTTCCTTCCAGAACTGAGTCGCCCACTGGCGGGGCCGGCGCTCGTTTGGGCGGGGCTGCCGGACATCGAGCGGGTCTTGGTCGTCCTGCGTGCGCTGCTCGTGGCCCTTGCGTTCGTCGTGAGCGCGGGAGCAGGCAGCCTCGAACGTCTGTTCGTCTCGTGGGTCTTGCTGCTCGCGCTCGCCCTGGTGATGTCGTGGGTGGCGCAGTGGCCCGCGCTGAAGCCGAGAGTGGCGCTGGCAGAGGCGTTGCTGACCGTGGTCATCAGCACGTCCGTGCTTCCGGTGGGCCCGCTCTCGCTGTACCTGCTGGCCCCGGTGCTCGCCGCAGGGATCAGCGGCGGGTACTCGTGGGCGCTCGGCTCGGCGGGCGGTGCCGTCGCGTTGGGTTCGGCCCTCACATTGGTGGACCCCGAGGCGCCTGGCCCCCAGTCCGCGCTTCCTCTCGTGCAGTGGGGGGTCCTTGCCGCCGCACTTGGGGTGATCGGCGCCTGGGTGCAGCGCGAGGTGCTCCCGCAGGACGACCCGGCCGACCGCGGGTACGCCGAGGCGGTGAGCCTGCTCGCCAGGCTGGAGCCCTTGTCGCGTCAACTTCCACGCGGGCTGGAGGTCGGCACAGTGGCACTGGACGTGCTACGCGAGATAACGCTTGATGCCCCTACCGAGCGATGCCTGCTCCTTGTGCCAGACCCCGCGGGGGTGCTGACCGTTGTGGCGGGCCTGCCCGATACCCAGGCCGACTGGCTGCCGCTTGACCTGGAAGACGTCTCGACCACTGTCGCCGACCAGCCCAGCAGCTGGATCGCGGTGAGCAGCACCACTTATGTCATCCCGCTGCGCATGCAGGGCCCCCTGCTTGCGGTGGTGGCGATGCAGACCCCGGTGGCCGACCAGGGTCCCCCCCACACCGACGGCTCTGACGACATCGAACGCATCATCATCCCGCTGTATGCCGCCCTGCTCTTCGACCGCATCCGCTTCGCCGCCGCCAACGAGGAGCGCGACCGTATCGCGCGTGAGATCCACGACGGTATCGCCCAGGACGTGGCCTACCTCGGCTACGCGGTGGACGGGATCGTCGAGTCGGCGACCGACGTCGAGACCCGCGAGGCGGCCGAGGTCGTTCGCGACCAGATCAGTCGCGTCGTGGGCGACATCCGGGCGTCAGTCTTCGAGCTGCGCCAGGTCACGCCAAGCAGCACCACGCTCGGAGCGGCTCTCAGCGAGTACGCCCACCGGCAGTTCGACGACAGCCAGGTCAGCGTCCACGTGCTGCTCAACGAGTCGCCGTATCGGCTGATCCCCGTCGTCGAGACCGAGCTGCTGCGCATCGGCCAAGAGGCCGTCACCAACGTGCGACGTCACGCCGACGCCCACAACCTCTGGTTGGAGTGCCAGGTGACCGCACCGCGGGCCCGAGTCGTGGTCGCGGACGACGGCGTCGGCATCGGTGCGAAGAGCCCGGACTCGTTCGGGTTGGACATCATGGCCGAACGCGCGGTCCGTATCGGCGCGTCGCTTCGCGTGGAGCGTCGCGACGGCGGGGGAACAGAGGTCACTGTCGAGGTGTGAGAGTCCACCGCACGCGCTTGCGCGGGGTAGTGGCAGCATCGGTCGGCGTGGCCGCACCAACAGACTCCGACGGCGCGCAGGGTGGCGTGCGCCTTCAGCGCTACGCCTGGCTGTCGATCGGGGCCGCGGTCACCACGATCCTGCTGAAGTCGACGGCGGCGTGGATCACCGGCTCGGTGGGCCTGCTCTCCGACGCGTTCGAGTCGGGAGTGAACCTGGTGGCGGCCGTCGTCGCCCTCGTCGCTCTCAAGGCGGCGGCCCGCCCACCGACGACGCATCACCACTTCGGGCTCGGCAAGGCCGAGTACATGTCCGCGGCCGTCGAGGGAAGCATGATTCTCGTCGCGGCCGTCGCGATCCTGTGGACGGCCGTCGACCGGCTCGTCAACCCCCAACCCATCGAGCAGCTCGGCGTCGGACTCGTGATCTCGGCAGTGGCCGCAGCGATCAACCTGGCCGTGGGGCTCCTCCTGGTACGCACGGGCCGACGGCACCGTTCGATAACGCTGGAGGCCGACGGCAAGCACCTGCTGACCGACGTGTGGACCTCGGGCGGGGTGATCGTCGCCGTCGGCGTCGTCGCCCTCACCGGCTGGCAGGCGCTCGACCCCATCATCGCCATCGCTGTCGGCATCAACATCTTGTTCACCGGCTACACCCTGTTGCGTCGATCGGGCGCCGGCCTGCTCGATGTCGCACTCCCGACCGCTGACCAGGCATCCATCGCCCACGTGGTCGCCGAGTACGAGGCGCAGGGGGTGCGATTTCACGCGCTGCGCACCCGGGAGGCCGGCCAGCACCGCTTCGTCTACGTGCACGTGCTCGTGCCGGGAGACTGGACCGTGCAGCGCGGCCACGACCTGTGCGAGCGCTTCGAGCGCGACCTCGCGCTGGCGCTGCCCGGCACGACCACCTTCACGCACCTCGAACCCGTCGAAGACCCGGTGAGCTACGCCGATCAGGAGCTGGGCGACACCCGGTTTCGCGGCGACTGACCCCGGGCCGCGGGCACGACCAGCACGGGCTGGTCGGCGAACTCCAGCACGTGGCGCACCTCCGAGCCCACGTAGGGCTCACCGCTGCGTCGACCTCCCGAGCGCCCGATGACGATCACGTCTGGCTGGTAGTCGCGTGCCTCGGCCAGGATGCACGGTGCCGGCGCCCCGACCAGTGCCACCGTGTCCGGGACGACGTCGTGGCGCACACCGAGCGTGATGACGTGGTGCAGCAGGGCGTTCTGCCCGCCCCCGCGGCGGGCGCGCAACGCCTCCGGAGCCTCCGCGGTCTGTGCCCCGCTGGCCAGCCGGGCCTCGAATTCCCCGTCGAGCAGCACGGTGACGGCTCGGACGTCGGCCTGGCAGGTCTGGGCGAGGCGCATCGCGACGTCCGTCGCGGCGAGCCCGGCGGGGGAGTCGTCGACGGCCAGCAGGATGCGCGCGATCATCGGGGCCTCCCTTCGTCGGCACCGGCGGCTGTGCCCGGTCCGAGGCGGCCGGCGCTCCAGCGCAGCCGAACCCCGTCTTCACGTTCGGCCTCTTCGAGCGACTCGGCAAGGGCCAGTCGGGCCGCCTGCAGCCGCGGGGCCCACCGCTTCTGCAGGGCCCGCAAGCGCCGTCGGGTGGTTGTGACCTCGGTGCGCACGGCCTCGAGGGCCGCGGTCGCGGCTGCGTGCTCCGCGCCGCACTCCAGCGCGTGCTGGTAAGCGCGTGCGGCGAGAGCGAGAGCGGAGTTGTCTGGCGTCGGCCGGTCAGGGGCGGGGACGGGCAGGTGCACCAGCGCCCCGTCCGGGTACTGCACCCCCATCGCGGTGCCCCAGCGCACCGACACCTCGGCGAGCTCGTCGGTCGCGGCGAATCGGATGCCGCGCTGCCCACTGAGCAGGCGTGCCCGGGCCATCCAGGTGTCGGCATCGGCGACAGCCTGCGCCCAGGCGCGCTCGGTGCGCTCAGCCATCAGCTCGAACCGCTGTTCCTCGGCGGCGAGGATGCGCAGCTTGGTCTCCAGCAGCCCCGTGCCGCGCTCGGCGACCTCGATGCGCCGGTTGAGCCACACCCGTCCCGCCCGGCCGGGTGGCATGCCTCGCACGGTGCTCACGGCCGGCTCGGCTCGACGTCAGGCCCGGTGCGCTCGGACGTGGGCAGGTGGGCGCTCTGGTCGGCTGCCGACACCATGGTGAGCTCTCGGGTCGGCAGCACGGCCAGCGCCGCCCACAGCAGGTTCAGGGTCTGCTCCAGGCTCCGGTTCGCCGACGTCTCCTGGTTGACCACGCTGGTGTGCAGCGCATCGTCGAACGCGACATACATGCGGTCGGTCGCGCTCAACGCCTCCTCGCCGACGAGGTCGGCGAGCTCGCGGGTCGCTCGGGCGCGCGACAGGGCGGCCAGCGCCTGCGCAGCGACGTCGAGGTGGTCACCGCGCGTTCGCGCAGCCCCGGCGCCCTTGCGCATCAGCCGCGACAACGACCCGAGCAGGTCGACCGGTGGGTAGACCGAGCGAGCCGTCAGCTCGGGGCTGAGCACGATCTGGCCCTCGGTGATGTAGCCGGTCAGGTCCGGGACGGGGTGGGCGATGTCGCCGGCCGGCATGGTCAGGAACGGCAGCACCGTGACCGAGCCGGGCATGCCCCGGATGCGTCCGCAGCGCTCGTACAACGACGCCAGGTCGCTGTAGAGGTAGCCGGGGTAGGCCCGACGGGCAGGGATCTCGCCGCGGCTCGATGACACCTCGCGCAGTGCCTCGGCGTAGCTGGTCATGTCACCCATGACGACCAGCACGTGCCGGCCGTCGACGAAGGCCAGGTGCTCGGCGACGGTCAGCGCGATGCGCGGCGTGAGAAGCCGCTCGATCACCGGGTCGTCGGCCAGGTTGAGGAACGTCACCAGCTCACCGGCAGCCGAGCGCTCCTCGAGGGCGTCGCGCACGGCCGCGGCATCGGCGTGGGTGAGGCCCATCCCGGCGAACACGACGCTGAACGGCTCACCCCCGGCGGAGGCCTGCGCCGCGATCTGGGTGGCCATCGCCAGGTGCGGCTGGCCGGCTACCGAGAAGATCGGCAGCTTCTGGCCCCGCACCAGCGTCGCGAACCCGTCGATCGCCGACAGGCCGGTGAGCACCGGCTCGGCCGGTGGCTCGCGCAGCAGCGGGTTGATCGGCAGACCGGCGGTCGGCGCACGCTGGGACGCGAGCACCGGCGGCCCCGCGTCGATGGGGTCCCCCCGGCCGTTGCAGACGCGCCCGAGCCAGCCCGGCCCGACGGGGATGTGCAGGGGCTCGCCGGTGAACACGACGCTGGTGCGCGCTGGGTCGATGCCGTCGGTGCCTTCGAGCACCTGAAGCACGGCCAGGTCGCCGTCCACCTCCAGCACGAGACCGTGCCTGGTCTCACCGGCACTGCCGACGCGCACCTCGGCGAACTCGTCCCAGCCGACGCCGTGCACCCCGCGCACGACCACCAGCGGGTCACGCACCCCGGTGACGCCGGTGTGCTCGACACGGCCCCATGAGGCTGTCACGGTGCGTCCCCCGGGGGATGCCCGTCGCCTGCCCCGTCGAGGGAGTCGAGGGTGGCCAGCACTACGTCGCGCCGGGCATAGACCCCGGCGACGTCGTCGGCCTCGGTCTCCTCGCGGGCGCGGACCAGCGCGGAGTAGTCCTGCTCCTCGATCGTGGAGGCGAGCACGTCCCGGTCGACGAGCGCCTGGCAGCGGGTGACGACGTCGAGCACTGCCGTGACCAGAGCCGACCCCTTCTGCGGGGTGCACGAGGCGTCGACCGCGCTCAGTGCGTTCTGTTGCAGCACGGCCTCACGCACCAGTCGCGCGCCTAGGATGACCACTCGCTCGGCAGCCGGCAGCGACCCGATGCCCACTAGCTCTGCCAGCGCCGACAACCGGTCCGCGTCGGCAAGCAGCGCCAGCACCTTGGCGCGTCGCCCGGCCCAGCCGTGGTCACCCGCCCGCGTGTGCCAGGTGCCCAGGTCGGCGGCATCGCGCGAGAACGAGCCGGTCCATGACACCGCCGGGTAGTGACGGGCGTAGGCCAGGTCGCGGTCGAGCGACCACACGCAGCGCACGAAACGCTCGGTGTTGGCCGTCACCGGCTCGGTGCGGTCTCCGCCCGGGGGCGAGACGGCGCCGAGCACGGTGACCGAGCCGCTCGACCCGCCCAACGTCTGCACGTGGCCCGCCCGCTCGTAGAAGGCCGCCAGCGACGACGCCAGGTCGGCCGGGTAGCCCTCCTCGGCGGGCAGCGCGCCGGAGCTGGAGGCGAACTCGCGCAGGGCCTCGGCCCAGCGCGACGTCGAGTCGGCGATCACCACCGTGTGATAGCCCATGTCGCGAAAGAACTCCGCCACCGTGATGCCGGAGTAGATGCTGGCCTCGCGCGCCATCATGGCCATGTTGGACGTGTTGGCGATCACGACGGTTCGTTGGGCCAGCGGTGCGCCGGTGCGCGGGTCGTCCAGCTCGGCGAGGTCGGCGACCACGTCGGCCATCTCGTTGCCGCGCTCGCCGCATCCGACGTAGACGATGACGTCGGCGTCGCACCACTTGGCGACCTGCTGCAGCAGCATCGTCTTGCCGGTGCCGAAGCCACCCGGCACGGCAGCCGTGCTGCCCCGGGCCACCGGGTAGAGCAGGTCGAGGGCGCGCTGGCCTGTCACGAGCCCGCTGACGTCGTCGATGCGATCGGCGTAGGGACGCGCGTGGCGCACCGGCCACCGCTGCACCATCGTCACGGAGTGCTCGACCCCGTCGGGGTCCACGACGTGCGCCAGCACCGCATCCTCGGGGTGCTCGTCGGACGCGACCACGTCGCGCAGACGCCCGCGCACCCGTGGGGGGACCTGGACGCGAAACTCCAGCGACCCGGGCACATCCACAGTGGCCACCACGCACCCCGGGGAGACAAGATCACCGTCGGCCGCCGTGGACGTGACCTGCCAGCGGCGGGCCACGGTGACGGGGGGGCGCGTGGGCAGCAGCCACGCTCCGGCCTCGCTCAGCGGTCGCAGCAGGCCGTCGGTCACCGAGCCCAGCAACCCCGGTCCGAGGGGCGCGACGAGGGGTTCGCCGCGAGCGAGCACAGGGGCGCCGGGTGCCAAGCCGCCGGTGTACTCATACGCCTGGATCGTGGCGACCTCGTCGGTGAGGGCCACGACCTCCCCGGGCAGGCGGCCCGGGCCGAGGTCGACGATCTCGGCGATGGCCAGACCCGGCAGGTCGACGACCTCGATGAGCGACCCCGCGACGCGGCGCACCCGGCCGGTGCGGCGCGTGCCGGTCACGGCGTCCACAGCCGCACCAGCGCGTCAGGCAGGCTGGCCGTCACCTGATCGGCCAGGTCGGCGAGCCGGTAGGTCGCCCGAGCGCCGTCGGTGGTGGCGACGATGCCGCCGTCCGGGTGCTCGTGCACGGCGACGTCGGGCCCGAGGTCAGCGCGCGCGGTAGCGCTCAGGTGGGCGACCAGCTCGGCGCGAAGGCTCTCCTGCTCCCACGCCGTTCGCAGCCCGCGGTGCACCTCGCGGTGAAGGTCGTCGAGAGCGGCCCGCTGAGCTCCCAGCACGATCGCGCGGGCACGGCGGCGCGCTCGCGCCCGCTGGGCGACGCGCACCGCCTCGGCGTCGCGCTCACCCTCGGTGCGGGCGTCGGCACGGATGGTCTCGGCCTGCGCGGCAGCGACCGCGACCAGCGCATCGCCCTGGGTCTGGGCCGCGGCCACGGCGATGTCAGCATCGTGGTGGGCGGCGGCCAAGATCGCGTCGCGGACGGGGGCCAGTGGATCGGCTGGGCCGGGGGCGTCATGCGCGGCGGGCAGTCGCTCGGCCGTGCTCATGTCGGCAGCACCGCCACCAAGGCACCCGTCGGGCTAGGCAGCCCGGCCACCGCCTCAGCCATCGGCGCGGCCACGATGACGAGGCTGACCTCGTCACCCAGGGCCGTCCACCGAGTCCGTGCGTCGGCGGGGGTCTCCGCCGGGCGGACATCCACGCCGGCCAGCGCCCATCCGGCCACCTGGACGGCCGGTCCGATCGCCACCACCCTGCCCATCAGCCCCTCGCCCCTACTCCTGCCCGATCAAGATGATCCCGACGATGAGTCCGTAGATAGCGATGCCCTCGGCGAGACCGACGATGACCATGGCCCGCCCGAAGATCTCCGGGCGCTCGCTGATGGCGGCCAGAGCAGCGGCCCCGGTGTAGGCGACGCCGATGGCCGCCCCGAGGCCGCAGCCGGCCACCGCGATGGACGCACCGAACAACGCTGCCGATCGCGCTGAGGAGTCGGCCTGAACCGGCTCGGCCGGCGTGGGGTCGTCCTGGGTCGCGGGCGTAAGCACCGCCATGGTCGCGGGCGGAGCAGCCGCGTCCGCGGGGGCGCCGGAGCTGCCGGCAAGCACCACGGCGAACACGCCGAGCGCGACCACCACCAGGGCGACATCAGCGACGAGCAGCGCGCGCAGCGCCGTCCGGCCACGCCGGCGCACAAGCGCCTGCACCACCACCGCGGCGACGACGAGCACGGGCAGGCCGACCAGCCATGCAGACACTCACAACACCTCCGACGGTTCGGTGTGCACGAGGGGGACGTGCCACGGGACGAACGGGCGGCCCTCAGACTCGAACACCCGCGAGAACAGCTCGTAGTACTCCAGGCGCAATGCCTGGATGCCGGCGACCAGCGCCTCGAAGGCGAAGATCGCGGCATTGCCCACCACGAAGAGGACGACCGCGCCGAGCATGCCCAAGGCCCCCGTGTCGGCCAACGACGTCGAGCCCTGCCAGACGAGTGCGGTGAGCGCAGCGTGCGCCAGGCCGAACGCAGCCAGCCGCGCGAATGACACCAGGCTGGTGCCCAACCGGATGACGGCGTCGAACACCTCGACAGTCGCCTGAGCCGCCCCGGCCCCGCCACCGCCGGAGGTCGCGAACAGCCCGATGTAGGTCAGCACGATCCCGGCGACGCCGACCACCGCGCCTCCCCAGACCAACGCGCTCACTCCGGCGGCCACACCCCAGGCGACGATGCCGAGGCCGAGGAACAGGGCGACGCCGGCGAGCCCGCTCTGCGCGACCAGGGCCGCCTGCCAGCCGCTCTCTCGCCATCGGTTGACCGTGCCCAGGGCGTACGACCCGGCGAGCATGACGGCGCCCACGCCGATCGCTGCACCCAGCAGCGTGATCGGGTCTTCCAGCGGGTCCAGCCACAACGGCTCCAGCACGCCGGTGGGGCCGAAGAACTCGCCGAAGAGCACACCGAACACGATGGACATCAGGCCGGCCCCCACGACGAACGGCCAGACGTGGCGGTAGCGGTTGACCCCGCGCAGACGACCGGAGCGCAGCAGCAGCCCGAGCACCAGCAGCAGAAGCCCGTGGCCGGCGTCGGCGAACATCATGCCGAACATGAAGACATAGGCCAGGCCGGCCACCATCGTGGGGTCGACGTCGGCGTACGGGACGGTCGCGTAGGTGCGAACCAGGGGCTCGAACGAGCGACCGACCGTGCCACGGGCTGCCATCAGCGTGGGCGGGTCGACGCCGCGCGGCTGGGGGAGCGGGACGAGCGCGCCGCCGTACGGGGCGATCTGCTGGGCGACCTGCTCGCGTCGGGTGGCCGGTACCCAGGCGGGGATCGCGGCCACCGACGCGCGACGCACGGAGTCGCCGGCGACGCGGAGCAGCTCCGCCTCCCCGGCCAGCATCGCCGCCGCCCGGTCGCTGGGATGCTGTGCGGCCAAACCGTGCAGGTCGGGCTCGTCCCAGCACACCACCGGTTCGCTCACGCCGTCCGGGGCGAGCGCGTGCAGCTCGCGGGTCGCCTCGTCGGGAACCGACTCCGCGGGGTCGTAGAGGTGATCGATCTGCAAGGCTCCGCTGTCCGCGACGGTGGCCAGGATGTGGCGCCAGGTGCGCTGCGGGCCGACGAGGGCCACCCGCTGCATGCGGACCGGTTCGACCGTCTCACGCCACGGCATCGAACAGCTCCAGACTCTCACGGCGGCCAGCCGCCGTCTCCAGCGCGGCACGCACCCGCCAGGCATCCACCGCGAGCACGGCCAGGCCGGCGACGACCGGCTCGACGTCGAACGACGAGCCGCGCAGCCGGGTGAAGGCGTCGCTCTCGACGCGCTTCCACCACCGAGCCTCGGCCCGCCACAGGTCGTGCAGGTCGTGGACGCCGTCCACTGCCCAGGCTGCCTCGCGCGCGAGTCCCGCCAGCGGCTGGGCGGGACTGTGCGCGAGCGCCCACCCCGGCCCGAGCATCGGCTCGGCCGCTGCGACGACGGCGTCGGGCAGCCGGCGGGGGTCGACCATCTGCTCACGGGCCACGATCAGCGCGCTCGCCCCGGCCATCCACGCAGCTGCGAACGGGACGGCGGCGGCCACTCGCGCGGTCCAGCGCAGGCGCATGTGCAGACGCACTGTTCGCACCCCGTCGCTGCCCGGGTCGCCCCAGGCGGAGGTGGCGAGCACCTCGCGCAGGTCGTGCGCCGTGGTCGTCACGACCAGGCGAGGCCATGCCGTGGCGAACGACCCGAGCCGGAACGTCGCCGATCCGCTGCCGCCCGTCGCCAGGCACAGGTGCTCGTCGACGTTGGCCACCTCGAAGGCACCGGCGAGAGCGCGCAGGGCGGGAGTGCCCGAACGTGGCACCCAGCCGCCGAGCACGCGCAGGTGCCACAGCAACGCGGCGGCGACGTTGTGCTGCGCGGCAGCGATGTCGTCGCCGGGTCGCACGTCGTGGCCGTAGGACGTCTCGGCCAGATCGGCAATGGCCTGCTCCAGCGAGCCGGCGGCGGCGAGTCGCCGCGTGCCGGCCAGGCCGAGGCGACGTCGGGCGAGCGCTCGGCCGCGGACGCTGGCGGCGACCCAGGCGCTGCTCACGAGGCGTCCGGGTGCTCGGGAGGAACCGATGGGGCGGCTGCTCGCAGGGTCGTGACCCCGAGGCGGCGGGCGACCTCGTCCAGCACCTTCTCGACCAGGATGGGAGCGTGGGCGGCGGCGTGCGCGCGCACGGTTGCGGCGTCCCGCTCGGCGGCGTCCAGGGTCTGCTGCGTCTCGTGCTCGGTCGCGGCGGCGATCCTGGCTGCGGCGGCGCGCCGCTCGGACTCCGCGTCGTGGCGTGCCGCGGCGACCGTACGGCGAGCCCGCTCGGTGCCGCTCGCGTGCACCTGCCGGGCGCGCTGCGCGCCGTCCGCACGGATGCGGGTCGCCTCAGCCTCGGTCCGCTGCAGGCGGGAGAAGACCTCGGCGAGCTCGGCGTCGCGCTCAGCCACCCGGTCGGCAGGAACACCGGCGCCGGCGGCAGCGCCGGGCGTCCCGCTGGCGCGGAAGCGGTCGAGGAATCCTCTCGACCCCGCCATGGTGCGCTCCTCGCCGGCTCCAGGCCCGCGCGAACTCGGGCCGAGGAGCCCGTCCAGGTCATCGTGGCGGGCATCCCGGCCCCAAGGTCAGGGCGTGACGACCGCTGGCGCAGGACCAAAGTCCCGCAGCCGATCTCCGGCCCTGGGCCGACGGTGGCGGCGTCGGGTCAGTAGGAGAAGGGCCACGCCTTGAAGTAGTTGCGGATACGCACCCATAGCCCGTAGAGCCCGCGCGGTTCGAGAATGAGGAACACCACGATGAGGACGCCGAAGAGCATCGTCTCCAGCTGGAAGACGTTGATGAGAGCGTCCTCCCCGAGACCCCCGACGAAGGGGATGTACTCCGCGAACGTCTCCACCACGCGTGGCAGCATGACGACGAACACGGCGCCCATGATCGACCCACTGATGGTCGCCAAACCTCCGATGAAGACCACTGCGAGGAAGTCGATCGACAGGAAGAGGTTCCAGTTCTCCGGGGTGATGCGACCGATGATGATTGACAGGAGGGCGCCGGCGATCCCTGCGTAGAACGACGAGACGGCGAAGGCCAGCGTCTTCGTCCGCAGCAACGAGACGCCCATGACCTCGGCGGCAACGTCCCTGTCGCGTACCGCGGAGAACGCCCGGCCGAACCGGGAGCGAGCGAGGTTGCGCGCAGCGATGGCCATGACTACGGCGATCACCAGGCACGTCAGGTAGAGCATCACGAACCGGTCGATCTCGACCCCGAGCAGCTCCCGGTTGGTGAACAGGTCGAACCCGAAGAGTACGAGCTGCGCCGGGTCGCGCCCTACGCCGGCTCCGCCGGTGATGGCGTCGGCCTCCTTGAAGATGTGCTCGCCGATGAAGACGAGGCCGAGGGTGAGGATGGCGAGATACAGGCCGCGCACGCGTGCCGCGAGCGGTGCGACCGCAAGTCCAATCAGCGCGGGCACGATCCCTGCCAGCGGCAGCCAGATCGCCATGTCCAGACCAAGGCCGATGACGTCACCGCTTGCCTCGCCACCGAGGACGGCGGCGGTGTAGGCGCCGACGCCGAGGAAGAACGCGTGGCCCAACGAGACCTGGCCCGCATACCCCGTCAGCAGGTTGAGGCCGATCCCCCCGATGGCGAACACGCAGACGGTGGCAAGAAGACTGACCAGGTCCCGCTCCAGGCCGAACGGGAGGAGAACGAGGACGACAAGGCCAGCGAAGGTCCAGTTGCGTCGGGTCGCCGTGGTGAAGAGGGAGATCTCGTCGGAGTAGCGCGTGTACAGCAGTGGGCGTCCCCGCAGCGTGCGGCGGGACTCGGCAGCGTCCCCTCCGCGACGGGAAAGCAGCGACGCCGAACGTGTGGAGGGGCTCAAACCCTGATCACCTCCTTGGTCCCGTAGATGCCGTACGGCCGCACCATGAGCACCACGATCATGATCAGGTATGGCACGACGAGGTCGAAGTTCGCGCCCAGCCACGGTGCGTACTCCGGCTGGTACACCTTGGTCATCGTCTCCGCGAGCCCGATCAGCAGTCCGCCGACGACCGAGCCCTTGATGGAGTCAAGGCCTCCCAGGATGATCACCGGTAACGCCTTGAGCGCGACGAGCGCGATCGTGGCGTCCACTCCGCTGGCACCGCTGCTGATCAGGACCCCGGCAAGGGCGGCCAGTCCCGCGGAGATACCCCAGGACAGCCCGAACATGCGACCGACCTTGACACCCTGGGCCAGGGCGACCTCCTGGTCGAAGGCGGTTGCTCGCATCGCCAGCCCCACGCGGGAGCGGGTGAGGAACAGCCCTACGGCCCCGATCGCAGCCAGCGAGATGACCAGTTTCGCCAGGTCGAGGGTGAACACGGTGACGCCGAACAGCTCGATCGTGCTCAGGCCCCACGGGTCACCAACTGTCAGGATGTCGGTGCCTACCAGCCGGAACGCGACGACGAGCAGGACGATGAACACACCGACGGTCACCGTGGCGGCAGAGAAGGACGGCCGTCCAACCATCGGGCGCAGGGCGATGCGCTCGGTCAGCATCCCTATCGCAGCCAGCACCAGCACGGAGAGGACCACCGACAGCCAGAACGGCAGTCCGGCCTGAGCGCCCAGCGCGCTGGCCACGTAGGCCCCGAGGATCATCAGCGCGGGTTGGGCGAAGTTGACGACTTCCGTCGCCCGATAAATGATGACGAAACCCACGCCGAGCAGCGCGTACACACCGCCGACACCCAGGCCTTGGAAGACCGCCGAGATAAACGTGTCCATCAGGCAGCCGAGGCCTCGTGCGAGGATGCGATCACGTCGACAAGGTCACCACCGGGAAGCGCGTCGACGTTTCCGTACATGTCATCCACAAGGGGTTCGAAGTACTTCATCAGCGATGACCGCTTGACCTTCTGGGTGGCTGTGAGCTCGCCGTCCTCATGGTCGAGAGCCTTCGGGATCATGCGGAACTTGCGCACGTTCTCGACACGGGCAAACCGTTCGTTGACCTCCTTGACGATTCCCTGCACGAGGCGGAGCACCTGTTCCTTCTCCGACAGGTCACGGTAGGTGGTGTACGGGATCCGTTGCTGCTGAGCCCATGAGCCGACGGTGTCCTCCTCGATGCCGATCAGGGCCGTGAGGTAGGGCTGCTGGTCGCCGATCACTACCGCCTCGCGGATGAAGGGCGAGGCCTTGAGTGAGTTCTCGATCTCCGACGGGGAGATGTTCTTCCCCCCGGCGGTGATGATGATGTCCTTGATGCGGTCGACGATCTTCACGTGGGTGCCATCGACCCACTCACCGACGTCGCCGGTGTGCAGCCAGCCGTCCTTGTCGATCGTGGACGCCGTCGCGTCCGGCTTGTTCCAGTAGCCGACGAACACGCCGGGGTGCCGGGTCAGAATCTCTCCGGTGGACTCGTCGATCCTGACCTCGGTGTCGGGCTGGGGCTCGCCCACGGTGCCGAGCTTGATCCGTCCGGCCCGGTTGGTGGTGGCTACGGCGGAGTTCTCGGTCATGCCGTACAGCTCGTTGATCGTGACGCCGATGCTGAAGAAGAAGAACAGCACCTCGGGAGCGATCGGTGCCGCCGCCGACGACGCAGCCCGGACGCGCCGCAGGCCGATACGGTCCTGCAGCGCGCGGTACAGAAACACGTAGCCGAGTGCGTAGATGATGCGTGTCGTGAGGGTGTGCCGACCACCGTTGCGCAGCATCTGGTCGGCCATCGAGCGACCCATCCTCATCCAGAACGCGTAGTTGGCGCGTTTGACCCGCGAGGCCGACGACATGCGGATCTCGATCCCGGCCTTCAGCTTCTCCCAGATCCTCGGGACGGCGAAGAACAGGGTGGGCTGCACTTCGCGCAGGTCCTTCGTCACCGTCTCGATGGACTCGGCGAAGTGGACGACCACCCCGGCTCGGGCGTTGGTCCACGTGGTGATCGCCCGTTCGGCGACGTGGCACAGCGGCAGGTACGACAGGATGACGTCGTCGGTGGTCGGGGGTGGCTGGTAGATCCCGCCGCCGTCGGCGATCACCTCGCAGGCGAACTCCACGTTGGCGTTGCTGAGCATGGCCCCCTTCGGGGGACCAGTGGTGCCTGACGTGTAGACGAGCGTGACGACGTCCTCGGGCGTGGCAGCATCGGCGAGTTGGCCCAACGCGCCCGGGTGCTGCTCGCGGTGCTGACGTCCACGCTCGACGAACTCCGTCCAGCTGAGCAGCTTCGGGTGGTCCATGGTGGCCACGCCGCGAGGCTCGAGGTAGACGATCCATTCCAGCTGGGGGCACTCGGCTTCGACCAGCAGTGCCTTGTCGACCTGCTCCTGGTCTTCGGCGATCAGCACCCGAGACCCTGAGTCCTGCATCAGGTACTGGACCTCGGGCGGCGGGTTGGTGGGGTAGAGCCCGACGGTGATGCCGCGGACGGCGATCGCGCCGAGGTCGCTGAACAGCCACTCCGGGCGGTTCTCGGAGTGGACCGCGACCCTGTCCCCGGGCTCGATCCCCATGGAGAGCAGCGCATGCCCGACCAGGCTCACCTGGTCGGCGTACTCCGCCCACGTGATGTCCTGCCAGATCCCCAGTCGCTTCACTCGCATGGCAACAAGATCGGGGTGTTCGTCGGCGCGTTGGAGAACCTGGCCGACCAGCGTGATCGTGCGTGTGCCCGGTGCGGTGGTCCCGTAGGCGCTGGCGATGGTCACGATTCGCTCTCCTCACCCAGGTAGGCCTTGATGACGGCGGGGTCCGCCTGGACCTCCGCTGGCGTGCCCAGCGCGATCCTCTCGCCGAAGTCGAGCACCATGACCCGGTCGGCGAGGTCCATCACCAGCCCCATGTCGTGCTCCACGAGGATCATGCTGACGCCGAGCTCGTTGCGGACGTCAAGGATGAACCGGGCCATGTCCTCGGTCTCTTCGACATTCATGCCCGCCACTGGCTCGTCGAGAAGAAGCAGGATGGGCTCCATGGCCAGGGCCCGTCCGAGCTCGACGCGCTTCTTGACGCCATAGGGCAGCATGCCGACCGGCAGCTCCCGGTAGGCGGCGAGATCGAGGAAGTCGATGATCTCCTCGGTGATCGCGCGGTTCTCGATCTCGGCGCGTTTGGTACGTCCGCGGAACACGAGCGCCGACCCCACCGAGTACGAGATGTGGTTGTGCCGCCCCAGCATCAGGTTGTCGAGCAGCGTCAGGTTGTCGAACAGCTCGATGTTCTGGAACATCCGGGCGACGCCGAGCTTGGAGACGGCGTCGGGTCGCGTGCCGAGGATGTCGCGTCCGCGGAGCCTGATCGAGCCCTGCTGGGGGCGGTAGACGCCCGAGATGCAGTTGAAGATCGACGTCTTGCCGGCCCCGTTCGGGCCGATGACGGCGAAGAGTTCGTGCGCCTCCACGTGAAAGTCGACATCCCGGATGGCCTTCGTGCCGCCGAAGGCGAGCGAGAGGTTCTCCGCGGTGAGAACCGCCTCGCCGGGCTGGAAGGCATGCTCCGATGTCGACAGGACGGTTCCGAGAGAGACGGTGCTCAGTGCCGGCGTCGTCACCGCGGGGGAAGTGGTCACCGGGTCTCCTTCGTCGTCTCGTGCGTCGGGTGCGCCATGGCTGAGGTCCGTGGCGCTAGCTCAGCCACCGCTTGCGCCGCCGATAGTGCTTGACGTCGCGGAAGGACGAGCCGTCGCCGCGCAGGCCGAGGTAGAACTCCTTCACGTCCTCGTCCTCGCGCAGAACGTCGGCCGACTTGTCCATGACGATGCGGCCCGTCTCCATGATGTAGCCGTGCGACGCGATGGACAGGGCCATCGCCGCGTTCTGCTCCACGAGCAGCACGGACGTGCCCTGCTTGTTGATGTCGACGATCAGGTCGCGGATCTGCTGCACGATCAGCGGCGCCAGGCCGAGAGACGGTTCGTCGAGCAGCAGGTACTTGGGCCTGGCCATCAATGCTCGCCCGATGGCCAGCATCTGCTGCTCGCCGCCGGAGAGGTAGCCGGCCACCTGCTTGCGGCGATCGGCGAGTACCGGAAAGAGGCCGAGCACCCGGTCCATCCCGTCGGCCACCTCAGCGCGGCTGGCCGTGTGGCCACCGATGCGCAGGTTCTCCTCGACGGTGAACTCGCTGAAGACCCGCCGGCCTTCCATGACCTGGCCGATGCCCGCGGCGACCGTCGCGGGCGAGTCGAGGTCGGACACGGGCCGGCCATCCAGCGTGACCGAGCCCTTCGTGATCTTGCCGCGGTGGATGTCGAGCAGACCGGTGATGGCACGCAGCACCGTGGTCTTGCCGGCGCCGTTGGCGCCAAGCAGCGCGACGATCGACCCCTCGGGGACCTGGATGCTGACCCCTTTGAGGACGAGGATGACGTCCTCGTAGACCACCTCGAGGTTCTCGACTGAGAGCATGACCACCCTTGGGATCGAACCGTTACCAGATTCAGGTCTCCGCAATCTTGCCGAACCTATCGGACGAACGGTAAGAACTCATAGCGGCAGTGCCAACTGCCAGTGACAGGAGGACAGGAGCATGGTTAGAGCGAGACTGATGCGCACAATCGCGGTCGTGGGCGCGGGAGCGTTGGTGCTTGCCGCGTGCGGCGGCGACGGCGACGAGGCTGCAGACGGCACGCCGGCAGCCGGCGGTGAGGAGGCCACCGAGATCGCGACCGGCGTCGGAGTGACCGAGGAGCCGTGCCCGGACGCGGTGAACGAGGACAACGGCTGCATCTACCTCGGGGTGATCTCCGACCTCAGCATCGGAGCGTTCGCCTCGTACGGCCCGGAGATCGTCCGCGGACACGAGGACTACTGGCAGCGGGTCAACGAGGCCGGCGGCATCAGCGGGTACGACATCGACGTCAGTGAGAACATCCGCGACGGCGAGTACGACCCGCAGGTCTACCCGCAGGCCTACCGTGAGATCGAGCCCAACGTCCTGGCGCTGGCCGAGTCCCTCGGCACGCCGCAGACGCAGGCCATCCTGTCGGACATGGAGGCCGACGACGTCGTGGGGGCGACCTCCACATGGTGGTCGGGCTGGAACTTCGAGGAGGAAGATGACGGCCGGGTCCTGGAGTCCGGTTCCTCCTACTGCTTCCACTCCATGTCGGCGCTCGACTGGGTCTCGGAGAACCGCGAGGCTCCCGCGTCGGTGGTGTCTGTCGGCTTCCCGACCGACTTCGGCCTCGACTACGCCGCGGGCGTCGAGAAGTGGGCCGAGGCCAACGATGTCGAGGTGCAGGAGTACATCGAGACCGGACCGAACGCGGCCGTGGGCAACCAGGACGGCGTCGTCCAGGCAATTCTCGACGGGCAGCCGGACGTTGTCGGGCTCGCCGTCCCCCCGACCGAGGCTGCCGAGATCGTCGGCAAGGCCGCCGCACAGGGGTACACCGGCACCTTCCTGGGCTTCCTGGCGTCGTGGAACCCGGCGCTGCTGGGCACCGACGCAGCAGCCGCGATGGAGCAGCTGTACCTGCACGTGTCGACGTTCGAGTCGTTCGGCGGCGCCTCGGAGGCGCACCAGGCGATGATCGAGACCTACGGAGAGGGCGAGAACCCGCCGAACGACGGGTACACCTTCGGCTGGGTGAGCCAGTACCCCATTCAGGCGGTGCTGGAGAAGGCCGCGGCGAACGGCGACCTGACCCGCGAGGGTGTGGTTGCCGCAGTTGACGGCACCGAGGTCGACTTCGAGGGTTCGCTACCGACCGTGACCCTCGGCGGTGACCCCAATGACAACGTCGACCGCAGCGTGACCATCAACGAGGTCGTCCTCGACGGTGGCGAGTACGGCCAGGGCGTGACGGCGCTGGAGACCGGCTACGTCGGTCCGACGGCGGAGGCGTACGAGTACACCAGCGCCTGCACCTCCTAGGGCGGGGTCGGGTGGTCGGCATGACCACCTGAGGTCCATGGAGGGGTGGTTGTCGGGCGAACGGGCCCGGCAACCACCCCTGTGCCTTGCGGCGGCGCAGGATGGGACGCTCAGCTCGGGCCGGGGCGCTGGAACAGGCGCCCGTCAGGTGCCCGCGAGGTCGTGCAGGCCGGTCGAGATGCCGGCCAGCAGCTCGTCGACGTCGGCGGCGTAGAGCCCGTCCCCGGTGACACCGAAGCCCAGGGTGCCGTCGTGCGACACGACCCCCACGGTGATGCGCAGGTGGCCGTCGACGGGGATCACCGGGTGCATGTGCTCGATGCGCCGACCCGCGACGTAGAGCGGCACCTGGATGCCTGGGACGTTGGTCACCAGCGTGTCGGCGAACCACTCCGGCACCCATGTGGCGTGCTCGATGACCACCTCTTGGACGGGGCCTGGAACGAGGTGGTCGGCCAGCGAGATCAGCGCAGCGCCGACCATGGGGGTGCCGGCGTGGATCTGCCACCGCGTGGACGCCCCGATCGCGTGCACGCGCTCGCCCGGTGCCATGTCGCCGACGGGCAGGTCCGTCCACGCTGCACTGAGGCGGTTGTCGGCGTGGTCGTCGACCGCGGGTCGAAGCGACACCGGGATGACGCACCGCAAGGTGCGCTCCGCCGTCTGCTCGCCGCGACCCACGAGCAGCGTGCGGTAGCCGTTCGCGACGGCCGCGAGGATGACGTCGTTCAGGCTCGCCCCATGGCGCTTCTTCGCCGTCTTGGCCAGGGCCAGGTCTTCGGTGCCGAAGACCCAGCGGCGTCGGCCCGACAACGGTCCGGTCAACGAGCCGGGGGGACGGGGGGTCACGTCGGCCACCACGTGAGCGGCCTCCGGCGCGTGCTTGATCGCCGACGCCACGGCAGTGACCGCCCCTTCGATGGCTCGACCGATGCGCCCCGGTAGGTGCGTCGGGCGGTCGTAGCCCCCGGAGGTCACCGGCAGCGCCCCCGACACGGCGGCATCGGCCAGCGTCGGCCCGCCGTCAGGCTGGGTGTCCATGAGGTGGCCCATCACAGCCCGCGACGCGATGCCGTCGGCGACGGAGTGGTGCAGTCGCCAGACGAACGCCCACTGGCCGTGGGCGAGCCCTCGCACCACGAGCGCCTCCCAGAGCGGCCGTGAGCGGTCCAGCGGCTGCTCGACGAACGCCGACACCAGGTCGGCGAGCTGGTCCGGGTCAGCACCGATGCGCACCGCCCGCACGTGCTGGCGTAGGTCTGGCATGCCGGCGTCGCGCCACTGCGGTCGGCGAACGGACGAGTCCTCGTCGAGCACCCAGCGCAGCCCGGGTGCCCGCTCGATGCGCTCGGCCACCAGTGCGCGCACCTGCGCCACCGGCGGCGCAGGACCGTCGAGCACGCTGAGCAGCCCGGGTGCCAGCGCGGGCCCACCCTTCTCCATCTCCAGCCAGACGGCGTCGAGCGCGTGCAGACGGGTCATGTCGGTGGACCTCCCTCCGGTGCGGCGTTCGGTCACAGTAGGCCCGTCCCGGGGCCCCCCGCTGCGCAAGCGGTCACTCGCTACGGTGGCACTGTGAGCGCGGAAGGGGAGTCGAACGGCCTCGTGCCGACGGGTGTGTTCGCCGACATCGCCGAGGCGGTGGCCCGGCTCATCGAGCTCGCGGGCATCACCATCCTGGTTGTCGGTGGCCTGCTCACCGCGTACTGGGCGCTGCGCGACGCCCTGGCGGGGGAGAAGGTGTACGAGCGCGCCCGGCGATCGTTCGGGCGCGTGCTGCTGCTCGCGCTGGAGGTACTCGTCGCCGCCGACATCGTGCAGACGGTGGCGGTCGAGCTGACCGTGGAGAGCATCGCGACCCTCGGGCTGCTGGTGCTGGTTCGAACCGTGTTGAGCTTCTCGCTGTCAGCCGAGCTCGAAGGCATCGTGCCCTGGCGCCGCGCGGAGTTCGAGGCGACTCAGGCCCTCAGACGACCACCGTCCACGGATCCACCCGCCGATCGGTGACCAGGCCGGCCGTCACGTACGGGTCGGCGTCGGCGTAGGCATCGACGGCCTCGGGCGCGACGTCTGCGAAGACGAACAGGGCGCGGGTGGGCGGTGACCCGACTGCTCCGACGTTGAGCAGGTCGCCGCGCTCCTTGGCAGCCTGCGCGTGCTCGAGGTGCGCGGGACGCACCGGGTCGCGGCGGTCGAGGATGTCGGGCACGTAGTCGTACGTGAGCACGAGATAGGTGCCGGGGTCGAGTGAGGGCACGGTCATGCCCGCATGATCACACGACCTCGCTAGGCTCAGCACTGCCAACGATCGTCGCAGGAGGTTCGAGTGTCTGCAGCCGCCCCGTCCGGACGTGATGACCTAGGTCACCTGATTCTTATGGCTTCCGCCGCGGTCGACGACCTGCCGTGGAAGTCGTTGGGCGACAGCCAGGGGGTGTCGCACAAGGTTCTGTGGCGATCTGGTGACGTCGTGCTCGGTCTCTTTCGGCTTGAGCCTGGCGCGGTGAACCCGTCGCACGTGCACCAGGGGGCGCACCACCACTTCCTCGTCACCCAGGGCACGGCGCGCATCGTCGACCGTGACCTCGACGCGGGTTCCTACGCCTACATCCCACCGGGTGTCGCGCACGAGGTCGCCGCTGTCGGTGACGAGGGGTGCACGCTCTTCTACACCTACCGGCCGGTCGAGATCCCGATCGGTTCGGGCAGCTCGCCCATGGACGACACCTGGGGTGCCGCCGGCTGACGACGCCGGCGCACCTCCTTCTCCACCGTTGCGACAAGCGGGGCGACGAGCGCGAGCACCACGGCCCCGACCCACTGCCCGCCGGTGAGGCTGGTCGTCTGCAGCCACGCCTGCATGGCGTCGAGCTCGACGGAGAGGACGAGCAGCGCCGCCCCGCCGGCGATCCAGGCCAGGTAGGGAAAGGGCGGTCCGTCGAAGGACGGTCCGGGGTCGCGTCGTGCCGTCCAGCCCAGCCCCAGAGCGGCCAGGGCAGACACGACGAAGGCCATCGTCATCGACACCGACGGGCCGTCCAGAGACGGCTCGTCCGGGCCGAGCACGAGCGGGATCGTCGCCGAGACGGCCAGCACGAGACCCATGGTCGCCCAGCGGATCACGGTGCCTCGGTTGACCACACGTGCCTCGGAGTCGCGAGGGGGACGGTCCATGATCGTGGGGTCGACCCCGTCGGAGATGACCGCCAGCACGGGGAACACCCCGATCACGAAGTTGACGAACAGCAGCATTCCCGGGGTCAGCGCAGCTCCGCTGTTGATGTTGAACACGGTGGCGATGATCATCAGCAGCAGGACGCCGAAGAGGCCCTGCAGCTGGTAGCGCAGGTACGCACTGATCTTGCCGTAGATGTCGCGCCCCAGCTCGATGGCGTGGACGAGGGTGGCGAAGTTGTCGTCGGTGAGAATCATCTTGGCGGCCTGTTTCGTCACCTCGCTGCCCGAGCCCATGGCCACCCCGATGTCGGCCTGCTTCAGTGCGGCGGCGTCGTTGACGGCGTCGCCGGTCATGGCGACGACCGTGCCGTCGCGCTGCATGAGCTCGACGAGTCGTAGCTTGTCCTCCGGTGCCACACGGCCGAACACGTGCAGGTGGTCCAGTCGCTCCAGCAGCTCCTCGTCGCTCGCCCGCTGCAGCTGCGACCCGGTGATGATGCCGTCGGCAAGGCCGAGGTCATCGGCGATGGCCCGGGCCGTGATCGCGTGGTCGCCGGTGATCATCCGTACGTCGATTCCCGCGCGCAGCGCCGTGGCGACGGCAGCCTTGGCCGAGGGGCGCAGGGGGTCGATGATGCCGACGAGCGACACGAACAGCAGGTCGTCGACGTACGACATCGGGTCGGCCGTGGCGGCGTCGCGCTCGTCCTCGGCGATGAAGCGCACCGCGAACGACAGCACGCGCAGCCCGCGTTCGGACAACGACGCGTTCGCCGCTTCGATCTCGGCCCGCACGTTCTCCAGCGGGACGACCTCTCCGTGCCACAAGGCCTCGGAGCAGCGCTTGAGCACCACGTCCGGCGCTCCCTTGACCGCCTCGACGACCCGCTCGGACGCCGCGCGGCGGGGCGCCTCGTGGAACGTCGCCATGAACTTGTAGGCGGAGTCGAAGGGCACCTCGGCCAGTCGTGGCACCTCGCGCCGAGTCACCTCGGCGTCGACGCCGATCTTGGCCGCCAGCACCACCAGCGCCGCTTCAGTGGGGTCGCCGACCACGGTGCCGGAGTCAGAGACGGTGGCGTCGCTGCACAGGGTCAGTCCGAGGGCGAGCGGCGTGAAGTCGGGCACCTCCTCGTCGGCGGTGTGCAGGATCGCGCCGACCTTCTCGTAGCCGCTGCCCTGCACGCTGTACCAGCTGCCGCCGGTGAGCATCGACACGGCGGTCATCTCGTTCATCGTGAGCGTGCCGGTCTTGTCGCTGTTGATGGCGCTCGTCGAGCCGAGCGTCTCGACGTCGGTGAGGTTCTTGACCACGGCCTTCGCGTCGGCGAGGCGGCGCGCGCCGCTGGAGAGCATGGCCTGGACGAAGGTAGGCAGGCCGGTCGGGATCGCCGCGATCGCCGTCGACACCGCCAGCAGCACGAGCGTGCTGAACTCAAGATCGCGAGCCCAGCCGACGACCACGATCACGGCGACCGCCAGCCACGAGATCAGGCCCAGCCACTTGGTGACCCCGTCAAGCTCCTTCTGCAGCGGCGACTTCGTGCGGGTGACGGACGTGAGCAGTCCGGCGATCTTGCCCATCTCGGTGCCCGAGCCGGTGGCGGTCACCATCAGCGCAGCAGTACCGCGCGTGACCGAGGTGTTCTGGAACAGCATGTTCGACCGGTCGCCGAGCGGCACGTCGTCGGAGTCCAGCGTCGAGGCGTCCTTGGCCACCGGCGCGCTCTCGCCGGTGAGCGCCGCCTCGGCGACCTCCAACGTCGCCGACGTCGTGATCCGCCCGTCCGCCGGCACCAGGTCACCGGCCTCGAGCATCACCAGGTCGCCGACGACGAGGTCCAACGCGTCAAGCTGCACGAGGGTGCCGTCGCGCAGCACCCGCGCCGAGGGCACCTGCAGCTGGTCCAGCGCGGCCACGCTTGCCTGCGCCTTCATCTCCTGGTTGGTCCCGAGCACCACGTTGAGCAGCACCAGGGCTCCCACGAGGAGCCCCGTCGAGCTCTCGCCGACCAGGATGCTGATCACGGCGACGGCCACCAGCATGACGTTCATCGGGTCGGCAAGCTGAGCAGCCGCGATCGAGAGGCGCGACGGCGGCGGTTCCTTCGGGATCGAGTTGGGGCCGTCCTCCTTCAGCCGCCGCGCCGCGTCCGCACTCGACAAGCCGACCGACGGGTCGGTGCGCAACAGCTTGGCCGCGTGGCTGACGTCGACGGCATACCAGGCGCGGTCGTGCGAGGTAGTGGCGGTGCTCATGGGGCCTCCAAGGGTTGGCGAGGTGCCGCAAGCCTAGGTGCGGGCCCGCGAGGTCGTCCGAGGAGTCGGTGTCGACCAGCGCCCGCGTGGCGAGTGTGTGACAGTCTGAGGACGTGGCGCTCGACCAGGCTCGTCAGTCGGCGAGCCGCCGGTTCCGGACAGCCCGCGACCGGGCCGCGGCCCGTCGTGCCCAAGCCGAGAAGCGATCGGCGGACGGGCGCCCGCGCGCCCCGAGCGGAGCCCTGGCCACGCCTCGGACGGTCGACGACGACACCGCGCACGGGTCGGGCGTGGCCAGTCCGGCGCCGACGACGTCGCCGGAAGACCTGGTACCCACCAGCATCCGCTACGCCGCCGCCTGGTCGTGGCGCATCCTGCTGATCGCTGCTGCTGTTGCGCTGCTCGGCTGGGTCTCGTGGCAGCTGAGGGTGGTCACCTTCCCGCTGGTCGTCGCCCTGCTCTTGGCGGCGCTGCTGGCCCCCACAGTGTGGCGGCTGACCCAGGCAGGGTGGCGCCGCGGCGCAGCGGCCGGGGTCGTGCTCGCCGGGTTCGTCGTGGTGATGGTCGGCGTCCTCACGGTGGTCGGCCAGCAGGTGGGTGGGCAGTTCGGGCAGGTAGCGAACGAGGCGCAACGGGCCATCGAGCAGATCCAGGAGTGGCTGGCCACCGGGCCGCTCAGCCTCAGCGAAGACCAGATCAGCAACCTCGTCGACCAGGTCAGCTCGGCCATCACGTCGAACCAGGACCGGCTGGCTTCTGGTGCGCTGTCCACGGCGGGAGCGGCCGCCGAGGTGTTCGCCGGTCTGGCGATCGCGTTGTTCGCACTGTTCTTCTTCTTGTTCGACGGGCGCAACATCTTCGAGTGGTGCCTGTCGCTGGTGCCTCGCTCGTTTCGCGGTGACGCCGACCAGGCCGGCCAGGCTGCTTTCGCCACGCTCATCGCCTACGTGCGCAGCACTGTTCTGGTGGCGACCTTCGACGGCGTGGTCGTGACAATCTGGCTGCTCATCCTGTCCGTGCCGCTGGCGCTTCCGCTGGGTGTGCTGGTGTTCTTCGGTGCCTTCATCCCGCTGGTGGGCGCGTTCCTGTCCGGCGCGGTGGCGGTGCTCGTCGCATTCGTCACCCAAGGCTTCGTGGTCGCGCTGCTCGTGCTGGCGGGCATCGTCGCCATCCAGCAGATCGAGGGCAACCTGTTCGCCCCGCTGGTCATGGGGCGCATGGTGCGCATCCACCCCCTCGCCATCGTGCTGGCGATCTCCGCCGGCGGGATCGTGTTCGGCATCATCGGGGCCATCGTCGCGGTGCCGCTGGTCGCCGTGCTGCACACCGTCGCGACCTACCTGCGCTCCCGCGGCGACGCGCCGGACGGCTCGAACGAGAGTGGCGGGCAGGACGAACCGGGGGCCGGTGCGCCGGGCTCCGCGTCCGACGTGTCCGCAGCCGGAGGCCCGTCCGACCAGTCCGCCCCCGTGGCCCCGCAGGCTGCCGTCGACGGGTAGCGTCACCACGCGCCCACAGCGGGTGCAGGTGGCGGGACGAGGTGCGCTCATGGCTGACTGGTTCGGGGTCCGATGCGTGTTCCACGACCCGGAAGGCACCTATGAGGAGCGCGTGACCATCTGGCAGGCCGGCACCTTCGACGAGGCGGTGCTGCTCGCCGAGGCCGAGGCCACCGAGTACGCCGCTGACGTCGGGGCGAGCTTTCTCGGCTTCGCGCAGGCCTACGTCATGCCGGAGGATCCGACCAGCGGCGCCGAGGTGTTCTCACTGCTGCGTGACAGCGACCTCGACCCCGACGAGTACCTCGACACCTTCTTCGACACCGGCGATGAGCGTGAGGCGTCCTTGGACGACGAAGACGAGGACGACAAGGACGAGGAAGACGCCTGATCACGACCTGAGCAGGGCACGGGCCTGCTCGTGCAACAGCGAGTTCGTGGCCAACGCATTGCCCCCGAACGGACCTGGCGTCCCGGCCAGGTCGGTGAAGCAGCCGCCTGCCTCGGTCACGATGGGCACCAGGGCGGCCATGTCGTGCAGGGCCAGCTCAGGCTCGGTCGCGATGTCGACCGCGCCCTCGGCGAGCAGCATGTACGACCAGAAGTCCCCGAACCCCCGGGTGCGCCAGCACTCGTCGATCAGCGGCTCGAGCCGCTCCGTGCGCTGACCCCACCCGCCGAGCGAGGCGTAGCTCAGGTACGCGTCAGCCGCCCGGCTCACCGCCGAGACGTGGCATCGCCGAGGGGTCGACCCGGCGAACGTCGTCCACGTCCCTTGCCCGGCGCTCGCCCACCATCGGCGGCCCAGCGCCGGGGCGCTGACCATGCCGAGCGGAACCTCGTCGCCGACCACCAGCCCGATCAGGGTCGCCCAGACCGGGACTCCGCGAACAAAGTTCTTGGTGCCGTCGATGGGGTCGATCACCCACGTGCGCCCGTCGAGCGTACCGCCTTCCTCCTCGCCGAGGATCGAGTCGTCGTCACGGCGCTCGCCGAGCAGCCTGCGCACGGCCCGTTCCACCGCCCGGTCGGCATCGGTGACCGGCGTGGTGTCGGGCTTGGTCGTCACGGCCAGGTCGGCGGCGAGAAACCGGTCGAGGGTGATGCGATCGGCCTCGTCGGCCAGCGCGTGCGCCAGGTCGAGGTCAGCGGTGAGGTCGTGGTAGGCAGGTTCAGCGGGCACGTCGCCGCAGCGTAGCGAGCGCCCGTCGCGACGATCGCGGGCATACTCGGCGCCCGTGAACGAGATCCTCGGCCTGCCCATGCACCCGTTGGTGGTGCACGCGGTCGTCGTGCTCGTCCCGCTGGTGGCGGTGGGGACGGTGGCTGCTGCGGTGAGCCGCACATGGTTCGACCGGTTGCGCCTGGTGCTCGCTGGGCTGGCGGTCGGCGCCGCCGCTGCCGGCGTCGTCGCCCGCTCGTCGGGTGAGTCGCTGCTGCGCCGCGTCCCGGGGTCGCCCGAGGTGGCGAGCCACGCGAACGTCTCCGACGCGCTGCCCTGGCTGCTCCTGCCAGCTGCGGCCCTGGTGCTGGCCTGGGCGCTCGTCGGGCCGCAGCATCGCTGGCACCGAGTGCTGGCGGTGACCGCGGTGGTGGTCTGGGTCGGGGCTACCGTCTGGACGGTGCTGGCAGGGCACTCCGGAGCCGTGTCGGTGTGGGGCGACCTGTGAGCGATGGCGGCACTAGTGGTCGTGGTAGCCCTGCGACCCGATATGGGGCCCGAAGAGATCACCGTTGATTCGGTACTGGTCGCAGGGGTCGTCGCCGCCTTCGCGTACGACACCGTCGTGGGCGATCGCACGTCACCCCCTGAGCCGATCGAGGCTGCGCCGCGCGCCGTCGAGGTGCGGCGCGTGGGCGTCAAGGTGCGTCTTGGCATGCCCCCACCGCATCGCGGTGCAACGTGGGTCACCTAGGCCCTGTCGCGGTGCAGGTGAGGTTGCGATACGAGGTGTCGCGGTGCAGTTCAGGCTGCCCCGCCGACGCAGATGCCGCCTTGACGCCAGCGACCCGTGAGGACGGATCCCGCAGCCGGACGGGGTGCTAGAAGCCGTCATCGGCTTCGTCGCGGGCAGCCAGCAGGCGTCGCAAGGAGTCCAGCCGTGGCGCGTTCGCCTGACCGGCGCCTACCCAGGCGTCCAGCGCGCACGAGTCGTTGAGGTGGTCGCATCCGCGGGGGCAGGCGTCAGCCCCGGCGGCGAGGTCAGGGAACGAGCGCAGCACCCGGTCCAGATCGACGTGGGCCAGCCCGAACGAGCGCACGCCCGGGGTGTCGATCACCCAGCCGCCGTCGGGCAGCGCCAGCGCGATAGCCGAGCTGGACGTGTGCCGGCCGCGTCCGGTGACCGGGTTGACTCCGCCGACCGCCCGCTCGGCGTCCGGCACGAGCGCGTTCACCAGGGTCGACTTACCGACCCCGCTCGGCCCGACCAGCACGCTGCGGTGGCCGTGCAGCATGTCGTGAAGACCATCGGGGCTCTGGTCCCGACGGATGGCCACCACGGGGACGTCCAGGGCGGAGTAGGTGGTCAGCAGGTCGTCCGGAGGCGCCAGGTCGGTCTTGGTCACCACGAGCAGGGGGGCCAGCCCGCCGTCGTAGGCCGCCACGATGCAGCGGTCGATCAGTCGCGGACGGGGCTGCGGGTCGGTGGCGGCCGTGACGATCCCGAGCACGTCGGCGTTGGCGACGATCACCCGCTCGACCGGGTCGGTGTCGTCGGCGGTGCGGCGCAGCGTGGTCGAGCGCGGCTCGACCCGCACCAGGCGGGCCAGGGTGCCCGTCTCACCGCTGACGTCACCGACCAGGCCCACCCGGTCACCGACCACGACGCCGCCTCGACGCATCTCCCGCGCACGCACCGCGGTGACCTCGGGGCCGGTCCGGCCGTCGACGTCCTCGACCCGGCAGGTGTAGCGGCCCCGGTCGACCGTGGTGACCCGAGCCGCGACCGCGTGCTCGTGCGTCGGACGGCGCTTGCTTCGCGGGCGAGAGTTGCGCCCAGACGCCCGCGCGTGCAGGTCGTCCTCGAAGTGCTCGTAGTCGCGCCCCGACCGGCTGCTCACGCCAGCATCGCCTGCCACCGCCGCGGGAAGTCGGGCATCGTCTTGGTGGTCACGCTGACGTCGTCCACGACGATGCCGGGGACGGCCAGACCGAGGATCGCCGCGAAGGTCGCCATCCGGTGGTCGCCCTCCGCCTGCACCGTGCCCGCGTGCAGGGGCGTCGGCGTGACGTGCAACCCGTCGTCAGTCTGCGCGACCCTGCCGCCAAGCCCTCGCAGCGCGCGGCTCAGCGCGGCGAGCCGGTCGGTCTCGTGACCGCGCAGGTGCGCGACGCCGGTGATGGTGGTCTCGGAGTCTGCGAGCGCGGCGAGAGCCACGACGGTCGGCACGAGCTCACCCACCGACGACATGTCGGTGCGCCCCAGCCCGGTGATCGTCTCGGGCCCGCGCAGCGTCAGCACGCCGCCATCAAGCACTACCTCAGCGCCGAGTCGGCCCAGCAGATGCAACAGCTCGTTCGACGGTTGCGTCGTGTGCTCCGGCCAGCCAGGCACCCGCACGACCCCGCCGGTGGCCAGGGCGGCCGCTACGAAGGGCGCGGCGTTGGACAGGTCCGGCTCCACGGTCACGTCGCCGCCGGACGGGATGCCCGGGCGCACCGTCCAGGTCGTCGGGGTGCACTGCGCGACGTCCAGGCCCCGCTCGCGCATCGTCTCGACGGTCATCGTGATGTGCGGAGCGCTCGGGGGGATGCCGACCGCGCGCAACCTCAGCCCGTCGGCGAATCGGCACCCGGCCATCAGCAGGCCGGAGACGTACTGGCTGGACTCCCGGGCGTCCACCTCGACCGTGCCGCCGACGAGGTGTCCGGTTCCGTGCACGGCGAACGGCAGACCGGTCGCGTCGCCTGGCGAGACCGCGATGTCGAGCGCGCGCAGCGCGTCGAGCAGCCCGGACATGGGCCGGGCGTGGGACCGGGGGTCGCCGTCGAAGCGCACGGGTGCGTCGGCGAGGGCTGCCAGCGGTGGGACGAAGCGCATGACGGTTCCCGACAACCCGCAGTCGACGTCGCCGCGGGCTGCGTGCGCTGCCCGCTGCACCGTCCACGGCCCGGCCATCGGCGTCGCAACCTTTGCCCCGAGGGTGCGCAGCGCGTCGGCCATGAGCAGAGAGTCGCGGGCGACCAGCGGGTTGTGCAGCGCGGTGGGCTCGTCGGCCAGGGCGGCCAGCACCAGGTGGCGGGCCATCAGGGACTTGGACGGGGGAACCTCGACCGCGGCGTCGACCGGGGCGTGGGCCACCGGCGCGCGCCACGACGAGGATTCGCTCACCGGCCCAGTGTCCCGCACGGCCCCGCGTTGGAAGAATCACTGCCATGTGTGGGCGATACGCAGCCAGCCGGTCACCGGACGACCTCGTCACCGAGTTCGAGGTGGAGCGGGACGAGACCGACGGCGTGGTGCTGCCGGCCGACTACAACGTGGCACCCACCAAGCAGGTGTACGCCGTGGTGACCCGCGGGCACAGCAACGAGCCTGAGCCGCACCGCGGGCTGCGCGTCGTGAGATGGGGGCTGGTGCCGTCGTGGGCCAAGGATCCCTCGATCGGCAGCCGCATGATCAACGCCCGGCTCGAGACGGCGGCGCACAAGCCGGCCTTTCGGCGGGCGTTCTCCCGCCGCCGCTGCCTGGTGCCCGCCGACGGCTACTACGAGTGGTACACGCCGGCGACGACCTCGGGCACCGACAAGCCCCGCAAGCAGCCGTTCTACATCCACCGCCCCGACGGCAGGCCCCTCGCGCTGGCCGGGCTGTACGAGTTCTGGCGTCCGGCCGACGCCGAGCCGGACGACCCGGCGGCGTGGCTGACCACGATGACGCTGCTGACCACCTCTGCGCCGGACGACACCGGGCGCATCCACGACCGGGCACCGCTGATGATCGACGCCGACCACCACGCCGCGTGGCTCGACCCGCAGACGAGGGACCCGAACGACGTGCTCGACCTGCTGGCTCCGGCGGCGCCGGGTCCGCTGGAGGTCTACCCGGTGAGCACGCAGGTCAACAACGTGCGCAACAACGGGCCCGGGCTCACCGAGCCGCTCCCGCCGGACGACGTGCTGGATGTGTCGTGACCGAGGCCGGTGAGTCGTCCCCAGCCCTGCGGGAGACGGGAACCACCCGCGGGGCCGCCCGGCTGCACGTCTGGAGCGCCCCCGAGCCGCGGCGCCGCCTGCTGCTCGGGCACGGTGCCGGCGGGGGAGTGCAGGCGCCCGACCTGCTCGCCCTCGCTCACGCCCTGCCTGGCACAGGCACCGAGGTCTGGCTTGTCGAGCAGCCGTGGCGGGTCGCAGGGCGGCGGGTCGCCCCGGCCCCCGCCACGCTGGACGACGCGTGGCTGCAGGTGCTGGCGGACGTGCCGCGAGACCTGCCGCTGCTGGTCGGCGGGCGAAGCGCGGGTGCCCGCGTCGCCTGCCGCACGGCGCTGGCAACCGGGGCAGCGGGAGTCGTTGCCCTGGCTTTCCCGCTGCACCCGCCCGGCAAGCCGGAGAAGAGCCGGGCGGGCGAGCTCGACGCCGCAGGCCTGCCGGTTCTCGTCGTGCAGGGTGCGAACGACCCGTTCGGCCATCCCGGCGAGCTGGGGGCGGCCCCCGGACGTGCGGTGGTGGGCGTCGCCGGGGACCACTCGCTTCGCAGCGACCCTGCGGCGGTTGTTGCTGCCGTCGCCGGCTTCGTCAGCCGATGGCCGTGACCCGGCGACCGGCGTAGCGGGGCAGTCTGCTCAGACCGATCCGCCGGCCGGGTGCGGTGCGGTCAGGTCCGCGCTCTCGGCGCCGGCCTCGCGGGCCAGGTAGTCCTCCATCACCAGCGGGTTGTCCAGGCAACGTCGCGCCGTCTGCAGCAGCGTCGACATCGAGGCGACCTCTTCGACCTGCTCCTTCAGAAACCAGTGGGTGAACTGCTCGCCGAGGTAGTCGCCGTCGTCACGCGCCGTGCGGATGAGGGCCTCGAACTGCTCGGTGACCGTGCGTTCCTGGCGCAGCGCCAGCTCGATCGGCTCGTCGATGGTGTCGAAGTCGTTGCGGACGTCGGACACCCCGGGGATCGTCACCGGCGCGTCTCGGTCCATGAGGTACTGCACGATCATCATGGCGTGGTTGCGCTCCTCCAATGCTTGGGCGTAGAAGTGCGCGGCCAGCCGCGGCAAGGCCTGCTGGTCGAACCACACCGCGATCGCCACGTACTGCTGGGACGCGCCGAACTCGTGCCCGATCTGCTGAGCGAGCAGGGAGTGGAACATCGACGGTGCGCGCGTGTCGGCTGAGGTGCTCACGAGACCAGCGTAGGAGCCGTGCGGGAATCGCCGCCACGCGTGCAGCGTTCTTGCCCACGCACGAGGGCGGTACGAGGGTCGCGCCGCCAGGAAGGAGCGCCAATGCTGCTGGCCGAACGAGCCACCGGTCTGCTCGGCGACGACTCCTCGCTGCCGGCGCCGCGGTCGACGTCTGCTCAGACGTCGTTACCCTGGTCTGTCGTGAGCCCTTCCGCGGTCCCGGCCGACCTTGAGACGCCCGAGCAGCGGGTCGCCCGCTTCGAGCGGGACGCTCTGGCGCACATCGACTCGCTCTACGGCGCTGCGCTGCGCATGACGCGCAACCCGACGGATGCCGAAGACCTCGTGCAGGAGACGTTCGCCAAGGCGTTCGCAGCGTTCCACCAGTACACGGACGGAACCAACCTCAAGGCGTGGCTGCACCGCATCTTGACCAACACCTTCATCAACACCTATCGCAAGAAGCAGCGCCAGCCGCTTCAGGCCAACACCGACGACGTCGAGGACTGGCAGATGGCCAGGGCCGAGGCGCACACGTCCGGCGGGCTGAAGTCGGCCGAGGTCGAGGCGCTGGAGCGTCTGCCCGATCGCGACATCCGCGAGGCCCTGGCGGCGCTTCCGGAGCACTTTCGGATGGCGGTGTACTACGCCGACGTCGAGGGGTACGCCTACAAGGAGATCGCCGAGATCATGGGTACGCCGATCGGAACCGTCATGTCGCGTCTGCACCGGGGCCGCAAACAGCTGCGCGCACTGCTGAACGACTACGCGATTGATCGCGGCGTCATCTCCGGCGGCGCCGAGGGGGCCACGACATGAGCTGTGGCAGCCCGCACGAGACCGACTGCGGCGAGGTCCTGGCCCGCGTCTCGACTTTCCTCGACCACACGCTCGGCTCCGGGTCACCGGTCGACTACTCCGCCATCGAGCAGCACCTTCGTGAGTGCCAACCGTGCCTGGACCAGTACGGCGTCCAGGTCGAAGAGCTCCAGGAGGCTGTGCGCGCCGTCCTTCAGCGCTGCTGCGGGCACGAGCACGCGCCAGACGAGCTGCGGCTGCGGGTCGTGCAGCGCATCCGTGTGTCGGTGACGCACGAGACCCTCTGACGTGCCGGGCACCTCGGGTGCTCCGGGCGTCGTCCGGGCCGAGCTCGTCGGCAACGTTCTCGACGTGCTGGTGGTGGCCGGACGCGCAGTCGCGCCGGACGAGCCGCTGGTGCTGCTGGAGTCGATGAAGATGGAGATCCCGGTGAGCAGCGAGCAAGGCGGCACCGTGGTCGAGGTCGCCGTGTCGGTCGGGGATGTCGTGCAAGAGGGGGACGTGCTCGTCGTCCTATCGTGACGACCATGAGCAACCAGCCGCAGGTCGGAGCCACCGCCGAGGTCGTCTACGAGGTCGGTGAGGCCGACACCGCCGTAGCGTTTGCCTCCGGCGACGTGCCGGTGCTGGCCACGCCACGCCTGCTCGCCATGGCCGAAGAGTGCACAGTGCGCGCCGTGGCACCGTGGCTGGGTGGGCCGTCCACATCCGTCGGCACCCGGGTCGAGCTCGACCACCTGCAGGCCTCGCCGGTGGGGCACAAGGTGGCGGTGCGGGCCGCGCTGGTGCACGTGGAGGGCCGCACGCTGCACTTCGAGGTGACCGCCGAGCACCCGGGCGACCGCCGCGTCGTCGGGCACGGTCGCATCACACGCGTGATCATCGACCGCGACGCCTTTCTCGGCCGCCTGTAGGCGGCGTCCGGCAGACGACGCCGCGAGTGCTCACACCCCGGTCGTCTTGCGCGGGTAGGCGACCTCCGGGTCGAGCAGCACGTTGACGACGTAGGTCGTCCCGGACGCGAGGCCGCGTGCCAGCGCGTCGGACAGCCCCGATGGGTCGGCCACCGTCTCCCCATCGGCGCCCATGGCTTGGGCGATCACGTCGTAGCGGGTGTCGCGGCGCAGGTCGGCGAGCACGTCGTAGCCGTAGAGCATGCGCATCGGGTGCTTCTCCAGCCCCCACGCCCCGTTGTTGCCCACCACCACCAGCGTCGGCAGGTCGTGGCGCACCAGGGTCTCGAGCTCGGCCAGGGAGAACCCGGCGGCGCCGTCGCCGAGCAGCAGCACGCGCGGCGACTCCGGACGTACGACCCCGGCGCCGATGGCGGCACCGAGACCCGCTCCCAGGCACCCGTACGGTCCTGGGTCGAGCCACCCCCCGGGCCGGGCTGGCTCCACGAACTTGCCCGACCACGACACGAAGTCGCCGCCGTCGGCGATCACGATCGTGTCGTCGCTCAGCAGCGGCAGCAAGGCGCCGTAGACGCGGGCGGGGTGGATGCCGCCGTCTGCTTCGGCCCCGAGCAGGGTCGTGTCGCGCTCGTTGGTCGCCGCGACACCTGCGGCCAGGTCGTCCGCCCAGCCCTGGCGCTCGGCACGGGTCGGCTCGGCCTCCCACGCGGCCAGCAGGTCGGTGAAGATGCGGGTCAGTGACCCCGAGGCCGACCCGGCCAGCGGCACGTGCGTGGCGACCTGCGACGGTGCGTCGGTGAGGTGGACGACCGGGGCCGGGCTCTGCGGGTTGCCGAAGATGCCGTAGCCGAGCCTGAAGTCCAAGGGCGCGCCGGCCACGATGACGAGGTCGGCCCCGCCGAGAGCGGCCGAACGCGCCTTCGACACCAGCAGCGGGTGCCCGCCCGCCACGATGCCGCGTCCCATGCCGTTGGGCATGACCGGGACTCCGGTGGTGTCGACGAACGTCCGCGCGGCCTCCTCGGCGCCGTCGAGCCACACGTCTGAGCCCAGCACGAGCACCGGACGGCTCGCGCGGGCCAGCAGCCGCGCGATCGCGCGCACCGCGTCCGGGTCGGGCTCGGCCAGCCTGGCCGCGACGGCCGGTTGCGGCACGACGCTGGCGTGGCTGAACAGCTGGTCCATGGGTACGTCGACGAACGTCGGGCCGCGATGCGGCATCGTCGCCACGCGCAGCGCCTCGGCCACGGTCGCGTAGACGGCGCCGGCGTCACCGGCGGTCGCGGCCATCTTGGTCACCGGTTCAAGCAGCGGGGGGTGGTCGAGCTCCTGAAGTGCCCCGGTTCCCCACCGAAAGGCGGGCGCCCGTCCGCCCATCACGAGCAGCGGCACGCCGGACGATTGCGCCTGCGTGACCGCGCTGATCGCGTTGGTCACTCCCGGGCCGGCCGTGACGGCGGCGAAACCCGGCTTGCGGGTGAGCTTCGCGGCGGCCTCGGCGGCAAAGACCGCGGTCTGCTCGTGGCGCACGTCCACCATGCGCATGCCCGGCTCGGTGGTGGCTGCCGCGTCGTAGAGCGGAAAGATGTGTGCCCCCGACAGTGTGAAGAGGGCATCGACGCCGTACGCCTGCGCTGCCGCGAGGGCGAGGGTGCCGGCGTGTGCGCTGATCTCGGCGTTGCCGTCGGTCCTGACGGTCGGCTGGGTCGCCTCAGGCGTGCTCTGCTCTGTGCTCACGCTTTCTGAACCTACCCGTCGCGGCCTCGGCCTACGCTTCGCCCGTGCCGTCCGTCGCTGAAGTGGCTCGTGCGCATTCTGCGCTCGACGAGGACGACGTCGCCTGGCTCGTCGCCCTCGTCGGCCAGTGGCACCTGCTGTCGGACCTGTCGTTCGCGGATCTGGTGCTGTGGCTGCCGACCATCGACGAGGACGGGTTCGTCGCCGGCGCGCAGATGCGCCCGACCACCGGTCCCACCTCCTACGCCGACGACATGGTCGGCACGAGGCTGCAACGCGGTAGGCGGCTGCTGGTCGACTCCGCGTTCGAGACCGGACGCATCCGTCGCGACTCCGACCCGGAGTGGTGGGACGCCATCCCGGTGCGCGTCGAGGCGATCCCGGTGGCACGCGGTGGCCGGGTGATCGCCGTGATCGGCCGCAACACGAATCTGGTGGCGGCCCGCACGCCCAGTCGACTGGAGCTGGTGTACCTCGAAGCCGCCGGTCTGCTGGCCAGGATGATCGCCGACGGACGGTTTCCGCAGGAGGCCCAGCACTCGCCGGCCCGTCGCGGCGCCCCGCGGGTGGGGGACGGGCTGGTACGACTCGACGCCACCGGCACGGTGACCTTCGCCAGCCCGAACGCCGTCTCGGCCTACCGGCGCCTGGGTCTGGTCGGCGACCTGCTGGGCTCACCGCTCGGGGCCACCACACGCTCGCTGCAGGCGCAGCCCGCAGAGGTGGACGAAGGCCTGGACGCGGTGCTCGCCGGCACCCGCCCACGGCAGGTGGAGGTGGACTCCGGCAAGGCGGTGCTGACCGTCCGCGTGATCCCGCTCGACCCGGGGGCAAGGAAGGAGGGCGCGATCGTGCTGGTGCGCGACGTAACCGACCTGCGGCGGCGTGACCAACAGCTACTCACCAAGGACGCGACGATCCGCGAGATCCACCACCGGGTCAAGAACAACCTGCAGACGGTGGCCTCCCTGCTGCGGCTGCAGGCGCGCCGCGTCGGCGACCCGGCCGCGCGTGAGGCGCTGGAGGAGTCGGTGCGCCGTGTCGGGTCCATCGCCGTCGTGCACGAGATGCTCGCTGAGACCACCGACGAGGACGTCGACCTCGACGACGTGCTCGCCCGGCTGTCGTCCATGGTCGGTGAGGTGGCCCTCGCCGAGCACGCCATCGACGTCGCGCTCTCGGGTCGGGCCGGACGAGTGCCCGCCGCCGTCGCCACCCCGGTCGCCATGGCGGTCACCGAGCTTGTGCAGAACTCGTTGCAGCACGGGTTGGCCGACCGACCGGGAACCGTGCAGGTGACGGCGGCGCGGGACCAGGGCGACCTGGTGATCCTCGTGGAGGACGACGGGGTGGGACTGCCGACGGGGTTCGATGTCGACGCTACCGACAGCCTTGGCCTGCGCATCGTGACCACCATGGTGGCGGAGAAAGGCGGCTCGGTGGTCTTCGCCGGCTTGCACCCGGGGACGCGGGTGACGCTCAGGCTGCCCCTGTTGTGAGGCGGGCCAGGGTGACGGGTGTGCGGCGACCTTCAGGCGCGGGTGGCGCGTGAACGGGCGGCGCGTGCGTTGCGCCGACGAAGGGCCCGACGCTCGTCCTCGCTCAGTCCTCCCCAGACGCCTGCGTCCTGGCCGGAGTCCAGGGCCCACTGCAGGCAGGCCTCCCGCACGTCGCATCGCATGCAGACGGCCTTGGCCTCCTCGATCTGGAGGAGGGCCGGGCCCGTGTTGCCGATGGGGAAGAAGAGCTCAGGGTCTTCGTCCCGGCAGGCAGCGCGGTGGCGCCAGTCCATGGCTGCGAACTCCTTACAGGCAGATGTGTCGCCGACTCGGGCAGGAGTCGGCGAGCGAGAGCACCAGTGTATGTGAATCCCTTCACGAATGGCACTCCTAGCGCCAGAAGTCGCCTACGCCACGCTCAGACCAGCACCCGCAGGGCGTCCGGGACGGCCCGGCAGTGCATGCGCGTGGTCTCGCCGAGGTAGTCCCCGTCCACCTGGATGGGCATCGGTTGCTGCGCGTGAAGGGTGATCCACGGCAGGTCGTGGCGGTGCACGATGTCGTGGCCCCGGGGGCCCTGGCGGCCGGCGACGATCTCGGTCGCGTGCTTGAGTGTGCTGAGCAGGCCGAACGAGGTCGCCCCCACCAGGTCGAGCCCGGCGTCGAACGACGACCGCGGCGCGGTGAGGATGCTCATACGACCCATGTACGTCCAGGGTGAGCTGTTGGTGACCAGGGCCAGGAACAGCTCAGGTAGGTGCTCGCCGCCGGGCAGCTCGCCGGAGATGAGCGGGGTGCGTCGCTCCTGCTTGAAGTACGCGCGCACCGCCGATCGCACGTAGAGCCCGGGCGTGGCCCGCTTGCCGCGGTGCCGTGCGTTCTCCACGGCGTGGACCGTGTCGGCGTCGAACCCCAGGCCGCTGTTGAACGTGTACCAGCGCTCGTCAGCCTGACCGAGCCCGACGCGGCGGGTGCGCACCGGCGTCTGGAGCGCCCGGATCAGCCGGCCGGCCGCCTCCAGCGGGTCGCGCGGCAGGCCGAGGTTGCGCGCGAAGACGTTGGCGCTGCCGCCCGGCAGTACGCCCAGCATCGGCACCTCGGGGCCGGGACCGGCGCTGAGCAGCCCGTTGACCACCTCGTTGATCGTCCCGTCGCCGCCGTAGGCCACGACGGCGTCGACCCCGTCGAGCCGGGCCGCCTCGGCGAGCTCGGCGGCGTGGTTGCGGTGGGTGGTCGAGGCGATCGTGACCTCGGCGGCGCCGGCAAGCGCGGACAGCAGCACGTCACGCGTACGCCGGCTGGTCGAGGTCGCGTTCGGGTTGACCACGACCAGGGTGCGCACGATGCAGCAGCGTAACGACCTGTGGGGCGACCTAGGCTGGCGACGTGGGCGACGACGTCGAGCGCTACCGGCAGGTGGCGGCGGTTCTGGGGGCGCAGACGGCGCTGACGCTGGGTGTCGCCATCTGGCAGCTCGTCGGGCTCTCCCGTGGGGACGCCGCGCGGCCCGAGGTGGCGTGGGGGTCGTCCACGTACTTCTTGCTGGTCGCCGTGGTCGTCGGGGCACTTGCGTACTTCGCGTGGCGGGGAGCTCGCTGGATCTACGGACCCGCGGTCTTCCTTCAGGTGCTGTGCCTGCCGTTGGCGGCCAGCATGGGCACCGAGGGGTTCTGGGTCGGTGCGGTGGCCCTCGGCGCGCTGGCCGTGGCCGGCCTCGTGCTGCTCGTCAGCGAGGCCGGGCGAGACGCCTACGGTCGAACGGGGCTCGGTGGCGGCTGAACGGGGCTCTCGGCTGCCTGCAGGCCCTCGTTGAGCTGGGTCAGGGTCCTCGACAGCAGACGCGACACGTGCATCTGCGAGATCCCCACCTGTGCCGCGATCTGGCTCTGGGACTTCTCCTCGAAGAACCGCAGCATCAAGATGGTGCGCTCGCGCTCGTCCAGCGCCTCGATGAGGGGACGAAGCGCCAGCCGCTCGTCGATGCGCTCCAGGGCTTCGTCCACTGAGCCCAGGGTCTCGGCGGTGGGGCGGCCATCCCGCGTGGTGGCGTCAAGCGGTACCGCGGAGAAGGCGTCGGCCGCTTCCAGCGCCTCGACGACACGGTGTCGGTCGGCGCCCAGATGATCGGCGATCTCGCTCGGCCGGGGGGATCGACCGAGCTCGGTGGTCAGCTGCTCGACAGCCGGCGGGATCTGCACGGCGAGCTCACGCAGCCCGCGGGGCACGTGCACCGCCCAGGCGGTGTCGCGAAAGTGCCGTCGGATCTCCCCGCGAATCGTGGGCGTGGCGAAGCTGGAGAACTCCACCGGCCGGCTCGGGTCGAAGCGGTCGATCGATTTGAGCAGTCCGAGCATCGCGACCTGCGCCAGGTCGTCGTCGGGCTGTCCTCGCCGGCTGAAGCGGCGCGCGATGCTGTGGGCCAGGCCGGCGTGCATCTCGACCAGCTCCCCCCGCAGGTGCTGGCGGCGCGGGTCACCTTCGTCCAGAGCGGCGAGCTCGTCGAACAGGGCGCGGCTGCGTTCCCGCAGTGGCTGCTGCGGGTCGTCGCCGTGCCCGGACGTCACGTGCCGGTCGACCCCCGTGCCCCGTCAGGCACGACCGGGTCGGTACCGGCCATGAACTCCAGCCGGATGCTCGTTCGTCCGTCGACCCGCTCGGTGGCGACGCCGTCAGCCAGCGCGCTGAGCACGGTCCACGCGAAGGAGTCGGGTGCTGCGGGCATCGGCGCGCCGGACGTGGCCGTCGACAGCTCGACGACCAGGCCGGCCTCGGCCACCTGCACGACCAGGTCGAGCGTGGCACCCGGGGTCGCGTCGGGCAGAAGGACGGCACACGCCTCCGAGACGGCCAACCGCAGGTCTTCGACGTGGTCGAGGTCGAGGTCGAGACGGGTGGCGATGCCGGCCGCAAGGCTGCGCGCAACCCCGACGTAGGCAGTGCTCGCCGGTATGGCCAGGCGCACGACGTCGTCGACGCCCATCGCGGCGACGGTCATGTCGCCTCCCCTCCCAGGGCCTCCAGCGCCGGGCCGTCCAGGCGCTGCACCGTCCACTCCGACATAGGCGTGGCCCCAATCGAGTTGTAGAACGCAAGCGCCGGGTCGTTCCAGTCCAGCACCCACCACTCCAGGCGACGGTACCCGCGACGCCCACACTCCGCGGCAAGCTCGGCGAGCAGCGCGCGGGCGACCCCACGACCACGGTGCGCGGGCCGCACGTAGAGGTCTTCCAGCCAGATACCGTGCCGCCCCGTCCATGTGGAGTACGTCACGTACCAGAGGGCGAACGCGTTGAGCCCGTCGGCGCCGGGCACGACGTGGCAGAAGACGGAAGGGGTGTCCCCGAAGAGAGCCGCCGCCAGGTCAGCCGGTGTCGACGCCACCGCGTCGGCGGCTCGCTCGTACTCCGCCAGCTCGACGACCATCCGGTGGATGTCGGCCTCGTCACCAGGACGGGCCGCCCGGACGGTCATGCCTTCTTGGTCTCCCAGAAGATGTCGGCGATGGCGTCGATCTTGGCCAGCAGGTCATCGGCCACGGCGGTGTCGAGGCTTCCCTTGGTGCCGGCGGCCCCGGCGAGCTTGGTGGCCTCGTTGAACAGCTCGTGCAGCTGGGGGTAGGCCTCGAAGTGCGGCGGCTTGAAGTAGTCGGTCCACAGCACCCACAGGTGCTCCTTGACCATGTGGGAGCGCTGCTCCTTGATCTCGACCGCGCGAGCACGGAAGATCGGGTCGTCGGAAGCGGCGTACTTCTCCATACATGCCTTGACCGACTGTGCCTCGATTCGGGCCTGGGCGGGGTCGTACACGCCGCACGGCAGGTCACAATGCGCGTGCACGTCGACGACAGGGACAACGGCTGAGGTGAGGAGGCTTCGAAGCATGCTTCGAGCCTATCGCGGCCGCTTGCGCCGTGCCCGGCCAGCAGTCGATCCCTCGGACGCTCACCCGATCGGAGCCGCAGCCGGCGTCGCGGGCTGGTTCGTCGCCCGGGTGCGGGGCCACTCCATGCGCCCGACGCTCACCGACGGCGACCTGCTGCTTGTGGCCCGGTCACGTCCGGTGACCCCGGGCTGCCTGGTGGTGGTGCGACTACCGGATGCCACGGTCGCGGTGAAGCGGGCGACGCACCTGGAGCCGACCGGTTGGTGGGTCGAGCGGGACAACCCGCGCGCCGGCGTCGACTCGTGGACCCTCGGTCCGGTCCCGCATGACGACGTGCTCGGCGTGGTCGTGCTGCGTGGCTGGCCCCGACCGACCCGGACGGCCCAGTCCTCCCCGCGTCGCTGAGCGTCGCTGTGGCAGGTGGGGCGGCAGGGCTCGAAGTGTCGCTCGCTCGGCGCTGTGCGACCATGACGGGCTGACCCTCCACTAGGAGCACGATGACTGCCGAGCCGATGCTCGAGATGCTGCACCCGATCGGTCTGCACGACCACGACCCCGTCTTCTCCCTGCACGAGCAGGGGAAGATGGAGGTTCGCCCCACTGTGCCGCTCGGTGACCGCGACGACCTGGCGGCGGCCTACACGCCCGGGGTCGCCCGCGTCTGCACCGCCATCGCAGACGACCCCGAGCAGCTCTACGACTACACCTGGGTCGGCGGATGTGTAGCCGTCGTCACGGACGGGTCGTCGGTGCTGGGCCTGGGCGACATCGGCCCGGCCGCGGCCATGCCTGTCATGGAGGGCAAGGCGATCCTGCTGAAGGAGTTCGGCGGCGTCGACGCCGTCCCCCTGTGCGTCGCCACCACCGACGTGGATGAGTTCGTCGACACTGTCGCCCGGCTCGAGCCGTCGTTCGGCGGCATCAACCTCGAAGACATCGCTGCGCCCCGCTGCTTCGAGATCGAGAAGCGGCTGCAGGAGCGCATGAGCATCCCGGTGTTCCACGACGACCAGCACGGGACGGCGATCGTTGTGCTGGCAGCCCTGGTCAACGCGCTCACCGTCACGCATCGGCAGGTGCTCGACACCACCGTGGTGATCTCCGGTGCCGGAGCCGCCGGCGTGGCGATCGCCAAGATCCTCTACGAGGCCGGCATCGGCGACATCCGGGTGGTCGACCGCCAGGGGGTAATCGGTCACCACCGCTTCGACCTGCCCGCGCACAAGATCGAGCTGGCGATGATGACGAACCGCAATGGCGTCACCGGTGACCTCACCGCCGCGCTCAAGGGCGCCGACGCCTTCATCGGGGTGTCGGGCGGGACGGTGCCCGAGCGGGCCCTCGCCGGTATGAACGACGACGCCATCATCTTCGGCCTCGCCAACCCCGACCCCGAGGTGCACCCCGACGTGGCGCGTCGCTACGCCACCGTGGTCGCGACGGGTCGCAGCGACTTCCCCAACCAGATCAACAACGTGCTGGCCTTCCCCGGCATGTTCCGCGGTGCCCTGGCGGTGCGGGCCGAACGCATCACCGAAGGCATGAAGGTGGCTGCCGCCAACGCCTTGGCGGGCCTGGTCACTGACCGGCTCGCGGCGGACTTCATCATCCCGTCAGCGCTGGACCGTCGCGTGGCCCCGTCCATCGCTGCCGCCGTTGCGACCTGCGCACGCCGCGACGGGGTCGCCCGGCGCTGACTGCAGGCGGAGTCGTCGGTCAGACGTCGCCGACGATCTCGAAGGTGTCGATACTGCCCTCGGACACGCCCCAGAACTCGAGGATCTCGTCGTAGTCACCGCTGTCGTACACGGCCTGGAGCCCCTCAAGCAGCGCCGCGGCGAGCTCGGGGTCAGCGACCGCCCAGCCGTACGGGGCCGGGTCGTAGGCCGCACCCACCGTGCTGAGCCGATCGGTGGTGATGGAGCTGGCGGTGGCTTGCGAGCCACTGGACTGAGACACGGCCCACTCCACCGCGGGAGCGTCGGCGACGAAGGCGTCGGCAACGCCGGCCAGCACCGCCGACGTCGCTTCGTCCTGGCGCTCGAAGGCCACGACCTCGATCGGGTCGTTGCCGGCGTCCTGGCAGGCCGCCGATCGCGCGGCGACGTCATCGGCCTGGACCGTGCCCGTCTGGACGGCCACGCGGGCACCGCAGGCATCGTTGGGAGTCACGCCGGTGGTGTTCGGCTCACGCACCCCCCACTGAGTGCCGGTGGCGAAGAAGGTGACGAAGCCGACCTCGGCGGCCCGCTCGGGGGTCACGGTGATGGACGAGGCGGCCAGGTCGACCTCGCCACCGGGGACCTTGCGCAGCACCTGGTCGAACGGGGCGTCGAACCACTCGACGTCGAGACCGAGCTCGTCGGCGACGGCGACGACCAGGTCGACCTCGAAGCCGGTGAGCTCGCCCCGCTGGACCGACTGGAACTCCACCGGGGCGCGCAGCTGCGCGGGCGGGAACGTCGGGTCGGTCGCCACGACGAGGGTGCCCACCTCGGCGACGGAGGCCGGGACGATGCTGGCAACCTCGTCGTCGTCACCGGCAGTGGAGCACCCGGACAGAGTCAGGGCCGCTACAGCCGGGAGCACGATCCATCCGCGCGTTCTCGCCATGGTGCGATCTTCCCCCTACTCGGGTGTTCGAGGGTGCCGTTTACCGCAATCCGGGCAGAACGTCGTGCCTGCCCCGTCTAGGTTGGGACGCATGTTCGCCGTGTACGCAGCATCGCAGGACGCTGATGACCCGATACAGGGGCTGGTCGTCGGAGAGCGGCCGGAGCCGGACGTGCCGCCGGACTGGGTCTCGGTACGGGTGCGCGCAGCCAGCCTGAACCACCATGACCTCTGGTCCCTGCGCGGTGTGGGGCTGCCCGCCGACCGGCTTCCGATGATCTTGGGCTGCGATGCCGCCGGCGAGCTGGAGGACGGCACCGAGGTGGTCGTGCACTCGGTGATCTCCGACCCGCAGTGGCGCGGCGACGAGACACTGGACCCGAAGCGCTCGCTGCTCTCCGAGCGACACCCCGGCACATTCGCCGACGCCGTGGCGGTCCCGCGCCGCAACGTCGTGCCCGTGCCTGCGGGCATGTCGCTGGTCGACGCGGCGTGCATGCCCACCGCGTGGCTGACCGCGTACCGCATGCTCTTCACCCAGGCCGAGCTCGCGCCCGGCTCGACGGTGCTCGTGCAGGGCGCGGGCGGGGGAGTGTCGACCGCCCTGGTCGTGCTCGGCTCGCAAGCCGGCTACCGCATGTGGGTGACGAGCCGTGACGCGGACAAGCGCGACCAGGCCCTCGCCCTCGGCGCCGACCAGGCGTTCGAGTCCGGTGCTCGGCTGCCGGAGCGAGTCGACGGCGTGATGGAGACCGTGGGCAAGGCGACCTGGAAGCACTCCCTGCGCTCGGTGCGCCCCGGCGGGAGCATCGTCATCTCCGGCGCTACGTCCGGGTACGTGGCCGACACCGAGCTGAGCCGCGTGTTCTTCTTGCAGCTGCGCGTGGTCGGCTCGACCATGGGCACCCGCGACGAGCTGGAGCGGCTGCTGAGGTTCTGCGCGGTGCGCGGGGTGCGCCCGGTCATCGACTCGACGCTGCCGATGGACCAGGCGCCGGATGCCTTTGCCACGATGGCCTCCGGCGACGTGTTCGGAAAGATCGTGCTGACCCGCTGAGCCGGGTCATTCCTCGTCGTCAGCAGCCTCGTCGTCGTCGAGGCGGGCCAGGTGGCTGGCCAACCGGTCGATCGCCACCTCGTGCTCGGGGTTGAGGTCGATGAACTCGCGCATGCGCTCCACGAGCCAGGCAATCACGACCTGCTCGTCGCCACGGGCGTCCTCGAGCTCGTCGAGGCCTCGGTCGGTGAAGTACATGTGCTCAGCTCCCGGTATGCAGCGCCTCAGACATGAGCTCTTGGTTCTGCTGCAGGTGGATCGCGTGCGAGCCGACGGACGGCGCAGGTGACTCCGGACGCGAGACCCGGCGCAGAGGCACGCCGTTCGCGACGCGCTCGAGGTGGCCCGGCAGGTGCAGGGCCATCGTGGGCCACGGGCCCTGGTTGGCGGGCTCGTCCTGCACCCAGCGCACCTCGCGCAGGTTCTCGTAGCGCCGGGCCTCAGCCAAGATCTCCGCGACGGGGATCGGGTACAGCTGCTCGACCCGAGCGATGGCGACCTGGCCGGCCTGAGCGGTGTCGAGCTTCTCGTGCGCAACGATCAGGTCCCAGTACACCTTGCCCGAGCAGAGCAGCAGCGTCGTGACATCTTCCGGCCGCTGGTTGTCGCTGCCGATGACGGTCGAGAACGTGCCGTTGGTGAAGTCACCCGGGACGGACGTGGCCCGCTTGTTGCGCAGCATCGACTTCGGGGTGAACACCACCAACGGGCGGTGCTGCGGGTCGAGGGCCTGGCGGCGCAGCAGGTGGAAGTAGTTGGCCGGGGTGGTGGGCTGCGCGGCGCTGAACATGTTGTTGGCCGCCAGCGTCAGGAATCGTTCGATGCGCGCGGACGAGTGGTCGGGACCCTGGCCCTCGAACCCGTGCGGCAGCAGCAGCACGACACCGGACTGCTGGCCCCACTTGGACTCCCCGGAGACGATGAACTCGTCGACGATCGTCTGGGCGCCGTTGAGGAAGTCGCCGAACTGGGCCTCCCAGAGCACCAGCGCCTCGGGGCGGGCGACGGAGTAGCCGTACTCGAAGCCGAGCGCGGCGTACTCCGACAGCAGGCTGTCGTAGGCGTAGAAGTGCGCCTGGTGATCGGCGAGCTGGCGCAGCGGCGTCCACTCCTCACCGGTATGCCGGTCGATGATGACGGCGAAGCGCTGGGCGAAGGTGCCTCGGCGGCTGTCCTGGCCGGCCAGGCGAACCGGACGGTTCTCCATCAGCAGCGAGCCGAAGGCGAGGATCTCGCCGGTGCCCCAGTCGATGCCGCCGTTCATGATCGCCTGCGAGCGTCGTTCGAGCTGCGGGAGCAGCTTGGGGTGCACGGTGAAGCCGTCCGGCACGTCCACGTACGCCTTGGCGATAGTGGCCAGCACGTCGGGCGTGGTGGCCGTGGTGATGCCACGGGACTGCCGTGGCTTGCGCGGGTAGCGCGGGACGGTGCTGTAGTAGTCCGGCTCCTCGCCGGAGGTGTCGCGCGTCTCGTCGAACACCCGCTCGAGCTGGGCCTGGTAGTCGCGAAGGGCCTCCTCGGCCTCGTCGATCGTGATGTCGCCACGACCGATCAGGGCCTCGGTGTAGAGCTTGCGCACCGAGCGCTTCTGCTCGATCAGGTCGTACATCAGCGGCTGGGTGTAGCTCGGGTCGTCGCCCTCGTTGTGGCCGCGGCGGCGGTAGCAGATCATGTCGATGACGACGTCCTTGTTGAACGCCTGGCGAAACTCGAACGCCAGGCGCGCGACGCGCACGCACGCCTCGGGGTCGTCGCCGTTGACGTGAAAGATGGGCGCCTGCACCATGCGCGCCACGTCGGTGGAGTAGACGCTCGAGCGAGAGTGCTGCGGAGCGGTCGTGAAGCCCACCTGGTTGTTCACGATCACGTGGATCGTCCCGCCGGTGCGGTAGCCGCGCAGCTGGGAGAGGTTGAGCGTCTCGGCCACCACGCCCTGCCCGGCGAAGGCGGCGTCGCCGTGCAGCAGGATCGGCAGAACCGGAAACTCCTCGCCCCGATCGAGCACGTCCTGCTTCGCCCGGGCGATGCCCTCGAGCACCGGGTCGACGGCCTCGAGGTGCGACGGGTTGGCCGACAACGACACCTTGATGGTGGCGCCGGACTCGGTCGTGACCTCGCCGTCCGCGCCCAGGTGGTACTTCACGTCGCCGGAGCCCTGGACGGTCCGCGGGTCGATGTTGCCCTCGAACTCCCGGAAGATCTGCCCGTAGCTCTTGCCGACGACGTTGGCCAGCACGTTCAGTCGGCCTCGGTGCGGCATGCCGACGGCGGCCTCCACGAGCCCCGCCTCGGCGGCCTGGTTGATCACCTCGTCCAGCAGCGGGATCGTCGACTCCCCGCCCTCCAGGGAGAACCGCTTCTGCCCGACGTACTTGGTCTGCAGGAACGTCTCGAAGGCTTCGGCCTCGTTCAGCTTGTGCAAGATGCGCAGCTGGTCCTCGCGTGGCATGCGGTCGGCCCGGTTCTCCACCCGTGCCTGCACCCAGGCCCGCTGCTCGGGGTCTTGGATGTGCATGTACTCGATGCCGATCGTGCGGCAGTACGCGTCCCGCAGGATGCCGAGGATGTCGCGCAGCTTGAGGAACGGTCGGTCACCCCCGAACGACCCGGTGGCGAACTCGCGGTCGAGGTCCCACAGGGTCAGGCCGTGCGAGGTGACGTCGAGGTCGGGGTGACTGCGCTGGGAGTACTCGAGCGGGTCGGTGTCGGCCATCAGGTGCCCGCGCACCCGGTAGGAGTGGATGAGCTCGAGGACGCGTGCCTGCCGACCGATCTCCTCGTCGTGGCTGACGGCGATGTCGGGCACCCACCGCACCGGCTCGTACGGGATGCGCAGCGAGGTGAAGACGTTGTCGTAGAAGCCGTCCTCGCCCAGCAGCAGCCCGTGGATGGCGCGCAAGAAGTCCCCGGACTGCGCACCTTGGATGACCCGGTGGTCATACGTGCTGGTCAGCGTCATCACCTTGGACACAGCCAGCCGCGCCAGCGTGTCGGTCGAGGCGCCCTGGTACTGGGCCGGGTACTCCATGGCGCCGACGCCGACGATCGCGCCCTGACCCGGCATGAGCCGCGGCACCGAGTGCACGGTCCCGATCGTGCCCGGGTTGGTGAGGCTGATCGTGGTGCCGACGAAGTCGTCCGCGGTGAGCTTGCCGGCGCGGGCGCGGCGCACCACGTCTTCGTACGAGGCCCAGAACGTGGCGAAGTCCATCGTGTCGGCGCGTTTGATCGCTGGCACGAGAAGCTGCCGCGACCCGTCCGGCTTCTGCAGGTCGATGGCCAGGCCGAGGTTGATCTGCGGCTGGTGGAGCACGGCGGGCTTACCGTCGATGTCGGTGTAGGCGACGTTCATCTCGGGCAGCTGGCGCAGCGCCGCGACGATCGCGTAGCCGATGAGGTGCGTGAACGACACCTTGCCACCGCGTGAGCGCCGCAAGTGGTTGTTGATGACGACCCGGTTGTCGATGAGCAGCTTGGCCGGGATCGCACGCACCGACGTGGCCGTGGGGACCGCGAGCGAAGCCTCCATGTTGGTGACCACGCGGGCGGCTGGTCCGCGCAGCTTCATCGGTTCCGCGGGGCCGGCAGCCGGCGTCGACGCGGTTCGGGCCAGAGCGGTGGCCGCGGTCGTCGTCGACACGGGCGGGGGAGTCGGCGTGACCGGCGCGGGCGGCGGCGGCGCAGGCGCGGCCGCGGCCGGTGTGGGTGGCTTCGCGGGGCGGACCGCGGTGGCGCCGGTGGTCGGCGGGGTGGGCCCGTTCGGGCTCGCCGAGCCCTCGGCGGGCGGTCGGTAGTCGGCGAAGAAGGTGTTCCACGCGGGGTCCACCGACGCCGGGTCGGTCTGCCAACGCTCGTACATCTCGTCGACGAGCCACTCGTTCGCCCCGAAGTCGTTGGCGGGCGACGAATCCGAACCCTGCGCAGTCACGCGACAGCACCTCTCGTCATGCTCGATGATCGCGGCTCACCTGCGGAAGCGGCCGGCGGACGAAGGCCCACATTAGTGCCGCGGCGCGTCCGGCGGGAGTGGGACGCGGAGTCTCAGGTCGTGTCCGGCGCTCGACGGGCACGGGCCACGGCGGAGCGGCCCGCGGCGAAGAACCGCACCATCGAGTCCACGTCCGGGCACTCCTGCATGCTGCGCACGGCCCCGAACGGTGCGTTGAACACGGCGGCTGCGGCGTAGCCGGGTGCCGTGGCGTCGTAGTCCCAGGGGCCCACGTAGGCGTAGGGCTCGCCGTCGTAGCCGTCGCCGGGCGAGACACCGAGGTTGACCTCGTCGACCGTCACGGCCAGGTCGAAGTGCTCCGGCCAGAGCACCGGCATCTGCGCCGGGGCCACGACGAGCAGGGCCTGGCGGCCGCGGTCGAACCATGACGCGATGCGCGCCGCCGGGGCGGCGTCGACCGCGACCTCGTCGTGGGGGCCGACGGGGGCGTGGTCGCCGTACAGGGTGGGAACCGTGTAGGCCACTCCGGCCGCGGTGGCGACGTCGGCGAACGTCCCGGCCAGCGCGACTCGGTCACCGGTTGCGGTGACCACGTCGGTGCCGGCGACGCGCAGCGACGGCTCGGCCACCGTCGCGAACCCGCCTTGCAGCGCACGCAGCCGGATCGTCGAGCTTCGCTCGTGCTGCGGGCCGGCGAGGACGCCTTCGGCCACTGCGTGCAGGCTGACGCGGGTGCGGGTGTAGGTGTCCACGACCACAGCCTGCCGGGTCAGGCTCTTCCCGGCCAGGGGTGCGCAGTCCTACGGTGGTCGCGGGCACCCGGCGCGGGAGCCGACGGGGGCCGACGATGGGACGGGCCATGACACAGCTCAAGGCAGACCTCGTTCTCGAAGGTGGTGGCGTCAAGGGCATCGCCCTGGCCGGCGCCGTCAGCGTGCTGAAGGAGCGCGGGTACGAGTTCCCGCGCGTCGGGGGGACGTCAGCGGGCTCCATCGTGGGCGCGCTGACCGCGGCCGGCATGAGCGCAGAGCGCATGTACGAGGTGATGAAGGCCACCGACTACGACAAGTTCCGCGACACCGCGTGGGTCGACCGCATCCCGGTGCTCGGCAAGGCGCTGTCCATCGCTTTCCAGGAGGGGATCTACGAGGGCGAGTACTTCGAGAGCTTCCTCGCCGAGATGCTTCCCGACGTGGCCGAGACGTTCGCCGGCCTGCGCCTGCCCCCCGACCCGGACAGCACGCTGGCACCCGAGCAGCGCTACAAGCTCGTCGTGATGGTCTCGGACGTGTCGCTGCGCCGACTCGTGCGGCTGCCGTGGGACTACGAGCGTGTCTACGGCCTGGACCCGGACGGGCAGTCGGTCGTGGCGGCCGTGCGCGCGTCGATGTCGATCCCGTTCTTCTTCGAGCCGGCCACGATCAGCTACCGGCGCAGCTCCGGCGGGACGCACACCAACCTGACGTCGACCCTGGTGGACGGCGGCATGCTCTCGAACTTCCCGGTCGCCTGCTTCGACCGTGCGGACGGGCGTCCGCCGCGGTGGCCCACGTTCGGCATCAAGCTCTCGAACCGGGCAAGCACGGACCGGCTGCCGAAGCCGGCCCAGTCGCCGCTGCGGCTCGCGCTGGACATGATCGCGACGATGCGCGAGTTCTACGACGGCATGCACATCGACGACCCGGCGACCATCAGCCGCACGATGTTCGTCGACACGTTCGGCATCAACGCCACCGACTTCGACCTGTCACCATCCGACGCCGACCGGTTGTTCGAGTCCGGCCGCAGCACCGCCGAGTCGTTCCTGGCGGGCTGGGACTTCGAGGAGTACCGGGCGGCCCTGCGCTCGTCGCCGGCTGGGGTCAGCCCGCCGGCTCCTGGTGCATCTCCTTGAAGGTGAGCAGTATCGGCGCGAACTTGTGCGCCACCTTGTCGACGTCGACGTGCACGACCACCGGGTGGCCCTGCTGCACCAGGTCGCGCGCCTGAGCCAGCGTGTCCTCCAGCGCGTCCGACGCCGACACGCGCAGCCCGCGCGCGCCCATGCTCTGCGCCATCAGGTCGTAGCGGATAGGGGAGAAGTCGGTGTTGATGTGCATCTCGTCGGGCAGCCCGCCCTCGGCGAACAACCGCTCGGAGTCGATCGTCATCTCCTGCGTGGTCTTGACCATGCCCCAGGCCAGGTCGACCGCGACCACGACGAGGATCGGCAGCCCGGCCCGCACGGCTGTCTCGATCTCTTGCGGGTGGAACCCGAAGGCGCCGTCTCCGGTGAGGCAGGCCACGAAGCGGTCGGGCTCGGCCGCCTTGGCGCCGAGGGCCTGCGGTACCCCGGCGCCGAGCATGCCGAACTTGCCCAGCGTGCTCAGCACGCTGTGCGGCCGCCGCACCTCGTGGTACAGCGCGCCCCAGACCGGGGTGGTGCCGCCGTCGAGCACCAGCACCGTGTCGTCGGGCAGCACCCGCTGCATGAGCGCGGGCAGGTGCGCGGTGTGCAGCGGGTCGCTGACCGAGGCGAGCACCCCGTCCAGCATGCCCCGCGTCTCGTGGCGCTTGTCGACGTAGCCGGCCAGCCGCCCTTGCCGCGCCGCCCGGCCGGCGTCGAGCGCGGCGGCCAGGTCGTCGGCGCGCAGGCGCTCGCCCAGCCGGGCCAGAAAGACCCGGGCGTCGGCGAGTACCGCGACGTCGACCGGCTTGTTCACGCCGAGCAGCTCGTCGTCGCTGTCGACCTGCACGACCTTCTGCTCGCCGGGACGACGCCAGTGTGGGGCCTTGCCCCACCAGTCGGTCTCGGCGAAGCGGGTGCCGACGGCGAGCACGACGTCGGCGTCGTTGCGCACCGCATCGACGAGCTGCGGGTAGATCATCGGCACGCTCGTGTCGAGACGCTCGTCGACGACGTCGCGGCCCGACCAGCTCGTGGTCACCGGGGCGGTGAGCAGCTCGGCGACGGCGCGCAGCTCGTCGGTGGCCAGGGCGTGCAGCACGCCGCTCCCGGCGTGGACGAGCGGGGCGTCGGCCTCGACCAGCATCCGGGCGGCCGCGTCCACGAGGTCGGCCGGCGGCTCCACCGGCACCGTGCGGCGGTAGCGCTCCGGCGCGACGTCTGGCAGGGCCGGCTCGTCGAACTCGCCGTTCATGATGTCCTCGGGCACGGTCAGGTGCACCACACCCGGACGCCCCCGCCAGCTCAGCCGCAGGGCGCGGTGCATCAGCTCACCGATGCGGTCGAACGAGGGCACCGCGCCGCTCCACTTCGACATGGGCTTGATCACGGCCGGCTGGTCGAAGTACTGGTACGTGCCGCCGCGGTCGGGGCCGACGATCTGGTGGCGGCGCCAGCTGGTGATCAGCAGCACGCGGTTGCCTTCGCCGTTCTCCACGGCCACGCCGGGCAGCGCGTTGGCCACGCCCGGCCCGTTGCTGGCGATGGCCACCCCGAGCCGGCCGGTCATGCGGGCGTAGGCGCCCGCCATGTGCAGCGCCGACGTCTCGTGCCGGGGCGTGATGAGCCGGATTCCGTGGTCATTCAGGTGCCCGTACAGGCCGAAGTAGGTGCCGTCGATGATGCCGAAGACCACCTCGACACCCTCGGCGGCCAGCATGCGTGCAATACGTTCTCCACCGGTGACCGTCATGGCGCCATCCAACCGCAGGTCGCCTCGCTAGTGTCCGCAAGGTCGCACGATGCCGTTCAGGGAGGACACGATGGACCCGGTCGACGCCGCTGTCCTCAACTTCAACCCCACCACGCTGACGATCCTCAACGTACTGATCGGGTTCATCATGTTCGGCGTGGCCCTCGACATCCGAGTCGAGGACTTCCGCCGGATCCTCCGCGACCCCCGAGGCCCCGCGATCGGCCTCACCGCGCAGTTCCTGCTGCTGCCGTTCGTGACCTTCCTGCTGGTCGGGGTGCTCGACCCGGCACCGTCCGTCGCCCTCGGGATGATCCTGGTGGCAGCCTGCCCGGGCGGGAACTTCTCGAACTTCCTCAGCTCCTACGCCCGCGGCAACGCCGCGCTGAGCGTGAGCATGACGGCGGTCTCGACGCTGCTGGCCATCGTCATGACGCCGTTCAACCTGCAGTTCTGGGGGTCGCGGACGCCGGGAGCCGCCGAGATCCTCACCGACGTCTCGCTCGACCCGTTGGACCTGATGGTCACGATCCTGCTGATCCTCGGGCTGCCCCTTGCCCTGGGCATGCTGACGCGGGCCAAGCGGCCCGAGCTCGCCGACCGCATGCGTCGCCCGATGCGCTACTTCGCCTTGACGGCCTTCTTCTCGTTCATCCTGTTCGCGCTGATCGGCAACTGGTCGTTCTTCATCGAGTTCATCGGCATCTTCGCGATCGTGGTCGCCGTCCAGAACGCGCTGGCACTCGCGCTCGGCTACTTCTCGGCGACAGCAGCCCGGCTGCCCGAGTACGACCGGCGGGCGATCACCATGGAGGTGGGCATCCAGAACTCCGCGCTGGCCCTAGTGATCGTCTTCACCTTCTTCGACGGCCTCGGCGGCATGGCCGTCATCGCGGCCTGGTGGGGTGTGTGGCACCTGATCGCCGGGCTGAGCCTCGGCACGTTCTGGTCGCGGCGCCCCACGACGGTGCCGGCCCTGGAGCGCGCCGGCGAGGCGGCGTGACCAAGCGCCGGCCGGCCGGTGACCTGCGCGGCGCCCGAGTTCTGGTCACCGGCGCGGCGGGCGGCATCGGACGTGACACGTGCGCGGCGCTGGGCGCCGCGGGCGCGCACGTCGTCGCGGCCGACCTCGACCCGGACCAGCTCGAGGACGTGCCAGCCGCGCAGGTCGTCGCGCTCGACGTGACCGACGACGCCGGCGTTGCCGCGGTCGTGGCCGAGCTCGGTCCCCTCGACAGCCTCGTCCTCAGCCACGGTGTCACGTCCCTGGGACCGGCGCTCGACACGCCGATGAGCGCCGTCGACCGGGTGCTCTCGGTCAACCTGCGCGGCGCCATCGTCGTGACGCAGGCCGCGCTGCCCGGCCTTGTGCAGCGTCGCGGGCGCATCGCCGTGCTGAGCTCGGTGTCAGGCTTCGCGCCGCTGGTGCATCGCACGGCCTACGCGGCGTCCAAGCACGGGATGCACGGCTACTTCGAGAGCCTGCGGGCCGAGCTGACCGAGCACGGGGTGTCGGTGACGATCGTCGCACCGTCGTTCGTGGCCACCGGCATCGAGCAACGGGCCACGTTTCGCGCCGGCGGGTCGGGCGGTGACTGGTCCACCACCGGAGAGGTGCTCGGGCCGGCGCAGGTAGCGGCATCCATCGTGGACGGGATGGCTCGACGGCGCTCGCTGGTGCTGCCGTCGCGCACGGCGCAGTTGGCCTACGTTCTCTCCCGGGTCGCGCCGAGCGCCTACGTGCGCACCATGCGACGGCGTGTGCTCGGGGGGCCGTGAGGTGGGCGCAGACGTCTCTCGGGACTCCGCAGCACGCGCCTTCGTCGTCGACATCGGGGCGGCGGCGAACCGGCGGCACGCGATCCCCGCCTGGTTCCGCGCCGACGTCACCGACGTCCTGCCCCGCCTGCACGGCCCGGACGGCGCGAGCAGCCCGGAGAGCCGCGGCACCGTGACCACCTACGTCGTGGCGACGCTCGCCCGGACGGTGGCGCGTCACCCTCGCGTGCACGCGCTGCGCGACCTGCGCGGCCGGGTCGTGACGTTCGACTCCGTGGACGTGACCGTGTCGGTCGAGGTACTCATCGACGGTCAGCCGTTTCCCATGAACCACGTCCTGCGTTCCGCCCAGGCTGCCTCGGTGGCGCAGCTGACCGACGAGCTGCACGCGGCCAAGTCGACGCCGCACAGCAGCCAGACGACGCGCTTGGCCGACAAGGCCCGATGGTTCCTGGTGCTGCCGCGCCCCGTGCGCACCCGGCTGCTCGCCACGATGCACCGGCTTCCCGACCTGCAGCGTCGACTGGTCGGCACCGTCGGAGTCACGTCCGTGGGCATGTTCGGCCAGGGTGGCGGCCTCGGCCTGCCCTTCCTCGTGCACACCCTCGACGTGCTGGTCGGCGGCCTGGAGGAGCGGCCGGCGTTCGACCGGCACGGCGCGCTCGTGCGACGCCAGTTCTTGTCGATCGCGCTGGTGGCCGACCACGACGTCGTGGACGGCGCGCCGTTGGCGAGGTTCGTCGCCGACCTGCGTGACGACCTGGAGTCGGGCGCGGCTCTGCCGTGACGCCGAGCCCAGCGTCGGTCTCGGCCCGCCTCAGACGTTGGCGAGCACCAGAATCAGGCCGCCGCCGCCGGCTGCACCGAGAACACCGAACCGGGCGACCGCGTTCGGTACGCGCTCGGCGATGACGATGCCGATAACCGTCCCGGCCAGCGAGGCCAGCAGCAGCGGCCAGGCCGGGGTGACCAGCCCGAGAGCGGCGACGGTGGCCACACCCTGCACCACGAAGAACGCCTGCATGCTGGGCCGGCTGACCCTGCCCTCCCACCCGGCGTTGGCCACGTAGAGGCCGACCGGCGCTCCGCCCACGCCGCCGACGACGTTGAGCGCATGCCGAGCGCCAGCGCCGCGACAGCCAGCACGATCGCCGACCCGGCGAGAACGGCCAGCAGGTGCCGATCGAGACCGCGGATCGCGTACGCGATCACCGGGGTAGCGAGAAGCGCGGGCACGAGCCCCAGCGCCGTGCGGCGTACCCGCACCTCGCGCCAGGTGGGCATCAGGGCACCAGCGCGGTGAGGGTGCCCATCAGCACGACCGTGGCAACCCCCTCGCGAGGGCCCAGCAGCGCAATCAGGGCGGGGGCCGCGATGAGCGAGAAGCCCATGCCGGTGACCGACTGGGCGAAGCCGCCGGCCATCACGGCGGCAAGCGCCACGACGGCGACGATCGAGTACTCCACGGGGTGCTCCGGGCAGGAACGGGGAACGGACGGGGGAGGGTGGCGCCCGGACGCGACTCACGCCGCGGGCGCCCTCAGCGGCGCACTCAGGCCGCAGGTGAGCCCCGATGTCGCTCCACCATGCCCGCGGCCAGCTCCGCGTCGTCGAAGGCACCGGAGTCAAGACGGCCCGCCACCGTGCGCTCGACGACCAGGTCCAGCAGGGACGGCAGGTGCCGGGCGAGAAGGAACTCCGCGATGCCGCGAGTGCTGGTCGCGACGTCACGCGGCGCGGTGCGCGCCAGGCTCGCCGCCAGGACGGCTGCGACGACCCCCTCGAGGGACTCGAAGTGCGAGACGCCCTCCAGCGACAGCCCCGCCTGCTTCGTCGAGTCGTGGATGGGGCTGCGCACCATCGACGGGTAGACCGTGGAGACGCCCACGTGCGGCGCCAGCTCGAGGCGCAGCGCGTCGGCGTAGGCGACGACGCCGCGCTTGCTGACCCCGTAGGCCGCGGCGATCGGCAGCTGGAAGACGGCAGCACGCGAGGCCACGACGACCACGCGCCCACGGGCGGCGACGAGTGCGTCCGTGGCGGCCGCCGTGACCCGCCACGCGCCCAGCAGGTTGATCTCCAGCTGCCGGTACACCTCGGTGCCGGGGGCGAGCTCGGCCGGTGCCGGGCCACCGATGCCGGCGTTGTTGATGAGGACGTCCAGGCCGCCGAGAAGGTCCACGGCCTGTGCCACGCCCGCCACGACGCTGTCGTCGTCGGTGATGTCGCACGCGATCACGTCGATGGCATCGTCGGGACGGGGAGCCACGTCGAGCCCCACGACGCGGGCGCCCCGCTCGGTCAGGGCCCGGGCGACCTCGCGGCCGAACGTGCCGCTGGCGCCGGTGAGAAGAACCCGCAGACCACGTGCATCGATGTCGGGGCCGGCGACCACCCCGGGCACGAGGTCGCGCACGACCGGCGGAAGGGTGACGGGCAGTCGAACAACCATGGTGAGCTCCTCGGGCCTGACGCTATCGCAGGCCGTGCCGCGCTGAGCGAGGGCTGGTGGCTCGCGGTCGCCGACGCTGCCGTGGGCAGGCCCGAGCCGGTGAATCGGTCGCCGCCGCGGCGCGCGCGGGTGCGTCCACGAGCGATCTCGCGGGTCGTGTCGGCCAAGTAGGCGTCGAAGTCGATGCGCATCATGGGGCGCTTGGCGGTTCCCCAGCGGTCGACGGCCGCCTCGAGCGCCCGTTGCACGGCCTCGAGCTAGGCGTCTGGCTGGGGGAGGGAGTACGCGCCGCTCACCCAGGCAGCGACGAGCTTGCCCTGCGCCTCGACCACCGGCAGGGCTGCGCCGGTCGACTGCATCAGCCCGGTGAACATCAGGCTCGGGTCGTCCAGGTGACACGCGGTGGAAAAGCGGCATCGCCTCGGCGCCGGTGCCCAGGTAGTGCTCGCACGGGAACGGGATGGTGACCCGGTAGCCAGACGCACCTCGCCGTGGGTGATGCGGTGCAGGATGGTGTCGCTGATCGTCGGGTGGTTCTGGAACAGGCCGTGGCTCGGCTCGGGCAGCCCGTACGACTGCGGGGCGCCGACGGCCAGCGTCAGCATCCGCTGCGCGACCAGCTGGCGCTCGCGCCACGGCAGGGCAGTGAGCGCGGCACCCGTCGCGTCCGCGGGACGCCCGAAGAGGTACTTGGGGACGATCCACGAGCCGTGCCGAGCCGAGAGCAGCACGTCGTGGCCGACGTAAGAGGCGTCCACGGCGATGTCCGTCGCGGAGTTGCCCATGCCGACGACCAGCACGCGCTTGCCGCGGAAGGCCTCCGACGAGCGGTAGTCGTGCGCATGCATCTGGGTGCCGGTGAAGGTGCCCGGGTACTGCGGGGAGGGCCACTTCGGGTTCCAGTTGCGACAGTTGGACACGACGACGGCGTCAGCGTGGCGCACCGTCACGGCTCCGGTGGCGTCGGTCGACTCGACCTCCCACAGCTCGCAACCGGTCTCGGCGTCGACGACCTTCTCGACCCGCTCGACGGTCGTGCTGAAGTGGATGTGGTCGGTGAGACCGAACTCATGGGCGTAGGCGGTCAGGTAGGAGGCCACCTTGGTCGCCGCCGGGTAGTCCTCCCACTCGGTGGGCATCGGGTAGTCGGCGAACTGTGTGCGACCCTTGCTGGTGATCAGGCGCAGCGACTCATACGCCGGGGAGAGACCGCTGGAGTTGTCCTTGACCCACAGCCCGCCCACGCGGTCGCCCTTCTCAAAGGCGGTCACGATGACGCCCTCGTCGAGCAACGCCTTCATGGCGGTGAGGCCGGCGGCTCCGGCTCCGATGACGGCGATGGTCGGGACGGGCACGGGGCTCCTCAGCACCGAGACGGCGGCTTGACATCAGGCTGCCCGCACGAGGGCGTCGCCAAACCCGGCCGGCCAGGTCGCCGCGGTCTTCTCGTCGGTACCGTTGCCGAGTGAGCGATCCGGTGCTGCCGACCTTCGACAAGGGAACCTTGAACCGGATCCTGGGCGCGGTGGTCGTGCTCACTGCCTACGTCGGGGTCCTCCTCGCCGCGTACTTCTCGCTGCCGCCTGCTGAGGTGACCTTTGGCGACCTCCTGCCGACGGCACTGCTCGTGCTGCTCGCGATCGGCATCCTCCTGGGTGGCTACGTGCGGGGCCTGCGCAGCATCACGCGTGCGCGGTACCCGTTGCTGCGGTCGTTCTCGATGCTCACCGTCGTGCTCGGCGCCTTCATCGTGGTCTTCTCCTACGTCTACCTCAGCATGGCGACCCGCAACCCCGAGTCGCTACCCGGTCTGCAGACGCACCTGGACGGCCTGTACTTCACGGTGACCATGCTGTCGACGGTCGGCTTCGGCGACATCAGCCCGACCAGCCAACCCGCCCGCGCCGTGGCAACCGCCCAGATGATGTTCAACCTGGTGTTCCTGGGCTTCCTGCTGCGAACCGGGGTGTCGGTCGGGCGGATGGAGCGCCAGCGTCGCACCCAGGACGCTCCCGGCACGTCCCCTGGGGTGTGACAGGGTCAACCTTCGCTGCCGTGGCGCCGGTTGGCAGACTGCGCTTCGATTCGCCTAGACAGAAGGCCGGAAGGGGAACCATGTCCGACTACTCGTTGACCACGCCCGAGGGGCAGCTGCCACTCGAGTACGCCCCGGCGACCGAGGGACCGGGGGGCATCGACGTCAGCAGCCTGCTCAAGCAGAGCCGTCAGGTGACCCTCGACAACGGCTTCGTGAACACCGCGGCCTGCGAGTCGTCGGTCACCTACATCGACGGTGACGCGGGCATCCTGCGCTACCGCGGATACCCCATCGAGCAGCTGGCGCAGCACTCCAGCCATCTTGAGGCCGCCTACCTGCTCATCTATGGCCAGCTGCCGACTCGCTCGGAGCTGGAGGACTTCACCGGCCGCATCCAGCGGCACACGCTGCTGCACGAAGACCTGCGCCGGTTCTTCGACGGCTTCCCCCGCGACGCGCACCCGATGGCCGTGCTGTCGTCCGCGGTGAGCGCGCTGTCGACCTTCTACCAGGACAGCCTCGACCCCTTCGACGACGAGCAGGTCGAGATCTCGACGATCCGCCTGCTGGCCAAAGTGCCGACCATCGCCGCCTACGCGTACAAGAAGAGCATCGGCCAGCCGTTCCTGTACCCGGACAACTCCCTGGACTACACCGAGAACTTCTTGCGGCTCACCTTCGGCGTACCGGCCGAGCCCTACGAGGTCGACCCACTCATCGTGAAGACGCTGGACGTGCTCTTCCTGCTGCACGCCGACCACGAGCAGAACTGCTCCACCTCGACGGTGCGCATGGTCGGGTCGAGCCACGCCAACCTGTTCGCCTCGGTGTCGGCCGGCGTGAACGCCTTGTTCGGCCCGCTGCACGGCGGTGCCAACCAGGCGGTGCTGGAGATGCTCCAGAGCATCCACGACGAGGGCGGCGACGTCGCCAGCTACGTCGCGCGGGCCAAGGACAAGCAGGCGGGCGCGCGGCTGATGGGGTTCGGACACCGCGTCTACCGCAGCTACGACCCACGCGGGACGATCGTCAAGGCGGCGGCGCACGAGGTGCTCGACAAGCTCGTCGTCAACGACCCGCTGTTCGACATCGCCCGCGAGCTCGAAGAGGTGGCGTTGAACGACGAGTACTTCATCGAGCGCAGTCTCTACCCGAACGTCGACTTCTACACCGGGCTCATCTACCGGGCCATGGGCTTTCCCACGAAGATGTTCACGGTGCTGTTCGCCCTGGGCCGCCTGCCTGGCTGGATCGCCCAGTGGCGGGAGATGATCGACGACCCGGCCACCAAGATCGGCCGTCCGCGTCAGGTGTACGTCGGTGAGCCCGAGCGTCGCTACCTCGGCATCAACTACCGGTAGCCGACGCGCCGGGCGCTCTGGCACCCGACCGCGCCCGTCGTTCGTGCAGCAGCGCGTCCATGTGCTCGGCCGGGATACCGAGCCGGTGGCGCGCTGCAGCCCGCGCGGGTGACTCCACCAGCGCCACCTGCAGCGTGGTGAGCAGGGCGGATGCCGCGCGGGCGTTGACGGCCTGCGCGTGGCGGCTGCGTCGAGGCGATGCCAGCATCGTGCGCGCCCAGGGCTGCAGGGAGTCTTCTGCGGCGCGGGCGAGCACCCCGTAGCCGAGACGTGCCGGGGCGGGCAGCGGTGGATCGAGCACGAAGCGCCGCACGTCGTCGACCTGGGCGCTGCCGGTCAGGTCGGGGAGGACGGCCGCGAAGGCCGCGTCGAGCTCGGCTTGGGACCGAGGCGGGTCTCCACGCCCATCGCAGACCCGACGACCGCCATGTCAGCGACGTAGGCGTCGGCGTCCAGCGGGCCGTTCGTGCCGAACCGCACGTAGGCCTCCAGCATGGAGTCGACGAGGGCGATGTGCACCCAGGCCAGCAACGCCGGGTCGGTAGCGGAGTACGCACGCCCGTCCGGTGCGGTGCCGGAGACCTTCTCGTGCACGCGCCCGATGGCGCGCACGGTCTTCTCCGCCATCTCCACCGGCCCGAACGTCGTGGCCGCGATGAACGCGCCGGTGCGGTGCAGCCGGCCGAAGGGGTCGTCGCGGTAGTCGGAGTGCCCGTCGACCCCGGCGAGGGCCAACGGGTGCAGCGACTGCAGAAGCAGGGCGCGGATGCCGCCGAGAAACGTCGAGACCGAGCCGTGCACCTGCCAGGCGGCGCTGTCGGGGCCGAACCAGCCAGGCGCACCGGGCGGGCGCGCGATGGCCTTGTTGGTGGCGCTGGCGCCGTCGGAGGTTCCGGAGAGGATGCGCCGCACGGTCGAGGCCACCGGAGCGAGAAGTCGCGGACCGACGGCCTGTGCCGCAGGACCGACGCGGGTACCGGTCCTCACCACGGTGCCTGAACTGATTGCCACGACAACCATCATCGGTGCGCGCGGCGCCGCCCGCCATCGGAGGCTGGACCGCGGGGCGCAGGGGTAGGCGTGGCCCGGCTTCGGGCGTACGTTCGGCCCATGCGATACGCCAACGGATTCCCCGGCTGGATCGACCTCGCGTCGCCCGACATGGACGCGGCCGCCGCGTTCTACTCGGCCCTCTTCGGCTGGGAGGTGGTGGACGCCTCACCCGCCCCCGACATGCGCTACGCCATGCTGAGGCTCGACGGTCAGCTGGTCGCCGGGCTCGGGCCCCAGATGCAGCCGGGTGTCCCGCCGACCTGGACGGTCTACGTGATGGTCGGGGACGTGGACGAGATCGTGGCCGCCACACCGGACGCCGGTGGCCAGGTGCTGGTGGCGCCCATGGACGTCATGACCTCCGGTCGCATGGCCGTCGTGAGCGACCCTTCTGGTGCCGTGATCGGGCTGTGGCAGCCCCAGGACCACCAGGGTGCCGACGTTTTCAACGTCGTCGGCACGTTCTCGTGGTGCGACGTGCAGAGCCGCGACATCGCGGCCGCGCTGCCGTTCTACGAAGAGCTGTTCGGCTGGCGGTGGGAGCAGTCGAGCGTCGACGAGTCGCCGTACCTTGTCGCGCACCTGGACGCCAAGGCCGAGGGCCAGGGCGAGGCGGCCGAAGGAGTCGACACCTCCGTCGCCGGCGCGATGGCGATGCCGCCAGGCGTCCCGGACGAGGTGCCGTCGATGTGGGGCGTGTACTTCACTGTGGCCGATCTCGACGCCACTGTCGCCCGAGCGGGCGAGCTCGGCGGGACGGTGGTCGTGGAGCCCATGGACATGGGCGACATGGGACGCTGGGCCATGCTCGCCGACAGTGCGGGCGGGGCGGGCTTCTACGTCATCGAGACGCCTGCCTGAGTCGAGTCCGACTGGCGCCCCCGGCAGGATTCGAACCTGCGCCCCCGCCTCCGGAGGGCGGTGCTCTATCCCCTGAGCTACGGGGGCCAGCCGGGGATTCCCCGGGACGAGAAGACTATCAGCGCTGACCGCGGAGGATCCCGGATCCGGTTGTGCTCGACTAGCTGATCCACGGAGCATCCCCGTCGGATTCGGCGGTCTGAACGGAGTCGCAGCGTCGCCATGTGCCGTTCAGGTTCCGTGGATCACCGGCAGAGCGACGCCGATGCTCCGCCGATCGGCCATCGGTCGACGCACCAGCTCCACCGACGCCTTGCTTCGCCGGGGGCCAGACGGCCCGGATCACCGGTCGTCGAGACTCGTCCTCCCCTCCCGACTAGGTGCTTGTGCCTGCGCCGCGGTGATCGGCCAACAGACCTCCTACCCTGTGCGGGTGACCCCCGACGACCTGGCCCTGCTCGTCACCCGTTGCCTGAGGTCGTCCGTCGAGCGTCTCGGTGGTGACCTGGGCGCCGTCGGAGCGTCGGTGACGGTGGAGCGGCCCCGCAACCCCGAGCACGGCGACTACGCGACCAACGCCGCCATGCAGACGGGCAAGCGCGCCGGGCTCGTGCCGCGTGACCTCGCTGCGGCACTCGCTGAGTGCCTGCGCAGCGAAGCGGGCGTCGCCGATGCCTCGGTGGCCGGCCCGGGCTTCGTCAACGTCACGCTCGAGGCTGCTGCCGCCGGGGCGCTGGCCGCCACGATCGTCGAGGCCGGTGCGGCCTATGGCCACGGCAACACCTTGGGGGGTCGCCGCATCGTCGTCGAGTTCATCTCGGCGAACCCCACCGGCCCCCTGCACCTCGGCCACACCCGCTGGGCAGCACTCGGTGACGCGCTCGCGCGCATTCTCGCCGCCGCGGGGGCAGAGGTGACCAGCGAGTTCTACGTCAACGACCGTGGCGCCCAGCTCGACCGGTTCGGTGAGTCGCTCATGGCAGTGGCGCACGGCCAGCCCGTGCCCCCCGACGGCTACCACGGCCAGTACGTGCACGACCTGTCGGCGCAGATCGTCGGTGACCGTCCCGACATCGTCGACCTGCCTGACGACCAGCAGGTGTCGGCCTTTCGTGAGGAGGGCTACCGCCGCCAGCTCGACGAGCAGCAGCGCCAGCTCGTCGACTTCAGGACGGTCTTCGACGTGTGGACCTCTGAGCGTGAGCTGCACTCCTCTGGCAAGGTCGCGCACGGCGTCGACGTTCTCGCGAAAGCGGGGCACCTGTACGAGGCCGACGGGGCGCTGTTCATGCGCACGAGCGACTTCGGTGACGACAAAGACCGGGTACTGGTCAAGCAGGACGGCGAGTACACCTACTTCGCCTCCGACACCGCGTACTACATCGACAAGCGCGAGCGGGGCTTCGACGTCTGCCTCTACCTGCTGGGAGCCGACCACCACGGCTACGTGGGGCGGCTTCGGGCCATCGCTGCCTGCGCCGGGGACGACCCCGAGGCGACGCTCGACGTGCTCATCGGCCAGATGGTCACGATCATGCGCGGCGGGCAAGAGATGCGGCTGTCCAAGCGCGCCGGCACCATCGTCACGCTGCACGACATCGTCGAGATCGCCGGCGTGGACGCCGTGCGCTACTCGCTGTGCCGCTACCCGGCCGACTCCCCGATGACCCTCGACCTCGACCTCGTCACCCGGGCGAGCGCGGACAACCCGGTGTTCTACGTCCAGTACGCCCACGCGCGGCTCTCCTCGATCCTGCGCAACGCGGCCGACCTGGGAGTCGAGCGCGGCGAGCTGGACCCGTCCCGGCTGGACCACCCGCGGGAGGCGGCGCTGCTGGGTGCCCTCGGGGAGTTCCCACGCGTTGTGGCCTCAGCCGCCGAGCTGCGCGAGCCGCACCGCGTCGCGCGGTACCTGGAGGACACGGCGGCGGTCTTCCACAAGTTCTACGACGAGTGCCGCGTCCTGCCGCAGGGCGACGAACAGGTCAGCGACCATCACCGGGCTCGGCTGTGGCTGGTGACGGCGACCCGCACGGTCGTCGCGAATGGGCTGGCTCTGCTGGGGGTTGACGCACCCGACAGGATGTGACGCCGTAGCCAAGCCGTCGAAAGAGGCAGCCTGTGGAGGAGTCGGAGGGCCTGACCCTCGCGGTGGTAGCCCTGCTGTTGCTGGGTTGGTCCCTGGTCGGCCGGCGCGCCGAGCGGTGGGGGCTCACCGCGCCGATGGCGTTCATCGGTGCCGGAGCACTGCTGGTCGCCATCGCCGGCGAGGACCTCACCGGCGGGACGATCCGCTTTCTGGCCGAGATCACTCTGGTCATGGTGCTCTTCCACGACGCGAGCACAGTCCGGCTGGCCGACCTGCGCCGAGACCCCTGGATCGCTGTGCGTCTGCTCGCGATCGGGTTTCCGCTGGCGCTGGCGATGACGGCTGTCGCGGCCATGTGGCTGCTCCCGGTCGCCGGCGTCGCCGGGGCCGTCCTGATCGCGGCGTCCATCACGCCGACGGATGCCGGGCTGGGCGCTCCGACGATTCTCAACCCGAGGGTGCCGGTCAGGGTTCGGCGAGCGCTCAACGTCGAGAGCGGCCTGAACGACGGCCTCGCCACCCCCCTCGTCCTGGGGTCACTGAGTGTTCTGGTGGGCAGCAGCGACGTCGACGGCGGAATCCTGAGCATCGCTGCGGTCCCGGTGGCCGTGGGCTTGGCGATCGGCACGGTCATCGGGCTCGCCGGTGCCGTCCTGCTGGACCACTCGCGCGACTCCGGGTGGAGCAGCGAGCGAGCCCGCGGGCTGGCGGTCTTCACCCTGCCGTTGATCTCCTTCGGCCTTGCGGAGATGACCGGAGCCAATGCGTTCATCGCTGCTTTCGTCGGCGGTCTCGCGTTCGGACGCTTCTCCCACTGCGTCGAGGAAGACAGGGAGGTGTCCGAGACGCTCGAGATCGCAGCCGACATCTTCGGGGCGGTGCTGTGGTTTCTTGCCGGCGGACTCCTCATCCTCACCTTCGAGGACGGGTTCGAGTGGCAGTGGCTGGCGCTCGCCGTGGCGGCGCTCACCGTCCTGCGGGTGGTTCCGGTCGCGGTCAGCCTGCTGGGCACCGGTTTCCGCTGGCCGACCGTGCTGTTCCTGGGCTGGTTCGGGCCGCGTGGGATCGCCACTATCGTCTTCGGCCTGCTCGCGGTCGAGGAGCTCGGAGGCAACCCCCTGCTGGTGGATGTGGGCGGGGTGATCAGTCTCACGGTCCTGATCAGCGTCGTCGCGCATGGCGCGACCGCTGGCCCACTGTCGAATGCCTACGGCGCGTGGGTCGCTCGAGCCCACGGGCCGATCGAGACCGAGCCCTCGGTCGAGCCGATGCCCTCCCGTGGCCGGAGCAGCACGCAGGAGTAGGGCGCTCTAGGCTTTGCCCGCGTGCGAGCTCATCCTGCCGGCCCTCTGCATGCCGACCTGCTGCCCGAGCAGGGCCCGGGGCTGCCCCCGGCCCACCCGGCGGTACTCGCCACGCACGTCTGGCCGATCGGGACGAGGCGCGAGCCATCCGGGGTAGTGAGCCTGCACGGCCGGCCGCTCACCGACCTGGCCGACGAGCATGGCACTCCCGCCTTCTTCCTGGACGAGGCCGACTTTCGCGCCCGTGCCCGCGCCTTTCGGTCCGCCTTCGACGGATGCGTCATCTACTACGCGGCCAAGGCGTTCCTGAGCCGGGCGGTGGCGCGGTGGGTGCACGAGGAGGGCCTGTTCATCGACGTCTGCAGTGGGGGAGAGCTGCGGGTAGCCCTGGACGCGGGTTTCCCGGTCGAGAACATTGCGCTGCACGGCAACAACAAGTCCCTCGGTGAGCTCGAGATGGCCGTGCAGAGCCAGGTAGGGCTCGTCGTCGTCGACTCGTTCGACGAGATCGACGCGTTGGCCGAGGTGGCGGCCGCGCACGGACGCGTCCAGCCGGTGCTGCTGCGGGTGCGGGTCGGGGTCGAGGCCCACACCCACGAGTTCATCGCCACTGCCCACGAGGACGTGAAGTTCGGCTTCTCCCGCTCGGCCGGCGACGCGCTGGCGGCCGTGCGCGCCACGCTGGGCCGGCCGTCGCTGCAGCTGCGCGGCCTTCACTCCCACATCGGGTCGCAGATCTTCGACACGGCCGGGTTCGAGGTGGCGGCGGCCCGGATGGTCGAGCTGCTCGTGCAGGTGCGCGACGAGCTCGGCGTCGAGCTGCCTGAGCTCGACCTCGGCGGGGGCCTGGGAATCGCCTACGTCGACGCCGACGACCCGCAGCCGCTCGACCAGCTCGCCACCCGGCTGCTCGACATCGTGGCACGGGAGTGCGAGCGTGCCGGGCTCGCGGTGCCGCAGGTGGCGGTCGAGCCGGGCAGAGCCCTCGTCGGGCCGGCCATGCTGACCGCCTACCGGGTGGGGACGGTGAAGAACGTGGACGGCATCCGCACCTACGTCAGCGTCGACGGGGGGATGAGCGACAACATCCGCACGGCTCTCTACGACGCCGACTACACCGTGACCCTGGCCAACCGGACACCGAGAGAGCCGCTCATGCTCACCCGCGTCGTCGGCAAGCACTGCGAGTCCGGCGACGTCGTCGTCCGCGACGCCTGGCTGCCGAGCGACACCCGCCCCGGTGACCTGCTCGCCGTCGCGGCCACGGGTGCCTACTGCCGCTCGATGGCCAGCAACTACAACATGGTCGAGCGGCCGCCGGTGGTCGTGGTGGACGAGGCGGGCTCCCGGGTGATCGTGCGCCGCGAGAGCATGGACGACCTGCTGGCCTGCGACCTCGGCTGAGCAGGTGGGCACCCGCATGGGAGACTGGCCCGTGCCGCCGCAGGCGACGTCAGCAGACGTCGCCACAGGTGCGGCACCCGAGAAGAAGGTGAGGAACGCAACCGCCCATGGCTGAGCCTGTTCGCATCGCCCTGCTGGGCTGCGGGAACGTCGGTGCGCAGGTCGTGCGACTGCTGAGCGAGCACGGTGACGACCTCACCGCTCGGGTGGGACGCCCGCTCGAGCTCGCCGGCGTCGCTGTGCGCGACGCCACGGCTGCGCGCCCGGGCGTGCCCGCGCACCTGCTCACCGCCGACCCGCAGGCCCTCGTGGAGTCCGGGGACGTCGACGTCGTCGTCGAGCTGATCGGTGGCATCGAGCCGGCTCGCACGCTGGTGCTCACGGCGATGGCCAACGGTGCGTCCGTCGTGACCGCGAACAAGGCGCTGATGGCCGCCGACGGGGCGACGTTGCACGACGCGGCCCGCGAGCATGGTGTCGACCTGTACTTCGAGGCTGCCGTCGCCGGGGCCATCCCGCTGCTCCGGCCCCTGCGCGAGTCGCTCGTGGGCGACCGCGTGCAGCGGGTGATGGGCATCGTGAACGGCACCACCAACTACGTGCTCGACCGGATGGACACCGAGGGCGACGACCTCGACGCCGTGATCGCCGACGCCCAGCGGCTTGGGTACGCCGAGGCCGACCCCACGGCCGACGTGGACGGCCACGACGCCGCGGCGAAGGCGGCCATCTTGGCCTCGCTGGCGTTCCACACCCGGGTGAGCGCCGACCAGGTTGAGGTCGAAGGCATCCGCGGCGTGACCGGCACCGATGTCCGCAGCGCCCAAGCGATGGACGGCGTGGTCAAGCTGCTCGCCGTCGCCGACCGGCTCGACGACGCGCGCATCAGCGTATGGGTCGGCCCGACGATCATCCCCCGCAGCCACCCGCTGGGCAGCGTTCACGGGGCGTTCAACGCGGTGGTCGTCGATGCCGATGCGGCCGGGCAGCTGATGTTCTACGGCCAGGGGGCCGGCGGACTGCCGACTGCGAGCGCCGTCCTCGGCGACGTCGTCACCACCTCGCGCAACCGCGTGCAGGGCGTGCTGGGGGTGGGGGAGAGCAGCTACGCCGACGTGGTCGTCGCCCCGGCCGGAGAGGCCGTCACCCGATTCCACCTGGTCGTCGACGTCGACGACCGTCCTGGCGTTCTCGCCGCGGTGGCCGGTGTCTTCGCCGCCAACGGCGTCTCGATCGAGACGGTGCGCCAAGAGATCCGCCCGCCGGCCGACGCCGAGCTGGTGATCGTCACCCATCCGGCGACCAAGCGTGCTCTGGACCAGACGGTGTCCGACCTGCGACAGGCGCCGGTGGTGCGCTCGGTCGTGTCGGTGCTGCGAGTGGAGGCGTTGTAGGTGGCACACCTGTGGCGGGGAGTGATCGAGGAGTACCGCGACCGGCTACCGGTGACGGCCGCGACGCCGGTGATTACGCTGCACGAGGGCGGCACGCCGTTGGTGCGGGCAGCCTGGCTGTCGGCGCAGACTGGCTGTGACGTGTACTGCAAGGTCGAGGGCTGCAACCCGACCGGGTCGTTCAAAGACCGAGGCATGACGCTGGCCATCTCCAAGGCGGCTGAAGAGGGCGCCAAGGCCGTGGTGTGCGCGTCCACCGGCAACACCAGCGCCTCGGCGGCCGCCTATGCCGCCGCGGCCGACATGACCCCGGTAGTGCTCATCCCGGCAGGCAAGATCGCCAAGGGAAAACTCGCCCAGGCCGTCATGCACGGCGCCCAGGTGCTCCAGGTGGACGGCAACTTCGACGACTGCCTCGACCTGGCGCGCGAGCTCTCCGACCGCTACCCCGTCGCCTTGGTGAACTCGGTCAACCCCTTTCGCCTGCAGGGGCAGAAGACCGGGGCCTTCGAGGTGGTCGACTACTTGGGCGACGCCCCTGACCTGCACGTCCTGCCGACCGGAAACGCCGGCAACATCTCCGCCTACTGGCTGGGCTACCGCGAGTACGCCGCCGACGGGCCCGCGAGCCACCGCCCGCGCATGTGGGGCGTTCAGGCGGCGGGTGCCGCCCCCCTCGTCGCTGGCGAGCCTGTGCGCACGCCGGAGACGGTGGCAACCGCCATCCGCATCGGCAACCCGGCGTCCTGGGACTTGGCGATCGCCGCGCGCGACGAGTCCGGCGGTGCGATCACCGCCGTCGACGACACCGCCATCCTGGACGCGCAGGCTGCCCTCGCTGCCCACGACGGCCTGTTCGTCGAGCCCGCGTCGGCGGCGCCGGTCGCCGGCCTGCTCGAGGCTGCCCGGGACGGCACCGTGACCGCAGGGCAGCGCATCGTGGTCACCGTCACCGGCGTGGGCCTCAAAGACATCGACACCGCCATGGACCACCACGGCGATCTCGACCCCACCGTCGTGCGCGTCGACGCGGACGCGGCCGCCGAGGCCCTCGGGCTGGCGTGAGCGCACCCACCTCGGCCCACCCGCAGGTGCCCACCGGGACAGCAGCGCGGGTGCAGGTGCCCGCCACGAGTGCGAACCTCGGCCCGGCGTTCGACGCCGCGGGGCTGTCGCTGGGCCTCTACGACGAGGTCGACGTGCGCGCCACCGCGTCGGGCTGCAGCGTCGACGTGAGCGGTCACGGCGCGCAGAACGTGCCGACCGACGAGTCGCACCTCGTACTGCGAGCGGTGCGGGCCGGCCTCGACGCCGCCGGCGTCGCCCAGCCCGGGCTCGCGCTGCGCGCCACCAACCGCATCCCGCACGGACGCGGGCTGGGGTCATCAGCCGCGGCAACCGTCGCCGGCCTGCTCGTCGCGCAGACGTTCGCGCGGGCCGCCGGGGTCGAGCAGGACCTGCCCCGAGGACGGCTTCTCGAGCTGGCCAGCGAGTTCGAGGGCCATGCCGACAACGTCGGCGCAGCGCTGCTCGGTGGCTTGACGCTCGTGTGGAGCGACGCCGGCGGACAGGTGCACGCTGCTCGGCTGCCGGTCGACTCCCGGGTGGCACCCGTCGTCCTCGTCCCGGTGGACACGCTGAGCACGGCCCGGGCCCGGGGGATGATTCCGCAGTCGGTCCCGCACCGGGTGGCCGCCTTCAACGTCGGGCGCAGCGCTTTGCTCGTCAGCGCGCTCACCGCGCATCCAGAGCTGTTGCTGGCCGCGACCGACGACCGGCTGCACCAGCCGTACCGCGCGGGGGCGTTCCCCGAGTCGATGGCGCTCGTCGAACGACTGCGCGCGCGAGGGCTGGCTGCCGTGATCTCCGGGGCGGGGCCCAGCGTGCTCGTGCTCGGTACGGTCGCCGACTCCGGTGCCGACATGGAGGTTCCCGAGTCGTGGGCTTCGCTGCGGCTCGACGTGGATGCCGACGGGGCGAAGGTGCTCATCCGTTCGGGGGAGTAGCAGGTCACGACACGGATACGGTGTGGCGCCGGGAATGGTGAGCCTGGCCCGGCGTGTTACTGTCTGACAGCAGTGATCGACCCGTTCGTGGTCGTCACCATCCCATCCGCTCGCTCGTAGCAGGCGTCCCGTACGCACGCTCGAGCGTCGGAGGTTCACTCCCCAGCCCGTGACGCGGGTGGCTCCGCTACCTGCGATCCACGTCCGCTACCGGGACGCTCCCGGTACGTGAGAGAGAAGGGTCCTCGTTGACCGACAGCACCGAGACGCTCGCCCCGCCGGCCGCCGAGGCCGGCTCGTCCGACGCCCCCGCCAACGGGCGCGCGACGCGACCCCGATCGGGTGGGCTGACCACCCTCAAGCTCGCCGAGCTGCAGCAGATGGCGTCGGGCATGGGAGTCGCTGGCACCGCCCGCATGCGCAAGAGCCAGCTCATCGACGCGATCAAGCAGGTGCAGGCCGGGTCGTCGCCAGCACCGGGGGAGGCCTCGTCCCAGCCTCGGCAGGCGCCCCCGAAGACACAGCAGCAGCCCGAGCGTAAACCTGACCGCCGGCCCGAGCGCCAGCCGGAGCGCCAGCCCGAGCGCCAGGGTGACGACCAGCCCGCCGGGTCCAGCGGCGGGCAGGCGCGTCGCGCCGAGGAGGGCCCAGACGCCCGCCCGCAGGGCCGCGACGACAACGGCTCGACGACCCGTACGCAGAACGCCGCCGAGAACCGCACCGACGACGACTTCGACCGGTCCGGTCGGCGTCGGCGCCGGCGCGGTCGTGACCGCAACGACCGCCCGCGCACCGACCGCAACGACCGTGCCGAGCAGGTGGTCACCGACGACGACGTGCTCATCCCCGTCGCCGGCATCCTCGACGTGCTCGACAGCTATGCGTTCGTGCGTACTTCGGGCTACCTGCCCGGCCCCAACGACGTCTACGTCTCCCTTGCGATGGTGCGCCGCAACAACCTGCGCAAGGGAGACGCCATCACCGGCGCCATCCGCCAGCCACGCGAGGGGGAGAAGCAGCAGAAGTTCAACGCGCTCGTGCGCGTCGACACCGTCAACGGCGCCGACCCCGAGTCGGCGGGCAACCGGGCGGACTTCAGCAAGCTCGTCCCGCTCTACCCGCAAGACCGCCTGCGTCTGGAGACCGAGCCTCAGCTGATGACTCCGCGGGTGATCGACCTGGTCGCGCCGATCGGCAAGGGCCAGCGCGGTCTCATCGTCTCGCCACCCAAGGCCGGCAAGACGATGGTGCTGCAGGCGATCGCCAACGCGATCACGACCAACAACCCCGAGTGCCACCTGATGGTGGTGCTGGTCGACGAGCGGCCCGAAGAGGTCACCGACATGCAGCGCACCGTCAAGGGCGAGGTGATCGCCTCGACGTTCGACCGACCCGCCGACGACCACACGACCGTGGCTGAGCTGGCCATCGAACGCGCCCGGCGTCTCGTCGAGCTCGGCCACGACGTCGTCGTGCTGCTCGACTCGATCACAAGACTGGGTCGTGCCTACAACATCGCCGCCCCGGCGAGCGGGCGCATCCTGTCCGGTGGTGTCGACTCCAGCGCGCTCTACCCGCCCAAGCGGTTCTTCGGGGCCGCGCGCAACATCGAGAACGGCGGGTCGCTCACGATCTTGGCGACCGCACTGGTCGAGACGGGTTCGAAGATGGACGAGGTGATCTTCGAGGAGTTCAAGGGCACCGGGAACATGGAGCTCAAGCTCTCCCGCCAGCTGGCTGACAAGCGCATCTTCCCGTCCGTGGACGTCGACGCATCCGGCACGCGCAAGGAAGAGATCCTGCTCGCGCCCGACGAGCTCAAGGTGGTCTGGAAGCTGCGTCGGGTGCTGGCTGCCCTCGACGACCAGCAGGCCATAGAGCTGTTGCTCACCAAGCTGCGGCAGACGTCGTCGAACTACGAGTTCTTGGTGCAGGTAGCCAAGACGACGCCTTCCGCTCCCGGCGAAGGGGACGACGGCTCATGAGTGAGCGCATGCCGGTCGAGGGCGCCGTGGGCGAGGCTGCACTGAGCAGCCCGTGGACCTGCCCGCGCTGCGGACGCGACAACAAGGCCACGTGGAACCAGTGCCCGGGCTGCGAGTCCGACCGGGCGGGGCTGACGCCCGTGGAGCGCACCCCGGTGCGCAAGACCCGCCGCACGAACCCGGTCAACCTCATTCTCGGGCTCCTCATCCTCGTCGCTCTGGTCGTGCTGGCCGTGAACGTGGCCGAGCCCGTGTGGGAGTGGGTCGGCGAGCAGTGGGGCTCCTTCACCGCCTGGCTCGACGCCCGCCTCTGACCTCCGGTCGCACCTCGCGGTCGTCCGCCGTTTGGTGGCGACGCCGCTGGCTGGAATACTTCCGGCCACACCCCGCTTCCGGTTCACGCCGTCGTGAATCGACGTGCGACCCGGAAGCACCACGAGGGAGAACCCCATGAAGCCCGATATCCACCCCGAGTACCACGCCACCGAGGTCACCTGCAGCTGTGGGTCGACCTTCGTCACGCGCAGCACGTCGCGTAGCGGCACCCTGCACGCCGAGGTCTGCTCGGCCTGCCACCCGTTCTACACGGGCAAGCAGAAGATTCTCGACACCGGTGGTCGGGTCGCCCGCTTCGAGGCGCGCTACGCACGAAAGGGCGCCTCGAAGGACGCCAAGTAGCGTCGAGGTGCTCCCGCGGCCGCTGCTGCAACGCGCCGACGAACTGGCAGGCGAGCTCGCCGAGCTTGAGCGTGCACTCGCCGATCCCGACCTGCACACCCAGCCGGGCCGCATGCGCGAGCTCGGACAACGTCACTCGTCGCTGGCCTCCGCGGCTGCCACCTACCAGGCCTACCGCCAGGCCGTGGACGACGCCGAGGTCGCGCGTGACTTCGCCGCCGACGACGAGGGCTTCGCCGCTGAGGCGGTGTCGCTGCAGGTCGAGGTCGCTCGGCTCGCCGACCGGCTGCGCAGCGCGCTGCTGCCGCGCGACCCCGACGACGCCCGCCCGGTGCTGATGGAGATCAAGGCCGGTGAGGGCGGCGACGAGTCGGCACTGTTCGCTGCCGACCTCATGCGCATGTACCAGCGCTACGCCGACCGGCAAGGCTGGAAGACCGAGCTGATCGACCATGAGGAGACGCCGCTGGGCGGCATCTCCAGCGCGACGGTGGCCGTGCGCGGCAAGGCCAGCCTCGAGCCCGACCAGATGCCCGGTGCCCGGCTCAAGTACGAGGGCGGCGTCCACCGGGTGCAACGGGTGCCGGTCACCGAGAGCCAGGGACGCATCCACACGAGCGCAGCGGGCGTGCTCGTCATGCCCGAGGCGTCGGAGGTTGACGAGATTCCCATCGACCCGAACGATCTGCGGGTGGACGTGTACCGCTCGTCCGGTCCGGGTGGGCAGAGCGTCAACACGACAGACTCCGCCGTGCGCATCACCCACCTGCCGACCGGCACCGTCGTCTCGTGCCAGAACGAGAAGTCCCAGCTTCAGAACCGCGAGCAGGCGATGCGCATCCTGCGGGCGCGGCTGCTGGCCCAGGCGCGTGAGGAGGCCGCCGCCGAGGCCGCGGCTGAGCGCCGCAGCCAGGTGCGCACCGTCGACCGTTCCGAGCGGGTGCGCACGTACAACTTTCCGGAGAACCGCATCTCCGACCACCGGGTCGGCTACAAGGCCTACAACCTCGACCACGTGCTCGCCGGCGACCTCGACGGGGTCGTGGACGCGCTGGTGGCCGACGACCTCGAGCGGCGCGTGGCCGCGCTGGAGCGCACGAGCACCGGCTCATGACCGAACCCGGCTGGCTGGACCGCGCCGTCGCCGTCCTGACCGACGCCGGTGTGCCCAGTCCACGCGTGGACGCCGAGCTGCTGGCGGTCGACGGAGTCGGCCTGGCCCGCACCGAGCTGCGCCGAGCCCCCGACCCGGGGGAGCCGTACTGGCACCTGGTAGGACGCCGGGCGCAGCGCGAGCCCCTGCAGCACCTGCTGGGACGGGCGTGGTTCCGCCATATCGAGGTTGCCGTCGGGCCGGGCGTCTTCGTTCCCCGCCCAGAGACTGAGGTCGTCACCGAGGCGGCGGTAGCGGAGGCTGCCCGACTGGTATCGACGGGGCAGGCGCCCGTCGTCGTCGACCTGGGCGCCGGTACGGGTGTCATCGCCCTCTCGGTCGCCGACGAGGTGCCGGGTGCCGTGGTGCACGCCGTCGAGGCCGATGCTGCTGCCTACGCCTGGGCGACACGCAACGTCGCGGGCAGCCGGGTGCGCCTGCACCGCGGCGACCTCGCCGACTGCCTGACCGAGCTCGACGGTCGCGTCGACGTCGTCGTCAGCAACCCCCCCTACATCCCCCCCGACGGGGTGCCCGTCGACCCGGAGGTGCGCGACCACGACCCGGCACGGGCGCTCTACGGCTCCGGACCCGACGGCTTGGGCGAGGTACGGGCGGTCGTGGCGAGTGCCGGGCGGTTGCTCGTGCCCGGCGGGCTGCTCGTCGTTGAGCACGCTGACCGCCAGGCCGAGGCCGTCGCCGGGCTGCTGGACAAGGGGTGGCGTGACGTCGCATGCCACCGCGACCTCACCGATCGGCCCCGGTACGTGACTGCGCGGCTGGTCGGAGGCGACCGGTGACGCGCCGCTTCGACATGACCCAGCCGCTCACTCGCGGCCAGGGCATCAAGGCTGCCAGCACCAGCGCCAAGCGGGGCCGCGTCGTGCTGCTGCCGACCGAGTCGGTGTACGCGGTGCTGGTCGACGCGTTCTCCCCGACCGGGGTGCGCGCTGTGCGCGCTCTGAAGAACCGACCGGACGACGCCGCGCTGCCGGTGGCGGTCAGCTCGTTGAGCATGCTGCGCGGTATCGCCGAACGACTCACCCCGGCGGGCCAGAGCCTCGTCGAGGCGTTCTGGCCGGGCCCGCTGACCATCGTCTGTCGTGCGCAGCCCTCGTTGGCCTGGGACGCCGCCGGTGGCGGGCGCACGCTGACGGTGCGGATGCCCCTGCACCCGATCGCGCTTGACGTGATCGGTGGCATGGGGCCGTGCGTCATGGTGGGCGCCGACCCGCCGTTGGACGTCGACCCGGCCGAGCACGAGACGCCGGGCATCGACGTCGTGCTCGACGCCGGCCCGCCGCCGTGGCCGAGCGAGCGCTCCTCGGTGGTGGACGTGCGGGTCGATCCCCCCGTGCTCCTGCGCACGGGCGCGCTCGGGCATGATCGACTGGTGCCTGTCGTCGCTGACCTCGTCCATGAGGTCGTCCCCGAGGCGCCCCGATGACCGACTTCGGGATCCTCGTCGTGTGCACGGGCAACATCGCCCGCTCGGCCATGGGGGAGCGGCTCATGAGGGCAGCGCTCGACGCAGAGCCCGACCTGGTCGTCACGAGCGCGGGCACCTGGGGGCACGAGGGTTCGCCGATGGAGCGCAACGCCGCCGCGGCGCTGGCCGAGATCGGCGTCGACGAGGGGGGCTTTCGCGCCCGCGAGCTCACCCCGGCGATGATCCGCGACGCCTCCTTGGTGCTCACCGCCACCCGCGAGCACCGCGTGGCGGTGCTGGGGCACGAGCCGGCCGCACTGCGCCGTACGTTCACCCTGCGCGAGTTCGCGCGGCTAACCGCGCACACCGGTGGTGTCATCGCTGAGGAATCATCGCAGCCCGAACGTGCGCGGGGACTGGTCGCGGCAGCCGCCGCAGCCCGCGGGGCGATCCGCGTCGCGGCCACCGACGACGACGTCCGCGACCCGTACGGATCGCCCCTGCCTGTCTACCGCAGGTGCCGGGACCAGATCGCCGCCGCCGTCGCGGCGATCGCAGCCGGGCTGATGGCGCCGCCTAGAGTGAGCCCAGCCGACCCGAAGGGGACTTCGTCATGACGTTCTGGGGCCCCAGCTTCACCCAGCTGGAACAGACCGACCCGGCGATCGCCGAGATCGTTCTCGCCGAGCTCGACCGGCAACGGGCCGGGCTCCAGCTGATCGCCAGCGAGAACTTCACGTCGCCGGCCGTGCTGGCCACGCTCGGGTCGACGCTGTCGAACAAGTACGCCGAGGGCTACCCCGGACGGCGCTACTACGGCGGGTGCGTCGAGGTCGACAAGGCCGAGGAGATCGGCATCGCACGGGCCAAGCAGCTCTTCGGCGCCGAGCACGCCAACCTGCAGCCGCACTCCGGTGCGAGCGCGAACATCGCGGCCTTCGGGGCTTTCCTGTCCCCGGGGGACACATACCTGGCCATGAGCCTGCCGCACGGCGGACACCTCACGCACGGCGCGAAGGTGTCGTTCTCCGGCTCGTGGTTCACCCCCGTGCACTACGGGGTGTCGCCGGACACCGAGCAGATCGACTACGACCAGGTCCGCGACCTCGCCCGCACGCACCGACCCAAGTTGATCATCGCCGGCGGGTCGGCGATCCCCGGCCTCATCGACTTCGCCGCCTTCCGCGAGATCGCCGACGAGGTCGGGGCGATCTTCATGGTCGACGCCGCCCACTTCATCGGCCTGGTCGCCGGCGGAGCCATCCCCTCGCCGGTGCCGTACGCAGACGTCGTCACCTTCACCACGCACAAGGTGCTGCGCGGTCCCCGCGGCGGCATGATCGTCAGCCGCGCCGAGCACGCCAAGGCCCTCGACAAGGCCGTGTTCCCGATGATGCAGGGTGGCCCCCTCATGCACGCGGTGGCGGCCAAGGCCGTGGCCCTGGCCGAGGCGGCGACGCCGGCCTACCAGCAGTACGCACGCCAGGTGATCGACAACGCTCAGGCCCTGACGCGGGGGTTGGTCGAGCACGGCATGCGCGCGGTCGGCGGGGGCACCGACACCCACCTGGCGCTGATCGACCTGCGCGAGCTCGGGGTCACCGGCACCGAGGCCGAGCAGCGCTGCGACGCCGCCGGCATCGTGCTCAACAAGAACGCCATCCCCTTCGACCCGCAGCCGCCGAGCGTGGCGTCGGGCATCCGTGTCGGCACCCCCTCGGTGACCACGCAGGGCATGGGTGTCGCGCAGATGGGCCAGGTGGGCGCACTTATCGCGCGCGCGGTGCGCGAGGGACCCGGGGCGGCACAGTCCGTCGCCGACGAGGTGCGCGACCTGGTGTCGGCCTTCCCCGCCTACCCGCAGGGCTGAGCCGGAGCGGCCGGCTCTCCGCGTGCGCGAGTACCTGTTCGTCCTGGTCGTTGCCGCAGCGACCACGCTGCTGCTCATCGGGCCGGTCGGTGCCCTGGCAGTGCGCTGGCGCGCCGTTCCCCCGGTGCGCGAGCGCGACGTGCACCACTTCCCCATCCCGCGCCTCGGTGGTGTCGCCATGCTCGGCGGCTTCCTGGCCGCGTTCGCCGCGGCCAGCGCGCTCCCGCGACTCGGCCAGGTCTTCGAGCTGTCCACCGACGCCCGCGGCATCCTGCTCGGGGCGATCGTCATGTGCGCGTTGGGCGTAGCCGACGACGTGCTCAACCTCGACGCTCTCACCAAGTTCGCCGGCCAGGTGGTGGCCGCGGGCGTCATGGTGCTCTCCGGCGTGCAGCTCTACTGGATCCCGCTGCCCGGCGGGCCGCTGGTGCTCACGCCGGAGTTCGCCGTCGCGCTCACCGTGTTCACCGTGCTGGTGACGGTGAACGCCGTCAACTTCGTCGACGGCTTGGACGGGCTCGCCGCCGGCGTGGTGGGAGTGGGTGCGCTCGCCTTCTTCTCCTACTCCTACCTGCTAGCGGTCGTCGAGGGCTTGTCCCGGATGACCCTGCCGGCGTTGGTGAGCGCGGCGCTGGCCGGCATCTGCCTGGGGTTCCTGCCGGCCAACGTGCACCCGGCGCGCATCTTCATGGGCGACTCCGGCTCGATGCCGATCGGGCTGCTGCTGGCCGGCGCAGCGATCAGCCTCACCGGCCAGCTCGACCCGCAGCTGCTGCCGCAGGGCTCCGTTCTGCCGGCGCTGCTACCCCTGCTGCTGCCGATCGCCGTGATCGCCATCCCTTTCCTCGACCTGCTGGCGGCTGTCTGGCGGCGCACCCGCGCCGGGCGAAGCCCCTTCGCCCCGGACAAGCAGCACCTGCACCACCGGCTCCTCGACCTTGGCCACTCGCACCGGCGGGCCGTGACCATCATGTGGTTCTGGGCGGCGCTCGTCGCGTTCGGGCTCGTGGTGATTTCTCTGGTCGGCGGGACGGCCACGCTTGTCGTCGTGGGCATCGCCATCGTCGGTGTGGTCTTGCTCACCCTGGGACGCCCCGTGGGCTGGTTCGGTCGCGCCGGAGCTCCATCGGGCTAGGGCCTACCCTTGTCGTGATGAGCGCCTCCGCGTCGACCCAGCACCCGCTGGAACCGCTGCGCCGCGTGCTGCGAGCAGGACTGATCGGCGTCGCCGTGCTTGCCCCAGTGGCTGCCCTCGTCGGCTGGCTTGTCGACGGGTCGGCCGGCCTTGCCGGCGCACTGATCGGCGTGCTGGTCCCCGCGGCCTTCTTCGCCCTCACCGTGGTGACGGCGCTGGTCACGCTGCACCTGTCACCCGGCGCCCTGGGGGCGGTCGTGCTGGGCTCGTGGGTGGTCAAGCTCGTGCTGTTCATCGTGGCCCTGAGCCTGCTGAACATGTGGGACGGCTGGTCGCGACCCGTCTTCGGAGTCACGTTCATGATTGCCGTCCTCGGCTGGCTGGCCCTGGAGGCATGGATGGTCATCAGCACCAAGCAGCCCTACGTCCAGCCGGTGCGCTCGAACCCCGCACCGGCCCGTGACGACGCGGCCGAGTGACTCTGGGCACCTGTCCCCGAGTTGCGGATCGATGTTGGTAGTGTCCGGGCCAGTCATGACAGCCAAGACCGATCCTGAGTCCCGCGGGCCCATGGGCCTGGTCGAGGGGGAGGGCATCGCCTGGTCGGTCATGTCGACTCTGGTCGCCGGGCCGGTCCTGTACGGGGTCGTCGGCTGGGGGGTGGACCAGATGGTCGGCACGACGAGGGTCTTTCTTCCTCTCGGCGTGGTGGTCGGGTTCATCTTCAGCTTCTACATCGTGTACGCGCGCCACGGTCGTTCGTAGACCGGGCCGAGATCGGAGCGACAGCCAACTATGACGGGGATCGCAGTCCTCGCCTCTGAGGGCGATACCTGGAGTCCGCCGTCGCTGTCGGAGTTCTTCCCCGGAGCGATCTTCTTCGAGGGCACTCCGCTAGAGATCGACCGCATCAACCTCATCGGGTTCTTGATGACCGGCCTGGTCGCGCTGTTCTTCGTGATGGCCTTCCGCAACCCGCAGGTGGTACCCGGTCGGCTGCAGAACATGGGTGAGGTCGCGGTCGACTTCGTCCGCACGTTCATCGCCGACGAGATCCTGGGCAAGGACGGCAAGAAGTACGCCCCCTACCTGGCCACGCTCTTCTTCATGGTGCTGGCCTTCAACATCACCGGGATCACGCCGCTGCTGAACATGCCGGTGAACGCCCGCATCGGCTACCCGGTGTTCTTGGCACTGACGTCCTACGTCGTCTTCAACTGGGCCGGCATCGCCAAGCAGGGCGTCGGCGGGTACCTGAAGTCCAACCTCTTCATCCCCGGCGTCCCGAAGGTCATGTACATCCTGCTGACCCCGATCGAGGCGTTGTCGACGTTCATCCTGCGCCCGGTCACGCTCGCCCTGCGTCTCATGGTCAACATGCTGGCGGGCCACCTGATGCTCGTGCTGTTCTTCTCCGCCGCCTGGTACTTCATCTTCTTCCCGAACAGCCCGCTCCAGCCGATCCTCGGCATTGGCATCTTCGGGGCCGGATTCGCTTTCACGCTCTTCGAGATGCTGATCGTGGTCATCCAGGCCTACATCTTCACGCTCCTCACCGCCGTCTACATCGCCGGCAGCATCAGCGAACACCACTAGCCCGCTCAACCTCGGAACAAGCGGACCCCCCGCATCGCCACAGGAAGGAACCACAGTGGACCCCGTCAACCTCGCAGAGGTCACCGGCTCGGTCGCCGCCATCGGATACGGCCTGGCCGCGATCGGCCCCGGTGTCGGCATCGGCATCGTCGTCGGCAAGGCCATCGAAGGCATTGCGCGCCAGCCTGAGATGACCGGCGTGCTGCGCACCAACATGTTCCTCGGTATCGCCTTCACCGAGGCCCTTGCTCTGATCGGTGTCGGCCTCGGCTTCGTGTGGCAGGGCTGATTCGTGAACGACTCGCTCGTCACCCTGCTGGCTGCTGAGGGTGGTGAAGAAGTCGAGGGCAGCGCGATCCTGGTGCCCGCGATCTACGACATCGTCTGGTCGGCCCTGTCGTTCGCAATCATCTTCTTCCTCTTCTGGCGCTTCGTGTGGCCGCAGATGCAGAAGGCGCTCGACGCACGCAGCGAGGGCATCGAGCAGAAGCTCGACCAGGCTGAGGCCGACCGTGCCGAGGCTGCGGCCCTGCTCGAGCAGTACCGGGCCCAGCTCGCCGACGCCCGTGCCGAGGCCAACCGCCTGCGCTCGGACGGCCAGGCGCAGCGGGCCTCGATCGTGGCCGAGGCGCGCACCGAGGCTGACCAGGCTGCGCGGACGGTGACCGAGCAGGCCCAGGCCAGGCTCTCCACCGACATGGCCAGCGCCAAGGCGTCGCTGTCGCGCGACGTCGGCGTCCTGGCGTCGGATCTGGCCGAGCGCATCATCGGCGCGAACCTCGACCCCGAGCGCACGAGCTCGACGATCGACGCGTTCATCGCCGACCTCGAGGCCGCCCCCCAGGGAGGCGCGTCCTGATGCAAGGAGCCAGCCGAGCGTCGCTGGCCGTCGTGCGCGAGGAGTTTCGCGCCGACCCGGCGACGAGCACCGATGTGGTTGGGTCGCAGCTGCTGTCGGTGGCGTCGCTGCTGGGTCGCGAGACCTCGCTGCGCAACGCCCTGACCGACAACGGGTCCACATCCGAGCGCCGGGTCGAGCTGGCCAGGAGCATCTTCACCGACAAGGTCGCGCCCCAGACGGTGTCGGTGCTTGCGACGGTTGTCGCGCAGCGCTGGTCCCCGCCCCGCGACCTCGTCGAGGTGCTGGAGATTCTCGGAGCCGAGGCGTTGCTGGCCCACGCCGAGGCCGACGGACGCATCGACACCGTCGAGGAGGAGCTCTTCCGCTTCTCCCGCATCCTCGAGTCGTCCCCGGACCTCCAGCTGCTGCTGTCGGACCCGGCGGTCGCGCCCGCCACCAAGTCCACGGTCGTCGCTGAGCTGCTCACCGACAAGGTGCAGCCGGAGACGGTGACCCTGGTGACGCACGCAGGCGCGCATGCCCTGAGCCGTCCCGTGGCCGACCGGCTCGACGAGCTCGTTCAGCTTGCGGCGGCACGGCGCCATCAGCTGCTGGCCGACGTGCGCGCACCGATGCCGCTGACCGAGGAGCAGACCAGGCGTCTGGCCGCCGCCCTCGGGCGGATCTACGGCCAGGAGGTCACTGTGGCGGTTTCCGTCGACCCCGAGGTTCTCGGCGGGGCCGTCGTCCGCATCGGGGACGAGATCATCGACGGCTCCATCGCGAGCCGGATGGCGGCAGCCCGCCGCTCACTGACCCAGTAGCACCACCCGCGAACACTTACTCAGGGAGTACGAAGCACGATGACCGAGCTGAGCATTCGGCCCGACGAGATTCGGGACGCGATCTCGCGCCATGTCGCGGAGTACCAGCCCGAGACCTCCCGCGAGGAGATCGGGCAAGTCGCCGAGGCCGGCGACGGCATCGCCCGTGTCGAGGGGCTCCCCTCGGCCATGGCCAACGAGCTGCTGGAGTTCCACGGCGGCGTCCTCGGCCTCGCCCTGAACCTCGACGTCCGCGAGATCGGCTGCGTGATCCTGGGCGACTACCAACCCATCGAAGAGGGCCAGCAGGTCAAGCGCACCGGTGAGGTGCTCTCGGTGCCGATCGGCGACGGCTTTCTCGGTCGCGTGATCGACCCGCTCGGTGAGCCGATCGACGGCCTTGGCCCGATCGAAGCCGAAGGCCGCCGGGCCCTGGAGCTGCAGGCGCCCAGCGTCGTGGAGCGCCAGCCGGTGTCTGAGCCGCTTCAGACCGGCATCAAGGCCGTCGACGCCATGACGCCGATCGGCCGCGGCCAGCGCCAGCTGATCATCGGCGACCGCCAGACCGGCAAGACCGCGGTCGCGATCGACACGATCATCAACCAGCGCGACAACTGGGCCACCGGCGACCCCGACAAGCAGGTGCGCTGTGTCTACGTCGGTGTCGGCCAAAAGGGCTCGACCATCGCCTCGGTGCGTACCGCGCTGGAGGAGTCGGGTGCGCTGGAGTACACGACCATCGTCGCCTCGCCGGCGTCTGACCCGGCCGGCTTCAAGTACATCGCTCCCTACACCGGCTCGGCCATCGGCCAGCACTGGATGTACCAGGGCAAGCACGTCCTGATCGTCTTCGACGACCTGTCCAAGCAGGCCGAGGCCTACCGCTCGGTGTCGCTGCTGCTGCGTCGCCCGCCGGGCCGCGAGGCCTACCCCGGCGACGTCTTCTACCTGCACTCGCGCCTGCTCGAGCGTTGCGCGAAGCTGTCCGACGACCTTGGTGCGGGCTCCCTGACCGGGCTGCCGATCATCGAGACCAAGGCCAACGACGTGTCGGCGTTCATCCCGACCAACGTCATCTCCATCACCGACGGTCAGTGCTTCTTGGAGACCGACCTGTTCAACTCCGGTGTGCGACCGGCGATCAACGTCGGCATCTCGGTGTCGCGTGTCGGTGGTGCCGCTCAGGTGAAGGCCATCCGCAAGGTCGCAGGGTCACTGCGTCTCGATCTGGCTCAGTACCGCGCTCTGGAGGCCTTCGCCGCTTTCGCCTCCGACCTCGACAAGGCCTCGCGCGCCCAGCTCGACCGCGGTGCCCGTCTGGTCGAGCTGCTCAAGCAGCCGCAGTACTCCCCGTTCCCGGTCAACAAGCAGGTCGTGTCGCTGTGGTCGGGCAGCTCAGGGGGCCTGGACGACGTGCCGTTGGAGGACATCCGCCGGTTCGAGACGGAGTTTCTCGACTACGTCGGCCGTGAGCACGCCCAGGCGTTGGCGTCGATCGCCGACACCAACGACCTGTCTGACGACACGGTGTCCGGGCTGGAGTCCGCACTCACGTCCTTCAAGGGCCAGTTCGTCACCAGCAGCGGCCAGCCGCTCATCAAGGACGTGCCGGTCGATGCCATGGAGGACGAGGCCGATGCCTTGTCGGTCACCAAGAAGGTGCGCAAGGCGCCACCTGCCGGGACCGCCGGGAAGACCTCCTGAGCCATGGGAGCCCAGCTTCGCGTCCTGCGCCGACGGGTGAAGTCCGTCGAGTCGACCAAGAAGATCACTCGCGCCCAGGAGCTGATCGCAGCGTCGCGCATCGTCAAGGCTCAGGGACGTCTGGAGGCGACCCGGCCCTACTTCCAGGCGCTGCTCAAGGCGTTGTCGGCGGCCGTGTCCAATGCGACGGTCGACCACGCACTCCTCACGCCGCGAGATGCCAAACGAGCCGCGGTGATCGTCTTCACCGCTGATCGAGGGTTCGCCGGCGCCTACTCGGCCAACACGATCCGCGAGGCGCGCGCTCTGATCGCGCTCCTCGAGGAGCAGGGCATGGAGATCGACCTGTATGCCGTCGGGCAGAAGGGGGCGCAGTACTTCAAGTTCCGCGGCCTCGAGCTGTCCGGGCAGTGGTCGGGCTTCACCGAGGAGCCGACGTATGGCGATGCGACCGAGGTCGCTGACGTCGTGATCGAAGCGTTCATGAAGGGTTCGGAGAACGGCGGCGTCGACCAGATCCACGGAGTCGGCCACCAGTTCATCAACCGGGTCACCCAGACGGCCGTGGCTCGTCGCATCCTGCCGATCGAGGTGCAGGTGGAAGAGGTTGACACCTCGACAGACGCACCCGGCGGCCAGGAGACCTTCCCGCTGTACGAGTTCGAGCCGTCACCAGAAGGCGTGCTGGACAGCCTCTTGCCCCGCTACGTCCGGTGGTTCGTGTTCTCGTCGCTGCTGCACGGAGCGGTGTCGGAGCACGCGGCCCGGCAGCGTGCGATGAAGTCGGCGACTGACAACGCCGAAGAGCTCATCAAGACCCTCACCCGCCAGGCCAACCAGGCTCGGCAGGGCGAGATCACCCAAGAAATCAGCGAGATCGTCGGCGGAGCGGACGCACTGGCGTCGGCAGCCGCAGGGAGTGAGTGAGAGTGACCACCACCGTTGCAGACAGCGAGACGAGTGCCCCGAGCGAGGGTGGTGTCGGCCGCGTCGCCCGAGTGATCGGGCCGGTCGTCGACATCGAGTTCCCCGCTGACGAGATGCCGGAGATCTACAACGCTCTGCACGTCGACCTGGACCTCACCGGCCAGGGCGAGGATGAAGGCCCCGTCCGGCTCACCCTGGAGGTCGCGCAGCACCTGGGCAACAGCCTGGTTCGGGCCATCTCCATGCAGCCCACCGACGGCCTGACCCGGGGTGCCCCCGTGCAGGACACCGGGGGCCCGATCACCGTCCCTGTCGGCGACGTCGTCAAAGGGCACGTGTTCAACACCCTCGGCAAGCCGCTGGACGTCGAGGAGTCGTCGCTGGAGATCAACGAGCGCTGGGGCATCCACCGCGCAGCGCCGAACTTCGACCAGCTCGAGGGCAAGACCGAGATGTTCGAGACCGGCATCAAGGTCATCGACCTGCTCACCCCGTACGTCTCCGGCGGCAAGATCGGCCTGTTCGGCGGCGCCGGCGTCGGCAAGACGGTGCTGATCCAGGAGATGATCACTCGCGTCGCCAAGAACTTCGGCGGCGTCTCGGTGTTCGCCGGAGTGGGGGAGCGCACCCGTGAGGGCAACGACCTCTTCTTGGAGATGACCGAGTCGGGGGTCATCAACGACACCGCACTCGTATTCGGCCAGATGGACGAGCCGCCGGGCACCCGGCTGCGCGTGGCACTGACCGCGCTGACGATGGCGGAGTACTTCCGCGACGTCCAGAAGCAGGACGTGCTGCTGTTCATCGACAACATCTTCCGCTTCACCCAGGCCGGCTCCGAGGTCTCCACGCTGCTGGGCCGCATGCCTTCGGCGGTGGGCTACCAGCCGACCCTGGCCGACGAGATGGGCCAGCTGCAGGAGCGCATCACCTCGACCCGTGGTCACTCGATCACCTCGATGCAGGCCATCTACGTGCCGGCCGACGACATCACCGACCCGGCGCCGCACACCACGTTCGCCCACCTCGACGCCACGACGGTGCTGTCGCGTCCGATCTCGCAGCTGGGCATCTACCCGGCGGTGGACCCGCTGGACTCCACCAGCCGCATTCTCGACCCCCGCTACATCGGCGAGGAGCACTACGCCATCGCCCAGCGCGTGAAGGAGATCCTGCAGCGCTACAAGGACCTGCAGGACATCATCGCCATCCTCGGTATCGACGAGCTGTCCGAAGAAGACAAGGTGCTCGTCAACCGGGCCCGGCGCATCGAGCGGTTCCTCAGTCAGAACATGTTCGTGGCCGAGGCGTTCACCGGTCAGCCCGGCTCGTTCGTGTCGATGGATGAGACGCTGGCCTCGTTCCGCTCGCTCGCCGACGGGGAGTTCGACCACATCCCCGAGCAGGCGTTCTTCATGTGCGGTGGCATCGACGACGTCAAGGAGAAGGCCAAGAAGTTCGCCTAGGCGAGCCGATCGGGTCTGACAGGCAGGAGAGGTCGCGTTGGAAACGCTGCAGGTCGAGCTGGTGTCCGCCGAGCGGCTGGTGTGGTCGGGTGACGCCACCATGGTCACCACCCGCACCACCGACGGCAAGATCGGCATCATGCCCCGGCATGAGCCGATGCTGGCCGTCCTCGTCCCCGGACGCGTCACCATCCACCTCCCGGACGGCACGCAGCAGCATGGGGCGGTGCACGGCGGGTTCCTGGGCGTGGACGAGGGCAACGTCGAGATCATCGCCGAGGTGGCCGAGCTCGCCCACGAGATCGACGTCGACCGGGCTCACCTCGCGCTGAAGAACGCCGAGGCCGACCCCGACAACCCGTCCAGCCACGCGGCCCAGGCCCGAGCCAAGGCCCGCATCTCCGCGGTGCACAACCAGGGGCTCGTCCGCGGCTGACCCACCCTGAGTGGCCCGGGCGGCCACGCGCGTCAGGACTGGCGGCGACCGGGCTCCCAGAGGACGTCGGCGACCTCGCCGGACCCCGCACGGTTGGCGTGCCGGCAGAGGATGAACAGCAGGTCCGACAGCCGGTTGAGGTAGGTCGCCGGCAGAGCGTTCATGTCTTCGCCGTGGTCGTACAGCGCTGCCCACGTGGCGCGCTCGGCCCGACGGACTGTCGTGCGGGCCACGTGCAGGAGTGCTGCGGCCGGCGTCCCGCCGGGCAGGATGAACGACCGCAGTGGCGCCAGCTCGGCGTTGAAGTGGTCGCACTGCCCCTCGAGCCACGTGATGTACGCCTCGTCCACCCGTAGCGGCGGCACCTCGGGGTTCTCGCGCACCGGCGTGCACAGGTCGGCGCCCACGTCGAACAAGTCGTTCTGGACGGTGCGCAGCACCTCGGCGACCTCGTCGGGCAGCCTACCCAGGGCGAGCACCACCCCGATGGCCGAGTTGGCCTCGTCCACGTCGGCGTACGCCTCGAGTCGGGTGTCGGTCTTGCGCACCCGGCTGAAGTCGCCCAACGCCGTCGTGCCGTCGTCGCCGGTTCGGGTGTAGATGCGTGTCAGGTTCACCACCCCCTCAGCCTAGGCGTCGAGGCGCCTACGATCACCGCGTGGCTGCCGACGCGATCCCGGAGCGCCTGCGCGTGCACGGCGGTTCGCGGCTAGACGGAGCCGTGCGGATCGCCGGGGCCAAGAACAGCGCGCTCAAGCTGATGGCGGCCGCGCTGCTGGCGCCGGGACGCAGCGTCCTCCACGACGTGCCGGACATCCTCGACGTCGAGTACATGGCCGCCATGCTGGAGAACCTCGGGTGCTCCATCGAGCGCTACGGCAGGTCGGTGGCGATCACCGTGCCCAGCGACGACGGGCTGACCCACCGAGCGCCCTACGGCCTGGTGCGGCGGCTGCGGGCCTCCATCGCGGTGCTCGGTCCGCTGGTGGGCCGTCTGGGCGCGGCCGAGGTGGCGTTGCCCGGTGGTGACAACATCGGCTCCCGGGGCCTGGACATGCACCTGGCCGGGCTGGAGCGCCTCGGTGCCAGCATCGGCGTCGAGCACGGCAACGTTGTCGCCAGGGCGCCGGGTGGCCTGCAGGGCAGGTCGGTGTGGCTCGACTTCCCGAGCGTCGGGGCGACGGAGAACCTGCTCATGGCGGGGGTCCTGGCGCAGGGCACGACGGTCATCGACAACGCGGCTCGGGAGCCGGAGATCGTCGACCTCTGCCAGATGCTCGCTGCTATGGGTGCCGAGATCGACGGCGCGGGGTCGTCGACGGTGGTCGTACGAGGAGTCGCAGGGCTGCACCCCGTCGAGCACGTCGTCGTCCCCGACCGCATCGTCACGGGCACCTGGGCGGTGGCGGCGGTGATGACCCAGGGTGACGTGACCATCACCAATGCCCGACCGGAGCACCTCGAGATCGTGCTCGACAAGCTGTCGTGGGCCGGTGCGCGCCTGAACACGGTGCCGGACGGGATGCGGGTGCGCATGGACCGACGCCCCCGTGCCTTCGACGTCGTGACGCTGCCCTACCCGGGCTTTCCGACCGACCTGCAGCCGATGGTCGTCGCCCTCAACTCGATCGCCGACGGCACCTCGATGATCACCGAGAACGTCTTTGAGTCGCGCTTCATGTTCGTCAACGAGCTGGCGCGGCTCGGGGCGGACGTGCGCACCGAGGGCCACCACGCCGCCGTGCGCGGCAAGGGGTCGCTGTCGGGGGCGCCGGTGGCGGCCACCGACATCCGGGCGGGGGCCGGCCTGGTGCTCGCCGGGCTGGTCGCCGAGGGCGAGACCCTGGTGACTTCGGTGCACCACATCGACCGGGGGTACCCCGACTTCGTGCCCCAGCTGTGTGCGCTGGGTGCGACGGTGACGCGCGAAGCTGACGAGCAGGACGCCTACGCCTGAGCCGGTCGGCTCAGGCGCCCGGGTACGTCCCGAGCACCTGCTCGGCCCGCACGGCGTCGTGCGGCCACACCATCACGCGCAGGCCGTTCGTGGTCTCGGTGAGTCCCGAAACGATGCCGGCGGCCTGCAGCGCGGTCCGCATCCGCGTCGCCTCGGCGGCCGACGTGGGCTCGGCGATCGGCACGAGCAGCCCGTAGTCGAGCGGGTCAGCAGGCTGCGGGGCGGGGGCGACGACGCTCTGACCCCGCGCGAACGCCCAACGAAGGATCAGCACCATGACGACGAGGCCGGCCAGCGCGACCAGCGGCCCGAACGCGTAGGAGAAACTGCCCCAGCTCGGCACGACGCCATTGTGGCCCTCGGTCACTGCCTGGGCGACCGGACGGGACACGCCGACGGGTCTCGCATGTCACACATGTCACATGCGTCTCACTACTCTCGGACCACTCGCACCGTGCCGGGTCGTCGGCGCGGTGCTGTGCCCACGGTGGGGGAGGCAGATGTGACCGAGGTCCAGCAGACCTCTGGCGGTCTGCGCCTGGTGGGGTTTCTCGACGTGCGCGGCGTCGCCGACGTCCGCTCGGCGTTGCACGCGCTGCTCGACGCTGCCGACGGTGACGTGCACGTCGACCTGAGCCAGCTGGTGGCGATCGACGCGACGGGGCTGGCCCTGATCGTCAGTGTCCATCGCCGCGCCCTCAACCAGGGGCGCCACCTCGTTCTGGAGGGCGTGGGTCCGTCGCTGGCACGGCTGCTCGCGGTCACCCGGCTGCACCGAGTTCTCACGGTGCGCCGGGCGCCGTCGATCGAGCTGACCCGCCGCCGGCCCGCCGCCTGAGCGCTCCCCCCACCTGACGCGGTGCTTAGGGGGCGGATCCGCCCTCGAGCAGCCCGCGTTCGTAGGCCACGATCACCGCGCGGGTGCGGTCGTCAACGCCCAGCTTGGCGAACACCCGCAGCAGGTGCGTCTTCACCGTTGCCTCGCTGATGAACAGGGCACGTCCGATCTCGGCGTTCGTCATGCCCTGCGCAACGTGGGCCAGCACCTGAGTCTCACGCCGGGTCAACGACTCGGACTCTGGGGCCTGCACGTGGCGCACCAGGCGAGCCGCCACCGGCGGTGCCAGCACGGTCTCGCCTCGTCCGGCCGCACGCACGGCGTCGGCGAGGTCGGCCAGCGGCGCGTCCTTGAGCAGGTACCCGGTGGCACCGGCAGCGACGGCCCGCACGATGTCGCGGTCGGTGTCGTAGGTGGTCAGCACCAGAACGTGCACGTCGGGAAGCTCGGCACAGATCGCCGTGGTGGCCGCCACCCCGTCCATCTCGGGCATGCGCAGATCCATCAGAACGACATCGGGACGCAGCACCCGGGCGCGGGCCACGGCTTCGGCGCCGTTGCTGGCCTCGCCAACGATCTCGATGTCGGGCTCGACGTCGAGCATGCCGGCGACGCCGGCGCGCACGACGGGGTGGTCGTCGGCGAGCAGCACACGCACGCGGACGGGGGGTTGTTCAGCGGACGTCGACACGGATGTGCGTCCCTCCCTCGTCGCCAGCGGCGACCTCGACCGAGCCGCCGATCGCGGCGGCTCGGGAACGCATGCCAGTGAGCCCGTATCCCTCGGCCGTCCCCGGCATGATCCCGTTCCCGTCGTCGATGACCTCGAGGGTGGCCGGCACATCACCGGCAGACAAGTGCTCGGCCGGGTCGTCGTAGGTGAGCCGCACTACCACTGAGCTGGCGTCGGCGTGCTTGCGCACGTTGGTCAGGCCCTCCTGCGCGGCTCGTAGCAGCACTACCTCGGTGTGCGGGCTCAGCGGTCGAGCGGGTCCGAGCACCTCGAGGCGCGCTTGCACCGGGCAGTCACGGGAGAACCTCGCCACGACGCGCTCAAGGGCACCCGTCAGGTCGGCGCTGTCAAGGTCGACCGGGCGCAGCGCGGCCACGAGAGCCCGTGCCTCGGCGACGTTCTCCCGGGCGGTCTCCTCCAGCAGGGCGAGCCGAGCTCGGGCTGCGACCGGATCGGCATCCCATCCGACGTCGATCGCGCGGGCAAGGGCCAGGATGGAGGTGAATCCCTGGGCGAGCGTGTCGTGGATCTCGTGCGCGAGTCTCTCCCGCTCCGCCAGGACGCCGCGGTCGCGCTCGGCCTCGGCAAGCTCGGCCTGGGTGTGTCGCAGCTCGTCGATGAGCGCGGCACGCCGGTCGCTCTCGCGGGCGATGCCCGTGATCCACAGCCCCAGCAGCAACGACAGGCCCGCGTTGAACGCGAACGTCAGTGAGGCCTCGACCGCCGCGTCGGTGCCGAAGCCGCCCTGCCACACCGCGATCGTGGCGAGCACGCCGGCGGCTACAAGCGTCCACGCGACGGCTTGCCACGTGCGCGGAAGCATCGCCCAGGTCTGCGGGAACAGGATGAACAGCAGTCCGTAGCCGACCGGCGCCACGGCGGCGAGCACGAACACCGCGCCCCAGGCCGGCAGCAGGTAGGCCAGCGCCGGACCGATCATGTCGCGTCCGAGGGCACGCCTGCCCGCCAGCGTGTAGGCGAGCGCCATGACCGCGAGGCATCCGAGCGCGAGGGGGACTTCGGTGTCGTCCAGATCGTCCAGTGCGAGCAGCAGCACGGCCATGAGGGCCAGCAGGCCGTAGAAGACGGCGTGCCAGGTACCCCGGGTGCGCGTCCAGAAGTCCGGGGCCGACGTGCCTGAGGTCATCCGTCGTCCCGCCGGCGCCAGCGGAAGGTGGTGAGTGCCAGCACGAGGCCACCGATGGTCCAGGCCACCAGCACCAGCGCGACCAGACCCAGCTGCCAGCTTCCCGCAGCCTCCTCGGCGGCGAAGTAGTCGGGCAGGAACACCGAGCGCATGCCCTGGGCCATCCACTTCAGCGGGAACAGCGACGCGACGGTCTGCATCCAGGTGGGAAGCTGGGTGAAGACGAAGAAGACGCCGGAGATGAACTGAAGGATCAGCAGCGGGGGAGTGACGACGGCCGCTGCCGACTTGCCCGAGCGCGGTATCGACGAGAACGCGACCCCGAGCAGCGTGCCGCTGGTGATCCCCAGCACTGACACCCAGGCGAAGGTTGCCCACGACGACGAGTCGGTCGGGAGCTCGATGTCGAAGAACAGCACGGCGACGACGAGCAGCAGCGTGATCTGTGCGACGGCGGTCACCAGCACCATGCCGATCTTTCCGATGAAGTAGGCCGCACGGGGCATCGGCGTTCCCTCGAGACGCTTCAGTGTGCCGTCGTCGCGCTCCAGGGCGATCCCGATGGCCAGCTGCTGGAACGAGACCAGCATCAGGCCGGTGGCGATCATCCCGGCCAGGAAGTACTGCGAGAACGAGACCCCCGGCGCGATCTCCTGGTCGAACACCGACCCGAAGATCGCCAGCAGCACGATCGGGTAGAGCAGGGTCCAGATCAGCGCGTCCTTCTCGCGGAAGAACGCCGTGAGCTCCAGGCGGGTGCGTGCCAAGCCGACCCGAGCCACTGAGGGCAGGCGGGTCTCGGCAGAAGTGTCCGTGCGCGTGCTGGGGCTCATCGCTGCTCTCCGATCAGTCGTAGGTAGGTCTCCTCCAAGGTCGGCCGGGCGATCTCGAGGCCCGGCACCTCACCGTCGAAGCGGCTGGCCAGCTCGTGCACGGTGCGGGTGGGCACGTCGCTGCGCACGCTGCGCATCGCGCCATCCTCCAGCCACCGCACGGTGGCCGACTCCCGCTCACGACCGGCGAGCAGCGCTGGTGCGTCAACGGCGACGATCCGGCCGTCGACGATCACCGCCACGCGGTCGGCGAGGTGCTCCGCCTCGTCGAGGTAGTGCGTGGTGAGCACGATGGTGGTGCCGTGATCGTCGGCGAGGCCGTCGATCAGGTCCCAGAACTCACGGCGCGCCTCGGGGTCGAACCCTGTCGTCGGCTCGTCGAGGAACAGCAGTCGGGGGCGGCCGAGGATGCCCAGGGCGACGTCGAGGCGGCGCCGTTGCCCACCGGACAGGTGTCGCGAGCGGGTGCGCCGCTTGGCAGTCAGTCCGACCGCGGCGATCACCTCGTCGGGCTCGCGGGCGTTCGGGTAGTAGCCGGCGTAGTGGTGCACGAGCTCGTCGACGGTCAGCTCGTCGCTGCCGCTGCTGGACTGCAGGACGATCCCGATCTGGCTGCGCCACGTCGGCGTCGGGTGCGACGGGTCGACCCCGAGCACGCTCACCGTGCCGGCGTCGCGGCGGCGGTAGCCCTCGAGCATCTCGACGGTAGTTGTCTTGCCGGCTCCGTTCGGGCCGAGAAGGGCGAAGACCTCGCCGGCGTGGATGTCGAGGTCGATTCCGTCGACGGCGGGGGTGCCGCCGTAGGTCTTGCGCAGGCCCGCCACCCGCACCGGGGCCTCGTACTGCGTCGATGTCGTCGTCATGAGACCAGCATGGCCGTCGCAGTCGGCTCGGGGCCACGTCCAGGCGGACAGACCCGCGTCCACCGATCGGTGGACACCCGGCTCGCCGAGGCGGCTACAGCGATCCGACGATCGCGGCCACCTCCCGCGCGCACCCCCACGACAGCGTCACGCCGGCGCCGCCGTGCCCGTAGCAGGCGATCGTGGCGATCCCGTCCGGGCCGAGCGAGTCATCGCGATCCAGGCGCACCGTCGGGCGCACGGGGCGCAGCCCCACCCGCACACCGCGCAGGCGCGCCTCGCGCAGCGCCGGCACGAGCGCCCGGCACCGGCGCAGGATGTCGAGCGTCGTCTCGTCGTCGACGGCGTCGTCCCACCGCTCGGGTAGCGCCGTGCCGCCACAGACGACGACGTCACGGCGCGGCACCACGTAGGTAGGCCGCTGCTCCTCGCCCGCCTCGTCGAGCACCCAGGCGTCCAGGCCGACCTGCTCGAGCAGCACCACCTGGCCGCGCACCGGGCCAACCGCCTGGTCACCGGTCAGCCGATGGCTGCCCAGGCCCGTGCACAGCACCCGCGCCTGCGTGCCGGGGGTGACCCGGTGCAGGTCGGCTGGACCGAGGGGGTCGCAGCGTTCGATCCGCCCACCTGCCGCGAGCACCTGCTCGACCAGCCACGGCAGGTAGCGGGCCATGTCGGCGACCGGCGCCCGAAACGTCCAGCCGTGCTCAGCCGGGGTCCCGTTGCTGTGGTGGAACCCGGCCGTGGCGTCCAGAGCGGCGAAGCCGGCGACGTCATCGGCCCAGTCCGGTGCTGCGGTGCCCCGGGTCAGCTCCACGCCCGGCCGGACGTCGACGCCGGCGGAGGCGTCTGCGTTCGCCAGCCGCGTCAGCACGTCGTAGGTCACCGCGCCCCAGCGCCGAGTCGCGTCGGCGGGTGCTGCCAGGTACGGGTACCAGAGGGCCGCGGCGACCGACGACGTCGTGGCGTCACCAACCTGCGCCGCGCGCACGGTCACCTGGTGGCCGTCCTGGCAGAGGGCGAGCGCCGTGCTCAGACCGACGACACCGGCTCCCAGCACCTCGACGCGCATCAGAACAACCGCGAGGTCGGGTCGTCCAGGCCGCGCAACGCGTCGTAGTCGATCACTGTGCAGCCGATGCCCCGGTCGCGGGCCAGCGTGCGGGCCTGCGGCTTGATCTCTTGGGCCGCCAGCACTCCGCGCACCGGGGCGAGGAGCGGGTCGCGGTTGAGCAGGTCGAGGTAGCGGGTGAGCTGCTCGACGCCGTCGATCTCGCCACGTCGCTTCACCTCGACGGCGACGGTGACGTCGTCGGCGTCGCGGCACAGCAGGTCGACCGGGCCAATGGGAGTCGGGTACTCGCGTCGCACCAGGCGCCACCCGTCCCCGAGGGTGGCGACGTGCTCGGCCAGCAGCCTCTGCAGGTGGGCCTCGACGCCGTCCTTGACCAGCCCGGGGTCGAGCCCCAGCTCGTGGGTGCTGTCGTGCAGCACCTCGTGCAGCATGATGCGCAGCGTCTCCCCGGCCGGGTTGGTCACCGTCCACACCGACGTCTCGTCGCCCTCGGCGATCTCCAGCCGTGCCGGCGGGCTCATCCAGTTCAACGGCTTGTAGGCCCGGTCGTCGGCGTGCACCGAGACGGAGCCGTCGGCTTTGACCAGCAGCAGCCGCACCGCCGGGGCCAAGTAGGCCGACAGGCGTCCGGCGTAGTCCACCTCGCACCTCGCCACCACCAGCCGCACGCCGCGCAACGCTACCGGGTGGGCAACCTCACCCCCGAGCCACCGCGTGCTCATGCCAGACTGCCCCCATGGCCAGGGATTTCACGAAGGTAGGAGTAGTCGGGCTGGGCACCATGGGGACGGGCATCGCTGAGGTGCTTGCCCGTCACGGTGTCGAGGTGGTCGGAGTCGAGGTGGACGACGAGGCCACCGCGCGGGCGCACGCCATGATCGAGGCCTCGACCCAGCGTGGCGTCGACGGCGAGAAGATCTCCGCGGACGAGCGCACCGAGCTCCTGGGGCGCATCACGCTGTCGGCACAGCTGTCGGCCGTGGCTGACTGCCAGCTCGTCATCGAGGCGCTCCCGGAGAACCTGGACGTCAAGGTCGCAACGCTGCGCGAGCTGAACGACCTGCTGCCGCACGACGCCATCCTGGGCACGCAGGCAGCGGCGCTGTCGGTGACCGAGCTGTCGGTAGGAACCGGGCGTCCGCAGCAGGTGGTCGGGATGCAGTTCTTCAACCCGGCTCCGGTGCAGCCCTTCATGGAGATCGTGCGCACCGTCGTGACCGAACCCGATGTGGTCGCGGACGTCGTGGCGTTGGCCGAGCGTCTCGGCAAGCAGCCGGTTGTCTGCGACGACAGCCCGGGCTTCATCGCGAACGCGCTGCTGCTCGGCTACCTCAACCACGCGGTGACCATGCTGGAGAGCAAGTACGCCACCCGCGAAGACATCGACGCCGCGATGATCTACGGCTGCGGCTACCCCATGGGACCGCTGGCCCTGCTCGACCTCATCGGGCTCGACACGGCCTACGAGAGCCTCGAGACCATCTACCAGCGCTCCGGTGACCGGTTGCACTCCCCGGCCCCGCTGCTCAAGCACATGGTGGCCGCCGGCCTAACCGGACGAAAGGTGGGCGCGGGCTTCTACACCTACGATGCACCCGGTTCGTCCACGATGGTGGCCGACGCCATGACCCCCAGCGCGGGCGGGGAGGCAGGCAGCACGCGGCCGGTGTCGACGGTCGGTGTCGTGGGTTCGGGGACGATGGCGACCGGCATCGCTGAGGTGTTCGCCAAGGCCGGGTACGACACCCTGCTGGTCGCGCGCAGCAACGAGAAGGCCACGAACGCCAAGGGCGCGGTGGAGAAGTCGCTCAACCGCGCTGTATCCAAGGGCCGGCTCGAGGAGTCGGTGCGCGACGAGATCCTCGAGCGCATCACCACCTCCGCGGAGCGGGAGTCGCTGTCCGACGTCGACCTCGTCGTGGAGGCCATCGCCGAGGAGCTGACAATCAAGCAGCAGCTCTTCGTCGACCTGGACCGCATCTGCAAGCCTGGCGCCATCCTGGCCACGACCACGTCGTCCCTGCCGGTGATCGAGTGCGCGGCGGTCACCTCACGTCCCCAGGACGTGATCGGCATGCACTTCTTCAACCCTGCGCCGATCATGAAGCTCGTCGAGGTGGTCACCACCGTGTCCACCGACGAAGAGGTGGCGCGCACCGTCCGCGCGCTGTGCAAGAAGACGCGCAAGGTCGCGGTGACGTGCAGCGACCGGGCCGGCTTCATCGTCAACGCGCTGCTGTTCCCCTACCTCAACGACGCCGTGACCATGCTCGAGGCGCACTACGCGACAATCGACGACATCGACACCGCCATGAAGGTCGGCTGCTCGCTGCCCATGGGCCCTTTCACCCTGCTCGACGTCGTCGGGCTCGACGTGTCCCTGGCCATCCAGCAGCGGCTGTACTCGGAGTTCCGGGCCTCCGGCTGGAAGCCGGCGCCGCTTCTGGAGCACCTGGTGACGGCCGGCTACCTGGGCCGCAAGACCAAACGCGGGTTCAAGGACTACTCGGCCTGATGTCGCGTCGTCGCCCACCACGGCGACGCAGCGGTCCCGGCCGCCCGGCGGGCGCCGCGGAGTCGATCGAGCACGGACCCGACGGTGACTGGGTCGTGCGCTCGATCACGGGGTCGTCCTCGACCAAGCCCTACCGCTGCCCGGGGTGCGACCAGCTGATCCCACCGGCGACCCCGCACGTCGTTGCGTGGCCGGTGCAGGGCTCCACGTTGTCTGGTGGCGGGCTCGACGAGCGTCGGCACTGGCACACTGCCTGCTGGCGAGGACGCCACACCAGGAGGCCACCGCGATGACCGGCGTGCAAATCAGGGCAGGGACGATCCTGCCCGCGCGACGCGAGTCGCTGACCCTGCACACCGCTGACGGGTTGTCCCTTGTGGGCGAGATCGCGCTCCCCACCGAGGCAGAGCCGCGCGCAACGCTCATCTGCCTGCACCCGTTGCCCACCCACGGTGGCTCGATGGACAGCCACGTGCTGCGCAAGGCGGCGTGGCGGCTGCCGGCCCTGGCCGACGTCGCGGTGCTGCGGTTCAACACACGTGGCACCTCCAGCCGGGAGGGCACGTCGCAAGGATGCTTCGATGCCGCAGGCGACGAGCGCTTCGACGTGGCGGCAGCGATCGAGTACGCGGAGTTTCACGACCTGCCCCGCCGATGGCTACTGGGCTGGTCGTTCGGTACCGACCTTGCCCTCATGCACGGGCTGGACCCGTCCGTGGCCGGCGCTGTGCTGCTCAGCCCGCCGCTGCGCTTCACCCAGCCGCACCACCTGGACGCCTGGGCGGCCGACGGACGTCCGGTGCGCGCGGTCGTGCCCGAGCTCGACGACTTTCTGCGCCCGCCGCAGGCTCGCGAGCGCTTCGCCCGGGTGCCGCAGGCTGACGTGGTGGCCGTCGACGGGGCGCGCCACCTGTGGGTGGGGGAGCCCGCTGTGCGGCGCGTGCTGGACGAGGTGCTCGCCGCCGTCGCGCCCGAGGCGTTGCCCCTGGCCACGCAGTGGGACGGCCCCTGCGAGACGTTCAACGAACTCGGGTCGCCGTAGCGGTAGCGTGCTCCGCCCGGACGTCCGCGGTGGTCGTGGTAGCTGTGCTCAGAACGAGTTGGGTGTGGCCGGGAACAGCTGCGTGTCTTCGACGTCGGGGTCGGCGGAGGCCTCGACGTCAGGCGCGGCAGCACTGGCTGCCGCGGCCGGCGTGGGTGCCTCATCTGTGACCCCACCGACTCCTGAGGCAGCGAGCCGCGACTTGATGGTGGCCAATGCCTGCGTGACTGCCCCGACCTCGTGGTCGGCCCGCTGACGTGCCTCGTGCAGCAGCGTCGCTGCGGCCTCGCGCTGCTCGTCGGCATCCCGGTCGGCTGCGGCACGGACGGCCACGGCCGCTGCCTGGGACTCGGCCAGCACCGCTTTCGACTCATCCACGGCGGCGACCCGAGCCGAAGTGGCGTCTTGGTTGGCCTCGTGACGCATGCGTGCGGCGTCAGCGGTCGCTTCGTCGCGGGCCGAGGTGGCGTCGGCGTCGGCCTCGGTTCGGGTGGCCTGGGCGTAGGCGTCAGCGTCGGTGCGCGTGGTGTCGGCGTAGGCGTCGGCCTCGGCGCGGGTGGCCTGGGCGTAGGCGTCGGCGTCCGTGCGCACCTTGTCGGCCGTCGCCGCGGCCTCGCTTCGCATGCGCTCGGTGTCGGCGGTGGCGGTGGTCACCAGCATCGCCGACTGCTCCTCGGCCGACGTCAGCAGGCTGGCGACGTGGTCGCCGAGCCCCGCGAACGAGGGCTGCTCGGTGTTGCGAAGGCGCCCCTCGGCGTCGGAGAGACGGCCCTTGAGCGAGGTGACCTCCGCCGACAGCTCGGCGATGCGCTCCTCGGCCCGCTCGAGCAGGTCGCCGCGGTCCTCCGAGCGGGCGATCGCGGCGTTGAGGCGGTCCTCGATCTTGCGGACGTAGCGCTCTACCTGCTCGCGGTCGTAGCCGCGGCTGCGGACGTGGAAACCACCTTGCGTCGCGTTGTCGAAGATCGACAGTCCGCCCTGACCCGCTTCGTTGCTCACGCCGTTCCCTTCGCCCCGACCGACGTCGGCAGCACTCCGCCGACAGGACCAGGCTAGACGCCTCGGGCGCGATTGACGCGCCTACGTCGCGTCGGCGTCCGTGTGTCGCGCGTTGCTGGCGGGCGTCGGTGTCTAGGCGTGCGCGGCGGCGGGCTCGGACGCGGACTGGACGAGCTCGACGAGGATGCCTCCGGCGTCCTTCGGGTGGACGAAGTTGACGCGCGAGTTCGAGGTGCCCCGCTTGGGCTCGGCATAGAGAAGACGGACGCCGCGCTCGCGCAGCGTGGCACAGACGGCGTCGATGTCGTCCACGCCGTAGGCGAGCTGCTGGATGCCTGGCCCGGACCGGTCGAGGAACTTCGCGATCGTCGACTCCGGCGTCAGGGGCGCCAGCAACTGGATGTAGGGGCCGCCGGAACCGGTGACCGACACCATCGCCTCGCGCACACCCTGCTCCTCGTTGACCTCTTCGTGCGCGACGGTCATGCCGTAGGCGCGCTGGTAGAACTCCATGGCCTCGTCGAGGTCGGCGACGGCCACGCCGACGTGGTCGATCCGGGTGAACAGCGAGGACAGCCCAGGCTGGGCGGCGTCGGTCATGTGCTGATCAAAGCAAACGGACACGTCTCTCGGCCATGGGTCTTTCGGTGCGCGTGAGCAGGATCACTTCCGGCGTCTGGACGCCCTGGGTATCGTGACCGACATTCCCTGTCTGAAGTCGTCGCGTGCGCCCAGCGCCGTGAGAGGAGCACCATGTCCAGCGTCATCGTGGCCGGGGCACGGACCCCCGTCGGTCGTCTGCTCGGCTCCCTGAAGGGGTTCTCTGCCTCCGACCTGGGTGGCTTCGCGATCAAGGCAGCCCTCGAGCAGGCCGGGGTCTCCGGCGACCAGGTCGACTACGTGATCATGGGCCAGGTGCTCCAGGCTGCCGGCGGGCAGAACCCGGCGCGTCCGGCGGCCACCAAGGGCGGCGTCCCGATGTCGGTGCCGGCGCTGACGATCAACAAGGTGTGCCTGTCGGGTATCGACTCGATCGCCCTGGCCGACCAGCTGATCAGGGCCGGCGAGTACGAGGTGGTCGTGGCCGGCGGCATGGAGTCGATGACCAACGCTCCGCACATGATGGTCAAGTCGCGTGAGGGCTACAAGTACGGCGATGTGACGATGACCGACCACATGGCCTACGACGGCCTGTGGGACACCTTCACCGACCAGCCGATGGGCGCACTCACCGAGCAGCGCAACGCCGAGCGCGACAGCCTCACCCGTGAGGCGCAGGACGAGTTCTCGGCCATGTCGCACCAGCGCGCGGCCGAGGCGTGGAAGAACGGACTGTTCGACGACGAGGTCGCGCCGGTCGAGATCCCACAGCGCAAGGGCGACCCGGTGGTGTTCAACACCGACGAGGGCGTGCGCGCGGACACGACCGCCGACTCCTTGGGCCGGCTGCGCCCGGCGTTCAGCAAGACCGGGACGATCACGGCCGGTTCTGCCTCCCAGATCTCCGACGGTGCAGCCGCCGTCGTCGTGATGAGCAAGGCGAAGGCCGAGGAGCTGGGCCTGCAGTGGCTGGCCGAGATCGGGGCGCACGGCGTGGTCGCCGGGCCGGACTCGACCTTGCAGGAGCAGCCGGCCGAGGCCATCAAGGCCGCCTGCGCCAAGGAGGGCATCGAGGTCTCCGACGTCGACCTGTTCGAGATCAACGAGGCCTTCGCGTCGGTGGCCCTGGTGAGCATGGACGCCCTGGGCGTCAGCGACGACGTCGTCAACGTCAATGGCGGAGCGATCTCGATCGGGCACCCCATCGGCATGTCCGGCGCCCGCATCACGCTCCACCTGGCGCACGAGCTCAAGCGGCGTGGTGGCGGTGTCGGCGCGGCAGCGTTGTGCGGTGGCGGCGGCCAGGGTGACGCGCTGATCGTCAAGGTCCCCACCTCCTGACACCCGACCTACTGCGGGGACGTACAGTCCCCGAGCTGCTCGAGCAGGCTCAAGCCGGCGACCCCCGGGCCACGGCGCGGCTGGTCTCCCTGGTCGAGAACCAGTCGCCGCAGCTCCCCGAGGCGATGGCGGTGCTGGTCGGGCACGTCGGCGCAGCGCGCTCGATCGGCGTCACCGGGTCACCCGGTGTCGGCAAGTCGACGCTGGTGGCGGCCTTGGTCGGCGCCTACCGCGACCGCGGGGCCCGCGTCGGGGTGCTGGCTGTCGACCCGTCGTCCCCCTTCACCGGGGGAGCCGTGCTCGGAGACCGCGTACGGATGCAGGAGCACGCGACCGACCCCGGGGTGTTCATCCGATCGATGGCCAGCCGCGGGCACCTGGGTGGGCTCTCGTGGGCCACGCCGCAGGCGTTGCGGGTGCTCGACGCGGCCGGGTTCGACGTGGTCGTGATCGAGACGGTCGGCGTCGGGCAGTCCGAGGTCGAGGTTGCCGGCCTTGCCGACACCACCGTCGTGGCCCTGGCTCCCGGGCTGGGCGACGGCATCCAGGCCGCCAAGGCCGGTGTGCTGGAGATCGCCGACGTGTTCGTGGTGAACAAGGCCGATCGGGACGGTGCCAGCCAGGTAGTACGCGACGTCACGGCCATGCTGCGCTCCGCGCCCACCGTTCCCGCCCCGGACTCGCCCGGCTGGACCCCGCCGGTGCTGCGCACGGTCGCCCAGTCCGGCGACGGCGTCCCCGCGCTGGTGGAGGCGTTGGATGCGCACGCGGCCTGGCTGACGACCTCGGGACGGCTCGTCGAGCGGCGGCGCCAGCAGGCCCGGGCCGAGGTCGAAGCCCTGGCCCAGGCCGACTTCGTGCGCGCGGCGCAAGCGGCGCTGACCGATGCCGGCGTAGACGCGTTGGCCGACGACGTGGCTGCCGGTCGGCTCGACCCGTATGCCGCCGCGGCGCGCATGCTCTCGGCGTGCCGCGCTGCGCAATCGGTGTGACGTGCGGTACAACTGAGACATGTCCGTGTCGGGGACGTCCCGTCACGGCACCTCATCGAACCAGGAGAGCGGCATGCGCAAGTTCGTTGTCGGCGCGCTCATCCTCTTCGTCGCCTACTTTCTCGTCAGCAACCCCGAGGGGGCGGCCTCGATCGTCCAGTCGGCCTGGGCCTCCGTTGTGTCGTTCTTCGAGTCGGTCCTGGACTTCATCTCCGCCCTGTTCAGCTGAGGACGCTGCATGGGTGTCCTGCGCCGGCTGATGGACCCGGACGTCGACCTGCGGCTGGTGCCGGGTGAGCACGTCATCGAAGAGGTACGCCACGTCTGGGTGGCCTTCGTATGGCCGGTACTGGTGCTCGTCGGTGCGTCCATCCTCGCCCTGTGGTCCCTGGCCACGACGGCGGTTTCGTCGCTCTGGCTGCCCCTGCTTGTGGCGCTCCTGCTCGCGGCGTACGGCTCGGACCGTTTTCTGCGCGCCTGGCGCGACCGGCTGGTCATCACTGACTCCAGGGTCATGCGGGTGTCCGGCGTGTACAGCCGCCGCGCGGCCTGGATGCCCCTCTCACGTGTGCTGGACATCACTGTCGACAGGCCGTTGTGGTTGCGGCCGCTGCATGCCGGGCACCTCACCCTGGAGAACGCGGCCCAGGAGCAGGGGCTTCGTGAGTTTCGCTTCATTCCGCACCCGAACCGTCCGGCGCTGCTCATTCATGGACTGCGAACGGGCGTCATGGAGGACCCCTCGGCGACACCGGCGCGGCCCGCGCGCGCGGACCACCCGACCCCGCCCACCCGCCGGGGTGTGCGTCGAGACGGGCACCACCTAACCTGATGCTTCGTGGACACTGACGGGATCGAATCCGGTAGAGCCCGCTGGCAGTCACGCTACGACGAGGCGCTTGCGGCCGGCCGGGTGAGCAACCCGGCTCCCACCACGCTGTCGGGCGTCGACGTGGCACCTGTGTACGGGCCGCCGGCGGGGACGTCCGACCCGCGCTTCGAGCGCATCGGCTGGCCGGGGGAGTACCCGTTCACCCGCGGCCTGCACGCGACGGGCTACCGAGGCAAGCCGTGGACGATTCGTCAGTTCGCCGGTTTCGGCAACGCCACCCAGACCAACGAGCGGTACCGCCAGATTCTCGCCGCCGGCGGTGGTGGGCTGTCGGTGGCCTTCGACATGCCGACCCTCATGGGCCGCGACTCCGATGACGCGCAGGCCATCGGCGAGGTCGGGCATTGCGGCGTCGCAGTCGATTCTGCCGCCGACATGGACGTGCTGTTCGACGGCATCCCGCTCGACCAGGTGACCACGTCCATGACGATCAGCGGACCCGCGGTTCCCGTGTTCTGCATGTATCTGGTGGCGGCCGAGCGGCAGGGCCTGTCGCCGCAGCAGCTCGACGGAACGCTGCAGACTGACATCTTCAAGGAGTACATCGCCCAGAAGGAGTGGCTGTTCCCCCCGCAGCCACACCTGCGGCTGATCGGTGACCTGCTGGAGTACACCGCGGCGCACATGCCGGCCTACAAGCCGATCTCGGTGAGCGGCTACCACATCCGTGAGGCAGGCTCGACGGCCGCCCACGAGCTGGCGTTCACGTTGGCTGACGGGTTCGCCTACGTCGAGCTGGCCCGTGATCGGGGCCTGGACGTCGAGCGGGTGGCAGCCAGCCTGTCGTTCTTCTTCGACGCGCACGTCGACTTCTTCGAGGAGATCGCCAAGTTTCGTGCGGCGCGGCGCATCTGGGCACGCTGGATGCGCGAACACTTCGGACTGACCTCCCCGCGGGCGCAGTGGCTGCGGTTCCACACGCAGACCGCAGGGGTGTCGCTGACGGCCCAGCAGGCGACCAACAACGTCGTGCGCACCGCGATCGAGGCGCTGGCCGCGGTGCTGGGCGGCACGAACTCTCTGCACACCAACGCCCTGGACGAGACGCTGGCGCTGCCGACCGCCGAGTCGGCGGAGATCGCACTGCGCACCCAACAGGTGATCATGGAGGAGACCGGCGTCGCCGCGGTCGCCGACCCGCTGGGCGGCTCGTGGTTCGTCGAAGACCTCACCGACCGCATCGAGGCTGAGGCAGAGCGGATCTTCACCGCGATTGCCGAGATGGGCGGCGACGGGTCGATCACGTCCGGCATCCTGCGCGGCATCGAGGACGGCTGGTTCAACGCCGAGATCGCCGACGCGGCGTTCGCCTACCACGTGGCCCTGGAGAAGGGCGACAAGCACGTCGTCGGCGTGACCGATCACACCGACACCCTCACGCGCGCGCCGGAGATCCTGCGGGTGTCGCACCAGGTGGAGACCGACCAGCGAGGCGACCTGGCCCAGCGTCGAGCGGCGCGTGACGACGAGGCGGTACGTGCCGGCCTCACCCAGCTGCGTGCAGCCGCCCGGGACGGGTCGTCCACGATCGCTCCCATGCTCGCTGCCGCGCGGGCGGAGGCGACGCTGGGCGAGATCTGCGACGTGCTGCGTGACGAGTGGGGCACCTACACCGAGCCCGCTCGCTTCTGAGTCTTCTGCCGCGCGGGTCGTGCGGTCGGTCTGGCGGTCGGGGGTTGTGTCGGACCCCCCGAGGATGCTGGTCGCATGACGTCGATCCCCCGTCCCGCCAGCGATCCCGGGTCAGCGGTCGATGCTGGCGAGTGTGTCGCCAGTGGCCTGGAGGTCATGGTCGGGGATGTGGTGGCACGCAGTCCGTGGGGCCGGTTCGGTCGGGTGTTCGGCCCGGACACCGACGGCGAGGCGGTGGTGTCGCAGAACGAGCTGCTACGCCGTCTCGCCGACGCCGAAGGGCTGATCACCCAGCTCGCGGCGGCGCAGGGCCGGTTGCTGCTGGAGCTGCGCGAGCGGCGCCTGGCCACGCAGCGGCAGGAGACGGGGCCGGATGGTCATGCCCCGGGGTCGTGCACGCGGGGGTGCTGTGACCCGGACGGCTGGATGGGCCTGGAGGTCGCCCAAGCCCTCGCGGTGAGCGAGCGCCAAGTCTCCACCCGCCTGGACACCGCGCAGCGTCTCGCCCGCCACACGCGGCTACGCGACGTGGTGGAGCAGGGGCGGGTGCAGGTGTGGACGGCGACGAAGCTGGCCGAGCACCTCGACGAGCTCGCCCCCCTCATCACCCCCGACCGGCTCCGCAGCGTGGAGGCCAGCATGGTGGTGTGGCTGCTGGACCGGCCCCGCACGGTCGGGCAGATGTCGGCGCGGATGCGCCGCCTCATCCTCGCCGCCCGGGCTGCCGCCGGGGTGGACTGTCCGCGCCGCGACGCCGGAGACCGTCGCGTCTGGGTCGAGCCGGCCGGAGCCGACGGGCTGGCCACCCTGATGGCCCGCCTGCCCGAGACCGACGCCCTCACCGTGCGCGCCGTGCGGACCGCGTTGGCGCACGACCCGACCAGCCCCACCGACACGCGCACCCGGGAGCAGCGGCGTGCGGACCTGCTCACCACCATGATCACCGGCGCCCCGGCCACCTACGGCGACCCCGCCGACACCGACCTCACCCCCACCAGCAGCCCCGGCAGCTCCGGTGGGGTGGGGGTGCAGGTGACCGTCACGATCCCCGCCGACACCCTCAGCGGCGGCCCGGCACCGGGTGAGGTCCCCGGCTACGGCCCCCTGCCCGCCGCCACCGCTCGCGACCTCGCCGCCCACGCCACGAGCTGCCGCGCGCTGGTCTACCACCCCGACACCGGCCACCTCCTCGGCCTGAGCACCCTGCCGCGCCCGACGCTGCCCAACACCAGTGACGCGGTGGCGGTGCGCTGGCTCGACCGGCTCCCACCCGCCGCCGGGTATACGCACCCACCAGTCATGGAACGCCTCGCCAAAGCCCGCGACACGGTCTGCCGCGCCCCGGGCTGCACCCGCGCGGCGACGGCGTGCGACTGCGACCACGTCGTGCCCTACCCCCACGGCCCGACAACCGCGGACAACACATGCTGCCTGTGCCGACGCCACCACCGGTTGAAGACCCACGCCCCCCACTGGCACACCCAGCTCGACCAGAACGGCCGGCTGATCTGGACCACCCCCACCGGGCGCGTCCTGACCACCGACCCCCACGACCACCGACCCGACGCGGCAACGGACACCGACGCCGACCCGCCACCGTTCTAGTGATGCCGGTGCGCGCAACCCCGGTGTGAACCGCCCGTGCCCGCCGGTCTGACGCGCGCGTAGCCCGCCCTGGGCGCCGCAACGTCCTTGCTCGGCTTGCCGTGCGCCTGCTACGCATGGCGGAAGCAAGCCTGGGGAGGCGCGTTCCGATGACAGGCAAGCACCGCAGTACCGCTGTGGTGGTGGCGCTGGCGTTGGTCGTGGCCGGCTGTACCAGCAGCGACGAGCCCAGCGCCCCGGACGACGCAAGCGCAGGCGGCACCATGTACGCGTTGGTGCCGGCCGAAGAGGTCACGGGCCTGGACCCGCAGCGCATCTACGACGTCGAGGGTTTCAACCTTGCGACGTCGTTCCTGCTGCGTTCGCTCGTCATGCTCGATCCCGACGACGAGGGCTCCTCGTCGGGTCTGCTTCCCGACCTCGCCACCGACACCGGCCGGCCGAACGAGGACGCGAGCGTGTGGCAGTTCACCCTGCGCGACGGGGCCACCTTCGAGGACGGGACCGCCGTGGAGTGCGAGCATGTGGCATACGGCGTGTCGCGCTCGTTCGCCCTGGACGTGATCACTGACGGCCCCACCTGGCTGGTGGACATGCTCGACATCCCGGTGCTCGACGACGGGACGTCGGCCTACAAGGGGCCCTACGCAGCCGAGGGTCAGGACTTCTTCGAACAAGCAGTGACCTGTGACGGGTCCACGATCACGTTTCGGCTCAAGCAGCCGCAGGGCGACTTCAACCAGGTAGCCGCGTTCCCGGCACTCGGCCCCGTCAAGCCCGAGGCCGACACCGCGGAGGGCTACAACGACGCTCCGCTTGCCACGGGGCCCTACCGGGTCGAGGGCTACGACAAGGGTCAGCGACTGGTCCTCGTACGTAGTGAGGCCTGGGACCGGGCCACCGACCCTCATCGGCCCGCCTACCCCGACCGGGTGGAGTTCGTCTTGGGGCTCGGCCCAGCCGCAATCGACGAGCAGATCATCACCGGCCGTGGCAACGGTCGCTTCGCTGTCCCGGCGGGCGGCGGCATGCAAGCATCGAACCTCGAACGCGTCTTCAGCGACGACTCGATGGCCGACCGCCGCCTCGACGTCCTCGACCCCTTCGTCATGTACGTCGCGATCAACACGACCAGGGTGCCCGTGCTGGAGCACCGACAGGCGATCCTCGCGGCGGTGAACCGCTCGGCGATCCTCACGGCGAGCGGTGGAACCTTCGCCGGTGAAGAAGCTGATGGGGTCGTCAAGCCGACGCTGGCCGATGACTACGCCCCGACCGAGCTGTGGACCGGTCTGCTGGGCCGCGACGTCCCCCCTGAGGGAGATCCCGACCTGGCTCGCGAGCTGATCGAGGCGTCCGGCGAACCGATGCCCGAGCTGGTCTTCGACTACCCGTCGGTCGACGACGGCGGTGACCGGTCACACCTGGCGTTCCTCCAGGGGCTCACCGATGCCGGGATACCGGTGCGACCGAACCCGATCCCGCCGGATCTCTACTACGGGACCGTGCTCGACCCTGCGGCGCAGGGTCACCTGTCCTGGGGCGGGTGGGGCCCGGACTGGGCCAACGCCTCCACCGTCATCGCGCCGCTGTTCGGCGCCCAGGGAAGCTTCAACCTGTCCCGGGTCAACCAGGGCGGTCTTGCTGACGAGACCTTCCAGGCTGCGATCGAGCGGGGACTGTCCACTGCCGACCGGCAGGAGCAGGCCCAGATCTGGCAAGACCTCAACCGGCGGGCGATGGAGCTCGCCCTCGTCGCGCCCACCCTCTTCACCCGTACGCAGACCATGTGGGGGTCCGGGCTCGGTGGTGTCGAGTGGTCGGACGCATGGGGCGCGACGCCGCTGCTCAACGTCTACGTCCGAGACGGCGCCCCCGCCACCGACACGCCGCAGTGACGTCGCCTGGCCCCCACGTCATCCACCCCGTGCGACGACCAGCCCCGCATCCCTGGCCCAGCGGGCAGCATCGTGACGGGTGTGCGTCTGCGTCTTGGTCAGGATGTTGGAGATGTGGACGCCGGCCGTGCTGGTGCTGATGAACAAGGTCTCGGCGATCTGGCTGTTGGTAAGGCCCTGATCGACGAGCAGCAGGATCTCCACCTCCCGAGGCGTGAGCCCAGCCGGCGCGGGCCTCTTCTCGACTCGTCTCCGGACTGCATCGATCTCGTCGAGCTGGGGCCGCGAGCCGAGACGCCGCGCGAGCTCCTCGGCGGTGTCGAGGGCGTCGGCGGCCTCGGTGCGACGAGGGGTGGCCTCGGCAAGGCGGATGAGGGTGTCGACGCGCCAGTAGACGGGTGCGGTGTCGGCCATGCCGGCAGCCGCTGCGCGCCACGCCTCGGCGGGGTCGACGCCGTCCATGCTCGCCAGTGTCGCGTCGAGGACTCCGATGACCGGGTAGTGGGGGAGCAGCCGCCGATAGAACTGGCGCAGCGCATCGAGCACCTCGACGACCTCGGAGTCGCTGTCCAGCGTTGGCCGGCTCAGCCGCACGTAGCGGGCGAGTGGGTAGACATCGCGCGGGTCGACGAGGTCGCCTTCGTGACCGGAGTGCAGGCCCTGTCGAAACGAGGGAAGGAGGAGGTCGGCAGCCGCCGCTGGTCCGTCGTCGAGCCAGACCAGCCAGGCCCGTTCGTCCATGGCCGCAGTCTCCGGGTCGGCGTACCGGGACGGGACGAAGGAGGCCAGCTCGGTGCGGGCGGAGTCGACGTCGCCTCGGATCAGGGCGACATCGGCCCGGATCATGCAGCAGTCGTTGACGAACCCGTGGTCACCGACGATCTCCTGCGCCTCGTGCGTCATCCGCACGGCCGCATCGAGATCGCCGGAGTCGACGCTGAGCCCGGCACCGAGGATCAGGAGCCCTGAGACGGACAGATGCCTGTCCATGCCGCGCCGGCGGGCGATTCCCACGTAGTGCCTGACGAGATCCATGGCTTGGTCTGGTCGGCCCAGCACTACGGTGGTGTTCACCAGCGCGGCCGTGGTGTGCATCATGGCGTCGTAGTCGCCGGCGTCGTCGGCCAGAGCGATCGCCGCACGAAAGATCTCGGACTTGCGCTGCACCTCATCCAGTCCCAGGGATCCGCCGAGGCTGCGAAGGGCCAGTGCCTCGTCGGCGGCGTTTCTGCTCGCCCGCGCCAGGCGGGCTGCCTCTGCGGCCATCTCAGCCAGGCCGTCGCGCCTGCCGATGTTGTGCCAGGCCTCCGCCCACGCACCGAGCAGACGGCCGCGGATGGCGTCGTGGCCGTCGTCTGGCAGCACCTCCTTGGCGCGCTGGAAGTATGGCTCGGCGTCGCCGTCACGCCACGGAAACTCCAACCTTCCTCGTGAGATGAGAAGGGAGGCGACTGTCTCGGGGTCGCCCGTCCCGCCGACGAGCTCGAGCGCTGTCTCGAGCCGCGCGGCGGCCTGCTCGTACCCGCCGGCCAGCTCGTAGGAGTGGGCTGCCTCGCCCAGCACGCCGACCAGGTCGGCCGGGATGCCCTCGACGTCGGCCACGGGCCAGAGGGCGACGACGCGGTCCAGCAGCTCCGCGCGGGTACCGGGAGCGTCGAGACGCTTGGCCGCCTGCGCCCCTTTCCACGCTGCATGCAGGGCCGCTCCGGGCTCCGATGCCTGGTCCCAGTGGTAGGCCACGGCGAGGGCAGTCTGCGGGCTGCGCGACGTGGTGCTGGCGAGCCCCGAGGCCCAGGCGCGGTGCAGGGACCGCCGTCGCCCCAGGTCGAGTGCCTCGCGAGCAGCGTCGCCAATCAGTGGGTGGCGCAGAGCGACGCGGCCGCCAGGGGTCACGACCAGCACCGCCCTGGCCCGTGCCTCGCTCAGGCAGGCGTCGAGCTGGGTCTCCGTCAGCCCCGTTGCAGCGAGGACGTCGTCGTAGCGAAGAGGCGGGTCACCGACGGCCACCGCGTCGACGAGGTCGCGCGCCGGCGGTGACAGCCCATCCAGCCTCTCGAGCAGAAGCCCGCGAAGCGAGTCGGGCAGCGTCTGCGCGCCCGCCGCAGCCACGAGCTCCTCGAGGTACAGCGGGTTTCCCCCGCTCTGCGCCACGACACGGGCGACGTCGAGCGGCGCGCCATCATGCTCACTCCCGGATGAGCCCTCGGCCAGCGCTTCGGCCAGTCGGGCCGCATCCGCGGGCGCCAGCTCGGGCACCTCGATCGTGGTGGCGTGCGGCAGCCTGCTGGCAGCGGTGACGAGCTGGGCGGTGGTCGGGTAGCCGGCGCGAGCAGTCGCGACGACCGTCACCGCGGCATCGTCGAGCGTGACGGCCAGGTAGCGCAGCATGTCGAGGGTCGCCTTGTCGGCCCAGTGGACGTCCTCCACGACGACCAGCAGGGGCTCGGCATCGGCGAGCTGCTCCAGCAGGTGCCGCACGCCGGCGAACAGCTGCCGCTGATCCACCAGGCCGGTCGTCGCCGCGTTGCCGCCGTTGGCCAGCGCGGGTTCGAGCACGGCCAGCATCGGCAGGTACGCACCCGCCGCCTCGAGCACCACGTCGGCCCCGAGTCGCCGGTAGGCCCGGTGCACCAGGCCCTGCACCGGAGCCAAGTCAACGGCCGACCCCGCCAGCTCCAGACAGTGCGTCACGAGCACCTGAGCTGAGTCATCGACAGCCGCCATCAGCTCGCTCACCAGGCGCGACTTGCCCACACCGGGCTCGCCCACGACCAGCACCAGGCTGGGCCGACCTGTCCGGGCCGAATCAAGCTGCGCTCGAAGCAGCCCCATCTGGTCTGCTCTGCCCACAAATGGTGCTGGCACCCCGGTCACCCCACCTCCGTGCGCATTCAGCTCGACAGAGCCGCAGCCCGTCGTAGTGACGCCCTTCAGGCATCTAAACAGCCCAGCACCCAATCTGAACAGCAACGCCTCATGTGCCCACCCCCCCGGCCGCGCGAACCTCGTGGATGTCAGAACCACCCTCGTCCTGGGAGAACACCATGAGCACCATCGCTCGCCGCATCACCGCCGTCGTCACCGCTGGGCTGCTCACCGCTGCCCTCGCCACCACCCCGGCATCAGCGCTACGCCTGGTCCCCCCGGACCTGCCGCGCGACGTGCCCGTCGTCGAGCTACGCGAGGACCCCTCGTTGCTGATGACCACCGGCAGGCTCGCCGCGCACCTGTCGCAGCTGGCCGAACGCCCGGTCGGCTAGCCCCCGGGTTCGCCAGCACGGGCAGGCCCGCGCGAGAATGGCCGCATGAGCCAGCCACCTCTTGGACCTGCCCTGCACGGCGCTGTCGACCTGTCCGCCCTCCGCAACCGCCCGGCCCCCGGTTCGGCGCCCGCGGCTGGTGCGGCGGCACCCGGCCAGGCAAGCCCGTTCGTCCTCGACGTCACCGAGGCGACGTTCGAGGCGGACGTGCTCGTGCAGTCGCAGACCGTCCCGGTCGTCATCGACTTCTGGGCCGAGTGGTGCGGGCCGTGCAAGCAGCTCTCCCCGGTTCTGGAGAGCCTGGCCGCCGAGTACGGAGGCCGGTTCGTGCTCGCCAAGATCGACGTCGACTCCAACCAGCGCATCGCCCAGGCGGCCCAGGTGCAGTCGATCCCCATGGTCGTCGGGGTGATCGGCGGACAGGTGGTGCCCCTGTTCAACGGGGCCTACCCCGAGCCGCAGGTGCGCCAGTACCTCGACGAGCTGATCAAGGTCGCCAACGCCAACGGCGTCACGGGAACAGCCCAGGCTGCGACACCGGTGGAGGCCGAGCCGGTCGAGGAGGTCGTCGACCCCCGCTGGGACGCCGCGGCCGACGCCATCGACCAGGGCGACCTCGACGGCGCCGCTGCCGCTTTCCGCTCGCTGCTGGCCGACATGCCGGGCGACCCGGACGCGACGGCCGGGCTCGCCCAGGTCGAGCTGATGCAGCGCGTGACCGGCGTCGACCCGGCGCTGATCGCCCGGGCCGACGCCGACCCGAGCGACGTGGACGCGGCCTGCGCAGCAGCCGATGCCGACCTCGCCGCCGGTGACCTCGACGCCGCCTTCGCCCGCATGGTCGAGGCGGTGCGTCTCACCGAGGCCGACGCGCGGACGAAGGCACGTGAGCACCTCATCGGTCTGTTCGACCTGGTCGGCGACGACCCGCGGGTGGCGAAGGCGCGCGTGGCCCTGGCCAACGCGCTCTTCTAGTCCTCCCACGTGCGATGGCGCCTCGGGTGGAGTCTGCCGGCGCCCTGCTGAGCATCGCCGACCGAGACGGCGAGTGGGCCTCGGTACGGCTCTCGTACCACCTGCGCGCGCCGTACCCGGACCGGTCGTTCGCACGTACGGACGACGGCTGGGGCTTGTGGTTGCCGCGTCCGCCGGTCGACCGGTTGGAGTACCTGCTCGAGGTGGGCGACCATCTGGGCGGCACGCACCTCGTGCCCGACCCGACCAACCCCCGCCGCGTCGGCGGCGTATTCGGCGAGCACAGCGTGCTGGAGTTCCCGGAGTACCAGGCGCCCGCGTGGCTCGGCTGGCACGCCCCGGACGGGGAACGGGTCGAGGTCGACCTGCCGCACGGACCAGGGCTGCGACGCGACCTGCCCGCGCAGGTGTGGTCGCCCAGCGGCCTCGGCGAGGCCCCGGCACCGATGCTGGTGGTGCATGACGGCCCGGAGATGGACGCCTACGCCGAGGTCACCCGCTACAGCGCCGCGATGGTCGCGGCCGGAGTGCTGCCGCCCCACCGCGTCGCGCTCCTGGCCCCGCTCGACCGCGACGCCTGGTACTCGGCCTCACCGGCGTACGCCCGGACGCTGAGCGACCACGCGGTGCCGACGCTGCTCGACGCGTGGCCCACGATGGGTCGCCCCGTGCTCGTCGGCGCGTCGCTGGGAGCGCTGGCCGGGCTGCACGCCGAGCTGGCAGGCCCGGGGACGTTCGGCGGACTCTTCCTGGCGTCGGGGTCGTACTTCTCGATGCGCTACGACAGCCACGAGCAGCAGTTCGGTCGGTTCTACCGCATCGCCTCGGCCGTCGAGCGCATCGTGGACGCGCCGACATGCTCCACCGCGACACCGATCGTCCTCGCCTGCGGGACGGGTGAGGAGAACTGGGAGAACAACCGGGCCATGGTCACCGCGCTGCGTCGGGCCGGGGCGTCGGTGACGTGGCGGAGCTTCGCCGACGGGCACACATGGGTCGGGTGGCGAGACGCGCTCGACCCGGCACTGACGAGCCTGCTCGGCTCGCTGTGGGGCGAACCGACGCCAGGCTAGGCTCGCCGACCATGAGGCGTGAGGCGCACGAGGTCTGGGCGCCGAGCCTGGGTGCCAGCGGCACGGTGGTCGTCTACGGGCACTGGGGGCGACCCGTGCTGGTCTTCCCGTCCGAGCAGGGCCGGGCGTGGGACTTCGAGAACAACGGCATGGTGGCCGCGGTCGAAGACCTGATCGAGGACGGCCGGGTGAAGCTCTACTGCGTCGACGCCAACGACGAGATGAGCTGGTCGAACCGGTCGCTCCCGCTGGAGGAGCGGGCTCGCCAGCACGAGGCGTACGAGCAGTGGATCCTGGACGACGTCGTCCCTCGCGTGCACGACGACTGCGGCGGCGTCGAAGACATCATCACCCTCGGCGCCAGCATGGGCGCCTACCACGCGCTGAACTTCGCCTTCAAGCGGGCTGACGTCTTCCCGCTCGCCATGTGCCTGTCCGGCAACTTCGACCCCGCCTCGTGGCACGGGTGGGGGGAGCGGGGCCAGGCCATGTACTTCAACAACCCCAGCGACTACGTCGGCCACCTGCACGGCGACCACCTGGCATGGCTTCAGTCCCGCCTGTCGGTGCTTCTCGTGGTCGGGCAGGGCGCCTGGGAGGTGCACCCGACCGGTGCGCTCCCGTCGACGCAGCACATGGCCGGGCTGCTCGCCGACAAGGGCATCCGCAGCGAGCTGGACATGTGGGGCGACGACTCCCCGCACGACTGGTCGTCGTGGGCTCGTCAGCTGCGTAAGCATCTTCCCCGGTTCTGCTAGGAGGACACGTGCCTGACAGTCGAACGACTCACCACCTCGTCGGACTGCTGCTGGGCACCGAGCTCGACTGGCCCACGGCGTTCGAGGCCCTGGTGCGCGCGGTCGGTCCGGTCACCGACGGCCACGGCCGTACGCACGAGATCGACACGGAGCGGGTGACCATCGAGCCCTTCAACCTGCGGGACAAGCCCCGCCACGACCTGGTGATCGACCGGCTCGCCTACTGGTACTACCACCCGCGGGAGTGGCTGAAGAAGATCAACCTGATGGACGACGTGTACCTGCTGAACAGCCCGTTCACGTTCCAGTCCATGGAGAAGCACGCCGCCTACTGCGCCATGATGCGGCTGGGTCTGAAGGTTCCCGAGACCATGCTGGTGCCGTACAAGAACCCGGTGGACCACGCGAAGTGGGCGTACACCTCGGCGGCCTACAACCAGGAGTTCGACCTGGAACGACTGGCCGGCGACCTGGGCTACCCGATGTACATGAAGCCGTTCGACGGGGGAGGGTGGCGTGGCGTCTCGCGCGTGAGCTCGGTCGACGACCTGCGCCACGCCTACGACGAGTCCGGCGAGATGCTCATGCACCTGCAGTCGGCGATGCCGCACGACGTCTTCGCCCGCGCCCTGTCGATCGGGCCGGAGACGATGGTGATGCGTTTTCGTCCCGACGAGCCGATGCACAACCGGTACGAGGTGCGTCACGACTTCTTGAGTGCCGAGGAGGGCGACGAGGCCGTCACGATCAGCCAGCTGGTGAACGCCTTCTTCCGCTGGGACTTCAACTCGTGCGAGATGCTGGTGGCGCACGACGGCCCCGACGGGCCAGAGCTCTACCCGATCGACTACGCCAACGCCTGCCCCGACGTGGCGGTCACCTCGTTGCACTACTACTTCCCCTGGGCCATGAAGGCGCTGCTGAAGTGGACGGCCTTCTGCACCATCACCGGACGGGCACCTCAGCTCGACCTCAACACCCGTGACTACTACGCGGTCGCCGACCGAGACGACCTGACGTACCGCGAGAAGCTCACGGCCTACCGGCGCCTCTCCGACACCCACTTCGACACCGAGCGCTACGTCGACTTCTGCGACTCCCGCCTCGCCCACCTCGACGAGGTGGCGCTGGAGTGGTTCGCCGGAAAGGGGTTCGACCGCCTGCTGCTCGACACCGTCCGCGCCACCTACCCCGCGCACGAGCACGAGCAGTTCCTCGCGCACTTCCGCGGTCTGATCGGCATGTGGGTCAGCGACGAGTCGGCCCGGCTCGCCCGCTGATGTCGCCTGCGCTGCGCCCGCCGCCGGGCTCCGTGCCCGAGGAGTCGTTCGCGCGGGTGCGCCGCGACCTCGACCACATCCGCGACGTCTGCCGAGACGAGGGCAGCCGCGACGGCTACTTCGCTGCGATGTACTCGCGGGTCACCGCCGCCGTGCAGCGTCGGGCAGAAGCCGGCCGCTTCGACGACGCCCGCCGCATGGAGGCGTTCGTGGGGCGCTTCGCCCAGCGCTACACCGATGCGTACTGGGCGCACGCGGCCGGCCAGCCGACCAGCCGGGCGTGGGCGCTCGCCTTCACCACGGCCGACACCTCGGACCCTCTCGTGGTGCAGCACCTGGGCCTCGGCATGAACGCGCACATCAACCTCGACCTGGGCGTCGTGGCCGCACAGGTCGCCGTCGACGAGTTCGCTGGTGCGACTCCCGCGGAGCCGAGCGCGTCGTTGCGCAGCGACTTCATGGCCATCAACGACGTGCTGTTCGAGCTGGTGGAGCGCTGCCAGCAGGCCGTCGTGGCGGCCTCACCGCTGCTGGGGGTGGCCGACACCCTGCTGGCGTCGACCGACGACGACCTCACGCGGTTCTCCCTGACGGTGGCCAGGGCCGGCGCGTGGCAGTTCGCGCGGGACCTCGCCCGCTCGCCGCACGATGAGTGGGCCGCGATGGTCGAGGCCCGCGACCGCAGCGTCGCCGACCTCGGTGGGCGACTGCTGACCCGGGCCGGACCGGCGGACGACCTGCGCCGGCTGGTGCGACTGGGCGAGTGGCGCGGCGTCGGCGAGGTCATCGACCTGCTGTCGGCGATCGACGACGCCTGAGCGTCAGCCGTCCCAGCGCAGCCACACCGTCGCCAGCGGCGGCAGCCGCAGCGCAGCCGACGCCGGCTTGCCGTGCCAGGGCTCGTTGCCGGCGACGACGCCACCGAGGTTGCCGACCCCGGACCCGCCGTAGGACTCCGCGTCGGTGTTGAGGATCTCGCTCCACGACCCCTCGTGCGGCAGGCCGAGGCGGTACCCCTCGTGCGGGACGGCGGCGAAGTTCGACACGCAGGCCACCACGGACCCGTCCGAGCCGTAGCGCAGGAACGAGAACACGTTGCCGGAGGCGTCGTTGGCGTCGATCCACGAGAAGCCGCTGGGGTCGGAGTCCAGGCTCCACAGCGCGGTGCTCTCGCGGTAGCGGGCGTTCATGTCTTTCACCGACCGGTGGATGCCGAGGTGCTCGCTGTGGTCGAGCAGCCACCAGTCGAGCTCGCGCGACTCCGCCCACTCCGACTCCTGGCCGAGCTCGGCACCCATGAAGAGCAGCTGCTTGCCGGGGTGGGCCCACATGAACGCGAGGTAGGCGCGGACGTTGGCCAGCTGCTGCCAGCGGTCGCCGGGCATCTTGCGCAGCAGCGACCCCTTGCCGTGGACGACCTCGTCGTGGCTGATCGGCAGCACGAAGTTCTCGGTGTAGGCGTACATCATCGAGAACGTCATCTGGTGGTGGTGGTACTGCCGGTAGATGGGCTCCCGGCTGATGTAGCCGAGCGTGTCGTGCATCCACCCCATGTTCCACTTGAAGCCGAAGCCGAGCCCGCCCACGTGCGTCGGACGCGAGACCCCCGGCCAGGAGGTCGACTCCTCGGCGATCGTCGAGATGCCTGCCAGGCGCTTGTAGACAGTGGCATTCATCTCCTGCAAGAAGCTGATCGCCTCAAGGTTCTCGCGACCGCCGTGGATGTTGGGCGTCCACTGGCCGTCCTCGCGGGAGTAGTCGAGGTACAGCATCGAGGCCACGGCATCCACCCGCAGGCCGTCGATGTGGTACTCCTCCAACCAGTAGAGCGCGTTGGCGACCAAGAAGTTGCGCACCTCGCGGCGGCCGAAGTCGAAGACCAGCGTGCCCCAGTCGGGCTGCTCGCCGCGGTTCGGGTCGGGGTGCTCGTACAGCGGAGTGCCGTCGAAGCGGGCGAGCGCCCACTCGTCCTTGGGGAAGTGGGCCGGCACCCAGTCCACGAGCACACCGATGCCTGCCTGGTGGAACGCGTCGATGAGGAAGCGCAGATCGTCGGGGTCGCCGAAGCGCGCGGTCGGCGCGAAGTACGAGGTCACCTGGTAGCCCCACGACCCGCCGAAGGGGTGCTCGGCGACCGGCATGAACTCGACGTGGGTGAAGCCCAGGTCTTTGACGTAGTTGACCAGCTCGTCGGCCAGGTCGCGGTAGCTGCGCCCGCGCCGCCACGAGCCGAGGTGCACCTCGTAGATCGACATCGGTCCGGCGTTCACCGCACGCTCGGCGCGGGTGTCGCGCCAGGTGGAGTCGCTCCACTCGAAGCGCGAGGTGTGCACCACCGACGCTGTCGACGGCGGCATCTCGGTGGCGAAGGCCATCGGGTCGGCCTTGAGGCGCCAGACGCCGTCGCGGCCGAGCACCTGGAACTTGTACCGGGTGCCGTCACCCACGTCGGGGATGAAGAGCTCCCAGACCCCGCTGCTGCCCAGCGAGCGCATCGGGTGCCCCAGCCCGTCCCAGTAGTTGAAGTCGCCGACGACGCGAACCCCCGACGCCGACGGCGCCCAGACCGCGAAGGACGTACCCGTCACCGGCCCGGTCAGGGTCTCGTACGTGCGTACGTGCGACCCGAGCACCTGCCAGAGCTGCTCGTGGCGTCCCTCGCCGACCAGGTGCAGGTCGACCTCACCGAGGGTCGGCAAGAAGCGGAAGGGGTCGTCGGTGGGAACCGTGTTGCCCGAGTACGTCACGTCGAGGCGGTAGTCGGGAACCTCGGGGAACGGCAGCGCCCCGACGAAGACGCCGGCGTGCTCGTGGGCGAGCTCGAAGCGCTCGTCGCCGACGGTGACGACCACCTTCTCGGCCATCGGGCGCAGCACCCGCACGGTGACGCCCCCGTCGTGCAGGTGTGGGCCCAGCACCGAGTGGGGGTCGGCGAAGTGTCCGGACACCAGCGCGTCGAGCGTGGTCGTGTCGACGGCGAGGATCTCGGGCGCGGGCGTGCTCTTCTTCTTGGTCACGGGGTCAGCCTCTCGCATCTGCGGGGTCGTCGGGTCATCCTTGCGCCAGTCGGTCCAGGGCCGTCAACGGGATGACGGTCCAGCTCGGCCTGTTGTGCGCCTCGTAGAGAAGCTCGTAGACCGCCTTGTCGGTCTCGTACGCGCGCAGCAGCACCGCCATCGTCGCCGGGTCGACGTCGCTGCCATGGGCGTACCCGTCGAGGTACGCGGTGCGGTTGCGCTCGGCCCACTCGCCGGCGCGGTAGGCGAGCTGGGTGTCGTCGGCGTGCTCGGCGAGCAGCGTGTGCAGCGCGACGTAGTCGAACGAGCGCAGCATGCCCGCCACGTCACGCAGCGGGGTGTCCAGCACGACGCGCTCGGCGACGGCCTTCTCCGGCTCGCCCTCGAAGTCGATCAGCTTCCAGTTCACCGACGTCCGCAGCACCTGGCCGAGGTGAAGGTCGCCGTGCACACGCTGGACGGGCACCGGCCGGTCCAACGAGGCCAGTGCGTCGTAGCTGCTGCGCAGGTCGTCGGCCAGCCCGGCCAACGCCGGTACCTCGCTGACCGCGGCGTCGAGCCGCCCCGACATCGCGGCGGCGGCTGCGGCCAGCTCGTCGGTCCCCCAGGTCGCGGTCGGCAGCACCGCGCGCAGCGCGGTGTGCACCGACGCCGTCGCCTGGCCCAGCCGGAACGACTCCCCGGCGAAGTCGCCGCCCACCTCGTCGGCGTGCAGGTCACGCTCGGCGAACAGGTCGGCGACGCTGGTGAGCGCCAGCTTCCAGCCGTCCGTGGCGGTGACGAGGAACTCCTGCATCATGGCCAGCGACCCAAGTGTCGCCTCGCCGCTCGCCGGGTCGGTCCACGAGCCGTCGATCCAGCCCAGCAGCGGGGCGACGTCGGTGCAGTCCGTCCTCGCCAGCGCCGTGTGCACCTCGATGTCGGGGTTGGTGCCCGGGGCCAGGCGTCGAAAGACCTTGAGCAGCGCCTGGTCGCCGAACGCGAGGGAGGTGTTGCTCTGCTCGCCGGTGAGAACCAGCGAGTCCATGTCGTCGTGGGGCAGCTCGGCCCCCTCGACCACGTGGAAGGTCAGTGGTCCGGTGTCGTCCGGATCGTGGAACGACTCGAGGATCTTCCCCGTCACCGTGCGGTCGTGCAGGGCGTCGTAGACGTAGTGCCCGTCCACCTCACCGATGAGCACGTGGTCCAGGCGTGGGTCCGGCTCGACGTGCCGGCTCACTGCCACCTGGTACGCCGTCGAACGGGTGCCGCCGTTGGGGGCCTGCTGGTCGACGCCCACGACGAGGTGGTCGATGGCCGGCTCGCCCTCGAACCCCGCGTGCGCGAGCACGCGCAGCCCGGTGACCGGCCAGTCCTTGCCGGCGAACCATCGCTGGGTAGGCATCCAGGGCACGAGAAGCTCGGCCAGGCGCTCGATCGTCGTCACAGCGTGTCCTCCCCCGGAGGTGTCAGGCCGAACCAGTAGAAGCCGTGGTTGCCGACGGTCAGCATGTACGGCAGCTCGCCGACCGCGGGGAACGGCACGCCGCCGGTGAGCTCGGTAGGCGTCCACCCCTCCCAGCGCCTCAGGTCGAGCTCCACCGGTTGCGGGAAGCGGGACAGGTTGTTCACACAGAGCACGACGTCGTCGCCGAACTGCCGCACGAACGACAGCACCGACGGGTTCGAGCCGCCGACGTCGATGAACTCCCCGAGGCCGAAGGCCGGGTTGGCGCGGCGCAGGTGCAGCATCTTGCGCGTCCAGTGCAGCAGCGACGAGGTGGTGCGGCTCTGGGCCTCGACGTTGGTCACCTGGTAGCCGTACACGGTGTCCATCACCACCGGCAGGGTCAGGCGCCCCGGGTCGGCGGCGGAGAAGCCGGAGTTGCGGTCCGGCGTCCACTGCATGGGCGTGCGCACGCCGTCGCGGTCGCCGAGCCAGATGTTGTCGCCCATGCCGATCTCGTCGCCGTAGTAGAGCACCGGCGAGCCGGGCAGCGAGAGAAGCAGCGCGGTGAACAGCTCGATCTGGTTGCGGTCGTTGTCCAGCAGGGGGGCGAGCCTGCGCCGGATGCCGATGTTGGCCTTCATGCGCGGGTCGACCGCGTACTCCGCCCACATGTAGTCGCGCTCCTCGTCGGTGACCATCTCGAGCGTGAGCTCGTCGTGGTTGCGCAAGAAGATGCCCCACTGGCACCCGGACGGGATGTGCGGCGTGCGCTCCAGGATCTCGGAGATCGGGTAGCGCGACTCACGTCGCACCGCCATGAAGATGCGCGGCATGACCGGGAAGTGGAACGCCATGTGGCACTCGTCGCCCTCCCCGTCGGGGTCGCCGAAGTACTCCACGACGTCCTCGGGCCACTGGTTGGCCTCGCAGAGCAGCACGCGGTCGGGGTAGGAGCCGTCCACCATCTCGCGAACCTGCTTGAGGAAGTCGTGGGTCTCCGGCAGGTTCTCGCAGTTCGTCCCCTCCCGCTCGTACAGGTAGGGCACCGCGTCGAGCCGAAACCCGTCGACGCCGAGGTCGAGCCAGAAGCGCAGCGCGTCCATCATCGCCTCGCGCACCGCCGGGTTGTCGAAGTTCAGGTCGGGCTGGTGGCTGAAGAAGCGGTGCCAGAAGTACTGCTTGCGCACCGGGTCGAAGGTCCAGTTCGAGACCTCGGTGTCGACGAAGATGATCCGCGCGTCGCGGTAGGCCTCGTCGGTGTCGGCCCAGACGTAGAAGTCGCCGTAGGGGCCGTCCGGGTCGCGGCGCGACTCCTGGAACCACGGGTGCTGGTCGGACGTGTGGTTCATGACCATGTCGATGATCACCCGGATGCCGCGCTCGTGCGCCTTCTCCAGCAGCAGCGAGAAGTCTTCGACCGAGCCGAACTCCGGCAGGATGTCGGTGTAGCTGGCCACGTCGTACCCGCCGTCACGCATCGGGCTGGCGAAGAACGGTGGGAGCCAGAGGCAGTCGACGCCCAGCCACTGCAGGTAGTCCAGGCGATCGATGACACCGCGCATGTCGCCGGTGCCGTCGGCGTTGGAGTCGGCGAACGAGCGCACCAGCACCTCGTAGAACACGGCGCGCTTGAACCACAACGGGTCGGTGCTGCGCGCCGCCATGGCCGGCGGCGTCACCAGGCCCACCGTCGCACCGAGAAGACGTGGGCCGGCTCGATGCCGGGGTCGAGGCGCACGAAGTTGCCGTGGCCCCAACGGAACGTCTGCCCGGAGATCTCGTCGTGCGCCGAGAACGTCTCGTGCCAGTCGAATCCCAGCGCCGGCATGTCCAGCCACACCTTGGTCTCGCGCGGACCGTGCGGGTCGAGGTTGACCACGACGATCACCGTGTCGTCGCCCTCGTCGGACTGGCTCTGCTTGCTGAAGGCCAGCACGTCGGGGTCGTCGGTGTGGTGGAACCGCAGGTTGCGCAAGAGCTGCAGGGACGGGTGGGCGCGGCGGATCTCGTTGAGCCTCGTGAGGTACGGCGCCAGCGTCTCGCGCTCGCGCGGTCCGCCGGGGGCGTAGGCGGCCCAGTCGCGGGGACGGTACTGGTACTTCTCGGAGTTCAGGTACTCCTCCGAGCCCGGGCGCAGCGCCACGTGCTCGTACAGCTCGTACCCGGCGTAGACGCCCCAGGTGGGGGAGAGCATCGAGGCGAGCACGGCTCGGATCTTGAACATCGCCGGGCCGCCGTACTGCAGCGACGCGTGCAGGATGTCGGGGGTGTTGACGAAGAAGTTCGGCCGCATCCAGGCAGCCGAGTTGCGCAGCTCGGTGGCGTACTGCTCCAGCTCCTCCTTGCCGGTGCGCCACGTGAAGTACGTGTAGGACTGCTGGAAACCGACCTTGCCCAGGGTGTGCATCATGGCCGGGCGGGTGAAGGCCTCGGCCAAGAAGATCACGTCCGGGTCGGTGGAGCGGATCTCGGTGAGCAGCCGGTGCCAGAAGCTCACCGGCTTGGTGTGCGGGTTGTCCACCCGGAAGATGCGCACGCCGTGGTCCATCCACAGGTGCACGATGCGCAGCACCTCGGCGTAGATGCCCTCAGGGTCGTTGTCGAAGTTGATCGGGTAGATGTCCTGGTACTTCTTGGGCGGGTTCTCCGCGTAGGCGATCGAGCCGTCGGGACGCACGGTGAACCACTCCGGGTGCTCCTGCACCCACGGGTGGTCCGGCGAGGCCTGCAGCGCCAGGTCGAGGGCGATCTCCAGACCGAGCTCGCGAGCCCGCGCGACGAAGGCGTCGAAGTCGTCCATCGTCCCCAGGTCGGGGTGCACCGTGTCGTGCCCGCCCTCGGGCGCACCGATGGCCCACGGGACGCCGGGGTCGTTCGGGCCGGGGTTGAGGGTGTTGTTGGGGCCCTTGCGAAACGCCGTGCCGATGGGGTGGATGGGCGGAAGGTAGACGACGTCGAAGCCCATGTCGGCGACCGCCGGCAGACGCTGGGCGGCGGTGACGAAGGTGCCGGACTGCCACGAGCCGTCCGGGTTCTTCTTCGCCCCTTCCGAACGCGGGAAGAACTCGTACCACGACCCGTACAGCGCCCGCCGGCGCTCGACGACCAGCGGGAACGGTCCGGCCGGAGTGACGAGCTCACGCACAGGGAACCGTTCGAGCACCTCGAGCACCTCGGCGCGCACGGCGGCGCCCAGGCGCACCTCGTCGGCGCGCCCGGAGTCGCGCAGGCCGTCGATGGCCTGCGTGAGCGCCGCGCGGTCCCCGGTCGCCGCCTCCGGCACCTGCGACAGCGCGGTCGTCAGCACCGCGACCCCCTCGGCCACGACGAGGTCGACGTCCATCCCGGCCGGCATCTTGATCTCGGCGGTGTGGCGCCAGGTGCCCCAGGGGTCGGCCCACCCTTCAACGGTGAGCGACCACTCGCCCTCGCCGTCGGCGGCGACGGTGGCATGCCAGCGGTCGCTGCCCGGCGCGCCCGGACGCATCGCGACCCGGGAGCGCTCGGTGCCGTCCGGGCCGGTGAGCACCGCGGTCGCGCGCACGGCGTCGTGGCCCTCACGGAACACGACGGCCGAGACCTCGAAGGGCTCGCCCACGACAGATGTCGCCGGGTAGGCGGCGCAGTCGACGACGGGGGAGACGTCCAGAACAGGGATACGACCGGTCACGCCCTCGATCCAACCTCATCGACGCGCCCAACTCGCGCGTTCAACGAACCTCGCCACGATCGCCGCCCGGCAGAGTCACTCCAGGACGCGAAGCAGCACGCTGGAACGCCCGGTGAGGGTCATCCGCGAGCCGGCGTCCAGCTGCGTCTGCTCACGCTCGGGACAGCCGGTGTCGAGCACCACCCGGTAGCGCTGTGCCCAGTGGCCGTGGTCGGGCAGCGTGACGTCGGTGTCGGCGGGCTCGGCGTGCACCCACAGCAGGAACGAGTCGCCGGTCACCCGGGTGCCGTCGCGGTGGCGGCTGCGGATCGCGTCTCCGGCCAGGAACAGCCCCAGCGTGCGCCGCTCCGACTGCCACCACTGCTCCTCGGTCAGCTCGGAGCCGTGCCGGCCGAACCAGGCGATGTCCTTGCGTCCGCCGGGCACGGCGGGCCGTCCGGCGAAGAAGTGCCGCTGGCGGAACACGGGGTTCTGCGCGCGCAGGCGAAGCAGCCGGCGGACAAGGTCGGTGATGTCGCGGTACTCCTCGGCCAGCCCCCAGTCGACCCACGAGATCTCGTTGTCCTGGCAGTACGCGTTGTTGTTGCCCTGCTGGGTGCGGCCGATCTCGTCCCCGGCGGTCAGCATGGGCACCCCGGTGGACAGCAGCAGCGTCGTCAGCATGTTCGCGACCTGCCGGCGGCGCACCGCCTCGATCCCAGGGTCGTCGGTGGGGCCTTCGACGCCGTAGTTGTGCGAGCGGTTGTCGTCGTGGCCGTCCCGGTTGAGCTCGTGGTTGGGGTGGTTGTGCCGGTCGTCGTAGCTCACGACGTCGCGCAGGGTGAACCCGTCGTGCGCGGTGACGAAGTTGATCGAGGCGAAGGGCCGGCGACCGTCCTCGTCGTAGAGGTCGCTGCTGCCCGACACCCGCATGGCGAGCTCGCGCACGCCGTCCGCGCGAGCGCGCCAGAAGTCGCGGACGGTGTCGCGGTAGCGGTCGTTCCACTCCGTCCACAGCGCGGGGAACTCGCCGACCTGGTAGCCGCCGGGACCGATGTCCCACGGCTCGGCGATCAGCTTCACCTCGCGCAGCACGGGGTCCTGCTGGATGACGGCGAAGAACGCCCCCAGCATGTCGACGTCGTGCATGGAGCGGGCCAGCGCGGCGGCGAGGTCGAAGCGGAACCCGTCGACGTGCATCTCGGTCACCCAGTAGCGCAGGGAGTCGGTGACCAGCTGCAGCGTGTGCGGGTTGCGCAGGTCGAGCGTGTTGCCGCAGCCGGTGTAGTCGACGTAGTCGCGGCCCGATCGGCCGAGCCGGTAGTAGTGCCGGTTGGCCAGTCCCCGAAGGCTGAGCGTCGGCCCGTCGCGGCCCTGCTCGGCGGTGTGGTTGTAGACGACGTCGATCACGACCTCGATGCCGGCGGCATGGAAGGCGGCGACCATGGCCTTGAACTCGCTGACCTGCCCGCCGAGCGACCCGGACGCGCTGTAGGCGGCGTGCGGGGCGAAGAAGGCCAGCGAGTTGTACCCCCACGCGTTGCGCAGCCCGGTGGCGGCCAGGTGGGGCTCGTGCACGAACTGGTGCACCGGCATCAGCTCGACGGTGGTGACGCCGAGCGAGGTCAGGTGCTCCAGCACCGCCGGGTGGGCGAGGCCCGCGTAGGTGCCGCGCAGCGGCGGGGGCACCTCGGGGTGGCGCATGGTGTAGCCGCGCACGTTCAGCTCGTAGAGCACCGTGTCCGACCATCGGACGCGGGGCGAGGCGTCCTCACCCCAGTCGAAGTGGTCGTCCACGACGACGCCGGTGGGCACGAAGGGCGCGGAGTCGCGGTCGTCGCGCACCCGGTCGTCGCCGGGCGCGGACAGGCTGGGCCGGACGTGGCCGAAGACCGCGGGGTCGTAGTGCAGGTCGCCGGTGACGGCCCGGGCGTAGGGGTCGAGCAGCAGCTTGGCGGCGTTGAACCGCAGCCCCCGCTCGGGGTCCCACGGGCCGTCGACCCGCAGGCCGTAGCGCTGACCTGCGCCGACACCGGGCAAGAAGCCGTGCCACACGTGGTAGCGCTGGTCGACCAGGTCGACGCGCTGCTCGTCGCCCGCCTCGTCGAGCAGGCACACCTGCACCCGCGTCGCCTCCGGCGCCCAGAGAGCGACGTTGGTGCCGTTGCCGGCGACCGTGGCCCCCAGCCTCGTCCAGTCACCGGGCAGGGCGACGGCGTGCGCAGGGCCGTCGGCTTGCGAGCGTGCCAGCCGGCCGGCTGGTGGGCTCGTGGTCACCGGTGCATTGTCCCCGTCGGCACGGATGCCGCCAGTCGGAGACACGCCCGGGGCATCCGGCGGGCGGGGGCTACTCTGAGCCCCGATGTCTGACCTGGTGCGCCTCGACGTCGACGCCGGCGTCGGCACCATCCGCCTCGACCGGCCACCCATGAACGTCCTGTCGGCGCAGATGCAGGACGAGCTGGCTGCGGTGGCCGTCGAGGCCGACGCGCGCCGCGACGTGCGTGCCGTCGTCGTCTACGGCGGTCCGCGCATCTTCGCCGCCGGCGCCGACGTCGCCGAGATGGCCGGCTGGTCGCCCACCGACATGCTGGACCGCTCGCGGGCCCTGCAGGCCGCCTTCACCGCAGTGGCCGCGATCGGCAAGCCGACCGTCGCGGCGATCGCCGGCTTCGCCCTCGGCGGTGGGTGCGAGCTGGCGCTGTGCTGCGACGTGCGGGTGGCCGGCGACAACGCCAAGCTCGGTCAGCCCGAGATCCGGCTGGGCATCGTCCCCGGGGCCGGGGGCACGCAGCGCCTGCCCCGGCTGATCGGCCCGGCCAAGGCCAAGGACCTGATCTTCACCGGTCGCTTCGTGGATGCCGACGAGGCCCTCACGCTGGGCCTCGTCGACCAGGTCGTGGCGCCCGACGACGTCTACACCGCCGCCCTCGCGTGGGCCGCGCAGTTCACCGACGGGCCGGCGTACGCGTTGCGCGCGGCCAAGCAAGCCATCGATGCAGGACTGGAGACCGACATGACCACGGGTTTGGAGATCGAACGGCTGCACTTCGCCGGCCTGTTCGCGACGGCCGACCGCGACGCCGGCATGACGTCGTTCGTCACCGACGGGCCGGGCGCCGCCCGGTTCACCGGCCGGTGAGCACCGTGGCATCCTCCGATCCCCGTCCCGAGCCGAAGCCGGCCGCCTCCGCCGAGGACGTCGCGGCCGCCTGGAACGACACCAAGCTGGCCCAGGTGCTCTACCACGACTGGGAGGCCGCCTCGTACGACGAGAAGTGGTCGATCTCCTACGACGAGCGCTGCCAGACCTACGCCGCCGACCGCTTCGTCGCGGTGGCCGGCACGCAGGGCTGGCCGTACGGCGCCACGCTGGAGGTCGGGGCCGGAACCGGCTTCTTCACCCTCAACCTCGCCCTGGCCGGAGTGCTCAAGGGACCGCTGCACGTCACCGACCTGTCCCCGGGCATGGTCGAGGCCGCCGAGCGCAACGCCGTCGAGGCCGGCCTCGCCGTCACCGGTGCGGTGGCCGACGCCGAGGCGCTGCCCTACCCGGACGACTCGTTCGACCTGGTGATCGGGCACGCCGTCATCCACCACATCCCCGACGTCGAGCAGGCGTTCCGCGAGATGCTGCGCGTGCTGCGCCCGGGTGGGCGCTTCGTCATCTGCGGGGAGCCGACCACGATCGGCGACCGGGTCGCGCGCACGCTCGGCCGGGTGACCTGGGCGACGAGCACCCGGCTCACCGCCCTGCCCGGCCTGCGTGGCCGGTGGGCCCGTCCTGCCGACGACCTGCACGCCTCGTCGCACGCCGCGGCGCTGGAGTGGGTGGTCGACCTGCACACCTTCGACCCCGACGACCTGACGCGAACCGCCCTGCGGGCCGGGGCCATCGACGTCACGACGGTCACCGAAGAGCTGACGGCCTCGTGGTTCGGCTGGCCGGCGCGCACGCTGGAGTACGCGATCCGCCCCGATCGGCTGGGCGTGCGGTGGGCGCAGTTCTCCTACACGTCGTGGCAGCGCCTGTCGGCCCTCGACCGGCTGCTCACCAAGGTCGTGCCGGACAAGCTCTTCTACAACGTGTCGGTGACGGGGGTCAAGCCACCCCAGGCCGGCTGACGGCCACGCGGGGCACCTGCGTCACGGGCCGTCCGAGCAGGCCCACGTGGTGTGGGGCCAGCGTCAGGCGCACCACCGCCTCGCCGAACGGGGTGCGCTGAAGCAACGGGGTGCCCAGCCTCGCCAGGGCCTGCTGCGTCCACCCCCCGACGGTGGGGGCGATGGTGACCACCTCGTCGAAGCCGGCGAGGCGTGCGCCGGCGACGAGCTGGCGCACCACGGCGGTTCCGACGCCTCGGCCCTGCCAGCCGTCCTCGACCACGACCGCGAGCTCGGCGACGTGCGGGTCTTCGTCGGCGGCGGCCAGGTTGCCCAGGCCCACCACCGACCCGGTCGGCGAGCAGACGACGAGGGCGATGTCGGTCTCCAAGAGCCGTCTGGCCAGCCGCCGTGACGGTGGGCGCGTACCGGTGAGGTAGCGGCCGAGAAGCGTCCGCCGGCTGCAGCGGGCGTGCATGGCCATGAGGTCGGTCAGGTCGGACTCGAGGGCGCCGCGCATGACGAGCGAGCGTCCGTCGGTCGTGGGGAGAGCGGTAGGGGCATTAGCCGCCGCGAAGGCGGGAGCGGTGTACGTCAAAGTTGTTCTCACCGCCCGGACGGTCGCAAGCCGATGTTTCGCGATGGTCACGCCCGGGTGACCGCAGGTGAACGTCTAGGGTCGATCGGGTGCGCCGCCGTGACCGCTACGGGTCCTACCGCTCGGTACGCGTCGTCACCTGGGAGTCGCTGCGGTGGGTCGTCCGCCATCGCGCCTGGACGCTGTGGTACCTGGTGCGCTACTGGCGGTTCTTCGTCCTCAAGGTGCGCCACGCCCGCCATGGCAACGTCATCACCCAAGGCTTCGTCTTCGTCGGCCGCGACGTGCGGATCGAGGTGCGACCTGGCCATGCGCGCCTGGTGCTCGGCAACTGGGTGCACCTCGGCGACGCCACCCGGCTGCTCGTGCACGAGGGCACCATGAAGGTGGGGGAGAAGTCGGTGTTCGGCCACGACAACACCGTCATCTGCTACCTCGACATCGACCTCGGGCCGAAGACGCTGGTGGCCGACTGGGTCTACATCTGCGACTTCGACCATCGCACCGAAGACATCACCGTGCCGATCAAGGACCAGGGGATCGTCAAGTCCCCGGTTCGCGTCGCCGGTGACTGCTGGATGGGTTCGAAGGTCAGCGTGCTGCGCGGCAGCGACGTCGGGGTCGGCACGGTGCTGGCCGCGCATGCCGTCGTGCGTGGTCGGGTGCCCGACTACAGCATCGTCGGCGGCGTGCCGGCCCGGGTGCTCAAGGACCGCCGCCAGGTGTACGAGGCGGACGCGGCCCGCCGCGCCGCGCTGGACGACATCGCGCGCAAGACCGCCGAGGCGGCGCGTCAGTCGACGTCGTCGCGGAGGACGCCGGCGTAGACGTCGGCCGTCGATGCCGCGACCGCCGCCCACCCGAACTGGGCGTCGACCTGCGCGGACGCCGCGTCGCGCAGGGCGCGTCGTGTCTGTGGGTCGTCCAGCAGGCGGCGCATCGCGCCGGCCAGGGCGACCGGGTCGGCTGCGGGTACTGCCAGCCCCGTGACGCCGTCGACCACGACGTCGCGCAGGCCGCCGGTGGTGGTGGCGACGACAGCGGTGCCGGCTGCCATGGCCTCCAGCGCGACCAGCCCGAACGGCTCGTAGCGTGACGGGACGAGCGCGAGGTCGGCCGCCCCGACCAGGTCGGCGACCGCCCGGTCGGTGAGTCGTCCGGTCATGTGGACGCGTTCGGAGAGGCCGAGCCGCGCAGCCTGGGCGCGAAGGTCGTCGGCACGGGCGCCGTCCCCCACGAGCACGAGGTGGGGCGCGGGGTGCTCGGCCGTGAGCAGCGCGAGGGCGTCGAGGGCGTCCTGCGCACCCTTCTCGTGCTCCAGCCGGCCGACCAGCACGACCATCGGCGTATGCGCCAGGCCGAGGGCGGCCCGCGCGTCCCGGCGACGTTGAACGGTGGACGACCAGGCACCCGGGTCGACGCCGTTCGGCACGACGACGACGCGGCTCGGCTCGGCGTCCAGCGCCGTGACGACCTCGTCACGCATCGCCGATGAGCAGACGATCGTGCGCGCCGCCCGGTCGACCAGGGCGCGCTCGGTGCCGTGGCGCCACCGGGAGAACGGGGTGTCGACGTGGCCGCCGTACAGCCCGGACTCCGTGGCGTGCACCGTCGCGACGAGCGGGACGCCGGCCCGGTCGGCGACGGCGGCGGCGGCCTGCGCGACGACCCAGTCATGGCCGTGCACCAGGTCGGGGGTGAAGCCGTCCAGGTGCTCGGCAGCCGCGCCGGCCAGGGCCGGCTGCAGCAGGCGGACGAAGTCGGCGGTGTCGCGGTAGACGTCGGGGGCGTCGGGGGGAAGCACGGCGCGCACGACGCGCGGCGTCGTGGAGCTGCCCGGCTGCGTCGCCGGGGTGCCGGCGGGGGCCTGGGTCAGCACGACCACCTCGTGCCCGGCGGCGACCAGGGCCGCGCTGAGCGCGTGCACGTGCCGCCCGAGCCCCCCGTACATCACCGGTGGGTACTCCCACGAGACCATGAGGACTCGACGGGCGGGCACGACGGCACACCCTAAGTGGTCGTGCCGGCGTGCCCTACCCGGCGTCAGCCGAGCAGGCGCGCGTCGACGTCGCCGAAGGGCAGCCGGGTCACCTCGCGCGCACTGCCCGGCCGGGCCTGCAGGGCGGAGCGCACGTCGTCGAGGTGCCCGTTCAGCCGCGCCCGCGCGTAGTCGGCCGAGGAGTCGTGGCTGACCATGAACGGCCAGTCGCTGGCGCAGGCGAGCAGCACATGTTCGGCGAGCGCGTCCAGCCCGGCGTCACGGCCGAGGGCACCGCCCGGGCGGGCGCTCGACGCGCTGAGCAGGGCGTCCTGGGCCCAGAGCTGGCCGTCGAGCATGCCCTGCACGTCCGGGCCGTCCCAGACGGCCAGGTCTTTGCCCAGCCCCCACGAGCTGCGCTCGGGGTACACGGCGGCGCTCGGGGCCATCGACGCGACCGCCTTGTCGAGGGTGGTGACGGTGATGCCGGCCTCGGGCAGGCGCTGGAGCAATGCGGCGAGCCAGTCCACGCCCTCGTGCCACCAGTGGCCGAACAGCTCGGTGTCGTAGGCGGCCACGACCAGTCCCGGCTCGCCGTCCTGGTCGCGGATGTCGGTGAGGCGGCGGTGCAGCACGCCGACGAAGTCGTCGACGTCGGCGGCGAGAGCGGCCTGGGCACGGTCGGGGTCGTAGGGCGCCTTCTCGTGCGCAGGAAGGGCGGGGTTCGTGACCCGCGACAGCTTGAAGCCCGACTCGTGGTGGTAGCTGTGGAAGTCGCGGTAGTGACGGCCGCCGGGGTAGCCGCGACGCGGCGACCACACCCGGTAGGTGACGTCGAGGTCGCGGCCCACGACCGCGACGTCGCTGTCGCCGAGGCGCCAGGGTCGGCTCGTGGACGCGCCGACGTGGCGCAGCGAGGGGCCGTCGAGCATGACCCGGCGCACGCCGTGACGGTCGAGCACCTTCTCCAGACCCGGCTGGTAGGCGCACTCGGGCAGCCAGATGCCCGGCGGGCGCCGCCCGAGTCGCCGTTGGTGGTCGTCCAGCCCGCTTGCCAGCGCCAAGTCGGCGATCGGCTCGCGCACCAACGGCAGCACCGGGTGGGTGGCCGGACCGCCGAGCAGCTCGACCACGCCGGTGTCGACCAGTGAACGCCAGACGGGCGACCCGCCTGCGCTCCAGCCGGACTCGAAACGCGTCATGGCGCGTCGGGCCTGGCGAGCCTCGTGCGTGCCCAGCCGGCGCAGGGTGGCATCGCGCTGCCCGGCGAGGTCGTCGGCGCGCAGCATCCAGTCGGCCAACCATCGGTGGTGCTCGCGCAGGCAGTACGGGTCGTCGAGCTGGGCGGCCAGCACCGGGGTGATCCCGATGGTGAGCAGGTCGCGGTGCCCCTGCTCGCCGAGTCGGGTCAGCATGGCGAGCAGCGGACCGTACGACTGGGCCCATGCCTGGTGCAGCCACTCCTCACCGACCGGCCAGCGCCCGTGGTGGGCCAGCCAGGGCAGGTGCGTGTGCAGCACCAGCGCGAAGGTGCCGACCGGCCGGCTCACCGGGCCCGTCCGATGCCCAGCAGGTCGCGGCTGTCGTCGGTCTCCCCGCGGATCACGAAGTCGTCCGTGCGGATGTCGCGTACGGCAGCGGCGAGATCGCGTGCCCACTCCTGCGGCGGGGCGGCGATCTGGGCGTCGACGATGCTGCCGTGCTCCGCCTCCCACGCTCGCAACGGAGCAGCGTGGTGGACTCCGCTCACCGTCACGTCGTCGAAAGCCGCGCCGAGCAGGCTGCCCAGCTCGTCGGTGTCGAGCTCACGGTGGTGAAAGACGTTGCCGGGAGGGAAGGTGAGCCGGTTCGGCGTGCTCAGCACGACCAGCCCACCGGGACGAAGCACACGCGCGCACTCGGCGACGAAGCGGTCCTGGTCCCACAGGTGCTCGACCGTCTGCAGGCTCACCACGACATCGGTCGTGCCGGTGCCGAGGGGCAGCGCGACGAGGTTGGCGCGCACTGCCGGCAGGCCCGGATACGCCGTCGCGAGGTGCTGGGCCGTCCAGGTGTCGTAGTCGAGGGCGAGCACGCGTGCGCCGGCCTGGGCCAGAAGGGCAGCGCCGAAGCCCTCGCCGCAGCCGGCGTCGAGGACGTCCGGCGAGCGTCCGAGCCGTGCCGCCTCGTCGCCCACCAGACCGACGACGTGCTGGTAGACGACCTCGTGACGGCGAAACCAGTAGTTCTCGTGCCAGATGCCACCAACGGTGCGCTCTCCCGTGATCGGCAGCGAGTCGGGCACGCCCGCCACCCTACGAGACGGCCTGGCTGCGGCGGTCGAACGTGTCGGGGTGGTCTCGGTGCGAAGGCAGATGCACGACGACGCGGGTGCCGCCGTCAGGACTGCTCGTCACCGCGACGTCGCCGTGGTGGGCATCGACCAGCCTGCGCACCACCGCGAGGCCGATGCCGCTCCCCGGCGTTCCAGCGGCGTTCGACCCGCGGTAGCGGCGCTCGAAAACCTGCGCCCGCTCGGGCTCGGGGATTCCCGGTCCGGAGTCGTCGCACATCAGGAAGACCTCGTCTGTGTCCGTACCGGTACGCAGGGTGCACCGGTCCCCCGCTCGGCAGTGGCGGACGCAGTTGTCCAGCAGGTTCGCCGCCACTTGCCCCAGACGGTCCGGGTCACCGAGCGTCGGTGCGTCGTCGGCGACGACCTGGAGCCGGATTCCGGCAGCCTCGAACGCTGCGCGACGCGCCTCCGCGGCCTGTGTCGCGACCGTTGCGAGGTTGATCGGGGCCGAGCGCAGGAGCTGCGGCAGCTCTGCCTCGGCCAGGTTCCCCAGGTCGTCGACGACTCGCGCCAGCCGCAGCGTCTCGTCGTGCAGGGTCGCCAGGGCCTCAGGGTCCGCGGGCATGTACCCGTCCCTCATCTCCTCCAGCTGCCCCTGGACTACGGCGAGCGGGTTGCGCAGCTCGTGGGCGACGTCGGCGACCATGCGCTGCTGAGACTCCTCGCTGCGATCCACTGCTTCCGCCATGGTGTCCAGGGCACTGGCCAGGCGACGAACCTCGGACACGCGAGAGTGCAGATCGGTCCGGACATGCCGATCACCGTCGGCGTACCGCTCGGCGGTGTCGGTCAGGTCCGAGAGCGGGCTAGACAGCCGTCGTGCCAGGAACCAGCCGACTACGGTTGCGGCGAGCAGGGCGATCCCGCCGGCCAGCAGGGTCCATCCCCACAAGAAGTCGTGCGCGCGGTGTGCCGCCGCTTGCTCGGAGATGAACAGGAGCCGGCCGGTGCCGACGGTCTCGCCCCCGCTGGTGATGGGGAGGGTGATGATGTCGCTGGCGCGATCCTCTGGTCCTTCCCCGCGCCCTCGGTCGACCCCAGGTGGCGGTCCGGTGACGGTGGTGCCGTCAGCGGCCATGATGGTAAGGAGTGCCCCGACACCGTCCGCGGTGCTCAGGGAGTGCGTGAGATCGGCGCCGGCCCATCCGCCGGCATCGCCGTACGCCACGCCGGCCAGCGCCGCGGACTCGGCGGCGACGGCCTCGCGCTCGGGACGGTCGAGCTCGTCCAGGGTGGTGCCGACACCCAGCTGCTCGACGGCCAGCAGGACGCCGACGGCGACGAGGCTCAGTACGGCGAACGCAGCGATCAGCTGGACACGCAGCGGCACGCCTCGCCTAGGTGTGGCGGTCATGTCCCAGCCCCATCCGGTAGCCCACGCCGGCCACGGTCTGCACGATCGTCGCCGAATCAGCATGCTCGCCGAGCTTGTGCCGCAAGTTCTTCACGTGGCTGTCGATCGTCCGCTCGTACCCGGAGAACTCGTAGCCTCGCAGCCGGTTGGCAAGCTCGTACCGGGTGAAGACCCGCCCGGGGCTGGCTGCCATGGTCATCAGGAGGCTCCACTCCGTCGGGGTGAGGAGAACGGGATGCCCGTCGATGCTCGCCTCGTGGCGATCCTGGTTGATCACCAGCCGCCCTTCGCCCAGGCTGACACGTGAGCGGTGGGTGGACGAGCCCATGTCCGATCGGTGCAGCACCGCCTTGACACGCAGCACCAGCTCCCGAGGGCTGAACGGTTTCGCGACGTAGTCGGCCGCACCGAGCTCGAGGCCGCGGATCCGGTCGCTCACCTGCCCCCGAGCTGTGAGCACCACGACCGGGACGTCGTCCTTCGCCGCCGCGGTCAACACCTCTTCGCCGTCAACGTCGGGCAGTCCCAGGTCGAGGACCACGACGTCGATGGGCTGCTCGGCCAGGCAGCTCAACGCCTCCGCGCCGGAGTCGGTCGCCACGACGCTGAAACCCTCGCGCTCCAAGTAGCGACGAACGAGCTCGCGGACGCCTCGTTCGTCCTCCACCACCAACGCGTTACCGATCATCACCCTCTGGATACGGCCGAGCGACGCCGGTCGGTAGGGACTTTCTCCACCATTTCTCCACATTTCCTTCGACGGACCTCCACAACCCGGACGGACTCTGGGGGTAACCGAACGGGGAGACGGAGAAGGGGTGAGTCGTCATGGCGATCTTGAAACGACTACTGGCGGTCCTGGTGGCGGTCCTGCTGATAGCGGTACCGGCCACCTTGGCGCAGGGTGCGCCGGGAGGTGGCCCAGGCAAGCCGCCGGGTGCGGGCAACGGGGGCGGCGGCAACGGAGGCGGCGGCAACGGGGGCGGGAAGGCGAACCCCGGCAACAAGCTGGGTGACCTCTACGCCGACCTCATGGTGCTCGCGCGCTATGCCGACGGCACGCCGATCACCGTGACGCACGGCGACGAGACGTGCCTGCAGCCGATCACGCCGACCCCGGTGGGAGACCTGGTGAACGGCTCTGGCGTCTATCCGTACGAGCAGGACATGTACTACATCCCCCTCGTTGGGGACCAGATGGCGGTCATGGCTGAGGAAGACGACGAGGACGAGCTCGAGCCGTGCGACGTGCAGGCCGAGTACGCGGACCTCGTGGAGGAGGTCGACCTGGGTCGGCTCAACCTCGGCCGCGCTCCGGAGCGAGTGCTGACCAAGCAGCTGCGCGACGTCCAGGTGTTCCTCACCAGCGGGGACATCGGACTCGACGCGTCGGGCCGCTTCACCAGGAGCATCGACGACGTCGTGGTCCAGACACTGGACTCGCCGCTGGCGAACCTCGCGGCGTACCAGTCCATCCTCGAGACAGGGATGATCGGGGAGATCGGCATCCCGAACCTGGAGCCCGACTTCGACCTGTCCTTCTGGGAGCTGACAGCGGCACAGTTCGGGGCGGCGGCGCCCAAGGATGCGTTCACCATCACGGTCGACACGGTGCAGTACTTGAACCGCATCCTCGGGATCCCGCTCCAGCAGGACTGGGATGGGGTGACAACGATCGGCAGCGAGACCGGTGAGGTCTTCGTGAGCTTCGCTGGCTTCGCCTACGACCGTGACGAGACGTTCCCCGGCTGCGCCAGGTACCGGGTGCTCAACGACGACGGCACCTGGTACGACGAGACCAAGGCCCTGACGGAGGTGGTGCCGTTCACCGGAACCGGCCAAGGCTCTGGGGTGGACGGGTACGCCAAGTTCGCCGAGGACGCGCGCAAGGTCCTCGTGTGGACACACGACGCCGAGCTGCTCCTCGAGGTCGACTTCATCACGCACAACGAGGTGTGCCCGACGCAGTAGCCGCACGCTAGGTGGCCCGGGGTGAGCATCACCCGGGCCACCGGTCCGCCAGTTGACGAAAGGGGTATGACATGCGTAAGCAGATAGGGGTAGCGCTCGGCGCGGCGGCCCTGGCGATCGCCGGGACGATTCCCGCCGCGGCGGCCATGGGGCAGGGGCCGGGACACGACCTGGACAACGCCAGAGGGGTCAACGTCCTCGCGCACGCCGACAGCGCGGACTACTCACTCGCCTTCACGTCGCACACGTCCAAGAAGGGTGACGCCCACGGGTCGATCGACTTCCGCACGGACGGCGTAGCGCTGACCCAGCTCGACCTGCATCGCCTGGCCATGGTCACGGCCGATGCTGCAGAGGCCAACGGGTGCAAGCACGGCGCCATGTGGATCGCCCGTGGCACGGCTCTGTTCAACGGCACTGAACAGGTGCGGGTCTGGGTCGACCTCCAGGACCGCGACGAGACAAGCGACCTCGTGCGGATCCGTTCCATGGCGCTGAAAGACCACGACGGGCACAGCGACGGAACGGACGACCACGGCACCGAGCCGGGGGCACACCGGTGCGCCGGGGGCAGCAACCGGTGGCGGCCACGACGACGGGACCGACGACGACGGGCACGAGTGGGTGCAGCGGCGGCGGTTCGCCATGGCTGTACCGCTCGCACTGGTTCGATGTGCGCGACGTCAACGTGAACTGCAAGGGGTACGCGATCGACGAGTGGTGCGAGAAGAAGTAGCCGAGACGTGCAGCCGCCGGGTGTTGACCCCTTGCGCCCGGCGGCTGTCGCGCGCCTGGGCAGGTGTGACGCGTTCCTCCGCGGCCTGTGCGCGCTCGCGCCCTACTGGCGAGTAACATAGGACCCACCGCCCGGACGTTGTCTGGGCCGACACCACGTCGGCGCTCGCAAGGAGGCCCTACACATGAAGATCGTCGTCCTGTGCAAGTACGTCCCGAACGCCATCTCCGAACGCAAGTTCGTCGACGGCGACTTCACCACCGACCGGGTGGGGGTGGACGGCCTTCTCTCCGAGCTCGACGAGTACGCCGTCGAGGAGGCCATGAAGATCAAGGAGGCGGGCGAGGCCACCATCACCGTCCTCACCGTCGGACCTCCGCCGGCCGCGGACGCCGTCCGCAAGGCCCTGCAGATGGGCGCCGACGCCGGCGTGCACATCGTGGACGACGCCATGCACGGCTCGGACGCGCTGGCCACCTCGCTGGTGATCGCGAAGGCGCTGGAGAAGATCGGCGAGTACGACATGGTGATGGCCGGCATGGCCTCCACCGACGGTGAGATGGGCGTCGTACCCGCCATGGTCGCCGAGCGGCTCGGTATCGCCCACGTCGGCTACCTGGGCAACGTCGAGGTCGCCGACGGCACGGTCAAGGGTCGCCGCGACGGCGATGCCGCCGTCGAGCACGTCACCGCCCCGCTCCCGGCTGTCGTCGGTGTGACCGACCAGATCAACGACCCGCGCTACCCCTCGTTCAAGGGGATCATGGCTGCGAAGAAGAAGCCGGTCGAGACGTGGAGCCTCGCCGACCTGGGCGTCTCGCCCGCGGACGTCGGGCTGTCGGCAGCGTGGACGTCGGTGTCGCAGATAGAGAAGCGGCCGCCGCGCAGCCACGGCGAGGTCGTGGCCGACGAGGGCGACGGCGGCGCCAAGCTCGTCGAGTTCCTCGCGTCCAAGAAGTTCGTCTGAGCCCCCGTCGACTGATCTCATCCACAGGAGAACCGCTATGAGCCCGATCCTCGTCCTGGTCGACCACCACGACGGCGCGGTCCGCAAGTCCACCACCGAGCTGCTCACCATCGCGCGGCGTCTCGGTGACCCCGTCGCCGTCGTCATCGGCCACGGCACCGACCTCGCCCTGCCGACGCTGAGCGCCTACGGCGCCACGTCGGTCGTCACGGTCGACGCCCCCGACATCGACGACTACCTGATCGTCCCGCGCTCGGAGGCCCTGGCTGCGGCTATCGAGAAGGTGCAGCCCTCTGCAGTCCTGCTGACGTCGAACGCCAAGACCAAGGAGATCGCCGCCCACCTGGCAGTCAAGCTCGAGTCGGGAATCATCACCGACGCGGTCGACGTTCAGCCTGGTCCGGACGGCCCGATCACCACCCAGTCGGTGTTCGCCGGCAACTACGCCGTCCAGGCGACCGTCACCAAGGGCACCCCGATCATCACGATCAAGCCCAACGCGACGACGCCCGAGGAGGCTCCGGCCACCCCGAGCCAGGAGACGATCGAGGTCACCTTCTCCGAGCGGGCCCGCGCCGTGAAGGTCACCGACCACGCCCCGCGTGAGCGCACCGGGCGCCCTGACCTGAACGAGGCGGCCGTCGTCGTCTCCGGCGGTCGCGGCACCGGCGGTGACTTCGGCCCGGTCGAGCAGCTCGCCGACGCGCTGGGTGCGGCGGTCGGTGCGTCGCGGGCCGCCGTGGACTCCGGCTGGTACCCGCACGCGTTCCAGATCGGCCAGACCGGCCACGTCGTGTCGCCGCAGCTGTACGTGGCGGCCGGCATCTCCGGGGCGATCCAGCACCGCGCCGGCATGCAGACCGCGAAGACGATCGTCGCGGTGAACAAGGACGGCGAGGCGCCGATCCTTCAGCTGGCCGACTTCTCGGTGGTGGGTGACCTGTTCACGGTGCTGCCCCAGGCAACCGAGGAGATCAAGCGGCGCCAGGGCTGAGGCCGTACGGCGGACGGGTGACCGAAGCCCGTCCGCCGTATTCTTCGCACCGATGATCACGCCCCGCGCCTACCTCGACCACGCCGCGACGACCCCGGTGCTGCCCGAGGTTGTCGACGCCGTGGCGGCGCAGATGGCGATCCGGGGGAACCCAACGTCGCTGCACGCCGACGGGCGGTTTGCCCGCCGTGGCGTCGAGGAGCACCGCGAACGCCTGGCGGCCGCTCTCGGCGCGCGCCCGGGCGACGTCGTGTTCACCGCCGGCGGCACCGAGGCCGACAACCTCGCGGTCAAGGGCCTGTACTGGGCGCGCCGCCAGCGCCGACCCCCGACGCACCCGCGTGCTCGTCAGCGCAGTCGAGCACCACGCGGTGCTCGACCCGGCCCTGTGGCTGGCCGAGCCCGAGGGCGCCGAGCGTCGAGCTGGCTCCCGGTCGACCACCTCGGCCGGGTCAGCACGACGGCGCTCGAGGCCGAGCGTCGCCGCCGACCCCGACTCGGTCGCCCTGGTCACGGTCATGTGGGCCAACAACGAGGTCGGCACGGTCCAGCCGGTCGAGACCATCGCAGCGATCGGCCGCGCGACTACGGCGTCCCGTTGCACTCCGACGCCGTCCAGGCGCTCGGCCAGCATGCCGGTCGACTTCGCGTCGAGCGGGCTGGACGCGGTCAGCCTGTCCGGGCACAAGCTCGGCGGCCCGATGGGCGTCGGTGCGCTGCTCGTGCCGCCGCGACCTCGACCTGGTGCCGGTGCTGCACGGCGGCGGCCAGGAGCGCGACGTCCGCTCCGGCACCCTCGACGCGGCCGCGATCGCCGGGTTCGCGCTCGCGGTCGAGCGAGCCGTCGCCGAGCAGGTGGAGAGCGCGCGGCCCACGGGCGCGGCTGCGCGACGACCTGGTCCGCCGGGTGCTGGCCGAGGTCGCCCGACGCCTCGCTCAACGGCGACCCCGACCCGGCCGGCCGGCTCCCCGGCAACGCCCACATCTCGTTCGCCGGATGCGAGGCCGACGCCCTGCTCATGCTGCTCGACGCGCGAGGCGTGTCGTGCTCGACCGGCAGCGCCTGCTCGGCCGGGGTGCCCAGCCCTGCCACGTGCTGCTCGCGATGGGCGACGACGACGCGCGCCGTCGCGTCGCTGCGGTTCTCCCTCGGTCACACCTCCACCCAGCAGGACGTGGACGCGCTGCTCGAGCGTCCTGCCCGGCGTCGTCGAGCCGGGCGCGGACCGCGGGCCGCCTCGCCGCCCGGGGGGCGTGACGTGCGTGTGCTCGCCGCGATGTCCGGCGGGGTCGACTCCGCCGTGGCGGCCGCCCGGATGGTCGACGCCGGCCACGACGTGACCGGCGTGCACCTCGCGCTGTCCGCGACACCCGAGTCGCTCCGCGATCGGGAGCGCGCGGCTGCTGCACCCTCGAGGACGCCCACGACGCCCGCCGGGCCGCGGACGTCATCGGGATCCCGTTCTACGTCTGGGACCTCGCCGAGCGGTTCAAGCACGACGTGGTCGACGACTTCGTCGCCGAGTACGCCGCCGGCCGCACCCCCAACCCGTGCCTGCGCTGCAACGAGAAGATCAAGTTCGCCGCGGTGCTCGACAAGGCGCTCGCGCTCGGCTTCGACGCGGTGTGCACCGGCCACTACGCCCGGCTCCTCGGGGGTGAGCTGCGGCGGGCGGTCGACCCGGCCAAGGACCAGTCCTACGTGCTCGGCGTCCTCACCCCTGAGCAGCTGCGGCATTCGCTGTTCCCACTCGGCGACGACGACCAAGGACGTCGTGCGCGCTCGAGGCCGAGTCGCGCGGGCTCCCGGTGGCCGCCAAGCCCGACAGCCACGACATCTGCTTCATCGCCGACGGCGACACGGCCGGCTTCCTGCAGCAAGCACCTCGGGCAGCGCCCCGGGCGACATCGTGGACGCGGGCACCGGGGAGCAGATCGGGACGCATACCGGCACCTTCGGGTTCACCGTCGGCCAGCGCCGCGGGCTGCGCATCGACGCCCCGGCCCCCGACGGCCGTCCGCGCTACGTGCTGAGCCTGGAGCCTGTGTCGCGGACCGTGACGGTCGGCCCCCAGGAGGCCCTGGCCACGGCCTCCGTCACCGCCGGCACCGCGACGTGGTGCGGACCGGCTCCGCAGCCGTCGCGCTTCGCGTGCGCTGGCGCAGTTCCGCGCCCACGGCGCGGCCGGTCGCGTGACGTCGCGACCGTCGATGCGACGGGCGAACGCTGACCGTCGCTGCGTTCTGGCCGAGCCGCAGGCCGGCGTCGCCCCGGGTCAGACCGTGGCCTTCTACGACGACGACCGGGTCGTCGGGTCGGCCACCATCGCCACCACCACCCCTGCCGCGGCGTGAGCCACCAGGGCTGGCCGGCCACGGTCGCGGCGACCGGGATCGGCTCCCTGCCCGGCATCGACCCGCTGACCACTGCGACACGGGTGCTCGACGAGCTGACGGACCTGCGCCACCTGCCCGAGCTGCCCGACCGCGGCCTGGGCGCCGACGCGATCGGACGCTCCGCCGGGCTGCTCGTCGACCTGCCGGTGGAGGCGACCCCGAGCGGGTGGCAGGTCACCGGTCGGCCAGGTTCGGACGTGGCCACTGCCCGTCGGCTGCTCACCGATGATCTGGCGGCCCTCGAGATCGCCGCCCACGGGTACGTAGGACCGCTGAAGGTGCAGGTTGTGGGCCCGATCACACTCGCGGCGTCTCTCGGCCGGCCCCTGGGCGAGGCGGCGCTGAGCGACCCGGGCCTGCTGCGTGACCTCACCGCGTCGCTCGCCGAGGGCGTGCGCCAGCACCTCGCCGACGTCACTGCCCGGGTTCCGGGCGCGCTGCTGGTGCTCCAAGTGGACGAGCCGTCGCTGCCGCTGGTTCTCGGTGGGCGCCTGCGAACCCGCAGCGGCTGGGGGCAGCTTCCGCGACCCGAGCCGCACGTCGTCGCAGACGCTGCTCGCCGAGGTGCTGGCGGCAGCGCCCGACGCGACGAGTGGTGCACTGCTGCGGGTCGCAGGTTCCGGTGGGGCTGCTGGTCGCAGCCGGTGCGGACGCCGTGTCGTTCGACCTCGACCTCGTGCAGACGGCCGAGCTCGACGCCCTGGCGGCCGCGGTCGAGTCTGGGACACGACTCGTCATCGGCGCCGTGCCCACCTCGCACGCCCCGCCGAGCGCAGCCGTGGCCGACCGAGTCGTCGGGCTGTGGGGGCGGCTGGGCTTCGGTGCGCCGGTGATGCACGCGCAGACGCTCGTCAGCCCGACGTGCGGTCTGGCCGGTCGCTCGACGGAGCACAGCCGCGCCGTCTATCGCACCGCGCGCGAGGCGGCTGCGCAGGTCGCGGAGCGGGATTCTGTCGGCCCCGCTGGGTAGCGTCGCCTCGTGACGCAGATGAGCCACCCACCAGGGCCCGCGCCGACGCCACAGCCGGGCCGGCCCCGGCCTCGGTGCGCGCCGAGCACGCCGACCTGGTGGAGCAGGTGCGTGAGCACCGGTACCGCTACTACGTGCTCGACGCGCCGACGCTCTCCGACGGCGAGTACGACGCGCTGATGCGCGAGCTGCAGGCGCTCGAGGAGCAGTGCCCCGACCTGCGCACCCCGGACTCGCCGACCCAGCAGGTCGGCGGCACGGCTCGACCGAGTTCACGGCGGTCGACCACCTCGAGCGGATGCTGAGCCTCGACAACGCGTTCTCCGCCGAGGAGCTGGCGGCCTGGGCCGCGTCGAGCGTGGAGCTGGGTGCGGACGTGAGCGAGGGTCTGCGCTACCTGTGCGAGCTCAAGGTCGACGGGCTGGCGATCAACCTGCTCTACGAGGACGGCCGCCTGGTGCGGGCGGCGACCCGCGGCGACGGGCGCACCGGCGAGGACGTGACAGCCAACGTGCGCACACTCCGGACGGTCCCGCAGAGGCTGGACAGCGTCGCCGGCGACGCGGCCGGGCACCCGGTGCCGAGCTGCTCGAGGTGCGCGGTGAGGTGTTCCTGCCGAAGGTCGCCTTCGAGCGACTCAACGAGTCGATGACCGAGGCCGGCAAGCCGCCGTTCGCCAACCCGCGCAACGCCGCGGCCGGCTCGCTGCGGCAGAAGGACCCGCGGGTCACCGCGTCGCGCGCGCTGGGGATGGTCTGCCACGGCATCGGCAAGCGCGAGGGGTTCGAGCTGACGCGGCCCAGTCGCACGCCTACGCCGCGCTCGAGGCGTGGGGCATGCCCGTCTCCACCCACTTCCGGGTCGTCGACTCGATCGAGGAGGTGAACGCCTTCATCGCGCACTACGGCGAGCACCGCCACGACGTCGAGCACGAGATCGACGGGGTCGTCGTCAAGGTCGACGAGGTCTCGGTGCAGCGCCGGCTCGGCTCCACCTCGCGGGCGCCGCGGTGGGCGATCGCGTTCAAGTACCCGCCCGAGGAGGTCAACACCAAGCTGCTCGACATCCGGGTCAACGTCGGCCGCACCGGCCGGGTGACGCCGTTCGGCGTGATGGAGCCGGTCATGGTCGCCGGGTCGACGGTCGAGCTCGCCACCCTGCACAACGCCGACGAGGTGAAGCGCAAGGGCGTCCTCATCGGCGACACGGTGGTGCTGCGCAAGGCCGGCGACGTGATCCCCGAGATCCTCGGACCGGTGGTCGACCTGCGCGACGGCACCGAGCGCGAGTTCGAGATGCCGACGGTATGCCCGGCGTGCGGCACGACGCTCGCCCCCGAGAAGGAGGGCGACAAGGACATCCGCTGCCCCAACACCCGGTCCTGCCCGGCGCAGCTGCGCGAGCGGGTGTTCCACGTCGCCGGGCGCGGCGCCTTCGACATCGAGGGGCTCGGCTACGAGGCGGCGGTCGCGCTGCTCGACGCCGGAGGTGATCGCCGACGAGGGCGACCTGTTCGACCTCGACGAGGACGCGCTGCTGCGCGTGCCGCTGTTCACCCGCGCGGCGAAGAACGGCGGGAGGACGCGCCGGCCGCGTCCTCTCGGCCAACGGCGAGCGGCTGCTCGACAACCTCGGCCGAGGCCAAGCACCGTGCCGCTGTGGCGGGTGCTGGTCGCGCTGTCGATCCGGCACGTCGGGCCGACCGCCGCCCGCGCCCTGGCCACCACGTTCGGCTCGCTGGCGGCCATCGAGGCGGCCGGTCCCGACGAGCTCGCCGCCGTCGACGGCGTCGGCCCCACCATCGCCAGCGCGGTCGTCGAGTGGTTCGACGTTGGGTGGCACCGCGACATCGTGGCGCGCTGGCGCGCGGCCGGCGTCTCGATGGCCGACGAGCGCGTCGACCGTCCCGAGCAGACCCTCGCCGGACGCACCCTCGTCGTCACCGGGACCCTCGCCGGATTCAGCCGCGACGAGGCCAAGGAGGCAATCCTTGCCCGCGGTGGCAAGGCCGCCGGCTCGGTGTCGAAGAAGACCGACTTCGTGGTCGTCGGCGACAACCCGGGCTCCAAGGCCGACAAGGCCGAGCACTCGGCGTGCCGGTCCTCGACGAGGCGGCGTTCGCCGAAGCTGCTCCAGCACGGGCTGTAGCCGGCGTCCGGCGGGCTCAGCTGCGGTAGCAGGCCACCTCGACCAGGTTCTCGTCCGGGTCGCGCACGTACAGCGACGTCATCTGACCGCGCGCCCCGGTGCGGCGCACCGGACCCGTCTCGATCGGCACGCCGTGCGAGGCCAGGTGCGCCTCGACCTCGCCGAGCGGTCCGGGCACGACCACGCAGACGTCGCCGGAGCCCGGCACGCGGCGACGGGCCACCGGAGCGGGCGTCGGGTCGGCAGCGTCGTGAAAGTTGATCTTCGAGGTGCCCAGGGCGACGGCGCGTCGGCCGTTGCCGAACGAGATCGGGCGCATGCCCAGGATGGTTGAGTACCAGCGGATGCTGCGCTCGGTGTCGGCCACGGTGAGCACGAGATGGTCCAGGGCGACGGCGGTCGCCGGCCCACCGCCCTCACCAGGCGCCGTCGTGGTGCTCAGGGCCGCCGGCGCGAGGGTCGCCAGGTAGCCGAGCCGGGCAACCTCGGAGTCGAGGATCTCGGGGTTGGCGTGACGCCCGATCACCAGGGCCCGGTCGCGCCCGCCGAGCGGGGCGGCGGCCACGGCTGCGCCCACCCACCCAGGCGGCACCTCGCCCGAGTCGGTGGCCAGGCGAGTCGCCTTCTCCATCGGCAACCATGCGGTGGTGAAGCTCTCGTCCTCAGGGGCGGCGATGCTGCGGTGCTCCACCCGCGCACGTGCCGCTCGACCCGTCGACGACGGTGCCCCACGCCAGCCGGAACAGGTCTGGCACGGCTGAGGCGAGAACCCGCTCAGCGTTGGCCGGCCGTTCGGCCATCAGCTCGACCACCTCGAGGTCACGCCCCAGCGGAGCGCCCGCCGGGTAGGGGGTCACGAACGAGACGGTGACCCCCGGCACAGCGGAGCAGGCGCTCACGGCCGTGTCGGGCATGCCGCCGTCCGGCAGGTCGATCACGATGTCGTCCACGGCGTTGCCGGAGGGAGTGTGCTCGACCACGTCGAGCGCGAGGATGTCGGCTCCAGCGCCGCCGAGGGCGCTGGCGATGGCTCCGAGGCTGCCCGGCCGGTCGGTCAGCTGGAGACGCAGCAGGTAGGGCATGCGCGCATGGTGCCCCACGCGTGTGTCGTCCAGGTGACGACGTCCGGCTTGTGTCGCTCACGCCTAGGATGGGGGACTTGCCCGCGCCCCGGCCTCGAACGGACACCATGGCTGCGATCACCCGTGACGAGGTCGCCCACCTGGCCGACCTGGCCCGGATCGACCTCTCCGACGCCGAGCTCGACCACCTCGCCCCCCAGCTCGCGGTGATCCTCGAGTCGGTCGCCTCGATCAGCGGCGTCGCCGGTGACGACATCCCGCCGACCTCCCACGCGCTGCCGCTGACCAACGTCTTCCGCGCCCCGACGTCGTGGCCCCGAGCCTGACCGCGGAGCAGGCGCTGTCCGGCGGCGCCCGCGCCGAGGGCAGCGCTTCCGCGTGCCGCGGATCCTGGACGAGGAGACTGAGCACGTGACCGACCTGACCCGTCCGCGACCGCCGCCGAGCTCGCCGAGGCGCTCGCCGCCGGCGAGGTCACCGCGGTCGAGGTCACCCAGGCGCACCTCGACCGGATCGCCGAGGTCGACGGCGCCGTGCACGCCTTCCTGCACGTCGACGCCGAGGGCGCGCTCGAGCAGGCGCGTGCCTCCGACGCGCGCCGCGCCGCCGGCAACCTCTGAGCCCGCTCGACGGCGTGCCGATCGCGGTCAAGGACGTGCTGGCCACCCGCGGGCTCCCGACGACGTGCGGCTCGAGGATCCTCGAGGGCTGGGTGCCGCCGTACGACGCGACCCTGGTGACCCGGCTGCGCGCAGGCCGGCCTGCCGATCCTCGGCAAGACCAACATGGACGAGTTCGCGATGGGCTCCTCGACCGAGCACTCCGCCTACGGCCCGACCCACAACCCGTGGGACCTCGACCGGATCCCCGGCGGCTCCGGCGGCGGCTCGGCCGCGGCGGTCGCCGCGTTCGAGGCGCCGCTGGCGATCGGCACCGACACCGGCGGCTCGATCCGCCAGCCGGGCGCGGTCACCGGCACGGTCGGCGTCAAGCCGACGTACGGTGGCGTGAGCCGCTACGGGCTGGTCGCGATGGCGAACTCGCTCGACCAGGCCGGCCCGGTCACCCGTACGGTGCTGGACGCGGCGCTGCTGCACGAGGTCATCGGCGGCCACGACCCGCTGGACTCCACCTCGCATCGACGAGCCGGTGCCCGACCTGGTCGCCGCCGGCCGCGCCGGCGCGCGACCGACGACCTGACCGGCGTGCGGATCGGCGTGGTCAAGCGAGCTCGGCGGCGAGGGCTACCAGGCCGGCGTCGAGGCAGCGCTTCGACGAGTCGGTCGACCTGCTGCGTCGGAGGCCGGCGCCGAGGTCGTCGAGGTGTCCTGCCCGCACTTCGTCAGTACGCGCTGGCGGCCTACTACCTGATCCTGCCGGCCGAGGCCTCCAGCAACCTCGCCAAGTTCGACGCGATGCGCTACGGCCTGCGGGTGCTGCCCGAGGGCATCGAGGCCCCGAGCGCCGAGGAGGTCATGCGCGCCACCCGCGACGCCGGCTTCGGCGACGAGGTCAAGCGCCGCATCATCCTCGGCACCTACGCCCTGTCCAGCGGCTACTACGACGCCTACTACGGCCAGGCGCAGAAGGTGCGCACGCTGATCAGCCGCGACTTCGCCGCGGCGTTCGAGCAGGCCGACGTGCTGGTCTCGCCGACCGCGCCGACCACGGCGTTCAAGCTCGGCGAGAAGCTCGACGACCCGCTGGCGATGTACCTCAACGACCTCGCCACCATCCCGGCCAACCTCGCCGGCATCCCCGGGCATCTCGGTGCCCAGCGGCCTCGCCGACGAGGACGGCCTGCCGGCCGGCGTCCAGATCCTGGCGCCGGCGGCGCTGCGCCGACGACCGGCTGTACCGCGTGGGCGCGCGCTCGAGGCCGCTGCTGGATCGACCGAAGTGGGGCGGCCCGCTGCTCGACCAGGCCCGAGGCCTGGAAGGAGCGTCCGCATGAGCGACGAGCTGATGTCCTACGACGAGGCGCTGGAGCGCTTCGACCCCGTGCTCGGGCTCGAGGTGCACGTCGAGCTCAACACCGCGACGAAGATGTTCTGCGGCTGCCCGACCGAGTTCGGCGCCGAGCCGAACACCCAGGTCTGCCCGGTCTGCCTGGGCCTGCCCGGCGCGATGCCGGTGGTCAACGTCATCGCGGTCGAGTCGGCGATCCGGATCGGGCTGGCGCTCAACTGCGAGATCGCCGAGTGGTGCCGGTTCGCGCGGAAGAACTACTTCTACCCGGACATGCCGAAGAACTTCCAGACCTCGCAGTACGACGAGCCGATCGCCTTCGACGGCTGGACTCGACGTCGAGGTCGACGGGCGGAGACGTACCGGGTCGAGATCGAGCGCGCCCACATGGAGGAGGACACCGGCAAGTCGCTGCACGTCGGCGGCGCCACCGGCCGCATCCACGGCGCCGACTACTCGCTGGTCGACTACAACCGCGCCGGCATCCCGCTGATCGAGATCGTCACCAAGCCGATCGATGGGCACCCGCGAGCAGGCGCCCCTCGTCGCCAAGGCGTACGTCGCCCAGCTGCGCGACCTGATGCTCGGCCTCGGCGTCTCCGACGTCCGGATGGAGCAGGGCTCGCTGCGCTGCGACGTCAACCTGTCGCTGCGCCCCGGCGGGCTCCGGCCCCGCTCGGCACCCGCACCGAGACCAAGAACGTCAACTCGCTGCGCTCGGTCGAGCGGGCGGTGCGCTACGAGATCGGCCGGCACGCCGCGGTCCTGTCCGCCGGCGGGTCGATCCTGCAGGAGACCCGGCACTGGCACGAGGACACCGGCGTCACGACGTCGGCCGCGAGAAGTCCGACGCCGAGGACTACCGCTACTTCCCCGAGCCCGACCTGGTGCCGGTCGCGCCGCCGCGCGAGTGGGTCGAGGAGCTGCGCGGACCCTGCCCGAGCCGCCCGCGGAGCGCCGCAGGAGGTTGCAGGGGTCCTGGGGCTTCACCGACCTCGAGATGCGCGACGTCGTCGGCGCCGGCGCGCTCGAGCTGGTCGAGGAGACGATCGCCGCCGGCGCCTCGCCGCAGGCCGCCCGCAAGTGGTGGCTCGGCGAGCTCGCCCGCCGCGCCAACGAGTCCGAGACCGACATCGCGGCGCTCGGCCGGTGAGCCCGGCCGACGTGGCCCGGGTGCAGGCCCTGGTCGACGAGGGCCGGATCAACGACAAGCTGGCCCGCCAGGTCTTCGACGGGCTGGTCGCCGGCGAGGGCACGCCCGACGAGGTGGTCGCCGGCCGCGGCCTCGCCGAGGTCTCCGACGAGGGCGCCCTCACCGCGGCCGTCGACACCGCGATCGCCGCCAACCCCGACGTCGCCGACAAGATCCGCGACGGACGTAGAGCATGCCGTCCGGCCCGAAGGCCAGCCGTCCGCCGTTGTGGATCCTCGAGGACGGGATGCCGTCCAGCAGCACCTCCGGCGCGCTGAGCCGCCGCCGACAAGCGTCATCCGCATCACCTGGTTGCCGTTCGGTGTGGTCGCGTAGGCGTACACGAAGCGGTCGTCGGCGAACGTGGGGGGCACCGCGAGTCCGAGCAGCCCGCCTTCGCCGCCGAACGACACCCCCGGCACGGTCCCGACCTCGCCGACCTGCCCGTCGCTCACCCGCACGATGCGGGCGGTGTCACGCTCGGACACCAGTGCGGTCCCGTCCGGCAAGAACGCCAGGCCCCAGGGTGAGCGCAGGACCTCGTCGCGACGGTGTCGACGATGCTGGGGACGCCACCTGCCCGGCCGCTCGGCTTCAGCGACTCCGGCGGGGCGGGGCTGCGCGTCTGCGCAGGCTCGGCGAGTCGACGGCCGGAAGACTCGGCCGCCGGCGAGTCGTGGCCGCCTGGTCGACGACGACCGGTTCCCCGCCCGACCCGCACGCGGCCAGTCCAGCAGCGGGCCTCCGGCTCGCCGAGCCGGTCACGATCGTGGTCCGCACCACCCCATCGTGCCTTGCCTGCCTACGCTGACGCATCGTGAGCGACTTCTGCATCTTCTGTGCCATCGCGGTGGCGACGCGCCGGCCAGCATCGTCGGCAGCGACGACACGGCCGTGGCCTTCCTCGCCCTCAACGCCACGACGACCGGGCACACGCTGGTGATCCCGCGTCGCCACGTCACCGACCTGCTTGACGCGTTCGGGACCAGGCCGCGATCGCCGTCGCTGCTGGAGAGCACCCCATGCATCTGCTGGTCGAGCGCCTCGGACGCCGATGGCATCAACGTCTTCCAGGCCAGCCGTCAGGGGCCGGGCAGACCGTGTTCCACCTGCACTTCCACCTGCTGCCGCGGTGGGGCGGCGACAACATGCTCAACATGCACTCCATCCGCGCCGAGGTGACCGACGACCTCGCCACCACGCACGCCCGCAAGGGCGGCTGAGGCCCGGGGAGCACGTCCTCGCCGGTTCGCCGTCGATCCCGTGGACGCGATCAGGCCCACGTCTGGGAGTTTGGCGACCTGCCCACCGGACGTGCTCGGCGCCGTCGAGGCCAGCGCCGAGATCGACCCGCTCGTTCGCATGCCGTGGCCGGCATGACGGCTGTTGGTGCTGCGCCCTGTGAGCCAGCTACGAGCACTGCTGCTCCATCGTCGACGGTGACTCCGGTGCGGTCGGTCGCGGCGGACGACAGGGCCCTCGTTCTCGACATCAATGCTTGAGCGCACGGGGCGCCGCTCGTCCGCGCGGTGGACGCGCAGCGGTGGGCGCACGCGCCACGTCCGTCGTTGCCGACCGGCCGTGCTGTCCGGCTTCGGGGGAGTCCACCGCGCGATCGCCGTCGAGCGGCTCACGCCGACGGGCTGCAACGTCACGACGACGACTTCGCCAAGCCGCAGATCGGCGTCGGGTCGTCGTGGAACGAGATCACCCCGTGCAACCTGTCGCTGGACCGGCTGGCCAAGGCCGTCAAGGACGGGTGTTCGCCGCGGGCGGCTACCCGATGGAGTTCGGCACCATCTCGGTGTCCGACGGCATCTCGATGGGCCACGAGGGCATGCACTTCTCGCTGGTGTCCCGCGAGGTGATCGCCGACAGCGTCGAGACCGTGATGCAGGCCGAGCGCCTCGACGGCTCGGTGCTGCTGGCCGGCTGCGACAAGTCGCTGCCCGGGCATGCTGATGGCCGCCGCGCGGCTCGACCTGGCCAGCGTGTTCCTCTACGCCGGCTCGATCCTGCCCGGCAAGGCGAAGCTGTCCGACGGCACCGAGATGGACGTCACGATCATCGACGCGTTCGAGGCGGTCGGGGCCTGCGCACGCGGGCTGATGCCGCGCGAGGACGTCGACGCGATCGAGCGGGCGATCTGTCCGGGCGAGGGCGCCTGCGGCGGCATGTACACCGCCAACACGATGGCCAGCGCCGCCGAGGCGCTGGGCATGTCGCTGCCGGGCAGCGCGGCACCACCGGCCACCGACCGGCGCCGCGACGGGTTCGCGCGCCGCTCCGGCGAGGCCGTCGTCGAGCTGCTGCGCCGCGGCATCACCGCCCGCGACATCCTGACCAAGGAGGCGTTCGAGAACGCGATCGCGGTGGTGATGGCGTTCGGCGGCTCCACCAACGCGGTGCTGCACCTGCTGGCGATCGCGCACGAGGCCAACGTGAAGCTGACGCTGGACGACTTCACCCGCATCGGCGCCAAGGTGCCGCACCTGGCCGACGTCAAACCGTTCGGCAAGCACGTGATGACCGACGTCGACCGCATCGGCGGCGTGCCCGTCGTGATGAAGGCGCTGCTGGATGCCGGTCTGCTGCACGGCGACTGCCTCACCGTCACCGGCCAGACCATGGCCGAGAACCTCGCCCACATCGCGCCGCCGGACCCCGACGGCAAGGTGCTGCGTGCGCTGGACAACCCCATCCATCCGACCGGCGGCATCACGATCCTGCACGGCTCGCTGGCGCCCGAGGGCGCCGTGGTGAAGTCGGCGGGCTTCGACTCCGACGTGTTCGAGGGCACCGCAAGGGTTTTCGAACGCGAGCGGGCGGCGCTCGACGCGCTCGAGGACGGCACGATCACCAACGGCGACGTCGTCGTCATCCGCTACGAGGGCCCCAAGGGCGGCCCGGGCATGCGCGAGATGCTGGCCATCACCGGCGCGATCAAGGGCGCCGGCCTCGGCAAGGACGTGCTGCTGATCACCGACGGCCGGTTCTCCGGCGGCACCACCGGCCTCTGCGTCGGCCACATCGCGCCCGAGGCCGTCGACGGCGGGCCGATCGCGTTCGTGCGCGACGGCGACCGCATCCGCCTCGACGTCGCGAAGGGCACCCTGGACGTCCTGGTCGACCCGGCCGAATTCGACGCGCGCAAAGCGGGTTTCACTCCCCCGCCGCCGCGCTACACCACCGGCGTGCTGGCCAAGTACGGCGACTCCGTAGGCCGCCACCCGGCGCCGTGTGACCCGCGCGTCGCGCTCGGCGCGCCGCCGCCACCGGAGCGACCGGTCGTGGTAGGGGAGCGAGACGAGCGGAGAAGCCGCGGCCGAATGGTCGAGCGGGCATCGCCGCGCCAGCCGGCGCACGAGTGCCGGCGGACGCGTGCAGCGACGCGGTCGCCACCGTCGCCGGCCGGTCCGTGGGCCGACGGCGACGGACGATCGCGGCGTTGATGACGACCGAACACGGCGACGCCGACGAACATCCGCAGGTCCGACCCTCGCGGCGGTGGCGCGCGTAGAGGTCGCCGGCAGGCCGACGAGCACCACCGTCTCGAGGGTCGACCCGACGCCCGCCGGACGGCCGCCGTCCACGCGTCGCGCTCGGCGGACGACACGCCGGCGCACCGGTCGCCTCGATCCGCGCCACGTCCAGTCGCGCGGCGGCAGGCGCGGCCGCACCACGACACCCCAGGATCGCCAGCCCGAGCACGGCCCGATGACGAGCGGCGGGACCAAGGGCCCGCTGCCGTGTGCGGGGGAAGGAAGTGGGCCACCGTGGATCCAAGTACCGGAGCAGGCCGAGGACGGGCGGCGGGGGGGGCCAGAAGCGGTGGGGGGCGGGTCCCAGCGCAGCCCGACGAACGTAGGCGATGAAGAAGTACTCGAAGGTGTTGGGGAAGAGGAGGCGAGGGTGGGGCGCGACGGACCGCGAGATGCTGTCGCGCAGGAGCGGGTCCAGTTCTGCAGCGCCGCCGATGCGCCGGACAGAGCACCATCGCCTTGTCGTAGTTCGGCGCTCGGGACGAAGACCAAGCCGGGTCGAGACGGCGAGCACGCGAGCCCCGGCGAGCCCGCGGGCAGCGGCCACCGGCGGATGAACGAGCGGGACCAGGAAGCGCAGCCCCACCACGACGACGATGACGACGGTGGACTCGGTGGTCATCGGGCGCTCCTCGTGTCGGCGCCGTCGAACGTCGAGCGCGGGCCGAGTTCGCGCACCGTCGCCGGCATCCCGCGCGCGCCCTCGTCGTGCGCCGACCGCGGCTGCCGACGGCGCCCTCGACGTCGAGGTCGCACGGCGTCACCGGGCGACCGGCGATCACCGAGGCCGAGCCTCGGCCCCGCGCGAGCCTGGCGTGCAGGCGAGGCACGCACGCCCATCGAGGTGGCCGGGGCGCGACGTTCGCTCGAGGCCATCGGACGCCGACAGCGTGCGGCGATCCTCCCGGCCGTACGACCCGCTGCTCGACTCGGTCGCGCCCCGCATCCTGGTCCGCCACGAGCAGGGCGCCGGCCACGCCGCCGAGGGGTACGCCGCAGGCCACCGGCAAGGTCGGCGTCTGCATGGCGACCTCCGGCCCGGGCGCGACCAACCTGGTCACCCCGATCGCCGACGCCCACATGGACTCGGTGCCGATGGTCGCCATCACCGGCCAGGTCGGCGCGGCCCGCGATCGGCACCGACGCCTTCCAGGAGGCCGACATCCGCGGCATCACGATGCCGATCACCAAGCACAACTTCCTGGTCACCGACCCCGCCGAGATCCCGCGCACGATCGCCGAGGCGTTCCACATCGCCTCCACCGGCCGCCCCGGCCCGGTGCTGGTCGACATCGCCAAGGACGCGCTGCAGGCGGTCACCACCTTCTCCTGGCCGCCGAAGCTCGACCTGCCCGGCTACCGCCCGGTGACCAAGCCGCACGCCAAGCAGATCCGCGAGGCCGCCCGGCTGATCCTCGAGGCTCGGCGTCCGGTGCTCTACGTCGGCGGCGGCGTGATCCGCTCCGGGGCCAGCCCGGAGCTGCGGGTGCTCGCCGAGCTCACCGGCATCCCGGTCGTCACCACGCTGATGGCGCGCGGCGCGTTCCCCGACAGCCACCCGCAGCACCTCGGCATGCCCGGCATGCACGGCACCGTCGCCGCGGTCGCCGCGCTGCAGCGCAGCGACCTGATCATCAGCCTCGGCGCCCGCTTCGACGACCGGGTCACCGGCAAGCTCGACTCCTTCGCCCCGCACGCCAAGGTCATCCACGCCGACATCGACCCGGCCGAGATCGGCAAGAACCGGCACGCCGACGTGCCGATCGTCGGCGACGCCCGCGAGGTCATCGCCGACCTGGTCGTCGCGCTGCAGGCCGAGCACGAGGCCGGCCACCGGCGACTACGACCGGCTGGTGCGAGCGACCTCGACGGCTGGCGTGAAGGACCTACCCGCTCGGCTACGACGAGCCCGCGACGACGGCTCGCTCGCGCCGCAGTACGTCATCGAGCGGCTCGGCAAGATCGCCGGGCCCGAGGCGATCTACACCTCCGGCGTCGGCCAGCACCAGATGTGGGCCGCGCAGTTCATCGGTACGAGAACCCGCGGCACCTGGCTCAACTCCGGCGGCCTCGGCACCATGGGCTTCGCGGTGCCGGCGGCGATGGGCGCCAAGGTCGGCCGCCCCGACGCGACGGTCTGGGCGATCGACGGCGACGGCTGCTTCCAGATGACCAACCAGGAGCTCGCCACCTGCGCGATCAACGACATCCCGATCAAGGTCGCGATCATCAACAACGAGTCGCTCGGCATGGTCCGGCAGTGGCAGACGCTGTTCTACAACGAGCGCTACTCCAACACCGACACACCGGGCCCCGGCGGATCCCCGACTTCGTCAAGCTCGCCGAGGCCTACGGCTGCGTCGGGTCTCGCATGCGAGTCGCCCGAGGAGGTCGACGCGACGATCGAGAAGGCGATGGCGATCGACGACCGGCCGGTCGTGGTCGACTTCCGCGTGCACCGTGACGCGATGGTGTGGCCGATGGTCGCCGCCGGCACCAGCAACGACGAGATCAAGTACGCGCGCGACCTCGCGCCCCAGTTCGTCGAGGACGACATCTGATGAACAAGCACACCCTCAGCGTCCTGGTCGAGAACAAGCCCGGCGTCCTGGCCCGGATCGCCGGCCTGTTCAGCCGCCGCGGCTTCAACATCGACTCGCTCGCGGTCGGCCCGACCGAGCACCCCGAGATCTCCCGGATGACGATCGTGGTCAACGTCGAGGACTCCCCGCTCGAGCAGGTCACCAAGCAGCTCAACAAGCTGGTCGAGGTGATCAAGATCGTCGAGCTCGACGGCTCCGGCTCGATCAACCGCGAGCTGATGCTGGTCAAGGTCCGGGCCGACGCCGAGCTCGCGTGGGGCCAGGTCCTGGACGCCGTTCAGCTCTTCCGCGCCAAGGTCGTCGACGTCGCCCCCGACGCGGTCACCATCGAGGTCACCGGCAACGCCGCCAAGCTCAAGGACCTGCTGCGGGTGCTCGAGCCCTTCGGCATCCGCGAGCTCGTGCAGTCCGGCATGGTGGCGATCGGGCGTGGCTCCCGGTCGATCACCGAACGCACGCTCCGCCCGATGCCGGTCGCCGTACCGGCTCCCGCCAGCTGACGCCCCGCCGTACCCAACGAAGAAGGAGAGCCCACCCGTGGCCGAGATGTTCTACGACGACGACGCCGACCTGTCCGTGATCCAGGGCCGCAACGTGGCCGTCATCGGCTACGGCAGCCAGGGCCACGCCCACGCGCTGTCCCTGCGCGACTCGGGCGTCGACGTCCGCGTCGGCCTGCCCGAGGGCTCGAAGAGCCGGGCCAAGGCCGAGGCCGAGGGCCTCACTGTGAGGCCGTGGCAGACGCGGTGAAGGAGGCCGACCTCGTCGTGATCCTCACGCCCGACCAGGTGCAGCGCACGGTCTACGCGAACGACATCGAGCCCAACCTCAAGGAGGGCGACGCGCCTGTTCTTCGGCCACGGCTTCAACATCCGCTTCGGCTACATCACCCCGCCCGAGGGCGTCGACGTGTTCATGGTCGCGCCGAAGGGCCCCGGCCACCTGGTGCGTCGCGAGTTCGTCGACGGCCGCGGCGTGCCCGTGCTCGTCGCGGTCGAGCAGGACGCGTCCGGCAAGGCCTGGGACCTCGCGCTGTCCTACGCCAAGGCGATCGGCGGCCTGCGCGCCGGCGGCATCAAGACCACCTTCACCGAGGAGACCGAGACCGACCTGTTCGGCGAGCAGGCCGTGCTCTGCGGCGGCATGTCCCAGCTGGTGATGTACGGCTTCGAGACGCTCACCGAGGCCGGCTACCAGCCCGAGGTCGCCTACTTCGAGTGCCTGCACGAGCTCAAGCTGATCGTCGACCTGATGTACGAGGGCGGCATCGCCAAGCAGCGCTGGTCGGTCTCCGACACCGCGGAGTACGGCGACTACGTCTCCGGCCCGCGCATCGTCGACCGACGCGAGGCGCGCCGGAGTTCAAGGGCCTGCGCGAGATCAAGAGCACCCGATCGAGGCGACCGGCCGCGAGCTTCGCAACAGGGACGACGACGTACGCCGAAGGCACCGCCGCCCGCATGACCGGGCGTCCGGCCCGCCTGGCGCGCTCGAACCCGATCATGGCGGCCACTGGGCGGAGACGGCCTCGGTGCTCGACGCCGGCCGCGTGGGTTCCTGGTTCGAGCGACGCCAGGTGGCTCGCCTGCGACGGCCGCCCGGACCTGCGCAACGCGGTGCGGCGCCGTCGATCGCTCACCGCGAGGCGGCTCGCCGAGGCACAGCATGAACGACGTCGCGCGCCGACGAGGACCCTGGCGGTCGAGCGCACGACGAGAGCCGCCGGCAGCTGGCTGGCGCGCACGCCGCTGCGACCTGCGCGACGCGAAGCACCCGAACACCGGCTGGCGTTCGACGAGCAGCGCGACACGGCTGGCCGATCGAGCGGCGGTGCGGGCGAGGCGCTCGATGGTCGCTGTCTGGATCGACGACCGCGAGGCGAGGTCGCGGTGGTCAGCGCCGACAAGTCGACGCATCGCGCGCCTCGCGCGAGCGCTGCCGGCGGATGCTCGCGCCACCGACTCGTCGGCCCTCAGGCCGGCAGCCGTCACCAGCGCGAGGTCCACGACGGCGCGTCGGAGCCGACCTTCGACGGGCCGCGACGACACCTGCGACCGTGCCCGATCGGCCGGCGTCCGTCGACGACGGCCCATGGTCGCGGCCAACGGCGCACGCGTTCCATCGCGCGTCGAACGCGCTACCGGCGCGTCCGCTCGCGCGGCCGCGAGGCCGTCGGCCGCCTGCTCGCCCCACCCGTGGCGGACATCGCCGGCCATCCGTGCGAGCGGTCGCTGCCGCCTCTCACCGGCGGCGTCGTGCTCGTCGCCACCGCCTGCGTGACCAGCGTCCCGACCGCGTCGCCGGTGACCGGCCGGAGCCAACGAGCCAACCCGGTCGCCGACTCATTCGGCCGGATCGACGTGACGCCGGCATCGGCCTCGACGACGTCACACGCCTGCAGATGCGGCGCAGGTCGGCGTGGTCGCTGACGGCCAGTCGCATCGACGGTGCCGACACCGAGGGCCCGGGCACCGACTGAGCTCTGGCGGCGCGGTGCGCGACGGCGCACTCCACGCCAGCCCGACCGTGAAAGCGCCCTGCCGTGAGCCCGTCGTCCTCATCGCCGAAGAACTCTCACCCGCCACCGTCGAGGCGCTCGGCCCCGACTTCGAGATCCGGCACTGCGACGGCGCCGACCGCGCCGAGCTGCTGCCCGCGATCGCCGACGTCGACGCGATCCTGGTGCGCTCCGCGACCAAGGTCGACGCCGAGGCGCTCGCCGCCGCGAAGCGGCCTCAAGGTCGTCGCCCGCGCCGGCGTCGGCCTCGACAACGTCGACGTCAAGGCCGCCACCCAGGCCGGCGTCATGGTCGTCAACGCGCCGACCTCCAACATCGTCTCCGCCGCCGAGCTCGCCGTCGCCCTGATGCTCGCCGCCGCCCGCCACGTCGCGCCGGCCCACGCCGCGCTCAAGAACGGCGAGTGGAAGCGCAGCAAGTACACCGGCATCGAGCTCTACGAGAAGACCGTCGGCATCGTCGGCCTCGGCCGGATCGGCGTGCTCGTCGCGCAGCGGCTGAGCGCGTTCGGCATGAACGTCATCGCCTACGACCCCTACGTCCAGGCCGGCCGCGCCGCGCAGATGGGCGTCCGGCTGGTCGACCTCGACGAGCTGCTCGCCGAGTCCGACTTCATCTCGGTCCACCTGCCCAAGACGCCCGAGACCGCTCGGCCTGATCGGCGACGAGCAGCTGGCGCGATGCCGACCGGGCGCAATCGTCGTCAACGCCGCCCGCGGCGGCATCGTCGACGAGGCCGCGCTCTACGCCGCCCTCAAGGAGGGCCGGATCGCCGCCGCCGGCCTCGACGTGTTCGCGATCGAGCCGTGCACCGACAGCCCGCTGTTCGAGCTCGAGAACGTCGTCGCCACCCCGCACCTCGGCGCCTCCACCGACGAGGCCCAGGAGAAGGCCGGCATCGCGGTCGCCCGGTCGGTGCGGCTGGCGCTGTCCGGCGAGCTGGTGCCCGACGCGGTCAACGTGCAGGGCGGCGTGATCGCCGAGGACGTGCGCCCGGGCATCCCGCTGACCGAGAAGCTCGGCCGCATCTTCACCGCGCTCGCCGGCGAGGTGGCCCAGCAGCTCGACGTCGAGGTCCGCGGCGAGATCACCGAGTACGACGTCAAGGTGCTCGAGCTGGCCGCCCTCAAGGGCGTCTTCACCGACGTCGTCGAGGACCAGGTGTCCTACGTCAACGCGCCGCTGCTTGCCGCGGAGCGCGGCGTCGCGGTGCGTCTCGTCACCGAGGCGGACAGCCCCGATCACCGCAACCTGATCACGCTGCGCGGCACCCTCGCCGACGGCACGCAGGTCTCGGTCTGCGGCACGCTGGTCGGCACCCAGCAGGTCGAGAAGCTCGTCGAGGTCAACGGCTTCGACGTCGACATCGAGCCGACCGACCACCTGGCGTTCCTGACGTAAGGCGAACGCCCCGGCATGGTCGGCACCGTCGGCAAGATCCTCGGCGACGCCGGGGTCAACATCGCCGGCATGCAGGTCTCCCGCGACGCCAAGGGCGGGCAGGCGCTGGTCGCGCATGAGGTCGACCGTCATCCCCGGCGACGGCATCGGCCCCGAGGTCACCGCCGAGGCGCTCAAGGTGCTCGACGCGGCGTGCCCGGCGTCGAGAGTTCGAGACGACCCGCTACGACCTCGGCGCCGAGCGCTACCTCGCCACCGGCGAGGTGCTGCCCGACTCGGTGCTCGACGAGATCCGCGAGCACGACGCGATCCTGCTCGGCGCGGTCGGCGACCCCAACCGTGCCGCCCGGCATCCTCGAGCGCGGCCTGCTGCTGCGGCTGCGCTTCGAGCTCGACCACTACGTCAACCTGCGGCCCTCCCGGATCTTCCCGGGCGTCAAGTCCCCACTGGCGCCGACCCCGGCGACGTGGACTTCGTGGTCGTCCGCGAGGGCACCGAGGGCCCCTACACCGGCAACGGCGGCGCGCTCCGGGTCGGCACCCCGCACGAGATCGCCACCGAGGTCAGCGTCAACACGGCGTACGGCGTCGAGCGGGTGGTCCGCGACGCCTTCGCCCGTGCCCAGCAGCGCCGCAAGAAGCTCACCCTGGTCCACAAGACCAACGTCCTCGTCCACGCCGGCGCCGTCTGGTGGCGCATGGTCGAGCGAGGTCGGCGCGGAGTTCCCCGACGTCGACCGATCGACTACCTGCACGTCGACGCGGCCACGATCTTCCTGGTCACCGACCCGGCCCGCTTCGACGTGATCGTCACCGACAACCTCTTCGGCGACATCATCACCGACCTCGCCGCCGCCATCACCGGCGGCATCGGGCTCGCGGCGAGCGGCAACATCAACCCCGACCGCACCGCCCCGTCCATGTTCGAGCCGGTGCACGGCTCGGCGCCCGACATCGCCGGCCAGGGCAAGGCCGACCCGACCGCCGCGATCCTCTCGGTCGCGCTGCTGCTCGACCACCTCGGGCTCGACAGGCCGCCGCCGCGCGCCGCGTCGAGGAGGCCGTCGTCGCCGACCTCGCCGCCCGACACCCGGCGACGCGCGTCGTACCTCCGAGGTCGGCGACGCGATCGCCGCCCGCCGAGGTCGGCGCGCGCGCATCGATCGCGCCGCATCTGAGCCACCCGCGGCCGCGGAACCTTCGACGGAGCAGAGCCGTCGATCCCGTGAGCGCCATGACCCATGCAGATCAGGTCATGCCGATCGACCTCCATGCCAGCAGCACCACGTCCGCACGTCGACCGCGACGCGACGACGCGCCGAGATCCTCGCCGAACCCCGGCTTCGGCACCCACTTCACCGACCACATGTTCACGGTCGAGTGGACGCCCGACGACGGCTGGCACGACGCGCCGGATCGAGCCGTACGGCCCGCTGACGCTCGACCCGGCGACCGCGGTCCTGCACTACGCGCAGGAGATCTTCGAGGGCATGAAGGCCTACCGGCACGACGACGGCTCGATCTGGACCTTCCGCCCCGAGGAGAACGCCGCGCGGATGGTGCGCTCCAGCCACCGGCTGGCGTTCCCGGAGCTCGCCGGTCGAGGACTTCGTCCAGGCCGTCGACGCGCTCGTCGAGGTCGACCAGCGCTGGGTGCCGGACGCGAGGGGGGAGAAGAGCCTCTACCTGCGGCCGTTCATGTTCGCCTCGGAGAAGTTCCTCGGGGTCCGGCCCTCCCAGCACGTCACCTTCATGGTGATCGCGAGCCCCGCCGGTGCCTACTTCAAGGGCGGCGTCAAGCCGGTCACGCTGTGGCTCACCGAGGAGTACACCCGCGCCGGCCGCGGCGGCATGGGCGCGGCCAAGACCGGCGGCAACTACGCCAGCTCGCTGGTCGCGCAGCAGGAGGCGATCGAGCAGGGCTGCGACCAGGTCGTCTTCCTCGACGCCCAGGAGGGCCGGTACGTCGAGGAGCTCGGCGGCATGAACATGTACTTCGTGTTCGCCGACGGCCGGATCGTCACCCCCGAGACCGGCACCATCCTCGAGGGCATCACCCGCGCCTCGATCATCGAGCTCGCCGGCAAGCTCGGCCACCAGGTCGAGGAGCGCAAGTTCTCCATCGACGAGTGGCGCGACGGCGTCGCCAGCGGCGAGATCACCGAGGTCTTCGCCTGCGGCACCGCGCGCGGTGGTCACGCCGGTCGGCGCGCTGAAGTGGGACCGGCCTCGGCCAGCGCCGACCTGGCTCACATGAAGACGCCGGGCGGTCGACCTCCGAAGTGGACATCCAGTGAGGGCCGAGGACACGTTCGGGATGCACGGACCGCAGCGGAGCGGCCCAGCCCGGCCGGAGCCCGCGCGCCCGACGGGATGACCGCGGCGAGACACCCGCCCCGCAGCGCGGGAGGGGCCCCCGAGCAGGTGAGGCGTCCACCTGGCCCGCCGACCGCGGCAACCGGACTGGCCGTGTACAGGCCTCCCGCATCGGCGAGGGCGGCAAGCGCGAGGCGCTGCCGAAGCCCGGTGGCGAGGGGGTTCGACTGCCCGAGAGGCCGCGGCCGCAAAACGGGCGGGAAGGAGGAGGGCAGGGGCTGTGCCCGCGAGGTCAGCTCGCTGAGCTCGGATCCGCAGCGCGGGTCGCGGAGATCGTCGGACGCCGACCCGGTGGCGGAGATCCCGTTCGCCCACCCGCTACGTGCCTGGCCTCTCGCTGCACGACCACGTGGTCGACGAGGGTCCGATCAGACGGCGTACGGCCTCACCTGGCGCGGGTCTTACAGGCTGGCCGAGGGCGTCGCCACGGTCCACGCCGGCGTGTCCACCGACGCAAAGCCCTCCAACGTGCTGATGGAGGGCCGCACCCCCGATCCTCATCGACTTCGGCCTGGCCCGGGTCGCCGACGACCCCAAGCTCACCCACACCGGCTGGCTGCTCGGCACGCCCGGCTACCTGGCCCCCGAGATCCTGAACGGCGACGACGCGACCGCCGCCTCCGACGTCCACTCGTGGGCCGCCACCGTGGCGTACGCCGGCACGGGACGCCGTTCGGTCGGGGGGCCGTCGATGGCGATCATGGACCGCGTGCGCCGCGACCAGCACGACCTCGACGGGCGTCGGAGCCGCGCGGCGCGTGGTCGAGGCCGCCCTCGACCCCGACCCCGGCCGGCGACCGACCCCTCGTCGGGACCTGCTGGAGTGGCTGGACTCCGTCCAACCGAGCACCCCCGCTGACCCAGAGCGGCGAAGGTCGACTACCGCCGCGACGTCGCCGCGGTGACCGCGGGCCGCCATGCGACGGGCTGTCGCAGGGCCGACCGTCGAGCCGGGGATCTGCCGAGACCTCGCGAGCGCGAGGACCATGACCGCGGTCTGCCGGAGGCCCGAGGACCCTGCCGCTCCACGCCGCGGCCGCTGGCCGGCGCTGTGCGTCCCCGAAGCGTGCAGCTCGGGTCGACGCCCGGCGCGGACGAGGGATCGCGGCGCCTGCCGGCAGGCCGGCGGGCCCTCGAACCGCCGCCGGCCGCGGCTCGTAGCGCGTCGCTCGCCGGCGGCGGGGTCGCCGGGCAGCCTGCGCAGGCGAGACGAACCGGGGGGCTGATGCCCCGTGGCGGCGCACTGGTACCGTCGGCTCTGTGCACGGGTCGCCCGCCCTGCGACGTGCCCTGACTTACGCCGGGGGGGCGGCCACGCTGCTGCGGCGCGATCGAAGCGGCATCGTGGTGGTCGCCCAGCTCGCGGCCTCCCCTGGTCTACTCACGGTGCGGTCGCGGACGATGGCGTGTACATGTTCGCCGCGGTCAGCCTCGTGTGCTCGCCGGCTCGATGGTCGGCCCCGGCTGGTCCTGGTGCGCCACCGCTAGCTCGGGGTCGCGGGGGCGGCTGGTCGTACGCCGCTCCGGCGCGGCTGGGTCGTGCTGCCTGCTCGGTCCCCGACTGAACTCGCGCTGGATCCCGGCCGCGCTCGGCTACCGGGTTCGGGTGCTCGGGGGTCCGAGGCCCGGCGGGCTCCGGCGACGCCGGCCGCATCCTGTGGCGGGCCGCTGGGCCCGGCATTCCGAGACTGGCCTTGCCAGAGGTCGGACCCGGGCGTGGCACGAGGCCCGGCCGCTGGACCGCATAACCCGAAGCGCGGCGATCATGCCCGTCGGACCCGTCGACGCGCAGACCTCGTACCCCCGAGAGGTCTTTTTTTTGGCCGGCGGTGGTCGATCCCGAGACGAGAGCGAGCCGGACTACCGCGGCTGGACCTGACGGCGTTCCACGTCTACGACACCACCCTGCGCGACGGCGCGCAGCAGGAGGGCCTCAACCTCTCGGTCGCCGACAAGCTGAGCATCGCCAAGCAGCTCGACGGCCTCGGCGTGGGCTACATCGAGGGCGGCTGGCCGGGCGCCAACCCCAAGGACACCGAGTTCTTCCGCCGTGCCCGCGAGGAGCTCGACCTGCGCCACGCGAGGCTCGCGGCGTTCGGCGCCACCCGCCGGGCCGGCGTCCCGGCGGCCGACGACCCGCTCGTCGCCGCCCTGCGTGACAGCGGCGCGGGGGTGGTCACCCTGGTGGCCAAGTCGCACGACCGGCACGTCGAGCTCGCGCTGCGCACCACGCTCGAGGAGAACCTCGCGATGGTCCGCGACACCGTGGGCCACCTGCGGGCCGAGGGGCAGCGGGTCTTCCTCGACGCCGAGCACTTCTTCGACGGCTACCGCGCCAACCGCGACTACGCCCTCGAGGTGCTGCGCACCGCCGCCGAGGCCGGCGCGGAGGTGGTCGCCCTGTGCGACACCAACGGCGGCATGCTGCCCGGCTGGGTCGCCGACGTCGTGGACGACGTGCTCGCCACCACCGGGGTCCGGGTCGGCATCCACTGCCACAACGACACCGGCTGCGCGGTCGCCAACACGCTGGCCGCGGTCGACGCCGGCGCCACCCACGTGCAGGGCACCGTCAACGGCTACGGCGAGCGCACCGGCAACGCCGACCTCGTCGCGGTCGTCGCCAACCTCGAGCTCAAGCTGGACCGTGCCGCTGCTCGAGCCGCACCGCCTCTGCAGGAGTCGACCCGCATCGCGCACGCGATCGCCGAGGTCACCAACGTGCCGCCGGCGTCGCGCCAGCCGTACGTCGGCACGTCGGCGTTCGCCCACAAGGCCGGCCTGCACGCCAGCGCGATCAAGGTCGACCCCGACCTCTACCAGCACATGGACCCGGTGGGCGTCGGCAACGACATGCGGATGCTCGTCTCCGACATGGCCGGCCGCGCCTCGATCGAGCTCAAGGGCCGCGAGCTCGGCTTCGACCTCGCCGACCGACGAGCGAGCTGCTCGACCCGGGTCACCGACCGGGTCAAGGAGCTGGAGGCGCAGGGCTACACCTTCGGCCAACGACGTCACCGCGCGCGACCTGCAGAAGAGCGACGTGCAGTTCACCCGCGCCAAGGGCTTCGACTCGTTCTGCCCGCTCGGCCCGTGGATCGAGACCGACCTCGACCCGCAGGACTTCCACGACGGACGGGCGGTCCAGACCTGGCTCAACGGCGACCTCGTCCAGGACGGCAGCACCAAGGACATGGTCTTCGACGTCCCCGGCGCTGGTCGCCCACGTCTCCAGCGTGATGACGCTGCTGCCCGGCGACGTGATCCTCACCGGCACCCCCGAGGGTGTCGGGCCGATGGAGGTCGGCGACGAGGTCGAGGTCTCGATCGCCGGTCTCGGCACGCTCACGAACAAGGTCGCCCAGAGATGAGTACGAAGGACAGATGAGTGACAGACCGGGTGCGGGTGCGGTTCTGCCCGTCCCCGACCGGCAACCCGCACGTCGGCCTGGTCCGCACCGCGCTGTTCAACTGGGCCTTCGCCCGGCACCACGGCGGCACCTTCGTGTTCCGCATCGAGGACACCGACGCGGCGCGCGACACCGAGGAGTCCTACGAGCAGCTCCTCGAGGCGATGCGCTGGCTCGGCCTCGACTGGGACGAGGGCCCCGAGGTCGGCGGCCCCAACGGTCCCTACCGCCAGTCCGAGCGCAGCGACATCTACCTCGACGTGCTCGCCCGCCTGCGCGAGGCGTCGTACACCTACGACTGCTACTGCACCACCGACGAGGTCGACGCGAGCGGCGCAAGGCGTCCGGCTCCAAGATCATGGGCTACGACGGCTTCTGCCGGGAGCTCTCCGAGGAGCAGGTGGCGGCGTTCCGCGCCGAGGGCCGGGCGCCGGTCGTCCGGTTCCGGATGCCCGACGGCTCGATCACCTTCGACGACCTGGTCCGCGGCGAGATCACCTTCCAGACCGAGTACGTCCCCGACTTCGCGCTCTGCCGCGCCAACGGCGACCCGCTCTACACGCTGGTCAACCCGGTCGACGACGCGCTGATGGAGATCACCCACGTGCTGCGCGGCGAGGACCTGCTCTCGAGCACCCCCCGCCAGATCGCGCTCTACGAGGCGCTGATCGAGCTGGGCATCGCGAAGTTCGACGCCACGAGTTCGGCCACCTGCCCTACGTGATGGGCGAGGGCAACAAGAAGCTCTCCAAGCGCGACCCGCAGTCCAACCTGTTCCTGCACCGCGAGCGCGGCTTCCTGCCCGAGGGCCTGCTCAACTACCTCGCCCTGCTGGGCTGGGCGATCGCGCCCGACAACGACGTGTTCACCCTCGAGGAGATGTACGCCGCCTTCGACATCGGCGACGTCAACCCCAACCCGGCCCGCTTCGACCTCAAGAAGGCCGAGGCGATCAACGCCGCGCACATGCGGCTGCTGTCGGTCGAGGAGATCGGCCGCCGCTCGGTCCCGTACCTCGCCGCCGCCGGCCTCGTCGCCGACCCACCGACTCCCGAGCAGCAGAGCGTGCTGGACGCCGCGATGCCGCTGGTCGCCGAGCGGATCAACAAGCTCACCGAGGTCGTCGACATGCTCGGCTTCCTGTTCGTCGACGAGGCGGACTTCACGATCGACCCGACCGACGCCGTCAAGTCGCTCAACGACGACGGCCGCGAGGTCGCTCGGCGCGGCGCACGACGCGCTCGCGGCGCTGCCGGGACTGGGATCACCGCCGCGATCGAGGCGGCGCTGCGAGCCGCGCTGGTCGACGAGCCTGGGCCTCAAGCCGCGCCACGCCTTCGGCCCGGTCCGGGTCGCGGTCACGGGACGGCGGGTCTCGCCGCCGCTGTTCGAGTCGATGGAGCTGCTCGGACGGGATCGAAGCCTGGCCCGGCTGGGGGCGCTGGCCGAAGCGGTGAGCGCGTGAGCACCGGCTGGACGGGCAGCGACGCTCACGACGACCCGTTCGCGATCCCGTCCGGCCCGCCCCCGGAGCGTTCCCCAACGCCGCTGCCGGCCGGATGGTCGCCCGCGGTGCCGTACGGCTACCCCACGACGGCGCCGCCCGGCCCGTGGCGCCCCGGCCCGCTGCCACCTGGTCCACCGCCAACGCCGCCTACCGCGCCGGGCATGAAGCGTCGCCGCGGAACGCCCGAGTACGACGAGGCGCAGCCGTACCACCGCATTCTGCGCACCCGCAACTACGGTTGGTGGCGGCCGTTGGTCGGCCTCGTTGTGATGGCCGTGACGTTCTTGGTGATCAGCGTCGTCGTCACCACCGCCGCGCTGCTGCCGGCTGCTGCTGGACGGAGCCCTCGACCTGGAGTCGACAGACTCCGACCCGGCCTCGGCACTCATCAGCAGCCCCATCGGCCTGCTCGGGGTCAACCTGTCGCTGGCGGCGCTCATCCCGGCGGCGAACCTCGGACTGCTGGCCGGGCACCAGCTGCGTCCCGGCTGGCTCCACTCCGTCACCGGGCGCATGCGCTGGAAGTTCCTGTTCTTCTGCCTGCTCGTCGAGGTGGGCGTCAGCGCGGTGATCCTGCCGCTCAGCGGCCTGGCCGGCGCGTTCTCCGGAGGCGAGCAGGTGGCCACCCAGCCCTTGTCGTTCGCCGCATGGCTCCCCTTCGCCGTCGTCATCCTGCTCACCACCCCGCTGCAGGCCGCCGGGGAGGAGTACGGCTTTCGGGGGTACGGGCTGCAGGCGCTCGGCGCGTGGGTGCGCAACCCCTGGTTCGGCATCGTCGTCACGTCCCTGCTGTTCGCCGCCGCGCACGGAGGCCAGAGCCTGCCGTTGTTCCTCAATCGCTTCGTCTTCGGCATGGTCGCCGGCTACCTCACGGTGCGTACCGGCGGGCTCGAGGCGCGATCAGCATCCACGTCGTCAACAACCTCGTCGTGCTGCTGCTGGCCAGCGCCACGGGGCAGCTCGAGCCGTCGCTGACGGTGTCGGAGGTGCCGTGGGCCGTGACGATCGTCGACATGCTCGGGATGCTCCTGTACGCCGTGCTGGCCCTGCGCCTGGCCAAGCGGATGGGGCTGGACCGGGTGACGGCCTGTCAGCCCGCCGCCGCGGGCCGTACGTGCGCCCGTCCCATCCGCCATCCAGCCCGTCCCGCACCGTCCCCCTGGGGGCCGCCGAGCGGTTTTGGTCCGTCGGAGCGGTCCGGGTAGACTCGTCGAGCCCTTGGGGTATGGGGTAATTGGCAGCCCGACGGTTTCTGGTTCCGTTAGTCTTGGTTCGAGTCCAGGTACCCCAGCGATGATCGTCCTCCGCCGCGGGGCGGGTACGATCCTCCCCGGCAGCGACGTTCGTCGAACGCTGTCGGTCAGTACCACCAGGCCCCGTTGTGTAGCGGCCTAGCACGCCGCCCTCTCAAGGCGGTAGCGCGGGTTCGAATCCCGTCGGGGCTACGTCGAGTCCCGCCGCCCTCACCAGGGTGGCGGGACGTCGTCGTCTCAGGGCTCGCGTACCTCGAACACGTTGATGGCGATGCCGTTGTGCGGCCCGGGCAGACGCGCGGAGCTGACCTGCTCCAGTCGGTCGGAGTCACGCAGCTCGGCACCGATCTCGTTCATCGCGTCGTCCAGGGCGATCCAGTACGGGTGGTGGTCCCACGGGGGTCCCGATGTCGTGCGCGAACGCCGACCCGGGCGGGCGGTCGGCACCGGAGCGCCACGAGGGGGCGTCACGGTGACGGAGCCGCTCGACGCGGTCGCGGCGTCGAGCGACCCTCGTACACGCGCCCGGAGGGCGCGATCGCGCACCAGGACGGTAGTGGCGGAGCGGATGGCCGGGGCGGTCACCGAGGTCACCCCACGTCGGCCAGGCCGGTGCTCGAAGGCAAGGCTGTTGGCGAGCGCGTACTCCGGCCCACGGACCTCGCGTTGGGTCACCGGGTCGGCGAAGGCGGAGCGAGTGAGGTCGGGGACGGCGACGAACGCGAGGGAGGCCAGCACCGCGGCGACCATCCACCACCGTCGTGACAGGTAGACCCCGACGAGGGTGCCCATGGGGGCCATCACGATGAACGCGTAGTTGGGTGTGAACAGGGGCCGCACCTGCGACACCGCCCAGAGAAGAACCACCGCGGCCGTCGCGAGAATCATCGTCGTGACGAGCAGCAGTCGGCCCGGGTCCGCCGGCTCGCCTACCCCGGCACGGCGCCGGCGCCTCGCGAGGACGAGTGTCGCGGCCAGACCGAGCACTACGACCCACGCCGTGACCTGGCCCCCGGCAGACAGCGTGAGCGTTCGCCCTAGCAGGCTGGCATCGGGTACCTGGTGGGCGGCCAGCGGCTGGTTCGTGAGCTGGTCGGCCAGCGTCGGCGCCCACGGCAGGAACACGATGAGCACGATGCCGGTGGCAATCATGGTGCGGGTGAGGATCCAGCGACGGTCGGTGCGCAGCGCCGTCACGGCCAGCGCGCCAAGCAGCGCCGCCAGCAGCAGCCCTCCCCAGTAGTGGGTGAGGGGCAGCAGGGCCCCGCTGACGCTGAACACCGCCAGCGCCGGCCATCGCCCGTTCTTGACGAGGGCGATCGCGGCATCCAGCGCGATGGTGCCCAGCAGGAACGCGATCGCGTACGGCCGCGCGAGGCCGGCCAGCGCCAGGCTTCCGGGAGCCAGCAGCACGAACGCGCTCGCCAGCCACCCGGCTCGGGCGCCTCCCAGACGACGGGCTGCGTCGAACGACACGGCGGCTGCGGCGAGCATCGCGAGAACGGACAGCCCGCGAAGGTAGGTGTCGCCGGTCCCTCCGCTCAGCCAGGCGTGCAGGGTGAGGAAGTACACCGGCGGGTTGACGTCCCAGCCGAGCGCCTCCGGGATGTCGCGGATCGGCAGGTCGGCATAGGTCCAGGCGATCGCCTCGTCGCGGAACAACGTGGCGGCCATCTCGTCGCGTATCCGCCCGGCGGTGATGACCAGCAGCACCACCCAGCCGCCGATCGCGGCCACGACAGGCAGCGCCGACGAGGCGGCGGTGCCCGTCGGAGCCGTCCGGGAGGTGGTCACATGGCCGGTAAGTATCCCTGCTCGTCGGCCTCACGCCGCCGCTGACCCGCCCGCTCAGCCGGGCTGGGCGTCCGACCCGCCGACGATGGCCCCCTGCAGTGCTCCGGCCGCAGCGACGACGGCGGGGGCGTGCAGCCGGCCTGGCTGGCGCGTCAAGCGCTCGATCGGCCCGGACACCGACACGGCCGCGATCACCTTGCCTCGCGGGGACCGCACGGGGGCGCTGACAGAGGCGACGCCACTCTCGCGCTCGCCCACCGACTGGGCCCAGCCGCGTCGGCGCACGCCGGCCAGGGCGCTGGCCGAGAACCGTGCCTTGGGTAGCAGGCGGGTCAGCCGGTCGGGGTCCTCCCACGCCAGCAGCACCTGAGCCGCCGAACCGGCCTGCATCGAGAGCGTCTCGCCGACCGGGATGGTGTCGCGCAGCCCCGTCGGACGCTCGGCGGCGGCGACGCAGACACGGTCGGTCGCCCTGGCGGCGGAACAGCTGGGCGCTCTCGCCGGTCAGATGTCGCGCAGCCGGGCGAGCACCGGACCGGCGGCGGCGAGCAGCCGGTCCTCGACCGCGGCCGCAGCCAGCTCGTCCAGGCGGGGGCCGAGGACGAAGCGGCCCTGCCTCGTCGCGGGTGACCAGGCGGTGGTGCTCGAGCGCGACAGCGAGCCGGTGCGCGGTGGGTCGGGCAGCCCGGTCGCGGCGACGAGCTGGTCGAGGGTGGCCGGCCCGGACTCCAGGGCGCTCAATACCAGAGCGGCCTTGTCGAGCACGCCGACGCCGCTGCCGCCGCCGTCGGGCTTCCTTTCTCGCCATAGCCGCCTCCGATACACTCGTCCGGTAGGTGATACTGCCGTCTCACTATATGGGACAGCAAGGGAGTACGGAATGAGGTGTCGGCATGGGTCGGACGCTGGCGGAGAAGGTCTGGGACGACCACGTCGTCCGGCGCGCCGATGGCGAGCCCGACCTCCTCTACATCGACCTGCACCTGCTGCACGAGGTGACCAGCCCGCAGGCCTTCGACGGGCTGCGCCTGAGCGGGCGGCCGCTGCGCCGGCCCGACCTCACGATCGCCACCGAGGACCACAACACCCCGACGACCGACCTCGGCCGGCCGATCGCCGACCCGGTCTCGCGCACCCAGGTCGAGACGCTGCGGGCGCAACTGCGCGGAGTTCGGGGTGCGCCTGCACCCGCTGGGTGACGTCGACCAGGGCATCGTGCACGTCATCGGCCCGCAGTTGGGTCTGACCCAGCCGGGCATGACGATCGTCTGCGGCGACTCGCACACCTCCACCCACGGCGCGTTCGGCGCGCTCGCGTTCGGCATCGGCACCAGCGAGGTCGAGCACGTGCTGGCCACCCAGACGCTGCCGCTCAAGCCCTTCAAGACCATGGCGATCACCGTCGACGGCGAGCTGCCGCCCGGCGTCACGGCCAAGGACATCATCCTCGCGGTCATCGCCAAGATCGGCACCGGCGGCGGCCAGGGCTACGTGCTGGAGTACCGCGGCTCGGCCATCGAGGCGCTGAGCATGGAGGCCCGGATGACGATCTGCAACATGTCGATCGAGGCGGGCGCCCGCGCCGGCATGATCGCCCCGGACGAGACCACCTTCGCCTACGTCGAGGGCCGTCCGCACGCGCCGCAGGGCGCGGACTGGGACGCCGCCGTCGCCTACTGGCGCACCCTGCGCACCGACGACGACGCGACGTTCGACACCGAGGTCGTCATCGAGGCCACCGAGCATCGCGCCGTTCGTCACCTGGGGCACCAACCCCGGCCAGGGGGCCTGCCGCTGTCGGCGTCGGTGCCCGACCCGGCCGAGATCGCCGACGCCGAACGAGCGCGTCGCCGCCGAGCGGGCCCTGGAGTACATGGACTTGACGCCGGGCACGCCGCATGCGTGACATCGCGGTTGACACCGTGTTCATCGGCTCCTGCACCAACGGCCGCATCGAGGACCTGCGCTCCGCCGCCGAGGTGATCGACGGCCACAAGGTCGCCGACGGCGTGCGGATGCTCGTGGTGCCCGGCTCGACCCGGGTGCGGCTGCAGGCCGAGGCCGAGGGGCTGGACGAGGTCTTCCTCGCGGCCGGCGCCGAGTGGCGCGGCGCCGGCTGCTCGATGTGCCTGGGCATGAACCCCGACCAGCTCGCCCCCGGCGAGCGCAGCGCGTCCACCTCGAACCGCAACTTCGAGGGCCGGCAGGGCAAGGGCGGCCGCACACACCTGGTGTCGCCCCTGGTCGCCGCCGCCACCGCGGTCACCGGACGCCTCAGCTCACCCGACGACCTCGCCCCGTTGCCGACTGACTGGAGAACGTCATGGAAGCCTTCCGCACCCACACCGGCATCGGCGTGCCGCTGCGGCGCAGCAACGTCGACACCGACCAGATCATCCCGGCCGTCTACCTCAAGCGGGTGACCCGCACCGGCTTCGAGGACGGGCTGTTCGCCGCCTGGCGCCGAGACCCCGACTTCGTGCTGAACCAGCCCGAGCACGCGGGTGCCAGCGTGCTGGTCGCCGGGCCCGACTTCGGCACCGGGTCCTCGCGCGAGCACGCCGTGTGGGCACTGCAGGACTACGGCTTCACCGTGGTGCTGTCGTCCCGGTTCGCCGACATCTTCCGCGGCAACGCGGGCAAGGCGGGGCTGCTGGCGGCCCAGGTGGACCAGCAGGTGGTCGAGCACCTGTGGGACGTGCTGGACGCCCACCCGGAGTACGAGGTGTCCGTCGACCTGACGGCACGCACCGTCGCTGTGCCGGCAGCGGGCATCGAAGCCCCGTTCGAGATCGACGAGTACACCCGGTGGCGGCTCATGGAGGGTCTCGACGACATCGGGCTGACCATGCGTCACACCGACGACATCGACGCCTACGAAGCGGCGCGGCCGACCTTCAAGCCCCGCACCCTGCCCCGACTCGCCGAACGAGTTGTCCAGCAGTGATTGCGGCGCAGCGCGCGATTCCCTAGGTTTCACAGCACATCTTCAACTCAGCGGCCCGGGAGGCCTGACGTGAACAGAGCAGAGCTGATCGACGAGATCGCCAAGCGCCTCGACAGCACCAAGAAAGACGCCGAGCGCGCGGTCGACGCGGTGGTCGACGTGATCCAGCGCAGCATCAACGAGGGCGACCGCGTACGGGTCAAGGGACTCGGCGTGTTCGAAGCCGTGGAGAAGGCCGCGCGTCAGGTCCGTAACCCCGCAACCGGCGAGACCATCGAGAAGGCCGCCAGCCGCGTGCCGAGGTTCCGGCCCAGCACCGACTTCAAGCAGGTGGTCGAGGGCATCAAAGACCTGCCGAGCATGATCCCCGGTGTCGGCTCCGACGAGAAGCCCGCGGCCAAGGCTCCCGCCGCGAAGGCGCCGGCGAAGAAGGCGCCCGCCGCGAAGAAGGCGCCCGCGGCCAAGAAGGCACCGGTCGCCAAGGCCCCTGCTGCGAAGAAGGCTCCGGCAGCGAAGAAGGCGCCTGCCGCGAGCACGACCACCGCGACTGACCGGCGAAGAAGGCGCCCGCGGCGAAGAAGGCTCCGGCGGCCAAGAAGGCTCCGGCGGCCAAGAAGGCGCCCGCGGCGAAGAAGGCTCCGGCGGCGAAGAAGGCTCCGGCGGCCAAGCCGGCCTCGCCTCCCGCGGCCACCAAGTCGGCGGAGTCAGCGCCGTCGACCGACACCGGCACCACCTGAGTCACTCCACGAGGTTCACCTGGTTCCAGACCTCCTGGGTCGCGGGTCCGAGCCCGAGCCGGGCTGCGTCCCAGAGGTCGACCCACGTGTCGACGTCGCGGCGTACGGAGGCGATGCCGCGACGTCGCACCTCCGTGCACCCGTCACGATGGTGCGCTGCCCGTGACCGGCGTCCGAACAGCGGACGCAGCCGCTCACCCGGGAGGCCGGCCAGCATGGTCGTCCCGGTACCGGCCACGTCGCAGACGAACGATCGGGCGTGTCGGGCGCACTCGGCCAGCGCGAGATCGACCTCCTGCGGACGCGCCGCGGGCAGGTCTGCCGAGACCAGCACGATCCCGGCCTCCGGGTACCACACCGACGCCCGCTCAGCGCCGTGCACCAGCGCCGGGTTGAGGCCGGCGTCCGGGACGTCGGCCACGACACGCGCACCGAGCATCTGGGCGGCCCGACCCGCCGCATCGTCGTCAGTGACGACGATCGTCTCGGCCACCGATCTGCTGCTCTGCAGCGCGGTGACGGTGTCGGACGCCACGGCGAGTGCTATCTGCCGTCGAAGATGGGCGTCGGCGCCTTCCAGCCGCGACTTGGCGTGCTCGGTGCGCTTCACCGGGACGACAGCCGTCCACCGAATGCCTGCACTCATCAGCAGTGATCCTGCCAGCCGAGGCATCCATGCGGCAGGATGCGCCTACCGTCGACGGAAGGCAGGGAGTGAGCGACCGAGGTAGCGCGCGCGGCATCACGTACCGGTCGCTGGTGGCCGGGTTCAAGCCGCCCATGACGCTCATCACCCGCCGTGACTGGGCGGGCGCGGAGCATCTGCCACCGGAAGGGGTGGGCTGTGTCGTCGCAGCCAACCATCTGTCCGAGATCGACCCGATGGTGGTCGCGCACTTCTTGAACGACAACGACCGAGTGCCGAGGTTCATGGCGAAGGCGTCGCTGTTCCAGACCCCGGTCACCGGCAGCCTGCTTCGTCACGTCGGGCAGATCCCGGTCTACCGGGGGAGCAAGGACGCGGTGGAGTCGCTGCGCGGCGCGTTCGAGGCCGTGGACCGAGGCGGCTGTGTCGTGGTCTACCCCGAGGCGACGCTCACGCGTGACCCCGGCATGTGGCCCATGCGTGGCAAGTCCGGCGCCGCCCGCATCGCCATGGAGACCGGGTGCCCGGTCATCCCGCTGGCGCACTGGGGCGCCCAGCGCCTCCTGCCGCCCTACGCCCGCGTCGCACGCCTGTTTCCGCCGGTCACGGTCACGGTCCGGGCCGGACCTCCAGTCGACCTGTCGGACCTGTCCGGCGCGAGGTCGGCATCGGCTCTGCGCGAGGCCACGGACCGAATCATGGCGGCCGTCACCGGGCTGCTGGAAGGCATCCGCGGCGAGCCGGCGCCGTCGGAGCGGTTCGACCCGGCTCGCGCTGGGGTGGCGGCCACCGGTAACCCGAGAAAGTCAGAGCGCTGACGCGCCGCGTCGCGCACGAGCGATCACCGACACGAGGAAGAGGGACGACATGCGGGCAACAGTGATGGGGACGGGGTCGTGGGGCACGGCGTTCGGCATGGTGCTGACGGACGCGGGCACCGACGTGACGATGTGGGGGTATGAGCCTGAGGTCTGTCACCTCATCAACCGCACGCACGAGAACCCCATCTACCACCCCGGCATCAGGCTGGACGAGAACGTGCGGGCCACGAACGACGCCGCGGACGCGCTGGCCGACGCCGAGATGGTGGTGTTCGCGGTTCCGGCGCAGACGCTGCGGGCCAACCTGGTGGAGTGGAAGGACGTCATCCCGAGCGATGCCCTGCTGGTCAGCCTGATGAAGGGCATCGAGCTGAACACGTCCAAGCGCATGACCCAGGTGATCGGCGAGATGCTGGGAACCCCTGACGAACAGCTCGTCGCGGTGTCGGGTCCGAACCTGGCCAAGGAGATCGCCAAGCGCGAGCCCGCCGCCACCACCGTGGCGTGCAGCAGCGAGCAGAACGCCATCGCGGTGCAGCATGCCTGCCACACGCCGCGATTCCGTCCCTACACCAACACCGATGTGGTCGGGACCGAGCTGGGCGGCGCAGTCAAGAATGTCATCGCGCTGGCTACCGGCGTGGCCGACGGGCTGGAGTTCGGCGAGAACGCCAAGGCGGCCGTCATCACTCGCGGGCTGGCCGAGACCACCCGGCTCGGCGTCGCGATGGGAGCGTCGCCAGCCACGTTCGCCGGCCTCGCCGGCCTCGGCGACCTGGTGGCCACCTGCATGTCACCGCTCTCGCGCAACCGAACATTCGGCGAGCGGATGGGCCGCGGGGAGACCGTCGCCGAGATCGCCGCCTCGACGCGCCAGGTGGCCGAGGGCGTGAAGTCGTGCGAGTCGATCCTGGAGATGGCGAACGAGGCCGACGTGCCGATGCCGATCGTGGCGGCCGTGGTCTCGGTCGTGCGTGGTGAGAGCACGCCGTTGGACATGATGGACGGGCTGCTCTCGCGCGACGTCAAGGCCGAGTAGCGGCACGCAGCGCGGCGTCGAGGTCGTCCCAGAGGTCGTCGACGTCCTCCAGCCCGACCGAAAGGCGCACGAGGTTGTCCGGGACGATCGGTCGCTCGCTGGGCCAGCGACGCCGACGCTCGAGCAGCGACTCGACCCCACCGAACGACGTGGCGTGCACCCAGAGCCGAGTCGCGGAGGTCACCCGATCGGCGGCCTCGGCCCCGCCGCGGACCTCGATCGACACCAGCGCGCCGAAGCCGGGGTAGCGGACCCGCTCCACCGCCTCGAGCTCGGCGAGCCGCCGGGCAAGATCCGCCGCGTTCGAGCCAGCCCGGTCCATGCGTACGGCCAGGGTGCGCAACCCGCGCAGGGCCAGCCACGTCTCGAACGGACCAGGGATCGCGCCGTGGCGGGTGCGGTGCGCCCGCACCTGCTCGGCGAGCCCGGCGTCACTCGTCGCGACCACTCCCATGAGGACGTCGGAGTGCCCCGACAGGTACTTCGTGGCTGCGTGCACCACGACGTCTGCCCCGGCGGCCAGGGGCTGCAGCAGCAGCGGTGTGGCGGCGGTCGCGTCCACGGCGACCGGCACGCCGGCCGACCGGGCACCGGCGACCACCGTCGGCAGGTCGGCCACGTCGAGCAACGGGTTCGTCGGGGTCTCCACCCACAGCAGCGCTGCACCGTCCAACGCCTGCAGCACGGCAGCGTTGTCGCTCATCGGAACCGAGCGGACCTCCCGGCCGCTTGCGGTGATCAAGTCGATCGCCGTGTGGTACCCGTCGCTGGGGACGACGACGGCCGCGCTCGGGTCAGCCGTCTCGGTGAGCACGGCGACCACGGCCGACACCGCCGCCATGCCGGAGGCGAAGGCGACTGCATGCCCGCCCTCCAGCGTGCCCATGGCCTCTTCGAACGCCTCCCACGTCGGGTTCGAGTAGCGCCCGTAGCCGCGTTCGCCGCCGGCGACGAAGGTCGAGGACGCCACGACCGGAACCGAGGTCGGGGCGTCGGGGACTGCAGCCGGCCGCCCGGCCACCACGGCCCAGGTCGCCGGGCGCCACGCTGCGTCGTTCACCGTGGCGATGCTGCCACGCCGATACCCTCGACGCGATGAGCGCCCGACCCCGGGTTGCCGTCGTCTTCGGCGGCAGGTCACCCGAGCACCCGATCTCGTGCCTGACCGCCGGCACCGTCATGGCCGTCCTCGACCGGGACCGCTACGACGTGGTGGCCGTCGGGGTGACCCGCGAGGGCAGGTGGGTGGTGGGCAGCGGCCCGGGCGAGATGGCGCCGGTCGGAGCGGACGGGCTCCCTGAGGTGACCCCACAGCCATCCCAGCAGACCACCCCGCCCGGCCAGCCCCCAGCCGTGCTCGGGGAGGCGGACGTCGTCCTGCCGCTGCTGCACGGTGCCTACGGCGAGGACGGCACGGTGCAGGGCCTGCTCGAGGTCGCCGACGTGCGCTACGTCGGTTCCGGCGTGCTGGCCAGTGCGGTCGCGATGGACAAGTCGGTGATGAAGACCCTGCTTGCGGCCGCGGGCGTCCCGGTCTGCCGATGGGTCACGGTCACGCGGGACCGGTGGGCGGCCGACCCCGATGCCGTCGCAGCCGAGGTCGCTCAGCTCGGCTGGCCGGTGTTCGTGAAACCGGCGCGTGCCGGGTCGAGCTTCCCCGAGCAGGTGCGCGGGACGGACGTCGATCACCGAACCGACATCTACTCGTTCGGCGCGCTGCTCTGTTTCATGCTGACCGGTCAGTCGCCCTTCTCCGCTGGCTCTCAGTTCGAAGCGATGCGCGCGCACGTGTACACGCCGGCCCCTCGGCTCTCCGAGTTGGCGCCCGGCTGCACCGCCAGCCCCGCGCTTCAGGACATCGTCGCCAAGTGCCTCGAGAAAGAGGTCACCGACCGCTACCAATCGATGAGCGAGCTGATGCAGGCGCTGGAGTTGCTTGGCAAAGAGGCCCCGCGTCTCGGCGGTGGGGCCGCCTCCTCCCGTTCCCCCGGACAGCTCAAGCTCGAGCGTCTCCGCGTTTGTCGCCCAAGCGATCGTGAACCCCGGACCTTCGAAGGCGGCCTGGACGATTCGGCTGATGGCCGCGGCATGCGTCGTCGGGCTCGGCGTTGGGCTCACGATCTTCATTCCTAGGAATCAGCCGACGGCCACACCGCTTGCGCCGATCGACGAGCCTTTGCAGGCTGCCCCGGTGTTGAATCCGGACGTGCCGGAGGCCGAGGCATCGCCCCTTGCGGATGAGGATGAGGCCGCGGATGAGGCCGCGGATGAGGCTGTGAGGCTGCGGACCAATCCGCGGACCAGCCTGCAGCTGCCCAGGTGGTGCTGGTGAGCGTCGAACCCGCTCGAGCCAGCGTACGAGTGGACAACGTCTATCTGGGCACGGGCAATCAACCGATCCGCGTACCGGCTGGGGAGACATTGTCGGTCCACGTCAGCGCTTCCGGATACGAGAGCCAAACGGTCGAAGTGGACGGTTCAGGGCCGGTCCTGATCGAGTTGGTTCGTCGGGTTCAAGAAGAGGCAGCCGCGGGCGCTCAAGGCATGAGCGCTGGCGAGTCGGGCGCCCCCACCATGGAGACAAACGAGGGTGACTCACCGTCGGTGTCACGTGGCGCGCTCCAGGATCCCTGGGCGCAGTAGAACTGGACGCGCTGCGAGCCGGCTGAGGGACCGCGAACTGGCCAAAGTATGGAAAGCTGGCCAGTGGGACAGCGAGCTGGCCAACAACCGGACGGCGAGAAAGCAGGCTAGCGGATCGCGAGCTGGCCAACGCGCAGCAAGCTGGTCAACGCAGCGAGCTAGTCGGTCGGAAGCGAGCGGATCCACGCCTCGACCGTCGCGACCCCTTCGGGGTGGACGAGCTCGGTTCCGATCTGCGGCATCTGCACGCCCACCTCACGTGAGCTCATTCGCGTGACGACCACGCTGCCCTCCGGGCTCCCTGCCTGAACCCGCAGCACGGCCGCGTCGAAGATTCGAAGGCTCGGCACACCGACGCTGGTCATGTAGGTCGCGGTCTCCTCGGGCGTGGCGACGCCAACATCGACCCACATAGAGAGGCCCGCCGGCGCAGCCCGGTTGCCATGGCAAGGCCCGCAGTTGCTGTGCATGTAGCCAAGCGCGTCCGCCACCACACCCTCGCCGGGCACGTTTGCATCGTCCAGATCGATCGGTGCCGAGAGAAGGCCGCTGTCGTTAAGCTCGCTCAGCGAGAAGCCCGCGTCCGCGTGATTCAACTGGATCGCTGTGAAGCCGTTGAGCACGTCCTGACGACCGGTCTGCACGTGGCAGGTGATGCATGCGCCTCGCGCGGGAATGTCGTGGCCTGTGCCGAGCACGTCCACGCGACCGTCCGTTAGCTCTTCGACTGAGTCCTGCGCTTCGTTCCACGCAAAGGTTCGCATGTCCCACGCGTCGAGCCCGGCCCCGTCGTCGAACTTCTCGAAGAGGCGCGTCTCGAGTCGCACGCCATCGATGAGGAACGTCTTCCACACTTGGGTGCCTCGCGGATAGACCCAGTTGTTTGGGTCGGACGTGTCGATCTGCGAGCCGGCGGGCAAGCGAATGTATCGCTCCTTGTCGGTGCCGTCGCTCCACAGCCAGTAGCGCGGAGAGTACTCGCGCACCCCCTCGGAGAGAGTCGTGCAAGTGCCTGTGACGTAAAGACCTGGCGGGCCGAGACAGGGCGGCCCCGCGTCCGGCCCGGTGTCGTCGCCAGCGTCGGCGATCGGCGCATCGTCCCCGGCGTCGACCATCGGCGTGGCGTCGTCTGTGATGGTGGTGTCGGACGACGCGTCAAAGACGCCCACGTCACTCGGCCCGTCGTCGTCACCGCAAGCGAGAAGAAGGACGAGCGCCGCAAGAAGGTAGTGCCTCATGAGAGTCGGAGCGTAGCGCACAAGGGGTGACGCTCGCACGCGCCGATCGGTGCCGCTCCCGCCGGAGCCGCGTCCCATAGCCAAAGGCGACACAACGCGGCGCTCGGGCTATGCTTTGCGCTGCCATGCCTTCCGCGCGACCACCGGCCTCAAACGGTCTTCTCATGTGTTTGTTTTTATTGTCTTTTTCGAGCACCGTCGTCGCTCAGATAGAGCCGACGGGCGAGGGCGAGATGATCGAGATCGGAGCGCCCGACGCGGACGGCGACGTGGAAGCCGGTGCACCAGGCTACGATCCCGAGTTGGACGAGGCGGCGCGCCTCACCTTCGTTCGAGCGCGTGAAGCCTTCGACGCGGGCGAGTACGAAGATGCGCTGCGGCGCTTTCGGCAGGCCTACGAGCTGAGCCCGCGACCCACCCTCCTCTACAACATCGCGGCGACGCTCGACCGACTGCGTCGAGACCAGGAGGCGGCCGATGCGCTGCGCGCCTACCTCGATGCGCTTCCTGATGCGCCCGACCGAACGGAGGTCGAGGCTCGGCTCCGTGTGCTCGACGCAACGATCGTGAGCGTCAGCAGCGGGAAGCCGACGAGCAGCGCGCAGCCGAGGAGGCACGTCGAATCGCGGAGCAAGAAGCTGCGGCCGCGGCGGCCGCCCTGAGCCACGTGGCTCACGCTCCGGTCTTCACCCGGCCATCGCCATCGGCGTCGGCGGCGCCGCGCTCGTAAGCGGCGCGCTGATCATCTGGTCGGGACTCAACGCGAGCAGCCGGAACGACGACTACGAGGCCTACGCGACCGGACCCGGAGCGACCTACGACGTGGCCAAGGCGATGTATGACGACACTCGCTCGGCCGAGCGCCGAACGAACGCGCTGATTGGCGTCTCGCTTGTGCTGGCCGCCGGTTCCGCGGTGCTCTTTGTGTTCACCGACTTCGGCGGCGACGAGGACCAAGTCGCCGTCGGCGCTGCCCCAACCCAGGGTGGCGGTCTCATCACCGCGGAGGTTCTTTCTGATGACCCGACATTCCCTCAAGCTCGCTCTTCTCTTCGCCACCGGCTGCAGCCTCGCGGATCCAGCGCTCTACGAAGCGCTTGGGAACGACGCCGCGGCACCCGATGCGCCATCGCCGGTCGAGAGCGGAGTCGACACGAACACAACGGTCGAACAAGACGCGGTGGATGAATGCGGCGCTGGTGGAGGTACCGTCATCGACTCCACTCGCATCGGGCTGATGATCGACACGGAGGTGCTCTCCCCGCGGGTCGATGTCACCTCCTCTTGCGGCATCGCCAGCCGCGGCTCCGATGGGTTCATTGGAATCGACGTGCAGGCCGGGCAGGTCTGGCACTTTCATCTTAAGGTGCTTGGCCGAGTCGACCGGAATCCCTCCATTTACTTGCTGCGCGAGGCCGGGGGCGGAGGTTGCAACACGCGTAGCTGCGAGCAGGTCGCCGACACGTGCACCGGGCCCGGCGAGGAGCACTTTGCTTTCGTCCCGAACGCACCCGGGCGCTGGTACATTGGTATCGACGATGGGGAAATGGGCGGCGCCCCAGTACGAACTCGATGCCTACCTGACCCTCTGCAACACGGAAGAGACCGAACACGGAGAAAGCTGCGACGGCAATGGCGGAGTCCGCGACCCGAACTGCAGCGACCAGTGTCGGGTCATCCTGAACGACTCCAACCGGCGGGAGACCTTCCCAAACCAGAACTTCGTCGAGGCCAACGACCTTGAGCTTGGCGCCGATCGCACCTTGGTGATCAATGGCAGCGTCGGCGACAGCACGAGCCAGTGCGCCTATCCCGACATGTTCACGATCCTGATTCCGGCGGAAGCTCGTTTCCTGGTTCGCCCCGAAACGCACGGCGGCAGCCGACGCGCGCTACGACCTGACTCTCCTCACCCCCTTCTGGGAACGTGCTCACCGGCGGCATGCGGAACGCCGACGGCTGCCCGTTCATCGATCAAGAGCTCATGCCCGGCCGCTACTTCATCCGCGTCGACATGCGTCCCTTTGGGGACACGCTCGTCACCAACTACCAGCTTCACTTTGAGGCGACACCGCTGTGAGCGCCTCGAAGCTCGCTCTGTTGATTGCGGCGTCCCTCACGCTCCTGCCGAGGTCGGCCCGCGCCCACGAGTACCTGGCGCAAAACATCCCCAACCGGGTACTCGCCGAGTCGAGTGATGGACTCCAAAAGCCGTGCATCACCTGCCACAACAACCCGGATGGTGGCCGTGGTTGCCTTGAGTCAGGCGGCACGGCTCCATGTCTCAACCCCTTTGGCATCGCGTTTCGGACCACGGTGCCTGCGTACACATGGTCCACTGCGCTTGCTGAAGCCGACTCGGACGGCGATCTCTTCACGAATGGCCAGGAGCTCCAAGAGCCGACGGGCAGCTGGGTTCTCGGCGACCCAGCACCGGGAAACGTGAGCTACGTAACGCGCCCAGGTTTGGCGACGGATTCGCCGGGTCAGGTGGATGACGACGGGGACGGCTACTGTTGGTTCGGGCAGGACTTGGACGGCAATGGCGACTGCGCGGGCGCGGGCGAAAACAACGGTGAGCTCGACTGCAACGACGACGCCAGCGATGTGAACTCGGGCGAAGCAGAACGCTGCACGGACGACATCGACGCAGACTGCAACGGCCTCCCCACGCTCCGCGACCCGGCGTGTGCCTCGGTGGTGGACCGCGATGGCGACGGCTACTGTCCTACCGGCCGTGACATGAACCGTGACCGCGACTGCATCGACGTTGGCGAGATGAGCGCGGACATGGACTGCGACGACGAGAGCATCACGGTCTTCCCGGGTGCACGGGAGAACTGCATCGACTCGCTCGACAACAACTGCGATGGCGACACGGACGTGGCGGACGCGATGTGCAACGGCGACGCCGACGCGGACAACGATGGATACTGTCCGATCGGTCGTGATCTCAACGACGATGGGGACTGTCTTGATCCCGGCGAGTCCGACGAGGGCTACGACTGCGACGACACCGATCCGCTCGCCAACCCGGATCAGGCCGAGGACTGCGGCGACCTGATCGACAACGACTGCGATGGTCTGCCCAACTTCCTCGACGACGAGTGCGCGGGGGTCTTCGACTCGGACGGGGACGGGCACTGCCCAGAGGGTGTCGACTTGAACGGGGACAACGACTGCGTTGACCCGGGCGAGGCGGACGGCCCGAGGGACTGCAACGACATGGACCCGCGGATTAGCCCGAGCGTCATGGAGGTCTGCACGAACCGCTCGGACGACGACTGCGATCTCATCATCGATCTCCTGGACCCTGACTGCGTCGGCTACCTGGACATGGACTCGGACCGCTACTGCTTCGTAGGCTTCGACATGAACCGAGATGGCGACTGCGCGGACGAGGGCGAGTTGGGCGGAGGGGCCGACTGCGACGACGCGAACCCGATGGCCTCACCCGACTTCGAGGAGATGTGCCTCAACGGATTTGACGACAACTGCGACGGCAGCCGCGATGGGAACGACCCATCCTGCGCGCCCGACTATTTCGACTACGACCACGACGGATACTGCCGAATCGGTCGGGACCTCGACGGAGATGGGACATGCGATGGCGCGGGCGAACAAGAGGGCCCGGGCGATCTTGTCGGAGCGGACCCGAGCATCTACCCCGGCGCGCCGGAGAACTGCATCGATCGCAAGGACAACGACCAGGACGGCCAAATCGATACGGCAGACGACGACTGCACAGCCGATGTGGACGCGGACATGGACGGCTATTGTCCCCTAGGACAGGACTTGAACGGCGACGGGGACTGCCTCGACGATGGGGAGAACCTCGCGGTCAGCGACTGCGACGACACGGACCCAGAACGGAACCCGGGCTCGATGGAGATGTGCCTGAACGGCGGTCGAGACGACGACTGCGACGGCGAGCCGGACCTCTTCGACAGTGACTGCGTCCATCTCTTGGACCGGGACGGGGACGGGTTCTGCGGGTTCGGAATCGATGACAACGGCGACGGAGACTGCTTGGATCTCGACGAAGATCGCTTTGGCATGGACTGCAACGACCTCAACGCGATGGTCGGGCCTCGTTCGCGGGAGATCTGCGACGACGGCATCGACAACGACTGCGACATGACCGTCGACGTGAACGACTCTCAGTGTGAATGCACCGACGACTCGCTCTGCGACGACGGCGACGATTGCACGATGGACCGATGCGACGACGACATGCGGAACTGTGAGTACGTCGCCGTTCCGATGTGCGGCGGCGACGGAGGAGTGACGGCCGACGGCGGCGTTGAAGGGGGCGGCGACAATGGGTGCGGATGCACCGCCGCAGGCGCCCCGACCCAGCATGGACTGTGGGTCATCGGGCTGCTCGTCGGGCTAGTCGTTCGGCGCCGAAGAGCGCGCTCGTAGGGGCAGGAAAACCCCTCGAGCAGCTTGTTGATCGTAGTTTGGCCGACGGGCTCGATGGCGGGCCTCGATCATCGGGATGCTGATGAAGCGAAACATGAGAGTGATGGCGAGCGCACCCGTCACGCGCCACCACTCGCCACCGACCGCGAGCGAGAAGAAGTAGAGGCCCCACCAGAAGAGCGCCTCGCCGACGTAGTTGGGGTGACGCGAGTAAGCCCAGACGCCCGTGTTCAACACACTGCCCTTCGCGGGCTTCGAGATCCGGTAGTCGTGCAGCTGGCGGTCGGAGACTTGTTCAAGGAGGATGGCGCCGCCGGTCACGACGACCGCGACAATATCCCAGCCGGAGAGCGGCGCGTCGGTAGTGAGTGCGGCGTGGGCCGGGAGAAGTCCGGCGAACACCTGAACCGTCGGAAAGAGGTGAATGCCACCCAGGTTCACGACGGGCCATAGTTTTCCGGTCTTGTTTCGCAGGTCGACGTAGCGCCAGTCCTCGTGGTCCATTCCAGTCCACCCGCGCGCCCAATTGTAGGTCAGCCGTACACCCCACCAGGACACGAGCGCACACACCAAGGCGACGCGCCAGGGGTTCGCACCGCCCAACACCCCCCAGACGACAACGAGCGCGATCGGCGCAACGGACCAGTACGCGTCGTACGCGCTCAACTTCACCACAACACGCTGAAGACGAACACGGCGAGGGTCGCGACAATGTCGAGCGCCAGACTCCCAGGGAGAGTCATCGGGTCGAGAGGAGGAGGAAAGCGGCCAGCGCTGCGACGAGGAGCGCGACGACGTAGACGGCAAGGATACGCAGCAGACCGGAGGATTTAGACGTCACGCGCGGGAGTATGGGGTCGTCCGCAGGGTCGGCAAATCGACCCGCCGGACCGCGGCTCCCGGGTTGTCGTCGACCGGCTAGTGGGCCGCCGCCCAGCTCCGCCCGACACCAATGTCCACCACGAGCGGAACGCGGAGTTCGTAGGAATGCTCCATCGCGTCGCGAACCAGGGTGGTGAGCACATCGACCTCGTCCCTTGGAACCTCAAAGACCAACTCGTCGTGGATCTGGAGCAACATCCGTGACTGGAGCGAGCGCGCTTGGATCTCCCGGTCGATGCGCAGCATGGCCGCTTTGCAGATGTCTGCGCCGCTGCCCTGGATGGGCGTGTTCGTGGCGATTCGTTCGCCGTAGGAGCGGTCGGAGAAGTTGTTGGAGGAAAGCTCAGGGATGTACCGACGACGACCCATAATCGTTTCCACGAAACGCGTCTCGTACGCGGTGGCGACCGTTGTATCAGCCAACGACGGACTCTGGTAGAGTTCGAAGTATCGCTCGATGTATTTCTTCGCCTCACTTCGCGTGATGCCCAGGCTCTACCCGAGCGCATTGGCTCCCTGACCGTAGACGGTCGCGAAGTTCACCGTCTTGCCGACGTTGCGCTGGACCTGGTCGACCTCACCTGGGTCGGGATTCCGAAGATCTCACCTGCCGTGCGGCGATGGACATCGATGCCGCGGGTGTAGGAGTCCACGAGCACTTCGTCGCCGGACATGTGCGCGAGGATGCGAAGCTCAATCTGACTCCAGTCGGCGGACATCATGGTCCCACCCCGCCCGCGGCAGAAACGCCTCCCGAATGCGCTTCCCGTCTTCTGTTCGAATCGGCGTTCGCTGGATGTCCGGGTTGGTGGTGATGAGCCGCCCTGAGGCATGCCCGCGGTTTGCTGGAACGTGCAATGCACTCGGCCGTCTTCGCCGATCGCCTCCTGGAGCACCCGTATGTACGTGTTGATGAGCTTGGCGAGCGCTCGCTGATCCATCACGAGCTTTGCGATGGGGTACTGCGGGGCGAGCTTTTCGAGCACGTCCGCGGCCGTCGAATAACCTGTCTTCGTGCGCTTGACGACCGGGATCCCCATTTCGTCGAAGAGGACCTCCCCGAGCTGCTTCGGTGAACCGATGTTGAATTTGCGGCCGGCGATCTCGTGAATCTCAGCCTCGACCGCTTTCTTCCGAGCTTCGAACCCCACCCCGAGCCGCTCCAGTTCGTCGGCGTCCACTCGGACTCCAGCGAGCTGCATGCGTGCGAGCACCTCGGCCATCGGGAGTGAGAGCTGCTGAAGGTTGTCGGACTGGCCCTCATCGACCAGCGCAGCGGCGAGCAAGGGCCAAGCCTCCGCGACGGTCGACACCAGATGACACGCGTAGTCGCTCACCCTCTCCAGCGAAAGCGCCTCGACCGACTGGAGCTTCTTTCCACTTCCCACCAAGTCCTTGCGGGAGGGGAGCGTTCGGTGAAGCCAGCTGCGACAAATCTGGTCCAGTCGATGCGGGATGTCCCTCGTCGGATCGATCAGGAACGAGGCCAGGCGAGTGTCGCCAACAACGCCCCGCAGCTGCATGTTCTCCCGCATGATCAGGCAATGCAGGTCGCGTACGTCGTGGCCGATCTTTCGTAGGTCTTCGTCCTCGATCCATGAGCGCACCAATTCGAGCGCGGGGTCACCCAGCCCCCCCTGACCGCGCAATGGCAGGTAACGGGCAACCGTACCCTCGGCGGAGAGGGGACTGAGCGCAGCCAACGAACGCTCCCTCCATGGCGGAAGGTTCATCGTACACGGGAAGCAGAGCGAGCGCGTCGTGTCCTTCCTTGACGTTCTGGACGAACTCCGCGGCTGACTGCTCGTCGGCAAAGGCCGCAAAATCGCCTGCGTCCGCATGGGCCTGTGCGTCATCCCCGCTGAGCAACGAGAAGAACTCCAGTTCACGATAGAGCGCGTCGACCTTTGCGTTGTCGACCGCTGGAACGAGCAGCTGGTTCACTTCCACATCGAGGGGGACACGTTGGTCGATCGTCACAAGCTCACGGGAGAGGCGCGCGTCGTCCGCGTGGGTCTCGAGGTTCTCCTTTTGCTTTCCTTTGAGCTCGGACGTGTGCGCGAGCACTCCGTCGGTCGCCGTACTGCTCCAAGAGCGCCTTGGCGCTCTTGGGACCGATCCCTTTGACTCCTGGAATGTTGTCCGCCGCGTCACCGGTCAGCGCCAAGTAGTCGATGAACGAACTCGGCGGCACTCCCCACTTCTTGCGCACGAGTTCCGCGTCGTACGTCACGTCCTTGGCCGTATCGACCATTCGTACCTGGTCGCCGATCAGCTGGGCGAAGTCCTTGTCGCCCGAAACGATGAACACCTCGTGCCCTGCTTCGACGGCCTCTCGGGTGAGGGTGCCGATCACGTCGTCGGCTTCGAAACCGCTAACGCTCATCATGGGAAAATCATGGGCTTCGACCACACGACGCACCCAAGGAAGCTGGACCCGCAGCTCACTCCTCATCGGCGGTCGCTGTGCCTTGTACTCGGCGAAGCGCTCGTCTCGAAAGGTGGGCCCCGGAGCGTCAAAGATGACGACACCCAGGTCCGGCGTCTTGCCGGAGAGTAACTTCGAAACATCGGCGCGAAGCCATACGTCACGTTGGTCGGCACTCCGTCGAGGTACTGAAGGTGCTCGGGATCGCGAAGAACGCGCGAAAGACGATCGCGGTGCCGTCGATTAGAATGACCCTTTTTGCGCCATGGCGCATGGTAGATCGGGCCCAGCGCAAACGGTAGGTGTGGACCACACCTGATTGGCCGCTGGAGCCCAGATTGAGGCGCGGTGGCCACGCCTCGAGGAATTCGAGGGCAGGTTCAGAACACCCAGAGCAAGGCGTAGAGCCCGATTAGGCCAGGAGCGGCCCACCAGCCGCTCGCGCGTAGTACAATGGGGAGGTGCGAAAGGCGGACGCGGCGTGACTCTGGCTCAAGCCTCGGGGAGGCGGGTCGATGAGCGACTCGGATCGGACGATCGACGACCGGCTGGAACCGAAGCGCGAAAGCGTGCAGGGGCGACCGGCGGTCCATCGGCTGAAGGCCCCAGCGGCCGACGCGGCGCCCCCTAGCATCCCTCCCACCAACCTCTCGTTCGGAGCTGCTCTCCTCGAAGCCGACGAGCCGCAGCCAGGTTCCTGCTTCAGGCGACCGAGCACTGGCGGCAGTAGAGGTCGGTCACATCATGTGGGACGGGTGGGTCGGCTGCAATTCGCGTCGGCGTGCAGCACTCCCTACGTCGCGAGGTCGCCATCAAGACCCTACTGTCCGAATACGATGGGCAGCAGGACCTCTTGCTTCGCGAGGCCTACATCACCGGAGCGCTCGAGCACCCCAACATCGTCCCCGTTCACGACCTCGTCTTTGACGACGAGGACCGTCCGCAGCTCGTGTTGACCGCATCGAGGGACGGTCTTGGTACGGTCTCATTCGACATCGGGAGCACATCCCGGAGGAGAACCGCGCGGACCTGGTCGAGTGGCACATCAGGGGGTGATCAGCGTGATGCGAGCGGTGTCCTTCGCGCACCAGCGCCGCGTGTATTCACCGAGACATCAAGCCTTCGAACGTGATGGTCGGCCGTTTCGGCAAGGTGTACTTGCTGGATTGGGGGTTGGCCGTCTCCCTGAAGGAGCACGACGACACCTTCCCGCAGGCAAAGCAGGGAGGTCGCGGGAACGATGGCCTACATGGCGCCCGAACAGTGCGAGGGCGACGCGTCGTAGTTCGGCGAGGCGACCGACGTCTACCTGCTCGGCGCGAGTCTCTGGCACGCGCTCTATGGCGCCCCTCCTTGGCGGCCGTTGCCTGGTGGCGAACGAGAGCCATGGCCGTCGGAACAGACGGTTCCAGCGGAACTGAGGGCCATCCTTGATCGGGCGATGGCCCCCGCAATCGGCGATCGGCACCGGGACGTGGACGAACTACGAAAGGACCTCGAGCGCTTCCTGCGCCAACGGGAGTCCTACGTGTTGGTGGACCGCGCCGTCCGCCGGGCACGGGTCGCCGAACGAGCTCGCGAGGCCGGAGACTACGACACAGCCGAGTTCTCTGCGACTGAAGCCGCCGTCATGTTTCGCGCAGCGCGTGATGCGTGGCCCGACAATCCGGCGGCGATCCGAGGTGAGCTGGACCTTGTTCGTGAAGGAATTCGCGATGCGCTCAAGCGTAGTCTCCCAGACGTAGCGAGCCGCCTGCTTGCGTCCACTGCGATCGTTCCAGACGACATCCGGCGCGAAGTCGAAGAAGCGACGGCTGCAAGCAAACGCTGCCACTGCTCGACTCAATGCGCTCGAACGTGAATCGGACAAACGCGTCGAGGTAGAGTTTCGGCGATTTGCGCTTCTCGCCGGTGGACTCGTCTGGGTTGGTATCTGGGTCGCCGGCGCGATCACTGAAGACCTCCGCGTTGTGCTCGGCTGTCTCGTGGTGCTGCTCATCTTTTCTGGTGTTGCCGCGGCGGCGACCTCACGGCGCTGGCAGCGCAATCACTTCAACCGCGCGACCGTCTCCAGCTGGCTCGTCGCGGCCGCCGCGACAACCTCGCTCGTTGGGATCGCCTTTCTTCAGGGCTCGTCGTACCTGGATTTCGCACCCATTGTTCTGCTCCTCTTTGCGTTCGGTGCCTCGATGGGGGCCGTCACCCTCGACCGGCGGGCGGGATTCTACGCGCTCGCCTGGGTCGGAACCGTGCCTCTGGCCGTGGCCTGGCCAGGGATGGGCCCCTGGCTGGTGGTGATCGGAAACGTTGCAATGATCGGGATGGGCGCGATCATCAACGTTCAGAATCAACGGGCATCCGAGCCATAAGTGCCTCTCGTGGCGCTAGAGCGCATGTGACAACCGCCGCCACGCGTCGTGAGAACACCATCCAAGACCATCGTCTCGCCCTAGATGTCTAGGCAATCCTTCGGCTCGTACACGCGCATTACCTGGCCCACTCGTCACGGATCGGCAGCAGGCGTTATGAGTTGTGCTCTGATGCCGAATCATGGCCGAAGTCCCTCGTGCGGGTTAGGATGGGCGGAAATGTCGAGCGTGGAAAAAGGTCAGCCGCCCACTCGAGCTGCTTCGCGCCGCGTAGGCGATGACCAAGTCACGGTGAGCGCCGCAGTGGGCGAGAGGAACGCTCCGCGCGAAGACCCGAGCGCGCTGATCGATCTCGTGCGGAAAGCGCAACTCGTTGAACCACGAAGCTTCGGTGAGTTGGCCGCGGGCGGGATGGGAACCATCGATGAAGTCGACGACCCGGTCCTCGGACGACAGTCCCGCGCGAAGAGGGTGCATCCGCACCTGCAAGATGACCCAGACACCCTTCGCCGCTTTATTCGCGAAGCGCAGGTCCACAAGCAGCTCGACCACCCGAACATCGTGCCGGTCCGCCAGCTCGCGATCGATGAAAAGGGCCAGCTCTACTTCACAATGAAGCTGGTTGGCGGCAAGACCCTTTCCCAGATCCTCAAGGAGCTTCCCCGTCCCCTCGACCACCACTCGATTCTCGAAGTGCTCGACGTGGTCTTGAAGGTCTGCGACGCCCTCGCGTTTGCTCACAGCCGCAACGTCATTCACTGCGACATCAAGCCGTCCAACATCATGGTGGGTGAGTTCGGCGAGGTCTACCTCATGGACTGGGGAGTCGCGCTCGTGCTCTCAGAGTCCGCGCCCTCACTTTCTCCCAGCCCAAAGCACCGCGGCGAGACAACACTCGCTGGTACCCCAACCCACATGGCGCCCGAGCAAGCAAGCGGCAGACTAGACGACATCGACGAGCGCTCGGACGTGTTCGCGGTGGGCGCGTTGATCTATCAGGCGCTAACCCAGAGTCGCCGTTTTTTGCGGGAACCTTCTGGGCTTGCGTGCTTCGAGCTCAAATGGGCGCCTTCACTCCGATCGAAGAGCTGGTCGACAACATCGCTGTCTCCAAGGGTCTGATCGCCATCGTCAACAAAGCGATGGCCAAAGACCCTTACACGATCGGTCAGCTCCGTGCGCGAGCTTCGAGACGCGCTCATGCAGTTCATGCGGGGCGGAGCGCCCTTCCCTTCAACCGAATTCGCAGCAGGAATTGCCGTCATCGTTCGAGAAGGCGACATCGGCGACACCGCGTACATCATTCGGAGCGGTCGTTGCCTCGTAAAAAAGGGTGACACCATTCTGCGTTCGATGGGGCCGGGCGAGGTTTTTGGAGAGACCGCGATCTTGAGCCCTGGCCCTCGCACAGCAAGCGTCATCGCTGAGGACGTGACGATTTGCCAAGTGATCAACGCCGACGTCTTCGAGCGCGAACTGGACGCAATGAAGCCCTGGATGGGCGCCTTCATTCGCACGCTCGCCGACCGATTCCGCGAGAGCGGTCGCTAACTCGCTGATTGCCCGCCGAGCGCAGAGCTACTCGGCGTCTGCGACGGTGCCAGGAGAGGGTCCAGTGACGACTGGATAGCCTTCGTCGTTCCAGTGAAGGACGCCTTCGTCTAGCACGGCGGTGTTCTCGAAGTCGTGCTCGCGTAGGTAGTTCATCACGCGGCCAGATGCCGCGTGCGGGCACGCGCAATAGGCGATGATCCAGGTCCCATCGCGGGGCAGCTTCTCCATGACGTCCGCCACGGCGTAGTACGGCGAAGGGATCGCGCCGACGACATGAAAGCGCACGTAGTCCGAGGGCGGTCGCGCATCCAAAATCACAAGGCGCTTGCCAGCTTCGATCGCCGCGGCGACCTCCGCCGGGGGACAGATCGCCCCTCACGAAGTGGCGAGAACTCTGCCTGGCCGCCCTCTGGATTGAGAACAACAGGACCATCGCCGATCTCGTCCGCGGCGATAGCATCCGCTGCCGGCGCCTCGTCGTTGGCCCAACTGCGAATAAGTGCGACCAAGTCGTTGAGGGTCGAGTCTTCGAGCTCACCTTCAAACGCAGGCATCGGAGTGCCGCGGCGCCCGTGCCGAATGGCGTACATGATCTGAGCGTCGCTCGCCGTGCGCAAGAAGACCGGGTTCTTAAGGCTGATCGCGCTCTGGCCTTGACCCTGTCCGCCGTGGCAGCTCGCGCATTCGCGGGCATACACAGGCCATCCTACGAAGCGCATCACCCTCGATGGGTGCGTCGCTCATCTCCACGCTCGGCTCTTGCTGCCATGCGCGAATGTGGCGAACCAAGAGCGCGACCTCGTCGTCGGCAAGCGGGCCGCCAGCTTCGTCGGCGTACGCCGCCATGGCCGTACCCGGGTGACCCTCTTCGATGGCCACGCGCAGGAACTCGTCGCTCACGCTGACCAGGAAGTCTTGGTTGGCCAGCGCGTTGGCGTCGTCGGCGGCGTATCCTTCTCCTTCGTCTCCATGACAAAGGCCACAGTAGGTGCGGTAGAGCCGCGCGCCGGCGTCTAGGTCGAACCCCGTAGGGTCCGCGGGCCGCGTTCGCGTGCAGTGCGCAAGGAAGAGCCCCGCGCCGCCGACGACGCTCAGGAGCGCTGCGGTCGCGGCCACGAAGCGCATCGAACCACGCTTCGGCGAATCGCTCATTCTGAGCGCTCCAAATACGGAACTCGACACGGCGGTTGCGCGCACGCGCCTCGTCCGTCGTTGCCAAAACAAGCGGCCGGAGTTCCCCATACCCGCGCGCGCGCAGTCGCGCCGCGTCGACGCTGCGCTGGACGAGGCCGGCCTGCACCGACTCCGCGCGACGCTGAGAGAGTATCGCGTTGTACTGGTCGTCTCCCTGGTCGTCGGTGTGCCCCTGAATCTCAACCGTGAGGATCTCCGGATGGCTACGCAACGCGGCGGCGATCTGATCCATCAACTCAAAGGACTCGCTCAGGATCTCATCCGAGTCGAACGCGAACTGAATCTGCTCGAGGATTGACCTGCTCGTCTTCCACTTCGACGAGCGTGCGCGCCAAACGACAGATGAGGTCTTGGTCTCCGCCCTCCTCCGGAATCGTCGCCTCGCACACGCCGGTGGCGTGGCCCGGCGCTTCGATGCTCATTCGGACCGTGCCTGGTGGGAACCGGTAGGTCGTGAAACGCCCCTCGCCGTCGCCTCGCAGCGCGGTCATCTCCGGCTCAACGAACCGAATGGTGGGTGGGTCGACTCCGACGTCGCCCTCGGTCTCGAGCACACGCCCGCGGATTCAGCGCCCTGGCCCCTCCTCGGCGACCTCGACGAGGACCTCGACCTCCCGAATGATCGGCGGTGGAACCTGGGGGGCACGCGCGTCATACGCGTAGCCGACGCCAATCCAAACCTTCCAAGGCGCTGTCTGGGAGAGCTCGCGCACTGCCGAATCGGCGTTGCGCCCCGTAAGACCGATGTCGAGCGCGGCGAGAACGCCGAGCCCGCGAACGGGCGGAAGGAAGCGCGCCCCAAGCGTCAGGCGCTGCGGGAACGCGGAAAGCCAACTCGCTCAAGGCAGTCGTCGTCGCCAGGTCGAGGCGCATCGCCGCCAGGAACGGCAGGCACAAACGGGCACACGTAGCCCTGCCAGTTGACCGGAATGTCGAGTGCGTACTCCAGCATCGGACTGAGCATCATCTCGTCGCCGATCTCGATGGGTACTTCAAAACCGATCCCGAGGTTGAAGAAGTCGGTCCGGTCGATGGAGAGCGCGTTGCGCTCCGCTCGAGTAATCAAGTTACGGGTCTCTTCTTCACGAGGCGCTGGATCGGGAAGCCGGTCATAGCGACGGTCTTCATCGGCTGCGATGAGCTTCTCGCTCCGGTCGAAGGTGTAGCCAGCGCTGAAACGCGCGATGAAAGGTGTTGGAGACGGCCTACCGCGCAAGTCGATCGTGGCATTGGCGCGAAGGCGGAGCCCCATGCTGCCAAACGCCGGCCCGAGGCCGGTACCCGTGGAGAGAATGAAACCGAGGTCGCCGCCGATGGAGGTCACGTCGTTCAGGGGAACGCCGACCTTGGCGCCCAGCTGGACGTCGCCGAGGACGATGAGCAGATTTGGAAACTCGCTGTTGTTCGAGGTCGCATAGCTCCAGAGCGACGCGTACACCTCAACGAGCTGATGTGCGGCCCAGCTCAAGGAGAGCGCGCCACCGACTCGGCTGTGTTCATCGTCCGGTTGCAGGAACCCATTCTTCGCCATGAACTCAAGCGCCAGCTGAACGCGGAACGTCCCACCCGGAGCACCGAGAGCATGCGGAATCCGGATGCCGCCCGTCGTCCCAAAGAGCGTGTTGCCAAGGCGCAAGCGATGCCGGTCCGAGGGGTGGCGCGTGAATGCCTCTTCTCCGTCGTTCTCAGAGGTGGTGTCCGGATCGGGTTCGGCGGTCCCCCCCGAAACAGCAACGTCCGTTTCCTCGGCCGGGTCCTCGAACTCGTCGAACTCGTCAAAAGGGTCCGCTTCGTCCGCGGGCGCGGTTTCGGCGGGCGCTTCGACCGGCTCCTCAAAGTCCTCGAACTCGTCGTCGAACTGAGCGGCGGCAGCAGCGGGGAGGCACAAAAACCCGCACATCAAGGCCAAGAACGTCGAAGCCGTCTTCATGGTGCGCATCCTACAATGCACGGCGCCGCTGTCACGCCGCCGCTTAGGCCGGCCGCCACACCATGAGGGCGATCGTAGCGAAGAGCCCCAAAACAGCGACCAGGGCCGACTTTGGGCCAAGTCGATCCGGTTTTTCCGGCCACGTAGAGGAGCGCTTGAAGGGAGATCATGGAGAAAACGAGGGAGAGAAGGATCCACGCCGAAAACAACGAGTGCCCGGCGAGCCCCACCAACACGAACCCAAGCGCCCAGGTGAGGCCAAAGGAGGGCGCGGCCAGCGCGTAGACGAAACGTTGGCGGACCGCGTGCGTCAGGCCCGGCATGAGGGCACCGATCAGCCCCGCGGCGAAACCGCAGACGGCCAGGATCTTGATGAAGCGCAGCCAGAGCACCGCGGGGCGTACCACTCGACGGGTCGCCGCGCACGCCACGGGCCGTCATATCGGTCCACCGAGACAAGGACGCTCTCTGCGCGCGACATCGCACGACCCCCCGACCTATCATGAAGCGGTAGTGCGCTTCTTTCATCCAGATGGCCCCTCGCTCCAAGAGCTGGCGACCCAAGCCCTCTCGTCCGTGGAGAGCGGCTACGATCGGCTCGCCAAGCGCTTCGACGTGACACCGTTTCGGACGCCGAGCTCGATCATCGACGCGACACTCGATCTCGCGGGGACCTATCGGGCCTTCCGCGCGCTCGACCTGTGCTGTGGCACGGGGCGCGGCGGCGTACCGGCTGCACGAACGCGGTGCACAGGTTGTGGGAGTCGACTGAGCCGACGCATGCTCGAAGTCGCGGGGCGGAACACGGACATCGAGTGGCGAAAGGCGAACGCGCTCGAGCTCCCCTCCGACTTCGGCGCACGGTACGATCTTGTGGTGAGTTTCAGGCGTTTGGACACTTCGAGTCGGAAGACCAGGTGCGTTTGATTCGCACGGTGCGGCGCGTGCTGCGACCAGGTGGTCGGTTTGTGTTTGCGACAAGCACGCCGCCCACCTGGTGGTCGCGCTCCATCTGATCGCTCAAGCGTTCAACGGGATTATGCGAGTCCGCAACGCCATCTGGCGCCCTCCCTTCGTGATGTACTACCTATCTTTTCATCTCGCGCGCGCCCGCGCGTTGCTTGAAAGCGAGCGGTTTCTCGGTGGCTGCCACTCCCCTCGGCGCGCCAATCGAACCGGGCGCGGGTCGTGTCGTCGGCGTCGTCGCGTCGCTCCCTCATCGTCGCAACGGTTAGTCGTCGCAACGGTTAGTCGTCGCAACGGTTAGTCGTCGCAACGGTTAGTCGTCGCAACGGTTAGTCGTCGCAACGGTTAGTCGTCGCAACGGTTGATCGCCGCGGGCTCCAATCGAACAGGGCGCGGGTCGTGTCGTCGTTGCGTCTCTCACTCGTCGTCGCAACGATTGATGGTGAGCGTGATATGTCGCGCAATGTGCGACTTCCCACTTCCTCACGCTTGTTGAGCATCATCGAGTGCTTAGTGTGTGAGTGGGCACGAAGCCCAACACAAATCACTTTGGAGCAACCATGGCACTATCATCAAGACCCAAAACCAGGCCGCTGGTGTTCCGCGCAAGCGGTCTCGCACTCGCTGGCGCCCTTGCGCTGGGCGGCTGCAGCGAATCGAGCCAGCCCGCGGATGGCGGTGGGGACTCGGGTTCTGACGACGCCGACGTCACGACCGATGGCTCCGTTTCGATGGACACCAGCGTAGCGAATGACGGCGGCTTCCCCAACGACCTTGGCGTCGACGATGTCCGGGATCCCTCCCATGCCACCCCCGGTCGACGGAGGGCGGGCGCGACGGCGGATTCATCATCGGCGACGGCGGACTACGACGGGACGCGAGTTCGACGTTTGACGGCGGCCTCCCACCCATCCCGCCAGTAGGAGACGCCGGACCGCCGCCCCACGGATCGATACGGGCCTATGCCGCCCGAATGAGTCGCTGACGGGTGTATCCGAACGGAATTGGAGTCTACGCTGCTCCCATGGACGCGGATGATGCGCTGACCCTCTCGAGCGAATGGCTTGAGTGGGTCGCCACCAACATCTTGTCTGGCGAGAAGGCCGGACACATTGTCCGTGGGCTCGTCGAAGGGTCGATC